>CAVOTD010000024.1:0-6345 GCA_963698995.1 uncultured Alphaproteobacteria bacterium | reverse complement strand
GACGGTATCCGGCATGCTCTCGGCCATGGCTTTTCTTCCTCAGATGAAGGGGCTCGGCAACGTTACGCCGAGCCCGACCGCCAGCATTCGCCGTCGCGTCAGTCGCATGACGGCCATCGTTTCCTCCGTAATTTATTCCCGCTGCAATTGCCGGGCGGCCCGGGCGGCCGGGCGCTCAGCGCAATTCTTCAGCCATTCGGCGACTTTGGGCACGGCGGACATGTCGATCTGCGCCGGCCGTGCCCAAGCGAGAATGCTGGCGACGTCGAGATCGGCGACGGTGAAATGGTCTCCGAGCAGGTTAGCGCTGCGGCTGAGTGCGCCGTCGAGCACTTTCAGCGGCTGACCGAGCGCCTGTTCCGCGGCATCCGCCGCCGCGCGGTCGCGCTTCCCCTCGGGATAGACGGCGCGGTTCATCATTGCCGTCAGCACCGGCCGCTCGACTTCGGTCATTCCCCAAAAGCTCCATTGCCAGGCCCGCGCCTCGTCCTCGAGACGCGTCGGATAGAGCCCTCCCGTTGGGTATTTCTTGGCGAGATAGAGGTTGATCGCCATCGATTCCCAAAGGATGAAGCCGTCATCGTCGATGACCGGAACGTGCCCGTTCGGGTTGAGCGCGAGAAAGCCCGGCTGGCGGGTCTCGCCGCTGGCGAAATCGACTTTGACATGCTCGTGGTCGAGGCCGAGCTCCTTTGCCATCCACAAAATACGAAAGGCGCGCGAACGCGCGACGCCATGGATCTTGAGCGTCATCGATGCTCTCCGTTACCTCAGGTCCCGGCCGGCCGCGTCCCCGGCGAGGAAGATGTTCGGTTTCAGGAACATCGACAGCACCAAAGCGCCCTTCGGCGAGCGCGCAATGTGCCGGTTGCCTTTGGGGCGCCATACGTAATTGCCGGCCCGCACTTCGCCCTCGTCATCGACCAGACTGCCCTCGAGCACGAAGGTCTGCTCGACCTCGACATGCTCGTGGAGTGCCAGCTCGGCGCCCGGCTGCCAGCGGAAGAGTGCGGTCAGCAGCCCGGTCTCGGGGTCCTCGAGCAAAATTTTCATGTCGATCCCGGGGCACGGGGTCGGCTTCCACGGCAGGCTTTCGACCTCGACATAACGCGACGCCAGAGGCCCGAGCTTTTCCGCACCTTTCAGCATGGGAGTGTGAGCCGTCATCGCTTTCCTCCGTTCGGTAAGCCGCGATCATAACCAAAGTCGCGATCCGGCGGCAGTCTGGCGGTTGAAAGCTAAGCCGTGAAGGATGAAGATCGCGGCACCGCGCACGAGGGAGGGACCGATGGCACAGGGCATTTTGATTGCGGCAATGGATTTCTCGGCGGCGCCCGAGGACGAGTTCCATGATTGGTATGATCTCGAACATGTTCCCGAGCGCCTGCGGGTGCCGGGCTTTCTGAACGCCGATCGCTGGATCGGCACGGAAAATCCGAAGATCTCGGTCGCGACCTACGATCTCGACAATGTCGGCGTACTGCACAGCCCGGCCTATCTCGCGGTCGGCGGCGAGAACGGTTCGCCGTGGACCAAACGCACTGCAAAGTTTCGCAAAGGCATCTTGCGCTATGAGGGCGAGCAACTGTTCCCCGGCGATCGCACCGCGCCCCCGGGCGCTGCGGCCTTGTTCATGATCGGAATGAACATCACCGCCGAACACGAGCACGAATTCAACGAATGGTACAACACCGAGCATATCCCGGCCTTGGCCTCGGTGCCCGGCGTCCTGGGTGCCCGCCGCTATCGCGGCACCGGCGGCACCCAGCGCTATGTCGCGCTTTACCACCTGAATTCGCCCGAGGTCGTGCGCTCGGCCGAATGGAAGAAGGCGGCGGACACCTCGTGGACGCAAAAAATGCGCCCGCATTTCCGTGACATGCTGCGGATCGAGTGCCGGCGCTACAGCCGCATGCAGTAGGGTGCCGGCGCAACAGCCCCTGCCGGCGATTAGCCTCGTCGCCGTGCCGGGATGGCGACGCGAAACCCTCGACATCGCGCGCGAGATCGAGCGGCACGGCTTCACCGGCATTTATGTGCCGAGCCGGTTCGGCAACATGGCGCAGTGCACCGGTCTGGCACTCGGCACCGAGCGCATTACCTTCGGCACGGCGATCGCGCCGATCTACGCCCGGACCGTCGAGGATTTTGCGCATGAGGCGGCCTATCTGCACGAGGTCTCGGATGGGCGTTTTCGCTTTGGGATCGGAATCGCGCACGGCCCGACTTACCGGCGCCTGGGCGTCACCCCGGGGAAGCCGCTCTCGGATATCCGCGGTTTTGTCGAGAAGCTACGATCCTATCAGGGGATCGGGACGTTGCCGCCGATCATCCTCGCCACTTTGCGCAAGAAAATGGTCGCTCTCGCCGCCGAGCTCGGCGATGGCATGGTGTTCGCCAATGCCAGCCTCTCGCACATGCCGCAATCGCTCGCGGTTGTGCCGGCGGCCAAGCGCCGCGACGCGAATTTTATGGTCGGCGATATGCTGCCGGTATGCATTACGGAAGATTTCGGGGCAGCCATGGCGCTGCTGCGCCGCCGGCTCGTGCATTACGCATTATTGCCGAACTATCGCGCCTATTGGAAGGAAGCCGGTTATGTCGACGAGATGGCGGCGGTCGAGAAGGCGCTCGCCGACAACCGCCCGGATGACATACCCAAATACCTGACCGACCGCTGGCTCGCCGACAATACCTTGTTCGGCCCGGCAGCAAAGGTGCGAGAGGGCGTCGAAGCGTGGCGCGCCGCTGGGGTGGATACTCCGGTGCTCGTCCCCAACTCCATCGCCGGCAATCAAATTACCGCGGTGCGCGAGCTGGTCGCCGCCTTCGCCGAATGATTAGGAGATTGTGACATGCCGCAGCCCGACCACATCTCGGCGCTCCCGGTCGCCGACCCCAAGACGCTGGACGAGGATCTGCGGGAATTGTTTGCGCTCTGCGTCGAGAAGCTCGGCATCGTGCCGAACGTGCTGCGCGCCTACAGCCTGCGCCCGCAGAAGCTGCGCAATTTTGTCGCGATGTACAACGAGCTGATGCTGGCGCCCTCGGGCCTTTCGAAGCTCGAACGCGAGATGGTTGCGGTCGTCGTGTCGAGCGCTAATCGCTGCTACTACTGCCTCGTCGCGCATGGCCAGGCGGTACGCCGGCTTTCCGGCGATCCCGAACTCGGCGAATTGCTGGTCATGAATTATCGCGTCGCGCCGCTCGAACCGCGCCAGCGCGCGATGCTCGATTTTGCCTGGAAGCTGACGACGGCGCCGGCGACCATCGCCGAGGAGGACCGCACCGCGCTGCGCCGGGCCGGTCTCGGCGACGAGGAAATCTTTGATCTCGCCGACACCGTCGCCTTCTTCAACATGTCGAACCGCATGGCCAGCGGTCTGGATATCATTCCAAACCCCGAGTATCACCGCTGGGATCGATGACCGCCCGTTGCGGGGTAAACTGCCGCCGCGGGGTCTCCCGGGGCATCTGATGGGTCGCATGCGACGTCTGGTAGTGGGGTTTTTCGCGGTCATCGGTTTTGCGGCGGTGCTGCTCGTCGCCGGCGTTCTGCTCGTCATCGGCGGCCTGAAACCCTCGGTGACGCCGCTTCCCGGCAATATCGTCCTGACCGCAGACCTGACGCGGGAGCTGCCGGAAGGATCCGGTGAAGACCCGTTGCTGCGGCTGCTGGCCGGCAACAAGCCGACCATGCGCGATGTCCTCGATGCGATCGAGGCTGCCGGCGGCGATCCGCGCGTCAAGGTGCTGCTTGCCCGGGTCGGCGACGACGAGCTCGGCCTCGCCAAGGTCCAGGAAATCCGTGACACGATCGCCGCCTTCCGCGCCAAGGGCAAGCTCGCATTGGCTTTCGCCGACAGCTTCGGCGAGTTTGGCCCGGGCACCCGGCCCTATTACCTGGCGACCGCGTTCGACGAGATCTGGCTGCAGCCAATGGGGAATGTCGGCCTGACTGGGCTCCACGCCGAGTCGCCGTTTTTCAAAGGCACCCTCGACCTCCTCGGGGTCGTCCCCGAATTCGACCATCGCGAACAATACAAGACCGCGATGAATGTCCTGACCGAGACCAAGATGACCCCGGCGCACCGCGAAGAAGTCGAAGCAGTGCTCGCCTCGGTGGCCGGCCAGATCGTCCGGGGGATTGCGCAAGGGCGGAAATTGTCGGAGGCCGAGGTTCGCGAGGCGATCGATCGCGGACCGCTGCTCGCCGACGAGGCGATGCAGGGAAAGCTGGTCGATCGGCTCGGCTATCGCGACGAGATCGTGGCTCATGCCCGCGCCCGCGCCGGATCCGGCGCCGAGCTGGTGGATCTCGCCGCCTATCTCGACCGCGCCGGACATCCCCATCGCGAGGGCTCGACAATCGCGCTGATCTACGGTTCGGGCCTCGTTGTCCGCGATGCCGGCGCGGCGCGGTCGTTGACCGGGTCGAACATGATGGCGGCGAACGAGATCACCCGCGCGTTTCGCGCCGCGGTGCGAGACGCGGCGGTGCGCGCGATCCTGTTCCGCGTCGACAGCCCCGGGGGCTCGGCGGTCGCCTCGGAGACGATCTGGCGCGACGTCGTGTTTGCCCGCGAGCGCGGCAAGCCGGTCATCGTGTCGATGGGCGATGTCGCCGGCTCGGGCGGCTATTATGTCGCCGCGGCCGCCGACAAGATCGTCGCCGAACCGGCGACCCTGACCGGCTCGATCGGCGTCCTCGCCGGCAAGCTGGTGGTGTCCGATCTGTTGAAGAAGATCGGCGTTTCGACCGACAGCGCGCAAATCGGCGCCAACGCGGCAATGTTCAGCACGACCGAAGATTTTTCGGCGCGCGCGCACAGCCGTCTCGAAGCGTTTCTCGACGAGACCTACAAAGGCTTCAAGGATCACGTCGCCACCGGCCGCCACATGACCCAAGAGGAGGTCGAGGCCGTCGCCAAGGGCCGAGTCTGGTCGGGCGAGGACGCCAAGGTGCGCGGGCTCGTCGACGAGCTCGGCGGCTATTCCGTGGCGCTCCGTCTCGCCAAGGAGGCGGCCAACCTTGCGCCGGAGGCGCCCGTCACGCTGACCGTCTTCCCGCGCGAAGAGAGCCTGCCCGAGCTCCTATACAACCGCCTCGTCGGCAAAAATCGTGAGCCGGGGGACGGCATCAGCAGCACGGGCGCGATCGAGCGCTCGTTGAAATCGATGCAACCGCTATTGCAGCGCCTGGAGACGATCCTCGACAGCCCCGGCGTGCTCACCATGCCGCCGCTCGGGCCGCTGCGGTAACCATTATTCGCCGATTGAAACCGTGATAGTGTTGTTCTGTTCCGTGTGCTGAGGAGGCCCTCATGCCCGATGCGCTGACCGTGATCCGCCACGCCGAGCGGCCGACTGTGACCTTGCCTGGCGGGGCCGCGTATCAGCCGATCATTGGCGACGACACCGGCGACGGCATCCCGATCCGCACCGGCATCCAAACTTCGCAACCCGGCTACACAACGCCACTACACTCGCACCCCTACGCCGAAATCCTAACCGTGCTCGAAGGACGTGGCGAGGTCTGGCTCGATGACGCTGAAGGCATCGTCCCGATGGAAACTGGTGTGACGATTACCGTGCCGGCCAATCGGGTGCATGCTTTCCGGGTCGTGGGCGACCAGCCCCTCGTGACCTTTGGCATTCACACGTTCGGCAAGCGGATCGTCAACTACGTCTCCCCGCCAGGAGACGCCGGCTGACCCCCACCTTCGGTGCTGCGCCGCCGTACTCTCATTCGTGCTTTCAAATCAGGGAGATCAATCGATGGCAATCGAGCGTTTCGATTTGACCCAACCGCCGGGACCTCGGATGAGCCGCTGCGTTGTCCGCGGCGATACGGTTTATCTCGCCGGGCTCACCGCCGGTGACACCAGCCAGGACATCAAGGGTCAGACCAAGCAGATCCTCGACAAGATCGACGGCTATCTGGCCCAAGCCGGGACGAGCAAATCGAACCTCCTCGCCGCCAATTTGTGGATCAAGGACATGGCCCTGTTCGCCGAGATGAATTCGGTGTGGAACGCCTGGGTCGATCCCGAGAACCCGCCGGCGCGGGCTTGCGTGAAGGCCGATCTGGCGCGCCCGGATTTGCTCGTCGAAATCATGGTGACAGCCGCCAAATAGCCGCCGAGATTTGCTTCGCGTCGCTCGCAATGAAGAGCGGTGTTTACTGTCATTGTGAGGCGCGCAGCGCCCTAGCAACTCGCCGGGCGAGGCGCTGCTACGACAGCCCGATCTCGCCGTCGACGATGTGCTCGACCCCGAGTTCGGGGATCGACAGGGTTACCCTCGGCTTTAACAGTGCGCTTTCGTTGAGCTCTCCTTTGGCCA
>CAVOTD010000023.1:0-7678 GCA_963698995.1 uncultured Alphaproteobacteria bacterium | reverse complement strand
TACCCCATACCTACTTCTCGGCAATCTGCATCGCCGCAGCCGTCATATTCTGGCTGTGATCAATGAGTTCCTGACCCTAGGAGAATCATCTTGTACCCGCGCGGACTGTGGGCACGCGGGCTGCATTCGACACCTCGGAAGAGAGTTCTAAAAAAGATATATCGTTATATCTCCAAATATAGGGCCAGGACCTCCGCGGAAAATCCCTGGGCTAGAGGTATCGTCTACTGGATGCATGGCGGCCAGATCGGGAGGCAGCGTCGATTGGGCTATGCGTACGACAGAATCCTCCAGCGTTTTGCTGAAAGTTGCCTCCAGCCTGCTCGAAGGTATGATGTACGAAGTACCGCTATTGTGGGGATCAACTCGAATTCCTTGAGGATAGGCTCCAATTTGGGTCTTGAAACACGCCGCGGCAAGTCCATTTACTAACGGCTTGGGATCGCGCCCCGGCACGGATAGGACAACAGCTCTAAGCTTTTGGTTCCTTATGCATTCGTCTGGCAACACCGACACGCCGCCGCTGTACTGCGGTGCGGGCGTTGTTACTGCACTTACTCCGGCACTTGAGCCCGCATCTGCCCCGGCAAAATAGGCCTCGGCCATTGGTCCGGAATTCATCCAAGGTTCTTGCCCTGTATTCTTGAGCACGCGCAATTGAGCACTGCGAAACGCGGTGAACGCCTCCACCCCAGGCTTAACGATCTCGGCAGCAAGCGCCTGAGCGTAAGGCCCCGCTCCTACCCCTACATCAGACGCTACCTTACCGTCGGCGGTTGCGAAAGCTATTAGCATTCCCCCGGGAATGGCTACGGGCACGAATCCCTTTGGCTGGACAATCGACTTGTGCCCCGGATCTTTTAACACGAGTGAATTTCGACACGCATCAAACACGACGAAGTGCTTGGCGTTCGGAGCCTTGGTACTAAGCAACTCTATTAGGTCTCGCAACGGAAATGCGTAATACCAGAAATCCGTCGTTAGAAGCTCCGGGACGTCGACTGGGATCAAATAATTTTCATGTTGTTCATTAGCTGCGCCATGACCAGAATAATAGACAAAGCTTAAGGCGTTCGGACCCCCCTTTTGGACTTTTTCGACGAACGCATCGAAGCTTTTCCGCATTGCAATCATCGTTGCATTCTTGATGATTTGAATATCCGCGTCAAGAAAGCCGTCCATCAGAAGCGCTTTACGTAGCAACTCGACATCATTGGGGGGATTGACCAAGCTCCCAACAGCCGGAGGATATTCATCGTTTCCGATGAGCAGCGCAAATTTAGTCGAGACACCGGCGAAGGCGGGTAGTCCTGAGGATGCAAAACTAATGGCGATTAACATCGCAGTCACCATCCAGCCTCCCCGCATTTTAGAGCAGGCTTTTGTCCGTCTCCGTATTTCGTCGCGCACCGTGGTTGCTCTCCTTTTTCGGTCAAACGATCCCATAGTCCAGATATTATGCTACCCCGCAGCAGTTGGCATAAATCGCATCCAGCAAGTATTCCATCAAAACACCGCGCGCCTTATCGCCCTCCGCCCTAAAGAAAAGCAACAGGCCCCGGAAGCGTGTGCGTCTTCACATCAGTCGAAACACGCCCCGCTTTGTTAAAAAGGTTCAACCGGTTGGTCTGCGTTTGCCACGTCAAGAAGCGGAAGTGTGAGGAAAGCCAGTATAGTTCCACAATCAAATAGCATTTAGACTCACTTACAACGCGGGTTGTAAAAGACCCGAAATGGACGATGACACCGATTTCCTCGACAGGATCGCTCATCTCATAGGCGTCTTCGGTTCCGTCGGATTGCCACCGCCGATCGGTTCGCGAGTGGGTCGATGACCATTTCAAACACCTCGTGGCAGGCGGTGACTTCAAGTCACTCTATTGCGCAAATATTGAGTTCGTTACTAGATCAACAAAATTAGTCACCACAGAATTACGTATCGTCCGTGTGTAATACGTTCTAATGGCTTTGTTGTCCCAATTCAAGCTCAATCCGCCAGTCGAGTCCGTTCTGAAATCCTGAAGTTCGGACTTCAGTCTTTCATACGCCTCATTGGATTTTAGCGCGTCCACATCTGGACTATTAACTGCCACTGCGATGAACCTTAAATACAGCGCCAGCAGTCGAGAATCCTGCACCTGCGCGAAGGACGTTGTGATCGCTTTGTTTGCTGATGAAACCGCGTCATTCGGTTGACCCGCCAATATCTGCGCTTCGATTAAATTTAGCCAAGAACTCTCGACCAGCTCAAACGGCACCTCCGTCTCCGCCTGGAGTATTTTCGAATAGGCAGAGATAGCGGTCTTGGTGTCATTTAATTGACTTGCAGCCAAACCAAATAAATACTGATTGCGTGGAGTTCTTCAAGGTTCAAGGACTTCATCAGATTATCGCTTGCTGATTTCCAGTCACCCCTTGCGATAGCAGATTCTCCCGCCGTACCGAGTACATGAGCAAGGTAATGTTTTGTGACACTTGAAGTTGGATCTAGCCTCAACGCCTCGCTGTATGATTGGATCGCAGCTCCGAAGTTTCCTTGCCGCTCTTGAATCCTCCCCAACTTATACTGAGTCTCCGCACCGTGGTTCTTGTCCGGAGAACTGTCCAAGTTTGCTGCAGCGCGGTCGTACTCTCCGCTCGACAGGCGAGCGTCTGACATCAACCCTCTTACGCGAGATTGATCGTTAACCCTCCGTTGATCCGTATAATAGCCAAGCGCTTTCTTATAACTCTTGATGGCCTGATCTGTATCATTGGTTCCAGCGTACGCTTGACCGATTTTCTCGTACGCTGCAGCGCGCAGATAATCCGGCAATCCAGCGCCTTCATTCTGAAGTGCTCGCGCGAGATTTGCGATGGCAAGCGCGAACTCCCTCATCTCGACAAAGCCCCGGCCAAGCTCATAGCGACCGGCGGCGCTTGCTAAATCTCGCTCGGCGGATGATGCGTTTGGAGGTGACGATCCAATCAATACGTAAGCCAATACAAGGCCCGATTTTAAGTCCTTTCCGTCAAGAGCGGAGTCCACACTCGCTATTCGCATCGTCAAACTTTGCCGCGCAAAACTGGTGATCACTTTGCCAGTCACATCTCCCAAATCGCGCAAATTTGAAAAGGCAAGAACTTCGCTCTTCGCCTCATCCATTAGTGTCAAATTAGAATCGCTTTCTGCCGCACCAGAATATGAAAGAGACTCCAGCGAAAGTTTGATAGGTTCGTCCAGCAGTAGGTTCAGAATTGGTTGAAACGTGACCTCCTTCCCGGCCGCCTGAATAGTACCACCGAGCCAGAAATCGCCCCAGTTTTGGCGCTCCGGGCCTGCTCCTAGACAAAGAATTGGTGTAGCCAGATTATTGTACTTCAGGTTAGTCGATAATTCGGTTATGATTTGGGCGACCGCATCCCGCAATGCATTACGAGTGTTTTCTTCCAGCTTTGAATACTGGTCGTTGGTCGTTGAGGAGACACATCCTACAGAAAACGTGACGCGTGGTACATGATGTACGCGAATCTGGTTCCGAATAAACGCATCGAGTCGCGTGCCTAGTTCGACACCCACGCTTCGCGGATCACGTCTACTGCTGAAGGTCAATGAGCGAAATGGAACTAGGACGCTGACGGTATTGACATCGAAAAGGAGGGTACGAACTATAGCAGCGTTGCCTAGTGAGCGGGTCCAGCCGACAAGATATTCGCAGTTCAGTACTTTCAGAGCTGAAAACAAGCTCTTTCGGTTTTGTAATGAACGCCCGGTGTTATCGGTCCCATTTATTATCGCGTCCTTAATTTTCGCGAGCGCGACGTTCTTGCTACTACTGCCCTCGGTCAGGTCGTCAACGGTTGATATAGACAAATGATCATCGAGACTAAATACATCGAGCGCCGATCGAGCAATCCTATCAGCGTCAGTTTTGATTGGCCGGTCTGACGATTGCTGATTTTCTGTAAGGTCCGGTTCAGACTGCACCGCAGCGAGATCGAGGACGGGCCCGATAAGAAGCCGGGGGGCCTCGCCATTCCCAACGCACGACCGGGTGAAATCTGGGTGGTCCGATGACGTTTGACTTAACGAGGACCCGGACATCGAGACATGAAACAGCACGATGGTAGCCAGCAAATATGGTGATCTCACCGTGCCCATTTCAACACATCATTCGCGCTAAGGCCCAACGGGGGACGAACCGCAAGTCCAGTCCGAACTGCTAATCAGCAACGCCGGCTCACCAAGACTCTTGCGGACATTAAGTGCGAGAAATTGTGCGAGATCGTGGCTTCTGTTAGTTAAGCTCGCACGGTCTACACAGACGTTCTTGACATACCAGTTTGTAGAGCGGTCTATGACGGAAAGCTCCATCCTGTGTCGCACGAGCTTGTTCACTTTTGGCTCTTGATGCAGATCATGATGCAGACGCGCCATCCTTAAACTTTGGTACATAGCTCCGTCGAAGACGTGTACAACTATAGGTAGCTTGTCGGCCTTCGGCGAAGAGGGGTCCCCAGAACACATCCCAATGCACTCGTCGATTTGGAACCTAACAGACTTTGATATGTCTTCTGCTGTGTCGAAATGGAAGTCGGGGAGTTTTTCGCAGATTTTCTTGAATAGTTGAATATAACTATCGCGAGACACCGGCGTAGTTACCTTTTCAAAATAGTCGAGGGTCCATGCGCGGTCGCTTCCGAGATTGGTCAGCTCTTCAGCCAATTCTGACAAGATATTGATCGAAATATCAATCGGTAAAATATCAATCGGGGTAATGCGCCCCAATATCGCCTCCACTGAATCCACTTTTGGACATTGAACGTGCAGCTCATACTTATCCGCTAATTCAGGAAGAAAGAACAAAATGCGGCCGAAGATATCGTTAAGCGCATCACCCGGATCCCCAATAGACCAAGGCGCGGTCAACCCTGCCTTTCGAAAAACGACAGGCGCGTACTGGGTCGCAGATTTCCTTTTTGGACCAATATAGGTAAGGTACGGGGTGAAGACCCCTTTTTCATCCTGATCTCCTGCTTGGGAGTAATATACGAGCTTTCGTTCGTTTCCTTGCTTTTCGAATTTGCCAACCTCCCATTCGATTGTCAGAACCAACGGAATATCTCCAGGAAGCAGGCCTTCTGTTTTTTTGTCGAATTTAGCAAGGATGTAATGTGTATAATTAATTTCGGTCGGCGAATCTTTTTTCGCATTGATTTCCTCGGCGTCATCGGGCGACCAAGATGCACGGGGAGGGCTTTCGGGGTTATCTAAGAGGACCACGTATCCAGGTTCTCTTGCCTGAAATTGCTCCTTAAGCCCCGCGAACAATTGTTTTACCAAATTCATTATACCCCGCTGGCACTTCTGGATGCCATCATCAGGCAACCCCGACAGGCCCTTCAGGTCTTCTTCGCACACCTCGGTCGCAAGGGCCTCGGGACTTCCGAGCACGCCGAAATAGACTTTCGGGAGGTCGAAATCCTCGTCGTCGCTAAAACAAGGATACGGTTGCATAAATGCAACCAACGCTGGAATGAGAGCTCGGGCTAAAACTTGGAGGCGAAAACAGACTTGGCCTCGTTGTGATCCGATGCTCATACGCAAGGCCCTTGACTAAAAGGCGCTCAAATGTACATTTTCCAAACTCTAGCACGAGATTGATGTAATGCAAACTTCTTTGGGACGACCGTTACCCGACGATTTTTCTGGGAAGCGTTTCGAGAAGGGCGCCCCTAGAGCAAGAATTTTTGCCTGGACCCTTTTTACGGTATTGAGTAGCGGTTTCTGCTTGCTGCCGATGCGAGCCCACGCGACCGCGTGCAAGGACGATTTCACGGGCGCTAGCGCCAAGCAACTTTCGGAGTGTATAAATGAACTTAGAGCACAAATCTCAGAGTTGAAGAATGCTGCGCCTAGCCCCTCTACGAATGGATCGGTTATTTCGGCCGGCGAAATTAGATACTCTGCAGACTCCCAAAACTTTCAACTAACTACCTACATAGGAGTTAGACCTACGCTCAGCGAGGGCAGCAAGGTTAATCAATTCAACCTCGGGTTTGGGGACAAGCTGGACAACGCCATACTTATAGTATCACCTAGTTCAAAAAACGCAGCTGCGGCTGAAGCTGTGGCATACCGCGATGGGGCTATATTTAGAGTTCGAAACATTAAGCTCTCAAGGGGTTCAATTTGCTGGAAATGTCTCTTATGTCCTCGTCGCAAAATGATCGGGCTGCGATGGCATGTTGAAAATAGAACAGCGGCAACGCCGAAGGCGTGGCGGTTCGACCATGGACCACTGTCATCAGTTTGGCCTAAGCGGGCTTTAATAACCTCAGCAGCCAGCCCGGCCGCACCATGCCTGCGCCGGCTGAATCAGGTAATGCTGTTCGCGCTCGGCCGCAAAGATGGCTGCAACCACCAAAGCCAATAAAATGATCCATTTCATTGGGCCGCTCTCGCAACTCGGGAGCGTTGAATAGCGTGGGTTGCCTGTCTGGTCAATGTCAAAACTCGGCATCTGGTGAGAAAAACCACACATTTCAGCAAAATTGGAAATAAACCATTAACGTGTGTGTCGCGCCACACAGATTCCTCGGTCGGAAAGCGCTTCGGAGCGAATGTGGGATCGCCGGCATCGTTCCGAAACCGGAGTGGAGGCGCTTGCGAGCGTAGGACCGAAAACTCAACGAAATCTTGCCGCTGAGCGGGTTCTCGACGGCTGTTTGCCGGCCGCCGCTGAAAAACTTGGGCCCTCGGAACATCGACCAACGGGGTTTCGTAAGGCGAGTCGGCTGCCGTGACACCTCGCCCGACCGAAAGAATTTTTCGCGACGGCGTTTCGACACATACTGGTCGCCTTTGGAATTCCTTAAATCTTTGTATTTCGGAGAGGAAGCTTGCCGGACAAGGCGCATCAAGTCTTTGGTCGGAGGAGTAAATGTCCATTGGTCCACGGGTTACAGGGCGGTTACAGTTTCTAGGCAACACGTCTGTGGACCGCAGTTCAACAACGTCTACTTAAGTTCGCGAACTCGGTCAGACGCGGATTTGTGAACTTGTTTGAACATTCAAAGATCGTCGTGAACAGCAGCGCAATAGTTCAACGACTTTTCCGCGTGTTTCCTAAACCTGGGGTCAGAGGTTCAAGTCCTCTCCGGGACGCCATTCTCCACACAATTGCCGGTTGACGGCAGCGCATTGAGGTGAATTCTCGCGCAACTGGGAGACGCGGAGACGGGTTCGAGCGTGCGGCATGGCGGGGTGGGTACAGCCGCGGTTACACGACGGTTCCACGCTCGTGAAAACCCGTCTACTCATCGTCGAACTTTGGCTTTGTTGCCGGTTTGTCCCCACCGAGCCAGCGAACAAATTTATCATCCTCGAATTGCGCTACGTCCGGATATGTCCGAAAGCCAAATGGAATCCGTCGCTCTCGAAAACGGCCTACGTGGGCGATGTACTCACATTCGAGTTCCGAGGGCCGATTCGCCCCTTTGCGCTGAAAGGGTTGGGCTAGGATATCCCGCGAGAGGCGTGGCACCCCCAGGACCGGCAAATCGTGCTGTTGCACAAGGGCAGGCCCGATGAAAATCATCGATAACACCTCGCTGCTCCTCGGCGATGATCTCAAGGCAACCCTGGGGCGCGGCACTCGCTTAAAAATCGCGGCGTCGTGCTTCTCGATCTATGCTG
>CAVOTD010000022.1:0-7387 GCA_963698995.1 uncultured Alphaproteobacteria bacterium | reverse complement strand
AATCTATAGGAATACGTGTTTTCAATGACTTAACGTGGAAACGCGAGCGAGGAAATGCGGCGAAGTGCAACCCCGGCACAGGTTCGTGCCAGTGGGATTGCCAGTAAGTTTTTCAACATGGCGGGTGATTCGGGGATGGTTACTTAGCAACCGCAGGTTTCCGCTGAGAGACAATGAACCAACGTAGTCAACACCAATTGGTGAGCGGGGTATCTAAAATTGGGTGAGAAGGGAGAAGAGTATGGAACATTTTTTAACCGTGCGAGGTTTTAGCTGCACACCCATCATGTGGTGTGGTCAGGGTGCTAGATTGATCCCCTATGACGAACAACATGCGTTCCGCTACGAGGTGCACGACCAACGAGGAACCCCCATTGGCTTCATTAACACTGACCGTGCGATGCAGCACCCAGACGTGAAGTGGGAACGCTCATTGCTGCGTGATGGTGATATTGAAGAGTTGGTTGGAAAGTACGCAACGGTGCGGGAAGCACTTGAGGCATTTTGAGGTTGGGAAATGGTGACCTGGGCACCGGCTCACTCCGCAGAGTGCCCGGTGATCCTGTGAAAGTTGATTGTGGTACAGTGGGTTGTTATCTACCGCACGCCCGCGCGCCAAAGCCGGGTCCATCGCATAACCCCATTAGAGTTCCTGTGTCCGCTTCGCCTTGGGAATCAAGAGTGACATTGCTGTTCGTCGGTTTATTTGCTATCAACAAAGAGACACAAAAACGGCGAAGTTCTCCCACCCCATCAATGGGGTAGGGCAGGGTTTGTGTCGCACGCGGCCAAGTGCGGTCGAGTAGAGTTAAGAGCACGTTTGCAGGACAACGCCCTTAGCACGTCCATTGTTTTTTCACCTGCTGTAATCCACCAAAACTAACAACAACACCCAATGAAAACCTTCATTGAATGGGTCTTCTTTGCGGAGATCGCCGTAGTGCAAATCTACGGCCTCTTGCATTTGATCCAAGTCTTGTTCTTTCCGAAACGCGGTCGGTAGCTTAGACCGGCCATTTGAAAGCTGATTTTTTCATTTTAGGTGAGGTACGTCCGAAATCCGGGTTGCTTAACAACAAGACCGGGCACCGGGTCACTGCCACACAGTGCCCGGTGATCCACAGTCAGCAGAGGTGATGGGGTTTGGTCGCCTGCTACAACCCCATCACGCACCGCACACTTTTACGATGGTAAAGGTTGGTTGGTCCAAACGTGTTGGCCGGTGGTTGCGTATTCGCAGGCGGTAAAAGGTTCGCAGGCGGATACGTCTTCGGTGCTGAAATATAAGGATTGATGATGCTCATTGTTGTTTATCCTTTCTTAGGCTGCAAAAGTTCGGTCGCCCAAACATCACGACCGATGAAGGCCGAGTGGATTTCCAACATCTGAACTTCGTTATACTCGAAACTGGCAACAACATCGTTGTTTGGGGTTGGTGGTTCAGTGACAACCATTTCATCGTCTCTGTCTTTCCACCGCCCACCATTCCCCTTTGATGTGGGTGTAACCAATCCGCTCATTCAGACGTGTTGGTAAGATTCCGAATGACCGCAGTTGCTCGCACACCCACCCATCCTCGAAGCCGTCAAAGACCGGCAATGCTGCGTTCTTGGCTAGCAAGCACTCAAGTGAGCGTCTTGAAAGGCCGTAGATACCTCCAAGAGCGGTGCGTATTTGTGCTACCACCTGTTTTTCACCATCAGTTTCAATGCGATATTTCATGTCAACAATCATGCCGCAGTAGTCATGGGGTGGAATAGTCAACAAACGCTCAGGTCGCAAGTACACGTCATCATCAATTTTCCAAACGTAATCGTAGCCGTGTTCAAATGCCCACCTGAAGATTGCGAGCATCTTTTCTTTGCGTTCTCCGTAACCGTCAGGGCAGTCTAAAAAGACCTCGAAAAAGAGTGGTTTGGGTTGAGGTTCACCTGCGCGGACATATTCCGACCTTCCTCGGAAGAACTTTAGGTCCGTAATATTCGCATCACTTCCCCCATTAGACAACTGTAGGGCCTTCAAATTGATCACATCCTTTCCCCAAGTAGCCAACTGCGACATTGCGTGTAGCTGAAAAGTTGCCCCATGGCAAGTTGTGACCGCTATCAAAGTTTTCACGGTGTTACCTCATTTCCTGAAATTGGCCTGCCTCAACCTGCCGCAACAGTTCTTCGCGGGCCTTGTTGGTTAAAGCTTCAGCCTGTGTGATGGGGTTACTAACCCATCAAGTTGTGTTTGTAGTTGCACCTGTTGTCGCCGCAGTGCGGCAAGTTCCCTAGACGCTTCAAAATAATCATGTGCGGGGGTCATTGCTTACCTTCCGCTTTCTTCTTGTGAAGAATCTTTTTTTCTCTCAAACGTAAGTTGCGGCCAAGGTCGCGTAACGCCTTTTTTTCATCTTTACGCCTCTGCTTGCAGTCAGCACATTTGCAAATGCCCATAATCAACCTACCTTTCAAACGTTGCGATTTCCAACAACAGTTTGAGAACGGCCAAATATCACCAACCAACATAACAACAGGAACCCCCACGGTTGTTGTTGCGAATCGTACCGCCAGCTCTGCGAGTTCGTTGCACTGGTAAGGAGGAGTCAACCATCTACTCTCTGCCAACTACTAAGCAACACGTATTGATTCTTCCAACTGCAAAATGATCCTGTCTTTCACGTCAAGCAACTGCTCTACCTGTGGGTCAATCATTTGGTCCGCCTCATCCCAATACCGCAACCGTGAAGCTGCTTGCTTGGTGAGTTCACCAAATGCAGCAGTCTTCGCGGCCTTGATAACGTGCCTTGTAAATATAACCGGTCCGCCGAACGTGCACCCTACGAGGTTTGATGGTGTGTGCAACACCCCATCACCCATTCAACAGAGCAGGACCCGTGAGTTCCTGATGCGTCTTGATGATGCGAAGTTTCAAACGAGGTAAAGGCCGGCACGTTCTGCGCGTCGTATTGTCCGGCAGGGTGGTTGCACCCGACGTCTTGTAAAGCTGCTTGCATGTCCATAAATCAACTCCTAAAAGTTAGAAGGCCCTGATGCGGTCAGGGCCACACGCGGCAAGAACACGTGTAAGAGCCGTCAACGCTTTCAAATGACAGGTACGCTGAAGACCTGTCCAAGAATCGGCCTTGCCGCAGGCCCCCGCTTGGCACGGCGTTGAAGTACATGATGGGTTTCCCCATCACACGGCAAACTTGTTGACAAAAGTGTGAAGGCCGGTGGGAGTGTCAATCACCCATCCGGCCCGGTTGCCATACTTCGGTACGTTGACGCTTTTCAGGCAAGCTTGTTGGTTAAATATTGGGGTTCAGGCTGTCAACATACTGTTGCAGTTCTGCGATGCGTGCATGCTGGTCGAACGCTGCCAAGGCCGTTGCAGCGTGTTCCTTTTGGGCCTTTGCACGCTTCAACTCTTTGGTTGCGTCTGCCAACTCATCCTTCATTCGAGGCAGGGCATTCTCCCAATTCCTTTCAAGCGAGTTGTTGCCTGCCCTGAAGGCATATTGCTTTTCCAGTTCGGCATTCTTGATGTTCTTCTCAATCAAGGCGACGTTACCGGTAATGTTGGTAAAGTAAATCGCGATGGCCGCCGCATTTTGCTCCAATTGGCGAAGGCTGCCCCGTAGCTGCCTGTACTCTTCGTATGGGGTCACAGGCTTCGGTGGGTTGAGTTTCGCTGCTGCGACGCGGCGAGCGGCCTGATGTTTTTCAAAGGCCACAGAATCGAAGGCCATCAAATCGGGATTCTTTTCGAGGTTGGCCTTGAATGCTATTGCTGCGAAGTTGAAATCGCTCATGGTTGTTAATCTCCAATCTTCTTAAATCTTCTTGGTCTTGAGGTAATCAGGGTCTTGCCAAAACAACGGTGTCCCGCCACCCAATTCCTTTTCAAACAGTGCCATCTTCGCAACCTGTGAGATGGGTGAAAGCTGAATCTCTCTTGCTCGCAGCCAATCCTTGGTAGTCATTCTGTTAAGAAGTGCATAGTAGCGGGAACGTTCTTGCACCATCGTCGCTTGATCGATGGTTGTTAATCTCCAATCGGTTTGTAAAAAGTGACCCACCCCCCAGGCGAAGGATGGTGGGCCGGGTTTCCCTGTACAGGCCGTAAGGATTTCCTCAAAGCTTCCGGCTCGTTGCAACGGGAATACTTGTTATCGGTTGCGGGTGATCTTGGTCAGCCTGGAACGCATCAACCTCGGAAATACCAATCAGCCGCGCAAAATTGAAATCACACTTTTGTGCTTCACTGAGGTTGGCATACTCGGCAGGTGGTTGACCTGCAAGCACTCTCTGTTCCTCTGCGCTGAAACCAAGAGCCTCATCCATGATTTTGTCGCCACCTGCAAAGATGTTTTTACCATCAGTCTCTTGGAGATAGCCTTCGTTGATGGAGTTGGTAGACTCCGTGAACGTCTCATGCCCGTTGTCCGCAGAGCCGTTGTGCTTGCGAATGACGCGCGACTCTTTAAGAATCGTTTCCGCAAGGTTAAGTTGTACTTCGACGGGCGAACCGGCCTTCCGCTTTTCCTCAAACTTTGCACGCTTGCCAACCTTGTCAAGGGCCTCAAGGGCCTCGTTAAATTTCACTTCGATGGATACCATTTTGTTTCTCCTTGTTGTTACTTGAATTTGGTCGCTCTGTTTTACCAACCGTTAAACGGTCCTTCATCCAAAAACGATTTGAAATCGGGTTCGGCTGTGTGCCTCTCCAACTTTTCCACCACCGCCATTGCCAACACCAACAAGAAGGCCGGGTGCTTGGGGTCCATGACCTTTTGCACCTCATCAAAAAGCAACTCAATCTGAGTCTCAAACCGGGCCTCATCCTGCTTGCGATGTTTCGCTTTGACCTTGCCAGCGTGACTATTAGCGGCGAGCCTCAAAGATGGTTTGCACCGCTGTCAGCACGTCAGGGTCAACGTTTTTCATCGCTGCCTTCTGACAATGCAAGGTGGTTGGTGGTCAGCGAACAGACACCCTTATCCACTGCACCATTCGGCCCACCCACCATCGTTGTGTGAAAGCTGATGGTGCGTTTCTTGATTTCCAACTGCTCGATGACCGGCTTACGCACCCCTAGCAACTCAATCATGGATCGGGTCACAAGAATGCTCTCATGAATCAGGCTCACCGACAACTTCCTGTCCTTACGGTGGAGTTCCATTTCTGCGAAGGATGTTCCAGCCTTTCCACCATCTGCCCGCAATCATTCAGTTTCGTCGAGCGTGTTGGTTTTCCAAGTTTCCATAATAACCTTTCCTATCCAACGTGATGGTGTTCCTGCTCACGTTCAATGCCGCAGCCAACTGCTTGTTGGTTGCAGCCGGGTTATCCCGCAACACCTTCGCAATCTCCAACCGTCGCCGCGCAGCAGCTTCGTGCAGTTGCCGTAAATATGTTGATGGGGCAGTCATGATGCCTCTTCTGTAAAGCGGCCTTAAGCCTATCCTTACTCGCAAGTTTGTCTTTTAGCCGCGCACATGCAACTGATTCGTCGAATACATCACCCGGTGGTACAACCGTGAGGTACTCGCTGTCACAAAGCGGATACTCTTCATAAGATGAGAGTGGATGAGCAGCTTTAACCTCCCAAGAATAGATCAACGGTTCCACTGTATCCTCTTCATCCTGAAGAAACCATTCATCACTATTTTCCAAGCGACTCATACGGCGTACCGTTGCAAACCCAAGCATTGGTGTTTCATCGTGCTGTAACAGACCACCATCACAAAGGCCGGTTGTGTATGCCTTCCAGCCGGGTGCAGGCATCACAGATAAAATCTGTTTCGTGTTTTCATATTGCTTTTTCATTGTTGGACCCCCGGCATTTCCTTGTAAACCAGAATGGACGCACCCTGCTTGCCTCTTTCTTTGGTGAGCATCCCTTCACGCTCCATACCGTCTACCACTGAGTGGTAGAGTGCGATGTCAGTGCAATGCACGACTTGGAAAACCTGAGTGGCATAATCCTTGCCCCATTTGCAAAGGTATTTATTTATGGCCAACTTGAGTTTTAGTTGCTTAAGTAACAACTCACTATCTTGTAGCGTCATATTGTTCCCCTCGATTCTGGTCGTATTGTTCAACTAGCAACTCAATTCCCGCGAAGCCTCTCATGCGAACTGACTCAGTGCGCATTCTGTAGTTTTTCAAATGAGGTCTTTTCCTCATCAGTGTGTCTGCAAATGTATTTGTGTTTCCGATGGTGGATCGCTCTTTGTAACCTTGCCGCTCACACCACGCGGCCCAACATTTATAACCCGCTTCGGTTGGCATGAAAACATCCGACCCATCGCGTTCTTTTGTTCTTTCATTAAGGAATTGCTCAAACAAATCTGCATCGGCAAAATACTGTTTGGTGGTTGCCGTCACGGATGCAGGTGGCTTCAACCCTTCCTTCTGCCAAGCTAAACAACCATCCACTGCCCATTGAAAGATGCCCCGCAACTGTTCGGGCTGTGCAAAGAATTCCCGCAGACCTTTTTGTTCACGGTTGGTATCCCTGAATGTCTGATTGAACGGGATGACGTGTACACGCTGCATCATGGCATCGTCCAGTTCGAGCACAGGCGGATCATTCGCCAACACTAGAAGTTTGTGTGTCTGCTGAAACTGAAACGGTTGATGACCCAACCGTCGCCCCGTGGTCAAACCACCCCCGCTAAGTGCCTTCATCCCCCGAGAGTCAAGGCGACGTTGCTTAGAACCTTCGTTGCATATGGCTAGTCTTGCCCCGCGAAGATTTGCAATGTAATTCAATCTCCTGTCTTCTTGGGTATCCTCAAGCAACATCCCGATGGGTATTGCAGTGCAGTAGGAACCCAACAACCGTTGTAGAGGTTCCGCAAAGGTTCCTTTGCCTGATCCACCCACACCGATGAAGAATGCAATCATGTCTTCGCGGGTGTCAGAGGTGAGCCAATAACCAACAAGCCTTTGAAGGTACGCGGTCAGTTCAGGGTCGTTAGGGTGCGTCTCTTCCAAGTATTGCAACCAACGCTCGCAACTTCCTTCGGGTGCAACGGGCAATGCGCGAGTGAGCAAATCGTGAGAAGTTGCCCCACGGCGTTCTCCTGTTCGCAAGTTCAATACCTCTTCATCAGGTAGACCCACCACCATTGGGTCAGGATCAAACTCATTGGCTGTGATGCCAAGTTCCGGCCTTGCCTCAGCAAAAAATGTAACTGCGGCTGTTGCTGTCTTGGAATACAGGCGACGGTGAACCGCTCCTGCTTGCCGGGGGTCCAAGATGCCTGTTGGTTCTATACGTTTGAGAAGTTCACCAATCTCATAGGTGGGTTTATCCTTCGGCAACCACAAACCGTTTCTGTAACCCACCCAACTCTGATCGTCAGTGATGTACTTTAATTGAGGCTGATTCC
>CAVOTD010000021.1:0-6297 GCA_963698995.1 uncultured Alphaproteobacteria bacterium | reverse complement strand
CAAGCGGCACGATCATAATGGGGAACGAGCCGCCTTAGACGGTGCACGATAGGCGAGCAAAGTGCCGCGATGGCAGCAATTCTATCCGCTTTTCGGGGGCAGTTCGGGTTAAGTCGTGGATCAGCTTAGCGCCGACAGTCCCATTACGACGCGCAATGAAGACGCTCTCGGCTATTGGCCATTTGCCGAATCGCTTGCCAAAGGTCTTACGCAGAGGATTCCAAAAGACGGTTTCGTCGTGGGCGTACAAGCTCATTGGGGTATGGGAAAAACAAGCGCGATAAACCTCGTTCTGCAAGCGATCAGGGAAATAGAAAACCAAAAGCCTCATTACCAGCAAACCAAGGTCGAGAGATTTAACCCTTGGCTTTTCGCCGGTCTCGAGACGCTTGCTAAAGGCTATTTATCACAACTTGGTCATGCAATAGAGGATACGCTCGGTCAGTCCACGCCCCGCAAGACTCGGCAGTTTGTCGAAAAGCTAATTAAGGGCGGAGCCGAATTTGTTGGCGGAATGACCGCTCTCGGTGCGGTGGCGGTCACTGGCGGAGCAGCAGCCCCCGTGGCCCTCCCATTGAAGTCAGTGGTAAGCGGAGCCCTGAGCTTTGGCGCTCATGTGCTCGACAACCGTTCCCTCGAAACCATGATCGATGATCTCAGCGCCCACCTGATGGCCATCGATTGCCGCCTACTGATCATAGTAGACGACTTGGATCGCCTGCAACCTGATGAACTCCGACAGACGCTCACCTTAGTCAAAACCTTTGGAAACCTCCCAAATGTAACGCATCTTCTCGCGTATGATCGCGATATCGTTAATTCTGCGCTCGAGGCTTCTCGGCCTTCGACGTCTTCTAGGGAGAGGCTTCCCACCTTTCTAGAAAAAATAGTGCAAGCTGAATTTGATCTACCCTATCCGACGGAGACAGGTCTTGATAACTTAATGGAGGAGAAGCTTACGTCTATATTTGGACAAAGATCAGACGTCGATATCGAAGATTGGATGTTGTTAAAACGCACGGCACTTCAACATTATATTGCGTCTCCCAGAGATGTGCTGCGACTTTGCAATGCTATTTCCGTAATCTGGCCTAGTGTTCAAGGAGAAATCTACATTCCTGATTTAATCGCAATAGAACTTCTCCGCCATTATGAACATCAAATTTACGATCTTATTCGCCGACAAAAGGAGTATATGATCGGCAGAGGACCGGTCGGGCCTGAAAATCGTGCGCGATTAGGGCGAAGCATTTTGGATTCTATTCCCACTAGCCGCAAGGAGGATGTATCAGAACTCTTGGCAAGTATGTTTCCAGCCTTTGCGAAAAATCAAGAAATAGGATTTTCACATTACCGCGGTACCGAACGAATTTTAGCAGGTCGGCGTATAAGCGATCCAGACGGGTTTGACGCTTATTTCCGTTTTGTGCCAGTGGCTGACGAAATTTCTGTAGAGCAATTAAGACAGGTCGCTGATCACATTAACGATGAGGCATTTCTGATTGCGTTCATGAATGAGACAATGGGACGTAAAAGGGCCGATGGCGCATCGTTGATGGGTAGCTTACTTGCGCATTTACCTCGCGTTTTGGATTCTATGGACCGGATCGGCCCCCAATTGCTGATGGCATTGCTGAAGTTAGGAGATCAGATTATCGATATTCGGGATGAGCAGGCTGGATTTTTCCTGATGAACAATCAACAGCGGCTTGGTCCGATCCTGATTCGAATTTTTGATCATGCTGATCGTGATTCCGTTCGTGATGCTATTGAAGCCGCCGTGGACGACCCTCAACTCGGGGTAGGGGTGGCAGCCTACGTTATGGCGTATCTCGGATCCGACCATGGGCTTGTCTAGCAACGGAGCAACGACGCGAGATCTGAGCCCGTTCTGACGCGTTCGGAGATAGACAAAATCGGCGCCAAGCTCGCGAGAAAGATAAGTAGATTAGGAAAATCTAATACTCTCCCGATCACCACGACAATAGACATCATCTTACGCGTTTGGACTACGTTTGGAGGACGAGATAAAGCCCGTGCATGGATCGCGAATAACCTATACGATCCACTGGCATTCGCGAAATTAGCCTTTTCCCAAATGAGTGAAGTTAGTTCGAGTAGTCCACCGTATCGCTTCCGTCAGCTGCGACAAACGATCGATGAAGAATTATTCAATCTCAAAGAGATGTTGCGTTTAGCAAGGGAGCACCAAGCCTCTGAGGTCCTCACGACAGACGATCGCCAAGATCTTGATCGCTTCAGCGCTGGTTTAGAAACCCTAATGCGGGTAGATCAGGCTTGAGCCGCGCGCCACCTTCAAGGCGCCGACCACCGTCGAGGATGTGCTGAACTCGCGGATCGCCTCCCGTTCCGGCTATCGCAGTGTTGCCTGGTAACCGATGGCGGCGGCGCGTTGATCCTGGTGGCAGCCGAGCGCGCCCGCGATTTCCCGCAAAGCTTGCCCCTGGCAGCGAACAGGGGGCCCGTTTACCTCCTCGGCACCGGCGAGAGTGTCGAGACCCCGATGGTCAGCCAGATGGCGGACTTCACCTCCTCGCGCGCCTTCCGCGTCGCCGGCCCCAAGGCCTTCGCCGAGGCCGGCATCACCCACAGGGACGTCGACCACCTGATGATCTACGACGCCTTCGTCCATCTGCCGGTCTACGGCCTCGAAGATCTGGGCTTCGTGCGGCGCGGCGAGGCCGGAGCCTTCATCGCCGAGCGCAATACCGCCCCCGGCGGCAAATTGCCTTTGAACACCAATGGCGGCGGCCTTTCCTACATGCATTCCGGCATGTACGGCACGTACGCGCAACAAGAGAGCGTGCGCCAGATGCGCGGCACCGCCCCCGCCCAGATCCCCGGCGCCAAGATCTCGGTCTGCCACGGCGTCGGCGGCATGTTCGCCGCCTCCGGCACCATCATCATGTCGAACGAGGCACCGTAAACGAGCCCGTCGGATTTTCTTGCGGGCTTGCCTCGTTAGCCTTTGAACCCAAGATACGATAGGATAAAGAGGTTCGGGGCAGAGGGGTCGTATGGCCGAGGTGAAGTCTGTTTTTGATCGGATCGACAGCGAAGCCGAAGCGCGCGCGATCGCCGAAGCCGAAGCCGAGCTCGATGCGGGCAAAGGTATACCGCACGAGAAAGTAAGAGAATGGCTGCTGAAGCTCGCCAAAGGTGAGATCACTCCGCCGCCGTGCGAGTAATCTGGTCGCCGTCGGCACTACGCGACATACATCATATCTCCAGTTACATCGCCAGGTTTAACCGACGCGCCGCCGAGGACCTCGCGCGGGAATTGGTCGCTGCGGGAGACAGCCTGGACAACTTTCCCCAGCGCGGCCGTCCTGTTCATGGCACCATTTTGCGCGAGTGGACGCTCGTTTACCCGTACGTCATCCGGTATCGGATTGCCGGGGACCACGTAAGAATTCTGCGGATACGCCATGGCATGCGCCGGAGCTGAAAGCGGTCACGCATGGCGAGAGCGGCCGCTCCGGCGTCGGGCGGACCCGCAATGTCGTCGCGCCGACAAGCCTCGCCGGCCAGTTCGAGCAGCCCTATGGGCCAATGGGGCCGCCGACTTTGTTCACGATCCCGGTGCTGCGGTACATGAAGACCTATGGCCTGACGCACGAGCAATTGGCGATGGTCTCGGTCGTGCAGCGCCAATGGGCGGCGAAGAACCCGCGCGCCACCTTTGAGGCGCCGATCACCGTGGTCATCGTATCCCTCGGTTTCGTTGCGATTTCGTCGAGCAGCGGCGCCGATCCAAGCGAAAATCCGCTGCATTGGAACCATCCAATTGCCACACTCGCATCGTATTCTAGTGAGATCGGTGCTTGTGAGCCGGTGCAGGATTGTCTTTGAGGGAGTTGGCCACGCCTGATCTCGACCTGATAAAACAGGTGGAACAGGAGTGCAGGACCGCTATGAGCAGAGACTTTGGCGTGGTCGCAGTCAACGGCACTGCAGTCGGCGTCCGCGGAACGGCCCGCCCGGGCCGCTTGGGGTCGTCCACCGCGGCGAGAGGCCGGTGACGGAGACTTGCCCCGGAACCGGTTTGACGGATCAGTGTATCACGTGGACAAATCGTAATATTTCGGATACAACCAATCCTAGCGGTACCGAACTCCTTCGCGACCGGAGCAAGAGCACCGATGTTTAAAACCCTTTTAATCGGAGCGGCGTTGTGTGCGTTCCTTCAGGATGGTGCATCGCTTCTCGCAACTGCTAGTGCGCAGGAACGCAGTGAGGTGTCGCTCCTGAAAAAAGGAGGGGTTTACACAGTTCCTGTCTTAATCAATGGCGTTATTCCGTTGCAATTTATCGTAGACAGCGGAGCAGCCGATATCTCTCTACCGGCCGACGTGTTTCTGACACTGTTGCGGACCGGCACCATTGGGAAAGACGATTTTGTCGGCAGCGCGCAGTATCGACTGGCCGATGGCTCGACGGTGGAAAGCGACAGATTTCTGCTTCATGAACTCAAGGTTGGTGGCTACGTCTTAAGCAACGTACTGGCAAGCATAGCGGATGTAAAAAGTACACCCTTGTTGGGTCAGAGTTTCCTATCAAGATTTTCGTCGTGGGCTTTGGATAACGATCGGCATGTGATCATTCTGGTGTCACGGGGCAAGGGCGAAACATTTCCTGTCATCGCGAAATCCTCACCTTCGGAAACGGCAACAATGGCGCTGAATCCTCCAAATGGGGCGCGGCAACAAAGTGCCGTCCTGTGCGGTCGATCGGTGGATTATGTCCTCGATACGACGGGAACGGGGGATCGCGCAGGATTTGTCGGAGTCTGGACCGGAACGTGGAATAACCCAAGTCGGCTCTGCGGCGGCTTGATTGTGGAAAAGATCCGACCGGATGGCTCCGCTCAGGCCTTATACGTTTACGGCTCTGGCAAAATGGGGTGGAAACAGCAGCATGTAACCGGGTCGATTTAAGCAGGACGGTTCACCTTCCAAGACGACCAAGCCAGCACTTTCAGTTTCGATTGAAATCTGAAACCTATCTCGGAGCAATATTTAGAGGCGCATCGGGGAGCTTGATTGCCACGTTCGAGAAGCAATAGAACGTGAAAATACTCCCTTCGGTTGTAGCCTTTCTTGTTATCTCACCACCCGCACTCGCAGAACCGCCAACAATACCAGTAGCCACAAGTAGCGGCATCGTTAAATTCATGAAGTTGGAGGAGTATAGGGAGTATGTGAAGCCGATGGGCCATTTGCCCGTACCCAGTCCCATTCTTATTTTCGGGCCGCGAGGGACACCGTTGAATGCCGGTCATATCGTGCCGCCAGCGGTGCCGAATTATGGTGTTCCGCACCCCGGCCAATCGAGCATGACCATGCGGAATGACGGCGGATATCACCACCAGTCCTGTGTACCGCCGAGCTATCAGCCGCCATCTGCTACTGCAGGGGCCGTCTATGGCAGTAATTTATCCGCGCGCTGAGGATAAACGGGGCGAGCACGGCCGCTCCGGGGTCGGGCGCACCGGCAATGTCGTCGCATCCGCGAGCCTCGCCGAACAGTTCGAGCAGCCCTATGGGCCGATGGGGCCGCCGACTTTGTTCACGATCCCGGTGCTGCGCTACATGATCTTCCCCGTCGCCCCCGCGAAAGCGGGGGCCCAGGGGCGAGCGACGAGGCCCCGGAGCTCTGGGTTCCCGCTTTCGCGGGAACGACGAAATAAAAGCACGAGCAACTGGCGATGGTCTCGGTCGTGCAGCGCGAATGGGCCGCCAAGAACCCGCGTGCCACCGAGGATGTGCTGAACTCGCGGATGATCGCCTACCCGTTCCGGCTATTGCAGTGCTGCCTGGTAACCGATGGGGGGCGCCTTGATCCTGATCTCTGCCCAGCGCGCCCGCGACTTTTCGCAGAAGCCGGTCTACCTGCTCGGCACCGGCGAGAGTGTCGAGACGCCGACGGTGAGCCTCGTCGCGTGCGCTCCGCGTCGCCGGTCCCAAGGCCTTTGCCGAAGCCGCCGGGCCAACAGGATCTCAACCAGGACACCACCAGCTCCAGCTGACGACTGACTAACCATGCGGTTGCCATAATCGCATGGTACTTCCGCGGCAGTCTGAGCCCACGATCGGGCGCGCGGTTTGCTTTTTGAGGGAGTTGGCGATACGTGATCTCAACCTGATAAAACAGGCAGAACAGGGTGGCGCGGTTGAGGTGCTCCGACCCAGATCCCGGCGCCCGGATCACGGTCTGCCATGGCGTCGGCGGCATGTTCGCCGCCTCCGGCACGATCATCATGTCGAATGAACCGCC
>CAVOTD010000020.1:0-29726 GCA_963698995.1 uncultured Alphaproteobacteria bacterium | reverse complement strand
GACATTTGCACCCTGCGGGGTGTACAACAGCGCACGATATTCAAAATCAGGGACTCTGCCCGCCCGGACCCTTCTGGCGGGCTTTTGCATTTTGAAGTCCCAATGGCTGCTGTGACGAGCCGCCGTTCGCGCGCCACGACCCTCCTTATACTCCTTATACTGGCGTGCTTCTGACAAAATAGGGTCAGTTTCTGCTCCCTGATCAAGCCGCTCTTCAGCGGCCTTTCGCGTTTTGGTGATCTGGAGCCGCCGTTCTGTCGGCCCCAGGACCTCTCCGAAAGGGGCAAACCCCACCCATCCCTTTCCCAATTTCGCGAGGAACGCCGGGCTCGGTCGTCGTAGGCCGTTCGGCTCCACCCACTGTCCGGCGTATCGCCGGGCTCCCCATAATCCCGACCGTAAAAGTGGACCCTTTGATGAAGGACTTTCGCGCTTCGCGCCGAAGGCGCCCGGCCTTGCGCCCCGGATGTTGATCGTCTATCGGGCGATCGACCAGCTCAAACCGAACCCCGGCAACGCGCGCCGGCACAGCAAAAAGCAAATCCGGCAGATCGCCGATAGCATCAAGGCCTTCGGCTTCAATGTTCCGATCCTGATCGATCGCGACGGTAACGTGATCGCCGGTCACGGCCGATTGCTCGCTGCCCGCGATCTCGGCATGACCGAGGTGCCGACCCTGTGCCTCGACCATCTGACCCCGGCTCAAGCTCGCGTCTTCATGATCGCCGACAACCGGCTCACCGAGATCGCGACCTGGGACGACCGGCTGCTCGCCGAGCAGCTCAAGGAGCTCTCGCTGATCGGTCTCGATTTCAGCCTCGAGCTGACCGGTTTCGAGATGGGCGAGATCGATCTGCGGATCGCATCGCTCGAGGACGTCGCCGACCAGGCTGACGAGCCGGCCGATGCGGTACCCGATGTTCCGGTGGGCCCAGCGGTGACCAAAATCGGAGATCTGTGGCTGCTCGAGCATCATCGCGTCTTGTGCGGCAACGCCCTCGATGCCGCGGCCTTCGCGGCACTGATCGGCGAGAAGCGCGCCGCGATGGTCTTTACCGATCCGCCCTACAACGTGCCGATCGACGGGCATGCGAGCGGCCTCGGCGCGATCCACCATCGCCCGTTCGCGATGGCCTCGCGGCGAGATGGATCGAGCCGAATTCACCGCCTTTCTCGGCGGCGCTTTCCGCAATCTCGCGGCCTTCAGCGTTGATGGCTCGCTGCACTTCATTTGCATGGACTGGCGTCATCGTCGAAGAGCTGCTGGCCGCTGGCCGCGACGTTTATGGCGAGACTGAAAAACCTCTGCGTCTGGGTCAAGGACAATGCCGGGATGGGCTCGCTCTACCGCAGCCAGCACGAGCTGGTCTTCGTCTTCAAGCACGGCCGCGATGGCCACCGCAACAATGTCCAGCTCGGCCAATTCGGGCGCAACCGCAGCAATGTCTGGCACTACCCCGGGGCCAACTCCTTCGCGCGACACGGCGAGGAGGGCAATCTGCTGGCGCTGCACCCGACCGTGAAGCCGGTGGCGATGGTCGCCGACGCGATCCTCGACTGCTCGGCCCGCGGCGACATCGTGCTCGATGCCTTTCTCGGCAGCGGCACGACACTGATCGCCGCCGAGCGCACCGGCCGGCGCTGTTACGGGTTGGAGCTCGACCCCCTCTATGTCGACACAGCAATTCGCCGCTGGCAGGCGCTGACCGGCGGCACCGCCCGTCATGCCGCGAGTGGCCGCAGCTTTGACGACCTCGCGCGCGAGGCGGAGGCCGCCAATGCCGTCTGACGAGAAGCGCGACGACGAGGTCGGCTATGGCAAGCCGCCGCGCCACACCCGGTTCAAGAAAGGCCAATCCGGCAATCCGAGCGGCCGACCGCGCGGCGCCAAGAACCTGTAGACCCTGCTCAGCGAGGCACTGAACGAGCGGGTCATCGTCACCGAGAATGGCCGGCGTCGAAAGATCAGCAAACGCCAAGCCATTATCAAGCAGCTCGTCAACCAAGCGGCCAAAGGCGATTGGCGCCCCGCCAAACTTCTGCTCGACATCGTGCAGGACATCGAACGCCGGACCGAACCGGAACCCTCGGCGAGCTCCTTCAGCGCGGCGGACGAGCAGGTCATCGCGCAGCTCATGGCCCGGCTGCGATGGCAAGAAACCGAGTATCCGATGATTGAGGACCTGACGCGCGCCGAGTACGACGCCTTACTGCGCAAGGATTTTGCCCTGTTCGCGGCGCGCTGTTTCCATGAGCTCAACCCGCAGGCCGAGCTGGCGATGAACTGGCATCTCGAGGTCATCGCCGCCAAGCTGACGGCGGTGCGGCAAGGCAAGATCCGGCGGCTGATCATCAATTTGCCACCGCGCCATCTCAAATCCTTGCTGGCCTCGATCGCCTTTCCGGCCTGGTGTCTCGGGCACGACCCGTCGGCCCAGATCCTCTGCGTCAGCTATGCCCAGGATCTCGCCGACAAGCTCGCCCGCGATTGCCGCAGCATCATGATGAGCCCGTGGTATCGGCAGATCTTTCCGACCCGCCTCGCCGCTCACCGGCAAGCCGTGCAGGAGTTCATCACCACCCGCCAGGGCTACCGGCTCGCCACCTCCACCGGCGGGGTGCTGACCGGACGCGGTGCCGACATCATCCTGATCGATGATCCCTTGAAGCCGGAGGAGGCGCTCTCCAAGGCGCTGCGGCAAGCCTGCAACGAGTGGTTCGTCCACACCCTCTACAGCCGGCTCAACGACAAGCGCCACGGCGCCATCGTCATCATCATGCAGCGGCTGCACGAGGACGACCTCGTCGGCCACGTCCTCGCGCAGGAGCAGTGGGAGGTTCTGAGCTTTCCGGCGATCGCCGAAGCCGACGAGGTGCACCGGATCGAGACGATCTGGGGACCGCGCTGCTTCCGGCGCCGCCAGGGCGAGGCCTTGCACCCCGACCGCGAGCCGCTCGAAACCCTCGAACACATCCGGCGGACGATCGGCGAATACAACTTCGCCGGCCAGTATCAGCAATCCCCCGCCCCGTTGGGCGGCGGTCTGGTCAAGGCGGAATGGTTCAAGCGCTACCGCGAGAACGAATTGCCGGAGCGCTTCGACCGCATCGTGCAGAGCTGGGACACCGCCAACAAGGCGACCGAGCTCAGCGATTTCTCGGTGTGCACGACTTGGGGTGTGAACGGCAAGCACCTCTTTCTCCTCGGTCTGTTCCGCCGGCGCCTCGAATATCCGGCGCTCAAGCGCGCGGTGCGCGAGCAGCAGAGCCTGTTCAATGCGAGCGTCGTGCTGATCGAGGACAAGGCCTCGGGCACCCAGCTGATCCAGGACCTGATCGCCGATGGCTGCCATGGCGTCACGCGCTACCAGCCGACCGGCGACAAGACCATGCGCCTGCACGCGCAGACCGCGGTGATCGAGAACGGCTTTGTCCACATCCCCGAAACCGCGCCGTGGCTCGCCGAATACCTCCACGAGCTCACCGTCTTCCCCAACGGCAAGCATGACGACCAGGCCGAATTCGACCGCGCAGTTCCTCGACTGGTTCAAGAGCCCTTTCCCGGGCCAAGGCATCTTCGAACTCTACCGGATGCAAGCCGAGCGCGCCAGGAACCGGGCGCGCGACAGAACCCGGAGCGCTTTCGGGTTCGCCTGCGCGCCCCTCCCGGCATCGGCTCCGTGCAAACCTTCTCGGGCCGACACATCAATGTCGGCCTCGACGGCACCATCGAAATGTCGGCCGAGGACGCCCAATACTATATCCGTGACGGCTGGACCAAGCTCGCAGAATGGACGACCGACGAAGCGGCTTGACCGGCATGTCGCCTCATCAGTCAGTCCCGGTTTGGACCGCTCGGCGTCTGTGCCAACCCTTAGCGGGACCGAGGGTTCGAATCCACCTTCCTCCAGCGGCGAGTCAGCAGCGAACTCGGTTCGGCTACGAGCGGCCGCCGGCCAGTGGAGGAACTGCTCGCCGGACGGGCGCTCGACATCTCCTATGAAACGGTAGGACGTTCGGTGCTGAGGTTTCGGCCCCTCGATCGCTCAGAACCGTGGCACCGACGAGGTCGCAGCCAATCCGGTCGTGACCTTTGAGCTGCACAAAATCCCAGACCCTCCTGCCTATGGCGTGTAACTTACCTCACAAGCCCACCAAAAAGTCACCGGCCCGCGTTCACAACATGCGCCGGGCGAAGTCGCTCCGCTTCCGGCCGGCCGCTGCGCGCCAGCCCGACAGCACGGGCAAAGTGCGGCACCGCTTCCGCATAGGGGTAGCGGCTCGCGCGTACCGGGAGCGCCGCGGCAGCTGTCCAGTCACGGCGTTCCAGGGTCCAACGTGCTTCCATTGCGGCGATGCCGAACGGACGGGCACGCAGACCCGAATCATGCTCTGCGGGCCAAGAGCTCATTCTCGATCTGCAGCGCGAGATCGACCACATCTTTGGCCTCGGCGTCCTGACCCAACTGCAAATAGGCGTACACCAGATAGTCGAGCGCGTGGAGGCCGAGAAGGAACGCGGCACGCCCGAGGACCGCATCCTGCGCCGCGGTATTGGCGTTGATCGTGTCTCGCCATCTGACGGTCACGCAGACCGAATAATTCAGCGCCGCTGCCAGCGCCCAGCTGTGCCGTTAGCGGGAGCGGAATTCAAAGCGCAAGTTTGCGGGGGAGCCTAGGAAGCCGGCGCTTCGGGACCACATTGCGCCTGCCCTCGGCGCCATAGATCACAGTGTAGTACGGCATCCCCCTTGCTCCCGCGCCGCTGTCGCCGAACAGCCGGATCGCGGCGGTGAGCAGGGTGAGGTTGCGGTAATTCACGGTGCCCAGCACGACCGAATGCTGGCGGCCTCTGGGGTCGGGTGCGGAGGGCGTTGTGAAGTCGCTTCCGACGAAATACGCGATATCCGGATATCTGCCCAGAATGATGTCAGGCGTGACGAGCGGCCGGAAGCCGTCAAGCCCGTATCTCAGGACCGCATTACAGTAGGCGATTTTCGCGAGGCTCCTTGCGAAGGTGCTTAAGTTGTGCGGCGGCGAGGTATCGATGATCCGGGCGATATCGCTATCCTCCAGCCCGATCACGTCGCGGATATTCGGCGGGACGTACCAGTAGGTGAACCGGCCCGGCTCGCCGAAGCTGTCGGTCATCTGCGCGCCGCGCATGAGGCCAGGCGGTCGCCAGATCGGCATGTTCAGAAAGAATGGGTGATCCTTGGTCACGAGGTCGACGGCCCTCTGCCCTTCGGCAAGCTCGATCGTGGCGGGAAGCGTCGGGCCGTGGCCGCTTCGCGACTGAAGATTCAGATGAACGCGTAGATGACCGAAAATCGCGTTGGCCATATAGCCGTCGAGGTAGCTGGTAATCGCCTCACAATCCGCGCAGCTGGCGGCCAGGAGTTCAGTATTTCCGCCCAGCGAGTAGGGGACGGTGTGCTCGTTGCGCAGGCCATCGGCGCCGCCGTCCCATCCGCAGTAAATGCAGATGCCGCCGCCTTTGACAGGCTCCTTCTTATCCGCGACGTCTTCCGCTTCCATGGTTTTATCCAGGGGCATGATTTTAGCAGCACTGCGCTGCCACTTAACATCGGATTGAGCGGCGCGTGGCAAACGCAGGTGCTGGCGGCCGCGCGCGAGGCGCAGCCGTAACGGCTAAAAGAACACGCGCAACTTGGGGGTCATCCGCCGAGAGTACATAGGGTTGGCCTAGGAACAGCAGCGGTAACCGCGGTTCCGATTGATAAAGCCGGAACGGCAGCTTTCGGCGCGTCTCGCCCGTTGCCCTACATCCCGGCGAATGTCCCCTGACTGAACCGACAGCGGGCGCTCAGCGTCGGGAGCGGGAGCTGGTCTTCATGCCCCTGAGCAGACATCCCGCCGGAAAACGGGCAACAGCGGCAGTGGTCGCAGCTATTCCAACAAATTATCGTCTTCGCGTTGCTCTATTCTTTGCCCTCCCATAAGCATTTCGCCGCAGTGTGCTGTTAAAACACCGTCTTAATCCAAGAGCAGACTGCGAATCGTTTGACGCATGCTCTCCGGTACTGTGGCGGGGACAGCGTGTAATGCCGCAGACAGCACCTCTCCGATCTTACACCAACCGCGGGCAACGCTCGCGCAGGCCCGTTTCAGCTCCGGGACGGCGAACGATGGCGTTCGGAGCAGAAAAGGGCAGTCGGAGAGGCGGAACCAGCCTGCTGTGACAAGACGTTCGATATCGTCGACCGGAAAAAGGGAAGTCCCCAATTTGCGTAAGGTATTGGCCCAATATACGTGAACAGTCAGCAATTCCGCAGGCGTTGCAGCATCGTCACTCGCTACGCGGAGAGCCGCCAACAATTGTCCTTCCGGTCGAAGTGAGGCATCGCGCATTGCCCCTTGGACATCAATATTCTGTGCAATAAAGAGCGAATCAACCAGATTTATCCAATCCGTCACTGCAGGTGCGACTGCCATTCCAATGGCCGAAGCTCGCCATCTTTCTATTAGCTCAGCAGTCACTGCTCCCCGCGCTATTAATGCGAACATTCCGCCCAGCAGCACCGGCAGGATGAGATCCTCCGACAGCCTCGCTTTTCGTGGGCATTGCAGCGTCGGCAGGGAGCGGCTCGGCACCGTCGAGCGCACCATCTCGATAGTATAGACGGCAAATCTCAGTGGCCTCCGCGAGGGCGACCGCCACCTCCACCAAATCGTCAAGCTTTAGATGCGCCAGGCGGTGTCGGACACAAACGGAGCCGAAACTGACGCGCACAAGGCCATAAGGGCTTGCAACCAATCGAGATTCGTGTTGCAGCAATACCTTGTCGCCGAGGTCAGCCGCGAACTCGAATTCGGCCAGATGCGCCCACATGATATCGTGAGGCGTCGATCGCTCCCTTGGACCGGAGACCGGGTTGAGGCTGCTGCAGCAGGCGGGCGGAGGCTCAACGAACGCTCCTGTCGATGTACCGTTCGTAATCGAGGCGACCCACATAAGCGTATGTCCCGTCCTCTTTCGGAGGATGTAAGCACGTTCATCCGCATCGTCTGGCGGTAGCAGTTCGATCGCGGCAAGTCCATCGGCCAATCGCGACAACGCGGCCGGCAAATCCCCCGCTTTCCATCGCGCATAGCCCTCGTCAATCAGTAAGGCTGCTTCATAGAGCGGGTTTGCCCCCTTGCCCGTCCGCGCACGGGCGTCTGCAAGCCAATCGGCGGCCTCAATCCACTCGCCAAGTCTCTCCGCAGCAATTGCTGCATCCCGGCAGGAAAACGGTGCTTGAAGATCGAATTCACTCTCAGGTCGCCAGCCGGGCAAGAATTTTACGCCAGATTTCCAGAGCTTTGACGTACTGGTCATCTCTCAAGAAAATCGCGGCCCGCCCGTCTTCTTGCGCTGCCGACCAGCCGATTTCCCCCGCGAGCCGGTCCGCAACTCGCAACGCCTCGTCGCGGCCCTCCAGGTGCTCATCGATGATTTGGGCGGCCCGGTAGGCTGCAGCCTGCGCAAGGCCAGGCAACTCCCATTCCCGTGCCTTAACATAGGCCCGCAGTGATAAATCACGGAGCGCGGCCCAGTCGGGTTTGGATTGCTGATTTTCCCAAACGATCGCACGGGAGAACATCAATGAGGCGACCGCCTCCGTTCCACCTATAAACCACAGCAGACGGCGAACGGTCGCTAGCGGCAGTGGCGCACACGCATCCAGCAGTTGAGCTATACCTGGACGGTCGTTGATCAGGTTCGAAAGTGTAAAACCAACCACCGAGACGGCGTCGAAGGATCCATCTGGTCCTTGAACGGCGTGATGCGGTATCTCGCGGAACCTTCGGCCGAGGGTATCCGACAACGAATCCGTTAGCGCCAGATATTCGACTCCTGTGGAAATGATATCTGCGATCGGCAGCGGTACTTCAAATCGCCAAAGCACCTGCGCCAGGAAATAATGGCGGGCGAGCCTCGGTGCTTCGTCAGTCTGACCAGGTGGTAATTCTTTGTTGAGGGCGGCCAAGATGCGGCGCGCATCATCAAAATGCTTCCCCGCTGCAGCGAGACGATACTGGAGTGTCCGAATAAGCAAAAGCGAAAATGGATCTGCGTTGAGCGGCGCTACACCTTCACCCGTACCAACGAGCACAAACCAACTGGCAGCTTCGGCTAGTGCAGCCCACGTATCGCTGTCTGCGTTGAAGATCCCCATGCACAGGTGTGCAATGACACTCCAATCACGGCTCGCTATCCCATGGAGTAGAATCGCAGACACATCGTAAGGAGTGAGCGTCCGGACGACCAAAATGCCCCAGGCGATCGCGCTATGGGCCTGGCGTGTCCAAGTCTCGCCCTGAACCTCGGGGCCGGAATTTCGAATGAGCGGCGAAATACGATACAGGTCGTCGCCTATTCTTTCCATCCACGGTCCGACAACCTTGTCAAAGGCCAAGCCGGGTTCTGTAATCGCCGGGTCCCGATTTGCTATCGATATGACTTGCTTCCGATGTAATATCGCCGTGGTAAGGCTAAGCCGGTAGACCAGCTCTCGCGCAGGCGCATCGAGAAGCGCCACGAGACGACGTGCTTCGATCCGTGCTTCGATCACGTCAGGCGGTATCGCCGTAACATCCTCGGCGGTTGGCGCCGGGAAACTGAGATTTTCCAACGCAGCGACGCGCGCGTGGACTAGCTGAGGATGGCCGAGCGTGTGTAACTCAATGAGCGCTGCCCACTGATCTCTAAGCTTCTCCGACGGGCACCCGCGTTGTGCTAAAAATTCTGCGATATCGGCTCGGGTGAACTGTGGAACCTGGTAGCTGCTTCGTGGCTGAAGTGACAGTTCGAGCGCTAGCCGATGCGGCAATGCGGTATTCGAGGTGATGATCAGATTGCCTGATCGTGCTTGAATGATGTTGCTGATCTGAGCGATTGGCGCTTCGATTTGCGAGGATCTGCTGACAACTCCAGATCATCCAATACCACATTGGTAATGCCCTCTTCACTTTGGAGGTCGTTGACGACGCTCGCGAGCTGTTCCTTGAGCGCAACATCATTGATTCCCCTAAGATCGACCCACCCCCATACGACAGTTGTAGCGGCGATGTACTCGGCGGCGAGCGTCGACTTACCTGTGCCGGTTGCCCCGTAAAGGACAAGCCGAGGCGACTCTACCAGGCGCGTACGTATTTCTTCCACCACGGCTGGCCGCGAATAATGGCGCGTCCGCAGAGACGGAGCCCGACCGATAGAAGAAGACCTACCGACAACCGGAAGGGGAACAAGTGCGCCGATGTCGCGGCCGCCAGACTTCTGCGCTAGGGCAGAAAGTAATGTCGAAAGTGCTGCCTGCGGCAGAGACACGCGGGTCCTCTCGTCAAAGATCCGAATTGCATCCGCGCGGACTAGCGATCGATCGCTGTCGCGTGCTGTCGCGACTGACCAGGCGGCCTCATAGAGCTGCGCGGCAACTTTTTCGGCCTCGCTCGACGGAATGCCGCGCGACTGTCCGAGCGCGACAAGAATATCCTGGATTTCTTTAACGATATCAGGAGCTTCTGCCGCGTCCGTATCCCATTCGATACGAGATATCAGCCGATCCCAGATGCCTGCTCCGTCTGTTTCTCGGAGAAAAGCCTGTACAGCCGCTGAAACCCGAGCCTCGTTCAGCAAGAACTGCTTTATGCGCTCGGTATCGGCGAGCCTGATGGCTTCGTCTACATCGGTACGCGCCCGTTCCCACAACGCCAGGCCGGGTATGCCTAGTCCAATCGGATCCCCCTGCTCCATACCAATACTGGCATTCGTGAGAAAGCGATAGCGAATGAGACGATCGCGGTTGCGTTGTTGGTTCAGCCATGCATTGTCAATGGCCTCCCTAACATCGGAGGATCGCAGCGTAATATTGCCCTTGGTACGCTTAACCTGGATGGTTTCGGCTGCTGGGCCGTGAACTACATCGATATCCTCCGCCCCTTCCAAGTACAGGCGCTCGCCGTCTTTCAGGCGAAGCCAGATCAGGACGCTCCGCCAAATCTGACTGGCGTACCCGGCTAGTGAGGCAGTCGCTTCACGAGCAGGATCGTTACGTAGTGGTTGATTGTCTCCGCGTTCGCTCATGCGTCCTGTCCAGCTGCGGCGCGCTCCTTGCTGCATCGGCCGCAATCCGGCACCTATACGAATAGTCGAAATAGAAATCGGGGCTGCTGGTCGCAAGCCCCGCCGCTATGATGACTGTTTTCGGCGCAACCTCGCCTTTGCCGTGAGTTCCGGCGAAGGTCCCTTCACCAACCGATTTGCAGACCTTCGCCATCGTGCGGTGCACGCCGGTGGTTTGCTGAGTTGACGATCTACGCCCTAGCAAGCCGCCTGAGCGCGAGCCGGGGCAAGGCAGGCGGCCACCTGAGCCGCAAGCGCTGCGTTCGCAGCCGGGAAAAGGAGCACCGGTTTTTATAGCGGCTCTTCGTAATGCGCTTCGGTTGAGATGTCCTTGTTCGTGTAATCCGGCAGCAGCGCCGTCGCAGTGATGCTGATGATCGCGCAGACGACCACATAAATGCCGATCGGGGTCGTCGAGTTGAAGGTCGCGAACAGCCAGGTGGCGATAAAGGGGGCCGGCCCGCCGGCGATGATCGAGGCCAGCTGATAACCGATCGAGGCGCCGCTATAGCGCAGTCGCGGAGGGAAAGCCTCAGCGATCAGCGCCGCTTCGGGTCCGTACATTGTCATGACCGGGATGAACGACAGCGCAACCGCAGTGAACATCACCCACGGGATCCTCGTATCGAGCATCGCGAAATACGCGAACGTGAAGATCGCCACAAAGACACAGCCGATGATGTACATCTGCCGCCGGCCGATCCGGTCCAACAGGGCGCCGGCGATCGGGGCCCAGATAAAACCGAGCGCGGTCGTGACGATGAGGCCGGTCAGCAACAGATCGCGCGAGGCGCCGAGTACCTGCGTGCCATAGGTGAAGACGAATGCGTTGAAGATATAGCCAGGCGCCTGCTCTGCCATGCGCAGAAGCGCGGTCAATGCGATTGCCTTAGGCTGGCGTCGAAACACCTCGATCGTCGGGGCGCGTACCACGCGGTTTTCTTCGAGCACGCGGCGGAACACCGGGGTCTCAAGGATACCGAGCCGAATCCACAACCCCACTCCGACCATGACGATGCTGAGTAAGAATGGAATTCGCCAGCCCCAGACGAGGAACTGGTCGCCGGAAATCCAGCTGAAGATCAGCACCGCCGAGATTCGCCAGGAACAGTCCGGCGGGCGCGCCGAATTGGGGCCAGGAGGCGATGAACCCACGGTTCTGATTGCCGCGCGCCCATTCCATCGCCAGCAGGACCGAGCCGCCCCACTCGCCACCGACCCCAATCCCTTGGATCAGGCGCAAAAGGGTCAGGATGACCGCGCCCCAGATGCCAATCATCTCATAACCGGGAACCACCCCGACCGCAGCGGTCGCAATCCCGGTCATCAGCAGGGTTACGATCAAGTTGGCCTTCGGCCAGTCGCCCAACTGACGATCTCACCGCCTATGATCTATATCTGCGCGGCTATGCGATGGTCTTGTCGTCTGCACGGCAGACCCCCGAGGCGCTCCGACTGATGGAGCAGGCGATCGCGCGCGATCCGCGTTACGGGCCGGCGCTCGGCTGGGCGTCGTTCTGCAGTTTTCAGCTCGTGAGGGACGGGTGGAGCGAAGACCCTCAGGCCGACGCTCTGAAGGGCGCCGATTTCGCCAGGCGAGCTTGGAAGTGGCCGGCGACGACCCGAGTATCCTCGCGACCGCCGCCTTTGCGCTGGCCTATTTCGGCGAGGACATCGGCGCCATGATCGCGCTGGTAGACCGCGCCCTCACGCTCAATCCGAATTTCGCCCGTGGCTGGTACATCAGCGGCTCCCTCAGGCAATGGGCGGGCCAGCCCGACATCGCGATCGAGCATCTTGACGCCGCGCCGCGCCTCAGCCCCCGCGTCCGCATCGGCACAGCAATGTCTGTAGTAGGCGGGTCTCATTTCTTGGCGCGGCGCCTCGATGAGGCCGTGCCGAAACTGCTCCTCGCGATCCAGGAGGATCCTAGCAACCTGGCTCCCTATCGCTGGCTCGCTGCCTGCTACGCCCATATGGGTCGCCTCGACGACGCACGAGCCATCGTCGCGCGGCTGCGGGCCATTACCTCTGACGTGATGCCGGACGCCAGCTGCTTCCGGGACGCCGAGCACCGCGAGTTGTTGCTGTCGGGCCTGCGCTTGGCCGCCGGCGAGGCAGAATGAGCCAAATCCGCCGCCTTGCGGCTATCCGAGATCGAGCTTGCCTGCGGCATCCGACCTAGAAAGGCGAATTCCCGCGAGAGACAGGTTCGCAGTGGACTCGCTGCTGGAGCGAGATGGATCCGAACCCTCGGTCCCCCGTGAGGGAAGCTATGCTCACGAGGTAGCGTCTCTGCTAGAATGTCGCCCAATGCTCCGCAAGGGAGCCGAATGGAGGAAAGCGCGTGGACGACTTTACGCGGCGAGACGTATTCGCGCTTGCGGCACTTGGCGTCGCCGCCACCGCTCCCAGAATGGCCTTCGCGGCCGGGCCTAGTGGCCAGCTGACCTGGGGCATCCATGTATCGTTGGCGCCGAGCTGGTTTGATCCAGCTGAGACGCAGGCGCTGATTACGCCGTTCATGGTGCTCTACGCTCTGCACGACGCGATGGTAAAGCCGATGCCAGGCACGTCGCAGGCCCCATCTTTGGCCGAGTCATGGTCGGCTTCCGAAGACGGGCTCACTTACGAGTTCGTGCTGCGCCGGGGCGTCAAGTTCCACAATGGTTCGCCGGTAACTGCCGAAGACGTGAAATTCTCGTTCGAGCGCTACCGTGGCGCGTCTCACGGGCTGATGCAGGACCAGATAGCCGCGATCGAGATCCCCGACCCCGAGCACGTGCGTTTCAGGCTGAAGAAGCCGTGGCCCGATTTCTTGACCTTCTATTCCAGCGCTAGCGGGGCTGGCTGGATCGTGCCTAAGAAATATGTCGAACAGGTCGGCGATGAGGGCTTCAAGAAAGCTCCGATCGGTGCCGGGCCGTACAAGTTCGTCTCTTTCGATCCGGGTGTTGAGCTAGTGCTCGAGGCTTTCGAGGGTTACTGGCGTAAGACGCCGAATGTAAAGCGCCTGGTGATGAAGGTAATCCCGGATGAAACGACCCGGCTGGCGGCATTAAAACGCGGCGAAATTGACATCGCCTACTCGATACGCGCCGAGCTTGCCGAGGAGCTGCGGCGGACACCCGGCCTCAGCTTAAAGCCGGTCGTCGCGCAAGCCCCGAACTGGATCTATTTCCCCGACCAATGGGACCCGAAATCGCCGTGGCATGATTTGCGGGTGCGGCAGGCGGCCAATCTGGTCCTTGACCGTGACGGAATAAACGAGGCGCTGTTCCTCGGATATTGCAAAATCACCAATAGCATCATTCCCGATAGCTTCGACTTCTACTGGCAGCCGCCGCCCGCCGTTTACGATCCCGCCAAGGCGAAAAAATTGCTCGCGGAGGCCGGTTACCCCAATGGCTTCGACGCCGGTTTCTTTTACTGCGACAGCTCCTACGCGAATATGGGGGAGGCGGCGGTCGACAGCCTGCAGCAAGTGGGCATCCGCACCAAGCTCGAGCCGATCGAGCGGGCCGGCTTCATTGCGGCCTACTCTGGGAAGAAGTTCAATCACGGAATTCTTCGCGGGGCGAGCGGAGCTTTCGGCAACGCCGCGACCCGGCTCGCCTCGTTTGTAGTCAAAGGTGGCGCTTACGTCTATGGCAGCTATCCCGATATCGACGAGCTGTATCCACGGCAGGCCGACGAGCTCGACCAGACGAAGCGCGCCGCAATCCTCGAAAAAATGCAACAGCTCGTGTATGAGAAGGCGATTTACGCGCCTTTTTGGCAGCTGGCCTTCATCAACGGGGTCGGCTCCCGGGTCGGTCAGTCAGCGTTCGGACTAATCGCCGGTTTTGCCTACACTGCTCCTTTCGAAGACATGACGATCAAGGGCATCTAACTCGATCATGCATGAAGGCTGGCGGATGTAGCCTAAGCCATTGAGGAAGCGTAGCATTCGATAGCTAAAGCGGTTGCGTCTAATCTTAGCCCCATGGTGGTCGGGTGGTCGCGACGCGCCTTGAGGCGTGCCGCGCGCGCACCCCGCGTCAGCGCTGCCTCGCTCACAAGGTGCGCAACCTGCAGAGTAAGGTACCCGAAGACCTCTGGCCTGAGTTCAACGCCCGCGCCGTTCGGCTGCTACCGGGCGGCCTCGCCGGCACGTCAGTCAAGGATTCCCATTCGTCCAGTTCTTGTCGGACACCTGCGGCAAAGGCGGAGCCGTGGGCAGCACTAAGCCCGCTGCAGCAATGCGCGCACGTACGGGACAGGGTTGGGATCGCCTTCCAAGCTGTCCGCATCCTGTTTGGTCTTCAATTCAATTTGCAACCGGATGCCGTTCGGATCGTGGAAGTAGAAGGTCTTGCCATACCCCCGTTCGATAATTTCGGTCACGGCGACCCCATGATCCTTGAGCCGTTGGTAGGCGGCGTCAAATTCCTCAAGCGTGTCCACCGGTAGTGCCAGGTGATTCACATGTTGGCGCTCGCCCGCCGTCGGGAGCTCGGCACCATCGAACACCGCGAAGGCATTGCCGCCACCAATCTCGACGTTATAATGCCGGCGCCCATCTGGCGTACGCGTGGTGCGGACTAACCGCATGCCCAGTATACCGCAGTAAAACTGCAGCGTGGCTTCCATATCATTCGTGTTGATGCCGATGTGATCGATGTACATGGCTGTTCCTCCTTCGCAGGTCTAGCCTAGTTAGTGCCTGTCCATAAACGCACGTTTTTTGTTGGCGCAGAAGAGCGTGGGGTTGGGCGGTTATCGGCGTGACTGGCCGTTTTCGCGTTCAAGTAGCGGCCGAGGCCTGAGGAATCGTTTTGCGAGCGCGGGTGGGCAGGCTGATTTAATCTGGCCGGCGGTCGTCGAAGCTGCCGGCCGCGGCCGCGGCTAGGTGATGCGCTTGGCCCGCATGGGGCCGATGCCCGTCACCTCGTGTAGGCGATCGGGCTCCGCCTCGATCACATCGAACACCTTCTCGCCGAACGCCTTGATCATCTTCTTGGCGTAGACCGGGCCGATGCAGCGGATCATCCCGGAACCGAGATATTTCTCGATGCCCTCGATGGACGTCGGCGCCGAGGTGCGCATGAAGCGCGACTTGAACTGCTGGCCATGGGTTCGGTCGTTGACCCATTCGCCCGACGCTGTGACCCACTCGCCGGCTGCGATCACCGCAGCGTGGCCGATGACGGTGATCAATTCGCGGTGGCCCCGCGCCTTGATGCGCAGAACGCAAAAGCCGTTTTCGGCGTTGTGGAAGGTGACGCGCTCGACAAGGCCGGCCAGAACCTCCCGGGTCGCCGATTCCAGTTGGGCCTGTGGCGGGCTGTTCACGAGGTGCCGCGCTCCGCTAGCCCCACATGCCGCGCACCCGGGCGCCGATATCAACACCGACCACCGGCCGCGGCGCCAGCGTGTCGGCAACAGCTTCGGGAGTTGCTGCGGCGCGCCTAGTGAACAGCGGCAGGATGTCGTCGGGCAGGAACCGCGAGCGTGGGGCGATCGCGTAGCCGCTGCCGAAGCGGTGCTGGTGGGTGCGGAAGAACCGCAGCGGCTGAACCAGATGGAGATGCTGCTTGGCACGGGTCATGGCGACATAAAGCAGACGGCGCTCTTCCTCGATCTGCGCCGGATTGGCGGTGGCCATGTCCGAGGGGATGCAGCCATCGACGAGGTTCAACACGTAGACCGCATCCCATTCCTGACCCTTGGCAGAATGGATCGTCGACAGGATCAGATAATCCTCGTCGAGCCCGGGGCGGCCGGCCTCGGCGCCGGCCGCGTCGGGCGGGTCGAGCGTCACTTCGGAGAGAAAGCGTTCGCGGTTTGGGTAACCCCATGGCGATCTGTTCGAGCTGGTCAAGGTCTCCGGCGCGTGAGGGTGCGTAATCAGAGCCGCTCTCTCGAGCTCGGCCGCGAATGCCCGCGCAAGCGTCATCGGCGCCACCGGCTTCTGAGTGCTGCGAGAAGATCGTCCGTAGTCAGGTTCGCGGCGGACTTTCCGCTGGAGGGAGATGGATTCGAACCCTCGGTCGCCGGCCATTGACGACGATCTCGCGTGACCGCGTCACAGCGCCAGGAGCCGGTCACGCAGCGCGGTGTCGTCGCGCAGTTCGGCGGCCGGGCCGGTATGGCGGATGCTCCCTTTTCCCAGGATGTAGACGCGGTCGGCGAGGGCCAGCAAGAAATCGACCCCCTGCTCGACCAGCAGGATCGTGACGCCGTCAGCCTTCAGCGCGCGGATTTCTGTAAATCGTCTTCGAAGTCTGTGAGCCCGAGGAGCAGTGGCACCACTCCGGGCTCTTCGATAAGCCCCAACCGAGCGCAAAATCCTCGAGATCGTCGGGTGTCGCCATCAAGACTGCATGCGTCGCGCCGTATAGCTGAATGCCACCGTCACCTCCTCGGCCAAGGTGCGTTCCCCGATCAGCATAAAGCCGTCGCGCCATGCTTGCCTTGGGACGCATCGCGCCGGCGGGCGGCGTTAGCGTCCTCGCTGGTGGTGGAATTTCGGCGGAGCCTTGGGGTGGGCGATGCAAAGATTGCTTTCGCATTCCGGGCTCGGTCCGGCGGCGTTGCCGATTTCGATGGCGGCGGCAGCTTTGGTCGGCTTGCTGCTGCTGGCGACGATGGGACTTTCGTTGCGCGACTGGCGCGAGATCGGCGTAGGGGCGGGACGAGGGGCGAGCCGCATTGCAGCTCTTACCGGGCGAGGATCGGTCGCGGCGAGCTGGATCCTCGGTCGGCTCTTGCGCGGCTGGAGCAGATCACGCTTCCCCGGTACTCCGGCAATTGATGCCACCTCCCATGCATCGGAGCTGCGTCGCCCGGCGGTGGTCACTCCATTGCCGAACAACCGCGAGCCCCGACTCGCTCATGGCCTCAACCGCCCAGCCAACGGCGAGCGAGATCGGGGCGGCCTCGTCCGTTTTATTGCGCCCAAAGCGAGGCCTCTCGCTCAGGGAAGGCGCGCCGAACAGGAACGGCAACCGGCGCTCGATCTCGAGCCGGGGGCGCAGCCGGTATTGCCTTCGCTCGAGCTCTTGGCGAAACCCCAGGCGGTCAGAACCGAGACAATCGACGAGGAGGCTCTCGAAAAGAATGCTCGGCTGCTCGCGACGGTATTGGAGGACTTTGGCGTTCGGGGTCAGATCGTCCAGGTTCGCCCGGGACCGGTCGTCACACTTTACGAACTCGAACCGGCTCCCGGCAAAATTGATCCTTTGCTGAGAGTCGCGGGTCGGAACTTTAACAAGACCACTGGCGATGGGATATTGGTCGCTGAAGGTCAGAGACCTGTTTATTGTAACTTGCTTAGCACGCGGGGCAAGGAAGGCAACAGCGACTCGATTGTTCGCAGCAGGTTGTCGAGGGGTATCGGTTTAGCGACATAGGCGTCGCATCCCCACTCAAGGGCTTCCTTTTCCTGCTCTGGCGTTGCGAGAGCAGTGACGGCAATGATCGGAATGGTCTTGGTCAGATCATCCTGTTTAAGCAGACGGGTCGCGTCGAGCCCGCAGATGTCGGGCAATCGAATATCCATCAGGATCAAATCAGGTTGTTTATCGCGGGCGATCTCGATCGCCTTCAAACCTGCCGGAGTTCTCCAATATTTTGTAGCCGTGAACCATAAGAAGCTGCTTGATCAGCACTAAACTTAGGGGGTTGTCCTCAACAACCAGGATTCGCTTACGGTCCCCATTCTCCTGATGTGCTGAAGTTTTCATTTTCCTGGTTGCGTCCCCGTATCCAGACTGGCTCATGGCCATCCACACGAAAGATTCGTAACCAGAGGTTTCAACTGAAATGCTAATTTTCGGTGAAGCTGACGCGGCTTGCCAGCTATCCTGTTGGTAGTGATGGATCATCGCTAGTCGATGGGAACCCGCGCTTCAGACACTTATCCAGCGGCCTTGAAAGTGATGATGCCTGATATTTTTCGGTAAGAGGGAACTGTGATCCCGCTCATCGATTTCCCAAAATCTTGCAGGTCAAAGGAGAGTAAGAGTACTCGTGGTCAATACCATCGCTAATTGTGTTATATAATTGGGTGCCACCGCACGTCAGCTTCCAGTTTTGAAACTCGTAAACCTTGTTAATCCCCAAGATGACGGCAGCACTGACGACTGAGAAATTGATCTTTTTCGTGGCGAAATCTATTTTCGGGTCTTGGGTCAGTGCGATCGGGTTATTGTCTTCGTACAACCATCGAGGATCGCGTGGCCGATTCTCGACGGAAACAGGCTTACGTTTGGCGTCGCTCAATCTCTTTTGCGTCTCGGCCAACAAGACGGTGAGTTTTTCAATCTGAGTCGCAGCCTGCTCCGTCCCTTCCAGTTTGGCCCGATAGTCGATAAGCAGCCGCTCTTGCGATGATATTCTGCCATTGAGGGCAGCTACGCGCTCGCCATTGAGATGCTGGAAGGCGAAATAGGAGACGCCGAATGTGATGATCGCCGCCAGCGCAACCGCCTCCGGTGCCCTCCCGATGACCCGCGCGTTCGCGACGACACGACCGATGATTTGTGCAAGCAGGCCAGGGTCCATATCCGACATCACCCCGATGATTAGTATGACGGAATCTTGGTTAACACAAAAAACAGGTGGAACCGTGGCAGGAGCGCAATTAGCCGTCTTTCCTTATGTGATCTGCGCAATTTCGAGAGTCCGCCCGCCGAGGAAATCGCCGAATCGGCGACCGAAACCTGGACGCGACATCATCTCCCAAATAGGTCGCCACCGGTTGTGATGCCCCGATGTATAATCGGCACACGGCGGTCACGTCTGCTGGACACCAGTTTACTCAACTGAGAAAATCGCTAGTCAGTGCGGCCACGCGATAGTCGACGAATGAGGCTTTGGCCTATCCGGGTAGGTGACCTCGGGACCGATCAACCCGAGCCGCGCCGTAGCGAGGCAGCACTTCTTGAATTTCCTTCCACTGCTGCAAGGACACGGATCGTTTCGCCCGACGCCTTTGACAGTATTTACAGGGCCTTGGCCGAGATCGCGATTGGCCTCTGCCCGACCGATTGGCCGGGTGACAACACTAAATCGTTCCGTACTCAAGACAGAACGAAGAAGGTCGGGCACTGGTGGCGACAATTTCATTTGTGGTCACTGTGGCTATGTCATGCTGGAGAACTTTGATCCTTCGACAGTCAGCGGAAATCCCGTCTATCAATGTGGGATTTGTGAGAACAACAATGAACTTCCCTTCTCTGCGAACGACGCTCGATTCTGGTCCTCCCGATAAACTATCACCTTTAGCAGAACGCCGCAGAATGAAGTGGACCCATGCCGAAGACCTACGACAGCGCAACGGTCGAGCTTGCGATGACGCTCAGCACGCTCGCCTATGTCGATGAAAACAGGACCGCCACCCAACAGCAGATGATCAACGAAATCAACGCTGGTCTGGAGGAGGCAGGATATGAGGCTTGGCAGGTCGTCTGGGGACCGGCTCTGAATGTAGATCGCAGCAATTTGGCCTACGCCGCGCGGAACAGCGTGACCGGCCAACTCGCAGTTAGCATCCGCGGCAGTGATTTCTCGTTCTGGCTCAATTGGATTGAAGATCTCGCAGCAATCAGAGTTGTATCGTATGATCAGTTCGTCCTTAGCGCCAGCAACACCGCGCAGATCGCCTTCGGTACCGCCATCGGTCTCCGGCAGGTTTTGGGTATGCGCGATGGAACGACAAGCCTTGAAAGCTTTCTGACCGCAGCCCCAGAAGGGACGCCGGTCCTAATCACCGGGCACAGCCTAGGTGGTTGCCTCGCCTCGGCCCTCGCCCCTTGCGTAGCAGACTGGAGGGGCAGCGCGATCGGCATCTCGGTGTATACCATTGCCGCACCGTCTCCGGGCAACGCGGATTTCGCGGCCTATTACAACGCGCTGTTCACCGATCAATCGGGCCACAGCACGGCCTTCCGCTTCTTCAACAGCTTGGATGTGGTACCCAATGCTTGGGCAAGCCTCGCCACGGTCGAGACATATTACCCACCTTTGGTCGCGTGCCCCCCGGACATCACCAAAATTATTGGCCGCGCCGAAACAGCCGTGGCTGGTAAGTACTGTCGGCTTGGCGAGCATGCGATGGGTAGCGCAATCGAACTATCCGGCACGATCATCATGCCCTTTGGTACGAACCGAGGTCGCCTGAAGCCCAATGCCTTCGAGAATGCGCTGTTTTTGTGGGAAGCCGCCCAACAACATGCCTGCACGACGTACCAGATGTTGTTACAAACGGGTTTGATGCTTCCAACGGTCGGCAGGTTGAAGCAGGCGGTTGCGGCGTTGGAGAGGTAAGAGGATCAACTCGGCAAGCCTATATTTTTAGATCTCATCGGCCAACCGTAAGGCGCGAGGTCCGCTGAACAAATCAGAAGTCAGCGAGGAGCACGACGCCCCTGATCCGGCAGCGCAACGTCGGGAGTGAATAACCCGAGTCGCACTGTAGCAAGACAGCATCGCTTGAATTTTTTTCCGCTACCGCAAGGACATGGGTCGTTTCGTCCGATGCTTTTGAATGGGTTCTCAAGGGGTAGGCTGCCGACACGATTAGCTTCTCCCTGTCGCCGCCGCTCTTGGTCCTCGCTGTATTGCTCGCTGAAGCAGTACCATCCCGATAGCTCGTCGATGGTGTCGCCGAAGAGGGTGTACTCGTAATCGTCTGGACGCCAGGGCTCGCCGAGGCGCTCAATGCCCCGTCTGAGATCTTGCTCGAAATGGTCGAATTGAAGGGCGTGGCTGTCGATAAAGCCTCGATCGAAAGCTTTCTTCACCAGATCCGTCAGGTCGCTCAATCCGAGCATCGCAATAGCGCTCTGCCAGCCAAACCACACGAAATTTTGCGCTTGCGGCTGCATCTCCATAAAGGCGTCACGGAGGATACGGCCTGCCATTGCCCGGTCTAGCTCTCCTCGCAGTGTAACCATGGCGAGTGCTTCACACATGCGGGATCGCATGAATTGCTCGGCATGAGGATCTAGAAAGATCTCGCAGAGCGGCGCGGAGTCGCCGTCGAATACTGCCGCCATGACGCGGTGGCTCGTTGAGGTGATGCCATCGCCGAAGATCACGTCGATCTCGTGGCCAGGAAGTCTCAGCAGACACGCGAACGGCCTATAAGCAGCCTTTTCCCGCCACTCCCCGAGCAGATGAAAGATGAAGAACAGCGGTGTCGGCATTGCCCGCGCCGCAGGTTCCAGCGCAAGGTAGGTTTCGATCTCTTCGAGGAACAATGGGACCATCTCGCCGCGTCGGGCAGACGCAGCCCTAAGCGCTTCTTTCGGAAGACCCTCGGTGTAGGTCAGTTCATGGAGAATTTTCTCCTCATCCATCGCAGCCGACTCCTCCCGGAATTCAAATTGGGAGCGCGAACGGTACCGTCGATCTGGGCTGGTTCAATCCGGAATCCCGCGCATGATCGGCGCAACAATGACATCAACTGCTTATCGCTGACCGACGAGAGAGTGATCCGCTGCTGCCGGTTCCCTGAGTTGGGACCAAGGCCGAATCATCGCCCAAAAACGCACAATAACGCGAGAAATGACCTCTGAGGCCCATCTATGACCAGAAAAACGCATCGGTATACAAAAACTGTGTGCGTTTGGACAGATTATGGGGCAAGTCATCTACCTTTTACGTAGTGAAATATTGTAGGATTTGCTTTTTGCGATTGACCGCCCAAGTTTAGCCCATATATTTGACCCTCATCCGACGACGGTTTAAAACCATCCCTTTATGAGTGATCTGAAACTCACCCCGTCCATGCTTTCGATGCTGGAGCGTATCGAGCGGCGCAGCGGGACACTTCTGATGCTCGCCGTTACCGCCAGTGGTGGGCAGGACGGGAAGCTAAACAAGCTCCGGGGTGCCGGGTATGTCGTGAAATGCGATCACCCGAGCGTCACCGAAGGGGCATGGCCCGCTGAGGCTCTCGCGATCACCGAGGCTGGCCGCGCTGCGCTGGCGAAACATCGTGCCGAGATCGCCGAGAAGAAGGGGCGGGATCGTGCACGGCTGAAGGGTGGATGAGATTGGAATCGACTGGTCCTCGGCCTCAGACCAGTATAACGGGTGAATCCCAGACGCGTCAGCGAGGAGATCATGATCGAGATCCGCAAAATTATCATCACCCGTGAAACGGTATTTTCGGAACTCGGCGTCGAGGCAAATCGGCCAATCACACGGGCTGTGGGAATGGCGGTGATTCCCAACCCGTTCGCCGGTCGGTTCGTCGAAGATCTGAGACCGCTGTTCGACGCCGGTGCGATGCTCGGCGAGCGACTCATGCCAGAATTGGTGAAGCTGCTCGACGGACCCACGGTCTCGTATGGGAAAGGCGCGATTGTTGGAGTCGCTGGCGAAATGGAACATGGCGGCGCGTGTGTCCATCCGATGCTCGGCAAACCGATGCGGGCGGCGATCGGCGGTGGAAAGGCGGTGATTGGATCTAATGTGAAGGTGGCCGCTGCGGGTGCTGTTCTCGACGTGCCTCTCGGTCACAAGGACGATTCCTGGTCGTTCCCGCATTTCGACACGATCACGGTCTCAGTCGCCGATGCGCCTCGACCCGACGAGATCCTGGTCGTGATGGCGATTGCTGAGCTCGCTGCGAACCTGATTTTTCGGGGCGCATCCTATCGATGACCGCCGCCCACTACACCTCGATCTTGGAGAACCAAATGCGCAAAAATACACGTTTATTGGGGGCGATCCTATTATTGACCGTTGTTTGTCAAGTTGGCTGGGTCCGGCTAGATGATGCTTCAGCCAATCCTACGCTGGATTGCCTTGCCAAAGCGGTCAGTGTCGATCACCCCTGGACTGGAACCTTCAATGGAGCAACGAGTAGCGTTGGTGCAGGTCAACAGGTTGCAGACGACTTTTTTATGCCCAAGACCGCGGTTGTCGTGTCTCTGAAATGGCTTGGTATCGGGATTAATGGAAATCTAAATGGAATAACTAACGAACGTTTTCAAATTCGCCTCTATCTTGATACACAAGTTCCTCCCGGACAGGCTAGTAAATTGAACCACAGTCCCGCGCTCCTTCCATTCTACGTTGACAATGTGGCAGCAACGTTGACCTACGCAGGTAAGTTTATTGTTGATGATGTGGGGCGTACCCTTCAATTGTTTTCCTACGCGGCAACTCTTCAAGTCCCCGTGCTGCTGAATGAAAATGTCACGTATTGGTTGTCAATTCTGGGAAACGATACGACGGAATTTGATTGGGCCGAAGCTGGCATAGGAGCGGACGTATTTCGGCCAGGCCTTCAGGGCGACGGTACAGCTTGGCTGGAAGACAGCACTGAGGTGGATCGCGCATTCACGCTCGCAGGTGTGCAATTCGACGGGGCGCCTGGGCGGGCAAATTGTTATCCCGAGAGTGTCTCGGGGTTAGCTCGGCAGTGTGGTGGCCAAAATAACGCAGCCGCGGTCCTGGGGCTCTCGGGTGTGCCGGCGCTGCACGATGCTATCAGGACCTTTTGCGGGGAATAGGGTTATAAGATCTAATCCCCGCCTTCGGATCAGTGTAGTGGTGGCATCAGCGTCCCAGAAATCCCGTGGCGATGCCGATCACGGTTAGGATCAGCGCGGCGCTGTTTCATTTCCTTGGCAGCCCCATGGCTAAACGGAGGCGGCCGCCTAGTTCGCCTTGATCACGCCGCTTGGGAACAGCGACAGCATGTCGAACGCATTGACCGTGCGCTGCGGTTTCTTGTAGCCAAAATAGGCCGCGACAAAGACGTCGGCCGGCGGCTCGTCACCCCATTCCTTGTAGAGCGCGTCGAGCACGCGACTGCGACGAATTGGCGGCCCTGCTCAAACGTTCCGACGCGTTGTTTGTCGAAGGCGAAAGCGATGTCGCGATCCCTCGCCGCGGGCGGCACGCGTCAGATGGAAAGCCTCGCCGGGCGCGGTGCGGCGCTGCGGCAATTGCTCGGCGACCGCCTCGTCTTCGCCCTCGCCGATAATGGATCGCGAGGGCCGAGCGCTGGTCGAGGACGGTCGCACCCGTCGCGGCGGAGTATGGCGGCAGCAGTCGAACGGCATCCACTGGTGTCTGCCTCCAAGCGGCGGGAGTTTTCCGTTCACGTTTACCACCGGCGTGCGACCGGGGCCGCTCATCAATGTTATGGCCCAGCTCGGCACCGCGAGGCCCCGATATGCCGTACCTGAGGTAATACATGGCCCAGGTCAGATTTACTTGGATCTCCCATTTTGCTCTTATGGAGACTTCGAAATCGCCTTCCATAATGCCGCTTATGGGACTTTGACAGTGTAGGCGCCCGATCAAAATGTCATGTATGGACGGCCCCTCGGTTGCAAGGATGATTTGACGGTATTGGCGTTCTGGTCGGGTGCAGTCATGTATCCGGCCTGTTGACGCGGTGCCCAATGACCGCTGGCCCTGATGAAGTACGCTGGACCGGCTTCCCATCACCCCTACGCGCTGATGACCGCGCATGACATTTTGCGGGTTGTTCCGGTCCCCGGGTTCGACCCGGATCGCCATCACGTCACGTGTTCACCCTCGCGATCGAAGAAAGAACCCTTCCGGTTCGGCGTCGTTTGGCTCAGATAGCCGCTGGTGCTGCCACTGCTCGGTAGATTTCGCCCCGGCACAGCACGGCCCAGGCGATGCGCGCCATCTTATTGGCGAGCGCCACGGTGACCAGCCGCGTCGGCTTGCGGTTGAGCAGCCCGCTCAGACCAGGCGACCCCGCCGGGGATGTTCTTGCGCTTGTAGCGGATGAGGCCGGTGGCGCCGATCACCAGCAGACGACGGAGATAGCGATCGCCGGTTTTGGTGATGCCGCCGAGCCGTTCTTTGCCGCCGGTTGAGTTCTGTCCTGGCACCAGGCCAAGCCAAGCCGCCAACTGACGACCTGACTTGAAAATCGAGGCGTCCGGCACGGCGGCGACAAGAGCCGAGGCGGTGATCGGCCCGATGCCGGGAATGGAGGCGAGACGGCGGCTGGTTTCGCACTCCCGGTGTTGCATCAGGATAGCCGTCTCGAGCGCTTGGATCTTTTTGTTGCCGTCATCTATCTGAGCCGCGATCAGTCGCAGCGCGGCCAGCGCCATTTTGGGAAGCATCCTGCCTTCCGGACCGTCGAGGCTCGCCACCAGCCTCGCAAAGCCGCCTTTGCCCTGAGCGGCAATGCACCCAAACTCGGCAAGTTGGCTGCGCAGAGCGCAGATCAGCATCGTCCGCTGGCGGACCAACAGATCGCGTGTCCGATGCAGCACCACCACACTTTGCTGTTCGGCGCTTTTGACCGGCACAAAGCTCATCTGCGGTCGGCCCACGGCCTCGGCCAACGCCGCCGCGTCCGCCGCATCGTTCTTCTTGCCGCGCTTTACGTAGGGTTTCACCAGAGCCGGTGGTAGAAGGCGCACCTCGTGCCCCAAAGCACCTACTTGGCGAGCCCAATAATGCGCGCTACCGCACGCTTCCATTCCAACAACGCATGATGGAAGGCCGGCGAAGAATTTCAGGAGCTCGCCACGGCGCAGTTGCCGCCGCACGATAACGGCGCCCAACGCATCAACACCGTGAACCTGAAACACGCTCTTCGCGATATCCAAACCAATCGTGCTAATTTCGTTCATGCGCGGCCCCCTCAATGTGGCGTTTTAGACTGACCACCTTATGGCACTCTGATGCCGGGACTAAGGGGCCGTCCACAACATCACCCCTCTGCCAATTACAGATGACACTGCCCGGGGGATTTCCGGGGGGTGTCAGGGGTGACGGTTCGGCTGATGAGCGACGGGGAGCTGACGCGGCTGGAAGTGCTGCGGGATCTGGATCAGAGGCGGTTGACGACTGAGGCGGCGGGTCAGCTGCTGGCGCTCGAGCGCCGTCAGGTGTTCCGGCTGTTGAAGGCATACCGGACCGCGGGTCCGGCGGGTCTGATCTCGCAGCGACGCGGTCGCCGCAGCAACCGGTGCAAGCCCGCGGCGCTGCGGAGAGCGGCGCTGGCGATAATTCGCGAATGGTACTGGGATTTCGGCCCGACTCTGGCGGCCGAGAAGCTGCGCGAGGTTCATGGAATAACGCTCGGTCGTGAAACCTTGCGGCTGTGGATGATCGAAGCCGGGCTGTGGCGCGATCGCAAGCGGCGGCGGAAGCAGGTCCATCAACCGCGCTACCGGCGCGACTGCGTTGGCGAGCTGGTGCAGGTCGACGGCTGCGAGCATTGGTGGTTTGAGGATCGCGGCCCGCAATGCACCTTGCTGGTATTTATCGACGACGCGACCGGCCGGCTGATGCACCTCCAATTTGTCGAGAGTGAATCGACCTTCGCCTATTTCCATGCGGCCCGCGCTTACCTCGAAGCCTGGGGCAAGCCGGTCGCCTTTTACAGCGACAAGCACGGCGTCTTCCGCGTCAACCAGACCGGCGCTATCGGCGGCGACGGGATGACCCAGTTCGGGCGGGCGCTGCACGCGCTCAACATCGACATCATCTGCGCCAATTCGAGCCAGGCGAAGGGCCGGGTCGAGCGGGCGCACAAGACCTTGCAGGACCGGCTGGTCAAGAGCCTGCCCCCGCGAAGGCGGGGGAGCTGCGGCTGGCCGGGGCGCGCAGCTTGGCTGAGGGGAACGCCCTCCTCCCGGGGTTCATAGCCGACTACAACGCGCGCTTTGGCAAGCCGCCGGCGAATCAGAAGGACCTGCACCGACCATTGCGCGCCGGCGATGATCTGGAGGATACGTTTGCCTGGAAGGAGGAGCGTACTCTCTCCCAAGCGCTGACGCTGCAATACGACAAGGTGGTCTTCATCCTGGAGCCGACCGACCGGGCCAAGGCGGCGGTCGGTAAGCGCGTCACCGTCATCGACCATCCAGACGGCCGGCTTTCGATCCGTTACAAGGGTGTCGAACTGGCTTACCGCACCTTCGACAAGCTCCGGCAGGTCGATCAGGGCGCCATCGCCGACAACAAACGGCTGGGGCCAATATTGGTGATGATCCGCGACGAGCAGCTGCGCCGTGTGCCTGAACGCCGCAGCACGAAAGCGCCGCGCCGGCGCGATCAGCATGACGCGCGTCTCTTTAAAGTCGGCTGAGCTGTTCTACGCGCCGAGCGAGCTGACGCCCGCTCGGTTAAAGAACGGGTGCGGTTTCAAGCTCCGGTCAATCGGGCGCCGGTCGGGCGCTGCGCTACGCCGGGGCTCCGCTCCCGCCCGCCGCCCGACCCCCGACGACAGTGACATTTGTAAATGGGCGCCAACCGTCAAGGCGGACGGCTATCTGAAATTCATGGTTGCGCACCGGCCGAGGATCCCACCTCCATTGTCGGCGTCGGCTCGAATATACCGCCTTGACCCGGCTCCATCTCGATGTGCCGTCGATGGAGTGCAATCAGCGTGGAGCGATGCCCGATCGAGACGATCGTCGTATTCGGCAGAACCTCGCTCAGCATGCGGTAGATTTCCGCTTCCAGCTTCTCGTCAAGCGCCGACGTCGCCTCGTCGAGGAACAGCCAATCCGGCCTGTCGAGAATAGCCCGTGCGATAGCCAGACGCTGCTGCTCGCCGCCCGAAAGGCGCTGGGGCCAGTTGTCCTCGCTGTCGATTTCGCAGGCCAGCGGTGCGAGACGGGCGAGCTCTAGGGCTTCGCGTACGGCCTTGTCACTGTAGGCCCCCGCGACGGAGGGGTAGGCGACCGCGGTCCTCAACGCGCCCGAGGGTACGTACGGCCGCTGCGGCAACAGCATGACCGTAGCATCGGCAGGGCGGTCGATCGTGCCCCGTCCGTAGGGCCAGATTCCGGAGATGGCGCGAAACAAGGTCGACTTGCCGGAGCCGGAAGGGCCGGAGACCAAAGTCGTCGTGCCTGCCTCGAGCGTCAGCCGGCGGGCACAGACGATCTCGCGCCCATCCGGCAGAGACAATACGAGATCACGCAACACCAGATCGCGTCCGGAATGCTTAGTCCGTTCGATGCGCGGCGGTTTCGCGCCAAGCCTACGCGCTTCGTCGATGGCCGCGCGGAATGTCGTCAAACGTTCGACGACAGCCTTGTAAGACGCCAGCGACTGATAGCGTGCGATAAAGAACGTGAGCGCGGATTTCGACCCGGCCAAAGGCGCCGGCCGTCTGCGTCATCTGTCCAAGGGTGATCTTCCCGAGGAAAAAGTATGGCGCGATGATGATATAGGGGATCACCACGTTGGCCTGAAAATAGGTCGCTGTAAACGTCAGGAGCTTCAGGGTGCGGCTGACGATGGCATAAAAGTTCGACACGATTGAGCCGAACCGGCCGCCCAATATCCGCCTTTCGGCATTCTCACCGCGGAGCAATGCCACCTGCTCGCTGTATTCGCGCAGGCGGGCCAGCGCGAACCGAAAATCGGCCTCGTAGCGCTCCTGCCTGAAGTCGAGCCTCACGAGGGGTTTGCCGATCAAATGGGTCAGCCAAGTGCCAACGAGCGAAAGGACCAGAGCGACCCAGAACGGCAGTCCGGGGACGGTAATGTCAGTTCCCGGAACGGTGAAATCGGCAGGGATCGTCCATAGGATGATCGAGAATGAGACGAGTGTCGACACCGTCGACAACAGGCTGATCGAGTAAGCGTAGGTCGAGTTGAGAAAGTTTCGAACATCCTCGGCTATTCTCTGGTCGGGATTGTCGGCAGCTTGGCCGACGAGCGCCGCGCGATAGAGGCTGCCATCATCGAGCCATAGACCGTAATACCGCTCGGTCATCCAGCGTCGCCAACGGATCTTGAGTACGGATTCGGTGTAATACTCAACCAGGCCGCTGACGACTGCGATCGCCGCCCAGAAGCAGAATACCCCAAACAACAGCGACCAGAACGCGGCCGAGTCCTTGTTTTGAATCGCGTTGAACCAATCCCGATTGAAGAAGCTTAGGCGAATGTTGATGCCGACCTGAAGCTGATTGATTACGACAAGTGCAACGATCAGCGAACTGGCAACTCTCCGTTCTGTCACCTGGCGCGCGCCAAAGCCTCCAATCTGCAGGTCCCCACGGTCATTCGTCACGAAATAGGGATCGGCAAGGCGCGTAATCTGACGGATGACCGGGATGAACGAGATCAAATGGACGAGCAGTCCAAAGATCGCGACCGTGATGGGGAGGCTCGCCGGCGGTGCTAATTCCGAGAAGCTTGGAGGCCACCAGCCTGCCTGCACCGCAACATAGACAGCCGCGGTCACGACATATTCGACGGCGAAAATCGTCGAGAAGACGCGGAGGAATGGGGAGATCGGCGGCGAGTGGAAAGTGGTAAGCGCAAGCATCAGGCCAATGGCGCCAATGCTCAGTAGCGTCGGATCGGCCGCGAGGCCAAGGACGTCGACACCTCCCTTTGTGATGCCCGCGACCAAGGCGATTGCGGCAGCGATAGCGACGCCGATGCTCAATTGCTTCACGACCGGTCATCCGCTTCGTTGGCGCACGGACGACATGGGTCGAATCCCGGCCGCATCACGGTAACCGGATGTTACGGACCAAACGGTAGGAGTTCATCGAGATCAGCCGAACGCCGTCAACATCGCCGTCATGGCTCATCCCGTGCCGCCGGCCCCTATTTAAGGAGAGTGGAT
>CAVOTD010000019.1:0-30030 GCA_963698995.1 uncultured Alphaproteobacteria bacterium | reverse complement strand
GCCCCCACCACTGCTTCTGCTACAGGACATCAGTCTCACCTTTGGTGTGACGGCGCTGCTTCGCGGCGCGGCTTTGGCGATTGCGGCCGGCGACCGGATCTGCTTGGTCGGGCGCAATGGTTCGGGCAAATCGACATTGCTGCGCATCGCCGCCGGACTGGTACGGGCCGACACCGGCGAGCGGTTTGCTCAGCCCGGCGCAACCATCCAGTACCTGCCTCAGGAACCCGATCTCGCCGGTTTCGGGACAACCCTGGCATATGTCGAGGCAGGGTTTGACAGCGCGACGGCGGATGGTCGGCACCGCGCGCTGTATCTGCTCAAGGAACTCGGCCTTTCCGGCGACGAAGATCCGATGTCGTTGTCCGGTGGCGAAGCACGCCGCGCGGCGCTGGCCCGCGCTTTGGCTCCGTCGCCCGACATCCTGCTGCTCGACGAGCCAACCAATCACCTGGACCTGCCCGGCATCGAATGGCTGGAGCGGGAACTGGCCGGATTGCGGGCCGGCATCGTTCTGATTAGCCATGATCGGCGGTTGCTTGAAAGGTTCTCGCGCAGCACCGTATGGCTGGACCGCGGCGTTACGCGCGTCTTGGATGAGGGTTTCTCGGCATTTGAGGCTTGGCGCGACGCGGTCCTCTCGCAGGAAGCCGACGAGCAGCATAAGCTCGGCCGTAAGATCGCGATGGAGGAGGACTGGCTGCGCTATGGTGTCACGGCCCCGGCTGACCCGCTCGCTCGCCGACTTTGCCAAGATCGTCGAGATCCTCGACGCCAAGGGCGCGTCTTTTGTTTCGGTCACTCAACAATTCAACACGACAACCTCGATGGGGTCGCCATCATCCACAGCCCCTGGCGAATGCTGAGAAGCAGCGGATATTGTCAGCGGCGATAAACCGCGCGCACCGTGAGAATTTTTCTGATCCCTTCCAGTCCCTCACGCCGCCACGAGCCGGGGCAAGAAACTCTTTCGACCAACTGATCACGCATCTGAGCGAGCAGGCAAAGCCTGTCCAGCCCAATGCGGTTCTCTGCGCGTGAGTAGTTTCCGAGCCTGCCGCTCTCGAGTCTGATGGGCTAAAATCCTCTTTTGCCCACGTTGCGGCGAGAAGCATCTCAAGCTCAGAGGAAACATGACCACAGCGCGTACGAGCCCGGAACACCACGCCCCCGCAGCAGGTCATTCCGATCAGCCCCCGCGGCATCGCCGAGCCTCCAAGCTCTTTAAAAAAGACCACGCATACGCGTCTCGCTTGGTTCAAATCGCGACAGCCGTCCGCAGCGTGGTGCGATCCACCGCTACGATGGAACTGCCGGATCGGGGCCCAACGGAGATCGAAGGGGACGACGGGACCGTGGCAGGTATCGCCAGGCAACCGCGCACGCACGGGAGTGGCCGATAGGAAGAGCGGCGTGGACGCGCGCGCCGGCGGAGGAGGAGGATTGAGCCTCGCGGAGGGACGACAGGAGCTCCGGCCGCCGGTCGAGCTTTCCGTTCCGCAATTTCTTGTCTCGCCCGACCCGGTGCCAGTCCGGCGCCTGCCGATCGGCGCCGAGCCGCAGCCGGGCAGCGGCGTCCATTTCCGTGTCTGGGCGCCTCGCTGTCGCGAGATTGCCGTCGAGATCGAAGGCCTCGAACCGGCCGCGCTGCAATCCGAAATCGACGGCTACTTCTCGCTGTTGAGCCTGCCGGCAAGAGCCGGCATGCGCTATCGTTTCCATCTCGATCGAGGTGAAAAGGCACTGCCCGACCCGGCGTCGAGATTTCAACCGGAGGGACCGCACGGACCTTCTGAAATCGTCGATCCTGAGGACTTCGCTTGGACCGACACCGGGTGGCGCGGGGTCGCGCGCGAACAGCTCGTCATCTACGAGATGCATGTTGCCACTTTCACCCCGGACGGCAGCTGGGAGGCCGCTTCGCGTGAGCTGCCGGCTCTCGCCGACCTTGGTATCACCTGCCTCGAAATCATGCCCGTCGCGGAATTCCCGGGCCGGTTCGGTTGGGGATACGACGGCGTCAACCTCTTCGCACCAACCCGGCTCTACGGGCGGCCTAATGAGTTCCGCCGCTTTGTCGACTGCGCCCATGCCCTCGGCATCGCCGTCATTCTTGACGTCGTCTATAATCATCTCGGCCCGGACGGAAACTATCTCAAATCGTTCTCTGCGGCTTATTTCACGAATCGCTACGACAACGAATGGGGCGAGGCGATCAATTTCGACGGTCTCGATTCCGGCCCGGCGCGCGAATTCTTTATCGCCAATGCGGGCTACTGGATCGACGAATATCATCTCGACGGGCTGCGGTTGGACGCCACGCAGCAGATCTTCGATCAATCGGAAGATCATATAATCGCCGCCATCGTTCGGCAGGTGCGATCGGCCGGACGAGGGCGAACCACCTTTGTCGTCGGCGAGAACGAGCAGCAGCAGACGAGGCTGGTACGCCCTACCGAGCGCGGCGGCTATGGCCTCGACGCGCTGTGGAACGACGATTTCCATCACAGCGCCACGGTTGCGCTTACCGGACATCACGAGGCCTACTACTCGGATTATCGCGGCCGCCCGCGCGAGTTCGTCGCTGCTGCCAAACACGGCTTCCTCTATCAGGGGCAGCGCTACCAGTGGCAGCGGAAAGCACGCGGCACGCCGGCGCTCGATCTGCCGGCGGAATGCTTCGTCGTCTTTCTGCAGAACCATGACCAGATCGCCAATTCCGGCACCGGACAGCGCTGTCACGCGTTGACGAGCCCTGGCCGGCTTCGCGCGATGACCGCTTATTTCTTGCTGATGCCCGGCATCCCGATGCTGTTCCAGGGGCAGGAATTCGGCGCGTCGAGCCCGTTCTTCTATTTTGCCGATCACGAGCGCGGGCTGGCGCACGATGTCCGCGAGGGGCGCCGCCGGTCCCTCGCGCAATTTCCCAGTCTAGCGACGAGCGAGATGCGGGCCGAGCTCGCCGATCCCGGCGACATCGACACGTTTCGCCGATCGGTGATCGATCTCGGGGAACGGCAACGGCATGCTTCGATCTATGCGCTGCATAGAGACCTTCTTGAGCTGCGGCGCACGGACCCGGTGCTTGGACAGCGGCCATGCCGGATCGATGGTGCCGCACTCACGGATGAAGCCTGGATGCTGCGCTTTTTCTCGCGGAGTGGCGCCGACCGTTTGCTGATTGTCAATCTCGGCCGCGACCTCCTGCTCGGTCCCGCACCCGAGCCGCTGCTGGCACCGATCGACGGCCAGGCTTGGCGGCTCTTATGGTCCAGCGAGGCTCCGGTTTACGGTGGTTCAGGGGGCCCGGCGCAGGATGCCGTAGGGGATTGGCTCATCTCGGGCCAAAGCGCCGCCGTCCTCACCCCCGGCTCCTCAGTCACGATACCCGAGGCGAAGAACGTCTTCCATCTCCGAGAAGCGGATGGTTGAGCTGCGCCGCGCCAGCCGCGACGAGAACCCGTTACCGGAGGCTCCGCGTGAATGGCTCGTGGCGAACGGGTTGGGCGGTTACGCCTCGGCGACGGTAACGGGAGCGATCACCCGGCGTTACCACGGCTTCCTGATTGCCGCCCAGCCGGCTCCACTCGGCCGCATGGTGGTCCTCAACGATATCGAGGTCGACATCGAGCTCGAAGACGGCAGCGTGGTGAACTTGCGAGAGAGAGGCCAATTCCTCGATTTCACGTTGAACATGGGGCTGCCGAGCTGGCGATATGAGCTCGATGGCCTCGTCATCGAGAAGTCGATTGTCATGCCCTCGCGCCAAAACATCGTGCATTCCACGTTTCGCTCGCTCGGCGACGGCAGGCGCGTCCGCCTGCGGGTGAGACCCTTGATCGACTTTCGTCCGCTCGAGGCGCCGGTCGACGAGGCGCTGTCCTCGGGCTACACGCTGACCATCAGGGGCGATCGATACGAGGTCAGCGCCGGGCCGGATCTGCCGACCTTGCGGCTGGCGGTGGAGGGCGCCGAAGGCCCGACCTTTACCGCCGATGGCGGCGTGCACCGCGAGCGCTTTTACGACATCGAGGCGCAGCGCGGTTACGATTCTCGGGGCTGGCTGTGGAGCCCCGGCTACTTTGCCGGAGAGATCCGCAAGGATTGCCCGCTGACCCTGATCGCTGCGACAGAGGCTTGGCATACGCTTCTGGCGCTGAGCCCAGACGATGCGCTGACCTTCGAAGGCGAGCGCCGCCGGCGTCTCGTCGCGATGGCAGGCGCGCCGGCACAAATCGGGTTCGCAGCAGAGCTCGTCCTTGCGGCCGACACCTTCGTCATCACCCCGGTGGGTCGCATTGCCGACGGAGCCCGGGCGCGGGCCGAGGGCGATGAAGTGCGCACCGTGATCGCCGGCCATCACTGGTTCACCGATTGGGGCCGGGACACGATGATCTCGCTCGAAGGGCTAACCCTGGCGACCGGGCGAGCGATCGAGGCTCGCTGGATCCTGCGTACCTTCGCTCACTACGTGCGCGACGGACTGATCCCGAAATCTGTTTCCCGAAGGACAAAACCAGGGTCTTTACCACACGGCCGATGCGACGCTGTGGTTCTTTCACGCGCTGCACCGCTATGTCGAGCACAGCCAGGACAAGACGACTTTGGAGCTTCTGCTGCCAAACTTGAAAGACATTGTACGGCATCACCTCCAGGGAACCCGCTTCGGCATCAAGGTCGACCCGCGTGACGGGCTCCTGACCCAGGGGGCAGAGGGTTACGCGCTCACCTGGATGGACGCGAAAGTCGGCGATTGGGTGGTGACTCCGCGACGCGGCAAGGCGGTCGAGATAAACGCGCTCTGGTACAACGCGCTCCGGCTGCTGGCCAACTGGCTGCGCGAAGCGCAGGACCCGGACGCCGACGAGCTCGCAGCGCATGCGGACAAGACGTGCAATTCTTTCAATAGCCGCTTTTGGCATCCAGCAGGCGGTTATCTCTACGATGTCGTCGATGGTGAGAACGGTGACGACGCTTCGTTCCGACCGAACCAGATCTTCGCGATCGCACTCGAGCATCCAGTCCTCGACCGGGAATATTGGGAGGCCGTCGTTACCGCGGTGCACGCAAAGCTGGTGACGCCGGTTGGCCTGCGCTCTCTGGCGCCGGGCGAGCCCGATTACAAGTCGCACTATTTTGGCGACGTGCGCGCCCGCGATGCCGCCTACCACCAGGGTACGGTGTGGGCGTGGCTGATCGGTCCGTTCATTGATGCCTGGTTCAAGGTCTACCCCGATGATCGCGCGATGGCGCGGCATTTCCTCGACGGCTTCGAGCCGCATCTCGCTGAAGCCGGCATCGGCTCAATCAGCGAAGTCTTTGACGCCGAGCCACCGTTCACCCCGCGCGGCTGCATCGCCCAGGCCTGGAGCGTCGCAGAAGTGCTACGCTGTTTGGAAAAAACTGCCGCCGAGCAGGAATGAAAATTTCGGCCCGGTGTCGCAGGTTGAACCGGTGAATCGGGCCCACTTCTGATCGCCGAGGACGCTCTGAGGGCGCTCGAGCTTGCAGGGCGCCGATGCCGCTGGATCTCGTCGTTGTTAACCTGCGATCTGCCGAACCGGCCAGTGTGACTACTACCAAGCGCCGGAATTCGGGACTAGGGTCTGGTTGCGATGAGGGCCGCAACTGGGTTCATGCAATATCGAGCCGGCGAGCTCGCGACAGACCGAATCATACACCTGATGGGTACCCTCGCGGGCATGGTCGGCTCGGCCATACTAGTGGGCATTGCCGCAGGTGTTGCTGACCGGCCGATCTTCTACGCAAGCCTGGTCTATTCAGTTTGCCTTGTCGCGATGCTCGGCTGCTCGGCTGCCTACAACCGTGCCTTCAATCCATCCCGAAGAGCGTTTCTCCGCCAGCTTGATCATGCCGCAATCTTTCTGATGATCGCTGGTACCTACACCCCATTCACGACATGCCGGCTGCAGGGGGTTTGGGCGATCGGGATGACGGCCGCAGTTTGGGCGGGGGCAATCACCGGAGCCGTCATGAAGCTGGTCTGTCCACGTGGCATCAGACGGGGTTCGATCGTTGCGTACTTGGCATTGAGTTGGATGATCCTGGTGGGGGCACGACCCATGCTCGGCTCGGTGGACGCTCTGACGGCGCTTTTGGTCGCAGTTGGGGGCGTGCTCTATTCCATCGGGGTGGGCTTTCACCTCTGGCGCGCACTGCCATTCCACAACGCAATATGGCACTGCTTCGTGCTGGTCGCAGCCGGCTGTCACTATGCAGCTATTCTGCATGGTGTGGTCTTGGCACGACCGTAAGGTCTGGAGGGATTTATCGGCGAGCGTCGCAGGCTAGTCTAAAGGCTGAGCCGCCGCCGGCGATCATGCCGACATCGGCCCCGGCCTTCCCCCGATAACCAGCCGCCACTTGGTCTATTCCGCTGCCTGAAGCGCTCCCAAAGCCGGCGCGGTGGCGGCGGGGTTCGGGATGTGCAGAAAGAACGCCGAGATGAACGCGGAGATCAGACCGAACAAGGCCAGCCCGTACAACCCGCCGGCGTAGCTGCGCGTCAGGTCCTGCATCAGTCCGACATACCAGGGACCGAAGAAGCCGCCGAGATTGCCGAGCGAGTTGATCCACGCGATGGTGCCGGCGGCCGCCGTGCCGGTCAGGAACATCGGCGGCATCGCCCAGAACGGCCCCTTGGAGCCGTAGAACCCCATTGCGGCGATCGACATGCCGACGAGCGCCCACCAGGTCCCCATCGTCATGCCGGCAATGACAAGCCCGATTGTGGAGACCGTGCAAGCCACCAATAAGTGCCACCGCCGTTCGTTCATGCGGTCGGAGAGGAGGCCCCATCCCACCATCGCGATCCCGCCACAAATATAGGGGATCATCGTCAACCAACCGACATTCATGTTGCTGGAATTGCCGAGCGATTTGATGATCTGCGGGATAAAGAACAGCATTCCCAGACTGGCCGTGACGATGCCGAGATAGTTCAAGGACAACAGCAGCACCTTAGGATCGAACATAGCCTGCCACAGGTTGAAGGTCCGCACCGCATCCTTGGCCTTCCGCTCGCTGGCCAGCTTTGCAGCGAGCCAAGTCTTCTCCGCCGCCGTAAGAAACCTTGCTTGCTCCGGCCTGTCGGTCAGTAGGAACCGCGTGACGACACCGATCAATATGGTCGGAATCGCCTCGGCAATGTACATGATCTGCCAGCCACGCAAGCCGAGCCAGCCGTCGAGGCCCAGCAGGGCCGTCGAGATCGGCGCACCGCCCGCCACCGCGATCGGCAGCCCGATCAGAAAGCCCGAAACGATGCGGGCATGGTGGCGGCTGGGAAACCAATAGGTGAAATAAAGCAAGATCCCCGGGGAGCGTGCGAGCGACTTCGCCCGGCGCATGTTGTGAACGCGGGCCGGTGACTTTTTGGTGGGCTTGTGAGGTAAGTCACACGCCATAGGCAGGAGGGTCTGGGATTCGTGCTGCTCAAAGGTCACGACCGGATTGGCTGCGACCTCGTCGGTGCCACGGTTCTGAGCGATCGAGGGGCCGAAACCTCAGCACCGAACGTCCTACCGTTTCATAGGAGATGTCGAGCGCCCGTCCGGCGAGCAGTTCCTCCACTGGCCGGCGGCCGCTCGTAGCCGAACCGAGTTCGCTGCTGACTCGCCGCTGGAGGGAGGTGGATTCGAACCCTCGGTCCCTCTCGGAAGAGCATTGTCAACTTAGCGGACCCAGGGCGCCTTTTTGCGGCCCCGCTCGGTTAGAGCGGGCAGCACGATAGGCGAGCAAAGGACCTTCCGACCCGAGCCGCCGCGCCACCGACGCAACGAGCATACCACGGGCGGCGTTGTCAGGTTAACTTATCGCGATCAGAGAAGCCCGAAGCAGGATGCGCGATCACACTGCCGCCACCGCATTCCGCCATTCGCTCGCCGCTTCGGCTCGAAAGATCCGCAGCGTTGATCGCGAGACGAGATGGCGTTGAAGGTTGAAGGTGTTGTGGACCGCGGCATGCATGCTGAGGAAGCGCTGGGCAGATCGAGCCGATTTGAACCGCTGCATCTTGCGCTCTCGTCGCCGTACAGGCTGATGCGAATTCTCGGCGCGATTGTTCTTGCGGAGCCCCTGCTCATGAGGGCAGGTCAGCTGTAACTGCCGGAACGCCGAGCCGTAGGAGCGCAGCTTGTCAGTTACCAGCAATTTCGGCACAAACCCTTGCTTTCTGAGAAGCTTGCGCATCAACCGCAACGCCGCCCGGCTGTCGCGGCGACTCTGGACCAGCATGTCGAGGACCTCGCCTTCGTGGTCGACGGCACGCCAGAGGTACATCCGCTTGCCGGCGATCCGAACAACCATCTCGTCCAGGTGCCATCGATCGCTCGGGCGGGGACGGCGCCGCCGTAACCGCCGCGCGATCACCGGTCCGAACTTCAGCACCCAGCTCCGGACGGTTTCGTAGGAGATGTCGAGCCCGCGCTCGGCGAGGAGATCCTCGACGTCTCGGTAGCTGAGCGTGAAGCGCAGGTAGAGCCAGACCGCATGCTGGATGACAACCGGCGGAAACCGGTGACGACGGTATGAGAGTTCCATCATCCGGTCAGCCTACTCGCACCTCCCTCCCTGGCCATCCGGTTATCCTGACAAGGCCGGCGTTAGCTCGCCCTCCTTGCGGCTTACGGCCGGCAGGGCCCGGCTCATCGGGCTGAGCCCACAAGCTGGAGCCGTCTCCGCACGACCGGGCGGTCATCCGCCGCGAGGCGGCAATACGTTGCCAGGTAGTCTTCCGCCATTCGGCGCGCCGTGAACCTCTGCTCGAAGCGAGCGCGCACAGTGGTGCGGCTCAGACGGTCGAGACATCCGACGGCAGCGATCGCGGCCGCCTCGTCCTCCACGATGAAGCCGGTCAGCCCGTCTTCAATCACTTCAGGGACCGAGCCGCGATTAAATGCGATCACCGGCGTGCCACAGCTCATTGCCTCGATCATCACCAGGCCGAACGGCTCCGGCCAGTCGATCGGCATCAACAGGCCAATGGCGCCGGAGAGGAAGGCAGGTTTTTGGCGCTCGCTGATCTCCCCGATCATCTCAACGTCTGGATGGTCCAGCATCGGCTGTATCACCGCATCGAAGTAGAGTTGGTCAACTTTGTCGACCTTAGCGGCTATCCTTAGCGGGATGCCACAAGCGCGCGCGATCCGGATGGCACTGTCCGGCCCCTTCTCCGGCGCGATCCGGCCAAGGAACGCCAGATAGGTCGGCGTGACCTGCGGCGGCGGCGAGAGCCTCCTGTCCGGTATCCCGTGCGGCACGGTGGCTACAAACCCGGCCTGTGGCAGCGCGACGCGTTGGGCGTCGCTGATCGACACGACGGGGACGTCGCGGAAGGCGTTGAATATCGGTTTCAGCTCGGGCAAATCGAGCCGCCCGTGCAGGGTGGTCACGAACGGGACCTTCTGCCGGGTGAATATCGAGAACGGCCAGTAGTCGAGGTGAAAGTGCAGCACGTCGAAATCCTCGGCTCGGCGGCGCACCTCCTCCATCATTAGCATATGTGGCGCGATCACGTCGCGCATCGCGGGATCCAGTCGCAGCGAGCGCGGCCACACCGCGTGCAGACGAGCCGAGGTGACGGAGTCGCCACTGGCGAACAGCGTCACTTGGTGCCCGAGCGCAACCAGCTCTTCTGTGAGGTACGACACCACCCGCTCGGTGCCGCCGTAGAGCTTCGGCGGGACGGCTTCGTGCAAGGGCGCGATCTGCGCAATGCGCATCGGCGTGAAAACTCCTAACCAGGATCGCGACGACCATGCCGGCCGCGGATTGGCTGCGCTAGCCTCGGAAACTACTTAGATCGTCTCTCTCGGCCGCGTCCAAGAAACCGCGCTCACCCGTCCTCGCGATGGACCTTGTGCCAGGCGACCCTCAGGTTCTGAGACGCCTTTGTTTCAAGAGATCCTGCGGCTCATCGCGCGGTTGCGGGCCCGCTCCGGCGTGAGGATGCTGGGGTCGACTGCGACAGACAACGAACGGCGAAAGGTCGCAGCGGCGCGAACGCCGGACTCGCTGCGTAAATCGCGCAGCACTGCACTTTCCCGATTGTCGGACTCCTAGCAAAACCGCACGCGTCCGCCATAGCGCCCGCCGCTCTCTAAGTAGATTCCAAGTCTACCGCTCCCGAGTTCCCGCTCGCTAAGGTCGAGATTGCGGGAAATCAGCATTTCGGAATTGACACAATCAGAGATGTCGGCGAGTCGGTGAGCCTCCGGCCCGCAGCCGGTACATCGAAGCAGACTGGAGTGATGGAACAATGATCGAGAAGCGAGCAATCGCCGAACAACCGCGGCCGTTTGCGGGCAAAAAGGGCAGCGCTCCCGGAAAGCATCCCCCGTTCCGGCATCTGCTGCGAATCATGATTGCTGCGGCGGTCTTACTCATCATCGTCCTGGGAATCATCACCGGCTATTTAGAGAAATGGCTGTGGATGCGGCAGCTCGACTACGCCGGCATCTTCTGGACGCTGCTGTCGGTTCAGTGGGCGATGTTTTGTTCGGCTTTCGTCTTCGCCTTTCTGTACCTGTGGGTCAACCTCCGTCAGGCTGTCGGAAATAGCGCCGCTTTCCGCGAGATCGGTCCGGTCGCGCAAACCGGCATCGATTTTTCTCCCAGGCTTTTGAAGCTGGCGAATGTTTTTGTGAGTACCGGCGTCGCCTTGTTCTTTGCGCTTGGTTTTTATGCCCAATGGGACACCTACCTCCGCTTTCGTTACGGCGGATCGTTCGGGGTGTCCGATCCGCTCTTCGGGGTCGATGTCGGGTTCTATCTCTTTCATCTGCCCTTCTACGAGCTGTTGCAGAGCAGCTTGATGTTGCTAACAGTGTTCGCGCTCGCGATCGTCCTTCTCACCTACGTATTCTTTGGATTACTGCGGCTGAGCGGCAGCGGAAAGATCGTAGCGGACGGCAATGCCACTTCTCACCTATCCCTTCTTCTCTTCATTCTGGTCGCTAACTGGGGATTTGGGCTGTACCTCGATCACTACAACCTCGTCTACTCCACTCTTGGCATCGTCTATGGAGCTGGCTATACGGCGGATCATGTAACGAGGATCGCCCTGTGGGTCATGGTCGGCGTCTCGGCGGCGGCATGTACGCTGCTTGCGCTCAATTTCTTCCGCCCGCGATTCAGAGCTCTCCTCGTGGGGTCCGGGGTGTACGTGGCCCTCTATGTCTTCGGAATCCTGCTGCTCCCGGTCGTCTTTCAAAAGTTCTTTGTGCAACCGAGCGAGCTGGCGCTCGAGACCCCGTATCTGACGAACTATATCGAGTTCACCCGCAAGGCCTACCAGCTCGAGGCCATTCAGCAAACCTCCTATCCGGCCCTGGCGGACCTGACGCCCGCGGCGGTCGCAAGAAATGAAGATACGATCCAGAACATTCGTCTGTGGGACTCGCGGCCGCTGCTTCAGACCTATCAACAGACCCAGGCAATACGCCTTTACTACCAGTTCTATAATGTTGACGTCGACCGTTACCACTTGGCGGATGGCTATCATCAGGTGATGCTTTCCGCTCGTGAGCTTTCGCCGGAACTCCCCCCGAAAGCGCAAACCTGGGTCAACCAGTATCTGCAGTTCACCCATGGCTACGGCGTGGTCATGAACTTCGTCTCGAAGACCGTCGGGGGAGGGCTTCCGCAATACCTTCTGGAGAACGTCCCAGCCGAATCCGCGTACGGCCTGAACATAACCCAGCCCTCGATCTACTACGGAAAGTCAATGCCGGGTTATCGGATCGTTGCGACCGGCATCAAAGAGTTCGACTACCCCAAGGGCAACGACAATGTCTACACCAGCTACAACGGAAAAGGGGGCATCCCCTTGGACAGCTTATGGAAGAAGCTGCTGTTCGCCTGGACCCAGAGAGACGTCAACATTCTTTTGACCTCCTATCTCACACCGGAGAGTCGCATTCAGATCTGGCGGCGGGGTCACGAGCGCGTGGCGCAGATCGCTCCGTTCTTGCGCCTCGACAAGGACCCCTACCCCGTACTGAGCGCGGGCAAGCTCTACTGGATCCAGGATGCCTATACGGACTCCGACCAATTTCCGTACGCAGATCCCCACAGGGCTGGCTTCGGGGATAACCTGAACTACATACGAAACTCTGTGAAGGTCGTTGTCGACATGTACGACGGGACCGTTCTCTTTTACGTCATGGACCCCAAGGATCCCATCCTCGCCGTCTATCGGCGCGCGTTCCCCGGCGTTTTCAAGGACCTGGATCAGCTGTCGGCGGACCTGAAAAAGCACCTGCGCTACCCGGAGGATCTCTTCACCGTTCAAGCCGACCAGTACAAAACCTTTCACATGACGGATCCTCAGGTCTTCTACAACCGTGAGGATTTGTGGATGTCCCCCAAGGAGACGTACGGGGGCGAGTCGCTGCCGATGGAGCCCTATTACATCCTGATGAAGCTTCCTGGAAGCGACGAGCTTCAGTACCTTCTGATGACACCTTTCACGCCGCAAAACCGAGACAACATGATCTCCTGGATGGCGGCGAGGTGCGATTTCCCCGAATACGCAAAAATGCTCTTTTACCAGCTTCCCAAGGAAAAGCTGATTTACGGGCCAAGCCAGATCGAGGCAATGATCAATCAGAACACCACCATTTCCCAGCAGCTCACCCTCTGGGACCAGAAAGGGTCGAGAGTGATTCGCGGGAAACTGATCGTGACTCCGATCGAGGACTCCTTCCTGTACGTCGTGCCGGTGTATCTGACCGCCGAAGGCACGAACTTTCCGCAGCTGAAGCGCGTCATCGCGGTTGCCGGCGACAAGGTTGTGATGGAGGCCACGCTCGATGAGGCGCTCAACGACCTTTTCGGAACGCAGCAACCCTTGCAGGGATCGTCGCAGCCGCCTACCCGGCAGCCGGCCTTGGAGAAGGCGCGAACGCAACTCGAGGAGGCCCGCAAGGCAATGCAGCAGGGGGACTGGGCAAAATTCGGAACGGCGATGGAGGGACTGGAGCACCAGCTGGCCGGGCCGGCACGGTAAGATTCGACACAATCCTTCTTAATCGGCGGAGTGCCCAAACGCAATGGAGCTAGCAATGTTATGGTAGGCATCCGTTGTCAACGGCGCGGCCATCGAGTCAAGCGATGGCCGATTCGGAACAGTCAGTGACTTTCTATTCGAAGACGCGAGTCAGATACTCCGTTGGCTGGTTGTCGACACCGGCCATTGGCTTTCCGAGCGGAATTCCTTCTACCCCATCCGTCTTGGGGCAACCGATGCGGGGCGGCGTCAGTTCCCGGTCAAGCTGACCATGAAGCAGGTCGAGGACAGCCCGGATGTCGACACCGATCCGCCTGTGTTGCGGCAGTCGGAGAGCCATGTCTATAATCACACGCCTGGGACCCCCTATTGGGCTAGCGGTTACATGTTGGGCGCAGTGGCCACGCCGTTTCGCCGCGCCGCCGTTCCTGTCCGGCGCGAGGCGCGCCGCTCATTCCGGGAGGCCGGAATTGCAGCTCGAGCCACTTCCGCCGCTGTGGCTCGAAGCATCCCTGCCACTGTTCGAGGCGTTCGAGAAAAAATTAATCGACGCACTGCATCGCCGGAACCCGAGCGTTTCTGCCGCCGTTGCGACGGCCGCCAAGGAATTTTTCTAAACTCCGCGTGCGCGAACGCGCGCGAGGGCCCGGAATTCAACCAAATCAAACGGTTGCACGCCGATCGCACTTGCGGACCGCCGACTAATGGCTCTGGTCGGCCTCCGGAAGATCTGGCGCTCCCGGTGGGCGAGAGGGTACGCGGTGTCGCGATCATCACGACAACGCCAAACGGGCTGTGCGCGGAGATTCGCCATCGGATCCCGGTGACCCTCGGGCCTGAGGCCTGGTTGGTTTGGCTTGAGGAGAGGGCTGCGAACCTACCCACCTAAATGCCCTGCTCGCGCCGTATCCGGCGGAGGAAATGGTCGCCTGGCCCATCAGCCCGCGGGTCGGCAACGTCCAGAACAATGACCCGAGTTTGATCGAGCTGGTTGCCGGCGCGGGTTAGGCGCGCCGGAAACGGCCAACCCCGGCCGCTAATCTGAATTTACGGGGGTTGCGCGCGTGCGCGCGAGGAATTGGGGGAATGTGTTGTGGCCCAACGGGGAAAGCCTCGGTTTGAACCGACCGAGGAGCAGCGTCGAAACGTAACAATCCTGGTCGGCATAGGTGTGCGGCAGGAGGATATCTGCCTGATAATCAGGGATCGATGGGACAAGCCGATCTCGCTGCCCACGCTATCGAAGCATTTCCGCAGGGAAATCGACATGGGGGCGACGGCGCTGAGTGGCCGGATAGGCAATTTCATGATCGCCGCTATCCTGGGCCTGCCGCCCAACGGGCCGGACACGCCGCCAGAGCCCCAGGTGGTAGCCATTACGGATGAGAAGGTCAGGGGCGCGCTGTTGCAGCTCTACGCGGGCGGGCTCGTTAAAAACGGCGTCGACACCACGTGCGACCCGGAAAACAGATGTGCAGCCTGGAGCACCCAGTCCTTTCGCACATCCCCACCAGTTCTCCGAAGCATTGACTGACCAGCGGAGTTGAGATTGGCGATGCCGGTGCCGCGACCCTTTATGGCTCTGGACTATGATCTGCTGGACTTGGCCCTCAGATCACGCCCTCTCGAACCATGCGCTCGTAGCGGCGGCGCAATAGCTGACCGGCTCTTTCTCGGGTCTTGGCGTAACCGGAATGCGCCAATGTCGTGTCGACATGGTTCCAAGTCCCGTTGTCTGCACGGCGCACAAACCCGACCCGATCGTCGCCGAGAAAAACGACGTAGCGCTCGCCGTCACGACGAAATATCACCCTTTTGTCGCCTGAACTACGCCCCTTCTTCCCGGCGATTTCGGCGCAATGTTTCGCCAGCGCAGTGCGGCCAGCCTCGGTGATCGCCAGAGCCTCAGCAGGCCATGACCCTTTGGTGACCCTCGGGTGATCGCATTTCACGACATACCCGGCACCCCGGAGCTTGTTCAGCTTGCCGTCTTGACCCCCACTGGCGGTAACGGCGAGCATCAGAAGTGTTCCGCTGTACCGCTCGATGCGCTCCAGCATAGAAAGCATGGACGGGGTTAGTTTCAGATCACTCATAAGTCATGTATTGTAAGGTCTTTGCAATTTCAGTATTCAATAAAATTCGTGAGAAGTCAATTCGTAAAATTGGCGTGTCGATCTCTATTCATCTTAATGACGTTGACTTCTCAACTGAGATGTTTTTGGCACGCTAGTCAAAATTTGTCGTCGTTTTGCCCTGTTGCCCCCTTTTTGGGTCGAGGTTCAGATTTCACCCGACCTCAGCGAAGCTAGAACGACAAATCACCGTCCCGAGTTGAGCAGCGAATCCCGCGTATTCGGCTTGGGGACACCAACGGCAGAAAGAGGTCCAAGCCAGCCTACCGATTCGGGCATTTTCTTCTCGATGGATTTCGGGTCTTCCCGGATCACACAGCGAATACGGGTACTTGGGCCGCAGCCGTGGTTCCACCTGTTTTCGTGTTAACCAAGATTTCGCCATATCAATCATCGGGGCGATGTCGGACATGGACCCTGGCCTTCTTGCACGAATTATCGATCGTGTCGTAGCAAACGCGCGGGTGATCAGGAGAGCACCGGAGGCGGTTGCTCTAGCGGGGATCATCACATTGGGCGTCTCCTCTTTCGCCTTCCAGCATTTCCACCGCGAGCGCGTTGCTGCGCTGAATGACAGGATATTATCGCAAGAGCGGCTGCTCACCGACTATCGGACCAAACTGAGAGGGGCTACTCCGGAAGAGGCTGCGGCCCAGATTGAAAAGCTCACCGGCTTATTGGCTGAGACGCAAAAGAGTTTGAGCGAAGCCAAAAGTAAGCCCGTTTCAGTCGAGAATCGGTCTCGCGATCCTCGACGGTTGTACGAAGACAATAACCCGATCGCACTGACCCAAGACCCAAAAATAGATTTGGACCGGAAAAAGATAATTTTCCCGGTCGTCAGCGCTGCGGTCATCCTGGGAATTAACAAAGTTTACGAGTTTCAAAACTGGAAGGTGACCTGTGGTAGCACTCAATTATACAACACAGTCAGCGACGGTGTAGAGGATGAGTACTCTTACTCTCCTTTGACCTGCAAGATTTTGGGAAATCGGTGAACGGGAGATCATAGTTCCCGCTTGCGGAAAAAGTATGATGCAACCAATGACTTTGGGGCACTGAATTAGTGCCTGAAGGGCGGGCGACCATCCAGTGGCGATGATCCATCGCCTACGCACAGGATAGCTGGCGCGCAGCATCAGCTTCACCGAAAATTAGCATTTCAGTTGAAACCTCCGCTTAGGAAATCTTTCGCGCGGATGGCTATGAGCCAGCCTGGATACCGGGACGCAATCGGAAAATGAAAACTCCAGCACATTGGGAGAATGAGAAACATAAGCAAATCCTGGTTGTCGAGGACAACCCGCTAAGTTTGGTGCTGATGAAGCAGCTTCTTAGGGCTAACGGCTACGAAATATTGGAAACTCCAGCAGGTTTGCAGGCGATCGAGATCGCCCGCGATGAACAACCTGATTTGATCCTGATGGATGTTAGGTTGCCCGACATCTGCGGGCTCGACGCGACCCGTCTGCTCAAACAGGATGACCTGACCAAAACCATTCCGATCATTGCCGTAACTGCGCTCGCAACGCCAGAGCAGAAAAAGGAAGCCTTGGAGAGCGGATGCGACGCCTATCTCGCTAAACCGATAACCCTCGACAACCTGCTGCGAACAATCGAGTCGTTCTTGTCCTCCTCGCCTTCCGCACTAAGCAACCTACAATAGCAGGTCACCGAGCGTCAGCGACCGATATCCCGTCGCCAGTAGCGTTGTCGTTGAAATGTCCGGGCTGCAATTCTCAGCGAAGGGATCATTAGCTAAATCCCGGATCTCCAATCCATTGCAAACTCGCCTGCTAGCAATGGAAAGAGATATCGTCATCGTTGATTTCTCTGTTTCTCGCTGCCCGTAAAACCTCCGCCTCCGCGACGAGCAGGGTCGAACGGACGCCGAGAAGGTGCTGAAGCGGCGTCGTCGGTTCCGGCTTTGCAGGCAGTGCTTCCCACGTCCGACAAGCATGCTCGACTTCTTCATGGACAGACGGATCGTGTACGGCAAGCCCGAGATCCTGCGCGATCAGGGCGACCATGGATTCGCGTGCTTTGGCACGCCGCTTCCGCACGCGGGCGACCAGCTTTCGCTCGTGGTTCGTAAACCTTATTTCGACCTCCGATAATCTGTTCGAGGCGTTCCGGGACGCCAAGGTCATTACCGAGAGATACACCCGTCCTTGTGGCTTGTTCCCTCGCGGCATCCCGACCGGCTTACATTCGGTGCCATCGCTAAAAGCGTTGCTACTCGATCGCCATCCAGGCGATCGATCGTGTCCTGCGATAGTGAGAACCCCGGCGAACCGTTGCCGAGAAATCGGCGATGATGAAAGCTATGGTTAAATATTGCAGTGCTGGCTCGCAATAAGTATCATGCAACTATGCCTAATACCTCCGAAGTCCTGATCGCCGCAAACGGCGGCAGTGGATCTGTGACCACGGCACCCGCACCGGACGAGAAGGTTGCCCTGGATGCTCGCTGTCTGTGGTGTGGCCGGACATTCTCGTCGCGCACAACAGGCGGATCGATGCAGAAGTTTTGCCGCACGGAACACCAGCAGCAGTTTTGGATCGCGGCGCGGCGCTGGACGATCAGGGCGATCGACGCGGGCCTACTCTCGGTCGATTGCTTGAAGGCATCTCACGCGAGCGTGCACGCTGCCCGAGGGGCATTCTGATTGCAGAGATACCCCTGATAGCTGGGTGATCGAGTCTGAATGCGAGATTGTCAGCAGGGCAAGCGTTCAGGGTTCCTCATGAAGAAGCCGTCCCCACGATGCCTATATCGTCAAACCCGTAACTCGGCGGGGGACGGTCAACTCGGCCTTGTCCTCATCCCTGTGAGAGACAAAGCTTAGTAAAACGACCATGGGATCATCGGGAGGGCCAGTGGCGACTATCACCCGCTGCGAATGGCAAGTCGTTGTGGTTTTCACAGACGCCGCATTGATAAACGGGGTTTCCGTTGATCGTCGAAGGATCAAAATCCTCCAAGATGACAGATCCACAATGTCCGCAAATAAAATCATCGCAGCCAGTGCCCGACATTCCTTTGTCTGAAACGAGAATTGTTCGATTTAGTGTCGTTACTGGACCGACTGGTATCATGGGTATTGTTGCCAATTTCCTTCCCCCACATTTTTAACGTGGGTACATCGATATCTCGATAATGGCGTACGATCAACCCTGTTCTACCTCATGCCACATTCTGCCCCGGTTCGGAACGCGCGGGCGGGATATAAGGAATTCCCTCACTGGAGCATGTGATTGGGCGAGGGACGGCCCCATATGAGTGTTGCGGAACATCGCCTGGGAACGGGTACGCGGATCGGATACTGTCGTTGGGGGAGCGAGCAGCCGAGGTAGCGTTTTGAATTACGAATAATGGAGAGATTGGTATCAGATGGTGAAAACACTTAGCAGGCCCCTCTCACAACAAAATCCAAACCGCCTTGAACCCACGCGGAAACCACAACTGGATCTCATCGAAAGGCTTATCCCTTTGCATCCGGGGGCACAAAATGTTGTAGCCGGGAGGGGAGGCCGGTAGTAGAACAAAGAAAGAACATAACTGCCCTCGGTGCCCAGCGATGACCGAATTTCCGCGCTCCTTGATCGAGTTCCAACAACGCTTCGGCGATGAGGCCGCCTGCGCTCAATACCTTGTCGCGGCGCGCTGGCCTGACGGGTTTGTATGCCCGGGATGCGGTGGTGGCAAAGCCTGGCGGCTGGAAACCAAGGCCTGGACCTATGAGTGTGCCAGCTGCGGCCGGCAAACCTCGGTCACTGCCGGAACCATCATGCACCATTCCAAGCTGCCGCTGACCGCATGGTTCTGGGCCGCTTATCTGATGGCCACCCACTCCAATGGCATCTCGGCTCTGCAACTGCAGCGCCAGCTCGCTTTCGGCTCCTACAAGACGGCGTGGCTGATCTGCGCCAAGCTGCGCTGCAGCATGCTCGCCCCGGGCCGCGGCCTCTTGGCCGGCCTCGTCGAGGTTGATGAGACCGAAATCGCCTGCCGCAGCAAAAACGATCCGGTTACGGGCGGTGGTGGGCGCAGCCATCAGGGCAAAATGCTGGTCGTCGGCGCCGTCGAGGTCGAGGACGGCGGGCTTGGCCCCGGCCGCATCCGCCTCAGCCAGGTCGCGGATTACTCGGCTGCCAGCGTCCGCGCTTTCCTCGCCGCCAATGTCGCCTCTGGCACCACCGCCAAGACGGATGGTTGGTCCGGATATCCCGGCGCCGCCGACATCACCCACGATCCCCATGTCGTCGGCAAGATGGCCGCCCATATCGTCCTACCTTGGGTTCACCGGATCTTCTCCAACCTCAAGGTCTGGGCCCTGGGCGTCTACCACGGGCTGCGCCGCAAGCACCTCCAATCCTACCTCGATGAATTCGTCTTCCGCTTCAATCGCCGGCGCACCCGCCATGCCGCATTCCGATCCCTGCTCGGCATCGCCGCCGCCCACCAGCCTCTCTCCTACAAGATGTTGATCTCACCGGAAGCAAAGGCATAAGGCTCCTCATCGAACAAGACGAAGTAAGGACAAAACGTCCCAGCCTGTGGAATATCGTCTTCTATAACGACGATTACACACCCATGGATTTTGTCGAGTTCGTCCTGAAGACGATATTTCATATATCGACGCTAAATTCTCTGGCCTTGACCTTGGCCGTCCATACCAAAGGTAAGGCCATCGCCGGTACCTATACCTTTGAGGTGGCCGAACAAAAGCAATGCGAAGTCTTGTTGATGGCCAAGATCGAGGAACATCCGCTGAGGGTTGAAGTCGAGAAGGTTTGACGACCGCCCGGAATCCGGCCCGGCGTGCATACTCAGTGAACTCGGCAAGGAGAATACTCCGAGACCGCCTGAGCGTTTGGCTCTGACCTAGACCAAGCGAACCCTTGCCCCCTCCAGCCCCTTCCTGCCCTCGACGACATCGAAGGTGACCCGTTCACCTTGATTGAGGGCCGCAAGCCCGGATCGTTCAAGAGCCGAGATGTGGACGAACACGTCCTTCCCGCCACTATCGCAGATGATAAAGCCGAATCCCTTTTCGGCGTTGAACCACTTCACCGTGCCTGTCTCACCGACCGCTAGGTCAGAAGATGGCTCCCCCGATGTCGTCGCCCCGAAACTCGATCGCGGCGGTGTCTTAGCTTTAGCGGGGCTCGTATCGACACTCAGCACCTCGATGACGTGCGGACCCGTGTGTCCCGGCCCGATGCTCACTTCGAGGGTGTCGCCCGGGTGAACGGCGCTGATGCCGCTCTGAGCAAGGACAGTTCCATGGAGGAAGCCGTCGCCGGACCCATCTGACAATTCGACGAAGCCGAATCCCTTTTCGGGATTGAACCACTTCACGACTGCTCGGACGGGAGGGTCGGAGGTTGACTCGAAGCGGGCCTCGCTGAACCGGGGTCGAGTTCCGAAAACACGCGGTTGTGGATGGTAGGTATCAGCGTCGAAGGCGCGACGGCGCGAATTAGGCAAGTCTTGATCTCTCAATCTTACGTCCTGGTGGGTGGGTGCCTGATCGGCCCGCTAGAGCGACGATGGGTTGCTCTATCTCAAATCTGGCGGATTTCTTGGTTCAACGCCGTTCGAGAGCGACCGGAAGATCCCGTTAGGCTCGGCGATGTGAATCAGGTGGCCTTGCGCTGCGCTTGGATCAAGTGGCAGCGGCTCAAGGTCAGGTTTGGCTTCTTTTCAATTGCTGGCCCGGTCGGGGCCTAGTGGGCCAGCGCCAGTTAGCAACCCGCGGGAACTCGGGTCCAGCTTAACTCTTAACGGCTGCGGCTGCCCTTCCGGCATTCGAAACACGCCATCACGCTCTCGGCCTTGTACCCGACGCACCATCGCGCCTGGGATGTCCAGCAAGTGGTTCGAGATACACGGTAAGTCTTCACCGTGTTCGAGCGCTTCGAGATCGTGTGCCGGTCGATGTTGCGGATATGATCACCGGGCCGAAAATTCACGGGGAAGATTAAATGCCGCGTCACCGCGACAGACGGTAATCCGGATTCGAGCTTCACGCGCGCCAGGAGGGGAACCACGAAGGGCAAGCTGGACGGGAAGGTAGCGATTGTGACGGGTGCGGCGCGTGGTCTCGGACGTGCCTACGCGAAGCGGCTCGCGGGGTTAGGGGCCAAGGTTGCGGTCGCTGACCTGAACCTGCGGTCGTATGAGGAATTCGAGGCTGAGGCCAAGGATATGACTGCCGACAGCACGGTTGCCGAGATTAAGGCAGCGGGCGGCACCGCTTTAGCGATCGAGGTAGACATCCGTGACCACCGGGCTGTCGAGGCAATGGTGGCGCGGGTCGTCCAGGAATAAATGGGGCCGAGTAGATGTGCTGGTCGCGAATGCCGGGGGCGGTCATGGTCGGCCCATCGACACCAAGGCCAGCACCCTTGATCCGGCGCTCCTATAGCTTGTGACGGAGATGAATCTGTTCGGGACCGTCTATTCCTGCAACGCGGTCGCCCCGATCATGAAGGAGCAGCGTTCGGGCAAGATCATCGGCGGCAGCGGCGTGAGATCGAGGAGGAGCGGCGGTTCACCGGTCATGCCGAGGCTCGTCGTATTGACGAGGAGACCAGCATGGCGTTGCACGGTGTTAGCAAATGGAACCAAATTCACTCAGGGCCTGATCGCCGGGGCTCGTTCTCAATCCGCGAAAGGTCTGCGCGCATCAATTGGAGCGATGTTTCAAGCGTGGTGAGTAATGCCCTAGCTTCGGCCGCCAGTTCGGTATGCCCATCGCGGTCCAACCCTGCGATAAGAGTTTCCTGACGCGCCACGTGCGCTTCTCCCTCTGCGAACATGTCGCTAGGCCATCGATAACCGGCTTTCTGACCGTCTGCGTCTCATCGTCGTAACGGTTGCTGATCAGCAGCATAGCAAAAGGCGGGCGGGGCGCGCTAAGCCCCGTTCCGGTCGTTCTCTTCGTGCTAGCCGTTGATGCAACCGAGCTCAAGACAAAAAGGGAAACGCTAATGAATGTGAAGGTTTTCACGGCTACCGCAGCCGATATCCACCGTCTCGAGGCAAACATCAATCTATGGCTTGCGTCGGTACCAGGCGGTCGGATAATCAGCACAAATCTTGCGGTGACTCAGGTACCCGGCCAAACGGGGGGAATGCAACTCTACGTGATTGTCACCGTGTGGTACGAATCTCCCTAAGGCCGGCGACCATTTTGCCAATTGGTTACCGCCGCTCGGTCCCGCTCACCACCATGTCGACCTTGCGGCTACCGCACCCGGAACAGGCAAGCCGCTCTTTCCACTCGAGGACAGCAACCTCGGCCCCATAGCGGCCGGCGAGTTCGGCAGGATCGGGCTCGATCTGGCGAGCTGGGCAACATGCTCATACGCGGCCTCTCGACAGAGGAGATCGCGCGTCTTCTGCGACGCGATCACGGCGACGTCCAAGACAAGATCGTCGAGATAGGACGCGCGTGCCGTGAGGGTACTGTCGCCAGGAGGTCGGAACCGGCCAAGGTCTTCGAGGATCGGAAATCCCCTGGCGATTGGCGAGTGGAGAAGTTCGATAACGACGGCGGGGCTGAGGTCGCCATCTTCGGCGGCCCGAACGCGCGGGAACGAGCCATCCAATACGCGGATTGGCGATACCGCGATTTCGAGGAGGTCAGCCTAGCGCCGATGTCCGATGCCGGCTGAGCCCCGTTGGCGAGGGCGCGAAGGAACGGCGAGAAACGGAACACGGCCCCGATTACAGACAGCGTTGACTATTCGGAGGTCCACGCCCTCGTGTGGCCAGTGTGGTAGGCCCAGCCCTGGAAGCTGGTGATCCCCGCGAAGGTCGGCATGTTGGCGCACAAAGGGCAGCCGGTGGCCATGACGCCGCCACCGTTCGCCGTCGCCGACTTTCCAGCACGCAGGTTTCGAAGATGGCCGAATGCACTGGCGTACCGAACTGGATATCGGGGCGCAGGTCGAAGTGGTTGGCGTAACGCAGGATCTCCGGCTGCGGCGCATAGCGCTACCCGGGCGCAGGCCGCGACGTCGAGAGCATGCAGTAGCGGCCTCGGCGGACTGCCTCGGACCCTTCGCTGTCTCATTTCTTCAGACGCGGATTGCTGTGTCTACGTCGTTCTCGCGGACGCAGAGTTGCCTTGGATTGCTACCCTCCTGGTGCGGATGTAGGCGTGCCCCCACGGACCTCAGCGGCGACGCACGCGGGTCACAGTCTTGATTGGGGTCCGGGATTTTCCAGAGATCTCCGCAATTTGCCGGTCCTGGGCATCGATATAGGTCTTGGCAAGCAGGTCTATGCTGACGTCGCCGAGCTCCGAGCCCGGTACTTTACGGTTCGAGGTGCGCGTCCCATCCTCGTAGAGGACATCGAAGAGAATGAACTCCTCGACACGGCGAACAGTGGAACGTCTGGCCATGCGTTAATCTCCGGATGTTGGTTGATGCGCCGCAGATATCGACTAACCGGCGGGGACCGAGCGAAACGGCACCAGTCGCTCCAGATCGCTGTCCCACAGTGCGTAGCGCAAGGCGTGAAACGCCGTGCGCAGCGTAAGCGTTGACGCCGATTGGAATCCGGCATCGGCGTTGTGGCATTCCTCGAGCCGGTAATTTGGGATCCGCGGGTCTACGTGGTGCACGTGGTGAAAGCCGATATTGCCGGTAAACCACTGGAGCAGGCGCGGCAGGCGAAGATAGGAGGTGCCTGCGAGCGAGGCCGCGGCAAAACTCCAGCTCGCGTCCGGCATCCATCGCGCATGCTGAAAGCGGTGCTGGATCGAAAACAGCCAGACGCCGACGATCGAGGCAATTACCGTGATTGGTAGCTGGACGGCGGCGACACGGCCGTAGCCGAGAACGAGACCCAAGCCGCCTATGACAACGGCCAAGGCAAGGTTGGTCAGGTAAATCCCACGTCGCTCTCGGCGCCATCCCTTAGCCGCATCGAACGCCACCCGATGGAGGATGACAAACACCAAGGGAGGCAGCAACAGGTTGGCGACGATCGGATGATTGGTGAGTCGGACCAGGCATCTACGCCAGCGTCCGAGAGCCCGGTATTCCGCGACCGTCATGCAGGACGAGTAGATATCCAGCCCACTTGCCGCCCGCCGATCGAGATTGTTCCAGGAACCGTGGTGCCTGGCGTGCTGTCGACGCCAGAAGGCATAGGGCGTCAACGTCATCAAGCTGCACAGGCGGCCGATCAGCTCATTTGCCCGTCGCGATCTGAAGAACGAGCCGTGTCCGCAATCATGCTGAATGATGAAGATACGTACGAGAAATCCCGCCGCGAGCGCCGATATTGGCAGCATGATCCAAATCGATACGGCCGGGCACAGGTACATCGCGGTGCAGGTGGCGAGAAACCCGCCGAATGATGTCGCGAGCTGTCCGAGACTTCGCGCCAAAATCGGCGCCTCAAAAGCCTTGGTTCCAGAAAGTATCTGGCCCATTTGCAACTACCGCACCCACCCGCGGCGGAGATGAACCCTCCAGCGAAGCGGCTCGCGGGCCGCCACAGCTCTGCCGCAGCAGGCACAGACATAACGCTGGTCGGTGCGTAAATAGGAGAATTCATGCGCAGTAAAATCGCCGTCAACGATCTGGTCGTTGGCATCGCGTGTAATGCGACCACAAACTGTGCCCTTCGGGCAAACGATCTCCTCGCCTTCGCGCGCGATCAGCATGTCACGGGTTCCTTGCTGCATGCGTTAGCATTGAATGTGGCGTTGTCAGGGTAACCCGATAGCTCGGAAGCGAGGCCGAGGGTAGGCTGGGGCGATGGCTGAAATCTCCTACCGCCGCCACCGCTTTCCGCCAGCGATCATCCAGCATGCGGTCTGGGTCTACCTGCGCTTCACGTTGAGCTATCGGGACGTCGAGGAACTCCTGGCCGAGCGCGGGCTCGACATCTCTTACGAAACCGTCCGGTGTTGGGTTCTAAAATTCGGACCGGTGATCGCGCGACGGCTGCGCCGGTGCCGTCCGCGGCCGATCAATCGCTGGCACCTCGACGAGATGGTGGTTCGGATCGCCGGCGCGCGGATGTATCTCTGGCGTGCCGTCGACCACGAGGGCGAGATCCTTGACATGCTGGTACAGCGCCGCCGCGACACCCGAGCGGCGCTGCGGCTGATGCGCAAGCTTCTCAGAAAGCAAGGCTTCGCGCCCAAATTGCTGGTCACCGATAAGCTGCGCTCTTACGCCTGCGCATTCCGGCTTCTGGGACTGACCTGCCCGCATGAGCAAGGGTTGAGGATGAATAATCGCGCCGAAAACTCGCATCAGGCGGTGCGGCGGCGAGAGCGCAAGATGCAGCGGTTCAAGTCGGCTCGCGCCGCCCAGCGGTTTCTCAGCATGCACGCCGCCGTCCACAACACCTTCAATCTCCAACGCCATCTCGTCTCGCGCTCGACGCTGCGGATCCTCCGAGCTGAGGCGGCGAACCAATGGAGAAATGCGGTTACCGCAGCGTGATCGCGTGTTCCGCCCGAGGCTACTTCTCCTCGATAGACGTTAATCTGACAATGCCGTCGCCGCCCATGTCGAGAAAATAATGGGGAATGTTAGAGTGGGGCGGCGCACCGTTCCCATGCGCGTGGCTCGCGCCGGCCGGGCGCGACGGCGTTCGAAGCCCGTGCGCGATCGGCATACTTAGCACTCGTACATAGAAATCGAGCGTCATTCGCATGTTATCGGTGACCAGCGCGAGGTGATGGATTCCTCGCAGGATCGGCTTACCCGCGGCAACCGAGATATCTGACGACAGGGATCTAGAGGCAGCCATCGCGATGTCCATACCGTTCCTCCCTCAAACTCCCAACCAAGTTGGGTACCACCGCGGCTTGATCGTGGCAAACACGAGTTTGTCGCCATCGGCTTGGCGCGTTTTGGAGGGTGAGCACGGCTCGTCCGCGCCGCGGGCCGAAGTCGCCAGGACGATATGGTTCGCACCGGGACTGAGCGGGCGGCACTTCTTAGGCGACAGTCACCGTCACCGAAACCGCCTTCGCTGCCACGGGCGAGCGCTGCTCGGTCAGGATCGCGGCTCATTGCGGCCCGCCGCTGTCGTGCAGGCACTCGCGCTTCAGGCGATGAAGTTTTCGGTTATCACAATTCCCGAAGCCCCCATCCAACAAGTCGAGCTTGTTCGCGGCCCACGAGATTTTGGGCAGCGCCGCAACTCGCGGCCCGCGCGCCAACCGTCAAGGCGGACGGCTATCTGAAATTCATGGTTGCGCACCGGCCGAGGATCCCACCTCCATTGTCGGCGTCGGCTCGAATATACCGCCTTGACCCGGCTCCATCTCGATGTGCCGTCGATGGAGTGCAATCAGCGTGGAGCGATGCCCGATCGAGACGATCGTCGTATTCGGCAGAACCTCGCTCAGCATGCGGTAGATTTCCGCTTCCAGCTTCTCGTCAAGCGCCGACGTCGCCTCGTCGAGGAACAGCCAATCCGGCCTGTCGAGAATAGCCCGTGCGATAGCCAGACGCTGCTGCTCGCCGCCCGAAAGGCGCTGGGGCCAGTTGTCCTCGCTGTCGATTTCGCAGGCCAGCGGTGCGAGACGGGCGAGCTCTAGGGCTTCGCGTACGGCCTTGTCACTGTAGGCCCCCGCGACGGAGGGGTAGGCGACCGCGGTCCTCAACGCGCCCGAGGGTACGTACGGCCGCTGCGGCAACAGCATGACCGTAGCATCGGCAGGGCGGTCGATCGTGCCCCGTCCGTAGGGCCAGATTCCGGAGATGGCGCGAAACAAGGTCGACTTGCCGGAGCCGGAAGGGCCGGAGACCAAAGTCGTCGTGCCTGCCTCGAGCGTCAGCCGGCGGGCACAGACGATCTCGCGCCCATCCGGCAGAGACAATACGAGATCACGCAACACCAGATCGCGTCCGGAATGCTTAGTCCGTTCGATGCGCGGCGGTTTCGCGCCAAGCCTACGCGCTTCGTCGATGGCCGCGCGGAATGTCGTCAAACGTTCGACGACAGCCTTGTAAGACGCCAGCGACTGATAGCGTGCGATAAAGAACGTGAGCGCGGATTCGACCCGGCCAAAGGCGCCGGCCGTCTGCGTCATCTGTCCAAGGGTGATCTTCCCGAGGAAAAAGTATGGCGCGATGATGATATAGGGGATCACCACGTTGGCCTGAAAATAGGTCGCTGTAAACGTCAGGAGCTTCAGGGTGCGGCTGACGATGGCATAAAAGTTCGACACGATTGAGCCGAACCGGCCGCCCAATATCCGCCTTTCGGCATTCTCACCGCGGAGCAATGCCACCTGCTCGCTGTATTCGCGCAGGCGGGCCAGCGCGAACCGAAAATCGGCCTCGTAGCGCTCCTGCCTGAAGTCGAGCCTCACGAGGGGTTTGCCGATCAAATGGGTCAGCCAAGTGCCAACGAGCGAAAGGACCAGAGCGACCCAGAACGGCAGTCCGGGGACGGTAATGTCAGTTCCCGGAACGGTGAAATCGGCAGGGATCGTCCATAGGATGATCGAGAATGAGACGAGTGTCGACACCGTCGACAACAGGCTGATCGAGTAAGCGTAGGTCGAGTTGAGAAAGTTTCGAACATCCTCGGCTATTCTCTGGTCGGGATTGTCGGCAGCTTGGCCGACGAGCGCCGCGCGATAGAGGCTGCCATCATCGAGCCATAGACCGTAATACCGCTCGGTCATCCAGCGTCGCCAACGGATCTTGAGTACGGATTCGGTGTAATACTCAACCAGGCCGCTGACGACTGCGATCGCCGCCCAGAAGCAGAATACCCCAAACAACAGCGACCAGAACGCGGCCGAGTCCTTGTTTTGAATTGCGTTGAACCAATCCCGATTGAAGAAGCTTAGGCGAATGTTGATGCCGACCTGAAGCTGATTGATTACGACAAGTGCAACGATCAGCGAACTGGCAACTCTCCGTTCTGTCACCTGGCGCGCGCCAAAGCCTCCAATCTGCAGGTCCCCACGGTCATTCGTCACGAAATAGGGATCGGCAAGGCGCGTAATCTGACGGATGACCGGGATGAACGAGATCAAATGGACGAGCAGTCCAAAGATCGCGACCGTGATGGGGAGGCTCGCCGGCGGTGCTAATTCCGAGAAGCTTGGAGGCCACCAGCCTGCCTGCACCGCAACATAGACAGCCGCGGTCACGACATATTCGACGGCGAAAATCGTCGAGAAGACGCGGAGGAATGGGGAGATCGGCGGCGAGTGGAAAGTGGTAAGCGCAAGCATCAGGCCAATGGCGCCAATGCTCAGTAGCGTCGGATCGGCCGCGAGGCCAAGGACGTCGACACCTCCCTTTGTGATGCCCGCGACCAAGGCGATTGCGGCAGCGATAGCGACGCCGATGCTCAATTGCTTCACGACCGGTCGTCCGCTTCGTTGGCGCACGGACGACATGGGTCGAATCCCGGCCGCATCACGGTAACCGGATGTTACGGACCAAACGGTAGGAGTTCATCGAGATTAGCCGAACGCCGTCAACATCGCCGTCATGGCTCATCCCGTGCCGCCGGCCCCTATTTAAGGAGAGTGGATCGCCAGAGGGCATTGTCAACTTAGCGGACCCAGGGCGCCTTTTTGCGGCCCCGCTCGGTTAGAGCGGGCAGCACGATAGGCGAGCAAAGGACCTTCCGACCCGAGCCGCCGCGCCACCGACGCAACGAGCATACCACGGGCGGCTAAGTTGACAATGCCCCCAGGGGCTCCGGAAAACAATCGCGCCGAGAATTCGCATCAGCCTGTACGGCGACGAGAGCGCAAGATGCAGCGGTTCAAATCGGCTCGATCTGCTCAGCGCTTCCTCAGCATGCATGCCGCGGTCCACAACATCTTCGACCTTCAACACCATCTCGTCTCGCGATCAACGCTGCGGATCCTTCAAGCCGAAGCGGCGGGCGAATGGCGGAATGCGGTGGCGGCAGTGTGATCGCGCATCCTGCTTCGGGCTTCTCCGATCGCGATAAGTTAACCTGACAACACCCCCTCCAGCCCCTCCAGCGAGGAGACATGCAAACCTGCCCTTATCGATTTGACAATAAATACAGGGATTACCGTTTCGAGGTTCGGCCGGTCGAGGGCGACTCAGTCCCCGGTCGCACCGCAGTCCGCGCAATCTGCGGACTTTGTCTCCCTGAACCTTGGCCCGGGCTTGCGCGCGCCGGGCCATTTTCTACCCCACCCCGCTTCGGGAAATGGCCCGGCGACTCGCCGCGCCCGCAAGGCCCTCGCGGGGCGCGGCCAGCGCCACTCGCGCATCCTCAGATACGGAGAGTTCTGCGTTGTCCGAGCGAACCCCCGCCCAGGTGGCTGATATTGCTAGTTCGGCGGAAGGGACGCTCATTGCTGAACCCCCCACGCAAGATCCGAGCGAGCCCAATTCAGGGCGAGCTCGATGCCGATCTCGCCGCCAGCACGGCCGTTCGCCGATGGCGCGCTTGCGCTGACCGACAAGGACGTCGCCGCGGCGCGCGCCGATCTTGGCGTCGCCGCCAGCCTGTCGGTGATGCGCAATCGTTCGCCCGATGGGCGTCACCTTCTAAACGTTTCGAGCTCACAGGACGTATGGGACGCTCTATAAATACCGCAAGGGGGTGTCAGGCGGCCACTGGTCCTACGCCTGCACTGATCGGTGTCTCGGCTTCTGAAGACAAGGCGAATGTCCCATGCGAACCATCATTTCGCAGTCGGTCGTCCTACCGGCTCCGGCCGAAAGTCTCTTCGCAATGTATACCGATCCCGCCAAGCATGCGGCGATGACTGGTGCGCCGGTCGCGATCAGCGTCAAGCCGGGTTCGCCGAGTCAGAAGCTTCTTCAATGGCGCGCTCACCGGTGCAACGCTCCAGATCATCCCTC
>CAVOTD010000018.1:0-42411 GCA_963698995.1 uncultured Alphaproteobacteria bacterium | reverse complement strand
TCGCCGGGCCAAAGTGTCAGGGAGTGCGCCGAACTGATGCGCTGGGCAATCGAACCGGCAACTGCGCCGCCGAGCATCATCGAGGGCGCCCGCTTTGTCATGCGCGACGTTCCCGGCGAGCCGATGGTTATCTGCGCCGATTCGGTAGGAATGCTGCAACTCGAAGATGCAGGTCGGATCGCCATCACCGCATCGCACGGCGCCCTTTCCGGGGGACGACCGGACAATGCAATTCCCCCGGACATATATCGTATTTCTCAATATGCTTCAGTGGGCCGGCCGTTGCTTCGGCCGCTCCGGCCACAGCGGGCGAGGAAAGCGCCATCGGGCGGTAGGCGCGTGCGTAGCCTAAGATACCGCTCATATCGTCTATCAAACGGCTGTTGAGCTGAACCGGTCCGAGGGATGTAAACAGGGATCCGTCTATGACTGGTATTTGGTGGACATCGGTCTCGATCGAGATTTTCCTGTGCTCCCTAACGGCAACGACAGCTCATCTATTGATGTCGCTCGGCCAAACGTTATTTCACCGATATCTCGGCCATCGTGGCATCGGAGGAAGGTTCTTCGAAAATCATTTACATGTCCACCACAGGCATTACTCAGGAGATCATATCGTTACTGAATATTACCTAAACCAAGAGGCAAATAACACACCGTTCTTTCTGATCCCCGTCACCTTGGTCATCAGCCTCGGCTACCTGGTCCTACCTTTAGACTTGTTCATCGTTCAACTAATCGCGATGTCGATCTCGTTCTATGTGCATCTCTATTTTGATAAACACTACCACGTAGCGGGGTCATGGTTGGGACGATTTTCATGGTTCAGGCGAAAGCAACAGCTCCATTTTCTCCACCACCGGTATGCTGATTGCAATTTCGCGGTAGTCGACAATTTCTGGGATTGGCTGCTCGGTACCTATAGGAGCGTCGATGCGGACAGGGAGACTTAGGAGTAGACTGCGCCTGAGTGCCGTTAATGAAGGCGATCGCTAAATATGCAACGGGAGGACGCTCCATGTCGTTTACGGATCTTGTCCACGCGACCAAAACAGCGCTTTCATCGGATCCCGCACAGGCGCAGGCCAAGTTCGAGGCGCACCACGACTTGGTTGGCCCCTGCGAGGTCGTCGTTAAGGTGGGTTCAGGACACAAGTTTACGGTTGATGAGCCTGAAGCTCTGGGAGGCGGCAATGTGGCTGCGAACCCTGTGGAATATGCCTTGGCGGCGCTGGGTTCGTGTCAGGCGATTACTTATCGGGTCTGGGCGGCCCAACTTGGCGTCAAGCTCGATAAAGTCGAGATCGGCATCGACGGGGACATTGACCTGCGCGGGTTCTTCGGCATCGACGACCGTATCCGGGCTGGCTTCAGCGCAGTTCGCATCAATGTCAGTCTAAGTGGACCAGAGCACGCTGCTCGTTATGAGGAGCTGGCCGCGGCGGTTGACGCCCATTGCCCTGTTCTTGACCTCTTCCGCAATCCGGTTCCAGTCGAACGAAAATTACTGAGTACCGCTTGAAGAGATCGACCCGAGCTATGTCGACGCCAGGGCTAGCGAGGTCGACGCTAAGATGCCGAACGCGGCTGCAATGCAGACGGGGAAGCGCAGCTCTGCCGCTGTGATTAGATCGGGCGCCCAAAGCGGCAGGAGAAACGCATAATTCCTGCCTGCTCGACTCTGTATTGGATTGGCGTTGGCCGGATTCGCTGATGAAGAGCTTCTCTCTCGTTCCCACCTCCGAAGGTCCTCGGCGCGAGTTCAAGATCACCTGGGGCTTGCGCGCTGGCTATGGCCCAACGGGCCGGATCTATGATCTCGAAGAGGCGATCCGTGCGGCCCATCGCTGGATGAGGGAGCGCGATGCTCGTGCTGAACCCTTTCTCTCGGGTATGTTTACCCGCGGTGAAGTTGTCTATGCGGGCTCGGAAGCCGAAGCCGCTCATGATCGTGAGCCCGTTGCCATCTTTACCGGCGAGGTGCTGCCGCTCTATGCCGCCGATATAGATGATGATACGGTTAGGATACTGCTCAACGAACTCGCATCCGAAATCGGGAAAGTCCTCGAACAGGAAGAGGTCCACGTCGCGTATCGCGATCGGACATGGACGTTAAAGCCTGTCGATGAGGTGGCGCGACTTTGAGCCGTTAGGGCTGGCATCATAGGAAGAACGCGAAGCGGCTCTCCTCGACCGCTGTGCTTGTTCCGTGATGCGGCAAATCGGGTTGTGCCCTTACGAATTAACAACGGCGACAGCTTCGATCTCGATCATGAAATCGGGGCCGGCGAGGCGGGTGACGCCGACGGTCGTGCTGGTCGGGGTGGCGACGCCGAAATAGCGCATGCGCACATCGCCACACTTCTGGAATTCGTCGAAATCGGTGACGAAGGTATTGGTCTTTACGACGTCAGCCCAAGTCGCACCGGCCGCATTGAGGCATCGATCGAGGTTTTTGAACGTCTGTTCCATCTGGGCGCGCATGTCGCCTTTGCCGACGCAATTACCCTCGCTATCACGGGCGAGCTGGCCGGCGATGTAGACTATCTTGCCGGTCCCGCTCACCGTCACGACGTGCGAATATGAGGGCTGCCCCCCGGACATCCTCACGTTCATGCCCTCCGGCTGGAACCGCTCGATTTTCAACGCCATTCTATCTCTCCCATTGGTAATCTGCTTGCGCGACGGGCTTATCATTGCCGTACACGGAATCCAAGAAGATCGCAGCGAACGCGTCACGATCTCGAGCCCGAGAATGGCTGGTGGTAGTCGAGCCCCGCAGCGCGCCGGTCCGGTGATGTCAACCCTTCCCTCCGCCAACGAAGTCCGTCCAGCCGAGTTCAGCGACAAGGGAAAGAGCGGGGCTTGGATGCCGATCCGGGGTCCCGATTGCGCGCCGATTGACACGCGGGGACATTGCCGTTGAGGGAGCGCCGGCCTCAACCGGGTACTGTCAGGTTGGCAGCTTCGGGCGGGCCGTGGCAGGCTGTGAGCATGACGATATCACCGAATCCGTATCGCGGCTTCCGCTTCCCGCCCGCGGTCATCGAGCATGCGGTCTGGCTCTATCACTGCTTCAGCCTGAGCTTGCGAGATGTTGAGCTGATCCTGGCGGCGCGTGGGATCGTCGTCAGCTACGAGAGCATCCGCGAGTGGGGCCTGCGCTTTGGCCGGATCTTCGCCAATGCGCTGAAGCGGCGCCGGCCACAACCCGGCGACAAGTGGTACATGGACGAGGTGTTCATCCGGATCCGCGGCGAGCAACACTATCTTTGGCGCGCGGTCGACCAGGACGGAAATGTCCTCGACATTCTGGTCCAGAGCCGGCGCAACGCAGCCGCGGCCACGCGGTTCTTTCGCAAGCTGCTGAAGGGCTTGCGGTATGTTCCGCGGGTGATCGTCACCGACAAGCTCAAGAGCTACGCCGCCGCCAAACGCAAGATCCTGCCGAGGGTCGAGCACCGCCAAAGCCGCTATCTCAACAATCGCGCTGAGGTGTCGCATCAGCCGACACGACGACGAGAGCGACAGATGAAGCGCTTCAAGTCAGCGCGTCACGCGCAGCGTTTCCTCTCAACCCACAGCCGGATCCACAACCATTTCCAGCTCTGCCGTCATCACCTCAGTGCCAACCAGCATCGTGCGGCGCGCGATACCGAATTTCGCACATGGCGTGACGTCGCCGGTACTGCGTCTGCTGCATAACCCCCAGAGTTGCTGTTTTCGCCCATCAACATCCGCCTATTGGCAACCTGACAACGCCATCCCAAGCGCCGAAACGCGATCCGCCCCTGCCCTGTCTAAGCTGACTCGCAAAGAGCAGCTATTAACCATACACCAAACTGGATGGCGGCGGCAATCCGGCCCGTGGACAGGGATGAAATCGTGGGCTGGAGGCGTAAGCGACGACCCCGGCCATTACGGGACAAGGCGCAAAGACGAAAGACCTCGGAAACAGTCTACCAGCGTGGCCGAACTCGATCTCAGACAATGATCGCATTGAACTCCTTTCCGGCGTGTTCGGGCACCCACAGCCAGACACCGATCGCCATCGCGACCATGAAGGCGGGGATGCACAGGAACGCCAGCGCGAACGACCCTGTCGACTGCTGCAGAGCGACTGTGACGAAGGGCCACAGGACGAAACCGACGAAATAGGCGATCGCCCATACCGCACCGTTGGCAGCACCACGGATGCGGGTGGGGAACACCTCGGCAGTCAAGGTCGTGCTTGGTCCCCAGAAACCGAGGAACCCGAAGCTCCAGGCCAAACCGAACACCCGCAACAAGATGTGGCTGTCAGTGTAGACCCACAAAGTCATGAAAATGGCGCCCTAAATCAGCATCGCGATGAAGCCGACCCTTCGGCCGATCCGGTCGGCCAGCCAGCCCGCCAGCCACAGGCCGAAGAAGCCGACGATGCCCCAACACACATAAAAAGCGCTATATTCCTGCGTCGACCAGTGCTTTTCGGTCGACAGGTAGTACGGCATCCAACTAGCGACCATTCCCCGTTGAGCGCGAAGTTCACCACCGAGCGCCCGGCGACGAATACGGCGAAGGTCGGGGCCAGCGCCACCACCGGCATCAGCAAAGAAAACAGCGCAATATTGATCGCCAGCAAGGTGCGGCGCCCGTAGCGATCGGACAACCACGGCCAGAAGTACAGTCCGACGATGCCGACGAGCAACGCGATCTGCAGACCGGAGCGATAGGTCGGCACGTCGAGTGTGAACTCCGTGATGATCAGCGGCGACGCCAGTCCGAACAACGAGCTGTCCATGCCGTCGAACGCCCAACCTAGCCCATTGGCCAAGGCAATATGCCAATGTGTTCTGGTGATTTCTGCGCCACCTGCGACTGCGCAATAGTTTGCGTATTGGAGATGTTTCCGCTCAAGCGGTCCAAGCCCCCAATCCGTCATCTCCACCGCCGTGCTCCTCATGGCCGTCCTCCGAGGCTACGATGCGGCGCCGGAGTACGCGGCAACGATTGCGAGCGGTGATTGCCGCCAGACGCAGTCGAACCGCGCAAAGCCGGCTTCCAGCAGCAATCTTGTATGTACCACTATGCCGCCAACGCGATCGAACAGGTCATAGTCGAGAAAGTGCGCGTCGGGCTCGATAACCCGAGCAATCCCGCGAAAACATGCGGCCATCGCTCCGACCTTGCCGAGATTGTGGATGGCAATGGCCGAGACGGCGAGATCGAAGGGATTGCCGACTTGGCCGATCGATAACGGATCGCGGAGGTCGCACTGCACGTAGCCGACCTAACCGGCATGCTGCGCAAGCCGTCGTCGCGCCTCGTCAAGCATCGACTGCGAGTAGTCCCGTAAAGTCACCCGCACATGCGGGAATGCACGCAGAACCTCTTCGGTCGCCATTCCGTAGCCGCCACCGACATCCAGCACCGAGATCGCGGCATCCGGCGAAAATGCTGCGACGGACAGTATCTTCCTCAGCCCCGTCCGACGCTCCTCGTCGCAGCAAATCACGCGCCATCCACTCCTCGCCATAGCTTTGAGAGTGCCAGTCGTGCCGCATGACAGCGAAACCGTCGTCAGGTGCGCTCATGCTTGACCTCCTCGGGGACCTTTGCGCAACACTACGATCCCGTCCTCGATCCGCATCGCGCTTCGAGGTAGTTCAGCGCCGCGTCGTATCCCACGCGCGATCCGCAGCGTGCCGGCTCATGGCGGGCGAGCAATCACCCCGTCGTATATCGCGGTATTATCGAAGATCGAAATGAAAACGCAACTCATCCAGTAGGATATCGGTGAGTCGGCGCGCGCAGACACTGTGCGGATTTCCCGCCTCTCGGCTCTCTGTCTGTTTGGTTGGCCCGTGGACAACGGCATGAACTATCTCGCGGTGGGACTTGGATCTGAGCGTCGTCAAATCGCAGGCGGATCGGAAGACCGAAACCCGCGAGTACTACAGTGGGCGGCAGAGCCACTATTTGAGTCGGCCGCCGGCGCGGCGCCGCGATTCGATCAGAGAAAGTGACCGCTGCGGGTCCCCTTTGTGCACAGGTAACGTTCGTTGTATCCGCTTGACGGGAAGACGTGCGACACGCGCTCGGCAACGCGAATACCGTAGCGCCCCATCGCGACCACCTTGTCTGGATTGTTGGTCAACAGGCGGATCATGCCGAAACCGAGCTGGCGCAACATTTCCGCCGCCGGGAGGTAGACGCGCTCGTCCACGTCAAAGCCCGGCTGCTCGTTGGCGTCGAGCGTGTCGAAACCGGCGTCCTGCAGCTGGTCGGCCCGCAGCTTGTTGAGGAGACCAATGCCGCGTCCCTCCTGGGCGAGGTAGAGCAGCACCCCGCCGCCCGCCCGTGCGATCGCAGCGATCGCGCCGCGTAGCTGGTCGCGGCGATCGCAGCGCAGGCTCGCGAGGAGATCGCCGGTAAAGCACTCCGAATGCAGCCGTACGAGCACCGGCGCGGCGGGATCGGGCGCGCCGATTAGGAGGGCGAGATGTTCCCCGCCGCCATCGCGCGGTCGAAAGGCGATCAGACGAGCGTTCTCGGCATCAGCGAGCGGCACGCGCGCCTCGGCGACGCGTTCGAGCCCGGCGGCGGCCGCATCGTATTTGATCACCGCTGCAGCTTCGATGGAGGCGAGGTCGCGGCACTGCGCGAGGAGGGGGGCATCGGCTGCCCCGACGCGTAGCACCAGAGCAGCCGGCAGACATGAGGCGAGCTTGGCCAAGGCGGCCGCGGCGAGCACCCCGCCCTCGGCGACCGGCTCGGGACCAAGCCCGGCCGGCTCGGCGCCGAGCGATGCCGCCGGATCGGCGAGATTGCGTATGACCGTGGCCGGAAGTTGGGAAGAGACGGAAATTGACAATGCACAGGGCAATCCCAGCGCCACGGCGAGGTGGCGCGTCAGCACCACGCTCATCGGATCCGCGGAGATCTCGCGCAACCGCCGCAGGTTTTCTTCGGTCGCGAGTTCGGCGGCAACGGCGAGAACGCTGATCTCGTTGTCACGGATCAGTACCGGCTCGCCCCGGCGCAGCGCAGTGATCGCTTGGCCGAGGGCGTTGCCAGCATCGGGGTGCGAGGTCGAGATGCCGCCGCGCATTGCCGTCGGCAATGGTCCTCGACTTGAGCATCCTACCCTACTTGCCCTCAAGCATCATTACCGGGCTCACTAGATACCGGGCTCCCTCTGCTTGCGCCACCAAACTCATCCGCGCCCGACCCAATTCGGCGGGATCGACAGCAAAATGACGATGTCGGGGCACGTGAACAGGCGAGCAGGCCGAGTGCCAACGCGCAACTCCCTGGAGCGCAGCCCGGGGAGTTGCGGGGCGAGGGCGAAGAGCAGCGCGATGCTCTGAGTGACGGCTACCGCTTGCGTCGGCGGGTTGCAAGCCGGCAGCGGCCCGCGCAGGGCCGACGCATCCACTCCACCGCGAGGTAAAGGTAGCGGCATCGCGCCGATCGCTAGGATCCGAAACGGAACCGTCGCGGCCTTCGCGACCGCGATTATGTCGAAGCGCGCTCCGAAGGCGGACGCCAATCCCTGGCGGCGTGCCGCCCAGCAATCGGCGCCATCGAGCATGATAGCGGCACTGGCGATGGCGGCGAGCATCCATCGTTCCGGCGTCCCGAGCGGAGCGGGACCTATCGTGCGAACGGCGATCAGACAGGTGATCCCGCGCGAACCAGAGTTATCCGGTTCGCCGCGCCGAGGCGGGGATGCGGGAGCGGCGAGCCGGCGCTCGAGGACTACGGGTAACCTGGAAGAGCATCACGTCGGCCACCACCGCGGACAGCGTGCGTATAGCGCCGCCAAGGACGAGAAGGAGCATAGTCGCTATGGCGAACCCAATACCGGCAAATACCGAGCGAGCCTCGCGCATCAATGCAAGCGAGGCCGACGCAGTCGCGGCGATCCGCATCGACATCGCTACGGGTTCGGTGTATCTGGCGATGATGTCCTTCCGGGACCCAATCGACAAGCGGTCGTCCGCCAGACGTTTCCGAGATCGGGATTATTCCGCCAGGGCTCAGGCGAATGCTGGGAGCGAGCCGCGCGATCCGTTCTGGTGGTCGGCCGTGCTCGCCACGCGCGCGGCGTTCGCGGCGCGGCCCGGCGCGAAGCTGATCTCGGTTCCACTCCATGGCGGCTCGCTCAGTGTCTCCGTCGATGGCGGGTGGCGTGCATCGACGTCGTTGCCGGATGATGTCGCGGTGCAGCTCGACCTCTATCTTCCCTATTGCCTTTCGCACCCCCGCGGGCTCGCCGTCGCTCATATCGGGCAGAGCCTCGACGGCCGAATTGCGACCGAGAACGGCGAACTCCCGCTGGATCACCGGCGAGGCCGACCTCTTGCATTGCCATCGCATGCGGGCGCTCGCCGACGCAGTCCTCGTCGGTGCCCGCACCGTGCGGGCCGACGACCCGCAGCTGACGGTCCGGCGTTGCGCCGGAGACAACCCGTACCGGGTCGTCATCGATCCTGAGCTGAGCCTGACCGGCCGGCATGGGGTCTTTCGCGACCGCGCGGCGCCGACACTGGTCGTTGCCGCAAAGGAGCATGGCGACCGCCACGGGCGAGACGCATGGGTGCGAAATCCTTGGCGTGCCGCGCGTCGGCGGCACGCTCGATGTTTCGGCGATCCGCACCGCGCTGGCGTGACCGGGGATTGTCTGTCGTGTTCGTCGAGGGCGGCGGGATCACGATCTCGCGCTTTCTCGAGGCAGGCTGCCTCAACCGTCTGCAGATAACGGTCGCCCCAATCATCATCGGATCGGGGCGTCCCGGTGTCGCATTTCCCGGCGACCGTGCGCTCGACCGCGCATTGCGGCCGCGGATCCGCCGTTTCGACCTCGGTGGTGACACGTTGTTCGATTGTGATTTCGATGCGTGAGGCGCTGGCGTTTTGGTCGCCGCGCCGGGCCGGAGCGAGATCAGAACTCAGCCGTTACGATCCCTCGCTCTCGGGCGGCGAAAGTGCATTTTCTACCTTGCCCGATTTGATGCCGCATCTGGCGGCCGCGCCGCAGGCGTCCACTGTTACACGCTCCGGTATGATTGAACCGCGCGGGCCGAGCCATGTACAGCATCACCGTCAGCCATCACTTCATGATTGCGCACAGTTTGGTGGGCACTGTTTTCGGGCCGGCTCAGCAGCTGCACGGCGCGACCTTCGTGGTTGAGGCTGAATTGCGGCGGGACGCGCTCGATGCCGGATGGGATCGTTTGTGATATCGGCCGCGCTCTTGACCTGTTGAAGACGGTGCTCGCCGAGTTCGACTATCGCAATCTCGACGAGCTCGCCGAATTCCGCGGGCGCAATACCACAACCGAGTTCCTCGCCTGCGAAGTCCACAAGCGGCTGGTGCGGCGGATCAAAGAAGGTGCGCTCGGGTCTCAGGCCATCACCAGTCTCAGAGTAGTACTGCGGGAAAATCCAGTAGCCTGGGCGGCCTACGACGCGCCGCTCGGATGACCGAGCTCCCAGCGTTTGCTTCGCGAACGTCCGACGCCGCGGACGAAACTCCGCTTCGCCGAGAGCTCGTCTTCGTCGTCCCCGGCCGGCTCGATCAACTTACCGGCGGATATCTGTTCGACCGTCACATTGTCAGGGGTCTGCGCGCGCGTGGCCGGGTCGTTCGGGTTATCGAACTCACCGGACGGCGTCCAAAGGCGAATGCGGCGGTGCTCGCCGGCGTGGCCGACGGCACGGAGACAGTTGTCGACGGCCTCGTCCTTGCCAACTCTCGGAGAGGTGGTGGCGGCGCAGGCGCGCCGCCTGCGGCTCATCGCCTTCGTCCACGGCCCGCTGGCGCAGGAAAGCGGCCTTCCGCCGGCCGAGGCGAAGCGGGCCGCGCACCGCGAGGCTGCGCTGCTGTTACGGCTCCGCGGCGTCCTCTGCCCCAGCCGGAAAACTGCCGCTGCGGTCGAGAGCTATGGCGTCTCTCCCGACCGGATCGCCATCGTCCCACCAGGCACGGTGAAGCCGAACAGGCTAAGGCCGCGGCGAGGCCCCGTTCGCGCGCTGCTCTGCGTGGCGAACTTGCTGCCACGCAAAGGTCATGGCGTGCTGGTCGAGGCGCTGGCCCGGATTCGCGATCTCGACTGGAACCTGCTCTGCGTCGGGTCACTCGAGCGCGATCCGCCGACGGCGCGATCTGTTCGGCGGATGATCTCGGCCGCCGGGCTCGAGCGGCGTATCACTCTAGCGGGTGAGTGGCCGCCGCAATCGGTCGCGCACGCCTATCGGAGTGGCGGACGCCTTTGTCCTTCCGTCCTTTCACGAAGGCTACGGCATGGTCTTTGCGGAAGCAATGGCGCACGGCCTGCCACTGATCGCCACCACCGCGGGCGCGATCCCGGAGACGGTGTCGCCTAAAGCCGCGCTGCTCGTTCCGCCGGGCGATTCGCCGGCTCTGGCGCGGGCTCTTCGCCGGGTGATCGCCGAGCCTGCGCTCGCCGCGCGGCTCGCTGCGGGGTCACGCGCGGCGGGCGCTCGCCTGCCCGAATGGCCGAAAGCGACGGAAGAGTGGGAAAGGGCGTTCGATCGCCTTGCGGCCTTCGATCCGCCCTCGTGACGACGTTAGTTCGCTCTCGCAGAACTTTTGTCCCTCTCTTGTTCATCTCGAACATGGTCACCTTGTCCTTGCCAAAGACCCTCCGGAGCTTGTCCAGGCGCGCGCACGCGACGCACGCCGCTATCGTGAAGCCCCGAAAGCCGATCGTTCGCGTCGGCGAGCGATTTGCGGCACGACTGGAGCGCCTTTCACATGGACAAAGTCGGCCTGGCGTTCGAGATCCGCTTCGGCGACTTCGAGCACTATGCGCGACACCCAGCTGCCCCACCGAAATCACCCCGACCGAGCGGCTCCTAACCGCTGCCGAGGCGGGTCGGGCGAGGAGCGTCCCGCGCCAGCATCCGGCGCTCAGTGCGATCCAGCGCCTCGAGTGAGCCAGCATCCAAGTAGCCAGGATCAAGACGGGCCGCGATCCCATCCCTCTGCCCGGCCCACGCGGTGAGACGGCATGATCGAAGAGCGCTAGCCCCAGCCCGGCCGCGAATACCCATGACACGGCGGCAGATGTACCCCGAATGCGCAAGCCGATCGGCTGAAAACCGTAATCGTCATGAAAGGCATTGAACAGGCGCAACTGCTGGCCGCCGTGGACGCGGTCGAAGGTGTCGTCGATATCGAGCACGATGCGCTTGGCTACCTGCCGGAACGAGGCGCAGTACTGCTCGATCAGCGCCCGGCCGAGGCGCAGCAGCGCCCGCACATCAGGCTGGTTTTCCAGCCGCGAGATCGTCGACTGCGAGCACAACTCCTCATCCGAGGGCAACCGATCCAGCGCCAGTTTGAACAACGGATCGCGGCGCAGCGTATCGGCGTCGTTGCCGTCCTCGTACCCGGCGGCAATCATCAACAGGCGGAACCGGATGATCTCCGCCAAGCCATGTACGACCTTGGCCGGCGCCCTCGGGTCCTTCAGACAGCCGGCCAGGCGATCGGCCAATCCCAGCCGCCGCTCGACCTCGCGCAAGACCAGCAATCCGCCCTCCGAGGACAGTCGGCCGCCATCAAAGCGGGCGACCACAGCCTTGCCCCGAACTGGTGACAGACCCGGCAGAAACGGCGTAGTATCAACCATGGCGGGTGTCGCCTCCGACGATCGGCAAATTCAGCTTCAGCAACCGAAATCTACGCTCAATCAATGGCTTGGGCTACAACGCCAGCCCTCGCTCATAGATCAGGCTAGCACCTCGGCCGAGCTTTGCGCTTCCATGAGACTGAGCTTTTGGTATACCGCCGCCGCTTGTAGCTGGGCCAGGGCAAGCGCGCTGTAGCCCGGCGCGAATGTCGGGTCGAGATCGGTCGCCTGCCGAAAGAAATTCTGAGCGATCGTGTCCTCGTCTGGGTTGGCCTTGCTCAAGTGCCATATCCCACGCTGGTACGCCGCCCAGGCGTCAAGGCTCTCCGGTGGCTTGCGGATCGCACGTCGCAGCTCAGCGTCGGCGATTGCTGGGGCTAAGGCGGTCGTCCCGGATTTCCGAAAGGATGCCGCAACTCCCAGACCAGAGAGGCCCGAAAGATGACCTCGATGGTAGACGCACGGCACCTACGCACTTACGCGTGAAACCCTCCGCCCCGCTGCGGGGGCCAACCGCCAAGTCCGCACACCCATTGGCGCACTCGTTCATAGGCCGAGGGTGGCTTAGAGACTCTCTGTGATATAAGGGAACGAAATGCCTCGTATTTCGTCATCGTTTCTGAAGGGCTCTTCTTTAATAACTCGGGAATCTTCACTAACTCTGGATCAAAATGCGACCTAGACGAGTCCGATCTCCCACGAATTTCTGTAAGGAGCGATGATATCATTAGTTCCGTCATACATATCATCCGCCGCCTTCGCATCGCTATGCCAGCGAGATCGGATGATTAGTTCTTCGCGTTCGATGTTATACCGGTTTCTTATCCTCTACGGCTCGCTCTATGCGGGGTTCGGCGTCCAGTCGCCTTACCTGCCAATTCTGCTCGACAATCGCCACTTGCGTCCGGAGACGATCGGGCTGGCGCTGGCCGCTGGTACGGCGATGCGGTTGATGGCTGCTCAAGCAGTAGCCCGGCTGGCGGATCGTTTGGATGCTCCTAAAGTCTTCCTGGCGCTTTGCACGACCGCGGCGGCGTTGATCGGACTGGGATATTTGCCGGCGCAAGGCGCATGGTTGCTGATCGCGGTCGGCGTATTGCACTCGGCGGCACTGGCGCCGCTCCCGCCACTCAGCGACACGCTCGCCCTCGGTGCCGCGGCTCCCGCCGGGTCCGGCGGCGCGGTCATCCACTACGGTTGGCTGCGCGGGTGCGGCTCAGCCGCCTTTGCTCTGGGCTTGGTGCTGTCCGGCCAAGTCATCGGACATTTCGGGATCGTCGTAATCGTCTGGCTAAACGCGGCGCTGCTTGCTGCCGCGGCACCCATGGCACTTGGCGTTCCACAACTATTGGCGACAGGTGGCCACGCCCGGGCCACGTCGAGCCAGGCTCGCGGGGTCGGAGTGTTGTTGCGGCTGCCGCTCTATCGCAAGATGGTTTTGCTCGCAATGTTGATTCTTGGGAGTCATGCGATGCACGACTCCTTTGCGATGATCCGTTGGAGCAGAGCAGGAATCAGCCCAGGCACGTCTGGCATCTTGTGGTCGCTTTCGGTCGCCGCCGAGGTCGTCGTCTTCCTCTTGGTCGGCCGTCCTTTGCTCGACCGCATCGGCCCGGCAGGCGCCGCGATGCTCTCCGCCGGCGCCGGTGTCGTGCGATGGGCAGTGATGGCCGAGACCGCGTGGCTACCAGCGGTGGCGGCGATCGAGCCCTTGCACGGCCTAACGTTCGCGCTCTTGCATCTGACGTGCATGCGGCTTTTGGCACAATGCGTTCCAAGGCACCTCGAGGCGACAGCACTGACCATCTACGGTACCGTCGGCATCGGTATTGCAACCGCTCTCCTTACGCTTGCCTGCGGGCCAATTTTCGAGCGCTTCGGGGCGCACGGGTTCTGGGCAATGGCGGCCCTCTGTGCGGCGGCGTTGCCGCTAGCCCTAACCCTGCGCGAACCGATGGCCGGTTCCAGGTGATCTGTTTCGCTCGGCCGATTATCTGATTATCTGGATGTCTTGCTTGCTGATCGGGACCGTCCGGCCCAGGTGAATGGCCGGTGTCGGCCGCTTGCTTGTCGGACCCGGTGCTCTCCGCCCGCGCGCAAAAGATCAGCCGGCGAGCCCATAGGCTGTCAGACCCCGACTTGCGCCAGCACAGCCATGCCGGGCTGAACAAGGGCGAGGCCAGCAATTCGGTGCGCCGCGCGGTGTTCTTCCATCGCCAGGGCGAGATCCGTGACCGTACGTTTGAGAACCAGAGCTTCCGCGCCTCCGGTCTCAGCCTGACTACCGCAGAGCAGAATTCGCGGGGACGAACTGGAAGCGCCCCACTGCATTCGTAGCAAGTTCGGGGGATCGGGTCATCCTTGAGGGAGGCCGGGCGATGCGCGCGGCTGCGCGCGAAGAAGGCTGGCAGCGGCGCCGACAAATAGTGGCAGAAGCCGCCCGCTGCGCGTAGGAGCCGCAGGCAGGCCCTGCGGAACCGGGGTAATCCCACCGGTGAGCACTCCGCCGGCGGCGGCAACTCTTCCGAAGCTCTGTACAAGCCAGCCTGAGACTGCGGCAGCGGCTTGCCGCCAGATCGGACCGCTCATCGCTAGGTGGCTCGTCAGCGGGCGCGTGATGCGGATCTCCCCATCCGGCAACTTGACGAAATCGCGCTTTGCAAAGCGGGAGGCGGCAAGCCATGCGGCGAGCCAGAAATCGACGTAGGGCCGGACGGCCTCGATAGCGTCGAGCGCGAGTGAGGAGCGCCGGTCGCGGTCGAGGTGGAAGATAGCGATGCCGTGGTCGAGGCCAACGCCGCGGAGGGCGATCACCATCTCGCTTTCGAGCGCGCGGTATAGGTAATTGAGGAGCGCATTGCCCGGGGTTGCGGCCCTGAGCGGCTTCCCAGTTAACGGCGAGCTGCGCGGGCCGAAGGTCCGCCAGTGCTCCGGGACTTCGCTATGGCGGGCGAATTGAGCCGGGAGATCCCGCCACAGCGCCCAATAAGCAACGGCGGCAGTGGCCTCGATCGCGAGGATTTGTGCGCTGTCTCCAACGCCCGCAATCTCTCCGGCGAGACGAACGATGAGGCCGGCGGTTTCCTCGCTACCGAGGAAGCCGGCGACTTCGCCTTGTCCCTTGAGCTTGACGCGCAGGATCTCGCGCGTGACCGTGAGGCCGATCTCGTCGCCGGCCGCTAGCGCCTGGGCGCGGCGCAAGGCTGGCTGATCGGGGCCGGCTGGCGACGGAGCGAATATTACCGTGCCGTCATAGTCGAGCTGCACGATCCCGCAGCCGACACCATGCAGCCATTTGAGCGCGGCGAAGGAAATGAATCCGTCGGGACGGGTGACGACAATGCGGTCAATCGGACAGTCCGCGCGGCGGAAGCGATGTGTCACCGTGCGCTCTTTGACGGCAGGTGTCGGACCGCGATGGTTCGCAGGCGAACCGCGCGCAAGGTGAGTTGCTCGCCGCCGCCGGCGATCATTACTGACGGGCGTGGCTTCTGGACCGGCTTCGGCTCGAGGATCGCATCCTCGGCGCGAAAATATCTTCCGTGGAAAGTCGTTCGCCGCTCCGTCCACAGCGCCAGGACTAGGCGGACGGCCTCCTCCATCTGTGGCTCGGGACCAAGATTGCGCAGCGTCAAAACCTGGTGCCCTTAAAGCCGGTGGAGATCGATGCCTTCGGTGAATCGACGATGATTCCCCGTCCTGAGTTGTATAAATTGATTCATCACGGCCGCATCGCGGCACATCGTACCGAGATCGCGGCCTTCACTCGCGATGGCGTAATTTTGCGGGGTGGCGATACGCTTGGCCTAGATTGCGTTGTGTTCGGCACCGGTTGGAAGAACGATTACAGTTTCCTTTCTGCCGACGCCCGGGACGTCTTGGGAAAGAAAATGATGACGGTTTCTATCTTTATCGTCACATGCTCCACCCGGACTTGCCGAACCTCATCTTCATCAGACGCACGGCAACGTACCTGAACATTCTCACGGATTGTTTCCAGGCGCGCTGGCTGGCCGAACTGATTACTGGGCGCTTTCGCCTTCCTTCCCGCGAAGCCATGCTGGCGGAGATCGCACAGCTAAAAAGTTGGAAGCGGGCCTGGATGCCATTCAGTCCCGCCCGTGGCGCCCGCCTGCAATTGCACATGCTGCACTACCATCATGCTGCACTACCATGATGAATTGCTGTCTGCACTACCATGATGAATTGCTGTGCGACATTGGAGCCAATCCCCTCCGGAAACGAGGACTTTTCGCGCCCACTGAAGGAGCTTCTCGCGCCTTATTAGCCGAGTGATTATCGCGTGGTCGTAGCGGGCGATTGGGAGGCCCCGGAGCAGAGAGCTGCAGGGAGCTCGAATGGGCGAATGTCGGATCGGTTTCGGAATGCGGCGTGCACGTCGTAGACCGCTACGATGGTTGGCTGGGGCGGACGAGCGGCGAGCCGAGGTCGATCCAAGTGGAACGACGGCTCTCGGCGCGCACAGGCGCCATCCGACAAGCAACAGGGCAGGGTACGCCTTCCATCTCTCAGAGACAGCGCGAGCCAACACCCAGAACGGCTGGGATCGAGAGCGGCCCGAGCACCAGCGCGCTGGCGGGTTCTTTATCGCCAGGGACAGCCCCGCGTTCCTTTCCCGTCGCGTGTTATTCTCCGATCGCTCAACACGGCGAACAAATCGAGGGAGCGACTGTCTTGAAGGTCAAGGGTCGAAGTGATGGCTGAAGTGTCGGCCACGTCGATCGCCGGTTCAAGGCGGGCGCTGCCGCGCCCCCGCCTGCGGCGGCTGACGGCCTTGAGCCGGCGCTCGCCGCGGCCGGTTTGGCTGCCATGGCTTCGACGCTCAGCTCTGACCCGGTGCCCAGGGTTGGCGGTCGCGCAGCATGGCGTTGAGGATGGTCAGCAGCTTGCGCATCGCCGCGACGAGGGCGAGACGGGCTGGTTTACCGGCCGCGCGCAGACGGCGGTAGAAGCGACTTGAGCGCCGGGTTATGCTGGATGGCGACGAGGCAAGCCATGTAGAGCGGCGCCCGGACCGCGACCCGGCCGCCCTGGATTTTGCGTTTGCCGCGATAGCGGCCGCTGTCGCGGTTCATTGGGGCGACGCCGGCGAGGGCGGCGATCTGGTGGCGGTCGACCCGGCCGAGCTCGGGCAGCTCGGCGATCAGGGTGCGGGCGACGACGTCGCCGATGCCGGGCACGCTCTTCAGCAGATCCTGTTGGGCGCACCACAGGGGGCTGGCTTCGATCAGCTTGTCGATCGCCTTGTCGATGCGCGCCCGCTCGGCTTCCAGGCTCTTGAGCAGCGCCTTGAAGGAGCGTTGCGCGGTCCGGTCCCGAGCTTTGCCGAGCCGCTGCTTTTCGGCATTGATCATGACGACCAGCTGGCGTCGTCGCGCCATCAATTCGGCGAGCCGCACCGAGAGATCATCGGGCAGTGGCCGTGCCGTTGGGCGCACGGCTTGGGCGAAATGGGCGATCACTGCCGCATCGATCGCGTCGGTCTTGGCCAATCGGCCGATGGCCCCGGCGAATTTGCGCACCTGGCGCGGATTGACAATGGCGACCGGCAGGCCGGCTTCGGCGAGCGCGGCGGCGACCACCCCTTCGTAACCGCCGCTCGCCTCGAGCACCACCAGGCAGGGCGACAGCGGCTTGCAATCGTGCGACCAAGGCGCCCAGACCCTCCGGGTCGGTCGGCGCAGCCGAACGCCGTGCCGTCCGGGTCTGACATGCACATCGACCCGCGCCTTCGATACATCGATGCCGACAAAGCGATCGGCCGTGGTTTCGACATCCATCACCCAGCCTCCTCGATGCGGGCTCGTGCCCAAACGACTGTTCGGGTTCATGGAATGCCGGCCGGCGCCACACGCTCCCTCTCGGTCTCGAAGACCAGGACGCATTCGGGCTACCGGCCGGGCTCGGTCAGCCAGCGTAGCTCAACAAACCAAGCAATGCCGAGATAGGAGAGAAACGATGAGGGATGATCCCTGGACTGCGGCTAATCGCGACAAGGAGCAGCAGAAGGTCATTATACCGCCGAGACGCAAGCCAAGGGCTGAGACAGCATCGCCTCCGTCCAAGCCGACAGTCTCGGGCCCGTTCTGGACCGGTAAAACGTCTGCACCCGAGGTCCCAAAGCCGCAAAGGGTCGTGGACGCGCGACAACGAACTGGATGTCAGCGATCATCCGCCGCTAAGCGTCAGTTTTCTGCACAGAAATCGCAACCGCTTACACCGACCGCGAGGCAGCCGGCTGCTGCCCAATGTACACAAAACGCCAAGATTAGCTGTGCCGGAATGGGATGAAACCAAACGGCTCAACCTAAGTTGGCACAGCCTTCGATTTCGCAGATGCCGATCTCGTGTTCGACGACCGCCCGCCCCGCGGGCAGCGGCGACGGCGTGCCGCCGGATTATACCCCGCGGTTCTGCTGGTCGGGAATGTGGTAATTTCAGCCGTTAAACCTAAGGTGCATGCGCATTGTCCATTCCCATCACATATAGCCTAATGCGTTACCTCGCTGCGAAGAAGAGCGTAGACGACCGGGCGCTGAATTGGCAGGTTTGGCAGCGTCTGGTAGCGGCTCTGCCACGAGCGACTCCGCAGCAACCCCTGCGCATCCTCGAGGTCGGAGCGGGCATCGGCAGCATGGTGGAGCGGCTCGTGGCTGGCGATGTGCTCACCCACGCGACCTACACGGCTATTGACCGGGCGCCCGCGCTGCTGGCGGAAGCCCACCGCCGCCTCTGCCAGTGGGCTCGCGAGCGGGGGTTTGAGGTGGACGAGAACCACCAGGGACAGCTGCATGTGTGGCGGGCGGGGCAGCACATTACGATAGAAACCGAGGCGATCGACGTGGGGCATTTCATGGCCCGCGAGCACGGCCGCCGGGTCTGGGACCTGCTGATCGGGCAGGCCTTTCTCGACTTGATAGATATGCCCACGACGTTGCCCGGCCTCTACTCCCTGGTGCGCCCAGGCGGACTGCTGTATTTCCCCACTACCTTTGACGGCGATACGGCCTTCCAGCCGGAGTGCGACCCCGAGTTCGATAGGGCCATTGAGGCCTGCTACCATCAGGCGATTGACCAACGTGTGCTGGACGGCAAGCCGTCTGGAGACAGTCGCGCCGGGCGCCGTCTGTTTGCCCACCTCCGGACGGCTGCGGTGGATGTGCTCGCGGCCGGCGCCTCCGATTGGGTGGTTTTCGCCGGCGCCAACGGCTACACCGCAGACGAGGCCTATTTCCTGCACGACATCATCCACACAATCGACCTGGTGCTCACCGGGCATCCCCACCTGGATGCAGAGCGCTTAGGCGCCTGGGTGGCGCAGCGTCACGCCCAGATCGAGCAGGGTGCACTCGTGTACATCGCCCATCAGTTGGACGTCCTGGGACGCATGACCGCGCCCATGGGGGAGGGACACGGCGGAAAACCTTAGGGTGTCAGATGTCTACCGAGCATCTCCTGCGCGAGTTTTACAATCAGATGTATTGTGCGCATACGCAGCCCGATAATGCTTATGATTTAGGGGACCATCTGCACCATTTGACCGTGCACAAGCATCTGGATCAGGATCCTCTCATCCAATTCCGCGAAGCGTACCGGTGGGTGGACCAGGCGGGGGCCCGGCTCGTCGCCGATGCCGGCTGTGGCTATGGGGGCTTTGCCGTCTTCGTGGCGCGTCAAGCCCCGACACTCTCAGTCGATGGCTATACGCTGAGCGATGTGCAACGAGCCGTTGCTCGGCAGGCATTGGCGCGCCTGCATCAGTCGAAATCACGGGCGTTGTTGCAGAGTTATGACCGCCTCCAGCGGCAGTATGATGCGATTGTCGCCATTGAATCGCTCGGCCACTCCGCCAACGTGGCGGCAACGCTTCACCATTGGGCCAGTCACCTACGGCCAGGAGGCGTGGTCGTGATCATCGATGAACTGTTTCGACCCGAGGTGTCCTCGACAAATCCTGAGATACAACAGTTCATGCGATCCTTGCACTTTTCCTTGCTGTTGCAGCGGGCGCCTCTAGAAGCCATGTTGCACGCGGCAGGCCTCTCCCGTGCTCGCCTGGGTGGTTCTGAGTGAGCGCTACCACGTGCATACCCGGTCGGATGAGGAGTGCGACCGCCTCTTGCATGCGTATCACCTCGACGGTGTCCACCAGGGGTATATCGGAGGGATGCTCCTAGAAAAGTTTTATAATCGAGGGTGGGTCGACTATGTCCTGCTCGCGCTGACACTGCACCGTGCTGGCAGTCGCTGAGTCATCGCAAAGAGGCAGTAGAGGCCCTCTCTATGGTCAAATGTTTGGAGCGTGCAGACGTCGGCGAGGATTTTTTCGAGCCTGACAGCGCCCAGTTACCGAACTCGTGCAGTATGTCGATGCCGGGCGGCATGACAGGTCCCGTCCTCGACGGACTCTAATTTAACGAGTGCTGCATTCAACGCCTCTCTTCCGGATTTAGGTTCAGATATTCCAACCACAGCAACCGCAGCGTCACGCCGCGGCCGCGCAGCTCCTTCTCGACCGCTTCCCAATCCGGCAACGGACGACCCGGATGGCGTGTGTCGGCGGCCGCGAACAGGCGATGATCGAGTTCCTCCTCGCTCAGCTCCGCCGCGGTCTTCCAGTTCAGCCAGCCGCCGCGGCGCGGTCGAGATATTCCTTCACGGTCGACCGCGCGATCCGAACGCTGCGCGATACCGCCGTATCGCTCAGCCCTAGCCCCTCTTTGAGCCGAAGCACCTCCTTGATCCGCCGCATCGCCAGCCTCAGTCTTGGCATCTCCCCGCGCCCCCAAAAGGAGCGACGGTAGCCGCCATTACTTGCCGCTCAGCAGCAATGCCAAAGCCGATCAGGGGTGCCGAAAACGCCGAAATCGGATGTCGGATTGAAGCGAAATCAGGTGCCGCTTTCCGCCGAAATCACCTGCCGCCTTCGACCGAAATCCGGTGCCGGTTTGCTCCGATTTTTGCAACCGATAGCCGCGGCGGCGATCGGGGGTCGTCGCCCAGACCGTCTGGATGATGATCAGGCCCTCAGCGTTGATGATGTCGATGAGGTGGTCGGCGAGGGCCGCAAGCTCCTCGGTCATGGCGGTCATCGCCACAGCGGCACTCTTTTTTGGTGGCAAAATTTTGGGTGGCAAATTCGAAAAATTCGGCGCAACGGCGGACGCGTGTCCTCACTCTCGATGAAGCCGTGGCGTTGCACCAGCGTCGCCAGCGCCGCCATTGATAGTGGGGCTTTATGACGTTGTCCGCGGGCGGAGCGGCGGTGCAACCGTCGTTGCACGAAGCTCCTGAGCCTTTTTCTCTGCGGGGTCAATCACCCGATCACTAAGGTCTGCGAGCAGTTGCGCCAGTCGGCAGCTGGCCCCATCTCGCAGCTTGGGCAGGGCGCCTGAAGGCGATGCCGGGTTTCGCGCTTCCCTATGACCTGATCCCCAGCAAGGATCGTGAGTTCGATCCGGTCTGATCGGCTTCCACCGCGCGCTCGGTGAGGCGCTAGTGCCAACTTGCCCGCGGCGAGGCAACCCGTGGTGGCCCAATGGCTTACAGCCCCGTGCAAAATCCCGATTACCAAGAGGCTGAAATGGCATACGAAAGGCTCGACGAAGCACTTCGGCAGCTGAAAACAGATCGCGAGCGGGCAGAGGCGACCGAAAACCAACGAAAACGGGCGGGTGAAAAAGCCAGAATTCGGTTCGCGCAAATTAAGTCCGCGGTGATCGGGCCTGTTTTCGATGAAGTCGTTGCGCGCTTAGTGGCTGAAGGCTTCTTCGCAGAAACGGTGGACGAACAAAGCGATGCTTCTGGTCCAATTTCCCTCGACGTGAATTTATCGGAAGATGACGGACCTAGCCGGCAAGGCTGCCTCCAAATACGGTTTAATTCAGATAAACGTACATGTGAATTTGGAAAATCGACGTCAGCTAAGACTGCATCAGCGACCCAAATAGTACCCGAAGACAGACATTATAAATTTGACGAAATTACTGAGGAGCTGGTTCGTGAGACAGCCGAACAATTTGTGCTCGATTTGATTGCTGGGAAGCTCTTCCGTTAACAGAGGAGCCCTGCTTTACCACCCTCGGATGGCGTGATCAGGTTCCAGGCTATCTTCGTCATCATCTCGCGAAATTCATCGAGCTCATAACCCGCGCTGCGCAAAACAGGCGCCATCACCTCGTCCGACAGAAGTTCGTCAAGCGTCGCACGGGAGCAGTAGCATTCGGCGCTCCTGAGCTTATGGGCGCTGGTGAGCCTCAGAGCGTCAAATTGGATCGGTTTCGGGACATTCCTCGATATTGAATCCCCTGGCAATAGATCAATTGGGATCAACCCTCCCAGTCGGGCTACCTATGTCTCCGGTCCGGACAGGGTTCGCAACGGACTCTCCGCTGGAGGAAGACGGATTCGAACTATCGGTCCCGCCTTGGACGGGGGCGTCACGAGGCGGCCATGCATCGCCGGATTATGGCTCGGCTCGCGGAGTGGTGCGATGAGGCCGCCCTGGTCCATTGGGTTCAAGAGGCCTCAGTCCCCGCATCGATAGCGGGGCGTCTTCATTCAGGCACTAAACTGCCGGCTCAACCTAATAAAGATAGTTAACGAAACAATAAGAACTGTATTTTTCATAAAATAGGGAATAGGCTCCCTTTCAGTTGAAGTTAGCCATGCCTCCAATTCCTCACGTTAAGCTTACTTGGCTCGCCCACGTGGTGCCTGGCGAACTTGAAAGTACTCGATTTAAAGGAAACCCGCCATGAAACACTGCGCCTGGTGCCGGTATCCCTTCCGAGGAAGAGGATGCACTGATCACGAGGGCCGGGACTTCTGTCACGAGGATCACCGCGCCCAATATCTTCTGGTGCACCCCACGAGCTGCGATTGCGGGTGTGGTCGCTCGCCGCAAATCACCCTCGGTACCTACCGCTTCGCCTCAAGCTCATGCCTCATCGGCTTTGAGACTGCAACGTAAAACGGAGACCAAAACGACGGTCCCTTAGTCTAAACTGCCCCCTCACCGCAGGGGCTTTTTCTTTTGGTAAACTGGCCACGGAGTTCTTCCAAACAAAGGGTACACCTGTGACCCTGCTTCGGGTCTAGGCGCGCAGCACGCCAGCCACGCCTTCGCGCATAAACTACTCTTGCCAGGTACCCCTCCGCCGAAGGCGGTCTTTCATCTGATGTCTGACCTGGCGCAATTGCACAGTGGTGCAAACACCGGTGTTTTGGTATTGAGTGCACGTTGTCGATCATCGTTGTTGCACAGCAAAAGCTCGAACACGCAACCGAGGAATTCCCGGCCGCAAAACCCTTGGTCACAAAATCATCAAGGCCGGGATCTCGACGTGGCGGGATCGGCTCGACCCCGTGAGATGACGAGGGCTTTGAGGTCAGGGCGCCTCACTCTCGCTTGCCGGACAGTTTCAAGCCCGTTCAGTCCTCCCGGCAGACGCACATCGACAACGGCCAGGTCCACAGCCTCTGCCTCGATTATCTGCAGCGCTGCGGCGCCGTCGCTGGCCGCGCTCAAGATAGCTTCGACGAGCTTGTGGGGAAGGCGGATTCGAACCGTCGGTCCCCTCTGGCGAAGGGGTCGCTGTCTCTGGCGGAACGGGAAGTGCCGCAGAGGACGAAAACCAGTCTCAAAAGCTTCGTCCAACTTAGGGGGGACCGGGAGTTCGAACCGGAGTAGTAATCATCGGAACAGGAAGCGTATTTCTCTATTCAGAATACCAGCGCAATGACGTCATCCTCGGTATCGAGCGACGAAGAGGGATAGAGCAGATGGCTTCGATGGACGAGATTGGACAGGAGAAGCAGCGGATTTCCGATCGGCTCGCGCGGGTCGATGTCGAACGGACTTAGTGTCCGAAATCAAAATCGCATAGGTTGTACTACGCGTATGCCAATCTCCTGATGAGAAGCTGTGTGGAAGCGATGTAAACCCAGGCTGTGGCGCTGGCGATTGAGGTCTCGAAGTCCTTCGCCAGTCGGCGGTTTCGGTTGAGCCATGCGAAGGTTCGCTCGACAACCCATCGCCGCGGGAGGAGTTGAAAACCAGTAACTCCAGCCGCGCGCGTGACGATCTCAATCGTCCAGTCACCAAATTTGGCCAGAGCCTCGCGTAGGTTGGGGCCGTTATAGACGCTGTCGGCAAACAGATGGCGCAGCCAGGGAAACAGGTCGTGGATAGCTTGGATGACAGTCCCGGCCCCATCGCGATCCTGGATGTCGGCAGGATGGACCACGACACCCACCAGCAGGCCGGAAGTGTCGGTCACGACATGGCGCTTACGGCCTTTGACTTTCTTGGCCGCATCATAGCCTCGTGGTCCGCCGCTTTCGGTGGTCTTGACCGATTGGCTGTCGATGACGCCAGCAGAGGGACTGGGTTCGCGGCCAACGGCCTCGCGCGTTTGCAGCAGCAGCTCAAAATTGATCCGCTCGAACAAGTTCTGGTCCCGCCAATCGTAGAAATAGCCTTGCACCGTAGTGAACGGCGGAAAGTCCTTCGGCAACAGGCGCCACTGGCAGCCGGTTCGTGCGATATACAAGATCGCGTCGACAACGGCGCGCCGGTCGGTTTCCCGCGGACGGCCCAGATGCTTGACCGCCGGCATATAAGGTTCGATCAACCGCCACTCCGCATCGGTCAGGTCGCTTGCGTAACGCCGCCCAGCTCGCTGATACTTCGGACGAGTGATTTCGGTCCACATATTGTGCCCCGTGGATTGAATTGACACAACCATCATGTCACAACTAACTGAAATCACTCAATTCATTTCCGGTCAGCCTCTAAGCTCGGGGATCAGCTCAATGAGCTTGAAATCGCCGAGCGCGTGCTGACACTGCGGGCCGCCCTCCGTCCGGCCGCATGGGCGATCATCGGCTTCCCCCTTGGTATTCGACGCCGAGCTTCTGGAGCTCTGCCCGCATCGCCGCAAGCCGGCGCTCGAGGATGCTGACGATCTGGTCGCCAATCTCGGCCGCGGTCAGGGTGGTTCGGTTTATGAGCCCACGCCTACTATAGAGTTCATCTTCGGTGCCGACGATCACCTCATTGGCATTGCGATACACGGCGATGAGGCGCTCGGTCTCCTCGATCTGTTGCATCAGATCATCGATGGTCATAGCTTAGTCTCCATTGGCGGCCTAGCGATCGAGCCTCGCGCCGTTTAAGCCTACGTTAATTCCGAAAGATACCGACTAACGAATTCCGTTATCAACGGGGCTGTTCTTGAGTTTCGGCCCCTCCACTCCTCCGCAGATGACGTAGAAATTGGCCATCGGGGGTCGGGCCGATGACGTCTGGCGGAAGCTGCACCTGGGCAGTGTAGGAGAAAATGTATTAGGGACGATAACCGGGCACGAACATCATCCCCCCTAGCCCTACCGGGGCCTCTATCAGGTCTGGTATCAATATCCCGATCGTTATAATTTATCTGAAGAATTCGATGGTTTCTGGTCGGAAACCCGTTCTCATGCAAAGCCCATCACCAGCAACCAGGTGATGAAAGCAGGGAGGCGTCGAGACGTGGGTTACCCTTATGTACCGGATCGATCGACGAGTGTGGGCGAGCGTTCTTTTTCGGACGACAACGCCAGACATCATTGAAGGCGTGATCGTCAAGCGCAGTGAACGGCTGCACTGGTCTCGTGAAGCCGCTATGGAGGAAGCGCAAGGTTGGGCAGATGAATTAACGAATCCTTGTCCTGCCAGTAAGATAGAGTGGCGAAATGTCGATTATAATATGGCGATAGGTCGGTTGGTCGATCAGCCCAATTATACAGCTGTGGCACGGAGCATGTTGCTGCCACAAGGACGGCCACCTCGGAAAGGATGATCAACCTGATAGAGGTAGTTCGCGCCGGTTTCGCCGACCCACAGTGTGGAGAAACGCGCTGGCTTCACGTCCCATAGAGAGGCGCCATCCTGCGCCTGGTGCTCGCGGAACAGCCTCTCCAACTGGCCTAGGCTCGTCACCTTGGTGCCGTTGAGACCGAAGCCGCGCGCTACCTGGGCAAGGTCGCCGCGGCCGCGGGTCGCGTGCATGGGATCGACGCCATGGGCCCTGAATTTGTGCGTCTCGGCCCCATAGCCGCCGTCGTTGATGATGCAGATCAACAGCTTGATGCCGTGTCGCCGCACGGTCTCCAGCTCCTGGATGTGCTGATAGAGGCTGCCGTCACCATCGATCAACATGACCTTGCCGTTGTTTCGCGCCGCGGCGACGCCGAACGGTCGTAGGCGACGGCCGGCATCGGCCATTGGCGCGGCAGGTTTGAGGGCGCGTAGTACCGGCCAGTTTCGAAATACGAGACCTGGATTTTGGCCTCTCCCCCGTTCAGCGGGTACGATTGTAGATATAGTCCTCGCGCTCGCCGGCGCCGAGCCGCAACCCCTCCGGCAAAGGCGGCCGCTGCGCCTGCAGTTTGGCGTGGGCGTCAAGCGCGGCCTGGTCCTTCCATAATTCGAGCAGGACCAGCTTGTCGGGATCCGAGACGCTCTGGAATACCTCGAACTGTTCGCAGCCGGCATCCTGCCGCGAGACCTCGCAGCGCGCCTTCATCGCCTGCGCGAGTTCGCCGCCCTTGCCGGGCGCCGCGTGGAACGTGACGACGAGCCGAACCGCCATGGCCTTTCCTCCCGTGTCAATCTGGCGTCGACCAGTATCATGACCTGCCCGCTGCCGCGTCAAGCGCGCCCCGGAATGGCGAAGAAGCTCACGAGCGCCGAACGTAAGGAATCAGGCGGTCAATCGGCCATTGCTCAGTCGTCAGCTGGCCTTCCTGACCAGGCAATCCGGGCCGCTCCCTTTTTTATAGCCGAAAAGAATTCATACGCTGACGCCGATGCGTGCGGCCCTCGCTCTTGAGCACTTCTCGGTCGACCGCGTCTTGCTGGAAGCCTGGGCGCAGCCCGAAAAGCTTTCGGCGTAACATGAGCGAAGATGCCCAACCGGCTTCCACCGCCGCCATTCTCGCGCACGCGTGATTACGCGGACATCGTCGTCAACAAACCCGGGTTTTCAGGTCTGCGCGATCGGGTACTTCGAGAAGATCTCCTCCACCCGCTTGAACGCCTTCTCTGCCGCGGCCTGCGGCGTCGCCTTGTCCTGAATGATCTCGGCCCAGGCCGGCACGCAAACCGCCCCGTCTGGACCCCATGCGGCCTCGAACGTCAGCCCCGGCGCGGCTTCGTCGCGCTGGATTCCGATTTTGTCGAAGATGTCGATCGGCGTGCCGTTCCGGGTATGACCAGTCCCATCGCCGCAGTAATCGGCCCGCACCAATCGCACGCAAGTTTGGTAATACGGGGCAAGCGAAGCCCGCGGGACTTGCCGCCACGGCTTGTACCCAAACCGGACGCACTTGCCTTCGGCCCCGCCGGTACAGGTGATAAAAAAGCGCCCAGCCAAGGCGACGTGCTCGCCGCGAAGTGTGAAGGCCCCCGCGAGCGGAAATCCGACGCGCCGTCCTCTTCCATCTCATCCCGTCGGGTAGTCGGCTGTGCAATTCTTCGACAAGATGCTCGACGGCGACACGCCGCCCCAATTCTCGGCTAACCTCGTCCTCATGCTGATCGACACCCAAACGCTAGCTGAGCGGATCCAGCATCCGGATAATCTGAGTTGCCCGTTGTTCGGTCAGCAGATTGACCTGCAGATCGAGATGGTCCCGGCGATCGGCGACCTGGCAATCTGGCGAATGTCGGTTGAGTTCCTCTGCTCGTGCTGCCAAGCTGCGCCGGCAGGCGCCGCCTCGGCGCGCCTCGGGCAAATCCCTAGCGGAGGAGACGGGCATGGCCATGCAACTCGGGCACGTCCACATCAAGACCAGAGAGGATCCGCAGAAGGTCGCAAAGTTCTACATCGACAATTTTGGCGCGACCGTGAAGCGGGAAATTCCCGGCCGCGGCTGCCAGCTTGACCTGCACGGCGTGCAGCTCAACGTGACGACCATCATCGCCGACCAGAATCATGAGCAGCATGTCGGCATCGAGCACATCGCGATCGAGACTGACGATTACGCCGGCGCCCTCGCGAACTTTAAGAAGAACGGCGCGCAGATCCTCGAAGAGCGCGTCAACAACGGTCGGCATGTGTGCTGGGTTGCCGCGCCCGACGGCGCGCAGATGGAGTTGATCGAGAAGGTCTGAGGAGGGTGCCGCCCCACAGCAAATGAAGTAATTGACGACACGCCCTAGACTGCCGATCACGCTCAGTCGAGCGGCTTGAGCCTGCCATCTCGAAGCCGACGACGCGGTCGAAGCGGCCCGCCAATTCGAGCTTGTGGACGGCGATGAGCGCGCCGCCCGGTGATGACGTCTTTACCGCGCATGTAAGTTGATCACGATGACGATGCCAGGCCCCGCGGATGGCCCTCTCGGACTCACTGCTGGAGCAAACAAGATTCGAAATCTCGGTCGCGCCGTGAACGTGACGGCCACAGAGAGGGCGCCCGCAGCCATTGCCGTCTCGTGAGAGCACCTGAGCTTAATACTTGACCCAGCTGGTCGTTCCGGGATCATTCAGCAACACCCGGCAGACCCTTTCGCAAGAGCGGGACCGAAGGTTCGAATCCGCTTTCCTCCACCGGCGAGTCTGATGCGAAACTGACTTCCTCGTTGTCGCGTGGCTCAGCCGCCGTAGATGTCGGCGTTGTGCTGGCCGAGCTCGGGGCTCGGCGCGATCGCCACTCTGTCCGCGTCGTGAAAACCGGATGGCGACGTTGGGACGATGATGCGGCCGATCTCGTCGTGCTCGCTTCCTGGCGTTGTATTTCACCGCGTTCGAGGGCTTTGGTGGCTTCCAGGCGATCTGATCCTTGCGGGACGTCTCGACCGGAGGTTAACCTCCTCCTCTAGGAGGTCGATCCTTCAGCCTACCTGGGAAATGTCGGTTAACCACTGCGATCGTCATAGCTGGCCATGCGCTTCGCCATCGCAACCGCCCTTTTAGGGGTGGCGGGCCTGACCGTCGCTGCCGCGGCGCAAACTCCGCCAGCGGCACCGGCGATCGCGCGGACGGTGGTGGCCGGGTCCAAGCTGCCCTCCCTCGGCAACACACCCCTCTATTTCAGGGCGGTAAGCGTTTCGATACCGGCGGGCCAAAAGATCAGCCTGTCGGCGCCGAACGGCATCCTCTACCAGCTGTCCGGATCGACCGAGGTCTTCGCCGGCGAGGCCAAGACGATCACGGGCGGCGGGGGCGTGCTGATCGCCGGCGGGACGACCGCAGCTTTGACCGCCGGGAACGGAGAGCAGTCAACCTTGCTCTATTTTCTGTTGGCGCCAAAGGAGGCTCTCGATCAACCGGTGGCTGCCGCGCCAGCGACGGTCAAGGAGCTCTACCGGACGGCCGCGCCGCTGCCCGAGCTGAAACCGGGGAGCTATGAGTTGAACCTGACGCGGGTCACCTTTCCACCGGGGATGCCCTCGAACCCGCCGCACCATCGCTCGGGCGCGGCGCTCTACTACATCGTCTCGGGCATCGGCGCGAACACGGTCGACGGCAAGACGGCGGACCGCGGGCCGGGATCGCTGATCTACGAGCCCTTCGGCCTTGTCCACCAGTGGGGCAACCCCGGCAGCGAGCCGTTGACCTTCCTCGCTTTCAACATCAATCCGGAAGGCGTGCCGGCCGTCGTCCCCGAGACGCCGACCAAGCCATAGTGGGCGAGTGAGCGGCTTGGCACCGACCCCGGCTCGGCAACTTTCGTCGACCCCGAGGTCAATACGCGTCAACCCACTCCGGCGAAAGCCGGGCCCACCGCAGCGGCGGAATCCACCGCCGAGACATAGGGCCCCGGGGTCCCGCCGGGACACAGGGGAGATTTAGCTATGTTCGTGATCCGTGTTGCGTATCCCGGCGGACATTCGGTCTGGCTGACGCGCAGGTTCCCCACAGCTACGTGGGGACCGGAGAAAGATGCGTTGCCGTTTCCAACGGAGGCAGATGCCGCCCGCGTGACTGCGCGCCTCCGGCCCTCTGGACCGGTGACCATCGAGCCCATCCCCTAGACACGCCAGAGTGTGTTTCAGCACCGAGGCGGCCCGACAAGCCGTCGATCGCAGTGCTACCGTTCCAGAATATGAGCGGCGACCCGGAGCAGGAATATTTCGCCGACGGCATGGTCGAGGAAATCATCACCGCGCTGTCGCGCATCCGCTGGCTGTTCGTCATCGCCCGTAATTCGAGTTTTACGTACAAGGGCCAAGCGGTCGACGTAAAGGAGGTCGGCCGCGAACTCGGGGTACGCTACGTGCTCGAGGGCTCGGTGCGCAAGTCGGGCCAGCGCATGCGCATCACCGCTCAGTTGATCGAGGCCGAGACCGACTCGCACCTGTGGGCCGAGCGCTTCGACGGCTCGCTCGAAGATGTATTCGAGTTACAGGACCAAGTGGCGACGAGCGTCGCCGGGGTGATTGAGCCGACGCTACAAGTCGCCGAAGCCGCGCGGTCGGCAGAACGGCCGACTATTGACTTGACTGCATATGATCTTTACCTACGCGCCCACGCCCTTGCTTTGTCTTGGGAAAAGAGCACAACGATCCGCTCGCTGGAGTTGCTTGAGCAGGCCATCGAGCGTGATCCCCACTACGGTGCCGCCTTGGCGCAGGCCGCGGCGCGTCATTTCGAATTGCATGTCAACAACTGGACCGACGATCCGGAAACGAGCCGCCGCAAGGGGATCGATCTCTGTCGGCGGGCCCTTCAGTTCGCTGGTGACGATCCGAACGTCCTGAGCAGTGTGGCCTATACACTTGGCTACTTCGGCGAAGAAATCGATGCCGTCATTGCCCTACTTGACCGCGGACTACAGCTTAATCCGAGCTCTGCTCGCGGTTGGCAGTGGAGCGGCTGGCTCAGGCTTTGGGCAGGGGAGCCAGATCTGGCAATAGAGCATTTCGAGACCTCGTTGCGCCTAAACCCCCGCGAGCAACGAGCTAACCCGTTCATGGGAATAGGAGTGGCTCACTTTTTTGCTGAAAGGCTGAACGAAGCCAGGGTTACGTTGCTTCGCTTGCTGCAAGAAAAGCCGAATTGGGTCCCTACCTACCGATTTCTTGCTTCCTGTTACTCGCATATGGGTCGTCTTGACGAAGCGCGAGAAGTGGTCAGGCAATTGCGCACTCTGACGAACGTGGTGGTGCCAGGCGCGGATAATTGGCGCGACCCTATCCGCCGAGAATTTTATTTGTCAGGTTTGCGCTTAGCAGCGGGCGAGGCGGAATGAGCCAGACCCGCGCCTCAGGAGGTTCGGCAATCGAGGGAGCCGCGTCCGGCACCGGTTCAATTCTTGTAGATGTTCCAGAATACGATCAGATTTGCCCGAAGCACGCCGGTGACATTGGAGCGCCAAGCTGAGGGCTGGATATATTGGCCGACCGGGATATCCGGCAGCACTTCCCATAGACGTCGGTGGAGCGCTTCGAGCGCCGCCCAACTCGGGGCTTCATCGCCAGCGCGGATGTAGGCGCTGCGCGGCTCCTCGGTCTTCGCGTCGCACGGCCAGCCAAACCAATTATCGCCGCCGCAGCCCGAGTTGATGGCGAAATTGGTCAAGGGCGAGAACATCGCGGTGCCGCCGACCGTGGTGTGGAAGAGGTTCCAGCCTCCTTGATCCGGCGGGCCCTTGGCTGCAGGATGCCGCCTCGGTCGCGGGGCTGTTAATTACCACCGAGGGATGGTAGCCGACAGGCCCGAACCCAAGGGCGCAGCTGGAATGTCTCCGGGCGGCGGCATGGGTGGAATGAATGGCATGGATTACTAAGCCTCGAGCTTGGCACTGGCGCCGTGGAAAAGGGGCGCCGCCTTTCCTTGGAAATCGGGGGATACAATAGCGCTCGGCTGGATAGGATCACGGCACTTCATTATAGGCGCCCCTCGCTGGGGCGCCTCCGTAGTTTAGCTAATAGAAAACGGGGTCCCTCTTACGGGGACCGAGGGTTCGAATCCATCTCCCTCCAGCGGCGAGTCTGTCTCAGCAGTGAACACCGGGGCTGTCGGCGAAAAGCCCCGCACTTTGGCGGCGGTCTGCGCGTGGCTGGGGACGTGAGAAGGGACGTGCCGGCGGCGAACCGGCGCTCCTTGGCCGTTTTTCTCTGACCGGCATTGATGCAGTCCCACCTCCGAAAGCTCAGACCATTTGCAACAACGCGCAGGCCGCGGTGGGGCCGCGGCCTGGGGCAGATCTCCGGGTTTGCGGTTTTAGCTGGCGAGCAGTCTGTGCTGCTCGGTCCAGTCCAGCGGCAGATCGAGTTCGGTCAGACGCGTCGCGGTGAGCTCGACGGGTTGCCGCCCCTGCAGGATCGCCTCGACCAGCTGCGGGCTCAAGAAGGCGAGGCCAACCAGACGCCGGATGTAGCGCCGGGTGATGCCGTCGCGCTTGGCCAACTCCTGGAGCGATCGAACGCGGCCCGTGGCGAGCTCCTCAAACCACGTGCGCCCGCGCGCGATCGCCTTGATCAGCGCCGGATCACATCGCGATCTGTCGTTCTGCTGCGCTAGTCCCGGCAGCACCAGCTTGGTTTCGGCACCGCGCCGCTTGAAGGCGATTGCCGCCGTCAGCTCGACAGCATTGTCACGTCCGTCCTGCGATGCGGATGACGGGACATCCCCGCCCAACAGCGGCCCGCACCGAAGCTTGATGGTGAGCGACTGGTCATCGACCACGACCTTCTCGACGAGCTCTCGAACGAGCTTTGCTCGTTCCCCGAGTGAGTCGACTGAGCGCTGCTGCAAGACGAGGCCGCCCGACCGAGCATTTTCCGAATTTGATCACTGGGCATGCCGGCTGCGCCAAACCGCTCGACCAACTGCGCCGGGCTGGTCAGGCCTTCGATCAGAATTCTGACCACGGCTTCTTCGATCTCCCGGGCACCGATCCGCCAGCCTTGTGCGCGATCGGTTCCGGCCTCGGTGATCAGCGCGGCGGAGACGTAGTAGCGATAGCGTCGGCCTTTCTTGACGGCGTGTGATGGCGTGAGCCGCTCCCCCCGGGCATCGACCAGCAAGCCCGCCAGCAGGCTCGGCTCGGCTGCTTTAGCCCTGCGCCGATGGTCGCTCGTATTGGCAGCGAGTTGGTTCCGGACAGCGGTCCAGGTCTCATTGTCGATCAGCGCCGGATGCTGGCCGGGGTAGAGCTCACCCTTGTGCGCTATCTGCCCGGTGTAGATCGGGTTTGCGAGCAAGCCATAGAGATGCCCGCGCGAGAAGGGTTTGCCGCCGCGCTTCGTGCCATCCGCCGTCGTGCTGCATTTTGTCCGCAGCCCGAGGCGGTCGGCTTCTTCCTTGACCCGGCGCACGCAGCCGAGCTCTCGATACAGAGCGAAGATACGGCGCACGGTCTCGGCCTCGGCAGGGTTGATGACCAGCGTGCGCTCGCTCGCGTCATAGCCGAGCGGCACATTGCCGCCCATCCACATGCCCTTTCTTCTTTGAGGCGGCGATCTTGTCGCGGATGCGCTCGCCGGTGACCTCGCGCTCGAACTGGGCAAAGGACAACAGCACATTGAGCGTCAGGCGGCCCATCGAGCTCGTCGTATTGAACTGCTGCGTCACCGACACGAACGACGCACCCTGCGCGTCAAAGATCTCGACCAGCCGGGCAAAATCGGCCAGCGACCGGGTCAGCCGGTCGACCTTGTAGACGACGACGATATCGATCCGGCCGGCCCGGATGTCGGCGAGCAAGCCTTGCAGCGCCGGCCGCTCCAGTGTTGCCGCCCGAGAACCCACCATCGTCATAGCGGGTTCTGGCCAAGACCCAGCCCTCGTTGCGCTGGCTGCGGATGAAGGCCTCGCAGGCTTCGCGCTGCGCCGCGAGCGAGTTGAATTCCTGCTCGAGCCCTTCCTCGGAGGATTTGCGGGTGTAGATCGCGCAGCGCTTGCGGCTCGCGTCACCCCGCGGCATTGCTGCCCGCCATCGGGGCGTCGCCTGGACCCAGTATTGGCGACGACCGGCGGGGGGTGGAGCGGTTCGGCTTCAACCCGAAGAACAGCGGCCCTGACCACGCCGTGCCGGTGATCTGTCTCGCGATGGCGGAAAGCGAGCGGTAGCGCGTGCCCTGCCAGGAGAAGCCGTCATCGAGCACCAGCACGTCATAGGTTCGGCCCTGCCATTCCCGCAGCAGCCGGGTTCCGGGCTTCAGCTCCGGGCGAGCGCGTATCGTGGCCGCTCCGATTTCCTTGAACTGCTGTGCAATCCGGCGGAGCTGGCGCTGCGGCTCTGGGCGGAGGCCGCCCCGGGCGAGTTCCTGCATGCGGTATGCGACAGCTCGCACCAGCAACTCGCGGCTGAAGTGTCGCGGCGCCTGAGTTTTGTAGAGACCACGCCACTGCTGACGCAGTTCTCCGATATCGAGCGTGAGGAGGCGCGATAGCGCCTCCTGCATTGACAACGTGCCGGTTGGCGGCTTGACCGATCGAGGACGACGGCTCGTCGGATTTCTGGCGAGCCGAGGTGCCGTGGATTGCGAGGCTCATAGGTCCGCCGCCGCGCCGATGCGATAGACCCGGCCGCGCTCTTCCTTGGCCGAGGCGAGGGTGAGCCCGAGCTTCTTCTTCAGGGTTCCCGAGAAGACACCGCGCACCGTGTGCCGCTGCCAGCCGGTCGCGCTCGCCACCTCATCGACGGTTGCCCCCTCAGGCCGGCGCAGCATCGCGATCACCGCATCCTGTTTCGACGCGCGCTTCGCGTCGGATTGCGGGTCCGGCAATGCTTCGATCGCCGACCACAGCTGATCGATCAGCGCGTCGCGGTCGCCGACCTTCCGCCGCTTCTCGACATCGGGCAGGGCGTTCCACAGCGCCAGCAGCCGCTTGCCGCTGAGCCGGGCCGCGTGCAATTCCTCGTTTGATGCGACGACAATCTCGCCCTCACTGACTGCGGCCGGCGGCTCGCGGCAGAGGGTGATTCCGTCATTGCCAATGATGTAGATGCGCATGGGTGGGGTCTCCTGTTGGCGTCGGCGCAGTGCCGACGGTGACCACACTCACGCTCTCGTCGCGCGCGCAAAGCCACTCGTTTCCGGATAATCTTGTGGCGTTGTTGGGCCGCGATCCGAGCATGGAATTGCTCGGCCCAGAACGCGCGATCCGCAGCGGGCGTAATGGTGGCTTCGCTACATGTTGAAGCCCGACCGGCGGAGCGCAGCTCAGCCTGTTAGCTCAAAGCGGCGCCTTCGGGAGGCAGGCGCCCGACACTGATAAGCGCCGTTCCGTCCGGTTAATTTCGGCGCTGTGGTATGGCGCTCAATGGCCGAGGCTGTGCGACGATTGCCCGACCAGCGCCAACAGGTGTCGACCGAGCACCAAGATCGCCGCGAGGGCTATAATCATCAGCGGGATGTAGTTGAGTTTCCCCGGGCGGTAGGGACGGCGATCGAGAACAATCGCGACAACGAGGACGAGCACACAAGCCGACAGCGCGACGCTCGTTTCGGTCAGGCCCATGCCAGAAAAATCTCGGCTCTCGCTAGTGGTACAAACCTAACATAAGAATCCGATCTGGTGTATCGTCGCTCGTCGAAAGGGGGCGAGCATGCGTGAGGGGATCACCGTCGCGGTGGGTGCGACCGAGCGGGCGCGGTTGGAGGCGATCGTCGCCGATCGGAATAGCTCGCAAAAGCACGTTTGGCGAGCGCGGATCGTGTTGCTGACGGCGGATGGCCTGGGCACTAGCGAGATCATGCGCCGGGCGGGGACGAGCAAAGTGACCGTGTGGCGCTGGCAGGAGCGGTTTATGCGGGCAGGGGTGGCGGGCCTGTTGCGTGACATGACGCGGCCCTCGCGCATTCCGCCGCTGCCGACGAGCGTGCACGAGCGCACGGTGGCCTTGACCCTCGGCGAGCCGCCGGGCGAAGCCACGCATTGGACGGCCGAGATGATGGCGAAAGCGGCCGGCATCAGCGTCAGTTCGGTGCAGCGCATCTGGCGGGCACACGGCCTGCAGCCCCATCGGGTCCGTCAATTCAAACTGTCGCGCGACCCTGAGTTCGTGCCCAAGCTGCGGGATATCGTCGGCCTCTACGTCGATCCGCCGGCGCACGCGATCGTGCTCAGCGTCGACGAGAAATCGCAGATCCAGGCGCTCGATCGCACCCAGCCCGGCCTGCCGCTGAAGCCCGGCCGTTGCGGCACCCTCACCCATGACTACAAGCGCAATGGCACGACCACACTGTTTGCCGCCCTCGACGTGCTCGACGGCAAGGTCATCGGCCGCTGCATGCAGCGCCACCGGCATCAGGAGTTCATCCGCTTCCTCAACACCATCGAGGCCGAGATCCCGGCCGGCAAGCTCGTCCACGTGATCCTCGACAATTACGGCAGCCACAAGCACCCCAAGGTCCGGGCCTGGCTCGATCGGCATCCCCGCTTTGTCTTCCATTACACGCCGAAATCAGCTTCCTGGCTCAACGCCATCGAGGGCTTCTTTGCTAAGCTCAGCAAGCGACGGCTCAAGCGCGGCGTGTTCCGATCCCTGGTCGATCTCCAGGCCGCCATCAAGCGCTTCCTCGCCGAGACTAATGACAACCCCAAGCCGTTCGTCTGGACCGCCGATCCCGACAAGATCATCACTGCCGTCAGACGCGGGTACCAAGCGTTAGATTCGATCCACTAGCGCCGCGTTTGTGGCGACATCGCCAGCGCTGTTGTGGCGTGATCCACTAGCGCAGATTGGTGGCCGGTTCGAGCCAGAAAACCTCGCGCCCGCCCGTGATCGCAGGCAGCGCAATCCACCTTCACGAAGTCAGACTAGAGCCGAGTTTTCGAACGCTTTAGGATGAGGGAACGGCGATAAATGTGAGCACATTATGGGATAAAATGGTTAATGCCGGGGTGCGCTATGAACGACGCGCAGCGACCCATACCCGAGCTGTACCGCGAGGCTGCCGAACAGGTTAGACAGTTGGCGCGGAAATCGCGGTTAACCGACGTCCGCGGTGACCTGTTGGAACTATCCGCAAGCTATGAGCGCACCGCTACTTATATCGAGGCCGCTATTCGCCTTGGCGCGCCTGGTTATCCCCACGGTGACATCCTTCCAATCGCCAGTGCTCCGCCGGGCATTGTCACGGTGATGCCGGACCTAAGGCCCGGCATGGGTTATGCTGCTGCATGAGATCGCTCTCGTACCGCGGCCACCGCTTCCCGGCGTGCATCATCCAGCACGCAATTTGGCTCTATCTCCGCTTCACCCTGAGCTACCGCGACGTCGAGGAACTGCTTGCCGAACGCGGGCTCGACCTGTCCTATGAAACGATCCGCCGCTGGGTGCTAAAATTCGGTCCCGCGATCGCGCGAGGCTTGCGCCAGCGGCGGCCCCGGCCGGGCGACCGATGGCACCTCGACGAGATGGTCGTGCGGATCGCCGGCAGAGCACACGTCTCAGAACCCAAAAGATTGCTGAGCCGGTGGTGGCGGCTCGAGATCAACGCCCTCCAGCGCGAGCATGCGGATCTTGGCCGCCGAACCGCCTGGCGCGGAAAACCGCCAATCTTACCGCCGGCCGCCAGGACCCTGTGGCAAGGGATGATCAGTGCCACCAAATTCCTGGCCATGGCCTGACCCGTGTGACTGTATCTTCGTGGGTCAAGAACCTCGGCTTTCCGATGGAGATTCGCGCACCGGGAACAGCTGTCAAAATCGCGCGCTCTTCTGTCGAAGTGTTCTCACAAGGACAGTCCGTCCGGACACCATCTTGTTTAAGCAAGCATCTGTCCCGTAAAGCGATCGCGTCCACGCCAGAACTCGCAAACCGGGCACCATTCCCCCTGGTAATCGATTCCTTCCTGATGGGGGCACCCGATTATACCATCGGTCATTACGACAGAGAGGGCACCATGATCCTGGATGAATTCCACAATTTCCTGGCTAATGCTGAGGTCTTCTCGAATATCACCGTGAAGCACATGCCAGGCGCGCATCTCTTCCGCCTCTGCATTTTCTGAGGGTATGATACCGACAGCGGCCTTCGTCGCCTGGCTGAGGTTCGGACCATAGAACGCAATCGTCGCAAGTGGCCAGCCCCGCAGCCCTTTCTTGGCTTTCTTGCGCAGACGCTTAAGAAATCTATTGTCTCTCATCGCACCCTTGCATCTGCCGCCGGGCCTTCTGGATTCGCCGCGGACTACGCGCTGCGCAAAAGATTATAGCAATCCACGACTCTTCGGGCCACTAACCGCTTCCTTGAGCGTATTAGGAGTGAGATGAACAGGTCCAAGAACGCCGATTTTGCCGAACGCCTGAGCACCGCCGCAGATGCGAAGAAGGCCCAACTGGAGCGAGCAGCCCGAGCGAGATCTGCTGCCGAGAGCCCGACCGCCGTCGAGCGGCGAAGGGCACGGGAGGAGGTCAGGGTGGCTCGCGATGCCCGCATCGCCGAGCGAAAAGCCGCCAAGTTGGCCAATGAAGCTCGTCAGGCTGCTGCCTTGGCCGCTGCGCAAGCCGCCGAAGCTGCCGCTCGTGAGGCGGCTCTGAAAGCCGAGCAAGAGGCCCGCGATGCGGAATTCGCTGAGCAAATAGCGCGGGAAGCCGCCCTGGAAGCCGAGCGGCAGGCCGCTCGCGACGCCCGCTATGCCGCCCGCAAAGCTAGGAAGCGAAAAGGCAGATAGAGCAATCAGTGATAGTTGGACCGGCGGATAGCCTGACCCACCGCCCAGAAATCTCCCGTGAGGCCATAAGAAAGCCATCAATCTCGTTGGCGCGGTGCTGTACGCCAGCGGGGTGGTCTCGAAAAAATGCTGTCCTCAACGGGGGACCGAGGGTTCGAATCCACCTCCCTCCAGCGCTGAGTTTGGTGCGAACTTTCTAGATCAGGACGCCGATCAGCATAGTTAGACACCCTTAGAGGCCCCAACAATGTGTCACCCCGATGTGTCACCCGGCCCGCGCGGCCACTGCCGCTGCTCGAACGCGAACGGTTGTTGAGTGGCAATTGGAAGATCCGGCCGGCCGCCGGGCTCTATTTCAAGCGCGAGTGGTGTGCCGTCGTCGACGAGGTCACGGCGGATCTCGACATCGTCCGCTATTGGGATCTCGCCGCCACCGAAAAGACCGAGTTCAACGACCCCGATTGGACGATCGGCATCAAGCTCGAGCGCGACCGGAACGGCGGCTATTGGCTCCTCGATATGGTGCGCCAGCGGGCCAATCCAGGCGACGTCGAAAAACTCCTGCTCAATACCGCTACCCACGACGGCAACAAGGTGGCCGTGCCGGTCAAACCAATCGCCCAAACTCCTTGCAGTCGACATGTCGTGAACGGGGTGTAGGTCCCGGCGATCATCAGAAAGATGCGGCATGATCGAGTCGCCGCAGACACTTCCGTCGGAATGGGTTGGAGACGAGATGGTAGGCTGCCGACCACGCGGGCATCGTGATGAGGCAACAGGAATATACGACGCTTGCGTAGAAGACTGGCCGGTCAGCAGTCAGTGCAGCGATACCGACAAGTACGGCCGAGCCGACCACACCCGCAAGGGTGCCCGTTATATGTATAATTCGGTCTGCCACGTGCTCGCCGGCCCGGAGTTCCTGGACCAGTCATTGCACGCCAACCTTAATCGCACACTCCGCGCGGGGAGCATCACCCGCGCCATGCTGTTTTGTTGACGCGCAGCTGGCAAAATCCGGCGCGCGACAGCGCTATCGGTCGCGGGCCGCCATACCCTCGGCGGAAAGGCCAGTCAGCTCCAGGCTTAACGCCTGGAAGCGCCGACGCGCATCTACATCATAGGCTTGGGCCTGCGCTTTTGCCTCACGCAGGCCGTTGAAATAGAGCCCGCTCTGCCCCTCGACCGCGGGTGATGTGGCGAGATTGAGGATCGCTCGCGCGCCTTCCTCGACCGTGCTCAGCGGCTTCACTCCAGCCCGCCGCACCATGCTCGTATCCATGTAAGTGGCGGGGTGAAGGCAGGTGACCGTGACACCGGTACCCTTTAGAGAAGCCGCGAGATCCATTGTGAACATGATCTGAGCCAGCTTGCTCTGGCAATAGGCTCGCGTCCCGCTGTAGCCGCGGGTCAGCATGACGTCGTCGAAGTCGATCGGCTGTTGTCCGGCAGACGCGACGTTCACGATCCGCGCCGGCGCGCTGTTCTTGATAAACGGCAACAGCAGCGACGTAAGTAGAAACCCGGCGAGGTAATTGACCGCAAAGCGCAGCTCGAACCCTTGGGCGCTGGTCTGACGCGGACCAGCGGTGCCGATTCCAGCATTGTTGATCAGGATATCGAGCCGATTCACTGTCGCCTGGACCGCGCCGGCAAGACGACGCACCTCGGCGAGTGCCGAGAGGTCGGCGGCAAGGAAAGTCGCCGCGCCGCCGCCGGCCTCGATCTCGGCGACGATGCGAGCACCTCTCTCCGCATCGCGGCCATGCACCAGCACGCGCGCGCCAGCTTGCCCGAGCTTGCGAGCGACGAGCCGGCCGACGCCGTCTGTCGAACCGGTGACCAGTGCTGTCTTTCCGCTCAGCTTTTCCATCCCAAGTCTCCGTTTCTGGCGCTTCGCCCGTAAGATGGATTGACGCAAGCGGCGCCCACGAGCGCGACCCGATATTACCTCGGGATGCCGGGAGATCGAACTTGTCCCTCTCGGGGATTAGGACATCGCAGCCGCTGCAGCCGGGCGCGGAAACCCAAATGGCGAGCTCGGAACGGTGTCCCGTTTCGGCCGGAACCGATGGTTCGAATCCACCTCCCTCCACCAGCGAGTCCGCTGCGAACCTGACTTGCGTCTCGCTTCGCGAACACATTTCCGGTCTTCCGCACCTTGGCGGTCATTTACTGCCTGGGGGCAGCATCAGTTCAATTGATCGGCGACCTTGTCGACGCCCGCCTGCGAGCAGACGTCGTCCTTGCCCGGTGAGCCTGAGACGCCGACCGCGCCGACCACATCGTCGCCCACCTTGATCGGCAGTCCGCCGGCCAGCGCCAGCACGCGGGTGTATTGTCGCGAGCCGACCGAGTTTGGATCGTCGAGCATCCGTTTGGTGAAAGCCGCCGAAGGCTGACTGAACGTGCGCGCGGTATAGGCCTTGCGGTCGGCGCCCTCGGGCGTGTGCAGACCGGAGCCGTCGCCGCGCAGCATGACGATGGGCAGCCCGTCGCGGTCGACGACCACCACCGAACCTTGAAGCCCATGCTTTCGCATTTGGTAAGCGCGGCATTGGCGATGGTCTGCGCCATCGCCAGCGGAATATTCTTTTGGGTGACCAGTCCCTGCGCGGCGGCGGCCGTTGACAGCTCGGCGGCAACAGCGAAACTCGCAAGACCCTTCGAAATCGGCGACATGAGGCATCCCTGGCTATTTCGTGGATTGAGCGGACACTTATAAGGGTGAATAGGTCGCGGTCCATGCAACAATCGCCACAACAAATGCGAGAATGGAAACGGCGCTCGTCTTCAAATTCTCGTCCATGTCATTTCCCTTTAGTATTTCACGCCTGGGCGGACCCTTTTCCTCGCCGAGGACTATCGTCCGTGTCGAGTCCGGCGAGATCGGGAATGGGAGACGCGCATTCCCCGTATTACAGCGGAGACTGGTTCAAATAGGGAGGAGCCGATGAAGCTGCGCTCATTAGGACTGGTGGCTATGCTAGTCACGTCTCCGGCTTATGCGGATGAGGCGATGACCGTAGCTCAAGACATCGTGTCAAAATGGCAGACCGCCTACAACAATGGTGATGCGGCAACAGTCGCAGCCCTTTATACGCAAGATGCCGTCTGGGTGAAGACCGTACGGGAATAGAGAAAGGTAAGGCCGAAATCGAGAAGGCAGTTGCCAACTTGATGAAGCAATCGCCTAAGCTCACGGTCAGTGCGGTGGGAGCCGAGCAGAACGGAAATGTCGTCTGGTATTACAGCAATTACATGTTCCCCAATGGACCGACCGGACATTCCGGCGTCACGCTCATCAACGACGCGGGTTCGTGGCATATCGCGATGCACACCACCACCACCGAAGCAATAAGGCCGCGGCTACTTCGGCTGGGCTATGCGGCCTCTGTTACTCATTAGGTGACGGTGAATCCCCGGACGGCGGCTTGCCGTTCGGATCACTAGCGCCAACCTTGGCTGCGGCGGTGTGCCGAGCCGCACAACATTTTCGCCGCTGGTAGACGACATCACCACCCTCAACGTCCGGTAAGCCCTCACTGCGGCGAACCTCATTGGTGTGTAAATCATGCCCATGACGCCGGCTTCTTCGCTCCCAACCGGTAGCGATGTCAGCCTTCAGGAAATGTTCGTAATCGAATTCGACGAAAAGCTCATCGCCGTCGACGTCACCAAGCTCCTCAAGCTTTGGAATCCATCTCTCGCAATAAGATGACAGCGTGTCGATTCAAATAGCCTTGGTCATATTGAACCGGGCCGCTCTGAGCGCCTGTGACGTCGATCCCCAGCTCGCGTTTTGGAGTCCGGGACGAGACGGGCTGGAGGTGCGCCACTTCGGGCGCACCGTATCCTCCCAAACTGGCAGCCGGCGCACGAAAGCGCGCGGCGCAGCTGGCCGAAAAGGGCATGGCGGCGTAACCGCGTGCACAGCGGCGTTCTTGGCATACCATTTCGGCCCGCACAATCGGAGGGAACGGCCATGGCGAAAGGTGTTTGATCGCGGCGATGGATTTCTCGAACGTCGCTGAGGACGAGAGTTCAACGAATGGTACGACACCGAGCACATCCCCGAGCGGCAGCGCGTGCCCGGCTTTCTCTCCTGTCAGCGCTGGATCGGCG
>CAVOTD010000017.1:0-13634 GCA_963698995.1 uncultured Alphaproteobacteria bacterium | reverse complement strand
AATCCTTGCTGGCCTCGGTCGCATTCCCGGCCTGGTGTCTCGGCCGTGATCCGTCGGCGCAAATTCTGTGTGTCAGCTATGCCCAAGACCTTGCGGACAAGCTTGCTCGGGATTGTCGCTCCATCATGATGAGCCCGTGGTACCGGCGGATTTTTCCGGCCCGCCTGGCGCCGCATCGCCAGGCGGTGCAGGAGTTCATCACCACCCGCCAGGGCTATCGGCTCGCCACCTCCACCGGCGGCGTGCTGACCGGACGGGGCGCCGACCTCATCGTCATCGATGATCCGTTGAAGCCGGAAGAGGCGCTCTCCGACGCGCAGCGGCAAGCCGCCAACGAATGGTACGACCACACCCTTTACAGCCGGCTCAACGACAAGCGTCGCGGCGCCATTGTCATCGTCATGCAGCGGCTCCACGAGGACGATCTCGTCGGCCACGTCCTCGGGCAGGAGAAATGGGAGATTGTCCGGTTCTCGGCGATCGCCGAGGTCGACGAGGTCCACGAGATCGAAACGATCTTCGGATCGCGATGCTTCACGCGGCGACAGGGCCAATCCTTGCACCCGGAGCGCGAGCCGCTCGAAACCCTCGACCGCATCCGCCGGACGATCGGCGAATACAACTTCGCCGGCCAGTACCAGCAGGCTCCGGCCCCGTTGGGTGGCGGTCTGGTCAAGACGGAATGGTTCAAGCGCTACCGCCCGAACGAATTGCCGGAGCCATTCGACCGCATCGTGCAAAGCTGGGACACTGCCAATAAGGCGACCGAGCTTAGCGACTACTCGGTGTGCACGACTTGGGGGGTCAAGGGCAAGCAGCTCTTCCTGCTCAGCGTGTTCCGCAAGCGGCTGGAATATCCCGCGCTCAAACGCGCGGTGCGCGAGCAGCAGAGCCTGTTCCAAGCGACCGTCGTGCTGATCGAGGACAAGGCCTCAGGCACCCAGCTGATCCAGGAATTGGTCCTCGAAGGGTGCCACGCCGTCACCCGTTACCAGCCGGAATGCGATAAGGTCATGCGGATGAACGCGCAGACCGCCCTGATCGAGAACTTTGTTTATATCCCCGAGACGGCACCGTGGCTCGCCGAATACCTGCACGAGATCAGCGTCTTCCCCAAAGGCAGGCACGATGACCAGGTCGATTCGACCGCGCAATTCCTCGACTGGTTCAAGCGCCCCTTCCCCGGCCAGGGTATCTTCGAACTCTACCGGCATCTTGCGGAAAAAGTTGAGCAGCGCCGCAATCCGCAGCCCATCCGACCAAAATCGGCGATCGGCTCGGTCGAATGGCTCGCTGAGCAAAGCAGAAGAAGCTGAACCGCGCTCCGCCCCGGCAGTTCATCCTTGGCCAACCAATCAAGCAGATAGTGCTCGACGCCGAACTCGCGAAGCTGACCATGTTCCGTGGACTGACACCGCAAACAAAGAGGGCGGAGCGCCGGGGCTCTGGGACGCAATTGGGCCCTTATCGCGACGGTATCCTCATCGCCGGTAAGTCCGCAGGGACAAGTCATTGGCAAACACATCCCGAGGACGAGCTTGTTCACGTTCTCGACGGCACGAAGACCCTGGACATTGTCTGCGACGACGGGCCGCCGAAGTCCTTCGTGCGTTCGCGCCGGAATGATGGCCATCGTTCCGAAGGGCGCGCGGCACCGATTTCGCTCTGCGGAGGGCGGGACGACCTGGAGCGCGACGCTTCCCGGCGACCACATCGAGCTCGATGTCCACGACCCTCGGACGGCAGAGCCGAAGAAAGTAATCGCAAACGGAACGCCCAGCATCATCGATCTCGACGCCGAGCTCGCGAAGCTGACCATGTTCCGTGGCCGAACCCCGCAGTCGACGATGGCGGATCGCCAAGGCAGCGCCGCGAGATTGGCTCCCTACCGCGACGGCGCGCTTACCACCACGAAGTTCGCGGGGAAAGGTCATTGGGAATCCCATCTCGCCGGCGACGAGCTGATCCACATCCTCGGGGGCACGGCGACTCTGGAAATCGTGTGCGACGACGGGCCGCCCAAGTCTTTCGAGCTTCGCGCCGGGATGATTGCAGTCAATCCGCAGGGCGCATGGCACCGCTTTCACTCTTCGGAGGGCGTCACGCTGATGACCGCCACACCCCCAGCGAGGTTATCGAGCTCGATGTCGACGACCCGCGGACGGTCGAGCGCAAGCCGGCTTGAGCAATGGCGATGACGGCGCAAGACCCAGTATCGCCGGGCCGATCGATCTCGCTCAAACTGGGAGAGACCGGCGACAGCATCATGATGTTCGAGGAAACCGTACGCCTCCCGGGAAAAGAGCTATTTCCACCGGCATCACGACAGCGACGAGGTGGCGTATGTCCTGAGCGGCGAGGTCCGTTCAAGATCGGCGATGAGGTCACGGTCGGCGGCCCCGGCAGCGCCGCCTTCATGCCACGCGTCGTGCCGCATGCGTGGAAGAGCACCGGCGCGCAAACCGGGCGCGTGTTGTTTCTCTATACTCCGGCCAAGGCAGGCGGATTGATCGAAGAGCAGCAGCGCACCGGCCGCAAATTCGGATCGATGAATGGGCGGAAACTCGCCGAGATGTTGCAGCGCCACGGCTGGGAGCTCCTCGGACCGTCGCCGCTCTGAACCCTCATCCGCCGCGGCCGTATAACCCGAATGCCCAGACTCGATGTGCAGCGCTGAGCGCGTCTCCTCAACTAAGAAGGCGATCTTGGTGACGCTGGGCCGCAGGGAATTAAATAATTGGGGACGTCGCATGCGTACGCGGCGGTGTCGCTGTATCGACCCCGACACCTGCTCGCGATGGGACCAAGGGTTCGAATCCCCTTTTCTGCTCCACCGGCGGAGTCTGATGCGAAACTGACTTCCTCGTTGTCGCGTGGCTCAGCCGCCGTAGATGTCGGCGTTGTGCTGGCCGAGCTCGGGGCTCGGCGCGATCGCCACTCTGTCCGCGTCGTGAAAACCGGATGGCGACGTTGGGACGATGATGCGGCCGATCTCGTCGTGCTCGCTTCCTGGCGTTGTATTTCACCGCGTTCGAGGGCTTTGGTGGCTTCCAGGCGATCTGATCCTTGCGAGACGCCTGGACCGGAGGGTAACCTCTTCTCCGGGTGGTCGATCCTGTCGGCCACCTGGGAAATGTCGGTTAAACCACTGCGATTTTCAGAGCTGGCCATGCGCTTCGCCACCGCAACCGCGCTGTTAGGGGTGGCGGGCCTGACCGTCGTTGCCGCCGCGCAAACTCCGCCAGCGGCACCGGCGATCGCGCGGACGGTGGTGGCCGGGACCAAGCTGCCCTCCCTCGGCGACACGCCCCTCTATTTCAGGGTGGTGAGCGTGTCGATACCGCCGGGCCAAAAGATCAGCCTGCCGGCGCCGAACGGCATCCTCTACCAGCTGTCCGGATCGACCGAGGTCTCCGCCGGCGAGGCCAAGACGATCACGGGCGGCGGGGGCGTGCTGATCGCCGGCGGGACGACCGCATCTTTGACCGCCGGCAACGGTGAGCAGTCGGCCCTGCTCTATTTTCTGCTGGCGCCAAAGGAGGCTCTCGATCAACCGGTGGCTGGCGCGCCAGCGACGGTCAAGGAGCTCTACCGGACGACCGCGCCGCTGCCCGAGCTGAAACCGGGCAGCTATGAGTTGAACCTGACGCGGGTCACCTTTCCACCAGGGATGCCCTCGAACCCGCCTCACCATCGCTCGGGCGCGGCGCTCTACTACATCGTCTCGGGCATCGGCGCGAACACGGTCGCCGGCAAGACGGCGGACCGCGGGCCGGGATCACTGATCTACGAGCCCTTCGGCCTCGTCCACCAGTGGGGCAACCCCGGCAACGAGCCGTTGACCTTCCTCGCTTTCAACATCAATCCCGAAGGTGTGCCGGCCGTCGTCCCCGAGACGCCTGCCAAGCCATAGCGGGCGAGCGAGCGGTCTGGCACGGACCCCGGCTCGGCTACTTTCGTCGACCCCCTGAGGTCAATACGCGTCAACCCACTCCGGCGAAAGCCGGGCCCACCGCAGCGGCGAAATCCACCGCCGAGACATAGGGCCCCGGGGTCCCGCCGGGACACAGGGCTACCGCGACCGCACCCTCGACACCCGCCTGGGGACACGCTGCGTCCCAATCGGCGCCGATCGGGCCTCGCAGGACCAGATCGCCTGGGTGCTAACCTCCTACATCGTCGCAGCGGCGATCATGACCCCGCTGACCGGCTGGCTCGCCGGCCGCTTCGGCATCAAATACGTATTCCTGATCTCGGTCGCGGGCTTCACCTTAGCTTCGGCTTTCCTCGATCGCTTCGGCGCAGCGAGCAGCGATCGCCGCCAGCGAATATCCGGCGCTCAAGCGCGCCGTGCGCGACCAGCAGAGCCTATTCAATGCGAGCGACGTGCTGCTCGAGGACAGGGCCTCGGGCACCCAGCTGATCCAGGACCTGATCGCCGATGGCTGCCATGGCGTCACGCGCTATCAGCCGGTCGGCGACAAGACCGTGCGCCTGCACGCGCAGACCGCGGTGATCGAGAACGGCTTTGTCCATATCCCCGAAACCGCACCGTGGCTGGCCGATTATCTCCACGAGCTCGCCGTGTTCCCCAACGGCAAGCATGACGACCAAACCGATTCGACCGCCCAATTCCTCGACTGGTTGAAGCGCCCATTCCCGTGCCAAGGGTTCTTCGAGCTCATGCGGATGCAAGCCGAGGGCGCCAGAAACCGGGCGCGCGATCAGAACCCGGAGCGCTTTCGGGTTCGTTTGCGCGCGCCTCCCGGCATCGGCTCCGTGCAAACCTTCTCGGGCCGACACATCAATTTCGGCCTCGATGGCACCATCGCAATGTCGGCTGAGGACGCCCAATACTATATCCGTGATGGCTGGGCCAAACTCGCAGAATGGACGACCGACGAAGCGGCTTGACCGGCATGTCGCCTCATCAGTCAGTCCCGGTTTGGACCGCTCGGCGTCTGTGCCAACCCTTAGCGGGACCGAGGGTTCGAATCCACCTTCCTCCAGCGAAGAGTCACGAACGAACTATCCGGCTGCGGCTCTGCATTCTGTCCACCGGAATGTCGTCACCTTGCGGCGAAGATACCCTTTGATCGCGCCTGTTCTCGCGGTACCTGGATATGCTGGGATGCGATCCAAAAGCCGGGAGATTGCGATGCCGTCACTCGCCCAATTCATCACTTGGATCGTTATGGACCTGCTGGGCGGGAGCCTCGCGGGGCTCATCATCACTCGGGAGCGCAAGCGATAAGGCTGAGAGATTTATCGTGGATGTTTCAAAGGCTTGTGCGGGCACCACTGTGGTCTGTCGCTTCGTCCAACTGATGCGTTGCGCCGCCGCCGGAGCTGGCTCATAGTTAATTTGCTAGATCAACCCGACGACCCCTCGTAGGGAACCGCGATAACAATATTCGGGAGGACGGACATGACGCCGCGACGGCATCTTCGGCAGCGACGAATTACGATTTTTGGCTGGAAGGTTCTTATCACTGTGTCCCTGGCCACGCTAGGTGCGCCAGAGGGCTCTGCGGCAACCGCCGTGTCCGATCCTACGGCGGCGTGTGTCAGCCTTGCAAATCTCACCACTTTTCCAGTCACGCCCACGCAGATCACGTCGGCACAGTTCAACCAAGCGGGTGCCGTGTCAGCGAATGGCGTGCCGTTGCCAGCTCATTGCCAAATCGACGGCATCATCAATAAACGCATCGGAAGCGATGGCTATCCCTACGGCGACAGTTTCGAGGTGCGCCTACCCGCGCCTGCGGATTGGAATGGCCGGTTCATGTTCCAGGGCGGCGGCGGTACCGAGGGGTCGGTGCCGCCCGCCACTGGAACTGCGGGCACGTTATCCCCGACGCTTGCTCACGGCTGGGCCGTGGCGAGCCAGGACGGTGGGCATGAAAACAGCGAGCTGCCTGTCCCGAATCAGTTCTTCCTCGATCCGCAGGCGGTCATTGATCACGCCTATCGGTCAATCGACGTGACCACGCAGACGGCGAAGTATCTGATCAAAGTCTATTATGGCGACGGGCCACGCCGCTCTTATTGGGTCGGCTGCTCGACCGGCGGCCGGCAAGGCATGGTGATGTCGCAAAATTTTCCCGACCATTTCGACGGGATCGTAGGCGGCGATCCGGTCTACGATCTGGAAGCGATCTCGCTGACCGAGGATTGGGGTGTACAGCAGATCTACGATATCACGCCGCAACCGGTCGAAAGGCTTCCGAACGGCTCACCAATTCTGTATCCGGCATTCCCTCTGTCAGACCAGCAGCTCTTCACAAAGGCTATCCTACAAGCTTGCGACGGGCTTGACGGAACCGTCGATGGCGTGATCGACAATCTGCCGGCCTGCCTACGCAAATTCGATCCATCCTCATACGTTTTCAGCGACACGCGTCAGCGTCTGCAATGTACCGGACCCAAGACGGACAGCTGCCTGTCGAAGGCGCAAATCGACGCCGTCGAGGATATCAACGAGGGGCCGAGAAACTCCCGCCAGCAGACGATCAAGGCACCGGCTGGTGCCGTGGCCCATGACTATGTCGACAACACCGTTTTGGGCTATCAATACGATGGCGGGTTTATGGCTCCAACCGGCATACCGTCACGCAAGATCGGCACGCCGACAACGACCCCAGGAGATTACGCCCTCGGACTCGGTCAACTGCCGTACATCTGGATACAGCCGCCTGATCCGAGCTTCGATCCGCTGACCTTTAACTTCAATTCCGATCTGAATCGGCTCAACAAGAACAGCGATCTGGTCACCTACTCGACGTCGTTGGACATCAACAAGTTCACGCGTCGCGGCGGCAAGATCATCTGGTACCACGGGCTTAGCGATCCTGGGCCGCCGGTGCTTGGTACAATACGATATTACACGGAAATGGCGCAGCAGCACGGCGGTCTGAAGGGCGCTCGGAACTTCTCCCGCCTATACCTGATCCCGAATATGGGTCACTGCTCTGGCGGACCCGCGACCGATCAATTTGACCTGCTCTCGCCGCTGGTCGCCTGGGTCGAGCAAGGCGCTGACCCCGATCCGATCGTCGCATCGGGCACTAACTTCACCTCACCGCCGACCACCCGCAGCCGGCCACTGTGCCCCTATCCCGAGGAAGCGCGCTACTTCGGTTCTCCCCCGCCGGGCGGCGATCTCGCCAACGCAGCCAACTACAAATGCATTGAGCCCCCTCATCAGGAAATTCTCGACGGTGACTAGCTGAGACGCCAGCGGGTAGCGGAAGTGCGTGATGGCGGGCAGCCCCAACGGCTACGACACGCTCGACTACAATTGGGAGCTCGCCTGCGCTGAGGCAGCAGTACAGGGCCGCGTCATGGATCGCGCAAACTATCGCGTCATGGCGCCGTTCCACATCGCCGAGACGCGCGAGAAAGCTATCGAGAATGTGCGCGGCGGCTTTGAGAAGTGGCGGCTCTCCTCGTATTCGGTAAACCCCGAAGGCGGTGCTGCGATCGGGATGCCGAGCATCGAGGAAATCAACGACGGCGGGCGCGGCGCTATTGGCACCCTCGGCGACGCGCTGCGCGTGCTGGAAAATTATTGGACCAAGACCGGCGGCTTCGGCTGCATCCTGATGCTCGCGCATGATTGGGCCGATTGGCAGGCGACCAAGCGCTCCTACGAACCGTTCGCGCGCTACGTGCTGCCGCGCTTTGAAGAGCGCAGCGCCTGGCGCTCGCAATCGATGGATTGGATGCGCGCCAATCGCCAAGCCTTCAGCGCGAAACGCAAGGCCGCCGCGGCAAGCGCCGTCGAGCGGCACTTCGCAGCCGAGCAGGCGAGAAGGAACCAGGAAGCCGCGAAATAGCGTGGGCGCTGTAAATCGGCCCCCAACGGGATCCCTCGTGCAGCAAATCAAAACCTTGAGAGATTGAGCAAAGGCGGTCCTTTGCTGACTCAAAAGCGTCCGATCTTCGAGCAGATGGCCCCCACCAGCTGATCGACGACCGAATGTGATCGCGAGGTTGTTAATGAATTGCTTTATTTTGCCTCTGCTCCTGATCATCTCCATTGACGGGCCGTGTGAGAGCGATAGCGGTCGTTGCCCCGTGTGAACGAAGACCATGATGGCCGGGCACCTCGCATTGATCATCGCGGCCGTGTTCACGGGCGCCGCGGTCTACGTCAACATCGTGGAGCAACCCGCTCGTTTGCAACTAGACGACCAAGCCCTGCTTGCGGAGTGGCAGCCGAGTTATAAGCGCGGCTTCGCCATGCAAGCACCCTTGGCCATCCTCGCGGGCATCCTGGGCATAGCGGCCTTTTTTGCCAGCTATGACTGGCGATGGCTTCTTGGTGCTGCCGTCGTTGTCGCGAACTGGCCCTACACGCTGCTCGATACCGCCACTCACGACGGCAAGGAGGTGCGCATCGGGTTTGGCAAGGACCCGGGGCAGGCGGGTAAGAGCCAGGCCCTTCACCTGGTGCGGGCACTCAGCGGCTTCACCGTCGGGCCGGCTCCGGAGAGTGGCGACAAGCTGACGCGGTTCGGGCCGTTCAGTTCGCAATGCCGCGTCGGCAATGTGAAGATCCGGCGGGGCTCCTGGAACGAGGACTTGTTCCGCGTCCTCGAAGGGTTTCCCGATCTCACCCATGACGACGAGGTCGACGCCTGCAGCGGCGCCTTGGAGATGCAAAGGGATGGTGAAGGGACCTTTGCCGGGATGCGCGGCGACGACGGGGTTGCGCCGATAGCGGCCGTTCGCCGAACCGCGATGGAACTGCGATGTTCGATGCGGTCGATAAGGGCAGGCACTTTCTGGATCGACTCGTCGCGGACATCCGCGTTCCGCCGCCGTTGCGATGAGCGCTGCGCTCGGGATTAGGTGCCGGCGGGCGCCCGGTATCGATGTCTCAAGGTACTCGGGCCAGGCACTGCATGAACGACTCGACGACCTCGATGAACTCCGAGACCGTGATGGGCTTCTCTAAATCCGGATCCCGCAGATCGATTACGGTTTTGGCTTGTTCACTTCCTTTAAGCCGGATGTCGTCCAATAGCGGCAATGATTTAAGAGTACGTCTTCAGTTTTTGACGTAGTGCATCGTAGGCAAACACTCGCGGAAACGTTCTTGATATCGCGTCCAACGAACACATGCGTGTTGCGTCGAAGATGGCTTTTGTCCCCCTGCGAATTTTCCACACAGTTTTGCCGGCCCGCTCTTTAGCCCCCAGGGATCGTAAAGTCGTATGGATTGTGCGTTGGAATTGGATTTGTCTCTGGGTCCATTGAGATACAAATCAACGTAAATATCGCAATCGGCGAGTTGAGTACGACTATCAATCCATTCTGAAGTTCGAACTTCGTAGATCTCTGCGTATCGTCGAAAAATGTCGATCCTTCAGCATAACCGAGACCGATGGTCCACTCCGCCCCGCTCACGGAGACATCCAAAGTAGCTCTCGGTTCCACTATATATCCGCCGTCAGCATTGTCTGAGCCGCGTACAACGAACAAAAGCTTGGGAGGAATCGGGTTGACGTAACCTAGAGTGATCCGCCATGGACCATGGAACGTTTCGAGCGTCGCCATCTGCGTTCCTCCGGAGTTCTCAGGCCACGGTAACCGTCGCTGTACGGACATCCTGTCGATCGACGCCGTTCAGTCTGTTGATTGCAGCTAAATTAATGAGGTACGTCCCTGGTTCGCCGAGCTGGAACTGGTGATTGCCAACCCGCGGCAGTCCCATCACCGCCGTGCCGCCGGAGGGGCCATCGAGCGAAATGCGGATCTGGGTTTCCGGGGGGTTGTTCGCACAGTCCCAGTCGATGGTGACCATTTCGTTGGTATGCGCGTTCTGGCGGTCGACCGCGAATTTCTGAATACGCGGGTTGACGACTTCAAGCCCTGTCTGACGGGTGAATGCGCTACTGAAGCCATCGAGTTCGACCATTGTCTGTGATTCCGCTCAACGCTCGGCGCCACGCAGCAAGATCACCCCCCGGGGCCTTGACGCTATCGCCGTAGAGCCTCTCGACATCGGCCATGGTATAATCGTTGCGCTGACCCCAGTGCAGGACGCCACCGATGTTGGGATTGAGCGCTAGCCGCACGGCATAGTCGATGAGTTCCTGAGAGCCAGACACATCCTTCAAACCGGAAACCTCTACTGAGCAGGTGCACGCGTCCTTTTGCATTCCGATCGTCGCGTTCGTTTGCCCCGTGAATCGGAGAGAGACGTAGCCTACAAATGCCAAGCCTCTGAACTCCTGCATTATCTCGTAGGCGAGCAAGGCGTCGACAAACGCGATCAGACGATCGTCGGCCGCGTCGAAGAACACTTCGATTGAATCGACGTTCACTTCGCAACTGCTATCGAGATAGTCGTGTTGGTCCATCACGGCGTAGCTGATTGCCTCATAATCCCGATCACTCTGTTCTAGTTGGAAAATCGCGTAGGCGAAGAGCTGCCAGACGAACAGGCCGGCGGCTCTGTTCAGTGGGTTCGGCTCCAGTGGGTTGAGCAACTTGTTTTTGATGAGCTCCACCTGTTGGGCGAGGCGATCGTTCAGATTGAATTGATCCAGAATTTCTTTGAGGATCCGAAGTATCAAAACGAATTCTGGAATGAGTACAGCCAAACCAACCCCGCCAACGACTGCTACGGCACCGATGATAGCACCAATAACGGCGCCGTTGCTGCTGACGAACTTATCGATCTCATCGATGACGGCTTGCAGCACACCCTTCAGAAAACTGGGGTTCATGCAGGCACGCTCTTTAAGATCAGGAGATGTCGCACCCGGCGTGTAGCTGTGACTAGTGCCGGCGTTCTCAAACAGCGGTCCCTGAATACGATCATTGTACTCCTGGAGAATGCGTCCGACCCGTTCGGCCCGACCAGCAGGTGATGTGGGCAGCGGCGTGGTCAGCTTCCATCGCTTTGTAATTCCCGCTAGGTTCTTATGGAAATTTTCGTGTGGAGTGAGACAAACGGCGATTTGCAAGAACCGGCAATCGACTCCTGGTTCAGTATACAGCGGCGGAGCCTTTACGGAATTGATCTGGTCCTTGAAATCCTGCCACACATGGATTTGCCGTTGCTCGTGCATGCAATATTGCGGCACAACGCGCATTACGACGGAATAGATGATTCCAAAGCGTCCGACGGAAACCACTACGGCGTTGAACACGTCATTGTTGCGGATGATCTCGAAGTGAGAACCACCAGCGGCCCCGTACAGCTCCGTTAGCTTGGCGTCGTCCGTCAGCTGGCCGTAGTCACCGCTGATCAACTCGATCCAGTAATGCCTGCCTCCGTCAGCCACGAGATGAAGAGCAACGACAATGTCGGCGATAGGCGGCAATGTGAAATCGCCGCCATGGGTTCCGGTGCTGAGAGCGCCGACGACGGTTTGCCCTCCGGCCCCGCCGAGCGTCCCGAACGCCCATGGTCCCGCGTAAGCCGGATTGCGGTAGTGTTTATTGAGATAGCCGGCCAAGGTTATCTCAATGGACAGGTCGGCCGGCCTATCAAGCTCGGCGTACAGTTGATAAATACGCTTGCCGGATTCGATATGAATGAGCGAGCTCTCCACAGCCTCCGTCCGGTGCCCCATGCGGTCGAGGAGATCTTCGATTCATGCAGGCGGGAATCACATTGTAGAGAGTGCGTCCCATCGCCTGCTGAAGGTTGAGCGGATCGTTCGTTTCGATAAAAGTGTGATCACTAATAGCGGCACCTGAGAGCGCCCAGTGACTACCGGCTGCTCGTAGGCGTTGGTCGGGGGCTCGCGTGCGACAGATATCGATAAGGTCTTCCAACGATGTGGGATATTTTATCGGAGCAGCCGGGATGAGCGGGGCACCAGGCAAATCGTGCTTGCGCGTCCAGGGATTGAGGACGGTTTCTACCGGCATATTGGAGATCTCCGCCCCACATCAAAGTGCGATAGTATGAACCGACATTCCCCGGATTCCCAGGTTGTTGGCGCTATCATCTGCCGCGTGGGCCGCCGCAGCAACGAGTTTCGAGCGCGAAGATGCTGCGAGCGCCCCGAGCTCTGGACGGTTGGTCCAGCAGTGCTGGCACTCGTTGCACGTCGAGGGACAGAACGTTGCGATCGAATTCCGCTGGGCCGAGGGCCACTATGATCGGCTGCCCGCATTGGCCGCCGACCTCGTCGGCCGCCAATGCGGGCACTCGGCATTCCTTCGGCACTCGCGGCGAAAAGCGCAACCGCGACGATCCCGATTATCTTCTCGGTCGGCACCGACGCGGTCGAGCTTGGCCTGGTCGCCAGTCTCGCCCGGCCGGGCGGCAACCTCACGGGCTTCAGCAGCTTTGGCGTCGAGCTGACGGCCAAGCGGTTCCAGCTGCTGTCCGAGCTGATTCCCCAGGCCAGGGTGATCGCCCTACTGGTGAACCCGAACAACGCGAACGCTGAGTGCATGAATGGAGTGCAGGAAGCGGCGCGCACCACGGGGGTGCAGCTCCCGATCCTGAAGGCCGCCGCCGAAAGCGAGATAGCCGCCGCTTTCGCGACGCTTATCCAAATGCGAGTCGGCGCGCTCATTATCGGCCCCGACCCATTTTTCGGCGACCAGAGCGAGCAGCTTGTGGCGCTGGCGGCCCGCTATGCGACCCCCACAATCTACTCTCGGCGCGAGTTCGCCGCGGCAGGCGGTCTGATCAGCTATGGGCCCAGCCTCCCGGCTGTCTATCGCCAGCTCGGCACTTACGTCGGAAAGATCCTCAAGGGCGCGAAGCCGACCATCTGCCGGTGCAGCAGCCGACCACATTCGAGTTGGTGATCAACCTCAGGACGGCGAAACCTCTGGGCCTGACCGTGCCGCAAGGGCTGCTTGCCCGCGCCGACGAGGTCATCGAATAGGCGATGGATCGGTTCCGGCACCGGACGAAGTTAAGTCGAACGACCGCAGTGGGGCAGGTCCGGCGGGCAACATCGATGGGAACGAAGGTCGGCTTGATGCGGCTAGAGCTGGCTTCGGTAAATTACCGCGCTCGGGTCGCGGATGATCCGTGCTGCGGGGGGCGGGGTCGGTCGGAGGAAACGACCATGCTCGGCATCGACACTGCGGAAGTCTCTTCACATCGTGCCCCCTGGAACAAGGGCCGCCTCATCGGCCAGAAGCGCCCGCTGAAGCCAAAGGAGGTCTGGGCAATCCGCGTCCGGCTTCAGCTCGAGGAGAGGCGACGCGACCTCGCTCTGTTCAATCTGGCCCTCGACAGCAAGCTGAGGGGCTGTGACCTCGTGCGGCTCCAGGTCAACGACGTGTGCGTCGGGAGCCGAGTCCGGGACCGCGCCACGGTGATCCAGCGGAAAACCGGCAGACCGGTCCAGTTCGAAATCACCGAACAAACCCGAGCAGCAATCCGCGATTGGGTCGCCAATAGGGTTCCAGGAAACGGGCAGGACCTCTTCCCGAGCCGCTTTCATGACCAGCCGCACATCTCGACACGACAATACGCTCGGATCGTCCACCGTTGGGTCGAGCGCGCAGGTCTCGACAGCTCGGCTTACGCCACCCACTCGATGCGGCGGACCAAGGCCGCGCAGATTTACAAGAAGACCGGCAATCTGAGGGCGGTTCAGCGCTTGCTCGGGCACACAAAGCTCGAAAGCACCGTCCGTTACCTT
>CAVOTD010000016.1:0-297968 GCA_963698995.1 uncultured Alphaproteobacteria bacterium | reverse complement strand
GCAATGGCTCGCGCGGCTGCGCGTCGCGCGGACGGGACAGGTAAGAGACGAGTTCGAGCCCGTCGCGGGTGCGGATAATGACGGGCTCCATCGCCACGAAAGGCAGCCCCTCCCATGCCGGCGTCGCCGAAAACAGCCGCTTCACCTGCCCCGCTGCGCGGTCGTAATGGAACCATTCCGTCGGCGCGTCATCGTATTGATAGGCGACGATCCAGTGCCGCCGGTCTTGCGACATACTGGTGATCGTCAGATCGCCGCCCGACTGCCGCATCAGATAGTCGAAATCCTCCCGATAGTCCGGGTCCAGGACCTGCCACGCGACGCGGTCGAACGAATGCGCGGCGGCAACCGGGCGCTCGCTGATCGGATCGAGCACAAGCTGCGTGAAATCGGCACGGGGGTCTTCGGCGAGAACCCGCACGGTGCCGCTTGCGAGATCCTGCGCGACCACGGCCGCGGTGTCGCGACCGCGGCTGTCGAGCCAATAGAGTTCACGACCGTCAGCGCTGAACTCGATGGCGCGGGTCGCCATCGCGTCCTCCGCGCCGATCCGGCTGAAGAGGGTCCATTCGCCGTCCGTGCCGCGCTGCAGATACTTGATATCGCCGTCGTCGGTGTGGCGCACGGCAAAGCGCACTAGGAACCGCTGATCGGTGAAATGGAAGGCGAAACCGTCGTTCCGTTGAAGGAGCGCGCGGTCCCCGCTCGCCACGTCGACGCGGTAGATGTCGAAGTAACGCTTGTCCCGCGCGTTGTGCGCGATCAGCAACTCGCTGCAAAAATGGCGCGAGCTCTGCTGAATGTAGCATTTCACCCCCGCTCCTGGCGTCAGCGCCCGCAGATCGCCGGTCTCCAGATCGACCCGCCAGGCACGCCAATTTTCGTCGCCGGCCGCCTCGCGAAAAAACACGACATGCCGGTTGTCGTGCATCCAGACTATCGAGGGGCCGATATTGCGTTCGGTCACCGCGGTTACCGGGCGCGCATCGTCGATCCGGTCGAGCGGCGCAACCCAGAGATTGAGCACGCCGTCGACCGGCGCGCGGAAGGCAATCCGCGTGCCGTCCGGACTGATCCGAACGAGGCTTCGTTCGGGATCTGCGAAAATCAGGCGGCGGCGAAGCAGGCCGGCGCTCGCTTCTTGGTTGGGCATGATCTGGATCCTCGAGTGAAACGGCAGGATTGCTCGGCGACGGCCAAACGCGGGCATGGCCGAAATGGTGGTTTTTGTGGGTGAGTTTCGGTCACTCTCCTATGGGACCGGCGTCATTGTCCCGCAGATCTTCGTCGATGCGGTTGCCCGGCGCCGCGCCGAGGCCCCCAAAGAGGGCGCTGGGCACCCATGCGCCGAGCCTCATGCCAGAACTCGCTCGTCAGGCATATGCCAAGCACCAATCCGGCGCCTTGAGCCAGCACTCCTCATCCGGCAGATCGCCATGCCGACAAAGACGCGTGACGCGCTCCCAGCCGCCCTTCTCGAACGCCGCCTCCAGCGCCCGCTCGGACTCGGCGCCTCGAGCGCCTTCACATGGAAAGATCGCGACCGCCGAAATCCATTTCGCGAGGAATTCGTTGTCGCGGCGCTCGATGCGGAATACCGCACCGCGCCGCTGGATCGGTATGTTTTCGGGGTTTTCTCCGAAACCTTTGTCCGAGGTCAGCGGCAGAAATCAGGCGGCCGCCATCGTTGAGCCGGTCGAGCCAGATGTCGGCCGGCCGGGTCGCGCCGGCATTCACGTAAATCACATCGGCCGGATCGAACTCGATCTGCGCGCCGTCGCCTTGCAAGGCACGCACATTCGGCTGCCCGGCGAAATTCGCCGCGAGGCGCTCGGCGAGGCCGGCATCGAATTCGAGCGCCGTGACCCGGCCGCTCTCGCCCACCATGTGCGCCAGGATCGCCGTGTAGTAGCCGACCCCGGCGCCGATGTGCACGACGTGCTCGCCCGGCCGCGGCGCCGCCGCCGCAATCAGCATCGCGTGCAGCCACGGCTGGCCGTTGTTCAAGCCGCGCTCCGGAATGATGCCGACCAGCGCGTCCTGATATAGATAGACTGGATCGTCGCTCGGCGTCGGTACATAACGGCGCGGCCAGCGCAGCATCGGCCAGGGCCCCGACCCGAGGAAATGTTCGCGGCGCACCGCGGCGAACGCCGCCTCGACGCGCGCATCATCGACGTCGGCGTTCGCCAGCACATGCTTGGCATAGGCGCGCCGGACGATCGCCAATTCTTCGTATTCCATTCTGTTGGGGAACCGGGCCGTGTGCGGTGCGACTTGCTCGGAGGTTGGCGTCATCATGCCCTCGTTTGTCGCGCAATGCGCGCGGCGCGGAGAGACGCGGACATGACCTAAATTTTTATTTTTTTGTTCACCGCTGTCCGCGTCCATGTTCCAGAGGCGCATGGCATCCGGGAGGAGCGATGACCGGCACGTCACAGCAGTTTAGGGAATGGGGCCGACATGGCGTGCCCCCGCAGCGGGACGTGGGAGCGGCGCTGGCCGCGCTGTCGGAGGAAGATCTGCTGCGCCTGCACGCGATCGCCCGGCTGCGGGCTCGCTCCCTTCCCGACAGTATGTCGTGGTCCGACCTATTGCACGAGGCGGTGCTGCGTGCGCTGACGGGCGCGCGGCCGTGGCCGCCGGGCGTGCCGTTGCTCGCCTTTCTCGCGGGCGTCATGCGCAGCCTCTGCGACGAGCACTGGCGCCGCCACCGCCGACAGGATCGTCTGCCTGCTCTGCACGATAGTGGCGGGGCTGACGACCCGGAACGGACCTGCGCGGCGGCGGAGGCGCTCGCCGCCATTCAACGGTTGTTCGCGTCCGACGCGGCAGCGCTTAAAGTGATCAACGGACTGATCAGCGGCATGGCAGCAGAGGATATTCGTCGTCATTACGACCTGACTGCCGTGGAATATGATACGACACGCCGACGGATACGGCGGACCCTGCTGCGCCACGATTTGACTTGGTCTTGGCCATGATTCGCATGGGATATTCCCAATCCCGACTAACGGCGTTGCTTGACGCCTTGGAACGGGAACTCCTTGGTGCACATGCAGACGAAGTGCGCGACGCTTTGCGCGAGACCAGTCGGGCGCGCAGCATCGCCTGCCAGGAAGTCCGAGTGGTGTTGAACGAGGCCATCGCCGCGAGCGAAGACGACCCTGCGGCGACGCTGCCGCCCGACACCTGCGCCGGATTGGATCGGCTGTTCGGCGCTTCGAGGCAGTTTCGACCTGGGGCTCCCCGCGATCCGCGCGCCAGCGCTGTTCCCGCTTGGAGCTGCCGCCGGCACTAATGGGGAGAGTCGCTTCTGTAAGCCAGAGCAAACGGCTGCTGTGGGTCGGCTTCAGCGGTTCCATCACGGCTCCGCGAATGGCCGAAATCGGCGCTCAGCTGCCGGTGCTCTAGGCGCCGTGAAGCGGCAAGTGTTGCCCCGCAGCCGACCTTCCAGGCAGCGCTAATAACTGGCCGGGTTGGGTAGAAAGCGGTTTTCCTGTCCCGTGCTTCGGCGTTGCCTGAGCCCATGGCGAAAGTGCGCGCCGGGCGGCATGCAAAGCAAACCTGCACCGCCGGCCTTGGCAGCGTCGGCGAGTACCCGTAAAAAAATCGTGCGCAGCGTTTCGGATCATCCGGTGAGGCTCACTCACCACACCGGTACTTTCGCACTAGTCGGAGAGATCCTTCTCCAGCTTTGCAGCGGCACCGGCCTTGTCGTCGGCCTCCTGCTCCGCGGGACTCGGGTTCTTGACCTCGATCGTCACCTGCTCGATCCTGCCGGTGAACTTGAACGGAACTTGGTAGTCCTCGCTGACCGGCGTTCCTTCATCGACGCCGACGTCGGCACCCTCGTCGGCCGAGAAGACGCAGCACTGTGTTTGGTCGATTCGGCCTTGCGCGACCTGCGCCCCGTTGACCAAGAGCGTGCCGGTTCCGCCCGCGCCGGGCTTGCCGCCGTCATAGGCGAACTCGAAGCGGATCGTCGCCTTCCCGGCCGGCAACCGGCTTGAGCCGCGGCGACCGTGTAGCGTTGCAGGCCGAGCCAGTTGTAAGTGTACGTCGGCTTGCCGCTCCTTCAGGTAGAGGCTCCAGCCGCCGAACCGACCGGCCTGGCAGAGGATCACGCCGTTGGCGCCGCCCTCGGGAATTGTCACCTCGGCGGTGATCGTGTGCGACCGGTTCTTCACGTTGATGAAGACGTTCTCCGTCATCCCGATCATGCCCTCGTAGACCGTCAGCGAGGTGCGGCCGGCCATCAGGTCGGGGCGTCCGGCCAGTCGCCGGCATTGAGCCGCTCGATGCCGCGATCATCGATCGGCAGCACATGGTTCTTGACCGCTTCCTTCAGGAAGAGATCCTGCATTTCCTTGAGCTTCTCCGGGTTCTTGGCCGGCCAGATCGTTCGCCAGGCTGAAGTCGCTGCGCGTGTCGTACAGCTCCCACTTGTCGTCCTCGAAGGTGGCGCGGGGCTCGATTCCCACGGCGCCCGGTGGACCGTGCCGGCCAGCCAGCCGTCGTGGTAGATCGCCGCGGTTGCCGAAGATCTCGAAGTACTGGGTCGTGTGCCGGCTCGTCGCGCCGGGATCATCGAACGTGTAGACCATGCTCACGCCTTCGATCGGGGTCTGCGGCGTCCCGTTCACGACGCTTCGGCTCGGGCAGACCGGCCGCTTCGAGGATCGTCGGCGCGATGTCGATGACGTGATGCCACTGCGACGCGCACCTCGCCCTTCGCCTTGATGCCGCTTGGGCCAGTGGACGACCATCCCGTTGCGCGTGCCGCCGTAGCTCGCCGGCGACCTGCTTCGTCCAGGTGAAGGGCGTATCGCCCGCCACGGCCCAGCCGGCGGCGTAATGAGGGTAGGACAGCGGGCCGCCGAGCTCGTCGATAGTGCTTCAGGATGTCCGCGACCGTCTCCGGCACGCCGTTGAAATAGGTCGTACTCGTTGAAGAGCCCGTTCATGCCGCCCTCGGCGCTCGCCCCGTTGTCGCCGACGATGTAGAAGATGAGCGTGTTGTCGAGCTGGCCCATGTCCTCGATGGCCTCGATCAGCCGGCCGATCTCGTGGTCGGCATATTCGCCGAACCCGGCGAACACTTCCATCTGGCGGGCGAAGAGCTTCTTCTCGTCGGCGCTGAGCTTGTCCCAGTCCTTGATGGCCTCCGGCTTTGGCGCGAGCTTGGTGTCCGGCGGGACCACGCCGAGCTTCTTCTGCCGGGCCAGCGTCTCCTCGCGCAGCTTGTCCCAGCCCTGGTCGAACTTGCCCTTGTACTTGGCGATCCACTCCTTCGGCACGTGGTGCGGCGCATGCGTGGCGCCCGGCGCGAAGTAGATGAAGAACGGCTTGTCCGGCGTCAGCGATTTCTGGTACTCGATCCAGTCGATCGCCTTGTCGGTCATATCCGTCATGAAGTGGTAGTTCGGATTGGGCGGGATTTCGATCCGGATCATGTCCTCGTAGAGCGCCGGCGCCCACTGATTGGTCTCGCCGCCGATGAAGCCGTAGAACTTGTCGAAGCCCGAGCGGGTCGGCCAGCGATCGGTCGGGCCCGAAGGGCTGACCTCCCAGGCGGCGTCTCGTGCGACTTGCCGAAAGCGGCGGTGCTGTAGCCGTTGAGCCGCAGCATCTCGGCCAGCGGCGCCACGCTGTTCGGGCGCTGCCCGGTCTTGCCGGGAAAGGCGGTCGCGGTCTCCGTGATCGAGCCCATGTTGTTCATGTGATGGTTGCGGCCGGTGAGCAGCGCCGCCCGCGTCGGCGAGCAGAGCGCCGTCGTGTGGAACTGGTTGTAGCGCAGCCCTTGGTTGGCCAGGCGCTCGACCGTCGGCATGTGGATCGGCCCGCCGAAGGCGCTCGACTGGCCGAACCCCATGTCGTCGATCAGCACGATCAGCACGTTGGGCGCACCGGCCGGCGCCTTCACCTCGAAGCGCGGCGGCGGCGTGGCGTTGCGGGCATCGAGCGTGGTGATCGGCGGGTATGTGGGTTCCGGGATCGGCAGGACCGTCCGATCCATTCCCACCCCTTCTGCGGCGGGGCTCGTCTGCGCCAGCGAGCCTGATGCCGAGATCAGCAAGACGGCGACTGCAGCAAGGATTTCCTTCAAGATGATTTCCCCTATTGCGTTTCGCTGTAGGCGATACACTACGTTCCTTTCACCAGCCGGAAGCCGACATTGGGCAGGGCACTGTCCGGCGACAATTTCATCCGTGCGGCGGGCCGGTAGCTGAAGCAAAAGGCCTCGGAGCAGAGGTATGAGCCGCCGCGGATCACGTGCTTGGGCGACAGCGGCTCGTCCGGGTCGAAACTGCTCGCTGGCCCGACCGGATTGGAGACGATGCCCTGCTTGGCTTCCTGACGATAGGTGTCGGCCCGGTACCAGTCGGAGACGTGCTGCCAGACATTACCGGTCGTGTCGAAAAGACCATAGCCGTTGGCCGGGTAGGAGGCGACCGGTGCCGTGCCGTTGAAGCCGTCCTCGCCGGTGTCGGTCGCCGGGAAAGTGCCCTGCCAGGTATTGGTCATGAACTTGCCATCCGGGGTGAATTCGTCGCCCCAGGCGAACCGCTTGCCCTCCAGGCCACCGCGCGCCGCGAACTCGTATTCCGCTTCGGTCGGCAACCGTTTACCCACCCATTTCGCATAGGCGACGGCGTCCTCCCACGCGACCTGGACGACCGGATAGTCGTCCTTGCCGTCGATCGAGGTGCCGGGACCGCTGGGATGGCGCCAGTCAGCCCCGGGCTGCCAGCGCCACCATTCGCTCCAATCGCTGAAGTTCACCGGCCCCTTGGTCGGCTGGAATACGCCTGAGCCCGCCACCAGCACATCTTCAGGTGGTTTCGGCGTTCCCGCCGGTACCTGCTTTTTCAACTCTTCCCAGTCGGGCTTGCGCTCGGCGACGGTGACGTAGCCGGTCGCCTCGACGAAACGCCGGAACTGCGCGTTGGTAATCACGGTCTTGTCCATCCAGAAGCCATCGACGCGGACTCGATTTTTCGGACGCTCATCCGCGCGGGCCTTTGGATCGTCGCTGCCCATCGTGAACTCGCCGCCCGGGACCCACACCATCCTCGGCGGGTTGGGGGAGACCGCGGTGCTACCGGACCAGACTGACGACACGGCATAAATTGCGATCGCCAGACCGAGCGCGAACGCGCCGGAGATGAAAATGACTGAACGTCGCATCTTGGGCGATCCCGGGTTACCGAGCTCGTTGTTGAGTGGTTGCAGCATCGGGCGTCACCTCGCACCATTGTGCACGTACTCCTGGCGCAGAACTTAAGAAAGATGCACCGGCTCGCCGCATCAAGCGGATCAATGGCTTAACCGTTGCATTTAATCCGATGCGAAGGTCTGAAGTGGATCGAACCCGGCGGCTCGATTGGCCGCCTTACGAATGGCCGGAATCGGCGCATCCTCGTCGCTGCCGCGCGTTCCGGCGAAGGTCTCCTCACCATCCCCTTGCAGACCTCCATCATCGTGCAACGCAACCCCGTTAGTTTGTCGTGCTCACGACCTACGCCCTGGCAAGTCTCCTGAGGGCCAGCTCGATGGAGGCGAGGTGACGAACGTGGCCAGGGTTTCTTTGGCGAGACGCCGGTCTCGTCCGAACCAGGAGAAGGTGCGCTCGACAACCCAGCGGCGCGGCAGGACGACGAAGCCCTTCATCTCGTCGCTCCGCTTGACGATCTCCATTCGCAGCAGCGTCAACTTTGCCAACGCAGCGTCAACTTGCCACGCGTTGTAGCCGCCATCGGCCCAGATCAGTTCGAGCCAAGGAAAGCGCCGGCGTATCTTGTCGAGGACCAACCTGGCCCCGTCGCGGTCCTGGATCGCGGCGGAGTGGACCACGACCCGCATTGGCAGCCCTTCGGTCGACCAAGGCATGGATCTTAGGGCCCTTCACCTGCTTGCGGCGTCGTAGCCACCTCGTTGTCTCTACCGCCCCCTTTTCCGTCGATTTGACCGATTGGCTGTCGAGAACCGCCGCCGAGGGGCTGGCCTCCCGACCCATCCGCTCGCGCAACGCCATATACAGCTCGGCCCAGATCGCCTCGCAGACGCCGTCACCCTGAAACTTGCGAAAGATGTTGTAGACCGTCGAGCGTGGCGGAAAGCTGTCGCGGGGCAGATAGCGCCAGGGGCAGCCCGTGCGCAGCAAATAGAGGATGGCGCGTTCATCGCCGCCCGCATGTCGGTCTTGCGCGGTCGCCCACCCGGCGCTCCAGACGCGCCCACTCCGCATCCCTCAGATCGCTCGGATAGCCGTCGCCCTCCCGGCGATAAATCCGACGGTGCTCCTCCTCCCACATCGTTGTTCGCCATCAAGTGAGTCCCGTAACCCAGAAGCGTGCCGTCCGGGTCCCAATGCAAGACGCTTTTGGGTCAGGCTCTTAGACCGGCGCCTCCTCTACGAGCGGGACGCGCGTGACCTTGTGGGCCTGCAACGCCGGCAGCACGTCGCGGGCGAAGCGGCGGATCTGCTCGATGAACATCTCATGCGGCAAGACCCCGCGGTTGAGGCTGATCTGGACATTGTCGGCGCCGGCGCTCTCCGCCGCCTCGATCATGCGCTCGGTGACCTCGGCCGCGGTACCCCACGGCATTTGCTCGGCCTGCCGCTCGACCTCGGCCATCGTCAGATTGCGGAAATCCTCCCGAGCGAACTGAGCGGCACGCCGGTTTTCCGGGCTCACATAGTCGGTCGATCCAGCGCTCGAATATCCGGTTTGGCGCTGCCGCTCGGTTTCGGTGAAATTGCCATGGCTGAACAAGGTGCGATTGAAATAGAGATGGTAAGGTCCCATCTCCCGCACCGCCTCGGCTTTGCTGTCGGCGACATAGGCGCTGATGCCGAGCGACAAATGATCGGGGGTGATGCGGTGGCCGGCCTGCGCGAGGCATCGCGCATAGTAGCGGATGATGTCGTCGCGCAAGCCGCGGGAGCGGCCGAGCCCGGGAGTAATCGGCAAATTGTGCTTCGCCGCGAACTCGATCGATTCCTTGCTGCCGACGATGGGCATCCAGATCGGAGGGTGCGGCCGCTGGATCGGCCGCGGCCACATCGCCACATCCTTGTACGACCAGAACTCGCCCTGGTACGAGAATACTTCCTCGGTCCATGCCTCGCGGATGATGTCGAACGCCTCTTCGAAGCGGGCGCGTGACTGAGCCAGTGGCACATTATGGACCTGGTATTCGCGCGGGATGCCGCGGGCAAAGCCGGAAATCAGGCGCCCATTGGACATACAGTCGAGCATTGCCAATTCTTCGGCGAGGCGCAGCGGCTCGTGCAACGGCAAGAGATTACCGTAGATCAGCAGTTTGAGCCGCTTGGTGCGCTGCGCCGCTGCGGCCGCCAATAGATTCGGCGAGTTCATCAGCCCGTAAGGCGAGCAATGGTGCTCGTTGAACCCGACACCGTCATACCCCAAGCGGTCGAGCTCCTCCCACGCTTCCAAGTGTTCGGCGTAGGTCCGCGCCGCGATGTCCGGCTTGAAGAATTGCTTTGGCAGCGGGTAGGGCAGCTCGTTGCCGACCTTCAAGTGCTCGAGCTGTTCGCCATAAGCCAGGAGATCGAACACAAAGACTTTCATCTTGCTTGGCCGCCTCGTCGGAGGGTCACCATCCCAGCGATACAACCGCTGCTCGTAAGGCGCAATCCCGCCGCGGCCCAGCCATGTGTCCGAAATCTCCGAAACTCGCTGGCGAAGCTTGCCGGGCGGCCCATGTTGTGACAACCAGAAGATCGACCAAAATCTGCGATGACGGAGTGAGGCCGCGATGCCGCGCTATGATTTCGACATGTTTACGATCGGAGCCGGGTCGGGCGGCGTCGCCAGCTCGCGCCGGGCCGGGAGCTATGGCGCGCGCGTCGCGATTTGCGAGGAGAGCCGGGTCGGCGGCACCTGCGTGATCCGTGGCTGTGTCCCGAAGAAGCTCCTCGTCTATGGCGCGCAGTTTGCCGACGCCTTCGCCGATGCTGCGGGTTTTGGCTGGACTGTGCCGGTACCGAGCTTTGACTGGCCCGCCCTGATCGATGCCAAGGACCGGGAGATCGAGCGCTTGTCGCAGATCTATCGGAGCATGCTGAAGAACAGCGGGGTCGAGCTGATCGAAGGCAGGGGCGTGCTCGTCGATCCGCACACGGTCGAGATCAACGGCCGGTCCTACACCGCCGACAAGATCCTGATCGCCGCCGGGTCGCATCCGACGGTACCGGATATTCCCGGCATCGAGCATGTGATCTCGTCCAACGAGGCGCTCGACTTGCCCGCCCTGCCGCGCCGCATCGTGATTGTCGGCGGTGGCTATATCGCCGTCGAGTTCGCCGGGATCTTCAACGGGTTCGGCTCCGAAGTCGTCGAGCTGATCCGCCGCGAGGAATTGCTGTACGGCTTCGACGACGACATCCGCATCGCGCTGGCGCAGGAGATGCGCGGCCGCGGTGTCGAGATCCACGGCCGCACTCAGGTCGCGCGCATCGAGAAAGAGCCGCACGGCTACTCGGTCTATACGACGATCGGCCAGGAGTTTTCCGCGGACGTCGTCATGTACGCGACAGGACGGAACCCGAACACAAAGGCGCTCGGTCTCGCCGAGATCGGCGTCGAGACCACAGGCAATGGCGCCGTCGTCGTCGACGAATGGTCCGGCAGTAGTATCCCGAACATCTACGCGATCGGTGACGTGACCGACCGGATCAATCTGACGCCAGTTGCGATCGCCGAAGGGCGCGCCCTCGCCGAGACCCTGTTCAACGACAACCCGATCAGGATGGACCACGCCAATGTGCCCTCGGCGGTGTTCAGCCAGCCGCCGATCGGCGCCGTCGGCCTGACCGAGGAGGAAGCGCGCCGGCAATATGGCGAGGTCGACATCTACTGCGCCCGCTTCAAACCGATGAAGAACACCCTCGCCGGGCGCGACGAGCGCACCCTGATGAAGCTTGTCGTCGACGCCCGCACCGAGCGGGTCGTCGGTTGCCACATGCTCGGCCTCGACGCGCCCGAGATCCTGCAGGGCCTCGCGATCGCGGTAAAATGCGGCGCCTCAAAGCGCATGTTCGATGAGACCGTCGGCATCCACCCGAGCGCCGCCGAGGAATTCGTGACGATGCGCGAGAAGGTAGTGAGGCCGACGAAACTGGCGGCGGAGTAGGGAAGCCTCTCAACAGTCGGGGTTTCCTCTATGGGTCTTGGGATCCCATTCGTTATGCGCGGATACCAAGCGGTTGGTAGAATCGCCGGCCTCGAGGTGTTACGGTCTAACCCCAAAGTAGGTCCTCGGGGGATGAATCCGTGACCGAGGTAGCACGTTGGCTAGAAGAAATAGGCCTGCAGCAATACGCCGATCTGTTCGAAAGGCTGAACGTAGATTTCGAGCGTCTGACGAGTCTCCACCGAACAGGACCTGGAGGAGTTGGGGCTCCCGCTTGCTCCCCGCCAGGCTATTCTGCGAGAGATAGAGCTACTCGCTGCGCCCGGCGGCTCGTCTCCTGCTCCGGCGTCTTCTATGCCTCCTGAAAAGGCCGAGCGACGACAACTCACGATGATGTTCTGCGATCTGGTCAATTCTGTCGGGTTGTCCAGCCAGCTCGATCCCGAAGATCTTCGAGAGGTAATCGCTGCCTACCAGCAAGCGTGCGCGCAATCCATTAGGCGTTACAACGGATATATCGCCAACTATGTGGGCGATGGCCTCCTGATTTTATTTGGGTACCCTGCAGCGCATGAAGATGATGCCGAAAGGGCGGTACGCGCTGGGCGCGAAATCGTGGACGCCGTCTCCGAACTGAACAGAGGCGAAGGACGCTTTACCGATTTGGACCTTAGGGTGCGAATCGGTATTGCAACGGGGTTGGTGGTTGTTGGCGATGTTGTGGCCGAGGGTATCTCGGACAGAGATGCGGTCGTCGGGGAGGCCGCCAATCTCGCTGCTCGTCTACAGGGAGTGGCCGATCCCAACAGCGTCGTCGTATCCGCCCTGACCAGACGACTGGCAGCTGAAAGGTTCGAATATCGTTACTGGGGTGTGCGAGACCTCAAAGGCTTTACCCGGCCGGTTCCCGTATACCAAGTTATTGGCGAGAGAGAGGTAACCCGCCTGGAGGCGCGAAGCGCAGCCCTCACCCCGCTGATAGATCGAGATAAAGAGATCGAGATACTGCTCGAGTGTCGGCAACGCGCCGTATCGGGCAAAGGTCAAGTCGTGATGATTTCCGGGGAGGCGGGCATTGGAAAGTCGCGGATCGCGGCAGAACTGGCCGCCCGTATTCGGCGCGCTGGCCGAGGACGGAGTGACGACACATCGCCACCATTGATCTTTCAGTGCTCGCCATTCCACGCGAACGCCCCTCTTTATCCAATAATTAGACAATTGGAACGACTAGCGGAGATTGGTCGGCTTGATACACAACGGGAGAAGTTCGAGAAGCTTGCCACTCTTCTCGGGGGTCATCATCCCGAACGTTATCAGACCATTTCTCTCGTTGGCGATCTCCTCGGTCTCGAGCCAGACGAACGCTACCCGCCTCTGACCGTAAGCCCTGCGGTGAAACGACATCTGACCATAGAGGCGTTGAGGGATTGGTGCGCGTCTCGTGTGAAAGATCGCCCTCTTCTGATCGTGTTCGAAGACGTTCAGTGGATCGATCCGACGTCCAAGCTATTCCTCAGCCGACTTGTGCATTGGGCGAAGAATGCACGTGTTCTGATCACGATTACCGTACGGACCGACAGCGGCACGAGCGCGGAGACCTTTTTCGAGGAGGCCGGGCTCGTCACTGCCGATGGCCGACACCCTTCGCCCGTCACCATCTGCGAGATTCGAGAACTGAGTGACGTCGAAGCGAAGCAGTTGGTAGCGGCGGTCGTGGAGGGTAGAGCAATCTCTCAAACGCAATTCGACGCTGTCGTGACGAAGTCGGAGGGGATACCCCTGTATGTCGAGGAGTTGGTCAAGGCAGTTGTCAATTCAATAGATTCTTTACCCACTCAAGGCGAAGGCGACCAAACTGGAACCGTGCCAGATACAATCAGCGATGCGCTGATGGCTCAATTGGATCAACTGGGCCAGGCAAAAGAAGTCGCGCAGCATGCTTCGGCCATAGGGCAAGAATTTTCGCCAGGCTTGTTGGCCAAGATCGCGACAAAGTCTCTTGACGAATTGACCCCTGAATTGAACCGCCTGATCAACTCAAAAATCGTTGTGCAGAGTGCCCGCACATCCGACGTATATCGTTTTAGACACGCGCTAATCCGAGACATTTCTTATCGGTCGTTGCTCAGGAGAAATCGCCGGCAAATCCACCTCAGGATTGCCAGCGAACTCGCGCAGCCGGCAGCAGAACCGGTCGGTGCAACAGATGACTTGATTGCGCAGCACTATTCGTTGGGCGAGTCCCACCTGGAGGCAATCCGATATTGGCAAAGGGGCGCAAAGGACGCAATCGCGAGATCGGCGCATGAAGAAGCTCTCGGAATGCTTCGAGCGGCCCTTGCGGATTTGCGAAAATTGGGGGGCTCGAGGCCGCTCGCTCTGGAGCTCGATCTGGTTTTGGCTCAGACCATGGCGCTGCGTTCGCTTCGCGGCTATTCAGCTCCCGAAGTTGAAGAAGGTCTGATAAAGGCCCGTGAGCTTTGCGTTGCTTGTGCCGACACCAGTCAGTCCTTCAATATAGAATGGGGGTTGTTTCAGTGTACCCTTGTCAAGGGTGATATCGCCGGTGCGCGCCAACTAGCCGCCGGTCTTTTCGGACATGCCGAGCGCCACCCGGATCGGCCGGTCGTGGATGCGCATCTTGCTAACGGAATGGCGGCGTTTCATTTAGGCGACTTTGAAGGGGCTACGAGCTTCTTTGAAAAAGGCGTCGGATTTAGCAGCCCTGAGACGGATCAACCTCATTTTTTTACTCACGGGCAAAACCCGGGGCTCTTTTGCCTCTCTTATTTGGCTCGCACCCAGTGCTTCCTTGGATATTTGGATCGCGGAAGGGCTACCATCAACCGCGGCCTTGCAATCGCCGCGACCCGGGCGCGTGACCCTGGGCATACATACGGCTACGTCAACGCCCTAATCCATGCTGCGCGGGTGTACCATATGTGCGGCGACCTCAATTCTGAAAAGCGGCTGGCGAGTCAAACGCTCAACATTTCCCGCCGCAATCACTACGCGTACTACGAGGCGATGAGTACCTGTCACCTTGGTTGGGTCGCTGGTGCAGCGGGGTCTCTCTCGGAGGGGATTGCCAAGATGGTCGACGGGGTAGCCGCCCTCGAACAAACGGCCACCGAGCTGGGTCTTCCTGGATTTTACGTACGTCTTGCGGAGTTGTATATCCGCGCTGGCCAGCCGGACGAGGCGAGTCGGGCGCTGCAAAAGGCTATCGGGCAACCGGGCTTTGGCACTCGGGCGTGGGACGCCGAAGTTGAAAGAGTGCGGGGCGACATTTTTGCATTGCGGGCCCACGCCGATTTCGAGGCAGCGGAACGGGCATACCGATCGAAGTCTGGCCATCGGCCGACACCAAAAGGCAGGCTTGCTGATATTCAAGACCGGATCGAGCTTGGCTCGGCTGCTGCAGCGCCTGGACCGTCGGCAAGAGGCCTATGAGGTCCTTAAGGGGTGTTTACAACAATTGCCTGAGGGGTTCGAGACACAAGACGTGCGAACCGCTCAGAGAACAATGAACGAACTCGCGGGGACAGGATTGCAGTAAGTCTGAAGAGCGTCGTATTTCACTAAAGATTGGGAATACACAGAGCGAGGGAGGGAGACATGGGTAGCGCTGTTAGATTGCCTGCGAGCGTACCGTGTGCAAAGGGCTGGGTCCCCTATAGCTTGGACCAGTGCTCGAAGGGGAGGGGAGCGCGCGCTCGCCTCGAGGGCCTCAACCGCGCAATTGCGTCGCTCGGGCCCAACTACCAGAGGCTCGCGGACGTTTTCAACGATCATTTGCTGGCACGTATCTTTCCCGATGCGGGCCTGAGAGCGAGAATTGTTGCGCACTTGAGGACACACTGGTTTGACCCCAGCTCGTCCGAGGCGTACTTTCCAAATCAAAAAGTTGCTGAAATATACGCGCAGGGGGTCGTCAAAGCAGTGGACTTATCTCTGAAAGGGCGACGGCCCGTTCCAATCAATACTTGGTGGATCGTTGATTTCCACGAGGTAAACCGACAAGTAAAGATGCTGACGCTAACGGACGTAGAGAACGAGCTGACCGTGGGTGGTCGAGTGACCCTCCTTATTCTGACCCCTCGACCGCGAGGCGACGGCGAGTCCGGTGGAACTTCAATCTTGGGCGACGAAGCCGAGGCATGGGTGTCGGAACAACAAGGAGACAATGTCGTGACGCTCAGAGTTCGAGACCTTCGGTAGAGCTACGCCGAACTCGGTTCGAAAATTATGTGGGGCACAGGGCTCTGCGTCCCGAAGCCATCTCGGCCGCGTTCAGCGGGGACCCGACCGTGCCGGATATCAGCTGCCGCGCCGCATCGTCATCGTCGGCACCGGTTATATCGCGGTCGAATTTGCCGGCATCTTCAACGGGTTCGGCGCCGAAGTGGTGGAGCTGATCCGCCGCGAGGAATTGCTGTACGGCTTCGACGACGACATCCGCATCGCGCTGGCGCAGGAGATGCGCGGCCGCGGTGTCGAGATCCACGGCCGCACTCAGGTCGCACGCATCGAGAAGCGGCCGCACGGCTACTCGGTCTATACGACGATCGGCGCCGTCGGGCTCACCGAGGAAGAAGCGCGCCGCCGATATGGCGACGTTGATATCTACTGCGCCCGCTTCAAACCGATGAAGAACACCCTCGCCGGGCGTGACGAGCGCACCCTGATGAAGCTCGTCGTCGATGCGCGCAGCGAACGGGTGGTCGGCTGCCACATGCTCGGCCCCGACGCGCCGGAGATCCTGCAAGGTCTGGCGATCGCGGTGAAATGCGGCGTCTCAAAGCGCATGTTCGATGAGACCGTCGGCATTCACCCAAGCGCCGCCGAGGAATTCGTCACGATGCGCGAGAAGGTCATTCGGTCGAAGCTGGCGGCCGAGTGACGGGACGTCTGTCGGCAACTTCTCTTGCGCTATAGCAATCGCGGCAGCACATTGCGAGACATGGCCCATATTCCCGACATTGCACAGTATGACCTGCCAATGGCGGCGCTGATCGATGCGCTCGCATCGGATGCAGCGTCAGTCGCCGAACCGGGTTTAGTCGCGCGACTGCGCGATCTGCGGCGGAAAAGTCGAGCCGCTTTCGCGAAGCAAAGTGATGATCTCGACAAGCTCTACGAAGAAGCCGCGCAGGGTGATGCAGACCCCGTGCATCTGGAGCAGATCGCCGAGGCCGTCCTTGAGAGGGAGCGAGCGAAGGCGGAAAGGCTCCGCCCCCAGATGGCGGCGCTCGAAGAGAAGCTGGCCAGGCATGGCGATAAGTTGGATCCAGGAGTCCGAGAATGCTTTCAAGAAATCCTCGACATCGCCGTCGGTTCGCTCGAGCTCTATAAGACCCTTCGCAATAGGCTGCTCGCATTGTCGGCGAACCGGAGATCTGGTCCTGAGGGTCTTCTGCGGGCGCGCCCCATTGCCGGCACCATCGATCACGAGGCGTTGAGTCGCGAGTTTATGGCGAGGTTCCCGAAGATCCGAGCGGCCCTTGCCAAATGAGCCGAGGTGGCTGCCCATCGAGGCCGTCATCGATTACAATCGACTGGAAGCAGAGGCGTCGGGAGAGCCGCACTTCTTGCGTGATCGCGGCTTGCTTGAGAGCGCATTGGCGCGGCCGCGAAACTTCTTTGGCTTTGGCGAAGACGACATCGTTGTTCTCGCCGTCGTTCTAATGGCCGGCATTGCTCGGGCGCACGCTTTCGAGCAAGCCAACAAGCGTACGGCTTTTGAAGCGATGTGGCATTTTCTGCGTCAGAATGGCTACGATCTAGCGATCGACGACACCACCCGTTGGGCCGACGAAGTGATCGCGCTTGTCGAGCATCGGTCGGCCGAGGAAGATTTTGTTCGGGTAGTTCGGCCGTTTGTCGTTGCGAGATAGAGCCGCCCAGCGGTTCGACAAGGAGCTTGCTTCGGGCCGGTCTTGCCGTTAGCGTGCATTTATGAACAAAGAGAGGGCTCTGTGCGGCCCCGATCAAGTCGCGCGATTTTGGTACTGCCGGTACATTATGGCGGCCTAGGATCGCGTTTGCGCGTTTTCCCGAAGCCGCCCGCCGAGGCGGCTTTCGCGTTTCATGCTCTCACTGATCCGAATGTCGCCGATCGTGAAGCGGCTTCCAACCTCGGAGGTGATGCATGACCAGAGCGGCCCCCAATTCGCGACGAGACGCCGCGGAGGGATTGTGACATGACCGTAGCATGGTCACCCGACAGCTGGCGCGGCCTGCCGATCCGGCAGGTCCCGGGCTATTCCGACGAAGCGGCGCTTGCCCGCGTCGAAGAGACATTGCACCGCTTTCCGCCGCTCGTCTTTGCCGGGGAGGCGCGGCGGCTGAAGGAGCGTCTCGCCGCGGTTGCGGCCGGCAAGGCGTTCCTGTTGCAGGGCGGCGACTGTGCCGAAAGCTTTGCCGAATTTCACCCGAACAATATCCGCGACATGTTCAAGGTGCTCTTGCAGATGGCGGTGGTGCTGACCTTTGGCGCCGGCTGCCCGGTGGTCAAGCTCGGCAGACTCGCCGGTCAGTTCGCCAAGCCGCGCTCTTCCGATACCGAGAGCCAGAATGGCCGCACCTTGCCGTCCTACCGCGGCGACATCATCAATGGTCTGGAGTTCGATGCCGCCGCCCGCGAACCCGATCCGCAGCGCATGGTGCAGGCCTACAGCCAGTCGGCCGCGACCCTGAACCTGTTGCGCGCCTTCGCCCAGGGCGGCTATGCCGACCTGCACCGGGTTCATGCGTGGAACCAGGATTTCGTCGCTGACTCGCCGCAGGGCGAGCGGTATCGCGCGCTTGCCGACCGGCTGACCGAGACGCTCGATTTCATGGCCGCCTGCGGGCTCGAACTCTGAGACGACGCCGCAGATCCGCGAGACCGAGTTCTATACCTCGCACGAGGCGCTGTTCCTGTCCTATGAAGAGGCGCTGACCCGGATCGACTCGACGACCGGCGACTGGTACGACTGCTCGGCACACTTGGTCTGGCTCGGCGACCGCACCCGTCAGGTCGACGGCGCCCATACCGAGTTTCTGCGCGGCCTGAAAAACCCGATTGGAATGAAATGCGGTCCAACGCTCGAACCCGACGACCTGCTGCGGCTGATCGACCGGTTGAACCCCGAGAACGAACCGGGTCGACTCACTCTGATCACCCGAATGGGCTCGGATAAGGTAGAGGCGCGGCTGCCTTATCTGATCCGCGCCGTCCAGCGCGAAGGCCGTCAGGTCGTATGGTGCTGCGACCCGATGCACGGCAACACTGTTACCTCCTCGAACGGCTTCAAGACCCGCTCCTTTGACCGTATTCTCGATGAGGTGCACGGCGCTTTTGCGGTCCATGCAGCCGAGGGGAGCTATGCCGGCGGCGTGCATTTCGAGCTGACCGGCCAAAACGTCACCGAATGCATCGGCGGCGCCCAGGCGATCAGCGAGTCGTCTCTCGCCGACCGCTATCTGACCCACTGCGACCCGCGGCTCAATGCGAGCCAGGCGCTCGAACTTGCTTTCGAACTCGCCGAGGCATTGAAGCGCGCGCGCCAGTCCAATGGCAGTCATGGCCCGAGCCGCTACGCCACGGCGTTATGATCCAGCGTTGGCGGCCGACCAGTCGCCGACGCTCGCCGCGCAGACCGACAGCTATTTCCTGAAAACCAAGACGATCGTCGGGCGTTTCGGCGATTCCTCGGCGACTTATGCGATTTTTATGCGCCGGCCGGTGATCTGCGCGCCACGTTTTGCGATCGAATTTCTCGAAAGCACCGCAGCCCAGCGCGGCCAGAGGTTTGATATCGAGCTCAGCCGCCCCGAGGGTGCGTGGGTCGGGGCCGGCGACCCGATTCTTTACGTCAGCGGTTCGCTGTTCCACCTCGTCGATCTGGAAACCGTGCTGCTGCAAAAGCTCGGGCCTGCTTGTGTCGCCGCCTACAACGCCTATGCGATGTGCGCCGACTTGCCCAAGGTCAGTTTCCTGGCGATGGACGCACGGCACTGCGCCGGCGCCGAGATGGCGGCAATGATGGCTTACGCGGCGTCGGTCGGCTCGGCCGAGGCGCAGCGCGAAGTGGGTGCGGTCGGTTTTGTCGGATGCGCAGCCGATGCGACGGCGCGGTTTTTCGCGCAGGCGAAAGGGCTCGGGACGATGCCGCACGCTTTGATCGGCTATGCCGGTTCGACGGTGCGTGCGGCGGAGATGTTCCGCGAAACCTTCCCGGACGAGCCGCTGACTGTGCTGGTCGATTATTTCGGGCGCGAATTATCGGACGCGCTTGCAGTCGCGCGGCGCTTCCCGGAGCTCGCCAAGGAAGGTCGGCTCGCCCTTCGCCTCGACACTCCCGGGAGTTGTTACTGCGAAGGGCTCGACCCCGCCCGCTCCTATGAGGTGCTCGAGCGTCACGCGCCGCACTCGATCCGCGGCTATCGCACCGAAGAGGAGCTGCGCCATTTGGTCGGTACGGGGGTATCGGCTGCAGCGATCTGGCTATTGCGTCAGGTACTGGACGAGGCCGGCTTTACTGCGGTCAAGATTGTCGCAAGCTCGGGGTTTGGCCCGGCCAAATGTCGGATCATGGCCGCCGCGAATGCCCCGATCGACGCAATTGGTACGGGCTCGTACCTGCCCGAACTGTGGAGCGAGACCTACGCGACGGCGGACATCATCGCTTATGACGGTATGCCGAGGGTAAAAGCCGGCCGCGAATATCTGCTGCGCACGCGCCGGGACGCGGCCTCATCGAACCTTCCGAATTGTCCCTCTCCGCCGTCAGCGGAGAGGGACACAGGTTAGCTAACTTCCACCCGGTTAATTGGGCTTGGGGCCAAAACTCTTCCCCGAATAGTAGCGGCCTGGGGTATCCACACCGGGATTGGTCGCTGTGGTCGATGGGGTTGCGCCAGAAGCGGGCGAAGGGATCCAATTGTTGGGACCCACCTTAGGCCCGGGGATCCGCCCGTAGGAGTAAGGTATGCCGGGATTAGTCGCAACCTGAGGCGGATTAGCGGATGTAGTGGGCGCCGGTTCCGCGGCGTTTCCGGCGGCGACCAAGGCCAAAGCCAGCACCGCGCCCAAGATCGTTCCTTCGAACAATTTCATAACCAGACTTCTCCAAATCGATCTACTGCCCGCCGCAGACGTTCAGTCACGGCTAATCCGATAATCAACGAGCTGTTAAGTTAATACGCCTGCAATTAGCAATATGCTGCTATGCAGCATAATAGGGAATGTAATCCCTTGTCCGGTCCTATTACCTACTCCCCTTGATCCGGGAAGCGACATCCATTTGCTTCTGGTGAGTTGCGCCCAACGATAAGTGGCTTGGGGTGCTCGCTGATCAATCCGCTGCGAAATGGTGCTTTGCAGCGTAAGCGACGCTTTTATTACAATCGTCCATTCATTAATGTCGATGCAATTTTGCCGTGCGAAGATGCTTTTGCGGTTCGTCCAAAGAGGGTCGGCGCGGTGGCATGGTCTCAGGTGGTAAATGCACGACACTAGTTTTGCCAACCCTTCATCGGAAGAAGGCCACTTGCCCGGCGCGCAGCGATTCGCCGACAAGATGGACGTCGCGCCGTATTTCCCCGCGCGGTTTCTCGAACCGTCGGGCTTTGTCTGGGGTCGCTTTGCCGCGCCGGACGGAGCGACGCTGCGTTGGGGCCGTTTGCCGGCCGCAACGCCGCGCGCCGAGTGTGTGATGGTCGGCGGCTTCACCGAATGCATCGAAAAATATTTCGAGACGATTGCCGACCTTGCCGCACGCGGGCTTTCGATGTGGTGTCTCGATTGGCGGGGCCAAGGCGGCTCCGAACGCCCGCGGCGCTGGCCGAGCCGCCCGCGCCCGCGCCGCTACGACCGCGATGCCCGGGAGCTTGCGCTGTTTGCCCAGACATTGCCCGCGCCTCGTCACCCGCGCTTTCTGCTCGCGCATTCAATGGGGGGTGCGATTGCACTCTTGTGCCTGCGCCAGTTCCCGGGCCTGTTCTCCGGCGCGATCCTGTCCGCGCCGATGCTCGAAATCCGTACCGGCCGCCTGCCGCGTCCCGTCGCTCGCTGTCTGACCGGCGCGGCCCGCGCATCGGGTCTCGGCCTGTGCTTTATTCCGGGGGCAGGCCCTTGGCGCCCCGATCGAGTTCCCTCGCCGGAGGGCAGCCGCATCTCGAGCGATCCCGAGCGCTGCCGGCTGCAATATGGCTGGTTTTCGGCTCGTGCCCGGTTGCGCGTCGACGAGCCGACCTATGGTTGGCTCGATGAGGCATTTCGCGTGGCTGCCAGGATCGGCAAGCGGGAGTTTCTCGTCGGTATCGAAATTCCGGTGTTGCTCGCCAGCGCCGGGATCGAGGCCTTTGTCGAACCCGAGGCGCACCGCCGGGCGGCGCGACTCTTACCGGATTGCAGGCTGGTCGAGTTCCCGGACTCGAAGCACGAGCCGTTTCTCGAAACCGACGCGATCCGCGACCGCTGGCTCGACGCGATCGATAGCTTCGTCGGAGAGCAAGTCGCCCTGCAAAGCTGACGCCGCGCCGGGCGCGGCGGTCGACCTCAATTTCGCGGCGCGTGCTTGGAGAGGATGCGTTGCAGGGTGCGGCGGTGCATTTTGAGGCGGCGGGCGGTTTCCGACACGTTGCGGTCGCACAGTTCGAAAACCCGCTGAATGTGCTCCCAACGCACTCGGTCGGCCGACATCGGATCCTCGGGGGGCTCGGGGGTGGCGTCTTCCTGGGCGAGAAGGGCCCGCTCGACCGCGTCGGCGTCGGCTGGCTTTGGCAGGTAGTCGATCGCCCCCGCTTTGACCGCGGCCACCGCAGTCGCGATATTGCCGTAGCCGGTCAGCATCACAATGCGCGCGCCCGGACGGGCCTGGCGCAGCGCGGTGACGACGTCGAACCCGCGACCGTCGCCGAGGCGCATGTCGACGACTGCAAAAGCCGGCGGCTGATCCGTCGCCGCGGTGATCCCGCCGGCGACGCTGTCGGCGGTGGCGACGACAAAGCCACGCCGCTCCATTGCCCGGGCGAGCCGTTGGCACAGCGGCGCGTCATCGTCGACGATCAGCAATGTGCGTTCACTTTCGGGGAGGCCCTGCAGCCCCGACGAGAGCCCGTCTGCGGCGGCGGGTCGGTTCGGTCGATCGCTAACGTCCATGATTTTAGCCTCTGACGCAGCCCGCCGCGCAACTCCGGCTAACGATGCATTTGAGCCGTTACCGCCGACGAGCGAATTTTCTCCACCATTTCCAGATTGGCACGATTCCAGAAAATCGCAACATGTGCGCCGCCCTCCGGCAGATTATCGAAGGTGAGCCTGGCGCCGCTGCGCTCCAGCAGGCTCTGCGCAATGAAGATGCCGAGCCCCATGTGGTCGGACGCGCCGGTGCGCGTTGAAATGTAAGGCTCGCCGAGGCGCCCCAGCAGGTGAAACGGAAAGCCTGGTCCGTCATCGGCGACTTCGACGGTGACCGATCGCTTGTCCCAAAACGTCGTGACGCTGACCTCGCGCCGGGCGAACTGGACGGCATTCTGGATCAGGTTGTTGAGACCATGCATGATTTCGGGGCTGCGCCGGACCAGCGGCTCCTCCGGTCCGGGCTGCCCCGCCGTAGCGAAAATAAGCTTCACCCCCTGATCTTGGTGAAGCGCGCCGGCGGCCTCGACCAGCGCCGAGATCGGCAGGCGGGTATAGGGCGACCCGCCGTCGTGCTCGGGCTGGCGCGCGAGTTCGGCGAGAATTTTTCGGCATCGTTCGGATTGGCTCAGCAGCAATGCCGCATCCTCGGCATGCGGGCTGTCGCCGGGGAGATCGCGCACCAACTCTTTGGCGACGACCGCAATCGTCGCGAGCGGGCTGCCGAGTTCATGCGCCGCCGCTGCGGCGAGCGCGCCGACTGCCGAGACCCGCTGCTCACGGGCGAGCGCCAGCTGGGTCGCCGTCACCGCATCGCGCAAGCGCCGCGCCTCCTGCGCGACGCTCCACGTATAGCCTCCGATGAAGACGGTCGCGAGCACCAGCGCTACCCAGATCCCGAGGATCAGCTCGGCCGGAAATACCAGCGGTTCGGTGCGCCACGGCAAAGGCCTGTGCCATAGGGCGAGCACGCTGATCGCGGCCACAGCGAGGATCGAAAGGGCGATGACCGGCCGGCGCGACAGGATCGTCGCCGCGACGGTGACTGGCGCCAGGATCAGGATCGAGAACGGGTTCTGCAGTCCGCCCGTCAGGTAGAGCAGGATGGCGAGCTGCAGGATGTCGTAGCCGAGACAGAGGGCGGCGTCTCTCTCGCCGAGCCGGGCGGCAGCCTGGCGGAGCAGGATCAATCCGGCGTTGAGCAGAACCGAGCCGGCGACCACCCCGAGCGCCGGAGCAATGGGCAAGCGGAAGCCCATGCCGTAATGAACGATCAAGATGGTCAGCGCCTGCCCGGCGATCGCTACCCAGCGGATCGGGACGAGGGTGCGCAAGCTGATCCGGCCAAAGCCGGTGGCGGGTTCGCTCGAAGCGATCGGGTTTGTGTCGCTCACCCAGTGACCTCGTCTCCCGGTTGCCGCAAGGCAAAATCTCGTTGTTCGTCGGCTCAACCCCCGCTCTATATCGCTAGCGCCGTGCTGGCCGAACACTCCGCAACGAGTCATATAGGGGCGATGATCGCTCCTGCCGTCAAAGTCGACAATCTCATCAAGCGCTATCCGACTGCCGTCGCGGTCGACGGGATCAGTTTCACGGTCGCGCGCGGGATCACCGCTGCGTTGCTCGGCGGCAACGGCGCAGGCAAGACGACGACGCTGTCGATCTTGCTCGGCCTTCTGCTGCCGACCTCCGGCAAGGTGCGCGTTCTCGGCGAGGACATGTTGCGGCACCGCTACCGGGTGCTGCCGCGGATGAACTTTTCCTCGCCCTTTGTCGACCTGCCGCATCGCTTGACCGTGCGCCAGAACTTGCTGATTTATGCCCGCCTCTACGGTCTGCCGCGGCGGGGCCAGCGCATCGAGCGTCTGGCCGCCGATCTGCAGATCGCCGACTTTCTCGAACGGCCGGCGGGCAAGCTTTCCGCCGGGCAGAAAACCCGCGTCGCTCTCGCGAAGGCGTTGTTGAACGAGCCGGAGCTGCTGTTGCTCGATGAGCCGACGGCCTCGCTCGACCCAGATACCGGCGACTGGGTGCGCAGCTACCTTGAAGGCTATCGCGCCCGCACCGGCGCGACGATCCTGATGGCCTCGCACAATATGAGCGAGGTCGAGCGGCTGTGCTCGGAGGTCATGATGATGAAGGCGGGCCATATCGTCGACCGCGGCAGCCCGCAGGAGCTGATCGGCCGCTATGGCCGCACCAATCTCGAAGAAGTCTTCCTCGATATCGCGCGCGAGCCGCGGGCACTGCTGGAACCGGCAAAGTGAGGCGTGAGCCGGGCTTTTCGGCCAGCCGGGTCTGGGCGATGCTGCTGCGCTATCTCTATCTGCTGCGCAGCTCGTGGCCGCGCACCCTGGAGCTCCTCTATTGGCCGACCCTGCAGATGCTGATCTGGGGTTTTATGAGCCAGTTCCTCTATGTCAACAGCAGCTATGTGTTCCGCGCCTTCGGCGTGCTGCTCGCCGCCGTCATGCTGTGGGATGTGCTGTTCCGCGGTCAGCTCGGCCTGTCGATGTCGTTTCTCGAGGAGATGTGGGCGCGCAATCTCGGGCATCTCTTCGTCACCCCGTTGCGCCCCTACGAGTGGGTGCTATCGCTGTTGTCGATGAGCATGATCCGGGTGCTGCTCGGCATCATGCCGGCGGCGCTGCTGGCGATCCCGCTCTATCACTATTCGATATTCGCGATGGGGCTGCCGATTGTCGCGTTCTTTGCCGTGCTTTTGATCATGGGCTGGGCGCTCGGCCTGGCGATCTGCGGGTTGATTCTGCGCCAAGGCATGGGGGCAGAGGGGCTGGCTTGGACCGTGGTCTTTACCCTGTCGCCGATCAGTGCGGTCTATTACCCGGTCTCGACATTACCCGGTTGGCTGCAGCACGCCTCCTGGGTCTTGCCATCGACCTATGTTTTCGAGGGGATGCGGACGGTGCTGTTCTCGGGGGTCTTCCGCGCTGATTTTTTCTTCATCGCGCTGTTGCTCGACTTCGTTTATCTGGGGCTGGGCGCCGCCGTCTTTTTTGTCTCCTTTCATAATGCGCGTCGCCGCGGTGCATTGTTGCAGATGGGCGAGTGACTGCGCTTGGGTTCGAGCTGCCGCCGGCGAGCGTCGTCGGACAATTGCTCCTGAGATAGGACTTAGCCGGGTCCGCTGACCCCGGCCTCGGCAAAAGTCGCCATGCCGTTATGGCAGGCGACTGCCGCCTTCAGCACGCCAAAGGCAAGGCTCGCCCCCGAGCCTTCGCCGAGCCGCATCCCGAGATCGAACAGTGGCCGCTGACCGATTTCTTCGAGCAGCCGGCGGTGCCCCGGCTCGGCCGAGACATGCCCGACAACGCAATGGTCGAGGGCATGGCGGTCGGCGGCGAACAGCACCGCGGCGGCGGCGGTCGAGGTAAAGCCGTCGAGCACGACCGGCACGCGGCCGAGCCGGGCCGCCATGACCGCTCCGGCAATCGCCGCGAGTTCGAGACCGCCTAACCGGCGCAACAGGTCGAACGGGTCGCGCGCCGCGTCGCGATGGCGCGCCACCGCTTGCGCCACCGCATCGCGTTTAGCCTCGAGCGCGGCGCCGGTGACCCCGGTTCCGGGTCCGGTCCACACCTCCGCGGCGCCGCCGAACAGCCCGGCGCAGAGCGCCGCGCCGACGGTGGTATTGCCGATACCCATCTCGCCGAGCGCCAGCGCGTCGATGCCGGGCTCGACCGCCATCATGCCATAGGCCATTGCCTTGGCGCATTCCTCGTCGCTCATCGCCGGTTCGGCCGTGATATCGCCGGTCGGCGCGTCGAGGTTCATCTCGTAGACTTTGAGATCGGCGTCGAACACGCGGCACAACTGGTTCACCGCAGCACCGCCGGCGATAAAGTTCTGTACCATTTGCGCGGTGACCGCGGCGGGATAGGCCGAGACACCGCGCGCCGCGACCCCGTGATTGCCGGCGAACACCAGGGTTCGCGGATGGTCGAGCCGCGGCGGGTGCTGGGCTTGCCAGGTCGCCAGCCAGATCGCCAGGTCTTCGAGCCGACCGAGGGAACCGGCCGGCTTGGTCAATTGCGCCTGACGCGCCGCCGCCGCGGTGCCGGCCGCAAGATCCGGTCCCGGTAAATGGGTCGACAGCGCGCGGATTTCATCCAGAGTTGTCAGCGGCTCGGCCACGCGATTTTCCTCTTTGTCATCTCCGTGGAATCAGGGTCGAGGAAGTGTCGAGCGATTCGGCGGCGGTCACCCTACGACGCTCGCCTTTCGCACAACCCTAGCAGCACCACCCTAACGTCGTATCGGAAAAGCGCGCCCGCGTTTCCCGGGTTCGGTTATCGTGACGCAATGAGCGCACCCGACAATCCTTTGCATCGTAATTCGGGGTGGTTTGCCGGCTTCGCTGCTGCGGCAGCCTTCTTCACCACGCTCCCGTTCGACCGGCGGGCGCACGGCGCCTGGCAGCTCGCCTATTCGGCCTGGGCATTTCCGCTCGTTGGGGCTGGTATCGGAGGGCTGGCCGCGCTGGCTTTCCTACTCGCCCAGCTGGTCGGCCTCGGGGCCTGGCCGGCGGCAATTTTGTCGGTGCTGGCGAGTGTTGCGCTAACCGGAGGGTTGCACGAAGACGGGCTCGCCGACACCGCCGACGGATTTTTCGGGGGACGCGATCGCGAAGCGAAGCTGACGATCATGCGCGACAGCCGGGTGGGGACCTTCGGTGTGCTCGCGACCGTGCTGAGCCTGGCCCTGCGCGCCGCGGCGCTCGCCGATATCGCGGATGTGATTCATGCCGGCCTTGCGCTGGTCGCCGCGCACGCCGTCTCGCGCGCCACGCTGCCGGCGGCGATGTACGCCATGGCGCCTGCGCGCTCTGGAGGTCTCGGGGTGGCGGCCGGGAGTCCGCGGTTCTGGAATGTTGTCACCGCCGCGGTGATCGGGATCCTGATCGCCATGGCGGCGCTGGGGCCAATGCGCGGGGCGATCGCGCTCGGCGCGACGAGCGTGGCGGCTGTGATGCTCGGCAGGCTTGCGCGCCGCCAGATCGGCGGCTACACGGGCGACGTCCTCGGAGCCTTCCAGCAAGTCGGAGAGATCGTGATGCTGCTCGCGGCGGCGGCGCGATGAGCGAGATCGTGACCCGCCTCTGGTGGGTCCGCCACGCGCCGGTGGCAAGCGACGGCCGGGTTTATGGCCAGGCTGATCTGCCCTGCGACTGCTCCGAGGTCGCGCGGTTCATCGGGCTTGCGGAAAAGCTGCCGCGCGAAGCGGTCTGGGTGACCAGCAATCTCCGCCGCACCCACGAGACGGCTGCCGCGATCATTCGCGCCGGTTTGCCCGGGCCGCAGGCGATCCCCGGTCCTGAGGCCGTCGTGATGCCGGATCTCGCGGAGCAGGATTTCGGCGAGTGGCAGGGCCTGACCTATGAGGAACTGCAGCAGTCGCGCGCCGGCGAATTCCACCGTTTTTGGCATGCGCCGGCCGATGTGGCGCCGCCCGGCGGCGAGAGCTTTGTCGCGGTCATCGAACGGGTCTCGCGGGCGATCCATCGGCTGGTCGAGGCGCATCCCGGAGAGGACATCATCGCCGTCGCGCATGGCGGCACGATCCGCGCGGCCCTCGCATTGGCGCTCGGTCTCGATCCCGAAGCCGCGCTCGCCTTCACGATCGAGAATTGCTCGATTACCCGCATCGATCGTATCGATGGGCCCGGCATCGGTCACGGCTGGCGCGTCGCAACGGTCAATCGTCCGTCGCGCTGAGCGTCGCTGCGGGGCCCATCGGATATGTCGCGTCAAGGACTTGGTGCGCTAAGATTGCATAGGGCGGCACAGAATTGACCGAGAAGGCGATCTTGGGCCTGCTGCTGTGGTTGGCCGCGGCATTCTTCTTTACGATGGCGGGTGCGTCCGACGCAGCGCCGGCGGCGCCGATCGCGCAGGTGAAGAAGGTGACCGGGCAAGTCGACATTGTGCGCTCGGGCAAGCGCCTGCCGGCAAAAATCGGCGATCCGCTGTTCGAAAAAGATGTCGTCGAAACCGGTCCCAATGGCGGCATCGGCATCACGTTTGTCGACAATACCGTGTTTTCGGCCGGCCCGAACAGCCAGCTCGCGCTCGACGAATTTCGCTTCGACTCGAACAATTTTCGGGGATCGATGCTGGCCGATATGCGGCAAGGGACGCTCGCCGTCGTTTCGGGCGACATTACCCGCAGCGCGCCCGGGGCGATGAAGATCAAGACGCCAACCGCGGTATTGGGCGTGCGTGGCACGACTTTTGCGGTTCAGGTCTACAGCAACAATTGAACCATGCGGCCGCTCCTTCTCGCGCTCGCGTGCACGATCCTCCTTGCGGGTTGCCCGCGGCAGGCTTTGTTCGTGGTGCTGCCGAACCAAGACGGCGGCGCGGGGGCGATCACGGTCGATGACGGCAAGACGGTGACGACTCTCGACCAGCCTTATGCGGCCGCCGAAGCGCGTTCCGGCAGCAGCCAGCCGGTCGAGGAAAGCCGCGGAAACATCAGCGTGATCTTCCGCCGCGCAATCGCCGCGCAGCCGATCCTGCCGCACCACTTTCGGCTCTATTTCATCCTCGGCAGCGATCAATTGACACCGGCTTCCAGGATTGCCTATCGCGCGGTGTTCGACGACATCAAACAGCGTCCGGTCTACCAGGTCGAAGTCATCGGCCACACCGACACACTCGGTGATCTTCGCGTCCAATCAGGCGCTGTCGCTCGATCGTGCGGCAGCAGTACGGAAGCTGCTGATTCGCGACGGGATCGATCCGACGGCAATCACCATCGCCGGCCGAGGCAAGCTCGACCTCATCGTACCGACCGCGGACTACGTCGCGGAACCGCAAAATCGCAGCGTGGTGATTACCGTCAGGTAGGCCGAAGCGGACGGTCATCAATGCGCGACGCCGACAGCAACCCGCCGCAGCGCCAGGAGGGTGATGTCGTCGGACTGCTCGGTTTCGCCGACAAACCGCCGCACATCCTCGATTACCGCGCCGACGATGATACGGGGGTCGATCGACGGTACATTCGCCAGCACCTGGGCCAGTCGTTCGCCGCCATAGAGCGTGTCATCGGCGTCCTCCGCTTCGGTCACTCCGTCGGTGTAGAGCAGGAGCAGCTCGCCCGGTTCGATGCGGCCGTGATCCATCGGATACCGGAACTCGTCGACTGCGCCAAAGGGCGGACCTCCTTTGGTCATCAATTGCCGCAGACCCCGGTCGGCCGCCGAGCACGAACGGGGATTGATGCCCGGCGCTGGCATAGGTCACGTCGCCGGTCTCGAGTTCGAGAATCCCGGCGAACGCGGTGGCGAATACGCCGCCCTCGCTCTCGAGATCGGCGCTGGCGATTGCAGTTTTCCGGTTGGCCTCCGCGAAGACGCGGTCGAGCGCTGCGCCGAATCTGAGCACGGCTTCGCGGACGACCTCCTTGGTCGACGCCATCAGCAGTGCCGCCGGGACGCCTTTGCCGGAAACATCGGCGATCAGAAAGAACAGTCGGCGTCCGCCGTCGATCAGCAAGTAATCGTAGAGGTCGCCGCCGACCATTCGCGCAGGCTCGATAGCGAGCGTAGACGTCGATCTCCGGCCGGTCGGGAAAGGCGGGAAAGCGTCGCGGCAGCAGGCCCATTTGAATCGCCTGCGCGGTAGCCAACTCGCCCTCGTAGCGCTGTTTGGCGTCGCGCTCGCGGCCGAGTTCCGCCTCCGTCGAGCGCAATGTGCCGACCAGCATGACGCCGAACGCAGCGAGCAAGGTAAGTGCCGGGTAGGTGCCGTCGAACAGCAAATCCGCCAATCCGAACAGCGCCAGCTCAAGACCGATCAGACCCGTGACGAGCGCCAGCGCGATGGCCGCCGCGCGCACCGGCCGGTCGTAGCGCAGCAACCAGATCGCCGCGAGACCGGCCCCCAGAGCCACCGCGAGCTCGATCAAGAAGAGGTATGCCGGGCGCAGCAGGAGGGTGTCGAGCAGCACCGATTCGATCAGCTGCGCATGGACATCGACGCCTTGCACGAGACCGAGCGGGGTCTGCTGTAGGTCGGCGACCCCAAGCCCGGTAACGCCGAGTAGCACGATCTTCGAGCGAAACTTGGCGGGATCGAAGGCCGGATCGAGGACGTCGAGCGCCGAGATGTAGCGCGCGAGCGGCGGTTCGAAATGCGGGATCGCACGGCCGCGCCCGTCGGTGGGTATCGCGACCCCGCCCATTCTGATACCGGTAACGCCAAACCGGCTGGTATCGATGACGATTGACCGTTCCGCGCCGCCGACGCGCAAAACCTCGAGCGCAAACCCAGGGATGACGGTTCCCCGATAGCTGACCGCAAGGGCGACGCGCCGCACGATGCCGTCATAGTCCGGCTCCGCCGCAATCGCCCCGGTGCCTTGCGCCGCGGCATCGAGATCCGGCAGGCTGCGAAGGAGAGACTTGTATTCTTTGAGAAACGGCACCGCGTCGCCGCCCGCCTGACGGATCGGAGCGGGACGCAGCGGCTCCGCAGAGGGTGCCGTGTCCTCGCGGGCGGTAACCAGCGCAAGCACTGTCGGCACCTTGTTTATCGCGTCTGTGAGATCGCGATCGTTTGACGGCAATTGCGCGAGCTGCTGCGCCAGAGACGCCGGAAGATTGGTCAGTTCCCGTGCGATCTCCGGCGGCGACAGGCGGTCCGGCTCGGCGAATACGATGTCGATGCCGAGAACGCGCGGGTGACCCTCGGCAATGCGGCTGACCAGTTGGGCGACGAGGGTCCGCGGCCATGGCCACTGCCCGTAACGGGCGAGACTGTTCTCGTCGATATCGACGATCACGACCCGCGCCGCGTCGTTGGAGCCGGGCCAAAGCCGCTCTTCGAGGTCGAACAGGCGCAAGCGCGGCTCCGCGACGATGGCAAAGTCGAAGGCGCGCACCAGCAAGGCGACCGCGACGACGCCGAGCGCAGCAGCGCGGCCGGGACCCCGCAATAGGGATAGGCCCCAGCGCACCGCGGGATCGCGTCAGACCGTCAGTTCGAGGCCGTCATAGGCCGAGATGACCTCGACCTTGTCGCCCCGGCGGCTGATCCACTCGAGCCGAACCGTCTCGGCGAGGGCGACTTCGATCATCCGGTCGTCCAAGACCGGCTCGTGATGAAACAGCACGAGCCGCTTGACCTGCGCCAGCTGCGCCAGCTCGATCCCAATGACGTTGCTCGAATGGCCCCAATCCTCCTTGACCGAGACCGTGTCGCCAAACGAGTACATGGCATCGAAAATCAACAAATCGGCATTTCGGTAGAAGTCGACAAATGGGTAGTTCTCGTCCAGGTGGGAATATTTGTGCTCGCAGTCGGTAGAGTAGACGATCGACTTGCCACCCTGCGAAAACCGGTATCCGAAGGAATCATCGGTGTGAAATTGCTTGATCGCAGTGACTGACAGGCCAGCGACCTGATAGCTGCGGCCCGGCTCGAGGGTGACGAACTCGATCGTCGCGGCGAGCGAACGAAAATCCACCGGAAAAAACGGGCTTGATTGCTGGGTGTGCAGTGCGTCGCTCAGCGCCGTGTGGCAGCCAAAGATGCGAATATGGTTGCCCGCAATGTAGGCGGGGGCAAAAAACGGGAACCCCATGATGTGGTCCCAGTGCAGGTGCGACAGGAAGATGTTGAAGCAATGCGTGCGTCCGCGGCCGTGCGCCTGCAGCAGGCGGTTGCCGAATTCGCGCACTCCCGTCCCGAGATCGCACAATACGTATTCATCGCTGCCGGCTGGCGATCTCGACGCAGCTGGTGTTGCCGCCGAAGGTGCCGCGCACTGAAAACGGCAGCGCGTGATCGATAAAAGCATCGATTTCTTCCGGTGTCTCGAGCCTGCGCCCGCGCGCGGCGAGCAGCGCATCGCGGATCTTGCCGCGCACCGACCGCTCGCGCAGCGGCGCCGGCAACGAGCCGCGCGTGCCCCAGAAACGCACGCGCAGCGTCGGCGCCGCTTCGGTCGTGGGATCGGCGCGCAGCACCTCCGCCGGGGGCGGGACCGGCGCCTCCCATGCGGCGCTTGCTTCTTCGACCGTCGCGAAAATTGGAACGAGGTGCGAGAACCGGCTGATCATAAAGATCTCGTGCACCACCGCGTTGAGGCGAGCCACCGCGAGCCGCCGCTCTTTCGCCTTTTGCCGCGAGGCGGTCATCAGCGCCCGCAGGCCGGCGCTCGAGATGTATTCGACCCCCGAAAAGTCGATGACGACGTCCGCCGAGCCGGAGGTCACGGCGGCGAGCAGCCGGGTCTGAAACTCGGTGCTCGTCAGGTTGTCGATGCGCCCGACCGGAGCCAACACCAGGATGTTTGCTTGGCGCCTCTCGCCGATATCCACGGCAGCCCCCGTCACAGCAGTACGAGAACCGCATCTTCAGTCGTTTTCCAGCCGCGAGGCAAGAATTGCGTCGGCTCTGTGCAGTGGCCGGTGCGAGGATTGCAAACCGCGACGCCCTGTCGCCATACTGCGCGGCGTTTTCGGGTTGCGGAGCAAGAAACCCGCCCATGGCCCATCCCGACGACGTGAGATGAGCGAGCGGCGCTATCTCGATCGTCTGATGCCGAAGGACGAGGCGCCGGTTTAAAGAGGAGGGAGAAATGCGCTGGGTACGCTACGAAGCGAATGGACAGCCGACATACGGAATCGTCGACGGCGAAATGGTCACGGAGGTGCGCGGCGACCCGTTTAGCGGCTATGAGAAGACTGCGACCCGTCGGTCCTTGTCCTCGCTCAAGCTGCTAGTGCCGGTCGAGCCGCGGACCTTCTATTGCGCAGGGCTCAATTACGCCGAGCACGTCATCGCCGCTGCCAACAAACGCGGCGAAGTCCCAAAACTGCCCGAGGCGGCGGATATCGGTTATCGCGCCAATAACGCCTTGGTTGCTCATGGCGAGCCGATTGTGATCCCGGCAGACGCCACCGAACGGGTCCAGTACGAAGGCGAGCTTGTCGCCGTAATCGGCCGCAAGGCAAAGCATTTGTCGGAAAGCGACGCGCTGTCCTGCGTCCTTGGCTGGACGATCGGCAACGACATGAGCGAGCGTACCTGGCAGGCCGGCGACCGCACCTTATGGCGCGCCAAGAACACCGACACCTTCAAGCCGATGGGGCCGTGGATCGAGACCGATTTCGACCTCGACGCGGCAGCGACGATGGTCCGCGTCAACGGCGACGAAAAGATCCGCTTCAAGACGAACAGCATGATCTTTGGCCCGGCTACCTTCATCAGCCGCATGTCGCAATATATGACCCTCTACCCCGGCGATGTCGTTTGGATGGGCACCGAAGGCGCGCCCGAAAATTTGAAGCACGGCGACACGGTCGAGGTCGAGATCACCGGGATCGGCACCCTGCGCAACCCGGTGGTGCGGGAAGGCCGCTAGGCCCCTCGCCGCGGCGCGAGCAGGGAGGGTGAGGGGCAGCGACATTGCTGCTGGCTGTTTTTGCTGTTTTCTGCAGCGAAATAATAGCCAGCGGGACCGGCTTTTGGTGGAAATCCTGGGCCGACGACGTTCCGCTGAGCCAAAAACAGCCAGGCTGCTGGCTGTTCTTCGCTGTTTTTCCAATGCTTTTGGAAAGGAATTCAACTGCTTGCAGAAGCGGCTTCACGACCAAAAGAGCCCTCTTATACGCCGCCGCTAGTGGAAGCCCTGTCTCGAAGATGTACCATAAATCCTCAATTTTGTCAATTTGATAATTCCTGTTTTTGGCACGGCTGGGGAGCGACGCCGAGGAATACGCGTTGACAGCGCCGTGGATCGCAATCTCTCGCGCCTGGGTGTAGGGCTAAGGGCTTCGGCGGCATTCTCCCTCGCCTCGCCCGCGAGGAAAGGGCCGGGGTGAGGGCTATCAGTTGCTCAGCGGTCGCGCAATTTGGGGTCGAGGGCGTCGCGCAAGGCGTCGCCGAAGAGGCTGAAGCCAAACACGGTCAGCGCGATCGCGAGGCCCGGGAAGATCGCGATCCACGGTGCCGTCGAGGCGTATTCCTCGGCGCCGCCCTGCAGCATCAGGCCCCAGGCCGGCACCGGCTCCTGCACGCCGAGGCCGAGATAGGAGAGCGAGGCCTCGGCGAGGATCGCCTGCCCGACAAAGGCCGTCAGCATGATCAAGAACGGCGCCATCACATTGGGGACCATGTGGCGCAGGATGATCCGGTTGTGGCCAAAGCCGCAGGCGCGGGCGGCGTCGATATAGGGCACCTCGCGGATCGCCAATGCGCTCGAACGCAAGACCCGGGCGCAGCGCGGGATCAGCGGGATCGTGATCGCGACGATCACATTGTGGACGCCCGGTGCCGAAGATCGCGACGACAGCCAGCGCCATGATGATCAACGGGAAGGCCATCACGACGTCGAGCACGCCCTGCAGGTAAAGGTCGAGCCGGCCGCCGAAATAGGCGCTGCCGACGCCGAGCACCATCCCCGCGACGCTGGCGACGATGGCACAGGAGAAGCCGACGATCAGCGCCGTGCGCGCGCCGAAAATGATGCGCGACAACTGGTCCCGCCCGAACTGATCGGTACCCGAGCCAGTGCGCCCAGCTCGGCGCCTCGGTCATCGCCGCAAAAGTCGTTGGCGGTCGGGTTGTAGGGGGCGATCCAGTCGGCCGACAACCCGGCTATCGCCGTGATCACGACGATGAGCATACCGAAGGTGCCGAGCGGCTGACGGCGGCAGAAGATCCAGGCTCTGCGCAAAACCGAACGCCGGATTTCCGGCGCATCGTCGACGATGGCGGAAATGGCGCGGGAGGTCGGGGCGGCGATCGTCATGGCAGTTCACCCGTAGCGGATGCGCGGGTCGAGCCAGGCGTAGACCAGGTCGACCACGGTGTTGGTCAGCACGAAGGCGGCGACGACCAGCATCACCAATGCCTGGGTCATCGTGTAGTCTTGGTTCTGCACGGATTGGACGAAGAGACGGCCGATGCCGTTCAGATTGAACACCTGCTCGGTGACCACGAGGCCCGCCGATCAGAAACGCCGCCTCGATGCCGATCAGCGTCACGACCGGCAGCAGCGCGTTCTTTAACGCGTGGCGGTTGATGATGATGTGCTCGACCAGACCTTTGGCGCGCGCTGTGCGTATGTAGTCCTCGCGCAACACCTCGAGCATCGCCGAGCGGGTCATGCGCATTGTCACCGCGGACGTTCGGTAGCCGACGGTCAGCGCCGGAAAGATCACCATCGACAGATTGCGCAGCGGATCCTGCCATATCGGCACATAGTCGATCGGCGGCATCCACGGCGAGCCGAACGCCGCCTGCGAGACGTTGAGGATCGCGAGGATGAACAGAATGCCGAGCCAGAACGACGGAGTCGCGAGACCGGCGATCGAGAACACCCGGATCGCCAAATCGATCGGGCTGTTCTGCTTCAAGGCCGAGATCGTCCCGAGCGGGATCGCGATCAGGTTGGCGACAACGACCGCCATGATCGCGATTTCGAGCGAGACCGGAAAGCGTGCGGCAATCTCGTACAGGACGGGTTTTCCCGACCACATCGAAATGCCGAAGTCCCCGCGGAAGAAGCCCCAGACGAAATCGACGAACTGCAGGAATACCGGGCGGTCGAGGCCGAGTTGCGCATGGCAGGCGGTGACAGCCCGTTCATCGAACGTGCCGCCACCCGAGCCGAGCCGCACCACGCAGATGTCGCCGGGAATGAGCCGCATCAACAAGAAGACGAGCGCCGCGGCGCCGACCAGGGTCGGGATCACCAGCAGCAAGCGCTTGATGATGTATCGGTACATTACTGCACCTCGCTGCAGGCGACCCAATGGCCCGGCCGCAGCTCGCGCAGTTCGGGTCGTGCCTGCTTGCAGTTCTCGACGGCGATTGGACAGCGCGGATGGAAGACGCAGCCCGAGGGCGGGTTGATCGGGCTCGGCACCTCGCCCCTGACCGGCCGGAACGTGCGCTCCGCCTCGACGCTCGGATCGGGCACCGGCACCGCCGCCAAAAGCGCCTGGGTGTAGGGATGGAGCGGATTGTCGAAGAGTTCGTCGCATTCCGCCAATTCGACGACCCGGCCCGAGATACATGACCGCGACACGCTGGCACAAATGCCGAACGACCGAAAGGTCGTGCGCGATGAACAAGATAGGTCAGGCCGAAGCGTCCGCGCAGATCCTCCAGCAGGTTGATCACCTGCGCCTGGATCGAGACGTCGAGCGCCGAGACCGCCTCGTCGCAGACGATAAACTCCGGTTCCAAGGCGAGGGCGCGGGCGATCCCGACGCGCTGACGCTGTCCGCCCGACATCTCGTGCGGATAACGGTCGGCGAATTTCGGATCGAGGCCGCACACCGAGAGCAGCTCGCGAACGCGTGTGGCGCGGCGTGCGGCATCGCGCTCGATCCCGTGAACCATGATCGGTTCGGCGATGATCTCGCCGACCTTCATGCGCGGGTTCAGCGAGCTGTACGGATCCTGAAAGATGACCTGGATCCGGCGCCGCAACGCCAGCAGATCCTTGCGTCCCATCTTGGCGATATCGACGCCGTCATAGACGATCTCGCCGGCGGTCGGCTTTTCAAGCCGCAGGATGCAGCGGCCGGTCGTCGTCTTGCCGCAGCCGCTCTCGCCGACCAGACCCAAGGTCTCGCCGCGCCGGACGGTGAAGTCGATGCCATCGACCGCCTTCACCTCGCCCACCTTGCGGTGGACGACGATCCCCTCGGTGACCGGGAAATGCATGTGCAATCCCCTCACTTCGAGGAGCGGCTTGGCTTCGATCGCAGCCACGGTCATGGCGTTATTTGTCCAGCCAGATTGTCGCCAAATCCTGGTTCAGGTAATGGCTCGGGCTGATCTTCCAGCCCTTTACATAGGACCGGTAGGGGATGATCCGGTACCACCACAGCATCGGAAACTCGTGGGCCTCCTCATCGATCACGTGCTTCTCGAATTGGCGCATCAAACTCCGCTGTTTGGCGGTATCCGTCTCGTGCAGCATGGTCTGATAGAGATCGATCTCCTTTTGATCGTCGTAATTCCCATAGTTCTCGGTAAAGACCGAGCGCGGCAGGACCTTCTGCACGTCGAGCAGCGGGTTGACAACGCTTTGACAACTGGCTTCGAGGACGACATCGAAATTGCCGCTCCGCATTGCATCAAACCACGGACCGGTCGGCACCACGCGCTGCGTCGCATGGAGCCCGATCTTGCTCCATTCATCGATCAGCCAAGTCCCGACGTATTTATAGGGCTGGTCGACATTCCGGTTCAACAGCTCGAAGCTGAGCCCCTCTGCCCCCGCCTCCTTCAAAAGCCGCTTGGCCTCGGCGCGCGACTTCTCGATATCGGGCCAGAACCCGGCAGTCGTCTGCAGCTCCTCTTTGGTGGCGGCTAGTGGCGAGCCCGGAAACACGATGCCGCCGACCGTATGAACATTGGCGATCTTGGCGAGTGCCGGTGCACCATGCCATTGGTCGATCGCAAGCAGCAGGGCGCGACGCACCCGGACATCGTCGAACGGTTTCTTTTTGTGGTTGGGGGTTACCAGATTGCCGCAGTTCCAGTCGCTCGTCTGAACCTTGATCTTGTCACCGAGATCCTTGACCAGCTGATCGCGGGCCGAGGGCGGCAGACCGCGGAACTCCATTGCCGCCCGGTCCGCGCGGATCGCATCGACCCGAACCGCCTGCTTGTTCGCGTAGATCCCGGTGAAGGCGTCGAGATAGGGCAATCCTTTGTGGTAATAGTCCGGGTTGCGGACGCCCTTGATCGACTGGCCGGTCTCGTAACCGGCGAATTTGAACGGGCCAGATCCCAAGATGTTCTTCTCGTACCAGTGCGGGTCCTTATCGAGGACCTCCTTCTTGTAAATCCAGGCATAGGGATCGGCGAGCGCCGGCAGGAACGCGCCGGTAGCGAACTTCAAATGGAACACCACCGTCGACGGGTCGGGTGCTTCGACCTTGTCGACCATGACGTAAAAGCTCTGACGCGCGCTGGTGACGCCTTCCGGCGGTTGGATGATCTCGTTCCAGCTTGCCGCCACATCATAAGCGGTCAACGGCGAGCCGTCGTGGAACTTGACGCCGTCGCGGATCTTGAAGGTGTAGGTCTTGCCGCCATCGGTCGGCTGCGGCAGCCGGATACAGAGGTCGCAGACGAAATCGGTGGTCGAGGACGGGTTCTCCGGATTGATCCGGATCAGCACACTGTAGAACGGTGCCGCCGTATGCACGGTCGCGTAGGTGGCCTCGCGGTGCCCGTCAAAGCTCGGCGGCGCGTCGGCCGGGATCATGTAATTCAGGGTGCCGCCGCGCTTCGGCTCCTCGTCAGCCGCGGCCGGAAGGGCGGCAAGGATGCCAAAAAATATCGTTAGAATAGTTTTTCTGATGTTCACCAACTTCCTCCTTACCGATCACTACTTGTCGAGCCAGACTGTTCCCAAATCCTGATTGACATAATGACTGGGGCCGATCTTCCAGCCTTTGACATAGGAGCGGTATGGCACGACCCGTTGCCACCACAGCAGGTAGATCGCATGCGCCTGCTCGTCGAGAACGTATTTATTGAACTCGAGTAAATCGGCCCGCTGTTTGGCCTTGTCGAGTTCGCGCAGCTGCCTGTCGTACATCGCGATTTCCTTCGGATCGTCAAACTGCCCGTAGTTCGAGTTGGACACCGAATGTGGCAGGTACTTGCCGACATCGGCGAGCGGATTGACGACGTTCTGACAGTTGCCTTCGGTAGTGACATCGAAATTGCCGCCGCGCAACGCGTCGAACCACGGCCCGGTAGGCAACACCCGCTGAGTGACGTGCAGTCCGATCTTGCTCCACTGGTCGACGACCCAGATTCCATAGTATTTGTAGGGTTGATCGACGTTGCGGTTCAGCAGCTCGAAGCTGAGTCCTTCAGCACCTGCTTCCTTTAGCAGCCGTCTCGCTTCCGCCCGCGACTTTTCGATGTCGGGCCAATAGCCGGCAATCTGCTGCAGCTCCTCCTTTGTCGGAGCAAGCGGCGAGCCCGGGAACGTCAGGCCGCCGACCGTATGAACAATCGCGATCTTGGACAGCTCTGGTGCGCTACCCCAGCGGTCGATGGCTAAGGTCAGGGCACGCCGCACGCGGACGTCGTCAAACGGCTTGCGCGTGTGGTTCGGGGTTATCACCCCGCCACAGTTCCAGTCACTGGTCTGTATGGTGATTTTGTCGCCGAGAGCCTTCTTCAGTTCGTCGACAGTGGAGGGCGGGAAGCCGCGAAATTCGATCGCGGCACGGTCGGCCCGGATCGCTTCGACGCGGATCGCCTGCTTCTCGGCGAATATCCCGGTAAAGCCATCAAGATAAGGCAGACCCTTATGGAAGTAGTCGGGGTTGCGCTCACCCTTGATCGATTGGCCGGTATCGTAGGCGACGAATCTGAACGGGCCGGAGCCGAGAATATTCTTCTCGTACCAGTGCGGGTCCTTGTCGAGGATCGCCTTTTTGTAGATCCAGGCATAGGGGTCGGCCAATGCCGGCAGAAATGCGTCGGTCGCGAACTTCAGACGAAAGACCACGGTCGTCGGGTTCGTAGCCTCGACCTTGTCGACCATGACGAAATTGCTTTGCCGGGCACTGATGACGCCGTTCGGCGGAAAGATGATCTCGTTCCAGCTAGCGGCGATATCCTCCGCTGTCAGTGGCGAGCCGTCGGTGAATTTGACCCCCTCGCGGATCCTGAAGGTGTAGGTCTTGCCCCCGTCTGTCGGCTGCGGCATGGCCGTGCACAGATCGCAGACGAGATCGTCGGTCTTGCCCGGATCGTAGGGGTTGGCGCGGATCAAGACGCTGTAAAAGGGCGCGGCCGAGTGGATCGTCGCGTAGGTCTCCTCACGATGCGCGTCGAAGCTCGGCGGGGCGTCCGCCGGGATCATATAGGTCAGCGTACCGCCAGATTTCGGCTCTTCGTCTGCTGCAGCCGGGGCCGTCAACGCGGTGGCGGCGACAGCCGCGGTCACAACCAACGAATAAAAGTGCTGATGCATTACGTTGAGTCTCCGCCGAACCCTGCCAAAGGAACGGGCTGCAAGGACGCCGTGCGTGCTTCGAGACGCCGCCTGCGGCGGCTCCTCAGCATGAGAGAAATCTTTAATGGCATCGAGAAAATCCCTCATCCTGAGGAGTGGCCCAATGGGCCGCGTCTCGAAGGATGTATGGCAAGTGATCCAGTATCCTTTAGCGTGTCTCGGCATGCGGCATCACTTGTCGAGCCAGATCTGCGCCAGATCCTGATTGATGAAATGCGTCGGCGCAATCTTGAAGCCCTTCACATAGGAGCGGTACGGAACCACCCGGTGCCACCACAGCACCCAAAGCATATGGGCTTGGTCGTCCAATACGTATTTTTCGAACTGACGCATCAGCGCGCGCTGCCGCAAGGGGTCGGTCTCGTGCAGCATCTTTTCGTAGATGTCTACTTCCTGCGGGTCGTCGTAATTGCCGTAATTCTCGCTGGCGACCGTCGCCGGCAATGCCTTTTGCAGGTCGAGCAGCGGATTGACCATGCCGTGGCCGGGCGCTTCGAGAACGACGTCGAAATCGCCGTTGCGCATCGCGTCGAACCAGGGTCCGCTCGGCACGACCCGCTGCTTTACCTGCAATCCGACCTTGCTCCACTCGTCGATCAGCCAGGTCGCGACGTATTTGAAGGGCTGGTCGACATTGCGGTTGAGGAGTTCGAAGGAGAGCCCCTCGGCCCCGGCCTCCTTCAACAGCCGCCGCGCCTCTGCCCGCGACTTTTCGATATCTGGCCAGAACCCGGCGAGCTGCTCGAGCTCCTCTCTGGTGGCGGCAAGTGGCGAGCCCGGAAAGACGATCCCGCCCACCGTCTTGACGATTGCGATCTTCGATATTGCCGGCGCGCCGCGCCAGCGGTCGATTGCCAAGGTCAATGCGCGCCGGACCCGCGGATCGTCAAAGGGTTTGTGCCTGTGATTGGGGGTCACGGCGCTGGCGACATTCCAATCGCTTTCCTGGACCGTGATCTTGTCGCCGAGCGCCTTGACGAGCTCGTCGCGCGCCGAGGGCGGCATGCTGCGGAATTCGATCGCAGCGCGGTCGGCGCGGATCGCCTCGACCCTTACCGCTTGTTTGTCGGCATAGATACCCGTGAAGCCGTCAAGATAAGGCAGCCCCTTATGGTAGTAATCAGCGTTCCTTTCCCCCTTGATCGATTGGCCGACCTGGTAGTCGACGAATTTGAACGGGCCGGAACCTAGAATGTTCTTCTCGTACCAGCGCGGATCTTTGTCGAGGATCGCCTCCTTATAGATGAAATTGAACGGGTCGGCGAGGGCCGGCAGAAACGCACTGGTTGCGAACTTTAGCCGGAAGACAACTGTCGACGGGTCGGGTGCCTCGACGCTGTCAACCATCATATAGCTGCTGGAACGGGCGCTCAGCTGACCGTTGGCCGGAAAGATGATCTTGTTGTAGCTCGCCGCGATGTCGGCCGCGGTCAGCTGCGAGCCGTCATGGAATTTGACATCCTGCCGGATCTTGAAAGCATAGGTTTTCCCGTCATCGGTCGGCTGCGGGATCGCGGTGCAGAGATCGCAGACGAAATCCGTAGTATCGGCCGGATTTTCCGGATTGACCCGGATAAGCACGCTGTAGAACGGGGCGACCGAATGCACCGTCGCATAGGTGCTCTCGCGGTGGCCGTCAAAGCTCGGCGGCGCATCCGCCGGGATCATGTAGGTCAGGGTGCCGCCGTGTTTCGGCTCCTCGTCGGCTCATTCCCGACGCGGCAAACGTCGCCGCGCCGAGCAGCACCGCCAATATCTTTCAAGATCGACATTTTCACTGACAGCGGCCACCGCCTATTTGTCGAGCCACACAGTGGCTAAATCCTGATTGAGGTAGTGGCTGGGGCTGATCTTCCAGCCTTTTACATAACGATCGGATAGGGAACGATCCGATACCACCACAGAAGAAAGATCTCGTGGACTTGGTCATTGAGGACATGGTTCTCGAAGGCGCGCATCAGGACCCGTTGCTTTGTAAAGTCAGTTTCGCGCAGCATCTTGTCGTAGATGTCGATCGCCTGTTGGTCGTCGAATTGTCCGTAATTCGCCGTATAGACGGAGGGTGGCAGGTATCTTTGGACATCGAGCAGCGGGTTGACCACGCTCTGGCAGTTGCCGATCACTCCGACATCGAAATTGCCTTGCCGCAACGCGTCGAACCAGGGACCGGTCGGCACGACGCGCTGCGTGACGTGAAGGCCGATCTTGCTCCAGTCGTCGATCACCCAGGTGCCGTTATACTTGTAGGGCTGGTCGACGTTGCGGTTTAAGAGCTCGAAGGTGAGTCCCTCGGCCCCCGCCTCCTTCAATAGGCGCTTCGCCTCGGCCCGCGACTTCTCGATGTCGGGCCAGAACCCGGCGATGTCCTGCAATTCCTCGTTGTCCGCCGCGAGCGGCGAGCCGGGGAAGACGATGCCGCCGACGGTGCGCACATTGGCAATCTTGGCGAGCTGTGGTGCGCCATGCCAGCGGTCGATCGCCAGGGTCAACGCGCGGCGCACGCGCACATCGTCGAACGGCTTTCTCTTGTGGTTGAGTCTCGACAAAGCTGCCGCAGTTCCAGTCGCTGGTCTGCACGGCGATCTTGTCGCCGAGCGCGCCGACGAGCTCGTCGCGCACCGCGGGCGGGAAGCCACGGAACTCGATCGCCGCGCGGTCGGCGCGGATCGCGTCGACCCGGACCGCCTGCTTGTCGGCATAGATGCCGGTGAAGCCGTCGAGATAAGGCAGCCCCTGGTGATAGTAATCGGGGTTCTTCACCCCTTTGATCGACTGGCCGATCTCGTAGCCGGCGAATTTGAACGGGCCCGAGCCCATGATATTCTTCTCGTACCAGCGCGGATCCTTGTCGAGGATCTCCTTTTTGTAGATCCAGCTGTAGGGGTCGGCGAGCGCCGGCAAAAATGCGCTGGTCGCGAATTTCAGATGGAAGACCACGGTCGTCGGGTCGGGCGCCTCGACCGTGTCGACCATCACATAGTGGCTCTCGCGCGGGCTCAGCACGGCCTCGGGCGGGTGGATGATGTGGTCCCAGCTCGCCGCCACGTCTGCGCCGTCAGTGGCGAGCCGTCGTGGAATTTGACGCCGTCGCGGATCTTGAAGGTGTAGGTCTTGCCGTCGTCGGTCGGCTGCGGCATCGCCGTGCACAAGTCGCAGACAAATTCGGTCGTTGAGGACGGATTGTTCGGATCGACACGGATCAATACGCTGTAGAACGGTGCTGCCGAATGGATCGTGGCGAAAGTGGTCTCGCGGTGGGCGTCAAAGCTCGGCGGCGCGTCCGCCGGGATCACATAATTCAGAATGCCGCCATTTTTCGGGATTTCCTGCGCCGGCGCGGCAAGGGGCGCTCCAATAAGTAGGGCGCCGATGCCTGCCGCCAGTATCGCTGATCTCGCCTCCATCGGAATTCCTCCCAATCCAGCATCCTGATCACTGCGGTGTTGTTATTTATCGAGCCATACCGTCGCCAAGTCCTGGTTGATGTAGTGGCTCGGGCTGATTTTCCAGCCTTTGACATACGACCGGTAGGGAATGATCCGGTACCACCAAACGACCCAGATTTGGTGCGCCTGCTCGTCCACCACATATTTTTCGAATTGGCGCATCAGCGCGCGTTGCTTGCCGAAATCGGTCTCGCGCAACATCTTATTATAGAGATCGGTTTCTGCCTGATCTTCGAAATAGCCGTAGCTCCCGGTGTAGACCGAGGTCGGCAGAAAGGTTTGGACATCCAACAGCGGGTTGGGCACGCCGTGGCAATTGGCGATCAAGGCGACCTCGAAATTGCCGCTGCGCAGCGCGTCCAATTCCGGGCCGGTGGGCTGCACATGCTGGGTGACTTTGAGCCCGATTTTGCTCCATTCGTCGACGAGCCAGGTGCCGACATACTTATAGGGCTGGTCGACGGCCCGGTTCAGAAGCTCGAAGCTGAGGCCTTCGGCTCCTGCCTCTTTCAATAGCCGCCTCGCCTCCGCTCGCGATTTTTCAATGTCGGGCCAGAACCCGGCGATGGTCTCGAGCTCTTCCCGGGTCGCGGCCAGCGGCGAGCCCGGAAATACGATGCCGCCGACGGTGCGCACATTGGCAATCTTCGACAGCGCCGGTGCGCCGTGCCAGCGGTCGATCGCCAATGTCAGAGCGCGACGAACCCGAGGATCGTCGAACGGCTTCTTCTGATTGTTGGGGGTCACCAGATTGCCGCAATTCCAATCGCTTTCCTGCACCTCGAGCTGGCCGTCCAATGCCTTTTTCAACTCATCTCGGGTGGAAGGCGGAAAGCCGCGGAACTCGATCGCAGCGCGGTCGCTGCGGATCGCGTCGACCCGGACCGCCTGCTTCGGGGCATAAATGCCGGTGAAGCCGTCGAGATAAGGCAGCCCCTTGCGGTAGTAATCGGGGTTGCGCACCCCCTTTATCGATTGACCGGTGTCGTATTCGGCGAATTTGAACGGACCCGAGCCCTCGATATTCTTCTCGTACCAGCGCGGATCCTTTTTCAGATTCGCCTCTTTATAAATGAACGTAAACGGGTCGGCGAGCGCCGGCAGAAAGGCGCCCGTCGCGAATTTCAGATGAAAGACGACGGTCGTCGGGTCCGGCGCCTCGACCTTGTCGACCATTTCGTACCAGCTTTGGCGCGGGCTCAGTACGCCCTCGGGCGGGTCGATGATCATGTGCCAGCTTGCCGCCACATCGGCGGCGGTGAGCGGCGATCCGTCATGGAATTTGACGCCGTCGCGGATCTTGAATGTATAGGTCTTGCCGTCGTCGGTCGGCTGCGGCATCGCCGTGCACAGATCGCAGACAAAGTCGGTCGTCGAGGACGGGTTGTCAGGGTTGACCCGGATCAGCACGCTGTAGAACGGCGCGACCGAGTGGAGCGTCGCGAAGGTGCCCTCGCGATGCCCGTCAAAGCTCGGCGGCGCGTCGGCCGGGATCACATAGGTCAGTGTCCCGCCGCGCTTCCCTGCCTCCTCCCCGGCGGGCCCGGCGGCCAGCGCCGCGGTCCCGAGGACGAGGCCGGAAGCCGCCAGCCACCATGAGCCGAATTTCATCGACGCCTCTCGAAACGAGGTTGATCAGGGAACGGCAAAGCTGCTTTCGGGCTGTCGCGCCGCCGCCGCCTCGATCGCGATCTCGTTGCTGCGGAAGCATGCCGCCAAGTGCGATCCGTCCCCGACCGGTTGGAGGGGCGGGCGGGCCGCGGCGCAAGCCTCGACGGCAAATCGGCAGCGCGGCCGGAACGAACAGCCGCCATCGAGCCGGGTCAGGTCGGGCGGCTGGCCGTCGACCGGATCGAGCCTTGCTTGGCGCGGACGGTCGAGCCGCGGCACCGAGCGCAACAGCGCCATGGTATAGGGATGGCGAGGGTCGTGGTAGAGCTCGGCAGAGGGACCGCTCTCGACGATGCGGCCGGCATACATCACGTTGACCCGGTTAGCATAGCGCGCCACCACCCCGAGATTGTGCGTGATGATGATCAGCGCGACGTCGAGCCGCTGCGTCAGCTGCTTCATCAGTTCGAGGATCTGCGCCTGAATCGTTACATCGAGCGCCGTCGTGGGCTCGTCGGCGATGATCAGCTTGGGGTCGCAAGCCAGTGCAATCGCGATCATGATACGCTGGCGCATCCCGCCCGACAGCTGATGCGGGTATTGCTTGAGGCGCCGCACCGGATCGGCGATGCCGACCAGCCCCAAGAGTTCGAGGGCGCGCTGCCGGGCCGCTGTCCGATCGGCGCCGCGATGCTGCTCGAGGGTCTCGGTAATCTGTCGGCCGATCGTCAGGACCGGGTTCAGCGAGGTCATCGGTTCCTGAAAGATCATGCCGATATCGCCGCCGCGCACCTGGCGGATCTCCTCGTCCGACAGCCGCAGCAGGTCGCGGCCAGCGAACAGGATCTCGCCTCGCGTGATGCGCCCGGGCGGATCCGGGATCAAGCGCAGAATCGAAAGAGCCCCGGCGGTCTTGCCCGATCCGCTTTCGCCGACAATCGCGACCGTCTCGCCGCGTCCGACCGTGTAGGAGATGCCGTCGACCGCCGGCACGACACCCGCGCCGGTGCGAAACTCGGTGTGCAGATTTCTGACTTCGAGGAGTGGTGTCGAGACACCCGCTCCGCTCCTCCCGTTCACGCCGATGCGTCCTGCAATTTTCTTGGTAAGGGTCTGTGGTATCGACCCGCATGCGGACTGTCAACCGCGGCGGCGCGCACCGCCCGACGGCGCCGACCCTTCACGCCTTCCCCTGCTCCGGTTAAGATCCACCCGGCGTCAACGTCGTCAAGGATGAGGAGGACCGTTCCATGCCGATTTCCATGTATCACGCCTCAGTGCCGGTGTTCCTGCAGCTGCTCGGGGGCCTCAAGGGGGTCATCGAAAAGGCCGAGGCGCACGCCACCGCCCATAAATGGGAAGAGGGCACGTTGCTAAACTGGCGGCTCTACCCCGACATGTTCACGCTCGCCCGCCAAGTTCGGCAGGCGAGCGAGCACGCCTTTGGCGCCGGGCGCGCCGCCGGGGTCGAGGTGCCGAACTTGCCGGCGATCGACAACAGCTACGCCGAGATGAAAGCGCGGATCGACAAGACGATCGACTTTCTGAAGGGCTTAAAGGCGGACCAGCTCGACGGCCGGGAAGACGCGCAGGTCACGATCACCCAGGGCGGTCAGCCGCGCAATTTCCGTGCCCAGAACTACCTCTATCACCTCGCGATGCCGAATTTTTATTTCCACACGACAACGGCGTATAACATACTCCGCACCCTTGGCGTCGAGATCGGCAAGCGCGACTTCATGGGTCAGATGCCGTCCTAGGGTTCCTAATGGTGGAAAGATCCTCACCCGCCGCCCCCGGACTGCGATCCGGGGGTCGGCACCCTCTCCCGCGGTGCGGGCGAGGGGCTGAAAGATGCACCACCTCAAACCCTCTCCCGCATCGCGGGAGAGGGGGGGACCCGGCCCGCAAGGCTGGGTGGGTGAGGGCTTGCCATCGTCCCGGTAAACCGCCTCAGCCTCAGCCGCCCGGCCGGAGTTGACCAGCACGGCACCCAGGATATGTCGGTTCGGAAAGAACCAGTTTACCGGTTCGGAGTAGGCGAGCCTGTCCTCCTTCTCGATCGCCTCGCGCAGTAACCCGATCGTTTCGTCGTTGTTGTTCTCCGCGAGGGCGATGCGGGCCTTGCTCGCGAGTATCGCGAGCACATCCGGCATGTGATTGTTGTCGTCGGCGGTTACCGAAGCGGTCAGCGTTTCGAGTTCGGCGAGCGAGGCTTTGGCTTCCTCTACCCGGCCTTTGGCGGCCAGCGCTGCGGTTTTTGCGTAGCGATAGGCGCCGCTCAACTCGATCAGCTTCGGGTTTGGCACCGGCTCGGCCGGAATATCGTCCCACATGCCGAAACGGACCATCGCCGCATAGAGCTCGGCGACATACCAATCGGCGCCCGGCATCGTCAGCAACATCTCGTCCGAGACCAATGCGCGCGACTGGCGCGCCGCCTCGATCGTCTCCGCTTTTTCGGCCCTCCATAGCCGCCGAAAACCTCAGGAACTGGTAATTATGGGAGGTATACATGATGTAATAATCGAGCGGTTTGGTCATCGAGAAATAGGCGAGGTCCGCCGCGACGCCATTGCAGTTCGCTTCGGCGGCATCCTCGTATCGTCCGACGCGCTGCGCGATGTGGGCCGGCATAGACGGCCCGCGGCTCCGCCACCACCGGCAGGCCTACTGTAAGTGCTACGCCTCAGTAGCACATCGCACATTGCGGATCGAGCTCTGCGGCTTTGGCGAAGGAACGCGTCGCTTCGTCATGATTGAACGCCCAAAGCAATCTCATCCCTTGATCGAAATAAGCCTATGCCGATTGGGAGGTCGTAGTGACCGGCCGATGAAAGCTGCCCAGCCCGTCGAACAAACGAGCCCCTTCGGCCCATTGCGACAGGGTCAGCGGGAGCCGCCCGCTTGCTGCGTTTGGCTCGCGCAGACGGAAGAATTGCCGGCCGGTGCGGATTCATCGGCGGAGCCGATGCCGGCAAGGCAAACCGCTGTCGCCAATAGGCCTCCTAATATGTTTCCGCTGAGGGTCACGACAGCCTCTCGTTCCGGTTAAAACCCATTGCATCGACTCCGGGGACCGCCTAATATGGATTGCATGGCACAACGAGCGCCAGTCCGCGTCGCACGATTTTGGTACCGTCGGTACAGACCGGCGGCCTAGGATCGCGTTTACGCGTTTCTCAACCGAAGCCGCCCGACCCGAGGCGGCTTTCGTGTTTCAAAATCTCAGGACCCGAATGTCGCCGCGAGTGGGGTCGCTTCCTGCAAAACGGAGGTCACCCCATGTCTCGCAATGATTTCGATGTCGTCACCGGCCCGTCGATGCCCGGGCGGCCGTCTGCCTCTCCGCAGCGGCCGAACGGGTCGCCGCAAACCCCCAACCGGGGCGGGGCGGCGCCCGCTCCGCCCGCTACCACGCCTCGCGATGGCGAGCCGGGGCGGCCATAAACGGAATCGCCAAACAGCGCCGCCCAATAGCGCGGCAGTCGCGCCGACACCTCGCTGAACGGGCAGCGGAAACCGATATAGCCGTCCGGTCGGATCAGATACGCGGCCGGGGGGCGAGCCGTATTGCGCGGCAACCATGCCCGCGCGATCGATCAGATCACCCCCGGCCGTTGCGGCCGCGGTAACCGGGCGAATTGCGAAGTGGCGCTCCCGGTAATCGGACAGCACCGCGGCTAAATCCTCGGGCGCGTTCCCCAAAAGCAGCAGGGTGTGACGGTGCTTGGCGAAGAGCTCGTAGAGCCGCAGCAAGGCCCGCCCGGCCGCATCGCTGATCGGCGCGTCCGGGGGTCGATCGCCGGCGCGGGGGCCCGCGCCGTCGACGGGATGTTCCTCGACAATCGGGCTGTGCCGGTAATTGACCGCGATCCCCGACACCGCTTCGCCAATCCTCTCCTTGACCGAGGGAAGCCGGGTCGCCAGTGAAATAAGATGATCGCGGACAAAGCCGCTGATCGACCCGTGCAGCGAGACGAGGCGGGTCGCCCGATCGCTCTGACGGATGACCGCCTGATCGACCGGTTGGCGCTCCGTTTCGTCGCTGTCGAGGAGTTTGGGGAGGGCCAGATTTTTCGGTCACGAGAGTCAGCTTCCAGGCGAGATTGAAGGCGTCCCTGATGCCGATATTCATACCTTGGCCGCCGACCGGGCTGTGGATATGCGCGGGATCGCCCGCCAGGAATATGCGATCGTGGCCTTCGGCGATCAGGACCCGGAGGATCTGCGGGCACCGGCGACTCGACGAGTCGCCGTAAACCGTCATCGGCAGCACATGCGACCGAATTTCCCCGAACTGGCCGAGTTTCACCACACCGAGGTCGTCGAGCGAGCGGTCGCGCTTCTCGGAAGGGTCGCGCGCGGCGAGATCCGGCCGGGCCCGATCCTTGATTATCCGCAGGTGATCATCGGACCCGCGGTGATGGCGGTCATTTGGCTGCCGCTGTTCGGCGAGGTCCATCCGCTCGATCTCGCGCGCTTCTTCGCCGCGCATCTCGATCTGGTATTTAACGGTCTACCCCGCGCTGACTGCCGAACTCCGCGGCGCGGCTTTCCGCCGCAATTGCGCAATCGCCCAACGGCTGCTTTCGTCAATGTGCTATATCGTGTCTGTCGCATTGGTTCTCAGCTAGACATAGCGGGCGTCGGCGTTCCGCAAAAATCTATTAACGCGTATCTCCTCTCCCAGCAGGATCATCCGTGACCATACACGACGGAATAGCCGCGGTGCGGCCGTTAATTGTTTCCATGACCGGGTTTGGCGACGTCGCAGTGTTGATGCCATTGGCGGCAGTCTTGATGATCTGGCTGGTGCTGATGCGTTCCTTTCGCAGTGCGACCTGGTGGGCGATCTCGGTCCTGGCGTGTTCGATCCTAATTTTCGTCCTGAAGCTTGTTTTCTATCAGTGTCCACCGACGCCTCAATTGCACAGCCCAAGCGGACACACCGGCCTGAGCATGCTGGTTTATGGGGCAATCACACTGGTTACCGCCGCGGAAACCAAAGGTTTGATGCAGAAGATGATGTTGTTTGGGGGCGTCTGCTTGATCCTGGCGATTGCGCTGTCGCGTTTACTTCTTCACGTTCATAGCTTGGCTGAAGTCGGTATGGGATTCGTGATTGGTGCAGCCAGCCTAGTCCTGTTTTGTCGGAGCTATCGACCACTCGACGGAGGGACGGTATGGGTCGTTCTGCTGATCGCGGCGAGCGCTACCTTGACAATGATTTTGCATGGCCGCGCCTTCGATGCGCAGACCATTATACAAAATCTCGCAGGCTTTCTTCGAATTAATTGCGCTTAAAGAACAGCGCTCAGGCGATGAGCCGGCGGGTCGAGAAATAGCGCAAGATCGCGAAGCAGGCGGCCGCGGCCGCGAGGTGTTTCAGCGTGTGTCCACTCACGAAATATCCGGTCGAATAAATCGCCTCGTCGGTAAATTCAAACAGCTTGGCGAGCGCATAGAGCGCCCCGGCGACGACCCAACAATGGGTGCCGGTGTACTTGGGCGGGTATAGCCAAAACAGTAACATCACGGTGAGGCCAGGGAAGAACTGCACCCAGAAATAGAGCCGTAAATCGTCGGTCCAGCGCCACAGCAACAGGCTGAACAAGCCGATCGCGAGCGCCGGCCAGAGCAGAAGCGCCCCCACCCTTGCACTCAACCGCTCCTTGACCACGAGGGCAAGGATGGCTGTAAAACTCAGCGTCATTGGCAAGCGATCCCAGAACAACGTGGCGTCGTTGGGATCCCAGTGATAGTAGGACGAACCGAGACCGGTTAAAAAAACGCCCAGAAAGAAGACGACGATTGCCGGATCGTCGCGAAATCGCCGCAGCCCCGCAGCACCAACCGCGAGGAAGGGAAGGTTCGAGGCGACGTTCCAGAAATTTCGAATGCCGGAGATCGAGCGCTGGTCGGCGAAATCATGATAGCTTTGGTCTTGCGGGATCGCGGGCAGCAGCAGCAATCCGCCGAGTGAGGCCGCCATCAGGCCGAAGAAGACGACAACAGGGATATTTCGCGTCGCGGTGCTAACCGACATGCTTAGAGCATAGCACGAGCCCCGACCGGTCGGACGCGAACTGCGCGCTTCGGAAGCGGGTTGTGCAATGTCGCCGCGGTCGGCGCAAATTTGCTTTGCGATCCGGCTCGGGCTAAAATCATTGCTTCTTGCCGTTCGGATCCGAAGCAGCGTGGAGAAACGCAAATGGCCGATCTCGTCGAAATTGCGTTTCCGTCCGAAGAAAAAGCGGAACAGGTCCGCCAGAAGCTCCTTGACATGCAAAAGGAGTAGTTGATCGAGCTGGGCGATGCGGTTATCGCGGTGAGGCAACCGAGCGGCCATGTCAAACTCAATCAGCTGTTCAGCCCGACTGCGTCCGGCGCCGTCTCTGGAGGATTTTGGGGCGCCTTGATCGGCATGATCTTCTTGATGCCGCTGGCCGGCGCCGCGATCGGAGCGGCGTCGAGGTGCTCTCGGCGGCGCTCTGGCAGATGTCGGCATCAATGACAGGTTTATGAAAGATGCCGCGCAAAGCCTGCAGTCCGGCAACGCCGCGCTGTTCCTGCTGATCCGCAAGATGACAACCGATAAGGTCCTCGCCGCCCTGCAGGGCGAGGGTGGCACCGTGATCCGCACCTCTTTCGACGAAACCAAAGAGGAAGCCTTGCGCGCGGCGCTGGCCGGTGCCACCCCGGCCCAACCGGCGGCAGCAGGCTGAATTCGGCCGGTGGGGGCAATTTGCAAGACTTCGGTGCCGGCGATGCTTTACCAGATGTTAACCCTAACCTCGGAGAGTCTATCGACAATCCCGATGCCAAGTTCATTGATTTGGTATGCTGAAAGCGCGGCGTTGAATGCCTCTGTCGATCGTCGAAGAGGAGGACGGCCGCGTCGCGGTCAGCAGCCCGTATCATCCCAACTTCCCGGCCCGAGCCCGCAGTCTCGGTGGCGTATGGGACACCGCAAGGCGGGTTTGGATCTTCGACGCCGCAGATCTCGATCGGGTCAGGTCGCTGTGCGGTGAGATATACGGCACAGATAGTCTGGAAAACGGCAAAAACGGGAAAGTTCCGTTCTCGAACCCGGTGGGGCACGGCAGGAACGAGTTTGCCGAAGCAGTAACTGCTGTACCGCATTATTATGGACACCGCCGCAGACTGCGCGAGCGGATGATCGCGGCCGGGGCCGAGAGCCTGCCCGACTATGAGCTGCTCGAATTGCTGCTCTTCGCCGCCAATCCGCAAGGCGATGTAAAGCCGACGGCGAAGTCGCTTCTCGGGCATTTCGGCGGCTTTGGCGAAGTGCTGAGCGCCGACCCCGGCGCGCTGTCCGAAGCCGGGCTCGGCCTTGCCGGCATTGCCGCAGTCAAATCGGTGCGCGAGGCGGCGCTGCGGCTGATGCGCCTCGAATTGCAGCAGCGGCCGGTCCTCGGCTCATGGGACAAGCTGATCGACTATTGCAATGCCCAGGTTGCGCACAACAAGGTCGAGGAATTCCACATCCTGTTCCTCGACCGCAAGAATGTGCTGATCAAGCACGAACGCCAGCAGCGCGGCACGGTCGACCACACGCCGGTCTACCCGCGCGAGGTCGTCAAGCGCGCGCTCGATCTCGGCGCCTCGGCGTTGATCCTGGTCCACAACCATCCTTCCGGCGACCCGACCCCGTCCTCGGCTGATATCGCCGTCACCCAGGACATCAAAAAAGCCGCGGCCCCGCTAGGCGTGGTATTGCACGACCACATCATCATTGGGCGCCATGGCCACACCAGCCTGCGTGACCTCGGGGAAATCTGACCCCAGGCTCATTTAGATTAGGGAGCGAAAAATGAGCGCTGTGATCCGACCATTGACCAGAGCTGATCTGCCGGAAGCGCGGCACATCTGCTGCACCGCTTTCGGGACGTTCTTGGGCGCGCCGGATCCGGAGAATTTCTGGGCCGATCGCGACTATGTCTATGGCCGCTTCGGGGCCGAGCACGTCGCGAGCTTCGCGGCCGAGCTGGACGGCGAGCTGGTCGGGTCGAATTTCGCGACGCGCTGGGGCAGCGTCGGCTTTTTCGGGCCGATCACGATGCGCCCGGCACGGCAGGGGCGCGGCATCGGCAAGGCCCTGGTCGAAGCGGTCAGCGACCAATTCGAGGATTGGGGCGTCAGCCATGCGGGGCTGTGCACGTTCCCGCAGAGCCCGCTGCATATCGCGCTTTACGGCAAATTCGGGTTCCGCGCACGGTTTCTGAACCCGATCATGGCGGCGCCGGCGCGGCCCGCCGGCGATGCCGGTTCGTGGTCGCGCTATGGCGAGCTGCCGGAAGGCGATCGGCGTGCCGTCGAGGCCGCCTGTCGCGAGCTGACCGAGATGCTCTATGACGGCCTCGATCTCGGCGCCGAGATCCGCACCGTCGCCGCGCGCGGCCTCGGCGACACCTTGCTGTTGTGGGAGGGCGCGAGCCGGCTCGCCGGGTTTGCGGTGTGCCATTGGGGGCCGGCGAGCGAGGCCGGCGAGGGCTGCTGCTTTGTCAAATTCGGCGCGGTGCGGCCGGGAGCCGGGGACGCGGCGCGCTTCGCCGCACTGCTCGACGGCTGCGGCTCGCTCGCCGCCGCGGTCGGCATGCCGAACCTCCTGGCCGGCGTCAATCTCGCCCGCGAGGAGGCCTATCTGCAGATGGTGGCGCGCGGCTTCCGCGCCGAGATCCAGGTCGTCACGATGCACCGGCCGAACGAGCCGGCCTACAGCCGGCCCGGCCTCTACGTCCTCGACGACTGGCGGTAGCCGCCAGCGCATTTAAAGGCGGCGTTTTGGGTTGTACGGGCTTGCCGGATTGACGTCGAGATCGACGATCTCGACACAGCCTTGCGGCTGGTTGTGGCCGTCGCCGGCATGCCAAGATCCATCGCGGAGACGAATATCGCCGACCTTGGAGAGCCAGAGGCAACGCCACTGACCTCCGGGCGGCAAACCCTTGTCGCTTTGGCCGGCAAATTGATAGGTCAGCGCTTTCTCTTGCCCTTGTGAGTGACCGAGAATGATCGGGCAGAGCTCGCGCGGGTGGCCATTGTACGTGCAGAGGATTTGTTTCCTGCTGTGCATGGCTTCTTCGAACAGCTTGTAAGCCGGACTTGGCATACGAGTTCCCGTCGGCAGGTAGGGGCAGGCTTTGCGCGAAGTCGCCGTCGTATCCGGATGTCAAGCCCGAGCGCCCGGCTCATCGCAGCTCCCGCGCCGGTGATAGCCTCGGCCGCTGTTTTCGCTGTTATTTGCAGCGAATTTATAGTGGCGGACTCATCGAGACGCTCCGAGCGCTCCTACATCGGGTGGTCCAACACGTCATAATAGGGAGCGATTATGGCGATTTTGCCAGCCTGTAGGGTTGCCCGGACTGCTCGGGCGAGGCTCGCGGTGCGACGACATTGCGGGTGCGACCAACGCCCGGGACCTGCGGTTTGAAGCCTAAAACGGATCGGAGGCGGTTCTCAGCTGCGCGACCTTGGACGCCATGTCGCAGCGCTCTACCAGCTTGGGGTCGCCCCGGATCACCTCGAACGCGGTGTCCTCCCCCTCACGCCAGAAGCGGATGTCGAGCTTGTGCTTCCCGATGTGGAGGTCATAAACGGCCAGGTCGGGCAGCCATTTCGGGAGCGACGGGTCGATATACAGCTTGTTGCGCGGCGCATCCGGCAGAAAGCCCAATAGGGCCTGGGTCAGCATGAAGGCCGAGCCGGCTGCCCAGGCTTGCGGGACATTTGCGCCGATGTATTGCACCGGGAAGTTGGTTTCTTCGCGCTCGAACGCGGTGTACAGCTCCGGCAATTGGTTGAGCCGGAAATAGCTCGCTGCGACGCTGATGTCGTGCGCGATCCGCGCCGCCTCGGCGCCGAAACCATAGTACTTGAAGCCCATCGCAATGATCGCGTTGTCGTGCGGCCAGACCGAACCCGTCTGATAATTGTACGGATTGAACGCCGGATTGTTGGTGGAAAGCGTGCGAATGCCCCATCCGGTCAGCATGTCCGGCGCCATCAGCCGTTCCACGACCTGTCTTGGCGCGCTCGGGAGGCACGATGCCGGACCACAGACAATGTCCGGCATTGGACGCGACGGTCAGGACCTTCTTCTTGTCGCCATCGAGCGCATAGGCATAGAAGCCGAGCTCTTCGTCCCAGAACGCCGCATTGAAGCGCTCGAACAATGCCGCTGCTTTGGCGCGCAACGCCTGCGCGCGGTCCGGCCTGGCCGAGCGCATCGAAGACCTCGGCCATGCGCACCCAGGCACCGTAGACATAGCCTTGCAGCTCACAGAGCGCCTTCGGGCCTTTGACCAGTGAGCCGTCGGGATAGACGACGGAATCACCAGAATCCTTCCAGCCCATATTCTCGTAGCCGACCGGAGAGCGCGTCTGGTACTCCTGGAAACCGTCGCCGTCGCGATCGCCATACTCGTCGATCCACGAGAGGCATCCTTCGGCAGTCTCGAGATGCCGCTCCAAGAGCCCTCGGTCGCCGAAGGCGCGCCAGGCGGCATGCAGCGCAATCAGGTAGAGCGGGGTCGCGTCTGCAGTGCCGTAATAGGGCGTGTGCGGGATCAGCTTGAAATGCGCCAGTTCGCCATAGCGTATTTCGTGCAATATTTTGCCGGGCTCGGCATCACGGTAGTCGTCCTCCTCCTTTGCCTGCAATGAGCCGAGAACCTCTAATGTCCCCAGTGCAAACTCCGGATAGATAAGAGTATTCTGCAGCGAGACGATCAGGCTGTCGCGTCCGAACGGCGCGACAAACCAGGGGAGCCCGGCGGCCGGCAAGAAAACCATATGATCCTGACCTGCGATCGGCAGGCGGAGCGCCGCCATATCCTCGAGTGCCTGGCGAAACAGGCGATAGAATTCCTCGTTGCTGGTCCGGATCTTGACGACATTTTTTAGCCAGTCCGTCAATGTCTCGGCGTGCCGCGACTTGTGGCTGTGGCCGATGCAGTCAGTCGGCGAACCAAGATGGCGGTCGCCATCGGTCAAAGTATAGAGGAGACAGCAATGCCACGGTTCGCCCGGCTTGAGGGCCACCTCGAAGCTGAGCCGTCCGTTGGCGTATACCGCTGTTGCCGACGATTGCATCGGAGAGATCGTCACCGCGCGGGTGAAGTCGGCGTTGCGGTAGGTGGTGCGCAGATGCTGGCGCGACGCCGACCACTCGGTGGTGATCCTGCCACGGCGCACGATCTGGCCCGACTTCACCTCGAAAACGTCGGCAAAATCGCAGCGCAGCGCGATCTCGAGCTGGAACATCACCGGCTTCATGCCGTGGTTCGACGATGTCGAGATCCTCGTGCATGCCGCCGCTGATCGACCGGCTGAGGATGAGGCCCAAGGTGCGCGGCGGGATCGTGCCGTCTTCGGTCAGCAAAGCGCGATTGGTCAGAAAGATGCGCGATGCGTAATAGCTGATGGCGCCGCCGTTCAGCAGTTCCCAGGGCTCGCCGTTGGCATAAATGCGCCCAGCTGCTGACGACCCGCGTATCGAAGAAATAGAGGCCCTTTTCGCTCGGCCAGTTGATCTGCCCGTCCTCCTCGCTGATCAGCACCGTCTGGCCCTGATGGATGGCGATCTGCGGTGGGCCGACCTGGACCTTGACCGTCATGAGGTGCTCCCGTGATGGGCGTGTCCGACACGCCATCAGGCGAAATATACCCCGTTTTCCAGAGTCGCAAGGGGAGCAGGCTTCCGCTCCCTGGAGTAGCGTCTGCGGCAACTCCGGTTACGGCGGTTCATTCGACATGATGATCGTGCCCGGAGGCGATCATTCGCGAGTTCAGCACGTCCTCGACCGTGATCGGCGCCTGAAGGTGGCACGCGGGTTCTTGCGCCCATTCGCGCTGGACGAGCGAGACCATCGCCAATTGCTCGTGCGTCAGGCCATAGGTCTGCATGTAGCGCAGTACCGGGATCGTGAATAAAGTCGGCGGCCCCATTGGCCCATAGGGCTGCTCGAACTGGCCGGCGCCACGACATTGCGGGTGCGCCCGACCCCGGAGCGGCCGCTCTCGCCATGCGTGATCAGCACCGTCTCGCAGAGGCCCGAGGCGATCGCCGCGGCGGCGTGGCGAACATGGATCATAAATGAGCAACCGCCGACCGCAGTGCCGTCGACCCATTTGGGGGTGAGGCCGAGGTAATGCGCGACCGTCACCGGCGTCTCGCCGGCGGTCGCCTCCCCGGCAAGGTCGCTGGATTCGCTGCCGATGCGTCCTGCCTTACGAGGGCTGTGGGCCCGACCAATCGAACGGAATGTGCTTGCTGGACTTGCCGTCCGCCGCCCATTTGAGCCCCAGAGCATCCACCCGGTGCGTCGTGGCCTTGCCCCAGGTCGCCACCTGTCCGGGGCCGACCTCGGAGCCCGGCGCGTTGAGCAATTGCACTCGCTGCCCCGGCGGGGTCATGGGTCCGGCCAATGCCTCGGCGCGCGCCGCAACCTTGCCGGGCACCTCGGCCCGCCAGAAAGCGAGGTCGCTCGCCACCTCGAAATCGATCGGGACCACCTCCATCCCGACTACCTCCGGCGGACCCCAAATGGCCGACAAGCGCGCCGGAACACCCCCCGCTTGCCCACTAAAGATTGTCTGCAGCGCCTCCTGTTGCTGCGGGTTGGCGCCGCTATCCAGGAAGAGACCGAGCTTGAAACCGGTGGCCTGACTGGCCCAGATGTTACCCTCGAAGGTAACCACCAGCACGAGCTTGAGGTTTGCAAGGGTGACATCGCCGAAATGTCCTTCGCGGACGCGGTACGCCAGCACCCCACGGCAAGTGTTGTTGGTCGGCGGTTGTCCGAAAATGCAGGGGCATGCGATATCGCAGCTACAGACGTCGAACCAGTCGCCGGCTACATGCCATTGCGCGATTTCTGCCACTTCGACCTCCCAGTCTTGATGTGCGAGGCAGCACTTGCGAGCGCCTCGACGGTTACGAATTTCCCGCTGCGCCCGCGAGCATGACGATGCCCGAGACGGCTAGGACGATGCCGGCGACCCGGCCGAGCCAATGGCCCATAGGGATCGTCTTTTCCAACAATATGAAACCGGCAAGGCCTGCAATCCAGAACAGATTCATGATGCCGCCGAAGAACAGCAGACCCATCAAGAACCAGCAGCACCCCAGGCAATAGGTGCCGTGCTCGATCCCCATCCGGAAGGCGCCGAGCCGGCCAGGCCGCCAACTTTGGGCAAGAAAGCTCAGTGGCGAGCGGCAATGCCGCAGGCACACCCCCTTGACCGGGGTGAGTTGCCATACGCCGGCGGCGATAAGGATTGCACCGCCGAGCCAGTAGCTCGTCGTCATCATCATCGGTGACAGCAAGCCGAGCTGCTCCAATCCCCACTGCAGGCCGGTGGCGAGCATGCTGAACCCGCCCCACGCCGCCAGGTAACCAGCAGCAAAGATCCCCGTCCCTACGAACGGACGATTGCCGGCTCTCTCAGCGCGGTTCACTCGGGCAAACAACAGCAGTATCGGCGCCGCGCCCGGCAGCATCATCGCTGCCATCATGACCCACCACATGGCGAACATCAGAGCGCCGTATCCCAGTGTCCACGCCGCGGGCTCCATCATCATGTCCGCCATGTCGGGCATGCCCGACATGCGGGTCATGCCCACGGTGCTCATGCCGGTGCCCGCGCCAATCACAATCCAAATCCAGGCGATCGCGATGACGCCGACGAGAGCGGTAACGAGGAACATGCGGTCTCGCCGCAGCACTGCTTCGAGGATGGTCGTATCGGTGACAGTCATGGCCGACCCCGATGCCGCCCCCGATGCCGTCAGGGGCGACCGAACTTCTGCTTATACTCGTCGTAGCTATAGACGAGGCCGTTCTGGTTCCACGCGATGTGCGCCAGTGAGCTGTGCCGCTGGCTCAGGTCAAATTTGATGGCCCCGAAGCCCTTGGCAAAGCCGGATGCATTCTCTGCCTCGTGAAACACCCAGCCTTTGGGCAACACCAAAATCATCCGGTCTTCCTGGTCGGTCACCGGGTTGCGTATCGGCTCGCAGTGCGCCCGCACCACATTGGCGACCTCGATCTTCGCGCGCCGCCCCTCGAGGTCCCAGTCGAATTCGATCTTCGCGAAGAGCGGGGGCTTGAACGTCTCGATAATGACCGAGAAGATCTGAAACATCGTGCCGACCGGCTGGTCCTCGCCGGAGAGGATGTAGAAGAGGGCGTTGCGCTGGGCCTCGTCGGCTCGCTCGTCGAGGATCGCCTGCATTACGCCTTGGCCGTGATGGATGGCCCGCGGGAAATAGAATGTGCCGGCGACCACCAGGTCGTCGAGCTGCACGTCCTCGCAATAGCCCTTGTCGATCTTGAATGCGACGAGGCCGGTGCACGAGCCGTAGGTCGGGTCGGCCATCGTTTCGCACGGATAGCCTTGATCACAGCTGCAATACTCGAGGTACTTGCCTTCGATCTGCCAGCTCTTGCCCGCCATTTCCGTCTCCCTTGTTTGGTATGTCAGTCTCTCTTTGGCGGCATTTGCCGGATTTCCGAGCTGCAACCGCGATTGATGCGCACTCTGGGGCGCCGAGGCAACAAGCTAATACCGTGGTGGTAGGCTTCGAGTGTGACCCGCTTCACATTTCTCCAAAAAGGATTGGTTCGTGACGTCCGGGAGAATCGCGTCACGCGCAAGAAGTTGCCTCGATCACGGTGCTTCGTTCGACATGATGATCGTGCCCGACGCGGCGAACATGCCGCCGACGCCGTGGCAAACCGAGATCCGGGCGCCGGGGATTTGGGCGGGGGCGGTGCCGCGCATCTGGCGCACGGTCTCCTGCAGCGCGTACATGCCGCCCGAATGCATGTACGAAAGGCCGCCGCCATTGGTGTTCAAAGGCAATTTGCCGCCGGGGGCGGTGTTGCGCTCGGCGATGAAGGCGCCGGCCTCGCCGCGCGGCACAAAGCCGAGATCCTCGAGGCCGTAGATCGGCAGGTGTGCGAAGGCGTCGTAGATCATCAGGTGGTCGACGTCGTGATGTGTGATGCCGGCCTCGGTGAAGGCCTTGGCGCCGGCGACGCGGAACGCGCGCGAGGAGGTGAAATCCTCCATCTGGCTGACAGCGGCGTCTCGACACTCTCGCCGGTGCCGAGGAGGTAGACCGGCCCCCTGTTCGCTGCCAGGGGCAAGCTTTGCGGGAAGTCGCGGGCGCGTTCGGCCGCGACCAGGATCAAGGCGCCGCCGCCATCGGTCACCAGGCAACACTGCAACAAGCGGAACGGGTAGGCGATCATCCGCGAGTTCAGCACGTCCTCGACGGTGATCGGCGCCTTGAAGGTGGCGCGCGGGTTCTTTGCCGCCCATTCGCGCTGCACGACCGAGACCATCGCCAGGGTCTCGTGCGTGAGACCATAGGTCTTCATGTAGCGCAGCACCGGGATCGTGAGCTCTCAGCGGGAACCCCGGCGTGTTCTCAACGAATGTGAGCCGCAAATGGCCCTGTTATCGAACCTCCTGCCCAAACCTTCAGTGCTCTGCCGCAGAAAACCGGGCCTAGGTGAAAAAGGCTCCGTTTCGCTCGCGCCCCAACACTGAAATCAGGTTCCGTGTGGGGTTGGGCGCTTCCGACTTGAACGCAAAACCTTGCTGCCGAGAGGACCACCTCACCGTAGCTTCGGTCTCAAGAAATAAGCCTTCGAAGTGCTGCGAAGCGTTACGAATCTGCGCCGCAGCAAGCGCGCCATTCCAGTTCACTTCAATGGAGACAGTCGCTCGCACTGGCAAGACGGGCGGGATTTTGGGATAGGGGAATCCGAGATCGCCGGGAAGCCCGAGCCCATCGGTTAGCGAATTAGCTACATCATGGTCATCAAAGACTTCCAGATCAGCCAGCCGCAGCGTGGCCCGCCCCTTGTGGAAATCAACATCGACGGCATCGTCCGGCACGCGAAATCATCCAGAACACCTGGTTCCGGTCAATGTGCACATTGTAGTCGTGGATCTGTTGAGAAACATCGGCCGATCCGACCGGACCGGTATACAAGTCAAGTCAGACAAAGCCGAATGTGGCTTCGTGGTGTTTACCGTCTGTACCGATGAACTCGCCCTGACTAAAGCCCATATCCGCCTGGAAGGCGAGAGGCATGCTGGCACCGGACGTCGTGTCGGTTCCCGTGCCGCCGCCGCGGATGTGCGTCAATCCCACGAATCCTTTAAAATCCGTGATCTGAGACGGGTCGTTGATGTTGGCCAGCGAAAGGGCGGGATTGAGCGGATTGTGATGGATGAAGATTGCGAAAGGAGCAAAGGGCGCCACACCCCCGGGAATCGGGTTCGGCCGGCCCTCATCGTCATCATCAGCACGGGCTGGCGTTGGACGGAGGAGACCTCCCCCCGCCAGAGCGCCCACAGTCGCCATTCGGCCAAAGAACGCCCGCCGTGATCCGGCCCGACGATGAATATGCGTATGGTTCATGCTATCCTCCCCGAGATTTTTTTGTCACAAGGCACAACAGTTACTGAATATCAAGCGAAAAGTTGGCCATCGAGAAAATTGACATCTGTAAGGTCGGCGGCCCCATCGGGCCCCCATCATGGCGCCTCATTGGATATGATGATCGTGCCCGAAGCGGCGAACATGCCGCCGACGCCGTGGCAGACCGAAATCTTGGCGCCGGGGATTTGTGCGGGGGCGGTGCCGCGCATCTGGCGCACGCTTTCCTGCAAGGCGTACATGCCGTACATGCCGGAATGCATGTACGAAAGGCCGCCGCCATTGGTGTTGAGCGGCGGCTTGCCGCTAGGGGCGGTGTTATGCTCGGCGATGAAGGCTCCGGCGTCGCCGCGCGGCACAAAGCCGAGATCTTCGAGGCCATAGATCGGCAGATGCGCGAAGGCGTCGTAGATCATCAGGTGGTCGACGTCGTTGTGCGTGATGCCGGCCTCGGAGAAGGCCTTGGGGCCGGCGACGCGGAAGGCGCGCGAGGAGGTAAAATCTTCCATTTGGCTGACCATCGGGGTCTCGACACTCTCGCCGGTGCCGAGGAGGTAGACCGCCTTTTGCGGGAAGTCGCGGGCGCGCTCGGCCGAAACCAGGATCAGCGCCCCGCCGCCATCGGTCACCAGGCAGCACTGCAATAGGCGGAACGGGTAGGCGATCATCCGCGAATTGAGGACCTCCTCGACGGTGATCGGCGCCCTGAAGGTGGCGCGCGGGTTCTTCGCCGCCCATTCGCGCTGCACGACCGAGACCATCGCCAATTGCTCGTGGCTGAGGCCATAGGTCTTCATGTAGCGCAGCACCGGGATCGTGAACAAAGTCGGCGGCCCCATTGGCCCATAGGGCTGCTCGAACTGGCCGGCGAGGCTCGTCGGCGCCACGACATTGCAGGTGCGCCCAACGCCGGAGCGGCCGCTCTCGCCATGGGTGATCAGCACCGTCTCGCAGAGGCCCGAGGCGATCGCCGCCGCGGCGTGGCGGACATGGATCATGAACGAGCAGCCGCCGACCGCGGTGCCGTCGACCCATTTCGGGGTGAGGCCCAGGTAATGCGCGACCGTCACCGGCGTCTCGCCGGCGGTCGCGATGCCGTCGATGTCGGCGGGTTTGAGGCCGGCGTCGGCCATCGCGTTGAGCGCTGCGTCGGCATCTAACGCTTTCCAGGGCATAAACTGCTTCCTGTGTGAACCAACTCACACATGCTCAGCCGCCCCTACCTCTATCGTAAGAGAGTGCGCGCATGAGCCGCCGATAGAACTAGGGGTGGAGGGGTCTCACCATGCCGATGATGCAGCGAGAGGAAATACATTATGAAATCGCACGGAGCCAGCCAGAGGTCCGCCCCGAAACCCCGCAACAGCGGGCGGCGCGCGAAAAAGCTGAGCGCCAATGGCGCGCAGAAGAAGCGGAGCGCCGACGGCTCGCTCAAGAAGCGGAGCGCCAGCGCCTCGTTAGAGAGCACGAGCGCCTCGTGGAAGCGCATTATTCGTATGTGCAGGATCAATGGGTCGCATTTCAAAGAGTGAAGCACGATGCCCCGCCGACTTTGCTACCGCTGGAGGCATCACCAGAGCTGAACGGATTTAGAGATTTTCTGAAGCAAGGAACAATTCGAAGTCTCGAACCAGCTGCGATCGAACGATTCGAGACAGAGATTCGATCACAATCTCGGGAGGCCGAACAGGTAGTGGCTCAGCTGGTACGGGAGCTAGAAGCCAGGCCCGGCCCTTTGAAGCTCCTCAGCCGGTATTTCGGAAAGATCCGAGAACTCCTCCGAAAAAGTGTCCTTTCGACTACGCCTCCCGCGCTTGGATCACCAGCCACCGAAGCAGTCGCCCATGCCCGCAAGTTCCTCAGAAGGACCTGGAGCAGCCGACTTGATCAGAAACGGCAAGCGATGTTTTCAGTTCATCGCAGTGCTGGTAAGACCGTACTCCACATCGGATCGAGCGCCTATGGAAGCGTGTTTATCACGGTTCCTCACTCGCTTGAACCTGACGCCTTAGCCGCGGCGCTGCTCGCCGAAATTAGAAGCGCCTCCAATAAATTAATTAGAGAGGAAAGCACTGTCGCCATTATTGATGGCGACCACCAGTCGCTCAACTACCAAAAAATATTAGACAAACAAATTGTGGTACGATCAACAAAGGACGATTGTGATCATTTTGCTTTGAACCTTGATGCTATGCTCGCGCGAGAGCCACCTATCGCGGATAATACGGCGCTTCATTTCGGTGTCCCTGCTGATGAAGCCGAACTTAATGCGGTATTCCCCTCAGGCGAGGCTGACTGGGGCATGTGGAGCGACGTGGCGACGCTTTGGAGGAATCGTGCCAACCGCCAAGGCTTCGACTTCTCCGGCCAGTGCGACAGCTGAGGCCGTCCTTGGCTCACTGACCAAGGACAAAAACGTCATCGTGGTGGTCGCTCATGCAAATCAGCGCACCCTGTACATGCCTGCTCCCCCGCCGGAGGGATCGCGACTATCGGCGGACGACATCATGAAACGTAAGGAAGAGATTACGGCAAACCAACCGGTCGTATACCTATTTTGCTGCGAGACGGCCGAGATCTCAAATCTGAAGAGTTTTTCAGAGATCTTGCTAGAATGCGGAGCCGCCGCGGTCATCGCTCCACAGGCCAAAATCGACGCTGAGCGTTCGGTAGACTTTTTTGAAGCCGTGGTCGATAGAACGGCACCTCCAAACCTGGATTCTCTCGCGAAGATCAAAGCCGCCGAGAAATCGTCGAAATACCGTGAAATGGAGGTATGGCTTGCCTGAGTATAGAAATTTGGAGAACTATTTCTCTCTTTGGGGCCCGCGCCCGGTCTTTGGCGGTCAGGGGGCAGAAAATCGGCGTCAGATTTCGCTCTTCATCGGTGTCGTGCTCGGGGCGGTTCTGCAAAGCGGTCTACGATGCGCTGACCGCCCCAGGTCTCTTGGAATGGAAATCCCTGTTGATCGGAGCGATTGCCAGTCTTGTGATATTTCCGCAACTCTACTACACGGGCGGGCTCGATCGACGAAAACTTAGCTTTGCACATTGGACGCTTGCATTCCAAAATGGATTTTTCTGGAGTGTTGCCTTAAACGCCATATTCAAGAAATTCGGCGCTTAGCAGTTATCCGAGGTGCGGTAAATCCCCGCGTCGGCAGCCTTTGCTACCGATCCAAGACCTTGGCTAATGTGCGAAGGGCCGCCGCCACTGGTGTTGAGCCGCAACCTGCCACCGGAGACGGTGTTGCACTCGGCGATGAAACGGCCAGCCTCCCGGCGCGGGACAAAGCTGAGATCCCCTACGCGGTAGCGCGCTCGGCACTTTCCCGCTGGATACAGCGCTCGGCGAGCGATTGGAGTCGGCAGTATAGATCTACAGCACCCCTGCGCTCCTTTCGGGCACCATTCACATAACGTTTAATCTCCTCGTTTTCCCAAATCCGACAGATGTACCAGCTGAAAAAGTCGTAGATTAGGTCAAACGAGATTAATCCGCGCCTGTCGGCTTCAAGAGCGCCGAGGTCTTCCAACGGGCCCAAAACTAAGTCGTCGATTTCATAAGTCGAATAAGCGCGCTTCGCGAGTAAATTTTGCTTCAGATCATTGTGTAACCCCGAACTTGTAATTTTGGCCTCATCAGGTACAAAATAAGAGTCCCGAAAGGGGTTGCGTTCCTCAAACCGCAGATATGCGTCCTCGATCAGTTGAATGAGTTTTCGCGTCTCCGGTTGGAAAAAATTATCGGCTCGTCTCAGCATAAAGTCGGCGTTGGATATGTTCGCCAGTTGATGGACTTGCTGTAGCCCAACAAAAATTAGAATGAGCGTGACGACCGCTGTTATCAGCCCGCCCGCGATCGCGCCGAACATGCCGTCGAAAATGGCTTTGGTATCTGATGGGCCTACAAAAAACCAAGCCAGCGCGGTCAGCGCCAGGATTGCGAGCACCGCTCCTAAGGCGATGAAAAGCGCCTTCGTCATAGTCTCGGCCTTTTGTCCGAGCTCAAAGTGCCTCGTTCGACATGATGATCGTGCCGGAGGCGGCGAACATGCCGCCGACGCCGTGGCAGACCGAGATCCGGGCGTCGGGGATCTGGGCGGGGGCGGTGCCGCGCATCTGGCGCACGCTCTCCTGCAAGGCGTACATGCCGTACATGCCGGAATGCATGTAGGAGAGACCGCCGCCATTGGTGTTGAGCGGCAGTTTGCCGCCGGGGGCGGTGTTGCGCTCGGCGATGAAGGCGCCGGCCTCGCCGCGCGGCACAAAGCCCAGATCCTCGAGGCCGTAGATCGGCAGATGCGCGAAGGCGTCGTAGATCATCAGGTGGTCGACGTCGTTGTGCGGTGATGCCGGCCTCGGCAAAGGCCTTGGCGCCGGCGACGCGGAAGGCGCGCGAGGAGGTGAAATCCTCCATCTGGCTGACCATCGGCGTCTCGACGCTCTCGCCGGTGCCGAGGAGGTAGACCGGCTTTTGCGGGAAGTCGCGGGCGCGCTCGGCCGCGACCAGGATCAACGCGCCGCCGCCATCGGTCACCAGGCAGCACTGCAATAAGCGGAACGGGTAGGCGATCATCCGCGAGTTCAGCACATCCTCGACCGTGATCGGCGTCTTGAAGGTGGCGCGCGGGTTCTTCGCCGCCCATTCGCGCTGCACGACCGAGACCATCGCCAATTGCTCGTGCGTCAGGCCGTAGGTCTTCATGTAGCGCAGCACCGGGATCGTGAACAAAGTCGGCGGCCCCATCGGCCCATAGGGCTGCTCGAACTGGCCGGCGAGGCTCGTCGGTGCCACGACATTGCGGGTGCGCCCGACGCCGGAGCGGCCGCTCTCGCCATGGGTGATCAGCACCGTCTCGCACAGGCCCGAGGCGATCGCCGCGGCGGCGTGGCGGACATGGATCATGAACGAGCAGCCGCCGACCGCGGTGCCGTCGACCCATTTCGGCGTCAGGCCGAGATAATGCGCGACCGTCACCGGCGTCTCGCCGGCGGTCGCGATGCCGTCGATGTCGGCGGGTTTGAGCCCGGCGTCGGCCATCGCGTTGAGCGCCGCGTCGGCATGCAACTGGATCTGCGACATGTCGGGGATGACGCCGAGCCGGGTGGTCTCGGCGGCGCCGACGATGGCGATCGATTTCGGCTGCATCGCGGTCACCTCCGGGCCGGGCGGAAGAGGGGCAGGGTGATCTCGTCGTCGAGCTTCTCGAAGGCGACCTCGACCGGCATGTCGAGCTCCAATGCCTCGGGGGTCTGCGGGCAGTCGGTGATGTTGGTCATCATGCGCGGCCCTTCGTCGAGCTCGACGACGGCGATCGCATAGGGCGGGGTGAAGCCCGGCACCGGGCGGTGGTGGATCACATAGGAGATAGAGCCGGCCCTTGCCGCTGGCGGCGAACACCGCGACGTCGCGCGCCGCGCAGGCGGGGCAGAACGGCCGCGGCGGGAAATACACCTTGCCGCAGGCGTTGCAGCGCTGCAGGCGCAATTCGCCGGCCCGCGTGCCGTCCCAGAAATGCTGCGTCTCGGGTGTCGGCTGCGGCCGCGCGCGTCTTCCTTCGGACATCCTTTCCACCTCACCTCGGAGCTTCCGAGAAGAGACTTTGCCGTGTGCCGCACCTTCGGGCAACAGAATGGCAACCGCTTTTCCTCAGCGGGCGGGTGGACGCTGCATCGCTGATCGCGCGCAGCAATGTGAGGAGCGCGCGATTGACGGGGGTTGCGACGCCGTATTTCTCGCCGGCCGCGACAATCGCGCCGGTCAGCGCCTCGACCTCGAGCGGCCGCCCGGCGAGACGGTCGAAATACATCGATGTCCCAAGTTCGGGAGCATAGGTCAGCAATGTCGAGATGGTTCGCGCCGCTTCGTCCTCGGCCAGCAGGGCGCCGTCGGCGCGGGCGACCGCCACCGCTTCGTCGAGGATCGACAGGCACAGCGCGCGCACGCCGTCGCGCCGCAGCACCTCCTGCCGCCTGACAGTCAACGCAGTAATCGGGTTGGCGATGGCATTGATCAGCAGCTTGCGCCATTTGAGCGTCGTAAAGTCGGCGCTGAGGACGACGCGCAATGGCGCGCCGTCGAGAAGCCGCGCGAAGGCGCGCCCTGGAGCCTCGTCCGGCACGATCAGATCATGGTCGCCGGCGTGGCGGAGCCGGACGTGATCGGCGGCAAGCCGTTCGCCATTGTAATATACCAGGACCGCAACGACCGTCGCATCGCCGACGAGCGGCTTCACACGATCGACATGATCGATGCCGTTTTGCAGGACAGCGACCCGGGTCGCTGCGGTGCAGAGCTGTGCCAGCCACGGCGCTGTCGAGGGGGTTTCGTGCGCTTTGGTGCACAACAGTACCCAGTCCACCGGTTCCGCTTGCGCCGGATCGGTCACTGTGCGCAGCGGGACGTCGACAGTCCCCTCCGGGCGGTCCAAGGTCAGGCGCTCGAGCGGGCGCCGGCTACAGACAACGACATCGTGCCGGCCGGCAGCGCACAACGAACCGGTAATGCCGCCGCCGATGCTGCCGAGCCCGACGATCGCGACGGTCATGCGTTCTATCGTGGTGTGAACAGGCGGTGTCTCTGACAAGCTGCTCGGCTCCTGTATTGCCTCTTGTGGCGTTGTGCGCCGCAGCCCCTCACCGTGCTCCTCCCTACGCGAGCGGAACAGGGACGGCAAAGGCACACTTTGACGCGTGCGGTGAATTCGGGCAAACGGAGTGGAGCATATCGAAGGAGAGTGGGGATGGCGGCGCGGAGCATCACGGCAGCGGAATTGCGGGAGCGGTATCGTTCGGGGGGCGAGATCGCGATTGTCGATGCGCGCGAGGAGGGGAGCTTCCACGAGCGGCATCTCCTGATGGCGTCGTGCCTGCCCTTGAGCCGGCTCGAGCTGATCGCGCCGGGCTTGTTGCCGCGGCATTCGGCGCCGATCGTCGTCTGCGCGGATGATAAGTCCATTGGGGGCGAGGGATTGGCCGAGCGCGCCGCGGCGCGGCTGATCGAAGGCGGCTACACAGAGGTCGCGGTGCTGGCCGGCGGCGTTGCGGCCTGGGAGGCGGCCGGGTTTCCGGTCTATAGCGGCGTCCATGTGCCGAGCAAGGCCTTCGCCGAGGTCGTCGAGCACGAATACGGCACGCCGTGGATCAGCGCCGAGGAGCTCGCCGAACGCCAGAAGAGCGGCGAGCGCCTGGCGATTTTCGACAGCCGCTCCTACGAGGAATACCACTCGAACACGATCCCCGGCGCGATCAGCGTGCCCGGAGCGGAGCTGGTCTACCGCTTCGGCGAGCTGGTGCCGTCACAGACATCTTTGTCGTCGTCAATTGCGGCGGGCGCACCCGCAGCATCATCGGCGCACAGTCGCTGATCGACGCTGGGGTGCCGAACCGGGTCGTCTCGCTGAAAGACGGCACGATGGCCTGGCACCTCGCCGGGCTCGAGGTTGCCGCGGGCGCCACCGGACGCGCGCCCGAGGTCTCGGCCGAGGGCATCGCCGCAGCGCGGCAGCGTGCCGACGCCGTCGCCCGGCGTTACGGGGTGCCGGTGATCGATCGCCGAACGCTCGCCGAGTGGCGGCGCGAGGCCGACCGGCGGACGCTCTATGTGATCGACGTGCGCGATCCGGCCGAGTATCGCGCCGGCCACCTGCCGGGGTCGACGATGGCCCCGGGCGGCCAGTTGGTCCAGGAGACCGACAGCTGGCTCGGCGTTTGGGGCGCCCGCGTTGTGCTGGTCGACGACAGCGGGGTCAGGGCGCGCATGACGGCGTCATGGCTGCGCCGCATGGGTTGGGAGGCGGTGGTACTCGATGGCGGCCTCGGCGGGGAGTTGGAGCCGGGCATGCCGGCGCTGCGCGGTGACATCTTCCCGCTGGCCGGCCCGGAGCCGGCAACCGTGCGGCCTTCCGAGGTGCAGGCCAACCCGGGTGTCGTCGTCGATCTGGCCTTGAGCCGGCAGCACCGCCAGGGTCACATTCCCGGCGCCTGGTTCGCGATCCGCGCCCGCCTCGCCGAGGCGCTCGACAAGCTTCCCGCGCAAGGCGATTTGGTGCTGACCAGCGAGGACGGCGCCATCGCCCGCTATGCCTCGGCCGAGCTCGACACCCGCCGCCCGGTCAAGGTGCTGGCCGGCGGGACTGCCGCCTGGAAAGCCGCCGGTTTGCCGCTCGAGACCGGCATGGGGCGGCTCGCCAGCGAGCCCGACGACGTCGCCTTGTCTGCCCGCGACCGTCCGGCGGACCGCGAGCGCTACATGCGCGAGTACCTCGCCTGGGAAATCGACCTGGTCAACCAGATCGCCCGCGACAGCGACTGCCGCTTCCGCCTCGCGCCGATGGGATGAGCTCGAGCGACATTGCCCCTCACCCCGACCCTCTCCCCGCAAACGGAGCGAGGGGGAACCGAGCGCGCAGCGCTTGGTGGGTGAGGGGCCGCCTGCCGAGCACATCTGCGCAAGGCATAACAACCCTCCTGATTCTCCTCGTCTGCGGCGGGCTCGTCGTCTACCCGGTGGTGTTCCTGGTCGAGGCGGCGCTGAACACCGGCGATCCGCAAGAATTCCCGCTGCAGGAATGGGGGTTCGGCAATTTCGCGGCTTTGGCCGAGGATTGGCACATCCTCGCCAACACCGCGCTGGTCGCATCGCTGGCGACGGTCATGGCGGTCATTTTTGGATTTGTCGTCGCCTGGATCCTGACCCGCACCCGCGTGCCGGGCGGGGCCAGGCTCGAGCGGCTGATGGAGCTGCCCTATTACATGACGCCGCTGGTCGGGGCGCTCGCCTGGGCGATCCTCGCCAGCCCGCGCACCGGCGCGCTGAACCAGGTCTGGCATGCAGTCGGCGGCGGCGGCGATTTGTTCGACATCTATTCGCCGTTCGGCATCGCCTGGGTCATGGCATTGTTCGAGGGCACTGTCGCCTTTGTCATGATCTCGGCGGCGATGAAGTCGATGGACCCGTCGCTCGAAGAGACCTCGCGAGTGCTCGGCGCCGGCAAATTGCGCACCGTGCTGAAGGTCACCCTGCCGCTGGTCATGCCAGGAGTATTGGGCGCGACGATCTTTGTCTTTGCCGAGATGTTGGGGTCGTTTGCCGCCGCCTATGTGCTCGGCATACCCGGACGCTATTACGTGATCACCACGGCGATCTGGCAGGCGACGACCTCGTACCCGCCGGATTACGGCCGCGCCGCGGCAATGGGCATCTCGCTGTTCGCCGTGATGCTGGTGACCCTGACGATCTACCGGCTTATTGTGCGGCGCGGCAGTTACGCGACGATCACCGGCAAGGCGTTCCGCCCGCGCGCCATGGAGGTGGGTCGCGCCGCCTGGGTGCTGTTGGCAGTGTGCTGGGCCTACATCCTGGTCGCCGTCGTATTGCCGTTGCTCGCCTTGCTGCTGACATCGTTCCAGCGCTTTGCGACGGTCATCCTGTCGGGCAGATGCAGTTCACTTTAGCGAATTACCAAACTGCGGTGAGGTTCGCGCGCGGTCCGCTCGGCGCTCGTCAACAGCCTGGTGCTCGGCGTCGGCGTCGCGACCTTCGGGGTCGTCGTGATGACCGTTTTGGTGTGGATCATCTACCGCTCGCGCGCGCCGGGTCACGGCCTCATCGAATACGTCGTGATGTTTCCGCAGGCCGTGCCGCGCCTGGTCTTCGGCCTCGCGCTGTTATGGGCCTGGCTCAACATCCCGATCCCGATCTACGGCACATTGTGGCTGCTGGCGCTGGCCTATTTCACCGTGCTGATGCCGTTGGGCGTGCGCACCTTGGCCGGCGTCATGCTGCAGATCGACAAGAGCCTCGAGGAATGCGCCCGGGTCTGCGGCGCTTCCTGGGGGTATCAGCTGCGCACCGTGACGATGCCGTTGCTGCGCCCCGGCATCGTCGCGGCCTGGCTGCTGTTGTTCATCGCCAGCGTCCGCGAGCTCGGCGTCTCGATCTTCCTGGTCGGGCCCAACGCGCAAGGTCATCGCGCCGTCGATCGTCAGCGCCTGGCTCAGCTCCTCGACCGAGCTGTCGACCGCACTGGCGATCATTCAGACGGCCGCAGTCTTCATGGCGCTCGTCATTCTGTTCCGCGCGACCCGCGCAGTTCGGCGGAGCAGCGCGGTGAGCGAAGCGCGGATCGAGGTCTCCGATCTGGTGGTGCGCTATGGCGGCGTCGTCGGCGGTCGACGGCGTCAGCTTCACGGTCGGGCGCGGTGAGCACCTGACCCTGCTCGGGCCCTCGGGATGCGGCAAGACGACGACCTTGCGCGCCATCGCCGGGCTCGAAGACCCGTCTGCCGGCATGATCCGCATCGATGGCCGGACCATCTACTCCTCGGCCGAGCGCCGCAATATCCCGTCCGAAAAACGCGGCGTGTCGATGGTCTTTCAGTCCTATGCGGTGTGGCCGCATATGACGCGTTTTCGACAATGTCGCCTACGGTCTGCGCGTCAGAAAGCTGCCGCGCGCCGAGGTCGCCGCCAATGTCGACCGCGCGCTCGGTCTGGTGCAAATGCGCGAATACGCGAGCCGCCCGGCTTCCAATCTGTCGGGCGGCCAGCAGCAGCGGGTGGCATTGGCGCGTGCGGTCGCGTTCTCGCCGACCGTCGTGTTGTTCGACGAGCCGCTCAGCAATCTCGACGCCAAGCTGCGCGCCGAGATGCGCGTCGAGTTGCGCGAATTGCAGCGCCGCCTCGACATCACCTCGGTCTATGTGACGCACGACCAGGAGGAAGCGCTGGCGATCTCCGACCGGGTGATTGTCATGAACAATGGCGGGATCGAGCAGATCGGTACCCCCGAGGAGATCTATAACCAGCCAAAGAGCCGCTTTGTCGCCGATTTTGTCGGCTCGGCCAATCTGATCGGCGGCCGGCTGAAGAGCCCACCCAGCGGCCCCGGCCCCGTCGTGTTCGAGGCGAAAGGCGGCTTATTGCTGCACGCGAGGGCGATGCACCCGCCGGGCGGCAGCGAAGACCGGGTGGCGATCCGCACCGCCTATATCGATCTTATGGCGGGACCGCCAAACGGCGCGCCCAACACCGCGCCCGGCAAGGTCCGTCAGCGCCTGTTCCACGGCGATTTCATCCAATACATCGTCGACTGGCCAGCGGGTCAGCTGACCGTCCGCCGGCCGCCGACCGAGATGTTCGAGGAGGGCGCCGCGGTCGCCGTCTCCTTCGCCGCCGAGCATTGTGTACTACTCGAAACTTAGGACGGGGAGGAAGCTCAGCTGGCGGAGAAGGCGCAAGGCATTAAGGCCGGCGCCAAAAATCGCGGAGTATTCGATCAACCGCCGCCCGACGGCTCCACCTGCCTTTCCCACATTCATCCGCAACGCGCATTCGTCCCGCGCCATTCCGCTTTACCGGCAGAGTGGAACGCTGCTTACCGTCCCCCTGTTGGAGACAGAAGCCGTTCAAAGAGCGTTAACGCGCAAGCATCGGCTTTACTCAAAATCGAGGGGTCTCCCATGTTTTTCCATCGCAAGGAACTGATGTACGACGTCAAGATCCAAGGCGCCGATCCGCGCTTTGGCGAAATGTTGCTCGAGCAATTCGGCGGCGCGACCGGCGAACTCAGCGCCGCGCTGACTTATTGGACCCAGTCCTTCCACGTCGAGGATCCGGCGATCCGCGACATGCTGCATGACATCGCTCTCGAGGAGTTCAGCCACCTCGAAATGGTCGGCCGAATGATCGAGCAGCATACTGAAAAGAGCGACGCCAGGGATTCCGCTTACAAGAGCACGCTGTTTGCGGTGCGCGGCGTCGGGCCGCACCTGGTCGACAGCAAAGGACAGGCCTGGACGTCGGCCTATGTCAACGAGGGCGGCAACGTGGTCCGCGACCTGCGCGCCGACATTGCCGCCGAGGCGGGTGCGCGTCAGACCTACGAGGCACTGATCAAGCTCTCGCCCGACGAAGGCAGCAAAAAAGCGCTGACATTCCTGCTGACCCGCGAGATCTCGCACACCAACATGTTCATGAAGGCGCTGGAGTCGCTGGGCAAGCTGACCGAGCCCAATTTCGGCTATGTCAAGCCGGACGAGACCGTCGACCTGTACTTCAATCTTTCCAAGGACGGCGCACTCGATGCGCGCGGTCCGTGGAACCAGGAGCCAACCTTCAAATACGTCGACCAGCCGACGCCGCAGGGCAGCGCGCCTCAGGAGGTCAAGAACCCTGACGACGAGCGCAGATGGCAAAAGCGGCTCAGTAGCGCGCTCTCGCCTCAGCCCCGGGTGCCGCGCGGATGGTCTTCCTCGATCCCGATCGAGTCGATTTCGTCTTCGATCGCACCCGGGCTATTTTTCCGCGGCCGCGCAAGCGCCCCGCCCGGCGCTGGCACGCTTGCTGGCCTTCGCCGGGCCGACCGTCCTTGCCTCGGTCGCCTATCTCGACCCCGGCAATTTTGCGACCAACATTACGGCCGGCGCAACGCATGGCTATCAGCTGCTGTGGGTCGTGCTGGTCGCCAACGTCATGGCGATGCTGTTTCAGGCACTCTCCGCCAAGCTCGGCATCGTCTCCGGGCGCAGTCTGGCGCGCCTTTGCCGTGACCGGCTGCCGGCGCCCCTGACCCACACCCTCTGGGCAGTCAGCGAAGTCGGCGCAATCGCGACCGATCTTGCCGAACTGCTCGGCGCCAGCATCGGCTGCGCGCTTCTCTTCGGAACCTCGCTCCTCACCGGGACGGTTCTCGCCGGCGCCCTCAGCTGGCTTATCCTGGTCCTGCACGAGCAGAGCTTCCGGGCGGTCGAAGCGATCATCGGGATCCTGGTCCTGGTCGTCGGCCTCTGCTTTGTCTTGGAGATGAGCCTCACACCGCCTGACTGGGGCGCGGTCAGCCTATCACACCTTGGTTCCGTCTTTCGGCGGCCCGGGCGGCGTGATGTTGGCGGCCGGGATCGTCGGCGCAACCGTCATGCCGCATGCGATTTTTCTTCATTCGAGCGTCGCGCGTAATCGCGTCGGCGCGGCTGACTGCGAACATGCTGCGTCGCCTATTGCGCGCCTCCAACATCGACGTGATCGTCACATTGGGAGCCGTCGGGCTCGTCAATATGGCGATCATGTGCGTGGCGGTGGTCACCTACAGCTCGGCCGCGTCGACCGGCGCAAACCGGCATCGAGGACGCCTACCGCATGCTTGGGCCGCTGTTCGGCGGCATGTCCGCCGCGGTTTTCATGATCGCCCTGCTCGCCTCCGGTCTGTCGAGCTCGGTCGTCGGCACGATGGCCGGACAAGTCATCATGCAGGACTTCCTCAATTGGCGGACGCCGCTCTGGGTGCGGCGGCTCGCTACAATGCTGCCGACTGTCCTTGTTGCGGCATGGATTACCGACACGACCAAGGCGCTCGTCGTCAGTCAAGTCATTCTGAGCTTTGTCCTGCCGATACCCTTAATTACGCTGCGTATTGTTCACCGGCAGCCGTGACGGTCATGGGAAGCTTGGCAAACTCCCGCACGATCAGCGCGCTGGCGATCGGCGCGACAATTGTCGTATTGGCGCTCAATGCGTTCCTTCTGGCGAAGCTGTTCTTGCCGGAGTGAGATCGCAGGCCCGAAGGAGGTGGGCTCTGAGGATTTTTCGATGAAAGCACTACTCTTCGGTACCGCCTCGATTGACGCTCTAACGCTCGGGGCACGCGCAATGCTGTGCCCCGTCGCGGCGCGCGGACACCGTCGGATCCGGCCTCTCGGAGCAGGACACCGGCACCGCAACTCGCCAGTTTATTTTGTCCTTCATCGTTCCATTGTGGCTGGGCGCAGGCATTGCCGACTGGACGCAGCATCGGGCGACGCACATCGAGACGACAACAGGCGCCAAGGAGACGCTTATTCATCTAATGATGTTGGCCGAGATGCGCATTCCAGTGCTCGCCGGGTTGTTCCTGGAAATCAATTCGCCGGTCTTGGCTCTGATGATCGCGTCGTTCTTCGTCCACGAAGCGACGGCTCTCTGGGACGTCAGCTACGCCGTTACGCGTCGCGAAGTAACCCCGACCGAACAGCACATTCACAGCTTTCTCGAAATGCTCCCGCTGATGGCGGTCGGGTTCATCTCAGTGCTGCATTGGACGAAGCTGCGGGCATTGGTCGGCTTGGCCGAGGAGCCGGATCCCACAATTCGCCTGAAGGAAGAGCCTCTTGCGACACGCTATGTGGCAACCACGCTGGGCGCGATCGCGCTTTTCGAAGTCCTGCCATACCTGGAGGAGTTGTCGCGTGACTGGCGCGCCAATCCCGGACGCCTGGTTCCACCGAAAGGCCAGCCCTATCAGGTCGCGCTCACTCCGGTCGATTGATCTTTACGGCGTTGCTCCGGCGAGGGTGCGGGCGAAGCCGACGATCCGCCGGCCCGCCTCCAGGAGACGGGGTTCGGGGGCGGTCAGCGCAATGCGCAGGTGCCCGACGGCGTTCGGCCCAAAGCCGTCGCAAGGCACGACGGCGACATTCTCCCGCGCCAGCAGGCCCCGCGCGAAATCCTCCGAACCGAGACCGGTGCTGCGGACGTCCAATAGAACGAACATACCGCCTTCGGGAGGCGTGACTCGGCAGTTCGGCGCGTCTGCGAGAATACGCGACAGCAGACTGGCGCGATTGCGATAAGCCTCGCGCAGAGCGACGACCTCGGGGAGCTCGCTGCGGAGCGCCGCCAAGGCGCCGTCCTGGATGAATGCAGGGCCGCCGAAATACATGCACAGCAGAAAATCGAAGAGGTGCCGCGACAACGCCGGCGGCCCGATGACCCAGCCGAAGCGGAAGCCGGCCATTGCATGCGATTTCGACAGGCTGGAGACCACGACGGTGCGCTCCGCCATGTCGGGCAGCGACCACGGGCTGACGTGCGGTCGGGCGAAGGCGAGGTCTTCGTAAACTTCATCGGAAAGGAGCCACAGGTCGCGGCTCCGGCAAAGCTCGGCGATGCCCGCGATCTCCTCTGCCGTGAACACTGCCCCGGTCGGATTGTGCGGGCTGTTGATCCAGATGACGCGTGTGCGCGGGGTCACCGCGCCGGCGATCGCGTCGAGATCGGGATGGAAGCCCCGGTCGGCGCGCAACGGCACGGTCACGAGGCGGGCGCCGCTTGCCCCGATGACCCCCGCATAGGGTCCATAGATCGGCTCGGGCAGGATCACCTCGTCACCGGGCCCGGCGAGGCAATGCAGCGCGCAGAAGAGGCCGCCCTGGGTTCCCGGCGTCAGGACCACGTTGTCGGCGCTGCATGGACGGTCGGTCCGCCGTTGGCAACGCGCGGCAATCGCCTCGCGCACGCGCGGATAGCCGACGATCGGTGTGTATCCGGTCCGGCCTTGGCGCAGCGAGGCGATCGTCGCTTCAACGACCGGCCCAGGCGCCGCCTGATCGGGATCTCCGATGGTCAGAAAGATGACGTCGCTGGCCGGCGTCACGGCGCCGGACCGCCTCCATATGAACGCCCCAGGCGCCCGCCCCCGTCCCCGAGATGCGATCGACCAATGGTGAAAACCGCACGGTGCGTCTCTCCTCGAACCAGCCCCGTGCAAGAAATAATCGAAAGGGTTCTGTCAGCGACAGGCTCAACTCGGTATGCTGGCCGGTTGTGACAGAATGTTGACGGGCAAGAAAAGCCGATGAGTTTGAGATCCGAGATGGTCCGGCTGGGTCTGCGCTGGTTCATCAAGCGCCGCAACCTTCGCGAGCTGACCGTTCCGCAACATCGGCAATTCGCTTCGACCGCCGAGCGGCTCGTCCCAAACCCGCCGGCGGACACCCGGACGCACCGCATCGACGCCGGCGGGGTAAAGGGGATCTGGTCACCACCCCTGCTTCCGAGGAAAACCGCTACGTCCTCTTTTTGCACGGCGGGGGCTTCATCATCGGCTCGCCACACCTCTACCGTCATCTCACTTGGCGCGTCGCAACCGCGGCGCGAGCCCGGGTGCTGGCGGTGGATTACCGGCTGGCGCCGGAGCATCCCTTTCCCGGCGGCGCTCGAGGACGCGTTCACCGCCTACCACTACCTCCTCGCCAACGGCGCCGACCCGGGGCGGATCGCGGTGATGGGCGATTCTGCGGGCGGCGGGCTGGTCTTTTCGCTGATGCTGAGATTGCGCGACCAAGGATGCCCGTTGCCGGCCGCGGCCGTTGCGTTGTCGCCGTGGACCGATCTAGCCCTGACCGGCCCGTCGCTGAGGCTGAATGCCACTGCCGACCCGATGCTCAGCCCCGACGATCCGCCGCTCTTCGTCGACGATTATCTCGCCGGCGCCGATCCGCGCACGCCTTACGTGTCGCCGCTTTACGGCGACCCTGCCGGACTGCCGCCAACGATGATCCAGGTCGGCAGCGATGAAGTGCTGCGCGACGATTCGGTGCGCATGGCCGATCGCATGCGTGCCGTCGGCTGCCAGGTCGAGCTCGAAATATGGCCGCGCATGCCGCATGTCTGGCACGTCTTTGTGCCGTTGATCCCGGAGGCCCGCCGGGCAATCGAGCGCATCGGCTCATTCGTGCGAAGCCGCACGGGTCATGACGGCGCCGCGCCGCTTGCCCGACCCGCCCCGATAATCTGACCGAGGGGTGGAACGCGACGAAGAGCGGCGACGGCGCCCCAGCTGAGCAACAACGTCCCGCCGAAAACAACGCCGCCCTTGATTGCCGCAGGCAGCGCTGCGCCGAGCAGCGCGAATTGCAGCCAGACGACAAACAGGTAGTGCACCAAATGCATGCCGTAGGCGCTGTCTTTGAGGCCGACGAGCGGCGGCAAACGCCGTGCCGCGAATCGCAGGTCGATCGCCAGGACGCAGCAGCGTGCTGAAATCGAGCACCGGCTCGACTTCGATAAAGCGGCGCAATTCCTCGGGCTCCGGCGGTTTTCCGCTGGCCAGGACACGCCACGAAAAACTTGCCGGACGGCCGGCCAGCGCTTCCTGCGCCGTGTCGGACGCCATGCTCATTGGACGCGCCAGATCGTCGAGTTGGATCTGCCCGTATTGCACGCCCATCAAGCTAAACGACAATGCGCTGAGGGCTCCCTTGAGGCTCGGATCCGCGGCGAGGGTCTGAAGCAAGGGATCGGCTTGAACGAGGCCTTCGGTCAGCCGTGCGACTTCGCTCGTTGGCAAATACAGCAACCCGTTACGCTCGAAAAATGGGCCGCCTTGCGGTTGGTGCACCGCTCGAATGCGGTCCGGACGGGCGGCGAGCGGTTGATCGTAACGACGGTAACGGGACCGCGCTCTTCGACAGTGACGACGCTCACCTTTCCTCGCTTTCGCATCCCTATGGTCCGCCGCTACACTCTATACTAGAAGTATCCCGCGGCGCGGAGGAACGGAATGCATCTCTTCAAAAACCAGGGGGTTGCGGATTATCAGGCCGCCGCCAAGCTGATCCCCATCATCGATTACGGGCCCTATTTCGCCGGGGAGGCGGGCGCCCTCGAGCACCTCGCAGCGGAAGTTGCGCATGCTTGCGAGAATGTCGGGTTCTTCTTTGCGCTGAATCACGGTGTCCCGGACGAGTTGATCGGCCGAGCCTTCGCCGCGTCGCGCCGGTTCCACGCTTTGCCCCTTGGGGAAAAGCTCGCCCTAAAGCTCAACGAGAATAATATCGGCTACCTGCCGATCAACGCCTCGGTGCAGGGTGCCTCGACCGTGCACAAGGCGACCACGCCGAACCAAAACGAGAGCTTTTTCATCAGCCACGATCGCGGGCCGGAGCACCCCGATGTGATGGCCGCCAAACCGCTGCGCGGGCGCAATCAATGGCCATCGGCGAACCCCGGCATTCGTTGCGATATGATGGCTTATTTCAACGCGCTTGGCGCCATGTGCGATCGCATGCTGCCGCCCTTCGCCGTGGCGCTGGGTCTCCGGCCTGATTTCTTTGCGCCGTTCTTTGCCAACGAAGCGCACGCCGTCGCCCGCTTTCTGCACTATCCGCCGCAGCAAACGACCGAGGACAACACGTTTGGCCAAGCGCCGCATACCGACAACAGCTTCATGACGGCGCTGGCGCGCACCGATGTGCCGGGGCTCGCAGTGCGGCTGCCCTCGGGCGAATGGTTCGCTCCTCCGGTCATTCCGGGGACATTTCTGATCAACCTCGGCAACATCATGCGGCGCTGGTCGAACGACCGCTTGCTGTCGACACCGCACGGCGTCCTCAACGAATCCGGCACGGACCGCTATTCGATCGCCTACTTCCACAGCCCGAACCCGGATTCGGTAATCGAATGCCTTCCTTGCTGCATCAGCGCCGCCGATCCGCCGCGCTATCGGCCGGTCGTCTATCGCGACTTGGTGCTCGAGTTTTATCGCGCCAACTATTTCCACCAGAAGGGCCACCGCTCGGCGGCGGCCGCGCAGGCCGCCGAGTAAGCAAAGGAGAGACGTCGTGTTCGACCTCGACCGGTTCATCGCCGATTGCCGCACCGCGGTCAGCGTCCATCCCACCCACAAATCGGTGCGAGAGATCGTGGCGGGCGCGGTATCCGACCCTTCCGCCGTCATCGCCGGAGTTGGCGAACCCACCCGTGCCGAGGTGCAAAAGCTCTACCGCTCGGAAGAGCTGACCGTGCTCAACGTCATCTGGGCACCCGGCATGACAATCATGCCTCACAATCATCTGATGTGGGCGGTCATCGGCATCTATACGGGCCGTGAGGACAACATCTTCTGGCGCCGCATCCGCGATGAAAACGGTGGCAAAATCGAGGCCGCCGGGGCGAAATCGCTCGGCCCGCAGGACGTCGAACCGCTCGGCCGGGACATCATCCATACGGTGACCAATCCGCTGTCGCGGCTGACCGGTGCCATCCACGTTTACGGCGGCGATTTTTTTGCTGCGGCGCGCAGCGAATGGGATCCGGAAACGCTTCTCGAGCGGCCCTTTAATCTCGAGAAAAATCTACAATTGTTTGAAATATCCAATGCGGCCATCGAAAGATCCAGGTCGGCTCAGAACTAACGATCGTCGAATGCACCCTGGCTTATTCTTGACAAAATCCGATCATCGGGTTAAATATACAGCATTACCTCGTTGTCGGGTGGGCCTGGCCAGGCCTTGGTGGTTTGGCGTGGGTCAAAGGCTGCCATGGACATTTCCGTTGTCATTCCCGTTTACAACGAAGTTGACGCCCTTCCGGAATTATACCAAACGCTAGCGACGGTCCTCGACCGGCTTCGGCAATCCGCCGAGATAGTTTTCGTCGATGACGGCTCCGGCGACGGTTCGGGTGCCGTGCTCGACCGGTTGGCGCACGACAATGCGCGCGTGCAGGTGCTTCACTTCCGGCGGAATTATGGTCAGACGGCCGCCCTAATGGCGGCTTTTCAGCACAGCACCGGCGACGTGATCATCCCGATGGACGGCGACGGCCAGAACGACCCAGCCGATATTCCTCGCCTGCTGGACAAGCTCTCCGAGGGGTTCGACGTGGTGTCCGGGTGGCGCACCCCGCGGGACGACGGATTTTCGCGGCGACTGCCTTCGGTATTGGCGAACCGGTTGATCTCCGCATTGCTCGGCGTGCCGCTGCACGATTACGGCTGCACAATGAAGGCTTATCGGCGCGAGGTCATCGAAGACGTCCGCCTCTATGGCGAGATGCACCGCTTTATTCCGGTCTATGCTGCCCGGGAGGGAGCGAGTGTGACCGAACTCCCGGTCAGCCATCATCCCCGCCGCCACGGCAAATCCAAATACGGGTTGGGTCGCATTTGCCGGGTCTTTCTCGACCTGCTGACCCTCTATTTCATCGATCGCTCGCTCGATCGGCCGATTCAGTTTTTTGGCAAAATCGGCCTCGTCCTTTGGGGCACGGCGCTGGTGCCGTTCAGCTGGGCTTTGGTATTGAAGTTCGGTGATGGCTTGTCCTTGATACAAACGCCGTTGCCGTTGCTCACAGCAACGATGGGCCTCTCCGGAGTCCTCTTCATTCTGCTCGGGATCATCGCCGAAGTGCAGACTCGGATCTATTTCGAAGGCCGCGGCAAACCGCCCTACAAGGTCAAGAGCATTGTAAAGCATGCGGCTGCCGTGCGCCCTCGAGTATTGGCCAGCCGGTGGTAGGCTGATGTGCGGGATCGCCGGGTTCACTGGCCCGGCTCCCGATGCCCACCGCATCCTGGCCGAGATGAATGCCGCGTTGGGGCATCGCGGACCGGACGGCAATGGCATCTTCGTCGACGACAGGATTGCTCTCGGCCACACCCGGCTGGCGATCATCGACGTCAGCGGCGGAGCGCAGCCGCGGGTCGACGAAGCCTCCGGCGATGCTCTGGTGTTCAACGGCGAGATCTACGGATATCGAGCTCTGGCGGCCGAACTTCGCAGTCTCGGCGTGCCGCTGCGCGACCGTTCCGACACCGAAGTGCTGTTTCAGCTGATCCGCCGCGACGGAGTGCGCCGCGCCGTTGAGCGGATCGACGGCATGTTCGCCTTCGCCTTTCGTGACGGCGCGACCGGCGCGCTCTACCTGGTCCGCGATCGTCTCGGCGAAAAGCCGCTTTATTACGGAATGCTTGGCGCCGAGATCGTATTCGCATCCGAAGCGACGGCGCTGCACCGCCATCCGGGGTTTTCTACTGCGGTGGCGGACCGGATGGCCGCTTACAGTTTTCTCCTCTATGAATACTTGCCCGGAACGGCCTCCGGGTGGCAGGGCATCGCCAAGCTCGAGCCCGGTACGATGCTGATCGCCAAGGATGGTCGGATTGCCATCGAACAGTATTGGCGGCCTCGGCCGGAGCCGACGGGCGGTGTCGTCCGCCGTGAAGCCGACGTCGTCGATCAGCTCGACGAACTGCTTTCCGCTTCGGTTCGTGATCGCGTGGTTGCCGATGTGCCGGTTGGCGTCTTCCTGTCGGGCGGGCTCGATTCCAGCCTGATCACCGCGTTGGCGCGGCGAGTTTCACCCGGCCTTACCGCTTTTAGCGTGCGCATCGGCCAGAACAGTTTCGATGAGACCGCTGACGCGATCGAGGTGGCTCGCCATCTGGGGGTACGACATCACGTTGTCGGTCTCGGTGACGCAGACCTGGTGGCCGCTTTCGAGGCGATCACCGAGATGCTCGGAGAACCGCTCGGCGATTCGTCGCTATTGCCCACTTATCTGGTTTGCCGCGCGGCGCGCCGCCTAATGACCGTTGCGCTCGGCGGGGACGGTGCGGATGAGCTGTTTCTCGGCTATCCGAATTTCGCGGTCCAGCGCTTTGCGCCGGTACTGCGGGCGGTTCCCGCCTGGGCTGCTCGATTTGTCGAGGGTGCGATGAATGCGCTGCCGGGTGGCGAGGGCTACATGAACCGCCGCTTTCTGGCGACGCAGTTGGCCCAGGGCTTTGGCGCTGCAACCACCCGTCAGTCGTTCCTGTGGATGGCGCCGTTTGCGCCCTGGCGAATGGCGAGGTTGTGGCGCCGTTCGGCGCTGCCCGAGGGTGCGGACCTCGACGGCGTCTTCGCCCCCGTCGACCGGCGGGCTGCGGAAGCCGGCAACCTGACCGGGGTCGAACGGTTGGCTTACCAATTTCTGACGACCTATATGCCGGAAAACATCCTGACAAAGACCGACCGGGCCTCGATGTTCAACAGCCTCGAAATGCGGGCTCCGTTTCTCAGCCGTGAACTTGTCGAATATTCGGGTGCTGTGCCGACTGGGCTCAAACTTCGGCATGGTGTAAAAAAGTACATTCTGAAACGGCTCGCCTGCCGCTATCTGTCGGAACGCGTCGTCTATCGAAAAAAACACGGCTTCGCCGTGCCGATCGGCCGGCTTGATAAGGACTCTGTTCTGGACGCGATGCCGGGATGTGCTGATGTCGACCGGCAATCCGGTCGCCGGTTGGTTCGACCGCGCGGCGATCGAGACATTGCTCGCAGACCACGCGTCTAGCCGCGCCGACCATGGCAAGAAGCTGTGGGCTCTTTACATTCTGTTCTCGGTGGCGGGACGTCCGCGAACGCCTCCGACGCTCGGCCACACAGCCGCTCTCGCCGCCGCACGATGGCCTTGACCGCCCCGGCAAGCGACGATCTCAAAGGGTCGGCCGACCGTTTTGGCTATGAGTGGCATGCCTATGCCGAGATATTGCCCGAGCACGAGCTGCAGTTTCGGCGGTGGACCGCGCTTTTGTCGCCGCAAGACTGGCAGGACAAGGAATTTCTCGACATCGGCTGCGGTATGGGACGGAACAGTTACTGGCCGCTCAAATACGGCGCCGCCGGCGGTGTCGCAGTCGATATCGACGAGCGTTCGCTGGAGCGCGCGCGCGCTAATCTAAAAGCCTTTCCGACAATGCAGGTGATGCGGGCGAGCGTCTACGATCTGCCGTTCGCCGAGCGGTTCGATTTGGTTTTCTCGATCGGCGTAATCCATCACCTCGAGCAACCACAACGGGCGCTCGAAAAGATGGTGCGCGCCGTCAAGCCGGGCGGCCGCGTGCTGATCTGGGTCTATGGCAGTGAGAATAACCACTGGCTGGTTGCGATCTTGAACCCGTTGCGGCGGCTGCTCTTCAGCCGAATGCCGATCGGGCTGACCCATCATCTCTCGCTCTATCCGGCGATCCTGGTCTGGCTGCTGTTGCGGCTCGGCGTGCGGCCGATCGAATATTTCCGCCTGATCGCCAGATTTGACTTTGCCCACCTGCGGGCGATCGTCTTCGACCAGATGCTGCCCCGCATTGCTCATTATTGGCCGCGAGCGACGGTGGCGAGGATGATGGCCGAGGCTGGGCTCGAAGACGTCGCGCTGGCCTGGGTCAACCATATGTCCTGGGCGGCGATCGGGACGCGCCCGGCATCGGCAATACGACCTTAGGGCATCAGCCCCGTCGACAACGCTCGTCGCGCCGCCAGCTGCGCTTTGCGGCGCGCCAGAAAATCCACGCCCGCGCGCGGCAACTGGCGGATCAGTGCATGACGGATCCGCTGCGGCAACGGCCAATAATTACGCAGCTTCTGATTTTCCGGCACCCGGAACGACAGCAGGCGATCAGGCAAATCTTCGAAGCGACGCTGTTCCACATAAAGCAGGATGTTGCAGCGGTACCAGTGCTGGATCCGCGGGTTGTCGACGATTTGCGGGCGGATGCAATCGATCGCCACAAAACCGCGGCGACGGAACATCTCCCGCCAATATTCGAGCGGCTGCTCGTTGAGGTGGTGTTCGCCCCCCTGACCCGGCACCGCCGCCGAAAACATCACAACAGGGCCGTGCGCGGTCAATGTGCCGACGAAATCGGCGGCTTGCCGCAGCGGCAGATGCTCGGCGACTTCGAGGCTTTGCACCAAATCGAACCGCCGGCCGAGATCGATCGGTCGCCCCAGATCGGCGGCGCAGAATTCGTTCTCCTCGATCATCAGCCGTTGGCGGTCGACATAGGGACCGTCCACCCCAGTCACATTGGCTCCGGCTTTCCGCCAGATGCTCAGCCAGGCGCCCTGCCCGCAGCCGAAATCGACGACACTGTCAACCGGCAGCGACGCGCTCAGCAAAGGAACGACCTCCGCCGCCGAGCGGACTGCAAAAGAGGCAAGGAGGCTGTAGAAATCGGCATCGTATTCGTGCAATGCGCCGGCTACCTCGCGGTTCGCAGTCCCCTTGATCTAAATATGCCCCGAACAAACCGGTTCCGCTAATTCCTTCGGCTAAAACTCTCGGTAATTGATAACCAGCCGTTCGCAATCCGCCGGCTGCGGATTACAACGCTGCGATCGCCTGGACTTCGATGAGGAGCGGCTCCTGCACGAGCCGGTCGACGATCAGCAAGGTGTTCGGCGGAAAAGCGTCGTTCGGGAACATGCCGGAGAATATGCGGCGGCGGTATGCCATGAATTTCGCGATATCCTGCGGATGCACGAGGTACGTCGTGAACTGCACGACATTGACCCAGCCGGCGCCGACCGAAGCGAGTGCCGCCTCGATATTGGCGAAAACCTGGACGCATTGCGCCTCGAAATCGTCGGCACCGACGATGTTGCCAGCGCCGTCAGTGGCGACCTGGCCGGCAATGAAGGCAAATTCCGATGCACGGACCCGCGCGATCTGGGAATATTGCCCGAGCGGCTTGCCGAGGGTCCGCGGGTTGAAGATTGTTATGTCCGGCAATCGCACCTCGCTTGCCAGCCTGGCTACTGGATGCGCCGGGCTAATGATTGGGATTGTGGCCGTAATCGGCAAGTCAGCCTTCGCTTTCGCAGAGCGCTCAATCCGGTACGACCTCCCGGTCGTTTTTCGGGATCAGATCGTAGGGCAGCGCAAATCCGGGCATGGCCTTCAACCGGGCGGCCCAAGCCTCGACATTCGGCCATGCGGCAATATCGATGCCGCCCTCGGCCATGAATACCATGCGGCCCCAGCAGCCGATATCGGCGATCGAGCAGCTTTCCCCGACCAGCCATTGGCGGCCGGACAGGTGGCTGTCGACAAAACCGAGGGCGGCCTCGGCAAGTGGCCGGAAATGAGCCATCACCGCCGGGTTGACAGAGCGAAAGCGGCTGAAATGACGAACCCGGGCGATGTTGGTGATGTGATCGGCTTCCCACGAGAGCCACTCGCGCGCTTGCCAGCGGTCTTGCTCTGCAGCCGGTTCGAAGTGTCCTGTCGTGCGCGCCAGATAGTCGAGAATGACATTGGATTGGAGGATTGTCAGACCACGATGACGCAAAGACGGCACGACGCCCCAGCGATTGACGGCGAGGTATTCCGGCGTCTTCTGCACGCCGGTCTTGAGGTTGACCGTCTTGAACAAGAACGGCAGCCGCGCCAATGCCAGGTAAAGGATCGGCTTATAGCTCGAGCTCGACGTAAAGCTGCCGTAGAGCGTCAGGCGCTCATCGTCGGGATTCATTCCACCTCGGTAAGGCCGAGCTGGTCGGCCAGGCCATAGCCTTCTGCGAGGCTGCGCAATTTGTACCAGGTGGCATCCTCGACCTCGATGCCGTTCGCGCGGCGGTCTTCTTCGCGCATATGCTCGATTTCACCTGGGTAGAGCACCCCTTTGCTGCCCTCGGCCGGCGGCGTCGATTTGAGATAGCCGACGAATTCTCCGACATCCTTTTTGAATTCGGCGAGCGGCCGAAAGGCTGCGACGTTGAACACCGCCATGAAGCAGCCGTCATTGTGGCGACCGGTCGGCTCGACGCCAAATCCGAGCCCCGTCAACAACCCGCACAGGATCTCGACCATGACGGCGAGGCCGGTGCCCTTGTAGCCGCCTTCAGGGCCGCCGAGCGGCAGCAACGCACCGCCTTGCCGCAGCTGACGCGGGTCGTTGGTTGGACGCCCATCGCTGCCGATGACCCAGCCGTCCGGCACCGGCTCGTTGCGCGCCACGGCGAGCGCAATTTTGCCGGCCGCCGCGGCCGAAGTTGCCATGTCGAGATAGAGCGGCCCCTCGAGGTCGGATGGGATCGCGATCGAGATCGGATTGGTGCCGAGCCGCGCCTCGCGCCCGCCGAACGGCGCCACCGCCTTGGGCGAACGCCCTGAATCCGCGGTGATCAGCCCGATCATGCCGGCTTGCGCCGCCATCTGGGTATAACTCGACAGCCGGCCGATATGACCCTGGCGAAACACCGTCGCGGCGGCGACATTGGCGGTCCGCGCCTTTTCGATGGTCAGCCGCATCGCCCGTTCATTGGCGACATAGCCGAACCCCCAATGCCCGTCGACAACGGTGGTGGTCGGCGATTCCTGAACGATCGTCCACGGCGCGCCGGGCACGATGTGCCCGACCTTGATGCGCTCGATGTAAGTCGGGATCTGGATGACCCCGTGCGAATCGTGGCCGACGAGGTTGGCGCCGACGATGTGGCGCATCACGAGGTCCGCCTCCTCAGGCGGCGTCCCCGCCGCGATGAACAATGCCCGTCCGACGTCGGTCAGGCGCTCCGCCGGAATTTTCGGCATCTTGCTCTCCTTGTCGCTGCGGCCAGAGGCTCGTATCAATGCCCGCCGAAGGCGGCGGGGTCGACCTGCATGCCATAAAAGCGCTGCGGGTTGTCGAAGAAGATCTTGCGCTTGAGCCCATCCGGGATGTCGCTGCGATCGGCGAGGGTCGCGACAGCATCGGGGAACTGGCCATCCCAATGCGGATAATCGGAGGCAAACAGGATGTTCTCGGGCGGGAAGAACTCGGGCACGTAGCGCAACGTTTTCTCCTCCGGTTCGCACGAGACGAAGACCCTACCGCAGGTCATGTACTCCGACGGCTTCGCCTTCAACAGCGGCGCGTCGAACGGACGGAATTCGTATTCCTCGTCCATATGCTCCATCCAGAACGGGACCCAGCCGATCCCGGCCTCGAGGAAGGCGACGCGCAAATCCTGGAATTTCTCCAGGAGTCCGCTGTAAATAACGGCGGTGCAGGCGATCAGCTGCTCCGGCGCGTGCGACAGGGTATGGATCTGCAGAAAGTTTTCGAAATGCCCGAGCGGGTCGAGCGTGTCGCTGCCCGAGGCGTGAAACGCCACGGCAACGCCCTGGCGCGCGCATTCCTCGTAAAACGGCCAGAAATCGCGATGTGCGATGTTGCGACTGCGGTCGTAGGTGTTGACCATCACTCCGACATTGCCGAGCTTCGCGACCGCCCTCTCCATCTCGGCGATGGCCCCTTTGGTATCGACGTGCAGGGGCACGAGGGCGACGCCCTTCAGCCGCTGTCGGTCGATCGAGCACCAGTCGTAGAGCCAATCATTGTAGGCCCGGCACAAGGCGATTGCATAATCGGGCTCGCGCACCCGCGACAGCATCAGCCCGCCGGTCGGATAGATGATCTGCAGATCGATGCCTTCCTGCGCATTGTCGGCCAGGTTCTGCGCCGGCGACGGCGGCCGCTTGGCGGCGAGCTTGCCGTTTTGCGTCCGGTCGAAATTGTCGGCAGGGTAGATCGTCGACCGGTTGCGGTACGGTTCCGGCAACCTTTCGCGATAAACCGGCTCATAATCGACGGCGTGCCCATCGGCGTCGATGATCACCATGCCGTTCTTCATCAGGCGGACCTCCGGTCGGCTGGATGCGGCCTCTATAGCACGCGGCGGCGGCGCACGGTACCAGGCGCGGCGCGTCGACGTGCCGCTCGCCCCGCCGTCGCAAGTTTCGCTCAATCCGCCGAAGCCCGATCCACAATCGTCGAGCCTACGCCAAAGGCTAATCCCGGCTCGCGCCGCGGCGAGGGAAGACCAAGCTCCCAACTCGTTCCCCGGTGTGTGCGACCCCATAGCGGCTCCGAGAGAGCAGGGTCAAGCGTCCGCGATGCGGCAGTTCCGGACGTCAGTTGACATTTCTTCGGGCCGCGACGTTGAATCCCATCACCAAGCTGGGACGAATATTCGCCAGCATCGTATCGGCCTTCCCCGCTATCAGGGGTGGAACACCTTCCCGAGCCGCCCTGCTTCGGGTATCCCAGCGAAGTTGAGTTGCGGTAGGGCGCATGGGGAACGTATCGCTTTCGACGCTGTGGTTGAATCTGATCGTCATCTCGGGAACTTGGGGCAGCAGCTTCGTTCTCGTGAAGCTTATTACCCAGTCGATGCCTCCTTTCGCGTTCGCGGCGTCCCGAGGTTTCATCGCCATGTCGGCGCTGCTCGCTTGGCTGGCATTGCGGAGCCGGACGCCGCCTGCTGACGACGTCCCGTCGCGTTCGTCTCCTTGGAAAAACATCCGTCACATGGTCGTCCTCGGGACCACCAATGGATGGCTGTCCAACGTTTTGACCGCTGCGGCAGTCAGCCGGGTCGACAGTGCCGTGGTCGCGATGCTGCAAGCGTCTGTTCCGCTAATGGTCGCGGTGTTGGCGCACTTTCTCTTTGCAGCAGAGCCTTCCCGGGCGCAGCAATTCATCGGCACGATAGGCATCCTGCTGGCGTGGGCGAGCCACTGCTCCGGGCCCGCCAGCGTCGCCTCCGGCTTCGACTGGCACGTCGCCCGGCTGTCGGTCTCCGGATATTTTTCCGCGACGCCGTTCGGTCCTCTCGGCCAAAGACGACATCTAAGCCTCGTTACCCCTGCACTTCGTTCAGTATCGTGATTTCGGCGAGCAGCTCGACACCGTCGGGGGCGAGAACCCCAAGGGGTTCTCGCCCCGGTCTCTCGCTCCGACTGAGGATCCCGGGCTCTTGCACATCTGGATCGGGGGTGCCGGACTGGAGCTTGCTGCTGCGCGCCCCCGCCAACCTCCCGAATAGTCCAGGCTACTGGCACCTCGGGGGGATCATCAAATCCGACCACCTGGGCGCGGTGGAAGGGGGTCCACTACAAAGCAAGCCCGCCTCGCCTCCGAGGCAGGCACGCCGCAGTTGCGCGAAAGCCCCGTGCCGAGGAGCGAGCATGAAAAAGCACCGCCTCGCCGTCGCATTAATGATCGCTCAGGCGATCCTGTTCGCGGTCGAGACTGGGATGATACATCACATCGGATCACGCGGCTCGGTTATGCAACTGGCTTTGCTGCGCAGTGGCGGCGGAGTAATGCTGGTTGGGCTCCTCGCTTGGAAGACCGGCTGGTCGGTGCTGAAGACTAGCCAGCTGCCATTGCAGCTGCTGCGCGGATTTGTGTCGGTCTTATACCTTTGGGTATCGATGTACTCCTTCGCTCGGCTGCCGTTTGCCGATGCAACCGCGATTTCCTACACGCAGGCGGCTTACATTGCAGTGTTCTCAGCACTCATTCTGAACGAACGCGTCACGCCTCTCCGATGGATCGCCACAGCGATCGGCACTGTCGGTGCCCTGCTCATCGTCAAGCCGGCTTTTCTCGACAGCAACATGGTCTATCTGGTCGCTCTGCTCGGCACCAGCTTTAACGGCCTCGCCTTTGTGCTGAACAAGTATCTGCAACGCCCGGGCGGCGACTCCGAATTGACGACGATGTTTTATGTCAATGCTGTTGCCGTCGTCTGCAACCTTCCGGTGTTGGTTACCACACCGCTGCCCGAGCCTGCCATCTGGCCTTGGCTGTCCGGCGTGTTGATCTTCGGGCCCATAGGGATGTACGCAGGCTTCGTGGCAATAAGACATGCAAGCGCGTCGAGTCTTGGGCCTTATACGTTCCTCCGTCTGGTTATTGCAGTTATCGGCGGTATCGTTTTGTTTCGCGAAATTCCCGACCTGCTCAGTTCGCTGGGCGTCGCTGCCATCCTCGCGAGTTGCCTGCTCACCATGGAGCCTGGGCCGCGCGGAGCCAAGGCCCGCGCTCTCAAAGCGGCTCCCTGAAGTTAGCTCTGCTCCCGCTTCCTTCTGCTGCGTCGCCTTGTGTCGACGGCGTAATGCCCCAGCATGCGCATCTGATCGGTATTGGGCTTCATCGTCGCCTCGAAGTTTTGCCAATCGGCGGCGCTCATTTCCTCCAGGCTGACGACCTCGAAAGCGAGCGCCGCTATAGCATTCGCGCAGCAGCGGCTGCACCTGGAATAACGGGTAGCGGACATGGAACTCCACCGGCGAATTCGTGCGGGTCAGCCGGATGTTGGTAAAGAGCGGACCGAACCAGGTTTCCGACTCGATGATGCCTTCGAAATGCTCGTAGCCCTGGGTTCGCGGAATGTTGGCGGGACCCCGGGAGAGCAATGCCCAGCCCGGCGCCGTGCGCGCCAGGTAGCCGCTCCAGATCTGCACGACACCGGGCTCGCGCGAGACGGCAAGAAAAGGCGGAGCCAAAGGCTTGACCGGGTCGGGCGCCACTTGCTCGAATAGCTGGCGAAACCCGGGAAACTGAGCCCCGCGCAACGGGTACCAATCCTCGGCGCCTGCGTAAGTCCACGCGATCTCGACGCCGTCCCACACCAAGCTGAAGCTCAGCGGCGGGTAGATGTACCACCCGAACGCCGAAGCAGCGGCGACGGCTTCGCAATAGCGATAGCCCCGCATGGGAAGCATGCCATCGGCCGAGCGGTCGGCCGGCCGCGGAGCCGGAGCGTCGGGGATGAGCCGGTAAAATCGGCAGATGATCGTTTCAGCCTGCTTAGCCATCTCTGACACTCCGTTTTCCGCGGTGACCGTCGACGTTTCTAACGATGCGGCGGGAACTCGGCCGTGATGCAAGCGTCGCCGAGCCGCACCGTGCCGCGATCGGCGGTCTCGGGCTTGGGCTGCCGCAGCGGCGGGAACTCGGCCGTGATGCAAGCGTCGCCGAGCCGCACCGTGCCGCGATCGGCGGTCTCGGGCTTGGGCTGCCGCAGCGGCGGGAACTCGGCCGTGATGCAGCCGTCGCCGAGCCGCACCGTGCCGCGATCGGCGGTCTCGGGCTTGGGCTGCCGCAGCGGCGGGAACGCGGCCGTGATGCAAGCCGTCGCCGAGCCGCACCGTGCCGCGATCGGCGGTCTCGGGCTTGGGCTGCCGCAGCGGCGGGAACGCGGCCGTGATGCAAGAGTCGCCGAGCCGCACCGTGCCGCGATCGGCGGTCTCGGGCTTGGGCTGCCGCAGCGGCGGGAATGCGGCCGTGATGCAGCCGTCGCCGAGCCGCACCGTGCCGCGATCGGCGGTCTCGGGCGTGGGCTGCCGCAGCGGCGGGAATGCGGCCGTGATGCAAGCCGTCGCCGAGCCGCACCGTGCCGCGATCGGCAGTCTCGGGCGTGGGCTGCCGCAGCGGCGGGAAGGCGGCGGTGATCGTCGAGCCGAAGGTTAGCCGGTCAGTCGAATTCATCTCGTCTCTCCTGGATTAGGCATAGGGCATGATTGCCCCTCGTTAACGAGAGCGAGATTTGCAAACGGCGCAAGAACTGATCGTGAAAAAATTTTCTTCTTATCGTGAATAATATGTGAATCCGCGATCGCAAGGACCTGTCTCGGCATGAAGCTTGCACGCTCACCGGAATCGCCAACTAACTCGATGCCCGTTGGGCAATCCCTTTACGACCATCGCTTCAGGCCATTTCACTGCGAGCGAGCAGCCCACCTCAAGCATCGGACAGCCGGGCGGTAGAACGGCGGTTATCGCGACAAACCAGCCGATCTCGATTCGATCACCGGATCATAGAGATATGCCGTTTGCCGTCCCTTGGCGAACCCGTGGACACTCGTTTGGAAAGTGAAAAAAATTAGTGACAACACGCTCGGAAACGTGAAAAAATCGTGAAACAAACGGGAATTACCCGACGTCAAAGAAACTGGGGCCGGTAGAGCAAGGAGCCCGCGGAAATGCAGCTATCCTTCCGACTAGATCGGTCACTAGCGAATCTCGCTGGTGCGAAGCTCGACTCTCAGCACGGTCGCGCCGCCCGATGAAAACGCCTTCCGGTGAGTCACTGAGTGGGACGCCGCTCATGGAAATTCTGCCAGATCGGAACACCAAAAGATGGGTAGTCCGACGCAAGGCCGCGGTGGTCGCTGCGGTTCGTAGCGGCGGGATGACGATGAGGAGGCCTGCCGTCTCTACCAGCTCTCGGAGGAAGAGTTCCTTTCCTGGGAACGGGCGTTCGAGAACCATGGTCTTGCTGGTTTGCGCGTGACGCGCATTCAGCAGTATCGCAAATCTCGTGCTGCGCGAGCGGCGCTCCGCCACGCCGAAACAGCCGATTAGGGCTACCCCTTCGCGGTCTTCTAGTGTCATTTTTTCGCTGGATGGGTCTCGTGACGAATCGAGACATCTGGGCAACCTTACCTATCGGCGGTCGACGGAATGGTGCCCCGCCTCTTGACGGCGCGCACTATCGAGAAATGGCGAATGGGCTCCGCGAGCTTGCTCGCCAGTGTCGCTTCCCGGGTGCGCGAAAGGAGCTGCTACAGCTGGCGGCCAGTTACGACCGCAGAGCCGAGCATTTCGAAGCTCGAGCGCGGTAACAGCTATCGCCAAAACCCGCTCGCGGCTCGTAGTAGCCTCTCCGGCAGAGCTTGCTGAGTGACGCCGCTCGACCCTTTCCCTTGGCACTCTCGCCCCTCCAAGGGCCTCGGAACCTAAAGACCCATTTTCCCGCCGGGTCGACCGACATCGCTTGCAGCCGGGCTTTGTTCACGCGTCGCTATGGTTCCATCGTGACCAGAAAGCGGGATCCCGGCCCGCGCGAGGGCATCGCAAAAGAGGTCGGCGTGCGGGCTGCGCGCTGCCGGGGTAACGCCGCCGGAACCCCGCTACCGTCAGCCCCGGCTCGAGCTCCAATAACCGCCGCGCCGATGCCCGTGCTTCGTTCTCGCGGCCGGCCAGCACCAGCGCGATTACCAGCTGCCGATGCGCCGACGTGTAAGTCGCGGTTCTCCCGTAAGGAGCGCAGAGCGCATTCGATCGCCCGCTCGTACTGGCCGTCGACGAGATAGGCGATCGCGGCGTAGGCCGCTATAAGCATACATCAGAGGATCGTAGGGCGACAGCGCCATCGCCTTGTTGATCTCTTCGATGGCCCGAGGGCCATTGCCCATCCAGGCATGCGCCGCTGCGCTCCACATCCAGGCCGGCGCGGCATTGGCGTTGATCCGCAGCGCCGTCTCGAAACGGCGGAACGCGAGATCGAAATCCTTGTACAGATAGGACGCAACCTGGCCGTGAACGGCGAACGCCATCGGTTCCATGCTGTTGCATTCGATTGCCGCCCGCGCAAAGCGGTCGGCCTGCATCGCGTCATCCGCCGGATCGGGCGACCATCCCTGTCCGACGCGCAGCACATGCCAGTAAGCCCGCCAGGCGAGAGCAGCCGCGTAGTGTGGATCCTTCGCGATCGCGGCGTCGAACAGCGCTTCCGACGTCTCGAAGACGGCGCGCGAGGAATTGTGCATATTCTCTTGGGCGCGCAGAAAGAGGTCGTAGGCCTCGAGGCTGTCCGGCCGCTTGACGCGGATGCGGTTCATTTCAGCCGCGTGCAGGTAAGGCGCGACCTTTCGAACAATCATCTCGGACAAGCGGTCCTGCACCTCGAAGAGGTCGAGCAAATCGTTCATCGAGCTTCGAGAACCAGAGCGCAGCACCCAACTGCGTATCGGTCAGCTCGATCGTCAAACGCAGACGATCCTCGAGGACCCGCATGCTGCCCGAGAGAACGTAGCGAACCCCCAACACGTTGCCGATCTCGCGCGGATGGCGATCCTGGTCCCTAAAGGCCAGTGTCGACAGCCGAGAAATCACAAAAAAGTTCGGAACACGAGACAATGCTTCGATAAGATCCTCGACCAGCCCCTCGGCAACGAAGTGATGCGCCGGATCGCCGGTGAGATTGCGAAAGGGCAGCACTGCAATCGAGGGTTCGCGCCTGGGCTCGCGCGCCGGGTCGTACAGCGGAGCGGCGGCGGGATCGCTTTGTTTCCTGATCTCCCAGCGAACCGGAGACACGCGCTAGCGGCCCGGCCTCCGCGCTCTCGCTCGACTCGCCCCTGCGACGTTCCGTCGGAGATCACCGGGGAAGCCATCTGGGGCGAATTCGATCCGTACGGCTTCGTAGACGGCAATCGTCTCCTTGGAAGGGCGGCAAGTCGAGCATGCTCAGCAGCACCTGTCGACAACGCTCGAATTCGCGGATTGCCTGGGCGCGATCGCCCATTTGTGCAAAAGCCTTCATCAGGCTGCGCACGGCGCCCTCATGTGTCGGCTCGAAGTTGACCAGCCGGCGCGCGGCCGCCGCGCGCACTTCCGGTCTCGCGTTCTGTTCGGTCAGGCGGTCGAGTTCCGCCTCCAAAATTTTCCGCACGCGATCCTCGAAGCGCGTTCGCTCGGCCGCGAGCCACTGATCGAACGATGGTGTAATCCCGTCGAGATCTTCGAGGAGGCGCTCGCCATACAGGCTGGACGAGATTGCTGGTATCCGCGGTCGCGTCGGCGCTCGCCTCGAGGATCGCGAGCGCATCGACCCAGCACTTTTGGACATCGATCCGAACGCTGTCGCGATCGATCTCGACGAGGCCGGGAACGTGGCGATTAACAATGCTGTTGAGCTCCGACAGTGATTGGCGCAAGCTCATCCGGGCCTGCGCGTCAGCCGACCGATCCCATAACAGGCCGACAAGACGACTTCGCGAGACGCGCTCGCCTTGCGCGAGGCACAAGCAGGCCAGTAACCCGCGTGTTTTTCGTCCGCGCGGCAAAAAATCGGCCCCGCCGGGCGCGACGGCCCGCATGGTGCCGACCAGATAAATTCTCGGCAACGCCCGCGGCACCCACCCGCCCGCATAGGCAGGAGCGATGTATTCCTCCAGTCGAGCTAAGATTTGATCTCACCGTCTTTGCGCTTTCCGAGCGTGGCAACCGACGCGGTGAGAAGCCGTCTCGGGCGCCGCATCGTGCCGGCCCTCCCCTACACCTCGATTTCATTATAACCGCGCCTAGAAGGCTGAGTCATCTCTTGCGAGTATGCGCCAGCGGTCGCGACTGGTGCCCGGGGGCGTGATCAACTCGATCCGGCGTATCGGCGACCGCTGGCAACGGCCGCGCCCAAGTGGAGCGCGATGCCGCCGCTCGACGAGATATCGTCACGCTGCCAATGCTAACCGCGTTGCTCGGAGCCCTTCGAGCGCCGTCAGTTGGGGCGGCTGGATCTCTTGCCTGCGGCAGATGCCGGTCGAAGCAGCTATGCAGCGTGCTGGCTCTATGCGAAGGCGCGGAAACATCGTAAGTCGCTGAGCGGAATCTGACCGATGGCTCGCGCCGGACCTAGCTCATCCCCTAAGTTCAACGCAAATGGACGGCTTTTGGACATTTAACTCTTCACGCAAATGGCTACTAATCTTTGGCTCGACAGTGCGCCGCGAGCGGCCCCCCTGGGGCTACCCTGGATAAGCCGATCGACTGGCCTCGAGGCAAGTATATAGCGGTCAGCATTCAATCGGCGACGCGCACCCAAAGTGGGTCAGTATTCGGCCGGCGTTGACGCCGATGGTGGCCAGGGAGGTTAGCTGTGATCGAAAGCCCGCAGTTCTCAACTTCTGTCCTGCACAAGAAGTGGGCTAAGCTCGAAGACGAGCACCATGAGCTCACCATTGCGATCGATGCCGCTCAGGCCAGCGGAGCCGACTTGGCGTCAATGCGCGAGCGGCAAGCGAGGCTCTTGCTCGAAATTAATTCGCTCGTCGCCGAAATTCGGGATGCGCCGGCGGCGACAACAGAAGACTTCTTGGCCTTGCTCGACGTCGCGCTTGAGCATGAACTCGACCTTGCATGCGACATGGCCTTCTACGGACCAGTCGACTATCCTATTATTACTCGTCTGTTACAGATTCTAGCGCGCAAGGCGCCGGGGTTTGAATTTAACTCCCTGCAGAGGTGGTTGCTTCCGGACCAGCTCGAACAGCTGATGGGGCAAGCAAATGCTCCTTGAATCTGCGAGAACGGCGCCTCGCCAGTCGAGCCGACCGTCTCACCGGCTTTTCGCCCGAAGTCAGCTTGGGTCAAGAGCGGACATCCGTAAACGTGCAGCGGCAGCGCGCCTTGCACGGAGCGGGACCGCGGCCGGAGCCTAGCGAGGGCGGGCCAATGCCGAGCCCGTCGACGAGGGCGGCAAGAAGGAAAGCCTCCCTGCTGTCTCGGCAACGAAAAAATTGCCATAACCGCATGCTAGCGTCGCCCCGAGAAGATGCCATTGCGCGGGCGCGCAGGTCAGGGAGGGGAGAAGCGGTTGGCTCTAGATGCGCTGCAGAAAACAGCGAAAACAGCCATGGCGGGTCGGGAAGCCGCCTTGGGCTACACCGGGGCGTCGTCGCTCGACGGTTTCAGAAACTTGTAGACCGACGAACAATCTTCTCTGCCTAGGCCGTGCGACGAGGCCATGCGATAGAGCTGTTGGGCGGCCGGTGCTACGACCACCGGCACCCGCTTTTCCCGGGCGGCGCTGACCGCGAGCCCGAGATCCTTCGCCATCAGGTCGGTCATGAAGCCCGGCGCGTATTGCCGGCTCGATGCGGCGCCGTCGACGATGCCGGGCACCGGGTGCATGTGTTCCATGACCCAGGTGCCGCCGGAAGATTTGGCGATCACGCCGGTCAAGATCTGCGGGTCGACGCCGAACGCCTCGCCGATGCGGAACGCCTCGGCCACAGCAATGAGCGCCGAGCCGGAGATCAAATTGTTGCACAATTTGGCGACCTCGCCGGTGCCGACCGCTCCGACATGGATAATATTGGTTCCCATCGCCGCAAGTGCCGGGCGAGCTTCCTCGAGATCGCCGGCATCGCCGCCGACCATGATCGCCAGAGTCCCGGCTGTCGCGCCCCCGACGCCGCCCGACACCGGCGCATCGAGAAACCGCAATCCGCGCTCATTGAGCCGGGCCGCCACGCGCTGCGAGGTGCCGGGATCGATCGTCGACATGTCGACGCAGAGCCGACCGGCGGACGCGCCTTCGATGATGCCGCCGGCGCCGAGATAGACCGCTTCGACATTCGCCGAGGAGGGCAGCATCGTGATCACCAGATCGCAGTCTGCAGCGGCCTCGCGAACCGAACCCGCCGGCCCCGCGCCGAGCCGTGCCGCCGCATCGAGCGCCGCCGGGACGAGGTCGTAGGCGACCACTTGAAACCCCTTCTCGACGAGGTTGGCCAGCATAGGCTGCCCCATCGTTCCGGTGCCGATAAACCCGATCTTCATGGCCGCCTCTCCCCAAGAAATCGCGAAACTCAAGCCCCATCTAACCGAGCTGTCAATTTGACGATGCGGCCGATATCGGGTTCGCGCTCGATGCTCCAGAGCTCGTGGAGCAGCTGCTGTGCGCCGATTGCCGGTGCTCCATCGGCAGCAAGCGCGTGAAACTTGGCTGCCAGCTCGGCATCGCTCATCGGCCGCGCCATCGTTCCGCGAGCCTCGGTGATGTGGGTTTCAAACCGGCGTCCGTCGGTCGTCTCGACGGTGACGAAGGCAGTCTCGACCGGTACCGCAGCATCTTCCGCGACCGTCACTTTCCGGCCGAGGTCCAGCACCGCAGGCTCGACGACGCACGCATCGGCATATTGCGCGAGGCCGGCGGCGCCGTAGAGGAAAGCCACCGCGACACTGTGCTGAACGCTGACCTTGGCCTCGCGACCGGTTTTCGGATCAGGCCGGTCGGTGCGGATGCGCAACAGCGGGTGGCCTTTGACCGTCACGCGGGCAATTCGATCGGCGGCAACTCCTTGGCACTCGCGCAGTTCGAGGCAGCCGTCGATCACAGGAAACAGCACGACGCCGCACGGGTAGGGCTTGTAGGCGTTCGACGAAATCTCCCAAGCAGCGCCAAGCCGGTCGATGATCGCCCCGAAATCAGCCGTCTCGCTCATGACTTTGGCGAAGCCGTAGGTTCCTTCGAGCGCGCGCTCCGGTCCGGTAAAGCCCTGCTCGGCCAGCAGCGCGGCGGCCAGTCCGTTGCGGGCGGCATTGCCGACGCTGATGCTCTTCGCCATGCTGCCGAGGCTCTCGATCAGCCCTGCCGATTGCGCCGCGGCGTTGCCGAGGGCCCACATCATTCGCTGCCGGTCCAGGCCGAGCAGCTTGCCGACCGCGGCTGCCGCGCCGAACACGCCACAGGTCGAAGTGATATGCCAGCCACGACGGTAGTGCGACGGTGTCACGGCCTTGCCAATGCGGCACTCCGCCTCAACGCCCAGCACGACAGCGTGCAACAACTCCTCGCCGCTGACCCGGCTCAGTTCGGCGAGCGCGAAAACCGCCGGCACGACCGGCGCCGCGGGATGGATCACCGTTTGCAATTGAGTATCGTCGAATTCCAGAACATTGGCGCTGACAGCGTTCAGGAACGCGGCGGACAACGCGTCCGCCCTTTCGCTGCGGCCGATCACCGTAGCGTGACGAGGGCCAAAAAAGGCGCTGAGAGCCCGCATTGCCAGCTCCATCGCCTCGTCGCGGCAGCCGCCGAGCGCGGTGCCGACAAAATTCACGATCGTTCGGTTGGCTTCGTGCCGCACCTCAGTTGGGATATCCTGCCATTGCGACCCGGCGAGGAACTGCGCAAGTTGCCGGGTCGGTGCGTGCTCCGTCCGCATGCGTCCTCACTGCGCCAGGTAGCCGCCGTCGACCGTGACCGTGCTGCCGGTCACCCACTGGGATTCGGCGGAGGCGAGAAAGACGATAGCGCCGACGATGTCCTCGGGCTGGCCAATACGGCCGAGCGGGATCTGCGCGATCGTCGCGCGCCGCGTTTCGGGGTCGGCATAGCTGGCGCGGGTGAGCCCGGTCAGGGTCGGGCCGGGAGCAATCGCGTTGACGCGGATATCGTGTGGCGCCAATTCGAGCGCCATCGCATGAGTGAGGGACCGGCCGCCGCCCTTCGACGCCACATAGGCGGCGCGTTCCGGGCGGGCGACCTCGGCGAGCTGCGAGGTCACGTTGATAATGCTGCCGCCACCTCCTTGCCGGACCATCTGCCGAGCCGCCGCCTGCCCGAGATGGAACATGCCGGTCAGATTGACGGCAATGATGCGGTCCCACTCCGCAGGGTCGAGCTCCAGGAAGGTCGCGCGCTGGCTGATGCCGGCGCAATCGAGCAGCACGTCGAGCCGGCCGAACTCGCGCACTGCCGCCGCCACCACGGCATCGACGGCCGAACGGTCACACACATCGAGAGCACGGGCCGACGCCCGACCGCCGGCGGCGCGGATTTGCGCGGCGGTCGTCTCGGCCACAGCCATATCGAGGTCGGCGCAGATCACGGCGGCGCCCTCCCGCGCCAGGCCCGCGGCGCCCGCCCCACCGATGCCGCCGCCGGCCCCGGCGGCGAGCGCGACTTTTCCCTCGAGCCGACCCATGTCACTTCCCCCGATGTTGCTGCTGGCGAATATAGGGGAAACTCCGAAAGTGCGTAGCTCAACCAATTAAACGAATATATAGTGTATATTAGATGGGTTTGACTCCCCGTGATGTGTAATTATTTCTGGTTGGTCGCGAGGAGGAGCTGATGGCGCGCATCCATGTGATTCACGAGAACTCGGCCTGGCTCGAGCCGTTGGCGGCCGCTCTCGAGCGGCAGGCGCTGCCGTGGCGCGACTGGTTTCTCGACCACGGCGTTTTCGATCTGTCGCGGGTGCCGCCCGAGGGCGTCTTCTACAACCGGATGAGCGCCTCTTCGCACACCCGTGACCACCGCTACGCCGCCGAGCTGACCGCCGCGGTTCTGGCCTGGCTCGAGCGCCACGGGCGGCGCGTCGTCAATGGCGGCCGCGCGCTCGACCTAGAGATCAGCAAGGCGCGCCAATACGCCGCTCTCGAGGCGGCCGGCATTCGTACCCCGGACACCATTCTCGTCGCCGGCAAGGAATTGCTGATCGCGGCGGCGCGGCAGCGCTTTGGCGGCGGCCCTTTCATCCTCAAGCCGAACCGTGGCGGCAAGGGGCTCGGGGTGCGGCTCTTTCAGACCGCCGAGGCCCTGGCCGACCACCTCGACAGCCCGGATTATGACCCGCCGGTCGACGGCCTCCACCTGTTGCAGCAATACGTCCGCGCCCCGCGGCCGCTGATCACCCGCGCCGAGTTCATCGGCGGGCGCTTTACGTACGCGGTCGAAGTCGACACCAGCGACGGCTTCGAGCTATGCCCGGCCGATGCATGCGCCGTCGGCGACGCGTTTTGCCCGGCCGGCGAACAGCCCCGCGCGAAATTCACGATCATCGACGACATCGATCCCGGACTGAAGCGCCAGTATGAGGCCTTCCTCGCCGCCAATGACATCGGTGTTGCCGGGATCGAGTTCCTCGGCGACGGCGACGGCGCGGTCTACACCTACGACGTCAACACCAACACAAACTACAACCCCGACGCCGAACTCCGTGCTGGCCGGTCCGGCATGGACACTCTCGCCCGCTACCTCGGCACGGAGCTCGCCCGCCGCCAGTAGTTGTCATTGCGAGCGCAGCGAAGCAATCTTGTGCCGTCAGCTCAGCACCCCGACTTTCTTGCGTTCGATCAGGTCGAAATCGATCTGCGCGCCGAGGCCGGGTTCGGTCGGGGCGTATACGAGGCCGTCATGGTCGACGGTGATGTCTTCGGCGAGCCCGTATTTTTGCATCGCGTCGGGCAGCAGTACCTCGAAGAACTCAGTGTTCCGAATCGCCATGATGACATGCAGATTGGCGACATTGTTCAGTGAATTGCCGCCGTGGTGAACCTCGAAATTCATCCGGAAAGCCTCGGCGAGGTGGGCGGTCTTGATCAATGTCGTGATGCCGCCCTTGACCGCGACATCGCCGCGCAGGAAGTCGGTAGCGCGTTCGAGAATCCACGGCACATAGGAATCGAGCCCGGCGATCGGGTATTCGGTCGCCAGGATCGGGATGTCGAGCTTTTGCTTCAGTTTGACGTAGTTGTAGAGGTCCTGGTCGGCGAGCGGGTCCTCGTACCAGTAGAATCCCATCTCCTCGATCGCGCGACCGACCCGCAAGGCCTCCTCGTAGCGGTAGCTCCAGGTCGAATCGAGCATAACCGTGTAGTCGTCGCCGACCGCCTTGCGTACCGCTTCGCAGACCTTGATGTCGTCGCGCCAGGATTGCGGCGGGTGGATCTTGTAGGCGCGCCAGCCGGTCGATTGGTAATGCCGGGCCTGCTCGACATAGGCTTCGGGGGCGGCATGGATCTCGGAGCTGGCATAGGCGGCGATGCTGATCACGGCGTCGTCCCGATCAGGCGGTGGATCGGCAGCCGCGCCGCCTTTCCGGCGATGTCCCACAGTGCAATGTCGCAGGCGCCGATCGCGCGCACCGTCGCGGCGCGGACGCGCGCCCAGAGGAGGCGATTGAGCCGCTCGCGGTCGAGCGGGTTCTGACCCATCAATAATGGTTTCAGAAAGCGGATAAGGCCCGGGCCGTCGAGGCTCGCCGGGTTGGAGGATGTGCCGAGAAAAGCGTGGCCGGTGACGCCGTCATCGGTCGCGATCGCCAGTAGCCCGAGATCGCTCTTGCCGGTCGGCCGCGCCGTGTGGTGACCATAGACCGTCGACGGAATGCTCTCCCAGGAGAACAGGGTCAGGGTGATGTCGGTGATCTTCACGGGGTCCCTCCGTTCGCTTTAGCCGACGAGCACGGCCTTGCCGATGACCTCGCGGTCGATCAGGGCCTGTACCGCATCGGCCGCCCGCTCCAGCGGCAAGCGGCGCCACAGGCGAGGCCTGAGCTTGCCTTGCCCGGCCAGTTCCACGAGCGTCTTGACGTTGGCGGCGGCGATCTCGGGATGAGCCTCGTTGAGCCCGCCGATGCGCACGCCAATCGCCTCGATCCCCTTGATCAGCAGGTAGTTGGTGCGGGCAAGCGCCGGTGCCCCGCCGAGAAACCCGAGGATCAGGATGCGTCCGCCCCAGGCGAGGCAGCGCAGCGACTCCTCGAAGGTCGGGCCGTTGACCGGGTCGTAGATGATGTCGACGCCGCGGCCTGCGGTCAGATCCATGACACTGTCGCGAAACCCGCTGCGGTAATCGATCGCATGGTCCGCGCCTACTTCGAGGCACACGGCACGCTTTTGGTCGGTGCTGGCGGTCGCAATCACCTCGGCACCGTAGAGCTTGGCGATCTGGATCGCCGGGAGCCCGATGCCGCCGGCGGCGCCATGGATCAGAACCCGATTACCCTTCTCTAGCCGGCCGCGCTGCAGCAGCGCGTGATAAGCGGTATGGTAGGCGTTGCGGAAGACCGCTGCCTCCTCAAGGTTCATGACGGCGGGGATCAGGTCGCAATCTTCAGCCTTGCAGTTGCCCAGCTCGGCGAAGGCGCCGAGCCGATGCCGGCTCATCACCCGATCGCCGGGTTTGAAGCCAGCGACGCTGGGGCCGACCGCGAGGACCTCGCCCGCCCCCTCATTGCCGGGAATGAAAGGCGGCTCCGGCCGGAACTGGTACTTGCCGGCGAGCATCAGCACATCGACGTACTGGACGCCGCGCGCCTCGATCCGCACCTGCAGCTCTCCCGCGCCGGGTGGCGGCGGATCCGGCACCTCGCGCACCGCCAGAACCTCAGGTCCGCCGAACGCTTCGCAGACGACCGCCCGCATCGAGCTATTCCGCAGCCTCGGCCTCTATCGTCGCCGTCGGCTGCGAGCGCAACTTTTCCATGACCTCCCAATTGGTGTAGCGGGTAAACCCGTTCTCATCAAAGAACAGGACAGCGCCGTTACAGATGAACAGATAGGTCGTGTCTTCGAGGGCGGTCGTCGCGTCGTGTAGAATGCCCGAGGGCTCGTAAACATAGTCGCCGGCGTTCAACACACCGTTCCTGACCTGGAGCTTGCCGGAGATGATGAAGGCATGCGCGCCGGCGAGGTGCTTGTGGGGCGGCGCGGCGTAGCCCTTCTTCCAATGGTGCAATGAGGCCCAGGTGCCGGTCTCGCGTCCCACCCACAGCACCTTGACCGAAGACAGCGGCGTTTGCTGCACCCAAGGCGCCTCCGAGCGAACCAGCGTGTCCTGAATGTCCTGGAAAATCGGTCTGATGTCCTGTGGAAGCGGCATGTCGACTCCTTTCCGATCGCGGCGTCGCGATAGCGGGGTCACGATAGGCCGCGATGGCTGTGCCGGCAAGCCGAGCCGCCCGGGGGTTAAGAATTCGGGCGATGTTCGGGTCTAGCGCCTTCGCTGGGCGCCTCGGTGAGCAGCTGCCGCAGCTCGGTCTTTAGCACCTTGCCGTAATTGTTCTTGGGCAGCGCTTCGACAAAACGATATTGGCGCGGGCGCTTGAAGCGGGCGATGTGGTCGAGGCAGAGCCGGTCGAGTGCCTCGGTGGCGATTTCGGCACCGGGCCGGGCGACGACAAAGGCGACGACCTCTTCGCCCCATTCCGGGTGTGGACGCCCGACGACCGAGGCCTCGACGAGGTCGGGATGGCGCAGCAGCACCTCCTCGATCTCGCGCGGATAGATGTTGCTGCCGCCGCTGATGATCATGTCCTTGCAGCGGTCGCGCAGGGTCAGAAACCCATCCTCGTCGAAACTGCCGAGGTCGCCGGTGTGCAGCCAGCCGCCGCGCAATGTCTCGGCGCTGGCTGCCGGGTTTTGCCAATACCCCTCCATCACGCAGTCGCTGCGGGTAATGACCTCGCCGACTTCGCCGGGCGGCACTTCGCGGTCGGCATCGTCCACGGTCTTGACGAGAACCCCGGTGCGCGGCACGCCGCAGGAGCCGAGCCGCTCGTACCAGCGCGGATGCTGCTGACCGGCGTGAATGCGTTTGGTAAGACCGGTGATCGTCATCGGCGACTCGCCCTGCCCATAAAGCTGATAGAGCCGCGGTCCAAAGAGCTGCAACGCATGTTCGAGATCAGCGACATACATCGGACCGCCACCGTAGAAGATCGTGCGCAAATTCCGCAGATCTGCGGTGGCGGCCGCCGGCGCGTGGGCAAGCCGGGTCAGCATGGTCGGCGCGGCAAACATCGAGACGCGCGAATAACGCCGCAACGCATCGAGAATGGCGTCCACGTCGAAATGGGGCAACACGACCTGATGCCCGCCGCGCAATAGATGCGGTAATGCGTAAAGACCGGCACCGTGCGACAGCGGACCGGCGTGGAGATTAGTGTCGCGCTCATCGAGTGTGTCGATATCGGCGTAGTAACAATGACTCATAAACAGTAGATTGCGATGGCTGAGCACGGCTCCTTTCGGTCGGCCGGTTGTGCCGCTCGTGTAAAACAACCAGCCTCGGCCGGTCGGCGCACAGTCGATCGGGTGCATGGCGTCGCCGCGCGCAACCAACGCGATGTAATCGCCGGTCTCGGTCGAGATCACCGCCGATAATGCTTCGACCGATTGCGCAAGCGGAGCAAGCACGTTCGCCGGGCTCGGCGTGGCAACCAGCAGCCGGGCGCCCGAATCCCGTGCAATGTGCTCGATCTCACGAACATGCAGCCGGGCATTGACCGGAACCGCGCAGAGGCCCGCGGTCCAGCAGGCAAACATCAATTCGAGGAACTCGGCGCAATTCTCCATGCATAGCATGACGCGGTCGCCGGGTTCGAGACCGCGGGCGCGCAGGCTGCCGGCCAATGAGGAAACGCGGCGAGCGAACCCGCGATAGTTCCAGGCGTGAACACCGTCAGTAACCGCCGGCGCGTCGGGTTGCCGGCGGGCAACATCGAACAACAGCGCTGCGAGGTTCACCCCGAGCCCCCTTCGTTCAGTTTTGGTAGGTCACATCATCCACGGGCTTTGGATTTCGCTTTGAACCAGGTAAATTACCTGTCGCGATTTCCATCATTACGGTCAGACTCACTCGACAATTTCAAATACGTTCCTAGCAAAGGCTCCTCGCCGATCCCGGGTTTAGAGTAGTCGCATACGCCGCCTGGGAAAATGCTCTGCAGCTGAGATTGTTCGGCCGGCGTGAAGGTGACGTTGTAATCTGTGAAATTAATCGGCTTTAGGTGGCACTTCAAGACTGATCTGGTCAACGGCTGTCCCGCTACAAGCTGCGGCTGACTGAAGTACGGGTAGATCGCATTGCACTGCGTGCCGGGGCCCAGTGTGGCCGGCTCGACGATCTTGTTGCCATGCAAGTCCCAGCAGGTATCCGCAGCGCCAGGCGGCTTGTTGTCGACGACCTTTTGCGCCGAGAGCGGACTAGGGTCAGCGGCCAAATTGTCTAGCCATTGGTTTATCAGATCGAGTGACATCGCTGCCATGTTGATGCCGCTCGTAGAACCGCTCCTCCAGATAATTTGGTTATCGGCTCGTCCGTTAGCCTTGATCAGCCGTGCTCGGATGATTTGGTCTTCGAGTTGGTCGTGAATGTCACCAACCGAGTCAGCATTGGTGCGTTGGGTGATAATCGGCACGGTTGCCAGGCCACCTCCCATGAAGCTGTTCACGAACCCGCCACGATAGACCCGCTCGAGCGTCTCTTCATCCGCTACCATTCGTTGCGGTTGCGGATGACCATCCACATCGAAACCGCCGACCAGGGTATTGAGTTCGAGGAACTCGGCCGTGCTCAACTGGTGCAGGTTGAGAGCGTTCAGGCCGTACTGAACACCGAGGTTGTCTATTGGCCGATTGGCGAAACCCGTTTCCAGATCGCGGCCCAGCAAATTAGCGTTGGTATCAAAGAAGTCACAGCGCGGTCCGGTCGGGTTTGTGATCGGATTGTAAGGTTTGTCCGCCGGGTCCGTCAGACCGCACCCGGGCGCGTTGTCGGCGACAATGATATTCGCAAAGCTCTGGTCCCAGGCTCGACAGGTGCCCGTGTTGAACCCGTTCACTGTATTTTGTTTTGCCGTTGTCCAAGTGGTGGGATCGGCATCGTACACTCGATTGAGCAACCGACATTCCCATACCGCTGGCATCATTGTCTCGGGGAACGATATGGAGGGTTGGAGGCCGTCGAGCAGGCCCGGGGATAATTGAGTGACGAGATATTGCTGAATCGCGCCGCCCGAACCGCCGGTTCCTGCTGTCCACTTCGGCACGCCGTAATTTTTGATGAAATATTCCTTGAGCATCATCAGCGTTTCCGCCTGCAAATGCGGATTCGCATGCTGGTTATTGAACATTTCGGTGGAGTTGACGAGCGCAAAGCCACGAGACAGCTCATTGTCGCTCACTATCGAGCCGGGAAATGTGGCGGTGTCGCCGAATAGGACGCCCTGATTGTATTGTGCTGAGCCGCAACAACCGAATTGGAAGATCAACTTGCCGTTCCATCCAGGTCCGGGCTTAAACGGCTCTGTTGTCAAATGGGATTGTGGATCGTCTAATAGGGCGATGTGATACACGCCGCGATTGACCGTGCCGGTCTCCACAAGCACGATATAGGGCACGGTCCTGCCATCATTGGTGGTCGTGTAGGCCAGATCAGCCGGGCGAGACCCGGTAGGGTTGGTGAGAATCTTAAATGTCTTGTCGCTTGATTGATAAAAATACCTGAAGGTCGGCGCCGCCGAGCAGTCTGCGTCCAGCTGTGCGCCAAGCCCGTTTTGAGTCAAACGGCACTCGTAAGGTGCGATATGAGGTCCAGACAGGATTGGACCCGTAATAGGATGGTTAGTGAGGGTCAGCTCGGACGACGCGTTATTTTGACCTTTGTCACGAACGACGAAGCTGTTGTCGCCGAGCCGGAGCCCCTTCACCAGACCCATCAGCGTATGGCTTCCCGGCGGCTCCTCATTGAAGGAAGGGGTAACATCGACGCCATTTAACTCCACCGCCACCTGCTTCAGCGGGATGCCCGATGACACATCGATGCGGATAAGAACGCTATCCCCGCTGATCAAATCGTTCCGCGAGGATACGGTGAGGATACGAAATTGCCGGCTGCCTTGCTGCTCGTGCGAACTCGTCCGCTGAAGCGCTTCGTCATCCGAACCGGTGCTGGCGCGGAGGGGCCCCGCATATAGCCCGATAGTGGTTACGAGCGCCAAAACCGTCGCAATCGCCACCCCGTTGGCTGCGGGAAATCCAAGACGACGACTCATCGCGGTTCCTCCCTCGAGGTGCATCTTAGCCCAGCCGTCCTTTGCGACTTCGGCGCGGCAGCTCGGCCGATAATCTGCATTGAAGCCGTGCGGCGTATCGGGATAGAGCTCGAACTCGCACGTCTTGCCGGCCGCCTTGCCGTGGGGATGCTCTGGTCGGCGCCGCCATAAAGTGCCAGCACCGGGCATTTCACGTCGGCCGCGATGTCGAGCGGGTTCTTTGGTGTCAGCTCGGTCGGCTTGCGGTCGGATCCGTACCACGCGACCGCAGCCTTTAGCCGCGGATTGTGCGGGGAATACATCCAGGTCGCCCACCCGCCCCAGCAAAAGCCGGTGATGCCGAGCTTTGCCCGTATTGGCCTTGTGCCGGACGCCCTAGCGCAGGCCACGGCCGCGTCGAGGCCGGACATTACCTGACCGGTCGGCACTTTCATGACGATCTTCTGGACCAGTTGCTGGGTATCGCTGATCTCTGCCGGGTCGCCCTGCCGGGCGTAGAGTTCTGGGGCGATCGCGTAATATCCGACCTTCGCCAGGCGGCGGCAGATATCCTTGATGTACTGGTGCACGCCAAAGACCTCCTGAACGACGAGGATGGTGGGGAACGGTCCACCCTGTGCCGGCATCGCACGATAAGCCGGGATCGACCCGTCGGTCACCGGTACCTTGACTTCGTCGGCATCGAGGCCGTTGGTGTCGGTCGTGATGGTCTCTGCCGAGACCGGCTGGGCCGAGAGCGAACCCGGTCGCCAGCGAGGTCATCACAAAGCCGTGCCGCGTCGACTGCGGGCGGGGCAGCAACACTTCCACTTCGCGGTCGATCGCGTCCATCAGCTCCTCCCTCCGATATTGCTTCTCAACGGCACTTTCCAGCCCTCGGGCTGGCTCAGCAAGACCCGGATCACCGACGGGTGAACCGTCAGTAGTCGTAGCTATAGTTGAGGCCGATACCAGTGCTGCCGGATTGGCCGGCCTCGCCCTGAACCGTCAGATGCGGTCGCACCTCGATTTCGACGGTGACCTTGCTGGTCGGCGGCGAGAGGCCCTGACTGACGCCGACGGAGACTCCCGGCGCAATGTACTTCCCGGCGCTCACTGCAGTGCCGCTGGCGGCGCCTCCCGTAGCCGCCCTTGGGTTGAGGGTGCTGCTCGCCGGACCGCTCGGGCCCGAGCCCAGCCTGAACCAATCGAGGCCGAGCCCGCCGCGCAGCCGGTCGAGCACACCCGGGCCGCCGCCGGCAAGAGTGCCGGCCGCTGCGGCGAGCTGCAGGCCTTGTCCTGCGGTGATCTGGCCGACGCCGCGATTGAACAACACGCGCGCGAGGACCTCGTCCTGCGGCACCGGAGGGGTCGAAGACAGCGTCACTGTCGGCGCCGAGGCAAAGCCGCCGATGATGACCTGCGCGGTAATATCGGCAGCGCTCGCTTCAGCGACGATATCGAGCACCGGATCGAGCTTGGCACCGCCGTCAAAGGTGATCGTCCCGCGGGTCAAGGCAAAGGTCTTGCCGAGGAAATCGACGCTGCCGCGGATCTGCTCGAGCGAGCCGCTGATCACCGGCGCCGCGCTCGTCCCGGTGATCGTCAGCCGCCCGCGCCATTCGCTCTCCAGCCCGTGTCCGCGCACAAAGATGTTACCGGGCATGTCGAGAGCAATGTCGAGAGTCGCGGGAAGCGCCGGCGGCGGAGGTGCTGCGGCCGGCGGCTGCGGCTGCGCGGTCTTACCGTTGATTTTAACGACCTTCAGCACGACGACATTGGGCGGCAGGGTTCCCGGCAAGTTGATGTCAGCGCGATCGAGGGTGAGTGGCGCGGTCACCTTTGGTGCGGTCAGCGGACCGGCAATCGACACCTTGCCGCTCGCTGTCGCGACCGCCTCGTCGCGGGCGGCGACGCGAAAATTGTTGAGCTGCGCCGAGAGTTCGGCGGTCGGGCCGGCGGGGCCCCGCAGCACCACACTGCCCTGTGCCTGCAAGGTCCCGCTCGCATTGTCCGCCGCCGAAAAAGACGTCAACGTAAAGCGGTCGCGATCGCCGACGAGGTCGGCTTGCATGTTGGTCAAAACCGCTCCGGTCGCGAAATTCTCGTAGCGCCCGTCGGAAAGTCTGAGACGCCCGTTCGCGGCCGGCGAGGCGACCGTACCGCCGACCGCGACATCGGCGGCAAACCGGCCGCTGACCCGGTCTTCGCCGAGCGGCAGCAAGTCAGCGAGGTGCTCGAGCTGTCCTTCGCCCCGCAGCTCGAGCGCAAGCCGCCCGTCGGGGGGCACCGAAATCCCGAGCGGCGCGGGCTTCAATACGAGCGGCGCCGAGCCGCCGAAGACGATTTGATCCCCGGTCAGGCCGGTGACCTGCCCCTTCAGATCGACGCTCCGGCCGTTCCAGCTGCCGTCGAGGGCGAGCCCCAGGCTCGTCAGCCGGGAATGTTTGGATGCAGCCAGGGTGAGGTCGCGGGCATTCAGGGATAGGCGGCCCTGCGGCGCCCGGAGCGTTCCGCCGATTGTTGTGGCGAGATCGAGCTTGCCGTGCGCGTGGCGGTACCCGAGGAGGCGCGCGCCCGATTCAACCGGCAGATTGGCGGCGTTCAGCTGCAGCGCCAGCGACTCGCCCCGCACCCCGCCGTTGCCGCTGATCCGGCCGGTGCCAAAATCCAATGCGAGACCGGAAAAAGCAAGATCGCCGCCATGCTTGGAGAGTGTCAGCGGCTGCCCGAGGAGCAGGCGGTCGCTGCCCAGCGAGCCGGCCAACCGGGTCAATCGGAGGTCGATCCGGCCGGGTCCAAACCCGCCGTCGCCGGCCAGTGCCACGGTCAGCGGCTGGCCTTTGGCGTCACCCTGAAACACGAAGCGGCCCGGTCGCAGGGCGTCGATGCTGAGCGTCGCCGTTGCCAATTCGGCCGCGCCAGAGACTCGCCGAGGACAGCCCAAGGCGGGCGGTCCCCGAAGGGGTACGCCAAATGTCGGCGAAACGCCCCGAAACATTGAGACGGCCGGCCGCGATGCGCGAAGAACCGGCGCCGGCGGTGAGGTTTGAGCCAGTTAGCGCGAGGTCGAGCAGTTGACCGCTTCGCGAGTCGAGTCCGGCGCCGAACGCGAGACCGCCGCCGAGCGGTGTGCCGGCGAGCTTGGACCAGCGCGCGAGCTCGGGGATCCGGCCGTTAAGCGAACCGCGGGTCTGGCCGCTGTCGAGGGCGACTGCAAGGCTGCCATCGATCGTGCTGTCGGCGGCAGTGATCCTGAGGCGCGGAAGCGCCAGTTCGGAGCCCGCCTTCAATTCTGCCGCGAGCACCAACGTCCCATCGAGCCCGTAACAGCGAAAACTGCCGTCGAGCGTTGCACTTTGTCGGGACAGATCCGCTACCTTGGCGGCGAGCTGCAGGCGGTCGAGTTTGAGTTCGGCGGCGGTGATTTCGCTTCCGTCAATGTTGCCGCGCAATTGCAGCCGGCCGAGCGCTCCGGCGATATTTAGGCGCGCCGAAACTGCGCCCGTCAGCTCGGTGCCGAGCGCCGGGCCGAGCGGGTTTAATCGCGGCAAGCCGAGTGCCAGCTCGGCGGACAGCGCATTCGAACCCGGATCAAACCGTGCATCGCCGGAGAGCGATAGCGCGGCGCCGGTGATCGCGAGCCGGTTGACGATTAGCGCGCCCGCGGAATCGCGTTGTAATGAGCCAGCTGCTGTCGCCGAGCCGCCGAACAGAGCGTCGGCGGCCGGGATCCCGGTCGTCAGTCCCTCGGCCGTGCCGGTGAGATTTGCTGTGAAGCCGGCAACCCCCTCGCGCGCGGCGGTCGCTTCGATGTCGAGCGACCCCGCGACCGCACGGCCGACCACGCCGGAGAAGGGGCGCAGATCGGCGACTGTCAGATGCACCAGACCCTGGATTGCGCCCCCTTCGGACAACTGCCCGGAGCCGGCGAGCGCGATGCCGGCTCCCGCGGCCGAAAGCCGGCTCAGGTCGACTGTGCCTCCGTCGCGAGCGGCGGTGCCGGCGAGCGACCATTGGATGTCGCGGCCGATATCAGGCGGGACCGCCACTCCCTCGGGGACTACGAGCCCTCCGATCCGGCCGTTCGCGGTGAATTCGATGCGCGCATCGGGCTGGTCGAGAGGGGCGGTCGGGCTTGCCCGGATATCGGTGTCGATGTGCTCGGCTCCCGATGAGGCGATCCGGATTCCGCTCCCCGACAAATTCAGTTCGACAGCGGGATGGCTCGTGGAGCCCGTCGCCACCGCGGTAAGAACAGCCGAGCCGTCAATCCTCTGGCCGAGGAGGTCCGCAAGAACCGAGGTATCCGGGAGATCGGCTCGCAAGTGTGCAGCCAGCGACTTTTCCGGACCGCCAAAAACGGCATTGCCGGTCAAGGCTCCTGCAGCGAGTTGGACAGAAAGCGGGTCGACCATGACGCGCTCGCCAAATCTGGCGCGCAGCGACAGCGCGATGCGGTCGCCGGCGAGCGGGGCGATCTCGGTCGGTAGGAGAGGGGATACAGCTGCTTTTCCCGAAAGCGAGAGCACCGTCTCGGCCGCGGCGGCGAGTGCCAGATCCGCGTCAAAGCGGGCGATCTGTCCGGCCGACGCGGTCAGTTGCCCATGCCAATCGGCAATAGGTCCGGCGCCGTTGACAGAAAATGCAAGGGGCAGCCGGTCGGTGCGCCCGAGCACGCGGTCGAGCAGGACGCCTGTTGGCTCACTGCCATCGAGCCGGAGGCTCATTATCGGCGGGTCACCGGCGAGCTTCATCGCCAAATTTAAGCTACCGGCAGAGCCGTCTATTCGGTGCAGGTCGAGCTCGGCACTGACCGTCCCACCAGCCAGCACAGCGTTGCCGGCAACGGTCGCAACAAGGCTCTCGCCGAGAACCGGGGGATCAATAGCCAGCTTATCGATCAGGAGCCGGTCAAGGACGATGCCGACGGGGAGGTGCGGGACCCTCAGATAGTCGATCAACGGCGTCGACGACGGCGCGGTGCTCGATCGCGCCATCTCGATCTCGGCAAAAGTCAGCGACCGGATGTGCGCGCGCCTAGCCAGCAAGGCGGTTGCTGAGATATCGAGGTCAATACCGTGCAGAGTGAGATATGTGCCGTCGCGATCGCCGATGTCGATACGGCGGACAGTCATGCGGAATGGCACGCTTCCGCCAAGGCCGCCTATCGAAACAGCAAAATCAGGACTGCTCGCTGCCCGCGCGATCTCCCTCTCCAGCCAGCCCTTGCCGATTTGCGTCTGAAGCAGGCCGAAAACAGCGACGAGGACAAAGAGCACGGCAGCGAGCGTGATGCCGAGCCAGCGAAGGACCCTTCCCGCATACTGCATCAGAAGGCCTGTCCGAGGCTGATGTAGATCTGGATCGGCGAGTTGGCGTTGCGCTTGTGCATCGGCGTTGCCAAATCGACGCGCAAGGGCCCGAAGGCCGTGTAGTAGCGAAAACCGAGACCGACACCGTAGAGAGGTGTGCGGCCGAGCTGCGGCACGGGGCTCTCGTAATAGCTGCCGGCATCGACAAACGGGACGATCCCGATGTTTTCAGTGATTTTAATCCGTGCTTCGAGATTGAGCACCAGGCTCGATCTACCGCCAATCGGCTTGTTGCCGATATCGAGCGGTCCGGCGAGTTGATAGCCATAAGGTCTGATCGATCCGCCCCCGCCGGCGTAGATCCGCTGATCGGCCGGCAGTGGAAATAGCGCCGCGCCGTCGAGCGACGCAAGTGCCAGTTTGCCGGCGAGGATCGCTCGCTGGTCCGGGCCGAGGCCCCAATACGTGCTGCCGGAGACCAGGTTCGATACGAAGGTCAGGTTCGGGCCGGACACCGTGTGCGCGGGTGTCACCGAGAGTTGCGCGCGATATCCGCGCGTCGGGTTCAGCAGATTATCGGTCTCGTCAAGCTTCAAGTAGGCCGGTATCCCGATCAGCGAATAATGTTGGGTGGGGGCGGCCGCAGTCGTCGGATTGGGGTTGGCCTCAGGGACGACATTCGCCTTAGTGCCCTGAAGGCCGATCCCGGCGGTCAGCTCAGGGCTGAAACGCCGCTCGAGCCCAACCAAAACAACCCCGCGACGGCTGTGATAGGCAATCGGCGTGTCATTGACGATCTCTGCGCTCGCCAGGAGATCCTGGTCGATGGTCAGGAAATCGGGCTTGCGAAAGTTGGCCCTGAACCCGGCGACTTGCTGGCCGGCCTCGGCGGCAACCCGGAGCGATTCGGCGTTGCCGAACAGGTTGCGGTTTTCCCAGAAAGCGCGGGCTCCCGGGCCTTGGCTGGTGTTGTAGGCGAGCCCAACGCCGATCGAGCGATGCAGTCGCTCGGTCGCGTCTATCACCATGCGCACCTCTTCCGGGTGCTCGGGGTCCGACGTCGGAGTGATCCGCACCGTGCTGAACAATCCGCTTTCGATCAGCGCGCGACGCGTCGCTTCGACCTTTCCTGCTTCGTAGAGCCCGCCACGCTGCCAGCGCACGCGGCCTTCGACATACGCAGGATCGAGCCGCTCAAGGCCCTCGACCGTGACAGGACCAAAATGCTCCACCGGTCCGGGGTCGAGCGTGTAGGTCACGTCCATCGTCTGCGCGCTCTTGTCGATCTCGACCCGGCGATCCGCTATCTTGGCAAAAGGGTGACCGGCATCGCCAAGGGCCGACAGCAGCGCCGTTTCGGTCGCCACCACCGGGGCGGTGCGCGCAGGATCGCCGGGTTTTAGGGGCAGTTTTTCTTCGTTCGGGATCGCCAAAGGTTGCCCGCTCGGCCCCAGCACGTTCACCGATCCGACATGATAGAGCGGGCCAGGCTCGACTTTTACCGAAACCTTTGCCGGATCGGCCTGGGTGTCGAGGTCATAGGAAAATTCGGCGGCCCAATAGCCGAGGCTGTGCGCGGCGTCTGCGAGGCGCTCGAGATCTCGGTCGGCTCTTCGGCGCAACGCTTCTTCCGAAACCGGCGGCTTGTCCTCGAGCGTCTTCAGCTCGGAGACTTTGTCCAACAGACCGGCGAGGTCGCTGTCCTCGGCGCCGGTAATCTCGGTCCGGTAATTTAGATCGGCACGGGCAGCTGAACCGGAGACCAGCGGCGTGGTCACCGCGACTATCAGGAAAAACCATCGAACCAGCATGCCGCCCCCGAGCAGCAACGGCACACTGAAACACCTTATTCCCGAGGCCTGTCGCGCTTACCCTCAACTTAGCATCGGGTGCACCGCTGGGCACCTCCCGCATCGCGTCGGTGCACAAAGTGCCACCGGGTGCCCGTGCGTCTCTGGATTCTACCGTGCCCTTCCCGCCGCAACAGGGCCGAACATGGGCGCTTATTCGAACAAACCTCATATCTTCTGCGGGTTACTTTCTCACTGGGCCGCCAATAGGGCCGCCAATGGGTCAGTTAGCCCCTTTTCGTCCGAGTAGCGGCTTTCGTAAAACGCGCTTCATCCTCCCGGCGCAGCACTGATTATTCACTGTGGGAGAATCCAATCGGTCTGTGTCGGCATAAGGCGGGGCCGTATGACCGTAGCGAGTTTGTCCGCCTCCACGGCAGCACGACCCTGGCAATACCGATTCTTAAATCTCAACCGCGGCGGCCTGGTCAACTGATTGGACCATTTCTGATCCCTGTGACGGCTCGCTGATGCGTGCTTTAACTATCCGTCGGTCGACTGGCAGAATAATTATATCTCCCTGGTGGGGTGCCGGCTTGCCCTTCCTAGCCGTTCGCCGAACTCTATCGTTCGGCGACAAAGCTCCCGGAGGAGATAACAATCAACGAGTGAGAAATGTTCCGGGGTGCCGATGCGCTCTAGCTAACAGCGTGCGTTGTTTGGCGCGATTCACGGAGCGCCCGCCTCTGATCGCTATAAGCTTTCGCGAATTCGGCGCCGAGCAAGAGGATCTGGGCCGAGTAATAGACCCATACTAAAACGATGATGAGCGCGCCCGCAGCGCCGTAGGCCGACGCCATGTTGCTGCTTCCAATGTAAAGGCTAATCAGATTCTTGCCGACCGTAAACAGCAGAGCCGCTATAGCCGCGCCAAGCCAAACCTCCTCCCATTCCACGGGGTGATCCGGGAGTATTTTGAACATCATGGCGAAGAGCACGGTTGTGAAACCAAACGAGAGTGTCAGGTGTACGATGCGCAGGATCGTTGCGAGCCCGGGCAGGATCCAATCAAGATAATCGCTGAACGCCGCCAACGCCGTGCTAATCACAAGCGACACCAGGAGCAAGAAGCCGATCACGAGGATGACTGAGAGGCTGAGGAGGCGCGACTTTACGAGATGCCAGAGACCGCGGCCGCCGCTCGGCGGAGCCTTCCAGATCAGATTTAGAGGGTGCCGATTCCGACTGCTGTTGCAAAGATGCCGGACCAGGTGCCGCTCGCGCTTCTCAGCATAGCTTGCACGGCTGCCGCGCTTTCCGGACCGACGAGGTCTGCGAGTTCCCCGAAGAGCGCACCCTCCGCCGCTTGCTGACCGAAGGCGAGACCCGCTACCGCGATCACCATAACCAGCATCGGCGCAAGGGAAAATACCGTGTAATACGCGATTGCCGCATCCATCGTGGGGGCGCGATCGTCGAGCCAGGCGTAAACAGCTTTCGTGCACAAACTAACCCACCGTTGAAGCCAAATCCTAACCCACCGTTGAAGCCAAATCGGATAAATCCGCAGCTGGCTTCCTCCGGGGATCAGCGTTTCCGCCATTTCGCCCGCCCTTCCATCCAGTTCTAAATGGCGGAGGGATGCAGCCCGACCTCCGCCATCCAACCCGGGCTAATGTTGTCGGATGACACCCGCCTAGCCAGTGTCATCGCCAAACCGCCTCTTCAGCGCTGATCGTAGCGATAATCTCGTTGATCGGGATAGTTGCGCCGGGAGCCGCTGTCGCCGGAATAACCCTCGTCGCGCTGGTAGCGGTAATCGCCGCGCCCGCGATAGTCCGGTCCATAATCGCGACGGTTCCGGTCGGGTGAATCCAGGCCGGCGCGATAGTCGCGCCAGTAGCGCTCCTCCTGCGGTCGACCGTTCCGGCGTGCTTGATCCTCCAGCCGTTGAGCATCGCTGGGATTTAGAACGTTGTTCAGAGTGCGAACCATGTCATTGACGTTTTGGGCTGAACCCGTGCGTGCACCGGGCACCGCCGCCAGCAACCCGACTAGCCCAGCAGTGCAAAGCAGCTTCATAGATATTGAATGTCGCGACATCTTCGGCCCCTCCTGTTCAATGAACAGTCGAATGAGCGACGCGTCCCGTTGAGTTTAGATCCTCGGCTTGCAACCCCTTTCGCCGGTTTGTGCCGATGTCGGGAACGGTGCACCGAAACAGGCATTCCCGAGCCGCTCGCGTCTGGCAGCAGTTCAACTTCTCGGTGCACATCCGCTGTCCACGCGGCCTCATTCAGCTAGCTCGACCAGCTCAGCGTCTACCGATTGGTCCATTTCCGGTTTGTCCGAGCACACGGTTACGCGGGCACTGATTAGCTGCCCATCAACGGGCAGTGTAATCGTGTCGCCGGACCCTGGCATTGGCCGACCGTAAACGCGAAACTTCCTCTTAGAGCCATCCCCACGAGCCAGCATAACATCGTGTGTCACTGCATCACGTGTCATTGTCTATCTCCCTTTAGCGGGGTTCACCATTTCGTAAAAACTACTCCACCACCGAGTTAACTTGAAACGAATTGCCCGGGTTCCGCTATCTCGGGCTGAAGGAGATCGGACCTCGATCGCTTTCATTGGCTAGCTGATCCAATTTCTTCTGCAAAGTGGCGTAATTCCCGGTCCAGATTTTGCTGCACGGTCCGGTCAGCGGTCCGGTCCCGCCAAAAATGTGCCAAAAATGACACAAGAAGAGGGCCAGAAGTTGCCGGCACGAACGGTCCGCTCGGCTGTTCAACATTGGGGGGCCTATCGGCTAGGAGCCCCCCATGCGTTCAACTCTTACCGTCACTACTCCCCTGCTGTTCCTCTTGGGCATCGGCGTGGCCAACGCCGCAGATCCGACGCTGCTCGCAGCGACAGGAGGCTTTCTCCTGGGCAATGCTCATCGCTGCGGCGTCGCGGTTGAGCGCGTGGAGCGCGCCGGAAAGGTGATCCACGGCTTCATCGTTGCCGCCGCTAAGGATTCGAGCGAGGTGGCGACCGCGGATTCACGTTTTGTCGCGATTTTCCTCGCGACCTCTTTGCCAACCCCAGATCCGGACGCGTTTCCGTCGTGCGCGGTTGTGATCCAGCAATTCGACAGGGTCGAGCGACACCATGAGGAGATTGGCATGAATTGCCGAACTCGGATCGCGCGCCCGGCTTTTTGATCGCTTGCGGGTCGGGGCCCGCGTTCCTTTCGAGGTCAAATCTCAACTTGAGAGCGGGTATCAACCGCACTGCTCGCGATCAAATGTTAAAACGTACTAAATAAACATTGGCGTTATCACAAGTAATCCCTTTCGTAACAGATAGCAGGCAGCGGAACTCCCTAGCTTGCACGGTGTTGCCAATAAGATAACGTTCTGGTGGCCAATACGATGATTACCGAGGAGAACGGACAATGGAAAAATCCAATGTGCTTACTCCGGAAGAACGCGCGAGGATAACCGAAATACAGGATTTGCTCATTGATCGGTACGTTGAACAAAAAGAGGCCCTCGAAAAAGGCAAGAAAGCACGGTCGCTAGAGATTGAGCTCGAAATAAAGGAACTCAAGCGCGAACTGGAGGAAGTCAAGGAGTGGGCGAATGTCTGATCGACCGTCGGCGGTTGATCAGATAGAGATGTTCTACTGAGCCGAAGTTTTTGGTGCGCAGCCGGAACACAGGCGGCGAGGCATCAGTTGTGGTAAGGGCCCAATTCGGCCGTTAAAAGCCTTGGCCGAGCGACGAGGCATCGATGTACAAACTGACCGGTCTCGGCGCGCTTGTTGCCACTATCGGCGCCGCTGTCCTACTGGCTTCAAACTTCGCGTATGCGCAAGTTGACGGAGCATTGCAATACCCGCCCGCCTCGGTCGGAAAGGACGCGCAACCGCCGCCGCCGGCCGGGATGGTCCCGCATAGTGTATCACCGCGGCGGATCGAATTAGGCATTAGCGGCTCAAGCCAGTCGCCCGCCGCCTATCTCTCTCGCTCCCGGCCGTGGACCGATACCGACCGGCTCCAGCCCGCGCCGAAACTCGGCTTATCGCCTCAGCCATCCTTCAGCGCACTCGGGAATTAACCGATCTGAGCGCTTTTCTGCCCAGTGATACCGCTACCCGCTGTTGCGCTCGGCCGCTCTCTCGACGCGGCGCTTCAGTCGCCGGATCTCGGGGGACAGCTTGCGGTCCGGCGTGTCGCGTAAAAACGCGTCGATGCCGCCCTTGTGCTCGATGGTACGGATCGCCGCTGCGCTGACCCGCAGGCGAATTGAGCCAAGCACATCGGAAAGCACGGACGTGTGCTGCAAATTGGGCAGAAACCGGCGCTTCGTCTTGATGTTGGAATGACTGACATTGTGCCCGACCTGGACACCCTTGCCGGTAACCACACACCTACGCGCCATGACGCACCTCGATTAAACACTAGCGCGCGACCGCTTTTCGACGGCCGCGCGCCTCTTCTTCTACCCTTACCGTTCGAGCCAGGTCAAGCCGCGGCTGCGCGGCTCAGATCCGCACCTGCCCGTCACACCCCCGCGTCGCCGGCCTCGCGTGCGGCGCGGGGGCGGGCATGGTCTCCGCCGTTTAGGGCGAAGAAGGTTTCGAGCAGGCCACGGGCGGCGCGGGTCGGCGTGCGCGCGCCGGCCATCACCTCCTCTTCAGCAACGGCAAGGCGTTCGGCCACTTCGGGAGCGGCGCGGAAGCGTTCGACGAGGCTTTCGCCGATTTCGGCCCATAGCGCGGAGCGCGCCTGCTCGGCACGGCGCCGCGACCAGGCGCCGGTGCGTTCGAGGGCGGCGCGAAAGCGCTCGATATCGTCCCACACCTCGCGTATGCCGGTGCCTTCGAGCGCCGAGATGGCACGAACCGGAACCCGCCACTCCGGGAGGGGCGGCCGGATCAGCCGCAACGCGTTCGCATAGTCGGCGACCGAGCGGTGCGCCGCCGCGGCGAGGTCGCCGTCGGCCTTATTGACGAACACAAGATCGGCAAGCTCGATGATGCCTCGCTTGATGCCCTGCAGCTCGTCACCTCCCGCCGGAGCGAGGATCAGTATGAACACATCGACGATGTCGGCAACCGCCGTCTCCGACTGGCCAACCCCGACCGTCTCGACCAGTATCGCGTCGAACCCGGCCGCCTCGCACAACAGGATCGCCTCGCGGGTGCGGCGCGCGACACCGCCGCGGCTGTCAGTCGCCGAGGATGGACGGATAAACGCCTCCGGCGCCCGCGCCAGCTCGGCCATTCGCGTCTTGTCGCCGAGGATCGCGCCGCCGCCGCGCTTCGAAGCGGGGTCGATGGCGAGCACCGCGACATGCCGGCCGAGGGCGATGCCTTCAAGGCCAAAGCGCTCGATAAAGGTCGATTTCCCGGCCCCCGGCGGGCCGGAGACCCCGATGCGTAGGGCACCGCCGGTCTCGGGCAGCAGGGCTTCGATAACGCCTTCCGCCCGATCGCGATGATCCGGCCGTGTCGATTCGGCGAGAGTGATAGCGCGCGCGAGCGCTCGCCGATCACCCCGCTTTAGAGCTTCAATCAGTCCGCCAGCCGTCACTCAACCCGGGCCGGAAACGGCGAGCCGTCGCGGCGCGTGCGACGGACGCATCGGGCCGCTGTCTCCACCAGAATCTTGTCGACCATCTCGATCAATTGCTGCACGCGAAAGGGCTTCAGGAGATAGTGCTGGCCGCTGCCTTGCAAGCGCTCGGTAAGACGGTGATCGCCGGTCACCAGAATTGCCCCGCACCCTTGCTCACGGGCGATTTGCGCCAGCGAAAAGCCGTCCTCGTGACCGGGCTGCGTCACGTCGATGACGACGATATCGTAATCATCGACGTCCAGTTCTTCGCACATAGCCGCCCCGGTTTTGACCATCGAAAAACGGAACCCCTCATCCTCAAAAATATCGCCGAGCAAATCGCGAACGTCATCGTCGTTCTCGACAATCAACACCTTGCAAATCCGTGCCATACTGTCTCCCGACGTGCTGATCTGCCGTTCAATCTGCCGCGAGGACGGCTTCACGGCGGGCTGCGTCTTGTTGACGGGCCCACATCGTCGCATAGACCCCGCGGCGCAGCAGCAGTTCGGTGTGGTGCCCGCGCTCGACAATGCGGCCGTTATCGAGCACCAGGATCTCATCGACATCGACGATCGTCGACAGCCGGTGGGCAATGACTAGGGTGGTGCGGCCGGCCGACACTTCGGCGAGGCTCGCCTGAATTTCCCGCTCTGTCTTGGTGTCGAGCGCCGAAGTCGCCTCGTCAAAGACCAGAATTTTCGGCGCCTTCAGGATCACCCGGGCGATCGCGACCCGCTGCTTCTCGCCGCCGGAAAGCTTTAGGCCGCGTTCGCCGACCATTGTCGCATAGCCGTCGGGAAGCGCTGTGACAAAATCATGAATTCGCGCTAGCCGGGCAGCTTCTTCCACTGCGCCGCGCGGCGCCCCGGGCCGGCCGTAGGCGATATTGTAATAGATCGTATCGTTGAACAGCACTGTGTCCTGCGGCACGACCCCAATCGCGCGCCGCAGGCTGTTCTGGGTTACCTCACGAATGTCTTGGCCGTCGATCTCGATTGCGCCGCCGTCGACATCGTAAAAGCGGAAGAGAAGCCGCGTGATCGTCGATTTGCCGGCGCCGCTCGGCCCGACAATGGCGACTGTCGCACCGGAAGCTACTCGAAAATCGACATCGGACAGGATCGGCCGCCTCGGGTCGTAGCGAAAATCGACGCAGCGAAAAGACACTGCACCCGAGCCAACCTCGAGCGCCGGCGCGTCCGGACGATCCTCGATTGCCGGCTTGATCGCCAGCAAGGAGATCATCTGCTCGAGATCGGTCAGCGACTGCTTGATGTTGCGGTAGACCATGCCGAGGAAGTTCAACGGCGTGTAAAGCTGGATCAGATAGGCGTTGACCAGAACAAAGTCGCCGACCGTCATCTTGGCCGCAGCCACACCCTGTCCGGCGAGTATCATGACGGCGACGAGACCAGCCGCGATGATCGCACCCTGGCCGAGATTGAGGAACGTCAGCGTGGTCTCGCTTCTAACCGCGGCGCGCTCATAGGCTTGCAGCGCCGCATCGTAGCGCTGCGCCTCGTGCTCATCATTGGCGAAGTATTTGACCGTCTCGAAGTTGAGCAGTGCGTCGACTGATTTGGTATTGGCTTCGCTGTTGCGCTCGTTCATTTCGCGACGGAAGCGGACCCGCCAATCGGTGATCGAAAGGGTGAAGAGGATGTAGACGGTGATCGTCGTGAAGGTGGCGGCGGCGAACGTCCAATTATAGAGCCGCCACAAAATCCCGCAGACCAGCAGGATCTCGAAGACGGTCGGCACCACGTTGAACAGCATGAAGGACAGCAGAAAATCGATGCCGGCGGTACCACGCTCGACCGCCCGCGCCAACCCGCCGGTGCGGCGCTCGAGATGATAGCGCAGCGACAATGCATGGATATGGCGAAAGGCCGACAATGCCAGGCGGCGAACGGCGCGTTGGCTTACCTTGGCGAAGACGGCGTTGCGCAGCTCGTTGAAGCCCTGCGACATCACCCGGGCGAGCCCGTAGGCGACGATCAATCCCACCGGGACAGTGATCACGACGTTGGCGGGCGATAAGGCATCGACCGCGTGCTTGTAGAGGAGCGGCACGTAAATGTTGACGAGCTTGCCGGCGAGCAGGAACGCGAGCGCCAGCACCACCCGCACCCGCAGCCCCACCGAATCGCGCGGCCACAAGTAAGGCGCGAGCGATTTGAGCGCCTGCAGCTCGTCCCTCAGGCGGCCCTTTAGCCGCGCAGGCCCGAGCGCGGCGAGCGGGCGTCCGCGCGGATTCATGGTGAACGGCCCGGTTCGGCGCCGGCGAGGTTGGCCGCGCCGAGGCCGCGGATCAGCCTTATCGCTACCCACAGGGCGGTGACGACCAGCGCCGCTCCCCAGAAGAACGCGGCGTTGCGGCCGAATTCGCCGAAGAACAATCCGGCCGCTGCCGGCCCGAGGACACGCGAGAGGCTGCCGACAGATTGCGAGACGCCCAACACCTCGCCCTGCTCCTCGACCCCGGCCCGGCGCGAGATCAGGCTGTTGAGCGAGGGTTGCATGAGCCCCATGCCGGCCGCCAGCGCGCTAACCGCGACCGCAAGCACTGTCAGGTTGCGCGCGACCGGCATGACGAGGAGCCCGACGGCGATCAGGGCAAGCCCGCAAATCAACAAGCGGTCCTCGCCGAAAAGACGGGTCAGGCGCCCGATCAGCCCGCCCTGCAGGATCGCAGAAAGGATGCCGACATAGGTGAAGACATAGCCAACCTGACGCGGCCCCCAGCCGAACTGCCCGATCGCCCACAGCGCGAACGTGCTCTCCATCCCGGCAAAGGCCAGGATGACCAGAAAGAAGATCAGGATCAGGCGCGACAAAACCGGGCGGCGCAGCACGTCCAGGATCACGGCAAAACGGCTGCGTGCGGCGCAGCGGCTGCCGCGCCGCTCGGCCGGGAGGCTTTCGGGCAGCAGCACAGCGACGCCGGCGAGGGCAAGAAACGACAGCCCGGCCGCAACCCATGCCGGGGTCTCAACATCGGCGGTCGCCGGATCATTGCCGGCGAGCAGCCCACCGAGGGCCGGGCCAATGATAAAGCCCAGCCCAAAGGCGGCGCCGATCAGGCCCATCCCCTTGGCCCGCTCCTCCGGTTTGGTAATGTCGGCGATATAGGCCTGCGCCGCGGCGACGTTGCCGGCGCAGGCGCCGGCCAGAGCGCGCGCCGCGAACAGCATCCACAACACCGTCGCGCTGCCGATCCAGAAATAGGCGAGTACCGAGGCGGCCATGCTGATGGCGAGCACTGGCCGGCGTCCGACGCGATCGCTGAGCCTTCCCCACAGCGGTGCGGTGAACAGCTGCATCAACGAATAGATCGCCAGCAGCAATGTCACCTCACGCGGTGAGGCGGTGAAGCGCAGGGCATAGAACGGCAAAAGCGGGATAACGAGGCCGAACCCGACGAGATCGACGAAGACAATGAGAAAAAGGGTCGGCATCTGTGCCGCCCTGGTATCGCGCACCGGCTGCGGCGCGGCAAGTGTTTAGCCGCGCGTACCGGATATTCCGAGGATGACGAGGTGCCTGCCGCCGGACGAGCTCGCAAGGTTCATCCGACCGCGGCTACCGTAACTCTCGATACAAGCGCGCCGCGAAGAGGAGCGCGAGGGAGCCGACAATGGCCCAGGTAAGGGGGACGGGCGCTCCGTGCACGATCGCAGCCGTGAGCCAGGCGATAACCGAAAATACGCTCACCGAGACTGCGATCGCGATCGACCCGGCAAAATAGCGGCGGTCGATCCGGCGTTGGCCAGCTAACCATAGAGCGACGCCGGCGGTCACGACTGCCGCGCCGCCCGGCAGAATCAGGAAGCCGCCCACGGCACAGTCTCCCGGCAGCGTCGGCCGGCACAGTCCCGCGCGCGGGACTGTGACAGGCGCTCGAACAAAAGCTCGACGCTGCGGCGATCGACCCCGTCACTCTTCATCATCAGACCGATCAGAGGATCCTCAACCAACTCGGCCAGCGAGCATTCGGCGAAGTCGTCGACCATAACCCCTCTCCCAGCTTTTCGAGACGCCATTGATCCCGAATAACCAGTAGCTAAGTCGTTAATTTAAGGACGCTATATCGGATCTGCGGCGGGCTCTCCGCGGCAAACGCCAGCCCGGCAAACCGGGACAACTCAGGGGCCGATTGTCAGCATGTTCCCGATGGGTTCCCATGGCCGGCGGCGATCGAAGGGCCCGCACCGGCTAAATTCGTCCTCGACGGTTCTCGGTCCGCAGCGTTATTCGAGGAGCACGATTTGCCGGGCTAGACGCGGCCGATCCGGGGATTCAAACTTCCTCCCCGGTTTGACACCCGACCCGCGCTTCGCATCCGAGAGGAGTGAGTACGATGAAACTGGGAAAACTCGGCGTTTGGCTATCGATGGACGGGATGAGCGCCTCTGCGGCAGCGGCTTTCGCCAAGCGCATCGAGGACTGGGGCTACGCCGCGCTGTGGATCCCCGAGAGCCGCGGGCGGAATGCGCTGGTGCACTCCGCCTGGCTGCTCGCCAATACGCAGCGGCTGATCGTCGCGACCGGGATCGCCAACATCTACGCCCGCGATCCGATGGCGATGGCAAATGGCCAGCGCGGTCTCAACGAACAATCGGATGGCCGCTTTCTGCTCGGGGTCGGCGTCTCGCATCGGCCGATGGTGCAGGGGCTGCGCGGCCACACCTACGGCAAGCCGGTTGCGACCATGCGCGCCTATCTGCAGGCGATGCGCGACGCTCCCTATCAAGCCCCGATGCCGCGCGAGACGCCGACGACGATCGTTGCGGCGCTGGGGCCGAGGATGATGGCATTGTCGTCGGAACTCGCCGACGGGGCGCATCCGTACAACACAACACCGCGGCACACCGCAGAGGCGCGCGCGACCCTCGGTTCCGGCAAGCTGTTGTGCCCGGAAGTTTGGGTGCTGCTCGAGAGTGACCCCGCGGCGGCGCGCGGCGTCGCACGCGAGGCGCTGTCGCGTTATCTGCAGCTCGAGAACTATGTCAACAATTGGCGGCGCGAGGGCTTTGGCGACGACGACCTTGCCGGCGGTGGCTCGGACCGCTTTCTCGACGCCATGGTAGCATGGGGCGACGAACGCGCGATCCGCGCCCGGATCCAAGAGCACTGGGACGCGGGGGCCGATCATGTGTGCATCCAAGCCATCGGTCCACAGGGCTCCCGTCAGCTCGTCGACGAGCGAATCCTCGATCTGCTGGCACCGGCGCGGCGATCTTGACGCGTTTCGGCGCTGGACCGACATTGTAGGACGATCTCCCTGGCGCCGCGGTTTCGGCTGAGCCGTCTGGGAAAGCAAGGAATTCGGCCATGTATTCGGAAGTCACCCGGTCCATCAAAGTCACGGTCAAGCCGTTCTATCTCGAGGACCAATCCTCGCCGGCCGAGGACCATTATGTTTGGGCCTACCACGTCCGCATCGAGAATCGCGGCCGCGAAACGGTACAGCTGCGTCGCCGGCATTGGAAAATCACCGACAATCGCGGACAGGTGCAGGAGGTGCGCGGCCCGGGCGTGGTCGGCGAGCAGCCGGTGCTCGAGCCTGGCGAGAGTTTCGAATACACCAGCGGCACGCCGCTGCCGACCCCGTCGGGGATCATGGTCGGCACCTATGAGATGGAGACAAGGGGCGGCGAGAGCTTCTCGGTCCAAATCCCCGCCTTTTCTCTTGACAGCCCGCATCAATCGGTGCGGCTCAATTAGCCCGGCGGCAAGTCGCGGCGCTGAACCCCCTCGCGCAATCCAACGTCCTTAACAAAAAATGAGAAGATTAATGCTACGAGCTTTCGCCCCCTCCATGCCCGTGTCCGCCCCCGAACCCGCCGCCGAGCAGCGGCCGAGCCGCGAGGAGGCCATGGAGGCGGTTCGTACCTTACTGCGCTGGGCCGGCGACGACCCGGCCCGCGAGGGGCTGCTCGGCACGCCGGATCGCGTCGTGCGCTCGTATCAAGAATTCTTTAGCGGCTACGGCGTGGATCCGGTGGCATTGCTGCAGCGCACCTTCGAGGAGACCGACGGTTACGACGAGATCGTCGCGCTGAGGGATATCCGCTTCGAATCGCATTGCGAGCACCATATCGCGCCGATCATCGGCAAGGTGCATGTCGCTTATCTGCCGAACAAGCGGGTGGTTGGCATCTCGAAGCTCGCGCGGCTCGTGGACGTTTTTGCCAAGCGCCTGCAAATTCAGGAAAAAATGACTGCGCAGATCGCCAATACACTCGACGAGGTGTTGCAGCCGAAAGGTGTCGCGGTGGTGATCGAGGCGGCCCATCAATGCATGACTACCCGCGGCGTGCACAAGCCTGGGGTCACGATGGTGACGAGCCGGATGCTCGGCGCCTTTCGCGACGACCCGCTAAGCCGGCGTGAGGTCCTGTCGATGATCGGGACGTCGGGGGGCGCCAAGCTCGACAACGTCTGACGGGCCGGTTGTTTCCGCCAATAGCGTGTCGCTATCCCTTGGGCGGCGGCTCGGGGGCCGGAAGCACCCGCCTTTCGACCTCGCCGGGGAGATCGCCGAAACTGAGAAAAATGCGGTAGCTCCGCCAATTCCGCCGATACGCGACCTCGTCAGGCAGCGCAATCGAGGCGGTGGAGACCATAGCCAGCAATCGGGCGTTACCTTGCGGGACACCGCCGATATCGGCAGGAAACGGCGTTCCTGGAGTGAGGTTGCCGAGGCCGATCGGGTTGCCGGCATAGGGGATGTCGACGACCCGTTGGTGGAAGGCGACGCTGGGGGCCGCCTCGACGTGAAGATAGGAAGCCGTTGTCGCCTCGCCGTCGGGGGCGATCAGCTCTGCGCTTCGCAATGGCAAGCGGTCCACCGCATCGACCTCGATGGTGTCGACGACCCTGCCGGGAGGGAAGCGAGCCCGGACTTGATCTTCCGGCAACGGCGATAGACCGCTCTCGGCGCTACAGCCGGCGAAAAGGGCGAGCGTCAAGATTGAAGCGACGACGCGCATTGAAGCCCCGACATTGAAATTGGGATCGGCTGTGTAATGCCAATGTGAGCGCTCCGGAAGGGGCCTCGTGACACTGGTGAGGTCCGCATGGCACATTCGGGATCGCACCGGCTCGCGGCGGCGGCGGTGCAACCGGCCGCGATCGTTTGGGGTGGCGATGATGTCAACGGATGTGATGGCGCGTAGCAGCGACCTCGGGATCGTCGAGGATCGGAGCTTCACTCTTCGCGACTTTCGACTGCAGAACGGCGTCGTGATGCCGCAGGTAAAAATAGCCTATGAGAGCTACGGCCGGCTGGCCGTCGACGGCAACAACGCGGTCCTGATCACTCACGGCTACACGAGCAGCCATCATGCCGCGGGCCGTAACCCAGCAAACGGCAATCAGCCGGGATGGTGGAACGGCATGATCGGCCCGGGCAAGGCGATCGACACCGAAAAGCTGTTTGTCGTCTCCTCGAACATGCTGGGCTCGTCCTTTGGTTCGACCAATGGCGCCAGCACAAACCCCGATACCGGCAAGCCCTACGGGCCCGATTTTCCGGCGATAACCGTGCGCGACATTATCGCGACGGAGAAGGCGCTACTCGATGAGCTCGGGGTCAAGCACCTGATCGCCGTCGCCGGCCCGTCCTATGGCGGCTATCAGGCATTCCAGTGGGCCGTCAGCTACCCCGATTTCGTGGACGCGATCGTCCCGGTGGTCACCGCGCCCAGGACACAAAACGTCGAACGAAGTTTGGCCGAGCTTCAAGCCCGGCTAGCTACCGACCCCGAATGGAACGGCGGCCGGTACTTTCAGAGCGAAGGCGCCAAGACGGTTCTGACCGAGTTACGGGTCGAAATGCTGAAGCGCAATGGCATCGAAGCAGCACTCGCCGGAGGCTATCCCGACCGAGACACGCGTCAGGCGGCAATCCGCCTGCAAGCCGCCGATTGGGCAAATCGGTGGGACGCCAATTCGCTCGTGATCCTGCGGCGCGGCACGATCGGCTATGACACGGTCAAGGACTTTCCCAAAATCAAGGCCAAAGTCCTCTATGTGCTGTGCCGGACCGACCGGCTGTTTCCACCCTCGATTGCGCCTAGGGTTATGAGCGAACTCGACGCAGCCGGGGTCGATGCGCGTTATTTCGAGATCGACAGCGAACTCGGTCATTCGGCGAGCGGGCCGGAGCACGCCAAATGGTCGCCGGTGCTGCGCGAATTTCTCGGTCCCCTGATGACCAGACCGGGTTAGCGTCCGCGTCGGGGCCGCACCGGGATGTCGTCGGCCGAGCGCCGCAACGCGGTGCACGCGCGCCGCGGGCTTGGGGCAACTTCCGGGCTGATGCTTAGAACGCTCGGTCACGCCTGCTTCGCCCTCTACCGTGAAGGAGAAAATCCCGTGCTGGTAACCGATCCGTGGCTCGTCGGGTCGGTCTATTGGCGAAGCTGGTGGTTGCAGAACTACCCGAGCGCTGGAGAGGTCGATTGGCTGGCGAGCAGCGCCTGCGTCTATATCACGCACGAGCACCCGGACCATTTTCACATGCCGACGATTCGTCGCCTCGGCAGCAGTCCGCAATATTTGTTCCCAGCGCTGGCAGAGCTTGGCTATCTCGTTCATATGGCGCGGCACGGATTTCGCGCCGAGATCGTCGCGCCGTTGCAGTGGCGGGCGATCGGCGACGGGGTCTGGATCATGTCGATCCCAGTGTGGAACGACGATAGCCTGCTCCTTGTCGATACCCCGAACGCGTTGATTTTCAACCTCAACGACGCAAAGCCGCTGCCGCCGGTGCTCGGCGCGCTCAGGCGCGTCGCGGATCGGGTTGGCAAGCCGAGGATATTGCTGTGCAGTTATTCACCGGCCAGTCTCGTCAACAGCTTTCTCGACGGGAAAAGGATCGTCTCGTTGAAACCGGCTCGGCATTACGTCGATTATGCGTGCCGATTATGCGATAAGCTCGCTGCCGACTTTTACATGCCGTTCGCCAGCCAGGCCGTCTTCAACCGCCGCGACAGCTGCTGGGCTAACGACTACCGAACGACCTACCAACAGCTGCAGCGCTATTGGGAGTCGGGCACCCGGCTATTGCCACCCTATACCACGCTTGATTTGGCGAAGTTCACGCACCACTCGACCGACCCCGAGCAATACCGGCCGATGGAACAATCGCGAGTGGTCCTAATCACCCAATGCCGCTTGGCGCAAGAGGAGCGGGCAGTAATTGAGGCCGAAGACGTCGCCGGGCTCGAGCGCAAGCTGAATGCTTTCCGCTGGCTGCTGTGGTTGCTATTCCCACGCGGCTTTGCTTTCCAGCTCGGCGAGCGCCGTTTCGGCTATAATGCCCGGCGCGGCCGGCTCGACAACAGCGGTTTGTCGAGTGGCGGCGGCGATTTCATCGTCGATGTACCCAAATCGACGATCAAGGAAGCCGTCCGCAACAACCACGTCTCGGATCTCGGCATTACGATGTTCGTGCGGGTTCACTTGCTGCGGCGGCTCGACCCGAGACGAATTTATGCGCTGTTCGTGTTGCTTCAAATCGACGATTACGGGCATTTGAGGAACATCGCAGCTCTGCTGCGCTGGCTCCGGCGCGGGATCAGGTACACATTCGTACGGCGCTTGCCAGTGCCACCGCAGTCAGCGGCAAAGCCATAGCCGGCGTCCGTCAGCCATGATGGGTAGCGGCCTCTCGGCGTACCGCCTTTTGCAGGTAGTCGAGAGCTGCGGCGACCTGTGGGTCGTTTCCGGTCCCGATAATCATCGGCTTGATCGGGTGCTCGGCCGCCTCGGCGGCACCCACCCGATTCGAGGCGGCGGAGTTGGTGGCGGGGCCGGAGTTGAGCGAGCCGCCGTTCTTTAGGGCCCCGTAGAGATCGCTTTCAAAGCTGATGACGGCATTCGCCACCTGCTGGTTCTTTGGCACGCTGACGACGATGTCGGGTGAGATCCCCTGGCCCTGGATCGAACGCCCGGAGGGTGTGTAATAGAGAGCAGTAGTCAGACGCAGCGCGCCACGCCCCTCCAGTGGAATAATCGTCTGGACCGAGCCCTTGCCAAAGCTTCGGGTGCCCATCACCGTCGCTCGCCGATGGTCCTGCAGCGCGCCGGCGACGATTTCCGCGGCCGAGGCCGAAGCGCTGTTGATCAGCACGACCACCGGGGTCCCGCGCAGCAGGTCGCCGGCCACGGGCGCACGGTAGAGATGGTCGTCTGCCGTATTACGACCGCGGGTAACGACCACGACGCCGCCGTCGAGAAAGGCGCCGGAGACGTCGATCGCGGCGTCGAGCAAGCCACCGGGGTCGTTGCGCAAATCAAGGATGAAGCCGTTCAGGCGGCCCTGAGCCCGGGCTTTCATTCGGGTGATCGCGGCCGCCAATTCGGACGAGGTGTTCTCTGAGAAAGTGGTGATGCGGGCGTAGCCGATACCGTTCGATTTGAGGTCCGACTTGACCGAGACGACGCGGATTACGTCGCGCGTCAGACTCACCTCGAACGGGCTTCTGTCGTTGCGGGCGATGGTCAGGATTACTCTGGTCCCGGCTGGCCCCCGCAACCGCTTGACGATTTCCTCGACGTCCATTCCGGTGGTCGGCTGCGCATCGATCTTGACGATCCGGTCGCCCGGCTCGATGCCTGCCTCGGCGGCCGGAGTACCATCGATCGGCGAGATCACCTCCGGAACTTTCCCCTCGAGCGTCAGCTCGACGCCGATCCCGCCGAACTGGCCGCGGGTCACCGCCGTCATCTGCTGATACTGTTCCTGGTCCATATAATCGGAGTGGGGGTCGAGCCGGGTCAGCATGCCCTTCAAGGCATCTTTGGCGAGCTCGTTGCCGGTCACCGGTGCGACATAATTTCTTTCGACCTGTTTCATCGCATCCTGGATGAGCCCGAGGTCGGTGGCATCGGCGGGGTACGTTCCGGTGCCGGCACCGGCGCTGTCGCAGGCGTAAAGCGTTAGCGTGACCAAAACGGCGGCGGCGGCCCTGAGAGCCGATTGGTGCTGGTGTGAGATCTTGATCATTTGTGCTTTCGGGCCAGCGGGAACGGGAGGTCGGCCGCGGAAAATGTAGTCTCTGGCACGCCGGCTTCCAGGGTAAGCCTCGAAGGCGCTATTTCAGGGTGAAGCCGCGCGCGCGCAAATAGGCCGGGAAGCTCAGTCCTTCAGGCTGCGTCGCTTGCCGCGCCTTGTCTTCCGACCAACCATAAAATGAGGCGTATCCGAACACATCGGACGAGCGCTGCTGGTCGCGCGGCACCGAATATCGCGCGTCGCGTCGTCGATCGTAGGCTTCGACAGCCTCGCCGAGCTGGCGGTCCTCGTAACGGTCGACATGCACGGTCGCCCCGAGCGGCAGGCGCATGCTGATATGCCCGGCTGCGGCGGGATAGCCGACACAGAGCCCCGCCACCGGGAACACCTTGTCGGGCAGATCCAAGATCTCGCCAACCGCTGCGGTATGGTTGCGAATAACGCTGATCGGACAGCACCCGAGACCTGCGGTTTCGGCCGCCAATATAAAGGTCTGCATGACCAGCGCCGTATCGATGGCGGCGTTGAAGAACCCTTCGAGCGTGCCGTTTTCGTATTGCTGGCCGCGCAATTCGCCGATTTGCTCGAGGCGCCGGGCGTCGCCACAAAACACTAGGAATACCGGCGCATTGCCGATCCACGGCATCTCGGGCACGAGGGCTGCGAGGCGGTTGCGACCGCGCCGGTCGGTCACCTGAATGACCGTGGCTTGCTGGAAGTCTGATTTCGAAGAAGCGGAGAACGCGGCCCCGAGCAGCAGACGCAGCAACACCTCGGGCACCGGACGCTCGGTGTAACGGCGGTGGGTGCGCCGCATCAGGACTTGCCGCAGCCATCGGAAATCGGCCAACTCGGGAGCCAAGCTTCCGTCATCGCCAAAACGGGCGCGCCACTCGGCGTCGTAACTCGCGCTCATTGATCCTCCTGCGGATACGAGCAGCTCAACCGGGCCTGAGGCGGTCGAGGTCGGCCTGATCGAAGACGTAGCGCGTGTTGCAGAACTCGCAGGTCACCGTCGTGACCCCTTCCTGGCGCATATCCTCGAGCTCGTCCCGCGGGAAGGCGCGCAATATCCCTTCGATCCGCTCGCGCGAGCAGCGGCAGCGCGCTTCGAGCGAATGCGTGTCGTAGACCCTGACGCCGTCCTCGTGGAACAACCGGAACAACAGTCCGTGCGGCGGCAGATCTGGGTCGACGAGCTCCTCGGCGGTCGCCGAGCTCATCAACACCATCGCCCGCCGCCAACCATCTTCGACATCATCTGCGATGACGGCGTAACCGCCCTCCGGCGGCACGCGCTGCAGCATCAGGCCGCCCGCGCGCCAGCTGCCCCCAGGCCCGGCCCGGCCGACCGACAGCTTGATCCCGGCCTGGAGCTGCTCGGATTGCCGGAAATAATGGTGGGCGCATTCGGCGAGGGTCGAGCCGGCGAGCTCAACGATGCCCTGATAGCGATCGGTGTCGTCGCCTTGATCGACGGTGAAGGCGATGTAGCCGGAGCCGACCAGAAGCGGCACCGACGGTGCGGAGGCGCGGGCGCGTTCCAGCGCAGCCTCGAGCTTTGCCGCATCGTATTGCGCGTAACCGCGCAACGCGCCGGTCGTCGAAACATCCGCGACCATCATACGAATGGGCCCGTCGCCCTTGGTCTGGAGCGTGAAGATCCCGTCGTATTTGAGCGCCCCGGCGAGCACCACGGCCAAAGTGATGGCTTCGCCCAGCAAGTTCGCCACCGGCTCGGGATAATCATGCTGCGACAGAATGCGGTCGATAGCCGGACCCAGCCGGACGAGGCGGCCGCGTAACGCAAAAGGATCGATGCGGAACGGTTGAATCAGATCGTCGGGTGCTGAGGTGGGCAAGGTCAAGGTCGCGCGCTCCGATCCTTTCAGGGCTTGGCAAGGATAGTCGTTGGTTTGACCCATTCCGGGGTGCCGCGGACGGCACCCCGGGCTTTACGGACACCGGCCCGTCCCTAGGTCTCCCCCGCCGATATCTCCGGATGGTGGGCTCGCAGGCTGCGCTCGACCCCGGAATGATGCGTATCAGGCATCATACCATAGCGTCTCAGCCGAGACACCAGACGAGAATTCCCTTTTGGGCATGCAGCCGGTTTTCCGCCTCGTCCCAGATCACCGATTGGGGACCGTCGATGACCCCGGCCGTCACCTCCTCGCCGCGCTTCGCGGGCAGGCAATGCATAAAGATGGCATCGGGTTTGGCGTGCGCCATCAGGCGCTCGTCGACGCGGTAGGGAGCGAGCACGTTGTGACGGTTGACACTCGCCTCGACACCCATCGATATCCAGGTATCGGTGACCACGCAATCGGCGCCGGCGACCGCTTCCAGCGGTTCCGTCGTCAATTGGACCCGGCCGCCCTCGCGCCGCGCCCAATCGAACAGCCGCCGCGGCGGACTGAGTCCCTCGGGGCAGGCCAGCCGCAGGGTAAAACCGAAGCGCACCGCCGCATGGACCCAACTGGCGGAAACATTGTTGCCATCGCCGCTCCAGGCGACGATCTTGCCGGCAAGCGACCCCTTCTTTTCCTGCAAAGTCATCACGTCGGCCATGATCTGGCAGGGATGCGAGGTATCGGTCAACCCGTTGATCACCGGAATGCTGGCGTGCTGCGCCAGATCGTCCAGTTTGCGCGGCTGGTTGGTGCGGATCATGATCGCATCGACATAGCGCGACAGCACGCGCGCCGTGTCAGCCACGGTCTCGCCGCGGCCGAGCTGGCTGTCGGCGGTGTTGAGGAGGATCGTATCCCCGCCGAGCTGGCGCATTGCAAGCTCGAACGACACTCGGGTTCGGGTCGACGGCTTTTCGAAAATCATTGCCAGGGTCTTGCCGGCGAGCGGTCGGTCGCGCCGACCGTTCTTGTAGGCGAAACCCGTGTCCAGCATGCGGCGCAGCTCGGCCGTGTCGAACTGATCGATATCGAGGAAGTGGCGCGGCAGATCGGGCGCTGCATGCCGCCCGTCGATCGACGCGATTTCGCGCACAACGCTTCTCACGCCGGCCATTCCCGGGCCACCCGGTGCATGACGTCGAGCGCCTCGTCGATCTCGCGCTCGCCCACGATCAGCGGCGGCAGAATGCGCAGCACGTTCTCGCCCGCCGTCAGGCACAACAGCCCGTTCTGACGCAGCTTGGTGACGAATTCAGCAGCCGGCACGACGCAGCGGATGCCGAGCAGCAGACCCGAGCCGCGCAGTTCGGCAAACAGCTTGGGATAAGAACGGACCAGGTTTTCGAGCCGCCCGCGGAGCAGCTCGGCCGTTGCCTCAACCCGTGCGAAGAAACCGGGTTCGAGCATCGTGTCGAGAACGGCGTTGCCGGCCGCCATCGCCAAAGGATTGCCGCCAAAAGTCGACCCGTGGGTACCTGCCACCATCCCGACCGCTGCGCGCTCGGTCGCGAGACAGGCGCCGACCGGGAAGCCGTTTCCGAGCGCTTTGGCAATCGCCATGATATCGGGCGGAACACCCTCCCATTCATGGGCGAACAGCTTGCCGGTGCGGCCCATTCCACACTGCACCTCGTCATAGACGAGAAGCAGCCCGTACTCGTCGGCGATGTCTCGCAGGCCGCGCAGGTAGTTGTCCGGAGGGGCCCGCACGCCGCCTTCGCCCTGGATAGGCTCGACCATGATCGCCGCGGTTTCCTTGCCGACCGCAGCGCGCATCTCGTTCAAGTTGCCGAACGCGACGTGGTCGAAGCCCTCCATCGCGGGTCCGAAACCCTTGAGGTACGCTTCGTTGCCCGCGGCGGCCAAGGTTGCAAAGGTACGGCCGTGGAACGAGCCGTGGCAGCCGATAACGCGATAGCGCTCGGGATGCCCGGTCTCGGACTGGTATTTGCGCGCAATCTTGATCGCCAGCTCACAAGCCTCGGCACCGGAATTGCCGAAGAACACGGTGTCCGCGAAGGTGTTCTCGACCAGGCGCTGCGCCAGCCTCTCCTGTCCCGGAATGCGGAATAGGTTCGAGGTATGCCACAACCGTTTTGTCTGCTCCGAGAGCGCGGCAACGACATGCGGGTGACAGTGTCCGAGGCCCGTCACGGCAATGCCGCTGGTAAAATCGAGAAATTTGCGGCCGTCGCTCGCATAAAGGTAGGGGCCCTCGCCCCGATCGACGGCAACATCCCACCGACCATAAGTCGGCATTACGGCTGATATCACGGAAACTCTCCTGCGCGATGAATTCGGGAACTGGTGACGGCGCTCGTTATCGTCGTCGTCGGCCCCCGGCCGGCGCGATCCCTCGGCGGCTTATCCAGCACCGGCTCGCTCCGCCGGAATTCCCCTTCATCGGCACTCTCCGAGCAGGAAAGCGACCGAGTATGGTGAGCGCGGCAGTCCCTGTCAATTCACGCCGGGCCGCGACCTTTGATCAATCGGGGCTTCTTCCGCCCGGAATTTCGACTCAAATCGCCACGATCGGCAGCTAGCGCAGTACCGAGCCCGCCCAAGGGCCGGCAGTATCCCCTTCGCGCTCGTGGCAGATCGCCTGGCACACGGAAACGTCACCGGGATTCTCTTCGATGCACGCGGCGCAGTCCTGTCTCGGCCGCTGCAGCGCCTGCCCGGACCTCACGGTCGGAGGGCCGGCGCAGCCAACGAGAAACAAACCCACTATAGCCAGGGCTAAGGTTTGATGACGCATGGCGCAGAGTGGGGCGCAACACTCGAGCTGTCAACGTAGAGTAGCGATGGCCGGCGGGCCATTCGTCTTGCCTTACGCCGAGCGGCGCCGCGCCTGTCCGTGGCGGCTGACTTCGGCGCCATCGACCGGGGAAAGACGCAGGAAGCCAAGGGCGGAGAGCAGTGGCAGCAACGCGATCAGAAAGAAGGCGAGGCGGAAATCGCCGATCGTCAGCATCCGAGGCCCGGCGATCAGCGCGAGCAGCGTTGCCCCGACCGCTATCCCAAAGCCTCTGGCCAGTTGTTGGGCGACACCGCCGACGCTTGTGCTCTTGCTCAAGACCGACGCCGGCACGTCGGCATAGCTGATCGTGTTGAGGCCGAGATACTGGATGCTGCGCACGCATCCCGACAGCAGGACGAATGCCACGATCAGCCAAACCGGGGTGTCAGGGCGCAACAGCCCGCAGCCCGCGGTTACCGCAGCGGCCAGGCAAGCATTCCCGGCAAGCAGCCGGCGAAAGCCGAAAACCCTCAGAAAGGCGCCGGAAAGCGTCCGCACCAACATTGCGCCTAGGCTCGACGAGAAGGACAAGAGACCCGATTGCAGCGGGCTGAGCCCGAACCCGACTTGGAATAGCAGCGGCAAAAGAAACGGCACGGCATCGAGACCCATCCGGCAAAGGCTGCCGGTGACCGTGCCGATGCGGAATGTCCGGATGCGCAGCAGGCGGAGATCGAGGATCGGATCCGGGCACCGCCGCACATGCCAGCCATAGAGGAGCAAGATGCCGAATGCGGCGATAAAGAATCCGGTTCCGAGCGGTCCCGGAAGCATCGGACGGCCGACATTCTCGATGGCGATTTCGAGCAGCGCAAGGCCGAGGCCGGCGATAAAAAACCCGCGCAGATCGAACCGCGTCGGCGCCGGAGCGCGGAAATCCTCGATCAGCCAGAGCGCCAGCGCCATGCCGGTGACGCCGATCGGCAAGTTAAGATAGAAAATCGCGCGCCACGAGAGATAGGTCGTCAGGAACCCGCCGACGATCGGCCCGACGGTCGGTCCGATCATCGCCGGGATCGTCATCCAGTTCATTGCCGAGACGAGATCCGAGCGGGGGAAGCTGCGCAGCAGTACCAGGCGGCCGACCGGCGTCATCATGGCGCCGCCAAAACCCTGCAGCACGCGCATGACGAGCATCATCGACAGGCTCGATGACAATCCGCACAGGGCGGACCCCGCGGCAAAGATCGCGATCGCGGCGCAAAACACGGCGCGCGCCCCAAGGCGGTCGGCAATCCAACCGCTGACCGGGATGAAAACCGCGAGGCTGAGCAGGTATGTCGTGATTACCAGATTGAGCCTCAGCGGGCTTTCGCCAAGGCTTTTGGCCATATCTGGGATCGCGACCGCGATCATCGTCGAAATCTAGCCCCTCCATGAAGAAGGCGCAGCCGATGACGAGCGGGATCAGTATTCTGAGCCGCGGCCGGCTGTTCGCGCCACGGGACGGGCTCGTCTGTTTCGACCTGGAAGCGTCGACTTGTTGCGGCCTCTCGCCGCTTGCGGTTGACATCGGCGAACGAGGGAGACCATAGCCGATTGGGAACCTCCGATGGGGCGACAAAGGTGGATGGCGGCGAGATCGACGCCGAACTTCTCGAGCGTTGGGCGCTCGGCTATCTCGGGCGTTATGCCAGTTCGGCGGAGAATTTGCGGCGGGTGCTGATGCGGCGGGTCCGGCGCAATTTTCCTGCGGCCGCGCCGACTGCGGCAGCGCTGATCGAGGGGCTGGTCGCGCGCTACCGACAATCGGGGCTGCTCGACGATGCCGCCTATGCCGCCGGACGGGTGCAGTCGCTGCATCGCCGCGGTAAATCAGTGCGCGCCATTCGGGCGCGACTGGCGGCCAAGGGTGTGACGCCGGAAGACGTCGCCGATGCCGTATCGAACCTCCGCGAAACCGCCCCGGATCCCGATCTCGCTGCCGCCTGCGCCTTCGCCAGGCGGCGCCGGCTCGGGCCGTTTCGGCGAGCTGCGGCGGACCATATGCGCGAGCTCGCGGCCTTCGCCCGGGCTGGCTTCAGCCGTCGGGTGGCCGAAGCGGTGCTCGCCTGTGCCGATGTCGAGGCGATAAAGGCGCTGAACCGCGACGGGCTTGATTAAAAACTCTCAGGCGCGTCGACGCTGCGGCGACGCATCGCTTGACCCACCGCTATCGTCCGACGCGGCCGAGGCGGATACCATCAACATCGGCGTCGGGTTGCGCGAGGTAACTCCGTGCTTGTCGAAGGCAATCTTGATTACACGGTTGAAGGCGCGGCTGACGACCAATTGTTTGCCCGGAAGGGTGCGGATGCGCCCCAGCAAAACAACCGAAGCCTCGTCGAGAGCGTCGACCCCCATATATTCGAACGGGGTTAAAATCAGCGGTTGCAGCGCCTCGTCCTCGCTCAGCTGCTCGCCGGCCCGCCGCAATATCTCGACGACGCGGTCGATGTCTTCGCTGTAGGAGATCGCAACCCTGGCGATGGCGTACGAGAAGTCCTTGGTCAGGTTCTTGACGCTCGTTACCTCGCTGAAAGGAACCGTATGCACCGTGCCGGACAAATCGCGCATCCGGATCGTGCGAACGGTGATCGCCTCCACGACGCCCTTATGGTCTTTGCCGACATCGACGATGTCACCGACCGCGATCTGATCCTCGAGCAGAATGAAAAGGCCGGTGATGATGTCCTTGACGAGGGCTTGGCTGCCAAACCCGATCGCCAGCCCGACGACCCCGGCGCCGGCGAGTAGTGGGGCGATATTGATACCGACATGCGACAGGATGATCAACGAGGTCAGGACGGTGATCAGGCACAGCAAAGCCGTTTGCAAGAGTGGCAACAACGTGCGTATGCGGGTCCGGCGCGGCACATCGCTCGCGTCGATTGCGCTAAGGCGCCGCTCGATCGCACTGGCGGAGATCTCCCACAGCGCAAGGGCGATGATCAGCACCAGGGCGATCGACAGCGCGCTCCCGGTCATTCGCCGACCGAGATCTGAGGCGAACCAAGCGAAGGCGGCGATATTCCACGCCTGCAGCACGGCTAGAGCGGCGAGGATGTAGAGGATGCCGGCGCTCAACCCAGTCAAAATCGGGATATAGCGGTTGACGCGCTGCTCGAGGGTCGGGAACTGTGCCTTCAGTTCCGGTTTGACGGCAAAGCCGCGCGCGCTCAACTTCTGGACAAAGCCAACGAAAAGCCGCGCGGCGACGATGATAACGAGGCTCAGCACGGTGGCGCGCAGCACATAGGCGGACCCGCCTTCGATATGCAGCGCGTAGATTAGGTAAGCCGCGATAATGTAGAGGATGGCGAAGAGATGCCAGGTCTCTCCAAGGGTGCGGCGAACGCGGCCCCAACCCGAGCCGCCGGACGGCGCCCCGGCAATCCAGGCGGCGATCGATGCGCGGTTTTGCAGCACAAAGATGATGGCCAGGACGGCTAGCACAAATCCCGCCGCCTTTAGCATCAGCGCATAAAGCGCCCCGGGAACGCCGAGCCACCAGGCGGCTTGAGGCACCGCGTAACCGAAAATCGCCCAGAATGTGAACCGCCTGACCCAGATGAAGAGGTAATTTCGAGTCTCCCCGGTGATCGGCAGAAATACCGTGCCGGTATCGGCGGGCAGCAGCAGAGAGCGAACCACGCAAAGGAGGAGTCGCGCCTCAACGGTCGCGCTGACCAGGACCGTCAGGGTGGTTCGGGTGCGCGTGTAGGGGTCGAGCGCGATCGACAGGCCGGCGTAGGCGACCGCGGCGAATAGCAAGATCGGCAACAGGCCGAGAAGGAGGCCGAAGATCGCGAAAGCGGCGCGGACCAGCCGGGTGTCACTGCGCCTGCTCGGCAGGCGTGGCACGAGGCGCGCCATGATCGAGCGCAGAATCCACTCGGCAACAATCGAGCAGCCAAAGATCAACACGAAGGCGAGGGCGGCTTCGGCCCACAAGTGACGCGCGACGGGATCGGAGATTTGCGCGCGCGCCCAACCAAAAAGCCGCGGTGCATCGACGACAATGGCGGCCCCGGCCATAAGTTCACCCGATAAGTCGTCGACCTGCTTTGACAGTCGATCGAAGAGCGCCGCCCCCGCGGGCTTCTCCTCGTTCGCTGCGCCGCGTTGTGCGGCGGTCAATGCGCGCAGCTGCTCGACGAGTTTTCGCCGCGCTGCGTCATCCTGCAAGGTATGGACGAGTCGCTCGAGCTCGTCGGCGGAGACCGGTGCAGCTTGCGGCGCGGAAGCCGGCTCGGCCGCGCGCGCGACGGGCGACAGCGTCACGGCGAGACAGATCAGCAGCGAGCAAGCGCCCCGGAGAATCCCCCTCACCCCGACCCTCTCCCCGCAAGCGGGGCGAGGGGAGAGGCCGCGAAATCCCCTCGCGCCGCGTGCGCGGGGACGGGGAGCGGCCCGCTTCAGCGGGACGGTGAAGGGCGGTGAGCGACGGGACATTTCCGGCCTCAAACCGGCTCCCGTTCGCGCATCAGTCGAGCGACGGCGTGCGCATCTTCATCGCTCTGCGCTTCAAGCGCGGCGATCACCCCGGGTCGGTCCTCCGCCGGGCGGTTCTGGCTCAGCTTATATTTGCCTTCGAGCCGAGTGACAGCGATGTCTAGCCCGATGATGCCCTTCAGCATGCCCTTGAGGTAGGGTCCCGGCAGATCCTGCATCCGCCACGGGGCCGGATTGCGAGCTTCGTGGCGCTCCGAAAGCCGGCGCAGCAGCTGTTGCAGCCAATCGACATCGTCAACCAGCCGGACCGTCCCATAGGCGTGGACATCGGTATAGTTCCAGGTCGGCACGGCCGGGCCGGTCTCATACCATTTGGGCGAGATGTAGGCATGCGGCCCGTGAAAGACGGCGAGCGCCTCGCCACCCTCGGCAAGATCGCCGATCTGCGGGTTGGGGCGTGCGAGGTGGCCGTGCAGCCGCATCTGTTTACCGTCCCGCTCGATCAGAAATGGGATGTGGCTTGCCGCGAGACCGTGGGCTCCATGGCTGACCAGCATTCCGAAATCGTGCCGCTCGATGTGTTCTATCAGCACTTCCGGACGCGCTTCGGTGAAAGCGGGGGGCAGATACACCATGCAATCGTCTCCACGTCCTAAGGTTCATCGGCATCAGCCGATCCGCTCGATAATCGGAGCGGCGAGCAGCGCTGCTCCGGACAGAGCGAGGATGATGCCCGATCCGCGATTGATCCACACCAGATGACGTGGTCCGAAGGATCGAAAAAGTGAACTCAATCCGAAGGTCAGGGCCAGCCACCACAGCAGCGAGCCGAGCCATACGCCGACGACCAGGATTGCCGCACGGCCGAGTGTGGCGGCCTCGCCGCTGAGGCCGACCGCCGAGAAGATGGCGAGGAACGCAAGGATCGTGATCGGGTTGGTCAGCGTCAGCGCGAAGGTCGAGATGTAATCGCGCAACAGGCTTTCGGTATCCGGCTCCGAATTCGCCTTGGCCTCCGGCCTGCTGAGCAACGCGGAGCCGCCGACATAGAGCAGGTAACATCCGCCGGCCACGCGCAACCAATGCTGATAACCGATCAGCCAATCGGAGACGAAGGTCAGGCCGAATGCCGCGACGAACCCGAACAGCGCGTCGGCGGTGGCGGCGCCGAGCCCCGAGACAAAGCCGGCGAGCCGACCTTCAAATATGGTGCGGCGGACGCACATCACGCCGACCGGACCGACCGGGACGGCAATCACGATGCCGACCACAATGCCTTTCAACAGGAACACAAAAAGCATCGAGGCGGCATCCCGGGCAGCAGCGCCGTCAGTCTCCGGGAAGGATTGCACCCGCGCAACCCGAAATCCGGCCTGCGCAACTTGGGAAGTCAGGTTATGTTATTCGGCGTTGCTGCAATTGCCGAACTGCCGGAGGTGCCAATGACCGACACCGACGATGCTTATCGTTTCGAATTTGCTTCGATTGACGGCGAGAGGCTGCCTCTCGAAGCTTGGCGCGGCCGACCGGTCCTCGTCGTCAACACCGCTTCCTTCTGCGGCTATACCCCGCAATACAGCGATCTCGAAGCCCTATGGCAGCGCTACCGCGGCCAGGGTCTTGTCGTGCTCGGGGTGCCGTCCAACGATTTCGGCCGGCAGGAGCCCGGATCAGCCGCCGATATCAAGGAGTTCTGCACGGCCACTTATTCGGTCGATTTTCCGCTCACGGAGAAATGCCGCGTCCTTGGCGGCGAGGCGCATGCATTCTACCGCTGGGTCGCCGAGGCGCTCGGCGAGGCCGGCACGCCGCGCTGGAACTTTCACAAATACTTGCTCGGTCCGGACGGCCAGCTCGCTGGCGCTTGGCCGGCGCAGATCTCGCCGACCGATCGCCGCATCACCAGTGAAATCGAGCGGCTGCTGCCTCCACCGTCTCAGTAGAGGCTGCCGGCGACATGGCTGACCAGCACGCCGAGGAGAAGATCGACCGCCACGACCAGCACTGCGGCGGATGCCGTCGTATCGAGCGCGACCCGGGCGATGAACCACTCGTAGACGAGAACCGCGACCGCCGCGGCGATTTCGATGGCCTGGGCCGGCCCGGGAGGCAGCAGCCCGCTTTCGCTCTCGAGGCCGACCAGCACAAAGAGGGCGCTTTGCGGCACCTGCGACCAATTGTACGGAACCATAAAATCAAAAAACCGATGGGCGCGCCCGATCCAATGCGTCACCGTCAGCATGATCAGCGGGAACGCGACCCAGGCAATCACATAGGCAATCGTCTCTACCATGACGATTAGCAGGCCGCCCGACCTTTCCCACTCGGCGACCGTGATGCGCATCGACAACAACGCGAGGTAGAGCGGGTAGGCGATTGCCGCCGCGCGGAACGAGCGCCAGAACCCGTCGGCGGAGCGGTCGAAACAGGCAAGCCCGCCGCGATCGCCGCGCGCCAGCCGCAGTGCCCCGACCAGCGCCAGCCGCACCTCCGACCATGCCGTCGTCGGCATCAAAGGCTCGTCGCCGGTTCAAAGAACAGGGCGAGAAAGGCTCGGTAGATCTCGGTCAGGTCGGCGAGATCGGTGAGCGCGACCCGTTCGTCGACCTTGTGCATCGTCAGGCCGACCAGACCAAACTCGGCCACCGGACAATGCGCCTGAATAAATCGCGCATCCGAAGTGCCGCCGGTGGTGCTCAATTCGGGCGTTCTTCCGGTGACATGCCGAATCGCCTCGGCGAGACGGTCGCTGAGCGGTCCGGGCGCGGTCAGAAACAACTCGCCGCTGACCGCGAGGTCGAGAGCGTAGTTCCCGCCGACCGTATCCAATTGTTGGGCCAACCACCCCTTCAGCATGTCGCTGGTCCAGCGATCGTTGAAGCGGATGTTGAAGACCGCATGCGCGGTTGCCGGGATCACGTTCGAGGTCGGATTGCCGATGTCGATCGTCGAGACCTGCAAGGTCGAGGGCTGGAAATGCTCGGAGCCGCGGTCGAGTTCGGCCGTGGTCAGCGCGTAGAGCATGGCCACCAGCCGATGCGCCGCGTTGTCGGCAAGCTGCGGGTAGGCGGTGTGGCCCTGAACGCCATGGACGGTCAGCCGGCCGGTCATGCTGCCGCGCCGGCCGATCTTGATCATGTCGCCCAGCGATTGCGCGCTGGTCGGCTCGCCGACCAGGCAGGCATCGATGACCTCGCCCTGCTGCGTCAGCCACTCCAGCACCTTGCGGGTGCCGTTGATCGCGTCGCCTTCCTCGTCGCCGGTGATCAACAGGCTGATCGAGCCGGTAAAACCTACTCCGTGGTCGTCGAGAAAGCGTTGCGCCGCGGCGATGAAAGCAGCGATCGCCCCCTTCATATCGACGGCGCCGCGCCCGCATAGCGCAGCTTCCCGCACCGTCCCGGCGAACGGCTCGAAGGACCATCCCGCGGCATCGCCGACCGGCACCACGTCGGTATGGCCTGCGAAACACAGGTTTGGGCGACCGGAGCCGCGGCGGGCATAGAGATTGTGGATTATGTCGCCGTCGCACCCGCCAAAGGCCAGGGGATGGCAGGTGAAGCCGAGCTCTTGCAACGCCTCCCTGATGATGTCGAGCGCGCCCTCGTCCTTCGGGGTGACGCTCGGGCGGCGGATCAGCGCGGCGGTAAGCGCCGCTGGATCGAGAGCCGCCTCGCTCATTCGCGCAACAGCTCGTTGATCGAGGTCCGGGCCCGCGTCCGCTCGTCGACCGTCTTGACGATGACCGCGCAATAAAGGCTCGGGCCGGGCCGGCCGTCGGGCAGGCTCTTCCCGGGCAGCGCGCCCGGCACCACGACCGAATAGGCCGGGACCCGGCCGGTATGGATTTCGCCGGTCTCGCGGTCGACGATCTTGGTCGTGGCGCCGATAAAGGTGCCCATCGCCAGCACTGCGCCGGTCTCGACGATGACCCCCTCGACGACCTCGCTGCGCGCCCCGACAAAGCAATTGTCCTCGATGATGACCGGCTCGGCCTGCAACGGCTCGAGCACGCCGCCGATCCCGACCCCGCCCGAAAGGTGACAATTCTTGCCGATCTGTGCGCAGGAGCCGACCGTCGCCCAGGTATCGACCATCGTGCCGGCGTCGACATAGGCGCCGACATTGACAAAGCTCGGCATCAAGACGACGTTCGGCGCGATATAGGCCGAGCGGCGGACGATCGAACCCGGCACCGCACGAAACCCGGCGTCGCGGAAGCGGTTCGACGACCACCCGGCAAATTTCGACGGCACCTTGTCCCACCACCGCGCGGCGCCGCGTTCCGGGTCGGTCGGCCCGCCGGCGATCTCGACCATGTCGTTGAGGCGGAACGACATCAGCACCGCCTTCTTCAGCCATTGATGGACCTGCCATCCCGCCGCGGTCTTCTCGGCGACCCGCAGCCGCCCGGCGTCGAGCCCGTCGAGCGCCTCCTCGACCGCGTCGCGCTGAGCGCCGCGGCTCTGCGGCCCGAGCGCATCGCGGGCTTCCCAGGCGGCATCGATGGTCGCGGCAAGATCGGCGTCGGTCATGGCTTTCTCAGAGCGGCTGACGGCAGGCGAGGGCATCCGCAACATGATCGACCCGGCCCGGAAGTGTCAACCAACCCCACTCCGCCGCCCCGTGCTGCCGCCAGGGCCGAATTCCCGGTTATTCCCGGTCGAACCGGGAATTTTTCGATTTTCTCCGAAAAAGTGCTGTTTGGTCCCAAAAACCGCGAGCCGAATCAATGCGTTGCCGGCGAATTCCCGTAGCAGCCTAAACCGCGGAATTTCACCGGTTAACCGGGGAAAAATTCGCCGAACCGGGAATTATCGCCGACAATGTTCGAGCCTCCGGCCCGCTCCATACTGCCCGCCGCCACGAGCGAATAAGAAACTGGTCGATTTCTCCGTCCCGTCGAAAATCCGAAAAAACTCAATCCAACTGACGGCCACGATCTTACCCTGAAACTTCGCCCTTTCTGGGGCCACCCCGATCCTCACCCAAACCGCCCGGCGCCGTCGAAGCGCGCCTTTGACCGGAAACTCCCCAATATCACTGCAAAAATCAAAAATCGCTCATGTCGCATAAACAGGACGGCCCGCGAGCAAAATCAAAGACGGTCGGCAGGCCTTCAGTCTTGCTTGATCCGTGCACCGCCCGTGCGTGCGGGGGTTTCTACCTTCGCCGAGGGCGAATACCAGCGCTGGTCGCGATTTTCGCGCTGCCCGCTACGGTGGCGCTGCAGCGCTATGCCCAGGTGGTTTGGCCGGACCGTCATCCCGAATTCTCGTGAGAGATAGTGGAGAACTTCTTGGGCAGTGGCGCCTTCCCGATGCGCTTGCACGGCTCTCAACGTCGCATCGCTCAGCGACGGCGTCTGTTGACCGCTGCGCTCCACACCGGTCGAGCGAGGGCGACCGTAAACTCCCTCACTCTGTTCCTTAGGGTCGTGAAATAATAAGCAAATTTCACAATCCAATGCGCGGAGCGCGGCCGAGAGGCTTGTCAGCTTCGAGGCGCGCCGCGGGTCGATAAGCCGTGCCGCCCGGTGCCAGTCCATGTCGAGCCGTGCGGCAAGATCGGCAACCGTCATGTCGCGCCGGCGCAATGCATCGTAGAGGGCTGCCTTCAGCGCGATGGTCGGAGACGGCGAGACGAGATACTGACCGGACACGAGCGATGCAGGGGCTGGGATCTCTTCTCCGTCGACAATGCGGCTGGCGAGCGCTTCGGAGAGACAATCCGCCGCCTCGCGGAGCGCTTCGACTTCATCGGCGCCATCGGTCAAGGCCACGGGTAAAGCGGGAAAATGCACGACGAGACGCCCATCCGCATCCGGTTCCAGTTTGGCGGGATAGCTGTAAGCCATCATTCGCGGTATCCCTCTATTCATCGAGATCGTGCCGGCTCAATCCGAGCCGGGCGAGCATGGCGTGCAATAGGCCGGTGCCGATTTCCTTGCGCAGATCCTTTAGCGTCGTCTTGAAGCGCCGAGAGCCTGACCGAAATGAACTCCTTAATATCGAAAGGTTACCCGTTATTCCCGCGAAAGCAGGAATCCGGAGCCCCGAAGGCCTCAGCGGTTACCCTGGACCCCCGATTTCGCGGGGGTGACGATAAGCCTTTGTTAAGCCTAATCTCATTTCGGGTCACGGCTGCATGAGAAGGTTCATACTGACAGGGGCTCCCGGCTCCGGGAAGCCAGCGATAATCCGTCAACTGGAACTTGACGGCTTCAGTGTTGTCGAGGAAGCGGCCACCGACATCATCGCATTGGAGCAGGCGCGGGGCGTCGCTAAACCGTGGACGCATGCCTCTTGCATCGATGCGATCACCGAACTGCAAAGACGGCGGCAGGTTCGAGCCTCGCGCGAGACCGCCGAGATACCGTTTCACGACCGGTCGGTCATCTGCACCGCCGCCCTCGCGGTCTACCTTGGATATCCTCTGTCGGACACGCTCTCGCGCGAGCTGAAGCGCGTCGAGACGGAGGCGATCTTTCAGAAGCGTGTCTTCTTCATCCAGAATCTCAGCTTCATCACGCCCACCGAAGCGCGGCGGATCGGCTTTGAGGAGTCGCTGCGTTTCGAACGAATCCATGAAGAGACCTATCGCAACTTCGGCTTTGAGCTTGTCCCTATTGCACCGGGAAGCCTGTTGGACAGAGTGGATGCGATCAAGCGCTCTGCTCGGTCGGGGCAAAGCGGTTAATCACCGCCCAACTACGTGTCGGGCAGAATTTAAGAGCTGTGAATTTGAGGAACCCGCTAAAGATATGCTACAATAGCCAGCATGAGTGACCAGCCGCCGCAGAATAACCCGATCCTGACCCGCTTTCGTGCCGCTCTAGCCGAAGTTTACGGCGAGCGGTTGGAGCGCGTTGTCTTGTACGGCTCGCGCGCGCGCGGCGATCACCGCCCCGATTCCGACTACGACATTGCGGTGTTTATCAAAGACGGCCACAGCTTCTACGACGAGAGTGGGAGACTTGCCGCCATAACCACCGATATTCTTGAGGACACCGGGGCCGTCATCTCCGCCACACCCTTTCCGGCCGGCGCCGACCGCGAGCGCACCGGCTTTATGCACGAGTTGCGCAGAGACGGCCTCGATCTATGAAAAGCGAAACCGCCGACTATCTCGACAAGGCCCGTACATGCCTCGCTGATGCGCGGCAGATCGCCACCCTGCCCCGGCTGGCGGCGCGGGAGGCGTACTACGCGGCATTTCATGCCGCTGAGGCATACATCTTCGAACACACCGGCAAAGCGGCGACCACGCATCGCGGCGTGCGCAGCGAGTTCGCCCGCCTGGCGGGGCGCGAACCGCGCATCGACCGCGAGCTTTCCCCTTTCCTTGCGACCGCCTACCAGCTCAAGGCAACGGCTGACTACGGCATCGGCCCAGCCGTCGCGTCGATCTCCGCCGACCAGGCCGCGGCAGCCATCACCACAGCGGCCCGGTTCATCGACACAATTACCCAATTGCTGCACCAGGCTTGACCTCACCACCACTCGGCCCGCGCGCGCAACCTTTGAGGGACATCCGCTGCTGCCCTGCCTATCTCGCCTGCCAATTCGAAACAGGGATTCGCAGCAACGGCTCGACCGTGCATCATTCGTGAGGTATCACAGGATGAACGGAATGAGTGATGACAGCTTATATGTGACGTCGTCATCATCCCGGCGGTTGATCGCCTCTCGCGCGACACAACCGACCTTCTGGTGATCGCCCGCGACAGTCAATGGCGTCAAATTCGGTCGCAAGCCGTCACTCACGCCGCACCAGCAGCGAATGGCCCGGGAACGCCTCGCAGCCGGAGGGACGCAACGCAGCCTCGCCCGCCGCAGCCCGTTCCACCATCAGATCAACGAATTATTGTCGTCGAGCTCCCCTTCTTTGCGACATTTCTATCGGTGAGAAAATATGACTTCTCTATCGGTGAGGGACATGACAGCGGGAGCGCTCGAAGCCGGAAACACAAGATGTTGATTCAGTCGCCAAGCCAATCCAGCCACTCCTTCTTCAATTTTTGGTACTCGCCCGTGAGACGCAAATCCATGGAGACCATATGCGAGTTTTCTTGCGGTCGCCGTCTGGATATCGACATGACACCAACCTTAAGTCCAAGGGACATGCAGCGAGCTTTGAGAGGGCCAGGATCATCAGAAGTGACGATCATCCCACCGTGACCATCTTCGTACACGAATACGAACAAGTCCATTCCCGATAGCGCGAGGCCCGGCTCAGTTAGTTTTAATGCGGCAGCATCTCCCAAGAGCAAAAGGATATGAAATCGATTCGACGCAGATGATATCGGCGGCGCAGGACTTGCCTTTCGTTTTCTAAACCTGAACATTAATAAAGCTCTTTTCGTTGCGTATAGACGACAATCATTTGAACACCACTATTATGTTATGACCTTCTCTGATTATCTCAACCTGTACATTGAACCGTTGTCGGATGTCGAAAGCAGCAGCTCTGATTTGATCCTCCTGACCAACCGCATCATAGAATGTCGCTGATTTGCGTTCTTTGGCAGCAGCGATTAGCTGTTCACGCACGGGCACCCCTTCCATGCTGCGCTCGACGAGCTGGCCCGAAGCTACGAGATCGGGCTGGCAATGATAAGGCCCCAACTGTGATCTTCCCCGTTGCCGGGAAATCAACTTCAAACCGTATGCCTACAGGGCTCTTGGCGCAGCTAAAGCGTACCCCGGAGGAGCAAGTGCTCTGGAGACGACTGCCTAAAGGGCTGCGCCGTTATTTGCTGGTTTGGATCGACTGTCTGTATTTCCCCTCAGAGGAAAGCATGACGCCGCGTAAGGTGGTATGGTTCGTGGATCAACGGACGGATCGCGACTGGCGCGTAGAGTGGCCTGTACCTGAACCTGATATCGACTTGCTTATCACTCAGCTCTGTTTGATCGTTTAGAAAACCTAAGGCCCCAATTGTCCAGAAGACGATGTTATGCGACTCGCATATTTAACTGTATCATATCAGGAACATCCTTAGCAGGCACCTTGAAGGCGATATCGCTAATGTTGCCGATGTCGATAACTAAGTGGTCTTTGCCCGTAGTGCGAGTATTGACGACAATCCTAAATTCCGACTCAAAAGCATATTTTAGACGTCTCCTAAATGGAATTTCATGCATTTGAAATCGTCCATTGAACGTTGCTGGATCGTAATATTCTACTAGTCCTGAATTATATCCGTAACCGGCCTGCGTAAGTGCTTTCGCGACCCGAAGCCTGAACTCTGGAAACCCGGTGTTTGGAAGAGCAATCGCGAAATTACCCAGCTTAGGACATTCACTATTCACCCGGCATTGTTTTCTGAGAACTCTCTAGTTCTGACCCTGGGAAGGGAATTCCTTCAGTAGTAAGATCAAATTTACCAGTATGGATCGCGGTCATACAAAAAATATGCAAATCATTGTGGTAATCTAAAGAAATGCGGGTATCAACCAAATCAGGAGGTCCTACATTAAATTCGGGATGGTCTTTGAATTTGAATTCAACAGGAGCCTTATGCCTTTGCTTCCGGTGAGATCAACATCTTGTAGGAGAGAGGCTGGTGGGCGGCGGCGATGCCGAGCAGGGATCGGAATGCGGCATGGCGGGTGCGCCGGCGATTGAAGCGGAAGACGAATTCATCGAGGTAGGATTGGAGGTGCTTGCGGCGCAGCCCGTGGTAGACGCCCAGGGCCCAGACCTTGAGGTTGGAGAAGATCCGGTGAACCCAAGGTAGGACGATATGGGCGGCCATCTTGCCGACGACATGGGGATCGTGGGTGATGTCGGCGGCGCCGGGATATCCGGACCAACCATCCGTCTTGGCGGTGGTGCCAGAGGCGACATTGGCGGCGAGGAAAGCGCGGAGGCTGGCAGCCGAGTAATCCGCGACCTGGCTGAGGCGGATGCGGCCGGGGCCAAGCCCGCCGTCCTCGACCTCGACGGCGCCGACGACCAGCATTTTGCCCTGATGGCTGCGCCCACCACCGCCCGTAACCGGATCGTTTTTGCTGCGGCAGGCGATTTCGGTCTCATCAACCTCGACGAGGCCGGCCAAGAGGCCGCGGCCCGGGGCGAGCATGCTGCAGCGCAGCTTGGCGCAGATCAGCCACGCCGTCTTGTAGGAGCCGAAAGCGAGCTGGCGCTGCAGTTGCAGAGCCGAGATGCCATTGGAGTGGGTGGCCATCAGATAAGCGGCCCAGAACCATGCGGTCAGCGGCAGCTTGGAATGGTGCATGATGGTTCCGGCAGTGACCGAGGTTTGCCGGCCGCAGCTGGCACACTCATAGGTCCAGGCCTTGGTTTCCAGCCGCCAGGCTTTGCCACCACCGCATCCCGGGCATACAAACCCGTCAGGCCAGCGCGCCGCGACAAGGTATTGAGCGCAGGCGGCCTCATCGCCGAAGCGTTGTTGGAACTCGATCAAGGAGCGCGGAAATTCGGTCATCGCTGGGCACCGAGGGCAGTTATGTTCTTTCTTTGTTCTACTACCGGCCTCCCCTCCCGGCTACAACATTTTGTGCCCCCGGATGCAAAGGGATAAGCCTTTTCAACAGATGCCTTTTGGATGAGTACCGCTGTCCCCTCATAGGGGTCAGCACGAGCATCGTCTTCTGTTTCCTTTGTCTCCTTAAAATAGGATAGTCTGTTCATGTAAAGGCGACCATTTAGAAAGTCGTCTGCCCATTGTTCCTTTTCGCAAAACTTAACGACAGCAAGGATGAAATTTTTCATCAGCGGCCCCATCGGACATCAAAGGACGTTGCGCCGACACTGGCGCAGAGGTCCAGCATCATGTAGCCGGAGAGACGACCGCCCAAACGATTGTACGATAAACCCGCGATATTGAGGCAACCTGCGGGACACCGATTTTCCAAAAACACCTGTTACGCCTCTTCGGCTTGTAGGCGCCCGATCAAAATGTCACTCCCCTGCCGATTTATTCGGTCGGAGCCGTTCGTGGCCCGCGGTAAGCTTGTCGCGGAGGCACGACGAACCGGGTCAATCACCCGCCGCTTCGATCAGCTGCGAGCGGAACCAGGCCTGCGCGGGCTCGCTCGCGGCGCGGCGGTGCCAGGCCATCGACACGGTCATCGAGAAATCGATCGGCAACGGCATGATCGCGATTTCGGCGGTGGCGGCGATCTGGCGGGCGATGCGGCTCGGCACGGTCGCGACGAGGTCGGAGGCGGCGAGCGCCACCGGCAACGCCAGATAGGTGGCGACCAACAATGCGATGCGGCGCCGCAGCCCGAAATCGACGAGGATGCGGTCGAGCGCGCCGCTGGTGTCGCCGCGCGGCGAGACCAGGATGTGGTTGAGCGCCGCGTAGGCCTCGATCGACAGTGTTTGCCCGGCGATCGGATGGCCGCGGCGGGCAACGACGACAAACGGGTCGCGCAGCAGCAGGATCGACTCGATATGGGTCGGCACGGTGTTGAGATGAGCGACCGCGACATCGATCGCGCCGCGATCGAGCTGCTCGGCGGCATCGGTGCCGGTCAGCGGCGTCAGGCGCAAGGTTGCCCTGGCCGCCTGTCGGGCAAAGGCCTCGGCGAGGCGCCCGACCAGCGCGACCTCGGCGTATTCGGCCATGCCGGCGGTGAAGATGCCGCGTGCTCTTTGCCGGGTCGAAGCCGATGCCGAGGTTGAGCGCCGCCTCGATATGCTCGATCGCCGCCGCGACCAGCGGCGCGATCTCGCGCGCCCGGGCGGTCGGCTCCATGCCGGCCGGGGTGCGCACGAACAGATCGTCGGCAAACAGGCTGCGCAGGCGCGACAGCGCGTGGCTCATCGCCGGCTGCGACAGGCCGATCCGGGCGGCGGCGCGGGTCACGGCGCGCTCGCTGGTCAGCGCGTCGAAGGCTTTCAGCAGGTTGAGGTCGACCGCCCGAATATCCATGCAGCGAATGAATAACATATAATCTATCGATTTGATAGATGGTCGCCGATCCTATCTTATGCCATCAGTAAACAACCCGATCGGGAGCCACCGCATGCCACAGGACACCGCGCCGCGCCTCAGCCATGTCGGGCTTTATGTCCACGACGTGCCGAAGATGATCGACTTCTACTACCAACGTGCTCGGCTTTGTGGTCAGCGACGGCGCCGAGGACGGCCGCATCACGTTCCTGTCGCGCAACCCGAGCGACCATCACCAGGTCGTGCTGGTGCGCGGCCGCACCACCGATGCCGAGGTGCCGATGGTGCAGCAGGTGTCGTTCAATGTCGGCACCCTCACCCAGGTGCAGAAGGCGTTCCGCAAGGTGCGCGAGGCCGGCTGCGAGGGCATCAGCCCGATCTGCCACGGCAATGCCTGGTCGGTCTATTTCCAGGACCCCGAGGGCAACCGCATCGAGATGTTCTGCGACACGCCGTGGTACGTGCCGCAGCCCTTGGGCTTCAAGATCGACCTCGACAAGCCCGAGGACGAGCTCTTCCGCGAGACCGAGGCCTATTGCCGGGACCGCGAAGGGCTTCAAGCCGATCGAGGAGTGGCGGGCCGAGATCAGCAAGAAGATCGCGGCGAAGCTCGAAGCATAAGGCCCGTAAGCTTAGGGCACGCCTCTCATACTACCACGCAACATTATCAGGAGGACCTCCGATGACCGAAATCAAAGGCTATCACGCCCACGTCTATTACAATGCCGAGACCAAGCCTGTCGGCGGCACGGCTGCGCGAGACGATCATCGGAAAATTCGCGGTCGAGCCCGGCGGCTTCAGCGACGAGCCGCGCGGCCCGCACCCGATCTCGCAGTTCAACGTCATCTTCGAGACCGAGGAATTCCAGAACATCGTGCCGTGGCTGATGCTGAACCGCGAAGGCCTCGACGTGCTGGTCCATCCGCTGACCGAAAGCTCCTACGACGACCACAGCAAGAATGCGCTGTGGCTCGGGACGCCGGTGCCGATGCGGCTCGACATTCTGCGGCCGACCTATCGAACCGAACTGCTGCCGAGCGACTCGGTCCACCCGGCCTAGCGGAGCGGCACAGCAGCGCCGTCGCTTACATCGGTGGCTTGACGCCGTCCTTCTCGGCGGTGACGCGCGCCGCCGTCAGGCTGCGGTCGGCCTTCTGCTGTGCAGTGAGGAAGACCGCCGCGCCCGGCTTTAGCAGGCTGGCATCACCCGCAACATAGGTGACGATCGGGGTATCGGGCGCGACGATGACCTCCGCCTCGCCGCCTTTGTAGGTAACCTTGAGCACGTGGCCCTGCGCCCCGGCGGTGACGCCCGCCACCGTGGCGTTGGTCATCAAGCCGTCGGGGACCAGATCCGACGGACGTTGACCTTCGCCGACCCCGCGCATCGCTTCGGGGAAAATATGGACCTCGATCGCGTGAAGCTTGCCGTCGGTGCCTTTAGCCGAGGTCGAAGCGACATAGTCCCCGGCTTTGATGTCGGCGAGGCTGCGCTTGGCGACACCGACCACGGCAAAATTCGGGGCGAGGGCTATCGCGATTTGCCGGCCGTCGCGCGCTTTGACCATCAAGGTCGAGCCATCGAGCTTCTCGACCGTGCCTCGGATACGTGTCGGCCTAGCATCGGGGGCTCCTGGTGAGGGCGGAGTTTGGGCGGCGGCCGGCAAGGCAAGCAGCATGCCGGTCACGACGGCGAGCAGCGAAAATCGGCGCATGGTCGGAGCCTCCGTATCAGAGTTGAGCGCGCTCAGACACTCTCGCCCAATCGGCCAAGATCGCATCTCACATTTGAGTGACCATTAGCCGCGGCGCCGCGCCGCCGACCGGGTTGGCGCGATTCGCCGCGGAAAAGTTTACGATATCCTAGGGGCTGCCGGGCAATAATAGAAAAGCCACGGCCTCTGCCGCGGTTCCCAACCACTTGACAGGCTGCCCGGCTTTCGGCACCTGAGCGCTCATGCCTTCCGCAGACTATCTGACCGCCGCAATACTCGGCGTCGTCGAGGGGCTGACCGAGTTTTTGCCGGTGTCTTCGACGGGTCACCTGATCCTGGCCGATAAATTGCTCGGCGTCGAAGGGCCGGCGAGCAAGCTGTTCGACATCGTGATCCAACTCGGCGCGATCCTCGCGGTGTGCTGGGTCTACCGCGAGCGCTTTATCCGCGCCGCGACCGGGCTGACCTCCGACCCGGTCTCCCAGCGGTTTGTCGCCAACGTCTTAGTCGCCTTCCTGCCGGCGGCGGTGGCCGGGGTATTCGCCTACCGGCTGATCAAGGAGGTGCTGTTCTCGCCCTGGGTCGTCGCCGTCAGCCTGATCGTCGGCGGGATTGTGATCCTGGTCATCGAGCGGGTGCGGCCGCGGCCGCAGACCCTCGATGTCGACAACATGCGGATGCGCACCGCGCTCGGGATCGGCTGCTGTCAGATCCTGGCGATGATCCCCGGGGTCTCGCGTGCCGGCGCGACGATCATGGGCGCGATGATGCTAGGCGTCGATCGCGCCGCGGCGACCCAGTTCTCGTTCTTTCTCGCGGTGCCGACGATGTTCGGCGCGACGGTCTACGACCTCTATAAGAACCGCGCCATTCTATCGGTCGAAAATGCGACGATCATCGCGATCGGGTTCGTCGTCGCCTTCGTTTGCGCGCTGTTCGTCGTCCGGACCTTGGTCAACTTTGTCAGCCGCCACGGCTTTGGCGTGTTCGCCTGGTATCGCATCGCGATCGGCAGCGTCGCCTTGGGGTTGCTGATCGCGTCGCGCTGAGGCGGGTGATCCGTTGCGCTGCCCGGTTGGGATCGGCTAGGGTCGCTTTGGTGGTTCTACCGGGGGTATTGCTGTGAAAAAGTGGGTCGCTTTTTGGGGTATCGCCGGTTTGGCGCTGGCCGCCGTTGGGTGTGCCAGCCAGCAGGAGCTGGTCGGACAAAAGGAGGACCTCCTCGCCGCGGCGGGATTTCAGATTAGGCCTGCCGATTCGCCGCGGCGCCTCGCGGCGATGAAGAGCCTGCCGCCCAACAAATTTGTCACTCGGATCAAGAACGGCCAGCCGATCTACCAATATGCCGACCCGCTGGTTTGTCGATGCGTCTATTTCGGAACGCAGCAGAACTGGGCCGCCTATCGGCAAGAAGTCTTCGCCAAGCAGCTGGCTGACGAGAATCAGATGACCGCCGTCATGAACCAGAGCGATTGGGATTGGGGCCCCTGGGGCTGGCCCTGATCAGCTCTCTTTGACGAACCCTTTGGCGCGCATGCAGCTGTTGAGGACTTGGTCGGCTAAGCCGGCGGCCTGTTGGCGCATTGCCTGATTCTCGACGCCCCGGGTGGCGCCGAGCTGCCAGTTTCGCCCGAGTGTCGCATTGATATCGGCGTTGATGCCCTGCTCCCTGGCGAGCGCTGAACTGGCCTGGGCGTTGCAGTCCTGCAACTCGCGGGAGATCGTCTGATCGTCGGCGCCGCTCTTGACCCATTTGGTCGCCGTTGTGCTCTGCTCGGCGCACGCCATCAGCAGCAGGCAGCCGAGAGCAGCGGCCGCGGCAGACATGCGCGGGCTATGGTCACGAGCGAACATCGGTGGCCCTCCAGTCGAGCCGATGTCAGGACCCTTTGGCCGGCTCGAGCAGGTCGGCCAGCTTGGTGCGCAACAGGTTCGCTTTATACCCCGGGATCGCATAGGTCCAGCGCGCCACCTTCTCGCCAAGCTTTTTCGCCTCGGTCTCGGCCGTCCCGGAGCCGGCGGCCGATATCGCGATCCAATTGGTCTTGTCGCGCTCGAGCAATCTGACATCGACCGTCAGGCCGTCGAAGGTCGCGAAAGACGCGGTCACCACGTCCTTGTCGGGGATCGGCAGTTGGGCGGCCGGCTCGACATCGTCGAGGTCGAGCGTCTCGAGCGCCGTGGCGGGCCCGGCGATCGCGGTTTCGCCCTTGAACTTGGCGTCAGCCGGCGCATCTTCGACCGCGAAGTTGGCGTCGGGTGCCGCGCGGGCAATCACGAGCTTGGTGCCGTCCGCCTGGGTCAAAGTCACCCTGGCGATCTGCTTTGCGGAGATATCGAGGATATGCCGGTCGAGCCAGCTCGACGGGTCGCCGGTGGCATCGAGCGAGCCGCGCGCGAGCCAGGCCTGCGGATCGCCCGGCTTGCGCAGGTAGACCCCGTCATTGCCGGCGCCGAGCCGGTCATAACGCCGCTTGCCGACGATCGCCTGTGCGATGGTCTCGCCCGATTTGTCTTTGATCGAGACCAGAGCCGATTTGCCTTTGCCGGGGTCTTCGACCTCGAGCCGGGGGTAGAGGTCGGCCTTCTGCGTCTTCGGCTCGACCAATGTCAAATCCGCCATCGCACGCACGATCTGACTGATCTTGCCGACGTTTGCCGGATAATTGCCCTTCTCGGCGACCAGCCAGCTGTCTCCATCACGGATCAGGGTCATTGTCGAGCCGCTCCGCGACACCGTAACGGACGCAACCTCCCCGAGCTTCGTCGCGAGAGCGGGAAAGGCACGCTCACCGGGGCCGGCGCGGCTTACACCGCGATCGCCGGTGGCGAGCGCGACGATCGCCAGCGCTACGAGAATGACCGTCGCAGAGGCGAGGAGGATCAAGTTTCGCTTCAGCATGGTGGGCTCTCAGAACCGCGACAGTCTCGTCGCCCCCGCGACAGCGGGGGTCCAGGGCCTGCCCCCGGCCGGAACAGCGGGCGATCGGCAGAACATTGGGGCCCTGGCTTCCCGCTTCCGCGGGAATGACGGCATGCGGCTGGTAATGCTCACGCTTCCGCCATGCGGCGGCTGCGCCGCTTCAGCCGCAGCCACCCGAGGATGACGGCGAGCGCGGCGACGATGATCGGGATCAGCGCGATATTGAGAAATTCGAGGCCGGCCTTCAGCCGTCCGATGTCGCTGCGCAACGCCGCCTGGACATCGCGCAGCTGGCGACGGGTCTGCACCATATCGGCGCGAAACTCCTCGATCGCCTTGTTCTGCTCGGCGGAGAGGGTCGCCGGCGCGTTTGCCTGGTCTTTCCCGGTCAGGGTTTCGAGCTTGGCCTGGGCTTCCTTGAGCTTGGCCTGCAGGCTGCGCTCCTCGGCGCTGTAACGCGCCTGGGCATTGCTCTGGATGCGCTCGACGACCTCGAACGGGCGGGCCGAGGTGCCGCGGCTGCGCAAGCCGACCAGATCGTCGCCGCCGGCAAGCACCTCGATCGCGTTGGCGACAAAGTCGCCGTTGTTGGCGGTCGGCACCGCGACCCGCTGGCCGAAGAAGTCCTGCTTTTGCAGCCAGAACTTGTCGTCGAGCATATCGGTGTCGGCGACCACGACGAGGTTGATCGGCTCAACCGATTGCTTCAGCGGCGCGGCCGCCGGCGGTTCGGCGGGCTTTGGCGGCTGATCCGTCGCGCCCTCTTTGGCCTCCGGCTTGGCCGGCTCGGGCGGTTTCGGCGGGCCGTCGGGGAAGGCGCTCTCGGCCGGGCCGGTGACGTGGGCCGCCAGTATGTAGCGCTGGTTGTCGGGTTTGAACTCGGCGAGGAGGCCGGCGACATCGGGCAAACCGGACAGCTTGTCGGCCGGGATCTTGGTCGAGTCGAGCGATGTCGTGATCAGCGGCTCGATCGTTGTCTTGGCGCCGGCGATCGGCTCGATGATCCCGGAAGAGGCCATCGTTGATGTGGCTCAGATCGGCCGTGATCATGTCGTCGCGATTGAGATTGTCGGCCTTCAGATTGAGCCAGGCGATGTAGTCGAGCGATCGCGATCCGCGCCCCGCAACCGGTACCCCGACCCTTGTGGCGTCGCGCCGATCGCCGGCGACCGTGTTCGACGGCACCTCGAAGCCCCAGGATTTGAACAATCGTTCGAGATTGCTGGCGGTCGGCGCGCCCGGCGGATTGAGCTGGCTTGGGTGCGAGGCTTGCAGCTCGGAATGGGGATCGACAAAGATCAGGGCCTTGCCGCCTCGCAAGACGAACTGGTCGATCGCATAGAGCGTCTTGTCCGGCAGGTTCTGCGGATGCGCCAGCATCAGCACGTCGATATCGGGCGGGATCGCATCGATATTGGCGGCGAGCGGCTTGACCGTGTCGAGCTGCTGCAATTGCTCCATCACGGCCATCGGCTCCGCCGGGCGGCCGCGCATCATCGCCATCATGTCACCTTCGAGCGGCAAGGAGCTGATCAAGCCGACCACGGTCTTCTTTGGAACGGCCAGGTTGTGGACGAGCTTAGTCAAATCGTATTCGAGAAAGCGCTCGCGCTCCGGCTGGAAGAAAGCGATGACCTGCTGGTCGTCGGTCGAATTGGTCGCGGCCAGCCCGAAATAGACCTGCTCGCCCTGCACGTCGAGCGGCACGCCTTGCAGCCCGAAGGCGACGGCGCGGTCCTCGACATCGGAGAAGGGCAGGGGATTGTAGACTTCGAGGCGGATCTTGCCGTGAGCCGCTGCGACGTACTGATCGAGCAGCTCGCGCACCCGCTGCGCATAAACGCCGTAGGAGGGGACCTCGTCGGCGAGCCGGGTCGAATAATAGAACCGCAACGTGATCGGCTCGTCGATCGCGGCGAGGGTCCGCCGGGTGCCGCGCGACAGGGTGTAGAGGTGCTCGCCGGTGAGGTCGAGCCGCCAGGTGAAGAAGCGGGCGGCGATAATATTCACCGAGACCAGCATCAGTGCGATGCAGACGAGCGCGGCTAAGGCGACCGCGCGTCGCGAGCTGAAAAAGCCGCGGAGCCGATCGGGGAGTGCCATTTCACTCGGCCTTTTCGAGGTCGATCAGGATCGCGTTGGCGCCGAGAAAGGCGATCATAATCGATGCGAAGTACACGAGATCGCGCATATCGATGACGCCGCGGGTGATCGCGCCGAAATGGCCGAGGAAGCTCATCTGGGTGATCGCCGTGGATCAGCCATTCGGGCGCCCAACCCTGGAACACTCCAAGCACGATCGGCGATCCCGACACGGTGAAGAGGAACGCCAGCGCGGCAGTGACGACAAAGGCGATCACCTGGTTCTTGGTCATCGCCGACACGCAGGCGCCGACCGCCAGCAAGGCGCCCGCCATCAGCCAGCTGGCGATATAGCTGGCGAAGATCACGCCGTTGTCGGGGCGGCCGAGAAAATTGACCGTGATCCAGAACGGGAAGGTCAAAGCGAGCGCGATCCCGGCGAAACACCAGGCGGCGAGGAATTTTCCGATCACCGCCTCGGTCATGCGGATCGGCAATGTCAGAAACAGCTCGATCGTCCCGCTCTTGCGCTCCTCGGCCCAGAGCCGCATCGACAAGGCCGGGATCAGGACGAGGTAGAGCCACGGGTGAAAGTTGAAGAAGGATTGGAGATCGGCTTGGCCGCGCTCGAAGAAATTGCCGACGAAAAACGTCAGCACTCCCGCCATCACCAGAAAGATGACGATGAACACATAGGCGAGCGGCGTGGCGAAATAGCCGGCCAGCTCGCGGCGAAAGATGGTCAGGATGTTGCGCATCGGTGTCAGGCCGCGGCAGCGATCGGGGCCGGTTGGGGTTGCGCGGTGGTGATCTCGCGAAAGACGTCGTCGAGCCGCCCGCGCTCGACCCGCAGACCGGTGATCCTCCAGCCGCGGTCGCGGGCGAGGTCGGCGATCTCGGCGACGACCGGGCGCCCGCTGTGCGGCACTACGATCAACGCCTCGCCCTCGGCGTCGCTGACCGGCTCGACCGCCGTCACCCCGGGCAGCGCCGCCAGCTCGGCCCTGATGTGCGAATCGGCGCCGCCGGCGATGCCGAGACGGACGGCATTGTGGTGGCGCGAGCGCTCGGGCGAGCTCTGCCGGCGTGCCGTCGGCGAGCACGCGGCCGTGCGCGATGATGATCGCGCGGCTGCACACCGCCTCGACCTCCTCGAGCAGATGCGTCGAGATGATGATCGCCTTGTCGGGCCGCATCGCCTCGATGATCTTGCGCATTTCGTATTTCTGGTTGGGGTCGAGCCCGTCGGTCGGCTCGTCGAGGATCAGCACATCGGGGTCGTGCAGCAATGCCTGCGCCACGCCGACACGGCGCTTGAAACCCTTGGACAAGGTCTCGATCGGCTGATGCATGAACGCCGGCGATCCTGATCATCTCGACGACCCGCGCGATCCGGCGCTTTGCTTCGGCGCCGGAAAAGCCGCGAATATGGGCGATGAAGTCGAGAAAATCGGCCGGCGTCATGTCCGGATAGGCGGGCGCGCCTTCCGGAAGATAACCGATGTGCTTTTTGGCGGCGATCGGCCGCGTTCCGATATCGAAGCCGCAAATCACCGCCGTGCCCGCGGTCGGCGCGAGAAAACCGGTGATCATCTTCATCGTCGTCGACTTGCCGGCGCCGTTCGGGCCGAGAAAGCCCAGCACCTCGCCTTGCGGCACGCTAAAGGAGACGTCGTCGACCGCGACCAGCGGGCCGAAACATTTGACGAGGTGTCGGATCTCCAGCATATCAGCGCGTCCTCCCCAACGCGTTCACTGATGACCGCCCGTTTGTGCCTCTTCTCGCCGCCTCGTGCACCGCGACGCAACGGCGCAGCGGCGTCAACTATCGGCACCCCGAGGGATAAAAGGAATGCAGCGCCGCTGACAAGCGGTTTTGCGGTCGCCCCCCGTCGCAGGCGAGGATCGTGATGCTTCGCCGGCTGCGGCTAGCTTCCGGCCTGGTGATGCTGGCCTACGTGACGATGCATCTCCTCAACCACGCGGTCGGCTTGATCTCGCTCGAGGCGATGGAGGATGTGCTCTGGTACGTCTTCCGCATTTGGTCGAACCGTCCGGCCCAGACATTGCTCTACGGCAGCTTTCTCGTCCATTACGGGCTGGCGCTGTGGGCATTGTGGCAGCGGCGCAGCTTGCGGCTGCGCGCTGCCGAACTGAGCCAGATCGTCCTTGGCTTTGCCATTCCGATCCTGCTCGCCCGCCATGTTGTCGGCACCCGGATTGCCGACAATTTCTTTCACACCGATACCGGCTACTACGCCTATTTGCTGTGGGTCTATTTCGTCAACGCGCCCGAACACGGCTACCTGCAGATGCTGGTCCTGGTCGTCGCTTGGGCGCACGCGATGATCGGCCTGCATTTCTGGCTGCGGGTCCGGCCGTGGTACGCGCGGCTGCAACCGGCGGCGCTGGTCGTTGCCGTGCTGGTTCCGCTGCTGTCGCTGCTCGGCTTTATCGAAGCCGGCCGGCAACGTCGCCGCTCTCGCCGCTGACCCGGGCTGGACGCGCGAAGCCTTCGCGCGGATGACCCTTCCCTCGCCGGAAACCCAGCGCACCCTCGAACAGATCACCAATGGCCTCAGCTGGTTTTTCGCCGGCATGGTCGCCGCGGTTTTGCTGGCGCGGTTCATCCGGCGGGCTTGGCGGCGGCGCCACGGCGTCGTGCGCGTCGGCTATCCGGACGGCCGCTTTGTCGAGGTTACGCCAGGCACCAGCGTGCTCGAGGCGAGCCGCATCGCCGGGATCCCACACGCCTCGGTATGCGGCGGTCGCGGCCGCTGCTCGACCTGCCGCGTACGGGTGCGCGGCGAACTTCACAGCATCGATCCGCCTTCCGCCAACGAGCTGCGGGTGCTGCGCCGCATCGGAGCGCGTCCCAACATCCGCCTCGCCTGCATGCTGCGGCCGCGCGGCGCCGTCGAGGTGACGCCGTTATTGCCGCCGCTCGCGGTTGCCGCCGACGGCCGGCGGCGGGTCGATTTTGTCCAGGGCAGCGAGCGCGAGATCGCCATCCTATTCGCCGACATCCGCGGCTTTACCGCGCTCTCCGAGGGCCGGCTTCCCTACGATGTCGTGTTCGTCCTCAACCGCTATTTCGCCGCGATGGGCCGCGCCGTCGAAAGCGCCGGAGGGCGGGTCGACAAATTCATCGGCGACGGGGTGATGGCGCTGTTCGGGATCGAGAGCGGTCCCCGAGCGGGCTGCCGCGAGGCGCTGGCCGCCGCCCGCCTGATGTCGGAGCGGCTCGGCGAGCTCAACCTGTCGCTGCGCGCCGAGCTCGACCAGCCGCTGCGCATCGGCATCGGGATCCATTGCGGGCCGGTGATCGTCGGCGAGATGGGCTATGGCAATGCCGTCGCGATCACCGCCATCGGCGATGCCGTCAACACCGCCAGCCGGCTGGAGAACCTGACCAAGACCTATGACCGCGAGCTCGTCGTCTCCGAGGAGACGGTAAGCGCGCGCCGGTCTCGACCTTAACGCCTTTCCGCGCTACGAGATCGAGATCCGCGGCAAGCGAGACATGCTCGCGGTCCGAACCCTCGATCGCGCCACCGACCTTCCGCTTGCCGGGGCAACGCTTATGCGCCACCGCGAACCGGCGGGCTGTCCCGGCTCTGCCGGCCGATTCTTGCTGAACTAAGAGTGGCTTGCATTTGTACGTACATTCGTACAGTGCTAAACTATGAGTGCTAAACTATGGTAGTGCTAGGCGACTTTTTGCCGATCCGACCAGGCCAGGATCGCGGTCGAGGTCAGTTCGGTGCCATTGGTTAGAGGGCGATTCGCGGTTCGCCGCGCAAAAGCGCCTCGATCTCGGCGATGAAAACGCCATGCTTCCGGCAGTGTTCCCGATTATTCCTTGTCCCAATCGAACAGCCTTGAAACGACCTCATTGACCATGCGGTTGCCCGTGCCGCTGCTCGAGGCCGTGAAGGCAAGTGAAGGCGCGGGCGTTCCCTACACCCGGTTTATCCGCCCTCAGCCGGCGCAGTGACGCGAGCGCCAAAATCGCGAGCCCGGCCGGTGGCGACGCCTCGGCGAACCGCTTATTTCGCCGGTTCGCCCTGGCAATGGGCGGGGACAAACTTGCCGTTCGCGTATCCGTCAGGAACCCAAGGCACTCCCGCCGGGCACGCATACGCCTGACCTGCACTTCTGGTCGGCGTGCACCCCGCCATCGCGGCAATCGCTGCGACGGCCATCATAAGGCCGGCGAACATCATAGCAAGAGAACGCATATCCATCTCTCTTCTTCCTGCGGATGCATCATTAAATTACCCAAAGACTTCTCGTTCCCCATGGCTGAGAGTCGGCGAGCACGTCAGCAGGGCCCTCGGATGCCTTCAAAGCTTGGTTTGGCGATTTGCCATCTTCCGCCCGCCCGCGGTCGTCGGCGTGTTCTCGCAGCATCTACCTTGCCCGTGCCATACTCTTCGGGTCATTGAATTGTCCATATCGTCGCGTCGGCCAGTGCAGGCTTGAAGCGGAACGATTGCCCCGCTGTGCATGCGGCTGGCGGGTTTTTGAGAACAAAGCCCGACCTGTATCCCGGCCGCACTTTCAGCGTAGCGACGGCCACGCCGCAGACCAGCGTCATTTCAGCCCCGTCGAGCGGAGAGACAGGCAATTCGATCGTCACCGCCCGAACCGTAGCGCCGGCATTGAGCAACAATGTGCTGACCCAGGGCAACCAGGTGTAGGTATTGCCATCGACGATCGCCTGCTTGAACCACGCTTGATCCTGAGTTGCCATGAAAATCGTCGCACTGGCGCTAATATTGATCACCCCGGACGACAGACCCCGGCCAGCCAGCCCACCCGCATTTTGAGGTTGTATTGGGTAGGAAATTGAATAGCTGCTCGCCGCATTCGCCGGAGATGCGTCATTGATGACCGGAGAAGGGCCCGCATAGGCCAATCCGTCGCGGTTATAGTTCCAGCCATTCGACCCTCCGTAAATGCTACCGATCCGAACGATCGACCCTTGCGCCAAATTGGTTTGATTGACGACGCTACCTTCGACCGCGATCAGGTTGATGTCGTTTACGACGAGAACGGCAGCCTTTCCGTCGATCTGAATCGCGTTGCCCTCCGAAATCGGAGTATTAGTAGAGCAACATGTTTCGCCGCCGACCCACAGATGATCGATCGAGGCGACGGGCGCAACCAAATCGCCGTCTACCCAGATCGCATACTTTACGCCATCGCAGTTGAGATTGCCGAAATGGATCGCCGTCGGCGCTCCGGCAGGCGAGGTAGTGCCCTGAGATAATCGGACGCAAGCATGAGCCCCGAAGATGAAGATATTATCTGCCTGAAAGCTGTCTTGGCGGCGGAAAAACAACGCGTCGGTATTCTTTTGCTGCCAGTCCATAACGCTGTCGGCATTACTCCAGAATGGCCATATATGGACATCGCTGGCTCGGGAGAGGTCTTGTGCGGCGTCGGTCTTTAGCAGGTAGGAAAACACCTGGCCGGAGATGTCGGTGAGATTTATTCGAGCCGTATTCCCTGCGGCATCGATTGCAGCGTATATCCCTCCCAGGGCGATGTGATTGTACGTCACCCCTCCAAGCAAATCCGATAAGACCCACACTGGCCGATAAGCGGTCGGCGCCCAAGCCTTGACCGGCGCCGGATGCTGCTGCAGTACTGCCAGATCGCGAAAAATGCTGCCGCGTACAGATGCTCCGCTCATCGCGAACGGGGACACCGCAGCATTCTTGATGACGATGTAAGTGCCAGGGATTGAGGTGTTGCACAAATTGCCATTGGTTATCCCGGTCTCTTCCCATCCGGCTCCCGACAGGAAAATCGGCATGCCCGAATAACTACCGCCGGTCCCGATTAGATAGTGGCCATTGGGCGCGTAAACTGGGATACCAAGCCGCAGCGCGACCGCAAATGCCGGGCCATCGTCGTTTATGCAATCGCCTTGAGCGCCGAACTGCCTAACGTTGGCCGGTATGACGGAGAAATCGGCGACTGCACAGCCGCCGTCACGTAAAGTGACCTGGGAACCGTTGTCCGGCGCAGCGCAGGCGGACGCGTGCAAAACATATTCAGCGGCTCCACCATCGTTTTCCTTGTAGAAGCCGCCTCGCCTGACCCGCGTGAACGAGGCAGCCGACAGTTGCTGCAGCTCGTCGTTGTCAGTGACACGGGCCATCATTTTGTCGGCGGCCGTATTGACCGTTTGAGCTAGTTTCGGACAGGTGCCGACAAAGGGGGGACCGCTGAGGTTCGTGTCAGGCATGCAGCCGGTCCGCGCCTGCGCCGTCGAGGCGGAAACCAGAAGAAGGACCCCAGCGACGAGGGTAGACGCGAACCACATTCCGACCTCATTGCTCGTCCACCATTGTGACGGACGATGGGTATGCATCCTCGCCAAAGGATCCGGTGATCGCGCAATCACCCGCATACCTATGACCATCCGACTTAACGGCTTTTGCTGAACCTCCGTGACGCTACCCAACTTCAGAGAATTTGCGCACCGGAAAGAATGATTTCGGCTGCCATGGCTTCGAGTCGCTGACTGGGCTGAAACCGTGGCAGACCGGCGACACCGCATACCAAACTAGGACACTACCGGCGACTATGGTTCCGGCTTACTCATGTCAATCGACGCCCCACGCCTATCAGCACATTCAAGCCGGAGCCCCGATACACCACCGCTATTCAGCCAATTTCTTCACCGGGTGAAAGCGGAAATCGATCGACGGGAGGGTAGCGGACTTCGACCAGGTAGAGGCCTTCGGGCGGGGCGGTCGGGCCGCCGGCGCGGCGGTCGCGGGCGGCGAGCGCCTCGGCGACATCGTCGGGCTGCCAGCGTCCGAGCCCGACCAGCTTCAACGTGCCGGCCATGTTGCGCACTTGGTGGTGCAGAAACGAGCGGGCGCGCGCCTCGATATGGATCTCGTCGCCGGCGCGGCGGAGCTCGAGCGCGTCGAGCGTCTTCAACGGCGACCGTGCCTGGCACAACGAGTCGCGAAAGGTCGAAAAATCGTGGTGGCCGATCAGATGACGGGCACCCCGGCGCATCGCCTCGAGGTCGAGCGGCGGCGCGACCTGCCATACCCGGCCGCGTTCGAGCGCCGGCGGCGCCCGCCGGTTCAGAATGCGATAGAGGTAGACCCGCCCCGTCGCGGACAGCCGCGCGTCGAAATCATCGGGCGCGATTTCGGCGGTCAGCAGCGTGATCGCGGCGGGCCGCAGATGGTGGTTGACGGCGCTGCGAAGCACGTCCGGCGCGACGCTGTGCGCCAGGTCGAGATGAGCGGTCTGCGACAGGGCGTGCACCCCGGCATCGGTGCGCCCTGCGCCGTGGACGGTGACCTGCTCGCCACAGAATTTGGCGATGGCGGTTTCGAGCGCCTCCTGAACCGATAGCCCGTTCGCCTGCCGCTGCCAGCCGACCAGCCCGGTACCGTCATACTCGATGCTCAGCTTGTAGCGGGGCATGGCAGCACCGTCCCCGGGGTGATCGGAAACCCGCGCAGGAAGGCCGGCGCTTCGAGCGCGGCACGCCCCGGGCGCTGCAGCCGCAGCAGCCGCAAGACCCCCTCGCCGCAGGCGACCGACAACCGGTCGTCGAGGACGATCCCCGGCACGCCGCCGGCCGGGCCCGGCAGAGCGACGGCGGCGTGCACCCGAATCCGTTCGCTGCCGATCTCGAAGAAGGCGCCGGGCCACGGATCGAAAGCCCGCACCCGCCGTTCCAGCTCAGTCGAGGGTCGACGCCAGTCGAGCCGGCCTTCATCGCGGCCGATCTTCGGGGCGTAGGTGACGCCGTCCTGGGGCTGCGGCCGGGCAACAAGCTGACCTCGAGCGGCCCCGTCGAGCGCGGCGACCATCAGCCGCCCGCCGAGGATCGCCAGTTCGGCCGAGAGGCCGGCGGTCGTCGCACCGGATGGGATCGGCACGGCCTCCTGCAGCAGTATCGGCCCGGTATCGAGCCCTTCCGCCATCTGCATGATCGTGATCCCGGTCTCCGGGTCGCCCGCGAGCAATGCACGCTGGATCGGGGCCGCGCCGCGCCAGCGCGGCAGCAGTGAGGTATGCACATTGAAACAGCCGAGCCGCGGCGCTGCCAGGATCGGGCGCGGCAAAATCAGCCCGTAGGCGGCGACAACCGCGGCATCGGCACCGATAGCGGCAAATGCCGCCTGCTCGTCCTCCCGGCGCAGACTAGTCGGGCAGCGGATGGCCAAACCGTGCTGCGCCGCGAGCAATTGAACCGGTGAGGGTTGCAACCGATGGCCGCGGCCGGCGGGGCGCGGCGGCTGCGTATAGACGGCGCGAATCCGATGTCCGGCATCGATCAGTGCTTCGAGGATTGTCGCCCCGAACGCCGATGTGCCCATAAAAATCAGGTCGAGCGCCGGTCGCTGCGCGGTGATGTTCATCGCCGCTACTACTCCACACCGCCGATCGCGGAACTTAGGCGGTCGCAGGTTCCCGGCTGCGTTTCGCTTTGGCGAGCTTCCGCAGGATCATCCCGCGTTTCAGCGAAGAGATATGATCGACGAACAGCACGCCCTCGAGGTGATCGATCTCGTGCTGCAGGCAGGTCGCGAGCAGCCCCGAGGCTTCGATCTCGCGGATCTCGTTCTGGTAATCGAGGTAGCGCAGGCGGATCCCGGCCGGGCGCGTGACCTCGGCATAATGCTCCGGCAAGGACAGGCAGCCCTCGTTGCCGGTGATTAGATCGGGCGAGCGCCACAGGATTTCGGGGTTGGCGAGCTTCAACGGCTGGGGTTTCTCGCCTTCGCGGGCCACGTCAAGCACGATGACGCGGCTCGGCTGTCCGACTTGTGGTGCGGCGAGGCCGACGCCGATCGCGCCGTACATTGTGTCCAGCATGTCGTCCATCAGCCGCCTGATCTTGTCGTCGACCGCGGGAACGGGCCGCGCCTTGATCTTGAGCCGCGGGTCGGGAGCGGTGATGATCGAAAGCAGAGACATGATTCGAATTAGTTAGGAGGCGGGCGGCTGACCGTCAATATCAAGGTCGGGCGCTCAGGCGGATCCGACAGCGTCGCTGAACACCTCGACCGTTTCTTCGATCGGGCGACGCAGGATCGTCTCGTTGGTGAACAGCTCGAACTCGGCGCATCGATCCGATGCGCGCAGTGCCGGCCGCACCGCGATCCCGCGCATCAGCAGCCGCTCGGGCAGCGCCGCGGCATGCCTGCCCGACACTCGCAGACGCGTCACGTTGGTTGCTGTCGCGGCGCGCAAGACTTCGCAATTGGGGTGGTTATGGAGCGCCTGGAGCAGGGTCTCGGCCGCCGCCGCGGCGCGCCGAAACCGCTCGTCGAAACCGTCGAGATAATGCAGCGCGACCGCTGCGCAGGGCCAAGCCTGCCTTAGGCTGCCGCCGAACATGCGCCGCTGATGGTAGAGGTTGGCAAGGAGATGCCTGGGCCCGGCGAGCACGGCTCCGCCGGCGGCATTGAAATATTTGTACAAAGAAACGTAGACGGTATCGAACGGCGCCGAGTATTCCTTCGGGCTAATCCCTGTATAGGCCGAAGCCAAAAATACCCGCGCGCCGTCGAAATGCAGGCCGATCCGGCTCTCCCGCGCGAACCCGGCGATCCGTTGCATCTCGGTGAAGTCGAAGACCTCGCCTTGAACCCGGCGCACCGGGCACTCGATCGAGATCACACCGACCGGCGTCGATACGCGACCCTCCTCGGCGCGCGCCACCTCGGCCTCGACCTCGGCGAGGCTGAACGTCGCCCGCTCGGGGGCGAGCGGGATCAAGGTCAGCCCGCTCAGCTGTTGCGCACAGTCTCCGGTATCGTTGTAGATATGGCTCTCGCGCTGGACCAACACCCGACGCCCGCGGGTCGCGAGCAGGCGCAGCGCCAGATGATTGGCCAGTGTTCCGCTCGGCAAAAAGACCGCCGTCTCCTTGCCGAGAATGGCCGCCATGCGCTCCTCGAGTTCGCCGACGATCCCGTCGCGCGAGAATTCGTCGGCGACGATGCCGCGCTCCTCGGCCAACCGAACCAGCAACCGTGCATATTCGGCGGGCGACAGCCCCAGGCCGTCGGACCGGAAATGTACGGTGCAATCGTCGTGGTGGTGTTCAGGCATATCTACCGGGTCCATAGCCGCGATCAAATCTCCGCTGGCCGGTGCAACGAGGCGGCGAGCACAAGAGGTTACCGCACGAGATCGGCGAGCGCGATCGCCCCGACCGTGCGGCCTTCAGCATCGCAGACCGGCAGCCGGTCGGTATGGCGCGTCGTCATCGCCGAAAAGGCGTCGCGCAGCGTCGTGTCGAGAGCGAGCGGCTCGCCTTCGGCGGTTTCGCCGAGGCGCAGGCGATCGGCGATCCGGCGCACCGACAGCAGCTTCAGACCGATGCCCTGGCGTCCGACAAAGTCGGCGACAAAGTCGCTGGCGGGATGCTCCAGGATATCGAGCGGCGAGCCGAGCTGGGCGATCCGACCCTGGTCCATCACGGCGATCTGCGTGGCGAGGCGCAGCGCCTCCTCGATGTCGTGGGTGACGAACACGATCGTTTTCTTTGTCGCCCGGTGAATGTGTCCGAGCTCGACCTGCAACGCGTCGCGGGTGATCGGGTCGACCGCTGCGAAGGGCTCGTCCATCAGCAGCAGCTGGGGATCGGCTGCAAGCGCACGGGCGACGCCGACGCGTTGCTGCTCGCCCCCCGACAGCTGATGCGGGTATTTTCCGCGATAGGCGTCTGGCGGTAGGCGGAACATTTCGAGGAGCTCGGTGACCCGGTCGCGCATTCGCCCACGCGGCCATTTGAGGAGGCGAGGGACAGTGGCGATGTTGTCCTCGACCGTCCAATGCGGAAACAGCCCGATCGACTGGATCGCGTAACCGATCCGCCGGCGCAGCGCCTCGGCCGGAACATTTCCGACGTCCTCACCGGCAACCCGGATCGTACCGGAATCCATTGCGATCAAACGGTTGATCATCCTCAGGGTCGTCGATTTGCCGCAGCCGGAGGAGCCGAGCAGTACACAGAAATCCCCGGCCGCGACGGTCAAAGACAGCCGATCGACAACCCGGCGGTCGCCGTAGGATTTCGTGACCTTGTCGATTTCGATCATGGCGCGAACCGCCGGCGCAGCATGGTGGAGAAGATCTGCAGAGCGAAGTCGGCGGAGAGTGCCAGAAAGATCGCCGGCAAGGCACCGAGCAGAACAAGATCAACGGCAAATTGGCCAAGCCCTTCGAAGACAAAGGTTCCAAGCCCGCCGGCGCCGATCAGCGCCGCGACGACAGCCAACCCGATCGCCTGCACGGTCACGATGCGCAACCCGGCCAGCAATACCGGGAGGGCGAGCGGCAGTTCGATTTGCCAGAAGACCTGGCGCGGGCTCAGCCCCATGCCGCGCCCGGCTTCGACCGCTGCACGATCGACACCGGCCAATCCGACCGAGGTGCTGCGCACGACCGGCAACAGCGCATAGAGCACCAACGCGATGATCGCCGGCGTCACGCCGATGCCGCCGATCCCGACAGCGGCGAGTGCCGGCGCCGCCGTCACTAAGGCCGACAACGGCACGATCAGCAGCCCGAACAGGGCGATCGAAGGAATCGTCTGCAGGATATTCAAGGCGGCGAAGAGCGGCCCTTGCCACCGCGGATTTCGCGCCGCCGCCACCCCGAGCGGAAAGCCGATCGCCACCGCGGCGCCGACCGATATCCCGACCAAGCTAACATGCCGCACCAGCGCATCGGCAAAGGCCTGATGACGGCTCCCGTATTCGCGCGCGATCGACAGGGCGTCGAATGTCCCGCCGGCCGCCAGCAGCAGCACCCCCGAACCCGTCGCGATCACCGCAAGGAGTTGCATCGCGACCCCGGCGCCGAGCCGCTGCAGCGCATCGACCACGACCAGCGCGCTGCAAGCAGCGAGAGCCCAGAACGCCGCGCCGAGCGAGATGCGCGAGGCCGGTTTCGCGTTCGCCGCCAGAACGCTCGCCGCCTGGCCTGCCGCGGCGAGCGCGAGCAGCAGCAGAGCTATTCCCGAAAACCCTACGAAATAGTGCAGCGGCTTGCTCGGCCGGATAAAGCAGGCTGCCGATAGTGCCGCGCCGAATGCCACGATGCCGGCAGTCGGCACAGCGCCGGCGGCCGCCCACAGCGGGATCGGCCGGCTCGAAACCAGCCGGTTCGGCGCATAGCCGACAAAGCCTGCCGATGCAATCGCCGCCGCCGCGAAGATCACCAGGACGAGCAGCACCTGATTGTGAATAGCCGGCGAAAGCGGCAAGTCAAGTCGTCGGACATCCAGATCGGACTGCAGTCTCACGGCAGGAAATGCTGTGATTTCAAATAGGCGACGGCAACCGCTCTGGCGTCTTCTCCATCGACCGCGATTTCGGCATTGAGCCTTTGCAGCGTTTCAAGGGTCAAAGCGGCAAACGCCGGGTCGAGCGCGGCGGCGATCTCCGGATGTTGCCGCAGCACCACCTCACGCACCACCGGGGCGGGCGCATAGACGATCTGTGCCCCCTTGTCGTCGGTCAGCGCCACCAGCCCGAGTGCGGCGAGCGCGCCATCCGTGCCGTAGGCCATCGCGGCGTCGACCCCGGACATCTGCTCGGCGGCGGCCCGCAGGGTGGCGGCAGTGTTGCCTCCCGACAAGGTAAGCAATTGCTCGTCCGACAGCCGGAAGCCGTAGGTCGCCTCAAAAGCCGGCAACGCCGACGGGCTTTCGACAAACTCCGCGGAGGCGGCAAGCTTGATCCTGCCGCCGTCCGTGACGTATTTGGCGAAATCGGCCATCGATCGCAGGCGATAGCGTTCGGCCACGTCTTTGCGTAACGCGATCACCCAGGTATTGTTTGCCGGTGCCGGCCTGAGCCACACCAGGTGGTTTCTGTCTCGGCACAGCTTTTCGACCAGTGCATAGCCCTGTTCCCAATTCTTCCACGCCGGATCCTCCTCCATGTGAAAGAACAGGGCTCCGTTCCCGGTGTATTCCGGATAAATGTCGATCTGTCCGGCGAGGATTGCCGCGCGCACGATGTTGGTCGGCCCAAGTTGAACCTTGTTCTCTACCGCGAGACCGCGAGCTTCGAGCAATGCCGCGATCATGTTGCCGAGCAGCGCGCCTTCGGTGTCGATTTTCGAAGCAATGACGACCCTGCCTTCGCCGGCCTGAGCCGCGCCGCCCGGAAGCGCGGTCGGGAACAGCGCCGCAGCAACAATGACGGCGATCGAGCAAGCGAGACGCAGCGGCAACACGTTCTTCGCTCGGTGGCCAAATTTCAATGCTACTCTGCCGCAGCACGGGGATCGATGTCGACCTTGCGGGGCGATCGCTTTTGGCTGAGCACTAACGCAAACCGGCGGAGCGATATTACAATCCCGCTTTCGTAATCGGAATCCCGCCATCAGGCATACTGCGCAAGGAGGAACTGCCATGCCGTTTTACCAGAAAGGCGACGTCCGCATCCGCTATGAGGAGGCCGGCTCCGGCTTCCCGCTGCTGGTCACGCCCGGCGGGGGCTTGAACTCCCGGGTCAGCAATTGGCCGACCGCCGTGTTCAACGCCATGGAGGCCTTCAAAAACGACTTCCGCTGCATCACGATGGACCAGCGCAACGCCAATGGCGGCGAAAGCACCGGCCCGGTGCCGGTCGACGAACCCGTGGGACGCTTTCGCCGACGATCAGCTCGGGCTGATGGACCATCTCGGCATCCGCGAATTCTTCTACATGGGCTACTGCATCGGCGGCTGCTTTGCCGGGAAGCTCCTCGAACGCGCGCCCGAGCGCGTCGTCGCCGCCGTATTCTGCCAGAGCGTCGGGCACCGGCCGGAGGACCCGGATGTGATGTACCGGCACGGTCACGAGAATTGGGTCCCCGAGTTCCGCGCCCGCCGGCCCGATGTGACGATGGACACCATCGAGAAATATTTCCACGACTTATACCGCGTGCGGCGCGACTTCCTGTACAGCGTGTCGCGCGATTTCATCCGCAGCTGCCGCACGCCGATCCTCGTGCTGCCCGACGACACGCCGGCGCATCCGCTCCAGACCTCGATCGATGTCGCCTCGCTGGCGCCGAACGCCGAGATCACGGTTTACCCTTGGCGCGAGCCGCCGGATTTGCTCGCCCGGACAATCAACCGGGTGCGCACCTTCTTGCGCGCCCATCAGCCCATGAGAGCCGCCGCCCAATAAAACGGGGGGTGTCCGTATGATAGCTGGTGTGGCGGAAGGCGTTACTTTTCCGCCATACGCCTGCTGAGGCAGTAAGGTGACAGCATTCGAAATTCCGACACTCACCACGGAGCGCCTGCGGCTGCGCGCGTTTCAGGCCAGCGACCTCGATGCCTATGCGGCGATGCAGGCGAACCCGGAAGTGATGCGCCACCTGGTCATGGGCCGCACATCTACTCGCGTCGAAGTCTGGCGGACGATGGCGACGTCTCTCGGGCAGTGGGCGCTGCGCGGCTATGGCATGTGGGCGTGCGCAAAAATCGACGGTGGCGCATTTGTCGGGAGTGTCGGGATCTTCCAGCCGCTCGACTGGCCGGAACCGGAGATCGCCTATTCGCTCGACCGGCCCTTCTGGCGACAGGGGTTCGCAACCGAAGCGGCGATCGCGGCACGCGACTGGTTTTTCGCGCACGTTTCGCTCGATCGCGTTGCGAGCTTCATTCGGCCCGATAATCACGCATCGAAGCGCGTCGCGGAGCGGCTAGGCGCGATCCGTGAACGCACCTTCGAGTTGCGCGGTTCCACCTATGAATATTGGGTACATCATCGGGCCGGAAGACACTCCTAAATCGATCCTTCGGGCAGCAAGCGTAAGGCGGAAAAGAGTAGCGCATTCCGCTTCTACGATCGTTGTTGGATCCCTCTCTCCTCCAGTCGCTGCGAAATTCAATGCCTGCTGGTGTCATTCTCGGCATACATGTTGTTTCGCAGATCACATGCGAGGAGCGCATGAGGCGGGCTGATCGCGGATGGCGCGGTCGGTTTCGGCGGCGGTATCCTCGGCGGCCTGGCCGGTTTGTCGGGACCGCTGCCGACGATCTGGGCGACGGTCAGGGGGTGGGGAAAGCACGAGAGCCGCGGATTGTTCCAAGCCTTCAATCTGACGGTGTTGAGTATCGCGCTGCTCGCGCATGCCGTCGCCGGATTGCTCACCGCCGAGGTCGGCTGGGCGTTGGCCGCGGCATTGCCGGGCACAATCCTCGGCGCATCGCTCGGCGCCCACACCTACGGACAACTCGACGACCGACGCTTCCGGGTGATTATCCTTGTGCTGCTAGGCGCCTCGGGAGGTGTGCTGATCTGGCGGAGCGCATGATGGCTGGTGCTGCATTTCGCCCGCGACGCGGCTTACTTCTGCTTGTCGGCGTCGCGCACCGCGGCGATGCGCTCGGGGTCGGCGGCGAGGGGCGGGATGCCGGCGCGCTCGACCTGCAACAGCTGGCCGACGGTGCTGTTGCGGGTGCCCCAGCCGCGGTTCATCGCTTCGGTCAATTCCTCATAGACCAGGTTGGCGAGGCGCATCGGCACCCCGACCTCGCGCCCGAGACCGACCGCGAGCCCGACATCCTTGTGCAGCAGACGCAATGCGAAATCGGCCGGGTCGTGCTTGCCTTGCAGGAATTTGTCGCCGAGCCGGTCGAAGGTGCGCACCCGGCCGGTCGCGCCCTGGCGCACCGCCGCCCACAAATCGACCGGGTCGACCCCGGCCTTGACGCCCATCGTGAAGACTTCGGCGAGCGCCGCCCCCAGCACCGCGCTGGTGCAGTTGTGCACGAGCTTGGCGATCGAGCCGGCGCCGATCGGGCCGATATAGGCCGCCTGGTCGCCCATCGCGTCGAGCACCGGTTTGTGGCGGTTGAAGATCTGCTCGTCGCCGCCGACCCAGATCGCCATCTTGCCGCTGGCCGCGCCGGAGGGGCCGCCGCTGACCGGGGAATCGAGCATATAGAGGTGCTTCTCGGCGAACGCAGCGTGGATCTTGCGCACCGTCGCCACCGAATTGGTCGACATGTCGAAGAAGGCAGTGTCGGGGCGCATGCCCTCGATCAGCCCGTTCGGGCCCAGAGCCACCTGCTCGACATCGGCCGGCACCGGCAGCGACGTGAAGACGACTTCGGTCTGCTCGCCGACCTGCTTTGGCGAATTGGCCCAGACCGCGCCGTTCGCCAGGAACGGCTCGGCCGCGGCGCGGCTCAGATCGTGCACGACAAGCTCGTGCCCGGCCTTCTGCAGATTGGCCGCCATCCCTTTGCCCATCATGCCGAGGCCGATAAATCCGACGCGCATCTTCCCCTCCGCCGATCGCAACACCACTACGGGACGAGTTTTGCCGCGCGCCGCGCCCGAGCGCAAGCAGACGCCTTTGTCGCTACTCCCGGCAGGGTAATGCTGATGCCATGAAGCTCGCCCGAATAACGATTGATCCCGCCATTTGCACTGGAAAGCCATGCATCCGGGGGCTCAGGTTCCCGGTGGCGCGATTGCTCGGGCTTCTCGCCGCAGGCAGCACGCGCGATCAAATCCTCGCCGACTACCCTAGCTCGAGCCGGAAGATATCGACGAGGCCCTACAGTACGCCGCCTTGCTGGCGGAGGATGAGACTGTCGAATTGGCACGGTGAAATTTCTCGTCGATCTGCCGCCGCCGGCCCTGGCGCACCGGCTCGCGGCCCACGGACACGACGCCGTTCACGCCTCCGCCGTGGGTCTCGATCGCTCGACGGATAGCGAAATACTGATACGCGCAAGGCAGAATGACCAGAGGCATCCCGCGTTCAGGGTAATCTGTCAGGCCATCGCTGGGCGCTGTGCAGTATCGTGATGATCTGAACGATCTCACCGTTGACCCGATAGGGTACAATATACCGTGTGTGCGGAATGACGAGTTCGCGTGTGCCAGCCACGCGACCCGGTCGGCCGAGAGCCGGAGATCCCGCCAAGCGCGTCACCGCCGCCCGAATTCGCTCGATCATGCGGATCGCCGCGGTCGGGTTTTCCGCCGCAATGCGCTCGCGAATGTCTTCGAGACGGCGAAAATAGCGGGGAGCATACTCCAGGCGACGAGGCGTCACCGTGGCTGCAACAGCCGGTTATACCGCTCCTCGGCCTGTTTCTCGGACAGAGCTTCACCTGAGTCGAGCTCTTTGATCCCAGCCGCGATCTCGCCAATCTGCCACTCGTTGAGTTCGATGTACGCGGCGATCGCTTCAGCCGCGAGAAACGATTTCGAGCGCCTGGTGCTGCGCGCCAATGCCTCGAGCTTTGCCCTCAACGCGGCGTCGATCCTCGTGGTTATGACCGATGTGTCGGCTGCGCTCATGTCACATGATGACTTGATTCTGATTTGAATGTATACATATGCATCTTCGTGATCAACTGCCTCGTCCGTTCGCCTTCGCTACGCCGCCATTCTTTGCCGCGCGGCGCCTTTTATGATCGCCGCCCCCTTCTCGGCGATCATGATCGTCGGCGCGTTGGTGTTGGTCGAGGTGACCGCCGGCATCACCGAGGCGTCGATGACGCGCAGCCCGTCGAGCCCGTGCACCCGCAGCCCGTCGTCGACGACCGCCATCGCGTGGCTCCCCATCAGGCAGGTGCAGCTGGCGTGATAGCAGGTGCCGCCGTTGCGCCGCGCGTAGTCGAGCAATTCGTCGTCGGTCTGGACCTGCATGCCCGGCAGGCTCTCTTCCCGGACGAACGGCTTGAGCGCGGGCGCGGCGAAGATCCGCCGCGCCATGCGCAACCCGCCGATGATCGCGCGCCGGTCGGGTTCCTCCGACAGGTAACGCGGGTTGATCGCCGGCATGTCGCCGGGCCGGTTCGACTTGGCCTCGACATAGCCGCGCGACAACGGCCGCATCTGCCAGGCGCCGGCGCTGAGGCCGGGCGTCTCCTCGAGTTCGCCGATCTGGCCTCCCTTGAAGCTGCCGGGGGCGAAGGTGCACCTGCACATCGGGGGTCGCCGACTCCTCCAGCACCTTGGCCGAGGCGGCGACGATCGACGGGCTGTAGGTCAGCATGCCTTTGCCGGTGATACAGCCAGCGCATGACCTCGCCGGCGAGCGGCAGGCCGCGCGAGCGCTCGTTGGCAGTCTGGGCGCCGACGACGGCGTAGGAGACGCGCGCGACATAGTGGTCTTGCAGTTCGGCGCGCCAGCGTGCTCGTGCTCCGTCCGCATCCCTTATTGGATGATCGTGCGGGCAACCGAGGACGGGGCTATTCCTGTTCGGTCCTCAAAGCCGCGCCGAGCCGGGCATTGCGCAGCGGCACAACATTCGTCCCGCGGGGCTGCTTCGCCTCCGCAATCAACCGCGAGGCTGTTCGGCTCAGCTCAGCAAGTTTGAACGGCTTGCGCATTACAATGAAGTCAGCGCTCGCCCGGTCGACCATCTCGCTGTATCCGGTCACGAGAAGCACCGGCAGAGCCGGTTGCCGCTCACGGATTTTCCGAGCTAAGCCCAATCCGTCTAGCGCCCCAACCATGATGATATCGCTGACCACCAAGTCGAAGTCTTCTTGAGTCAATCGCTTCGAGCGCGGCAGTGGCATCGGCAACCGTGCGTACCTGATAGCCCAGCTCCTGCAGCAGCGAGACGCTGACCTCCGCTACTTCGGGATTGTCCTCTACCAGAAGAACCCTCCCGCCGTTTTTGCCTTCGACCTCCGGCTCGTCCTCCGCCGGGTGGGCCATCTCGTAACCGCGCGGCAGGTAGAGCGTGACTGTCGTGCCCTTGCCGAGTTCGCTTTCTACCGTCATCGTGCCGCCTGATTGGTGCGCGAACCCGTAGACCTGCGACAAACCGAGGCCACTACCCTTCTCCGCCGGCTTGGTCGTAAAAAATGGATCGAACACTTTCGGCAGCAGATCGGGAGGGATCCCGGTTCCTGTATCCGTGATCCGAAGGGCGACGAAATCGCCTTCCACCTTGGCAAACGTCTCATTGCCGGACAATGTTATGTTCTCGGCAGTGAACGAGATGACGCCCCCTTTCGGCATCGCATCGCGCGCATTAAGGGTGATGTTCACCAAAGCGAGTTCGAGTTCGTTAGGATCAACTTTAACTAGCCAAATTTTCGGATTGATTGTTGTTACCAACTTAACTGTCGCACCTATAGAACTGGCAATCATGGTGCTGAATGCCTCGATGCGATCGGGGAGCTCAAAGACTGAGGGGTTCACGATATGACGGCGGGCGAACGTCAAAAGCTGCCGGGTAAGCACTTCTCCGCGCGTTGTGGCATGCTCGATCGCCTCTACCGACGGCATCAGCCGCTGATCAGCGCTAACTCTCTCTTTAAGCAGCTGAGTATGACCGCTGACGACCATCAGCAGATTGTTAAAATCGTGCGCGACCCCGCCCGTTAGCTGGCCGAGCGCATCCATCTTCTGCGAATGCGAACGCTGCTGTTGAGCTTTCTCGAGCGCAATTTGTGCATCGCGGCGTTCCGTGATGTCGCGCGTAATCTTCGCGAAGCCCATCAGATCGCCGTGTTCGTCGCGGATCCGGTCGATGACGACATTGGCCCAGAACAAGCCTCCGTCCTTGCGCACACGCCAGCCTTCGGCCTCGAAGCGACCTTCCTGCGTCGCAATATGCAAGGCCCGCAAAGGCAGGCCTGCAGCGCGGTCGCGCTCCGGATAAAATTTCGAGAAATGCTGTCCGATAATTTCGTCGGCAGTGTAGCCCTTGATGCGTTCCGCACCGGCATTCCAGCTTGTGACGATGCCGTTGGGATCGAGCATATAGAGGGCATAATCGGTTACACCCGCCACGAGTAAACGAAACTGACGTTCGCTGTCGCGCAGTGTTTCCTGTGCGGATTGGCGTTCGGTTATGTCGCGAGTTACCTTCGCGAAGCCTTCAAGTTCGCCTTTCTGGTTGCGGATCGCGTCAACCACAACCAAGGCCCAGAAACGACTCCCGTCCTTGCGGACCCGCCATCCTTCGCTTTCGTAGCGCCCCTCACGAGCCGCGGTTTCCAGGACCCTGCCCGGTAGGCCTGCTGCGCGGTCCTCCCTCGTATAGAATTTCGAGAAGTGCTGGCCAAGAATTTCATTTGCCGTATAGCCCTTTAGCCGTTCGGCACCGCGATTCCAATCGAGCACGACTCCGCTCGGATCGAGCATGTAGATGGCGTAGTCGGTCACACCGTCGACCAGCATGCGGAAGCGGCGCTCGCTGTCGCGCAGAAACTCGTCTGCCTGCATCCGCTCGGTGATGTCGCGCGTGACCTTCGCAAAACCGATTACCTCCCCTTGTTCGTCCTGCACGCGATGAACTACAGCGCTGCACCAAAACCGGCTGCCGTCCTTGCGGATCCGCCAGCCTTCCGCCTCATAATGTCCCTCACTGCGAGCAGCCGCCAATAGGGCGGCCGGAATTCCGTTCGCTTGATCCTCGGCTGTAAAAAATCGTGAGAAATGCTGTCCTATAACCTCGACGGCGGCGTAGCCTTTGACCTTCTCCGCGCCGGTATTCCAGATCGTGATGAAACCTTCCCGGTCGAGCATGTAGATGGCGTAATCGGAGATCGCATCGACCAGAAGCTCATAGCAATGGGCGTCCGTGGGGTGGTGGACGCTGCCGGAGGTCAGTTGCATTTCGACTTTCCAGGCGATCGGAGGCTGATAAAATAGGCATCGCTGCACAGTACGACAAAACGCGCGTTAGGAAACATGAACAGGGTCCTTACAAACGAGCCCGCGTTGTCCATGGTTCCCTTCCATCCGTTCGCGATGGCTCAGGGCAAAGGCGATACCGATGACACGCCTCCGGAGGACAGCCCGGAGCGCTCGGCGGCTCCGCGGGACGACTTGCCGTTCAGGGTCGAACTATGGAACGAGGACAGGACGAGCGTTGAGCAGGTGCTCGCGGTGACCGCCAACAGCAGCATCGGCTATGCCGCCTATCACGCCGCAACGAGAGAGTACCCGGATCGCTATGTGGTCCTCCGGCATAGGAACAGGGTCCTCTCGCGGTGGACGCACGGCAATAATCGATTGCTCAGCCCCATAGCTAGATAGGCCAACATGTCACGGATTGGCACCCGGTCCCGATCAAAGGAGATCCTTCCTTATCGAATTGAGCTTACGGATGCGCACGGTGGAGAAAAGCGCATCCTTGCCCGCGCCGTGAACGCGCAACTGGCTCGTGCCATCTTCCGGGCGGCTGTGAGCGAACACCCTGAATCCCGGATTACGTTGCGCAGGGGCGCTCGGATCATCGCCGACTCCCAAATCGAGCAATCTCGAAACACGCCATCGGTCGAGGCTGGAAGGAGCTAAAGTTTTCTGGCGTGAGTGATGGTGAAGCGCTTGACGTCCGCAGCGCCTTGCCGGCTGTAAGACGGCCTCCTCGAATCCAATCGAAATAGGCCGCTTCCCACCGGATCCGGTTGAACTCCGAGCTACCCTGGCGAACGGTCCGCGAGAGGACCTGGCCCGCTTTGTTCCGGGTTTTCGACCCTATGGTTGGTCACCTAAATGTCGCCGCCGTAATGGACGATCATTCCGGCGCGGTGCAGCATTCGACGCCCCAGCTTCGCTACGCCGCCAGTCTTTGCCGCGCGGCGCCTTTGATCATCGCCGCGCCCTTCTCGGCGATCATGATCGTCGGCGCGTTGGTGTTGGTCGAGGTGACGGCCGGCATCACCGAGGCGTCGATGACCCGCAGCCCGTCGAGCCCGTGCACCCGCAACTCGTCGTCGACGACGCCATCGCGTGCTGCCCCATCATGCAGGTGCAGCTGGCGTGATAGCAGGTGCCGCCGTTGCGCCGCGCGTAGTCGAGCAATTCGTCGTCGGTCTGGACATGGCGGCCGGGCAGGCTCTCCTCGCGGACGAACTGCTTCAGCGCGGGTGCGGCGAACATCCGCCGCGCCAATCGCAAACCGCCGATGATGGCGCGCCGGTCGGCTTTCCTCCGACAGGTAGCGCGGGTTGATCGCCGGCATGTCGCCCGGCCGGTTCGACTTGGCCTCGACATAGCCGCGCGACAGCGGCCGCATCTGCCAGGCGCCGGCGCTGAGGCCCGGCGTCTCCTCGAGCTCGCCGATCTGGCCGCCCTTGAAGCTGCCCGGCGCGAAGGTGCATCTGCACATCGGGGGTCGCCGACTCCTCCAGCACCTTGACCGAGGCGGCGACGATCGACGGGCTGTAGGTCAGCATGCCTTTGCCGGTGAACAGCCAGCGCATGACCTCGCCGGCCAGCGGCAGGCCGCGCGAGCGCTCGTTGGCGGTCTGGGCGCCGACGACCGGGTAGGAGACGCGCGCGACATAGTGGTCCTGCATGTTCTTGCCGACGCCGCGCAACTCATGCACGACCGGCACGCCGATCCGGCCGAGATGCTCGGGATCGCCGACCCCCGACAATTGCAGGATGTGCGGCGAGCCGATCGCACCCGCCGACAGGATCACCTCGCGCGCCGCATCGGCCCGCTCGACCTGCTCCCTGGCCGCCGCGCGAGAATTCGACGCCGGTCGCGCGCTTGCCGTCGAACAGGACGCGATGCACCAGCGCGTTGGTGACGAGCTGGAGGTTCGGTCGCTTCAACGCCGGGTGCAGATAGGTGCGCGCGGTGCTGGCGCGGCGGCGGCCGCCGCGGGTCTGCTGGCACCAGCCGATGCAGTCGCTTTGGCCCGGCGGCAGGTCGTTGAGGTCCTCGCGGTATTCGAGCCCGATCTCCTTGCCGGCCTCGAGCACCGTCGCGCAGATCGCCGGCCGGTCGGTCTTCGAGGTGAAGAGCGGCCCGTCCTTGCCGCGCACCTCGCTGCCGTCGCCCTCCCAGCGTTCGGCCTGGCGGAAGTAGGGCAGGCAATCGTCCCACGACCAGCCGCGATTGCCGAGCTGCGCCCAGTGGTCGTAATCCTCGGGTTGGCCGCGGATGTAGATCAGCCCGTTGATCGACGAGGACCCGCCGATCACCCGGCCGCGCGTGTAGACGATCGCGCGGCCGTTGGTGCCGGGGTCCGGCTCGGCGCGAAACTTCCACGTCAGGGTATCGTGGTCGAGCATCTTGAAGAACCCGGCCGGGATGTGGATCAGCGGGTTCCAGTCGCGCCCGCCCGCCTCGATCAGCAACACCTTCGTGCCGGGATCCTCGGTCAGCCGGTTGGCCAGCACGCAGCCGGCCGAGCCCGCCCCGATGATGATGTAATCCGCCTGCATGTTCCGCGCTCCCTCCGGGCCGATGGTTCGGCCCACTGCCAGACTGCTTATATTCGCGCGCGTAGTTTAGTTACGTGACTGGCAGGGGAGCAACGGGCGGCGTTGCTCAGGCGCGCATGCGCGAAATATCGCGCAGCACGCTCGCTTCCAACTCCTTCTCGTCGAGTCGGTGCTTCACCAGGTCACCGATACTCACGATGCCCTTCAGCTCGTTGTTCTCGATAACCGGCAGATGACGGATGCGCGCCGTCGTCATTGTGGCGAGCACGGCATCTACCCGGTCGGAGGAGCGACAGGTGAGCATCGGTTTCGACATCAGTCGTTGGACCTCAACGCCGACCACGGCAGCGCCGTCTCGGGCCACCGCGTTGATGAAGTCCCGCTCCGAGAAGATGCCGACGGGCTTCATCCACCGATCCTCCACGACCAAGGCGCCGATGCGATGCTCAGCCAGCTTGCGGACGGCAACTTCGACGCTGTCCGTCGGGTGTATCCTCACAACGTTATGGCCCTTGGTTCGCAAAACGTCGGAAATAAGCATAGCTGCCTCCGATAATCTGGAGCACGGCCCCGGGTGTCGCCTTCGGCGGCGACGGCTCGCGAGCGTCCCTCCGCTCTGTAGATGGGCCTCAGCAATGCATCGGCGAAGGGATGCGCGGCAGCGCAGAGGATGATAGAGACGTATTGCGTAGCCGTGACCACGCTAGGCGAGGAGAAACTGCCATGCCGTTCTACGAAAAAGGCGACGTCCGCATCCACTACGAAGAGGTCGGCTCCGGCTTCCCGCTGATGGTCATCCCCGGCGGCGGGCTGAACTCGACGGTCGCGGGCCTCGCGACCCATCCGTTCAACCCGATGGACGAGTTCAACAACGAGTACCGCGTCATTGCAGCGGATTTGCGCAACGCCAATGGCGGCCAGTCCTCAGGGCCGCTCGAGATCGACCGGCCGTGGGACGCCTACACCGACGACCATATCGGTCTGATGGACCACCTCGGCATCCGCGAGTTCATGGTGCTGGGCTTCTGCATCGGTGGCCCGTTCATCTGGAACCTCTTGAAGCGGGCTCCCGACCGCATCGTCGCCGCCGTGCTGGCGCAGCCGAGCGGCTTCCGCCCGACGATGCCCGACTTGTTCTACCAGAACAACATCAAGGGCTGGGCGCCGGCGCTCGTCGAGCGCCGCCCCGACGTCACGATGGACTTGGCCAGCGCCTTTCTCGACAAGATGTACCGCAGCAACGCCGACTTCGTATTCACCGTGACCCGCGATTTCGTGCGCAACTGCCGGACGCCGATCCTGGTCCTGCCCGACGACGTGCCGGCGCACCCCTACGCGGTGGCGTTGGAAAGCGCGCACCTCGCGCCCAATGCGCAGGTCAGCATCTATCCGTGGAAGGCGAACCCAGAGCAGATCCAGCTCGCGTTGCGGCACGTGCGCGCATTCCTCAAGGCGCATCGGCCAGCTTCTGCCGCGCATCAACCTCTGGCAGCCGCCGCGCAATAAGACGGGGCACCCCATGACGAAACGGCAGGGACCAGCCCTGCCGTTTCGAGCGATCCGCCGGCGGCTTGGCGCTAGCGGGCAGGGTAGCAGGCGCCGTTATAGTACGTATATCCAGCGTTGCAGGTCCGCACCGGCGGGCCGCCCGTTAACGCGTTGGCGGTGCCGGTAACCGCGCCGGTAGCCGTGCCAAGGGCACCGCCAACGACCGCTCCGACGGGACCGCCGGTTGCATAGCCGCTCGCGGCCCCGTTCGCCTCGCCGGACACCGCGCCGGATACCGGGTTTCCATACCCCGGCGCCCGCACCGGTTGGCAGACGCCGTTAAAATAGGTGTAGCCCGGCGCACAGGCATATTGCGCCATCGCCGCGCTCGAGGTGCCCGCCGCCAGAGCGGCGGCGATCGCAAAAACCTTGAACCTCGTTGGCATCGCTATCTCCGCGAAGCATGCCGAAGAACGGCAGAACGCCGCTGCCGAAGTAAACGGTGTACAATGGAATCGCGTTCCGCACGTGACGGAGCCCCGTTTTACGTCCTTATTTCCGGGAGGAAGACAGCAATGGCACAAACTGGCACGGGCAAATACACCTACGAGCTGATCCGCGATTTCTGCAAATTGCCAGAGGGACAATCGTTCGGGCTGGTCAGCCGGGTGGCGGCCGATGCGCAGGACCGCATTTACGTGTTCCAACGCAAGGATCCTCCGGTCGTGGTGTTCGACCGCGAGGGAAAATACCTGGGCGCCTGGGGCAGCGGCGAGGTTACCGACCCGCACGGTCTGAAAATCGTCGGTGACGTGGTCTACACGACCGATCGCTCCGACTCGGTCGCGAAGTCGTTCACCTTGGACGGCAAGCCCCTGTTGGAGCTCGGCCAGCGCGGCGTCCATTCCGACACCGGCAATGTTACCAACTGGCTGGCGGAGCGCGCGGCGGGGCCGTTCAACCACCCGACCGAGATGATGGCCCACCCCAACGGCGACATCTATGTGACCGACGGCTACCGCAACGCCCGCGTGCACCGTTTTACGCGCGACGGCCGGCTCGTCGCATCGTGGGGCACGCCGGGCAGCGCCGAGGGCGAGTTCCACCTGCCGCACAGCATCGCGTTCGACGATGCCGGCAAGCTCTACGTCGCCGACCGGTCGAACAAGCGCGTCCAAATTTTCACGCCCGAGGGCGAGTTCCTCGGCCAGTGGACCGGCATGGGCGGCCCCAACGACATCACCCGCGGCAAGGACGGCAATTTCTACATCGCCGAGCAGGAAGACGCGGGCAACCCCGCCTATGTCTGCGTGCGCGACGGGAACGGCAACGTGCTCGCCCGCATGGCGAGCCGCCATGTCCACGGCGTCGGCGTCGACTCGCACGGCGACATCTACGCCGGCCTGACCCAGGACCGCAGCGTCGACAAGTTCGTGCGGAAGGGCTGAGCGCCAGCGCTCCTGCCGACGCGTGGTAAAGGCGGAGCTCAGCCGCCGTAGAACACGTTGTCGCCGAGGTCCTTCATCTCGAGGATCGCGGCGTCCGGACGCCCGGTAATCGGCTTTGGCAGATGCGCCTCGACGACCTCGCCGACGACGATGTGATGGTCGCCCTGCTCGACGATGCTGGTGACCCGGCACTCGACCGCGGCCGGGGCGGCATCGAGGATCGGCGCGCCGGTGGTGCCCTTGTGAACGGCCTGGCCGCTCAGCTTGCCGTCCTCGAGCTTGGTTGGTTTGAAGAAGGTAAAGGCCGCCCCCTTCTGGTCCTTCGCGAGCATGTTCAAGGCAAACGCCTTGTTGTCCTTGATGACCTGGTAGGCGCCGGAATCGGTCTTCACTCCAACCACCACCAGCGGCGGCGCGAAAGCGGTTTGCGTCACCCAATTGACCGTGGCGGCGGCGACATTGCCCTTCCCGTCATCGGCGGTCAGTACATAGATCCCGTAAGGGATCATGCGCAGCGCCGTCTTCTTGGCATCCTGGTCCATTTCCGTTCTCCTCGATCGGGGTCAGCCGGCCGAAAATAGGAGCGCGGACGGCTCTCGCCAAGCCACAGCGAAGATCGACGCATCTAGACCCGCCGCACCCCGTAGAATTGCGGCCAGCCGTCGCGTACATCCCGGAGATAGGAACGGAAGCCGGTCGGCTGGTCATACATCCCGAGCGGCACGTAGGATGGGTTCTGCCAGAATTCCTCCTGCATCTCGCGGCACAATTTCTGCTGGGCCTCGAGATCGGAGGCGTCAAACCAAGCGCCCCGCAGCGCTTCCATTTTCGGGTCATTGGGCCAGCCAAACCAGGCATCGGCGCCGCTGGCGCGAATGGCGATGCTTGGTCCGGGCGAGATGTTCCCCATCCCGCCAAGAAATGTGTAGAAAATATTCCAGCCGCCTTTGTCGATCGGCTCGCGGCTGGCGCGGCGGGCGACAACGCTGCCCCATTCCATGATCTGTAAATCGACATTGATGCCGATGCGCTGCAGCACGTCGGTGGCGACCTGGGCCTCGGCGAAAATCGTCGGAATGGTCGAGGCGGCGAGGACAACGACCCTCTCGCCTCGATATCCTGCAGCAGCGAGATCCCTTTTGATCTTGTCGAGATCCTTGGGTCCGCGGGTGATCGTAGCACCGACATCGCTCGCCATCGGCGTGCCCGGCACAAAGAGGCCGACATCTGTCTTGATCAGATTGGGCTCGGCTCCGGCGACCGCTGCGATCACCTCGTTCTGGTCGATCGCCGAAAGAACCACCCGGCGGATTGCGGCATTGTCGAAGGGCGGGAACAGATGGTTGAAGCGCAGGCAGCCGATCCTGCCGGTACGATCCTTGACCGTGATCACCAGATCCTTGTTGCGTTTGAGGTGCGGGACGAAGTCGATCGTCGGGTTCTCCCACCAATCGACCTCGCCTTGGGCGAGCGCTGCCGATGCGGTGGACGGATCCTGCACAAAATTCCAGACGACACGGTCGACATGGACCAGCTTGGGGCCGGCGCTGAAGCTCGGCGCGCCACTCGCGCGCGGGACGTAGTCCGGGTTCCTGTCGAAGACCACGCGCTGACCCGGTATTCGCTCCGAGGCGACGAGGGTAAATGGCCCGGATCCGACAGCCTCCTTGATCTGCTCGAACGGGTTGGTCTTGGCCAGGCGCTCGGGCATGATCGCGCAGTAAGGCTCGGCCAGCGCCTCCGGCAGCGACGGAAACGGTCTTTTCAGGCGAAATCGAATGACATTGTCCGATGGAGCAGAGAGCTCGTCCGTGCGGGCCATTAACGCCTGACCCATCGGATAGCGCTTAGCCCAACGCCTGATCGTGGCGATGCAGTCGCGGGCCAGAACCGGGGCCCCGTCATGGAACTTCAGTCCGTCGCGCAGATGCAGTTCCCAGTTCTTGCCGTCATCCCCGAGGATGTGGCCTTCGACCATTTGCGGCTGGCCCTTGAATTGCGCGTCGTAGCCATAGAGCGTGTCGAAAACGGCCAGTGAAAAGTTGCGAGTAACGTCAGCGGTCGTCCACACCGGGTCGAGCGAAGCGAGATCGGCATGCGGCACAAAAGTGATCGTCTTGCGCTGCTCGTTCCTCGCGATCTGCGGGGCGGCAAGGACCGTCGCGCCGGCCAAGGTCGCTGTCAGGAGATCACGTCGCCTCATGGGGATTTCTCGCTCGGCCCGGCGCCGGTCTGATGGCGGTTTGATGGCCATCATGTTAACCATATTTTGTCAATTCGGTGAACGCTGTTTAGCCGGTCCCTTGACAGCGCGCAGGCGGGCAGCCGTGATGAGTTGGAGGCCAGGCCGGAGACCCTAATGAAGTTCAGCAATTTTTTGTTTCCCGATTCCCGCGATCCCGAGTGCGACGGCATCGTGATCGACGAGACGCTGCGCGAAGCATGGCTGTCGGACGAACTCGGCGTCGATGTGATCTGGCTCGCCGAGCATCATTTCGACGGGATCTGCGCCTATGTCGATCCGATCGCCTTCGCCGGTGCACTCGCCACCTCGACGCGACGCAGCAAAATCGGTTTCGCGGTCATACAGACGGCGCTGCACCACCCGATCCGCCTCGCCGAGCAGCTGGCCATCCTCGACAACATCACCAAGGGCCGTCTGATCGTCGGTCTGGGCCGCGGCTCATCTTATAATATCTACGATTATCAAGGATTTGGCATTGACCATCACGAAGCGCAGGAGCGCCTGGAGGAGGCCGAAACAATCCTCGTCGAGGCCTGGACACGCGCCGGCTTCGTCCATCGCGGCAAGTATTGGAACCTCGATGTACCGATGCTGCGGCCACGACCGTACACAAGACCACACCCGCCAATCATCCGCGCTGCGTCGGGCGAAGCCTCGCTGCTCGAACTGGCGCATCAGGGCCGCCCGTTCCTGATGAATGTTCAGTCGATGTCGGTGACCCGTCAGCGGGTTGAGCTCTATTGCCGGACAATGCGCCAATCGGGTTATGGCGAGGATCGGATCGCCGACAATCTCGAGGATTGCTGGGTGTGGCGGAATGTCTTCGTCGCCGAGACCAACGCCGAGGCCGAGCGCATCGGCGTTCCGGCTTTCCAGGCGATGGTCACGGCGCGGGCGGCGCTGCGCGACCGCATCTTTCGCGAGACCGGCATGCGCATCGCCGTCCCCGCCAGCGACTTGCCCTCCGCTCGGGCCAGCATCGAGCACGGCTTCATCCACGGTTCGCCGGCGCGGGTTGCCGAGGCGATGGCAGAAATCGATGCCCTCGGCATCGGCGGCGTCATCGCGTCCTTCCGCCTCGGACCGATGCCGCACCAGGCGGCCGTCGACAGCCTGCGGCTATTCATGCGCGAAGTCGCGCCGCAGTTTCGCGGCAATTGAGCTGCCGGCGACTTCCGCAGCTTCGTCGGTGCTTCCGGCCGGCACCCGCTCGACGGCGGTGGCGAATTTAGTGATCACCCCCGACGACGGACCCCGCCAGCATCCGCCGGTTCTCGCCCTCCCCGCCGCGTTGCGGCGCCGTGGGCCGCTTGTTGCTAAGCCGCGCCGCGAGAATGGCGAGGAGATCGTCGTGCATGTAGAAATATTGCCGGCCGGGCGGACCGGAAGGTGCCAGCGGCTCCGGCACTCTCCCCTCGGTAATCGATCCGATGACTGCCCCGAGCAGCTCGAGCTGGGCAGCGTCGACGGCGCTGCGCAGGGATGCGATTGTGTCGCAGCCCGCGATGTCGACCTCTCGTCTCGCCAGTATCGAGCCAGTGTCGACGCCGCTGTCGATCAGGTGCACGGTACAGCCCACTGGCGCCCCTTCGAGGGCCGCCCACTCCGCTACATTCACCCCGCGAAAGGCCGGCAGGAGTCCCATATGCGCATTGAGGATACCGAGCCTAAAGCAATCGATCAGCGGCCGGCGCAGCAATCCGGCGCCGGCATGTATGCCGAGGTCGGGCACCAGATCCTTGATCGCAGTCACTGCATCATCGCCTTCGAGCGGCCCGGTCTCGACGACTGCGACACCATGCGACCGGCAAAAAGTCAAGACGTCGGGGATCATGGCGAGCGGCGCCAGCGCCGCGCTGTTGCTGCTGGGCGCGGCGCGTAAGCGTGCAGCAATCCAGCCCATTCCCTCGTTTTGCACGCGACGGCGCAACCTGGCGAAGGGCGGTTCCTCCGCCGGACGTTCGACGACCACGGTCAGGTTGCCGAGATCGCGCTCGGGCCACGCAGTCAGCACCTGCGGCACCTTGCGCGAGCCGATCGTGGTCAACATCACCGTGTTTAGACGCCGTGCCGAACCTGACTTAACCTCGGACACAATCGGCCCGCTGGACGCGCCGGAAACCGCAGCGCGGCTTGTGGTCTCGGTCTCGAGACCCGACAAGACACGGCGCTTCTCGAGCAATGCATCGATAAAGAATTTGGCCGCCCAATTCGGGAGTGCGCCTTCAATATACGTGCCGTGAATTGGGTCGGAGCCGGGTATGCCGCCAAACAGACCGGGATTGGCATTGCGCATTGGCTGGGCAAGTTTGACCAGGTCGATCGCTTTCAATGCCGCGTTGACGAGGCGCAGATTGCCGGATCGGGTGTGGAGGCGAAACCAGATCAGAGCCATCTGGCAATTGCCGGTCAGACACCCATAATCGCTGCGTCCCTTCCAGTCGCTGCCGATCAGTCCCGGCAAGAACCGTGAAAGCTCCAAGCGGCGTGCCAAGCGTTCGGCTGCCGCCTCGGCCGCGACCACGCCATCGCGGCGTCCCAAGGTTTCGGCCGTTGAAAGGATGCCGGCGAGTGTGTAGGCGATCGAGTGAGTAAAGGCCTCGTCGGCGCGATGCTGCTCTTCCTCAAAACCGGCGAGCGCAATCCAGTCGTTCGGGCGTCGGTGGCCCAGCGTCCAGTCGAGATGACGACCGGCTGCCGCTAATGCCCTATTGTCTGCAGCGTGCTCGCCCCATTCCGCGAGCCAGCATGCAAGGTGCGCCGAATAGGTGCATGCACTGTCCTTGTAGGTGTGGCGGCGGAACGCCCCGTCGGGATCCTGCACGCTCACCAGCCATTGCGCCGCGCGCCGGCAGCCTGATGTGCCTTCTGGTCACCGGTCTTGCAGTCCCAGGCGGTCAGTCCATGAAGAATCTGGCCGGTATTAAAGGCCGATGGAGCGGTCCGATTGGCAGCGATCTCAAGTCCTGGAAAGCCGCCGTCGGAGAGCTGCACGGACAGCAGAAACTGCACGGCGCGCTCGGCACGCTCCCGGAACCCCGCGTTCGGGAAGACGCCGTTCAAGGCGAGAAAGGTCGGTACGATATAGCCGGTCGTTTCCGGATAAGAGGAGGTCCATCCCCGGTCGAGCTGGTAACGGCCGGCGATGCCGCCGTCGCTCTGTGAATCCTGTGCCGCCGCCAGCCAATGCGCTGCGGCACGCAAGTGATCGTCGTCGGAAAAGCCGTGCCGCGCGTTGCGCTGGCGATCAAACACCTGGCTCAGCAGAAACGCCGAGTGCCGGGTCGTCCAGGGCCGGTAACGCACGATACGCTTAAATTCCACCAGCATGAGGAACCAACACCGGTAAGCGTTCAGGCATAGCGCCAGATCGCAAATTCCGTGTCGATTACGCTATGCTGGTCGGCCGCTGCAAGCGTCATTAGATTCGATTTCGCTTAGATTGAATGCCTGTAAAGCCGAGAAAAACACGGGCGACGCTGCCGCGCGATTGTGATCGCGCGGCAGCGTCGTGAGTATGGATCCTTTCGGTTGATGATAAATTCGTGCAAACTCGCCCCGCAACCAGTCTGCGATCAATATTGGACAATCGACGGAGAGGGACGCGGGAGGATTGGTGCGATCAATCTGCGGAGATAATCCGCAGGATCCCGCCGATAAGCAAACCCGGCAACCGGCCTCCGGATGAACCCCAAAATTAACTGAGGATAGTGCCGTGACGACGACTGTAATCCGCAACGCTGACTGGGTCATCGCCTGGGACGAGGCCGCCGGGCGTCACGTCTATCGTCGCGAGGTCGATGTCACCTTTGAGGACGACATGATCAGCTTTGTCGGGCGAGACTATCCCGCCGCGGCCGACCGGGTCATCGACGGCAAGGATCGGCTGGTGTTGCCGGGACTGATCGATATCCATTCACACCCCGAGCACGAGCCGCTCTACCGCGGGGTGCGCGAGGAGCACGGGGTGCGCAACATGCATATGAGCGGGCTCTACGAGCGCTCGCAGGCATTTTCGGCGCCGGATGACGAAGCACGCGCGGCAAGCGCCGAATTTGCCTATTGTGAGCTGCTGCTGAGCGGGGTTACCTCACTCGTCGACATCTCACCGGCTTGGGATGGCTGGATCGAGCTGTTCGCCAAAAGCGGCATGCGCGGCTTTCTCGCGCCCGGCTACGCCTCGGCGCGTTGGCGTCTCGACAATGATTTTGACTTGAAGTTCAGCTGGGACGAGGCGCGCGGCCGCGCCGGCTTTGCGAGCGCGCTGGAACTGATCGACCGCGTCACCCGCCACCCGAGCGGACGGCTCAGCGGCGTGGTTTCGCCGATGCAGATCGAGAATTGCACGGCAGAGCTTCTGCGCGACAGCCGCGAGGCGGCAAGTGAACGGCGGATTCCGTTCACCGTGCACATCGCGCAGAGCGTCAATGAGGTGCACGAGATGATCCGGCGCCACGGCAAGACGCCGGTCCAATGGGCCCACGAGATCGGCATACTCGGTCAAGACACGATCCTTGGTCATGCGCTGTTTCTCGACACGCATTCGTGGATCCGCTGGTGGACCAAGAACGACCTGGCGTTGATTGCCGACACCGGCTGCTCGGTCGCGCACTGCCCGACGCCGTTCGCCCGCTATGGCCAGCTGATGGAAAATTTCGGCGACTATCTGCGCGCCGGCGTCAACATGGGGCTCGGGACCGATACGACCCCGCATAATCTGGTCGAGGAGATGCGCAAGGCGGCGGTGCTTGCTCGGATTGCGGCCCGCGATATCGCGACGGTAACGACAGCGGATCTTTTTACGGCAGCGACGGTCGGCGGCGCGCGGGCATTGCGGCGCGAAGATATCGGCCGGATCGCACCAAACAAAAAGGCGGACCTGGTTCTTGTCGATCTGACGGTTTCGCAGATGCGACCCGTCCGCGACCCGTTGCGTTCATTTGTTTACCATGCGGCGGACCGCGCAGTGCGCGACGTCTTTGTCAACGGGCAGCAGGTGGTCGCCGACCACAAGGTGCTCACGCTCGACCAAAACAATGCCGCCGGCCGCCTCGCGGACGCCCAGCAGCGCATGCTGGAAGAGGCCGGACGACGGGATTATCGGGGCCGCAGCTCCTCCGAAATATCCCCTCTCAGTCTGCCTGTATTCGACTGACACAATTTGACTCAGTCGGCTGGATAAAGCCGATACGTCCTTCAACAGCCGACTTATTAACCTTTGGCGCGACGGGTGCGGCCTCTCGGCCGGCTGCGCTTCCGGCCGAGCCCGAGCTCTTTGGCCATTGTCGAGCGCTGTTCGGAGTAAGCCGGCGCAGTCAGCGGATGATCGCTCGGCAAATCCCAACGTCTCAGGTATTCGGCGATCTGCAAGCCGTGCCGTGTGCCGAGATGTCGGCGCAGCGTCTTGCCCTTAAAGCCGCATTCGAGGCAGACGACGTGGTCGTGCTGCACCGATCGCCTGATCGGCACCGCCGGGGTGCGCGGCGCCGGTACTTGCGCCGGTTTCCCGAGATCACGCAGCGTCTGCTGCACCGAGATGATCAGTGCTGCAAGCTGCTCCGGCGCCAGGGTGTGATTGCCCACATAGCTTGCGATGATCTTGGTTACCGGGCGCAGATCGATCTCCCTCGTCTTATCTTCGGTATTCATGACTGACTCTCTTCCCGCGCGCCATTTTCACATCTCCCTCCATATAGCAAATCGCGAACGAATGAAATAGCCTTTACTGAACAAATCACAGAACTCGATCAATTTTCCCTTTTCGGCGACAAGTGTAAGCTCGACATGAATGGCCGATTGAGTGGCAACGCCCGGCACACCATGATCCTGTTTCGCGAAACCGCGCGATCCGGCATGCTCGTTGCCGCAATTATAATCAGAGGGCGTTATGGAACTGTTCGATTTGTCGAAAAAGGTGGCAATTGTCACCGGGTCGAGCCGCGGCATCGGCCGAGCGATCGCTGAAACGTTGGCCGAGGCCGGCGCGCGGGTGGTGATTTCGGCTCGCAACCTTGCGCCCTGCGAGGAGGTGGCGGCGGCAATCCGGGCCAAGGGCGGCGAGGCCATCGCAGTTACGGCGCGGATCTCCGACAAAGCGCAGCTCGAGAACCTGGTCGCGAAGACGCGCGAGAATTGGGGCCGCGTCGACATTCTCGTCTGCAACGCGGCGATCAATCCGCATTACGGCTCGCTCGAAAAGCTGAGCGACGAAGTATTCGAGCGGATGATGATCAATAATGTCTTGAGCAATCTGTGGCTGTCCCGCCTCGTGGCTTCCGAAATGCGCGAACGGCGCGACGGCTCGATCATCTATATCATTTCGGTGGCGGCGGTGCGGGCGACGACCGTCCTCGGCATGTATGGCGTGACCAAGGCCGCCGATTACGCTTTGTGCCGCAACCTCGCGGCTGAATGGGGCCCCGACAATGTGCGGGTCAACTGCATCGCCCCAGGGTTGGTGAAGACCGAGTTCGCCCGCGTGCTCTACGAAGACCCGCAGCGTCGTGCCGCCCGCGAAGCAGCGACCCCGTTACGCCGGCTCGGCGAGCCCGAAGACATCGCCGGGGTTGCGCTGCTGCTGGCCTCGCGCGCCGGCGCGTTCATCACCGGTCAGACGATTATCGTCGACGGCGGCACGACGATCGCGCCCTAGTGGCGCAAACCTAACACTTGGTGCAGGACACCCTCACCCGCCTCCCCCCGGACGGCGATCCGGGGGTCGGCTCCCTCTCCCGCGGTGCGAGGATTTTGCATAAGTAGCAAAATCTGCAATTCTAGCGAGGAGGTCTGGGGACGGGGCATGGCGCGTCGCGATTGGGGACAGCTGGGGTTTGCCGCTGGGCGAGACCGCGCCCGACTATTCGACGATCAACCGCTTTCGCAACGCGCTGTCCAAGAACGGGTTGGACCGGCAGGATGCAGCTCGTATGCAGCTTGGCCTTGCAACGACCGTGATAAATCAGCCCCACAGAGCAAACCGGCTCGCCCGCCACAATTTGCAAAACCCCGCATTGCGGGAGAGGGGCTCTAAGGTTGGAGTATGCGATGACGGCGATCACCGATATCCACGCGCGCGAGATCCTTGACAGCCGCGGCAATCCGACCGTGGAGGTCGAGGTCACCCTGAAGACCGGGGTCCTCGGTCGCGCGGCAGTTCCGTCAGGTGCCTCGACCGGCGCGCATGAGGCGGTCGAAAAGCGCGATGGCGGGCCGCGTTTTGGCGGCAGGGGCGTGCGGCAGGCCGTGGAGGCGACGAACGGTGAGATCTTTGATGCGCTTTCCGGGTTCGATGCCGAGGACCAGCTGGCCATCGATCGCGCGCTTGTCGAACTCGACGGCACTCCGAACAAGGGGCGAACTCGGGGCCAATGCGATCCTCGGGGTCAGCCTTGCTTGCGCGAAGGCCGCCGCTGCGGAAGCCGGTGTGCCGCTCTATCGCTATGTCGGCGGCGTCTTCGCCCGCACCTTGCCGGTTCCGATGATGAACATCATCAATGGCGGGGTGCACGCCGACAACCCGATCGACATTCAGGAATTCATGGTGATGCCGGTCGGCGCCGGTTCGGCAACCGAGGCGATCCGCATCGGCGCCGAAATCTTTCATGCGCTGCGAAAAAAGCTCGCCGACGCCGGGCACAACACCAATGTCGGAGACGAAGGCGGGTTTGCCCCGAACCTGGCCTCGGCCGACGCGGCGCTCGGGTTTCTGATGCAGGCGGTCGAGGCTGCCGGATACCACCCCGGCGATGACGTCGTACTGGCGCTCGACGTGGCGGCCTCGGAATTCTACCGGGATGGCGCCTATCACCTCGCCGGCGAGGGGAAGACCCTCAATTCGGCCGGCCTGGTCGCCTATCAGGCCGATCTCGTTCGGCGCTATCCGATCGCCTCGATCGAAGACGGAATGGCCGAAGACGATTGGGAAGGTTGGGTGCAGCTTACCAACGAGCTCGGTGGCAAGGTCCAATTGGTCGGCGACGATGTATTCGTGACCAACCCGAACCGGCTGCGTCAGGGTATGGCGCGGGGTGTCGCGAACGCGGTGCTCGTCAAGGTCAACCAGATCGGCACATTGTCGGAAACCCTCGAGACGGTAGAGATCGCGCAGCGCGCGGCCTACGGCACGGTTTTTTCGCACCGCTCGGGGGAGACCGAGGATACGACGATCGCCGATCTGGCGGTGGCGACCAATAGCGGGCAGATCAAGACGGGATCGCTGTCCCGCTCCGATCGGCTAGCTAAGTACAACCAATTGATCCGGATCGACGAACGGCTCGGCGCCTCGGCCGTCTATGCCGGCCGCTCGGTGTTGCGGCGATAGCGCAATCGGGAAAGATCTTCAGCACCAGCTGTTGCCGCGGTTGATCCTCGAGCGTCGACGTGGTTCCTTCGCGGGCATGATCGCAATGCGCGCATTGCGCCGCCGCGCCCGCTTCTTTGTCGGCCCGATCTTCGGGATCGCGCTGACCGGTTACTTCGCCTACCACCTGGTCGAGGGCGACCGCGGGCTGAGGGCTTGGGTGCACTTGAACCAGGAAGTCCGTACCGCGTCCGCCAATCTCGAAGCGGTCCGAGCGCAGCGCACTGCCCTCGATCTCAAGGTTTCGAACTTCCGGCCGGATCACGTGGATCCGGACCTGCTGGACGAGCGAATCCGCGCGACGTTGAACCTGGTGGCTCCCGACGACATTGTCATTATGCAGCCCGACGGGCGCCGTTGACGGCGCTTGTGGCGTCGCCCCGGAGACCTGATCGGCTCCTCTTGGCGAGTGCCAATCTGGCCTAGACCTTTTTCGCTCCCCGGATTTGACCGGGTCGAGGTTGCAAAGGCGGGGATTTGTCACCATGCTCCGGGCAAATTCTCGGGTCCGCCTTTCCGGCGGTCTCGCGGAGGAGCGAGATGGCAACCAAGCGCAAGCCCGAAATCGGTCAAATTCGCCGATATCGGCGTCTCCCCGGAGGAGCTTCTGCGGTACTACCGCGAAATGCTGCTGATCCGGCGCTTCGAAGAGCGTGCGGGACAGATGTACGGGATGGGGCTGATCGGCGGCTTTTGTCACCTTTATATCGGGCAAGAGGCAGTCGTCATCGGCGTGCAAGCCGCCCTCAAGGACGGCGATACGATCGTCACCTCCTATCGCGACCACGGGCACATGCTGGCCTGCGGTATGGACCCGAAGGGGGTGATGGCCGAGCTGACCGGGCGCCGCAGCGGCTACTCGCACGGCAAGGGCGGCTCGATGCACATGTTCAGCCGGGAGAAGAATTTCTTCGGCGGCCACGGTATCGTCGGCGCCCAGGTGCCGATCGGCACCGGGCTCGCCTTCGCCCATCAGTATCGCGGCAATGGGCTGATCTGCGTCACCTATCTCGGCGACGGGGCAATCAACCAGGGGCAGGTCTACGAGAGCTTCAATATGGCGGCGTTATGGAAGCTGCCCATCGTCTACGCGATCGAAAACAACCGTTACGGAATGGGAACGTCGATCGATCGCGCCTCGGCCCGCACCGATCTGTTTCATCGCGGCATGGCCTATGGCATCCCGGGCGAGCAGGTCGACGGGATGAATGTTCTGGCGGTTTACGAAGCCGCGCTCGCAGCGGCCGAACATGCCCGCTCGGGCCAGGGGCCGATCATCCTGGAGATGAAGACCTACCGCTATCGTGGGCATTCGATGTCGGATCCGGCCAAGTATCGCACCCGGGACGAAGTCAACCGGATGCGGGCGGAGCACGATCCGATCGAACAGCTGAGGCACCGTTTGCTGGAGGATGGCATCGGCGAGGCGCGGCTCAAGGAAATCGAGCGCGAGGTCAGGGACATTGTCGCAGCCGCGGCGCAATTCGCACAGGACAACCCCGAGCCCGATCCAGCGGAGCTGTGGACGGACGTGCTGGCTGAAGCTTGACCTGTTTTGGACAAACGCATGGCTACCGAAGTGCTGATGCCGGCGCTGTCGCCGACAATGACTGAGGGCAAGATCGCGCGCTGGCTGAAAAGCGAGGGGGAGCCGGTCAGGGCCGGAGACGTGCTCGCCGAAATCGAAACTGACAAGGCGACGATGGAGGTTGAAGCAATTGACGAAGGTGTGCTCGCCCAAATCGTGATCCCCGAAGGCACCGAGCATGTCCCGGTCAACACTCCGATCGCAGTGATCTCCGGAAACGGCGAGGAATTAGGCGACCGCGCAAGAACCGCCTTGACGCCGATAAAGAGTCGCGAGGTTCCGGTAGAAGCGCGTTCGCCGCCGGCCTCAGCTGCCCCGGCGCCGGACCGCCGCATTGTCGCGGCAGAGCCGGAGTACGCCGGCAAGACCACGACAATGACCGTGCGCGAGGCATTGCGTGACGCAATGGCCGAGGAGATGCGGCGCGACGAGACGGTGTTCCTGCTCGGCGAGGAGGTTGGCGAGTATCAGGGGGCCTACAAGGTCAGCCAGGGGCTGTTGCAGGAATTCGGACCGCGGCGGGTCATCGATACCCCGATTACCGAACAGGGATTCACCGGCCTCGGGGTCGGCGCCGGCTTCGCCGGGCTGCGGCCGATTGTCGAATTCATGACCTTCAACTTTGCCATGCAAGCGATCGATCAAATCATCAACTCCGCGGCAAAGACCCGCTACATGTCGGGCGGCCAGATGAGCTGCCCGATCGTCTTCCGTGGGCCAAACGGCATCGCCGCGCGCGTGGCCGCGCAACATTCGCAATGCTATGCCAGCTGGTATGCCCATTGCCCCGGCCTCAAGGTCGTCGCGCCGTATACCGGCGCCGACCACAAGGGATTATTGAAGGCCGCCATCCGCGACCCGAACCCGGTGGTCTTTCTCGAGCACGAGCTAGTCTATGGCGAAACCTTTGCCGTGCCGGATGATCCCGGCTTCCTCGTGCCGATCGGCAAGGCACGCATCGCCCGGTCCGGCGAGCACGTCACGATCACGGCCTTTTCGCGAATGGTAAAGCTTGCGATGCAAGCCGCCGAGGAGCTCGAAAAGGCTGGCATCTCAACCGAGGTCATCGATCTTCGTACCCTGCGGCCGTTCGACATCGAAACGGTCGTCGCTTCGGTCAAGAAAACCAACCGGATCGTCACGGTCGAAGAGGGCTGGCCCTTTGCCGGCATCGGCTCGGAAATCGCGACGATGATAATGGAAGAGGCGTTCGATTGGCTCGACGCACCCGTGAGGCGGGTTGCCGGCAAGGACGTCCCATTACCCTACGCCGCCAATCTCGAGCGCCTTGCGGTGCCGCAGGTCGAGGACATCGTCACCGCGGCGCGCAAAATCGCCTACCGCTGAGAGGGGCGATGCCGATCGAAATTTTGATGCCTGCGCTGTCGCCGACAATGACGGAAGGCAACCTGACCAAGTGGCTCAAAAAAGAGGGCGACGAGGTCCATTCGGGCGATGTCCTCGCCGAGATCGAGACCGATAAGGCGACGATGGAGTTCGAAGCTGTCGATGACGGGCGGGTCGGCAAGATCCTCGTCCCGGAAGGCGCGCAAGGGATCAAGGTCAATCAGCCGATCGCGTTGCTACTCGGCGAAGGCGAGGATGCTTCGTCGCTCGGGCAGCTTGAGGGAGCACCGATCAAGGCTGTACCCGCAGAACCGCCATCGCCCAGGCCAGCCCGACAGACCGAGCCGGGCCAAAGCGAGCCGGCTCAGCCGATAATCGGGCGGGCGCAACCGGCCGTGACTGAGGAGCGCGGCGGAAACGGCCGGATCTTTGCAACCCCGCTCGCCCGCCGGATGGCGCGGCAAGCCGGTATCGACCTCGACACGATCAGCGGTTCGGGCCCGCAAGGCCGCATTATCAAGGCAGATATTGAAGCGGCGATTTCCGCCGCTCGTGGCTCACCGACACCCGTGCAGGTTCGGCCCGCCGGCGGCGCGCAACTTCCGCCGACGCCCGCGCCGCTCCCGTTGCCCGCTCTCACTAAGGAACGGGTTCTGGCGCTTGCCGGCAACCCGCCCTACACCGAGCGGCCGCTCAGCACGATGCGCCGCGTCATCGCCAGACGACTGACCGAATCGAAGCAAACGGTTCCCCATTTTTATCTAACGGTCGATTGCGAGATCGACGAACTGCTGAAGTTCCGCACCGAGCTCAACGCGAAATCCGATGCCTATAGGATTTCGGTCAATGATTTTGTGCTTCGCGCAACCGCGCTCGCCTTGCGCCAGGTCCCTGCGGCCAATGCCTCGTGGAGCGACGAGGCGATCCTCCTCTGGAACACCGTCGATATCGCCGTCGCGGTCGCCCTCGAGGACGGGCTGATCACGCCGATCGTCAAGAATGCCGACCGCAAGGGGCTGGCGGTCATCGCCAATGAGACCAAAGACCTGGCGGAGCGCGCCCGGGCGGGGAAACTGAAGCTCGAGGAGTTTCAAGGCGGGACGTTTTCGATCTCGAACCTCGGGATGTACGGGGTCCGCGATTTTGCCGCGGTCATCAACCCGCCGCATGGCGGCATTCTCGCCGTCGGGGCCGGCGAACCTCGCCCCGTCGTCAAAAATGGCGCGCTTGCGATCGCGACCGTCATGAGCTGCACCTTGGCCTGCGATCACCGTGTCGTCGACGGCGCAGTGGGCGCGCAATTCCTGGCGGCATTCAAGAAGCTCGTCGAAGACCCGCTGACCATGCTGCTCTAAGAGGTGCGACGGCGGGATGGCCGAGACTGCATTTGACTTGATCGTTCTGGGCGGCGGTCCGGGCGGCTATGTCGCAGCCATTCGCGCCGCGCAACTGGGTTTGAACACAGCGCTTGTCGAGCGGGAGCATCTCGGGGGTATCTGCCTCAATTGGGGCTGCATTCCGACAAAAGCCCTGTTGCGCAGCTCCGAAATCTCTCATCTGCTGCGTCACCTCGACGATTTCGGGTTCTCTGCTAAGGACATCAGCTTTGATGCCGGCAAGGTCGTGGCGCGGTCCCGCGCCGTCGCCAAGCAACTGTCGAATGGCGTTGCTTATCTCCTGCGCAAGAACAAGGTCACTATCTTCGACGGGCAGGGCCGCTTGACCGGGAGCGGTCGGCTCGCAGTCGAGAAGGACGGCAACCCTGTCGCCGATCTAGCCGCCGAGCATGTCGTCCTGGCTACCGGGGCGCGGTCGCGCACCTTGCCTGGGCTCGAGCCGGACGGCGAACGCGTCTGGACCTACAAGGAAGCGATGGTGCCGCCGGCGATCCCCAAATCGCTGCTGGTCGTCGGCTCGGGCGCGATCGGGATCGAATTCGCCAGCTTCTACCACGACATGGGCTCCGAGGTGACGGTGGTCGAAGTGCTCGATCGCGTGCTGCCGGTCGAAGATGAGGAAATCTCTGCTTTTGCCCGCAAATCGTTTGAAAAGCAGGGGATCAAGATCCACACCGGCGCGACCGTTACCGCGCTGGAAAATGGCGGCGATACCGTCATCGCGCGCCTCGAGGCCGGCGGCGAGGTCCTCGAGGCGCATGTCGAGCGGGTCATCCTCGCCGTCGGCATTGTCGGCAATGTCGAAGACATCGGGCTGGAGAACACCGGCGTCGTCGTTGAAAAAACCCACATCGTCGTCGATGAATGGCTGCGCACGGGAGAGCCCGGCGTTTATGCGATCGGCGATGTCGTCGGGCCGCCATGGCTGGCCCACAAGGCCAGCCATGAAGGGGTGATCTGCGTCGAGCGCATTGCCGGGATCAATGACGTGCACCCGCTCGATATCCGCAATGTCCCGGCCTGCACCTATTGCCGGCCGCAGATCGCCAGCGTCGGCCTTACCGAAACGAGCGCCCGGGAAGCCGGCTACGAGGTCAAAATCGGCCATTTCCCGTTTATCGGCAATGGGAAGGCGATCGCGCTCGGCGAGCCCGAGGGAATGGTCAAAACAATCTTCGACAGCAAGACCGGCGAGCTATTGGGGGCGCATATGATCGGCGCCGAGGTCACCGAGCTGATCCAGGGCTACACGATCGCCAAAACCCTGGAAACCACCGAGACCGAGCTGATCCGCACGATCTTCCCGCATCCTACCCTGTCGGAGACGATGCACGAGGCCGTGCTTGACGCTTACGGGCGGGCCATCCACTTCTAGACGCGGTGGCGGCTAAGTGTCTGATCGGCGGCTTTGATGAACCTCTCGAGCGGAATTGGGGCCGCGGCGTCTCTCCGTCACCCGGAAAAAGCACGCCGTCCCGATAGCCCGATCCCGCGCAAGCCGGATTGGCTGCGCGTCAGGGCACCGGGTTCGCCGGAGTACCAGGCGACGCGCCGGCTGATGCGCGACCTCAAGCTCAACACCGTTTGCGAGGAAGCAGCCTGCCCGAATATCGGCGAATGCTGGAAGCAGAAACATGCGACGGTGATGATCTTGGGGCGGGTCTGCACCCGCGCCTGCACCTTCTGCAATGTCGCGACCGGCCGGCCCGACCGGCTCGACCCGCACGAGCCCGAGCGGGTCGCCGCGGCAGTCGCGGCGCTCGGCCTTGCCCATGTCGTCGTCACCTCGGTCGACCGCGACGATCTGGACGACGGCGGGGCCGGTCATTTCGCGCATACCATTAGGGCGATCCGAGGGGCCGCTCCGGAGACGACAATCGAGGTGCTGACCCCCGATTTTCTGCGCAAGAAGGAGGCGCTCGAAATCGTCATTGGCGCGAAACCGGACGTATTCAACCACAACCTCGAGACGGTGCCGCGCCTCTACGCCGAAGTGCGGCCGGGGGCTCGCTACTTCCACTCATTGCGGCTGCTCGACCAGGTCAAGCGGATTGACCCGGCGCTCTTTACAAAATCCGGGATCATGGTCGGGCTCGGCGAGGACAAGCCCGAGGTGCTGCAAGTCATGGACGATCTGCGTGCGGCCGACGTGGATTTCCTGACGATTGGGCAATACCTGCAGCCGACCCCAAAGCATCATGCGATTGCGCGCTTCGTGACACCGGAGGAATTCGGCAGCTATGCCGGCTTCGCGGCGGCCAAGGGTTTTCTACTGGTATCGGCGTCGCCGTTGACGCGGTCTTCCTATCACGCGGGGGAGGATTTTGCGCGGCTGCGCGCCGCGCGTGCCGCCGCCCGCTAGGGTTGCGCGGCGATGCCAACCCATGCTGAGGAGCGTGTGCTTCCCTACACGCCCGAGCAGCTCTTCACCCTCGTCGCCGATGTCGAGCGCTATCCCGAATTTCTCCCCTGGTGCGTCGGCGCGCGGATCAAGGAGCGCCAGCCCGATCTGATCGTCGCCGATTTGATCATCGGCTTCCGGATGTTCCGCGAACGCTTCACGTCGCGCGTCGCACTCGATCCGCCGCAGCGCATCGATGTCGAGTATGCCGAGGGGCCGTTCCGCTACCTGAACAACCACTGGACCTTTACAGCGGTCCCGGACGGCTGCCGCCTCGGCTTCTTCGTTGATTTCGAATTCAAGTCGCGCCTATTGCAACGGCTGATCGAGGTCTTGTTCAGCGAGGCGGTCCGCCGCATGGTCGGCGCCTTCGAAAAACGCGCCCGCGAGCTCTACGGCGCTCCGTCGCGAGGCCGCGTCGGCCAGCCGGCGACGTGACATTGGATTGGCTTCACCGGCGAGCAAGCCGAGGCCGTAACCCGTGCGGTGAAGAAAGCTCCGGATCTCGATCTCTCATCCCTCGCCACCAAAACCGACTTGGCCGAGCTTCGAGCCGAATTGACCAAGTGGGTCGGCGGCGTCGGCTTCGCCCAGATGGCGATGATCCTCGCGGTGCTAAGAGTCTTTCCAGGAGCGCATACGTAAAACCTTACGATTTGATGCCAAGCAAGCCGGCTGCGGTTTGCCCAAGCATTGCGGCGCGCTCGGCATCGCTGAGCCCGGGCGCTGTGAGGATGTGATCCACTGCAGTCTTGGTCCACGGATACGGGTAGTCGGTGCCCATGACGATTTGGCTCGCGCCGACCTCGGCGATCAAGTGTCGCAACGCTTCCGGTGTGAAGACCAGCGAATCGTAATAGAGTTGCTTTAGGTATTCCGTCGGGGGTCTTTTCAGCGGCGTCGTGCAGCGGTTCGGAAAGGTCAGGCAACCGGCATCCGATCGTGCCGCATAGGACGGCAGATACCCGCCGCCATGGGCCGCGCAAATTTTCAGTCCCGGGAATTGGTCGAGAGTGCCTTCGAAGATCAAATGCGACAGCGCAATCGTGGTCTCGAGCGGATTGCCGATCACGTTGGTCAGTCCGCCACTACCCTTCAGCCGAGCAGCGAGCTCTGTCGTTCCTTGCGGGTGAATAAAAATCAGCGCGTTGAGTTCCTCGGCTTTTGCCCAAAACGGATGGAATTTCGGGTCAGACAATTCCTCGCCGTCGACGCTGCCGCCGACCAGGGTGCCGCGCAGTCCCAGTTGCTTGACCGCAGTCTCGAGCTGCTCGGCCGCGAGGTCCGGATGCTGCAGTGCAACGGTGCCGAAAGCCACGAAGCGCTCCGGTTGCTCGGCGCAGATCTCGGCGAGCTTTTCGTTCTGGATTTTGATAATTTGCCGGGCGAGGTCGCGATCGGCCTTGTACCAGTAAGGGTTGATGCTGAGGGCCTCCATGTCGATCCCTTGCTCGTCCATGACGCGGATGCGGTCGTGCGAGAGCATCAGAGCTTCCGGCGCCACCTTAAGCCCCATCAGCGCCATTGCTTCGGGCACCGCACAATGGGCGTGCACATCGATGGTTCTGACCCGCTGACCGTTGACGACGACCTCGCGGCGCCGCGGCTGGGTTTGCGCGCCTGCCTCGCTGCCAAGCGCGCATTCGACAAACGCGATGCCGGCGAGTGCACTGCCGGCGCTCCCGAGCAGATCTCTGCGGGTTATCGCCATCGCGTCTCCTCCCTGGTTTTATCAGCTGTGACATAATTCCATCGGCTATGGTGAAACGCCACTGCCGGGAGACGAGGCCGATGCAGATCGTCGATGATGAGACCGGCGCGCGCGCCTTTCAGGCCATGGTGGCGATGCGCGACGGCGTCCGCCTCAATACCTTTGTCTTCCTGCCGGGGAGCGGCGGACCGCAATGGCCGGTGATCTTGCATCGCACGCCTTACGGCATCGCCGCGGCCGATGCGGGTGACAAGACGGACTGCACCAAGGCCTGGCTGCCGAGCCCGGAAGAACCGCTGCGCGGCTCGATCCTGCGCGGGTGGCGCAACATCCTCGCACACGGCTATGTCGCGGTTTACCAGGATACGCGCGGGCGCCATGGTTCGGAAGGGGAGGACCGGGTATATGCCGACGATGCCATGGACGGATACGACACTTTGGACTGGATCGCCGGCCAGCCCTGGAGCAATCACCGGGTGGGGCTGTCGGGTTCGTCGGCCGGCGCGACGACGGCATTCGCCGCGGCCTCGACGCGGCACCCGACATTGCGGGCGTTTTTTGCCCAAGCCGGCGCGTCCAGCATCTATGACGACGTCGTCTATGAGGGGCAGTCGATCGAGATGGAACGGCTGTGGTTGTGGGTGGCGCGAAACATCCCCGGCTTGTCGCCCTCGCATCGGGCCGCCGTGACGCAGCGCTTGGGAGTGACCACAGCACAGCTGGAGATGGCCGCGGCCGCGGCGGCGGAGCGCTATGCGCGGCTCGACGCGGCGCGTCATTCCGACCCGCCGTTCATCGCTTCGCCGGATTGGATGCGACTGCCGCTGACGCGTTACCCGGATTTCGCCATCTGGCAGCCCTTTCTCGACGAGATCATCACGCATCCGGCGCCCGATGCGTTTCGCAGCGCGCATAATTTCCGCCGCTCGATCGAGATCCCCGGGTTTCACGTCACGACATGGTTCGACATTTTCCAGACCAGCGTGTTGGCGGCGTTCAGCGATATTCAAGCGCGGGTCGGGAATCAGAAGCTGTGGATCGGCCCCAACGAGCACTATTTTGTCTATCATCGCAATTTCTGGCCGCGCGATCCGTATTTCGAGTGGTTCGGTCATTGGCTGAAAGACGAGCCGACTGCGATGCTCGACACGCCGGCGGTGTTCTACTCGCCGCGCGCCTGGGTCGAAGATCGCGAAACCTATGTCCCCGACGACTGGCGCTATGCAGAGTCCTGGCCGCCACCGCAGGTGGTGCCGCGACGGGTCTTTCTGCGCGGCGACGGCGGAATCACTGTGCACGGGCCGGGTGGGCCGGCGTGCAGCTACCGTTATGATCCGCGCCGCCCGATCCCGACCTTGGGCGGGCGCAACATGCTGATCGATGCCGGCCCTCGCGACCAGCGCCCGGCCCAGAGATTGCCCGATTACGGCCTGATCTACCGCGGAGAGGCATTGCCCGAAGCGCTGACCATTGCCGGCGAGGTCCGAGTGACCTTGTCCGTGCAATCAGACCGCCCCGACACCGATTTTGTCGCCAAGCTGATCGACCTCCACCCGGACGGCCGCGCCATGCTGCTGATGGATGGCGTGACCCGTGCGATGTACCGCGACCCCTCGGGCGAGCCAAGGCCGCTGATCCCAGGCCGGATTGAGCGGCTGACCATCAATCTCGGCCACATCCACCACAGTTTCGCGGCCGGTCACCGGCTGGAGATCGACGTCACCAGCAGCAATTTCCCGCGCCGCGCCCGCAATACCAACAGCGGCAATCCGGTGCTGGCCAACGACACCGAAGCCGACATCCGCATCGCCACCAACACCATCCATCACGCCGCGGCGACACCGTCCTTCCTACAATTTTCCGCCTTTTGTTAGCCTCACCTCGGAGCATTAGCGCCCATCGGCCGGCGCGCTTGCTAGTGCGCCGGTTGCGGGATGAAGACGGGCGCCCGCCGCAGCCGGCCGGGGAGGAACAGCCCAGCGACAGCGACAAACGCAGCACAGCCGGCTAATGTTAGCCACAGCGGCGCAAAGCTCCCGGTGCTGTCGTAGACCATCGCCACCAGCTTGACGCCGATCGTGCTGACGCCGAGCGTCCCGCCATCGGTGAGGCCGGTCAGCCCCGCGGCGAACGCTTTTGGCAACGCGACCGGGATCGCCTGCCTGATCGTGCCGTCGGCCAGCATCGTAAGGGACAGCACGATAAAGGTCCGTGCGACATCATTGCGCGACGCCGCCGCCTCAGGCCGGCGGTCAATCGCGGGGCTTGGGCTGGAAAGGCGCGGATCACGACGGGAGAGGTGCGCCGTGATGAGGGCAAAGCCACCGGTTCCAACCCCGCGAGGCAAGCAACCTGTAGCTTCGGCCGCCTACCGCAGCTGTTGCGGTTCAAATATGTTACCTCGTAAACTCGAAGGGCAGAAACTTGCGCCGACAACTCGGGAATCCTGGGAATGTCGGCTAAAGGAGAGTGAGAATGTGTAGGATCTCCTGTTTTCCCATCGGCGGATGCCGGCATCGCCTCTGGTTGGGCGGCTGTTGCAGCCTGATGGTGCTTGCGCTGCTGGCGGCCAATGCGGCGCGTGGCCAAACAGTCTTCGGCGGGCCGTCGAGCCGGGACGAGACGGGGTCGAGGCTCGACGGGACCTTGATCGCCCAGGCCATTATCACGCAGAAGACGCCGGCGCCAAAATTCACCCAGACGACGCCGCTTGCCGCCGTCTATCGCTGGTCGGATGGACTGGATCTGTTCGGGATCGGCCTCGATAGCGCGGTGAACCGGGCCAGATGGGATGGCAGATGGCACGAATGGTCGCCCGTCTCCCAGGCGAAATTCGCACAGAACACGCCGATCGCGGCCGTCTCACGCACCGCCAACCACGTCGACCTCTTCGCCGTCGGCCTCGATGGCGGCGCCTATTCCGCCTGGCTCGACGAGGACGAGCATGGGTGGTTCCGCCTCGCCCGGAACACCTTCCCGCAGAACACCTCGATTGCAGCGATCTCGCGCAAGCCAAACTGCATCGATCTCTTCGCCGTCGGCGCCGATGGCGGCGTGTACACGGCGTGGTGGAACGAGGGCTGGCACGACTGGGCGCAGCTCGGCGAAGCTAGGTTCGCCGAACACACACCGATCGCGGCGGTTGCCCGCGAAGCGAACCATATCGATCTCTTCGCCGTCGGCCTCGATGGCGGCGTCTATACGGCCTGGTGGGATGGCGGATGGCATGACTGGTTCCGCATCTCCGAGACCGTCTTCGCGCAGACCACGCCGATTGCGGCGATCGCGCGCTCGCCAAACCATATCGACCTCTTTGCGGTTGGTCCCGATGGCGGCGTGTATACGGCGTGGTGGAACGAGGGCTGGCACGACTGGTCGCGGATTTCCCCGAGCGGGGGCTTCGCGCAGATGACCCCGGTCGCGGCGGTTGCCCGCGAAGCAAATCACATCGATCTCTTCGCCGTCGGGCTCGATGGCGGCGTCTATTCCGCCTGGTGGGATGGCGGATGGCGTGAGTGGTTCCGCATCGCCGAGCGCAGCTTCGCGCCGAACGCGCCGATCACGGCTGTCTCGTCCGAGCCCAATCATATTGATCTCTTCGCGGTCGGTCCCGATGGCAGCGCCTACTCCGCCTGGTGGGACAACGGCTGGCACAACTGGTTCCGGATCGAGTGAGCGGTTCGCCCTTTGCCAATCAGGCTACCCAGCGCCTTGCGGTGCAATTCCCTACGCATATCCGAACGGGGAATTCTCTCCGCCAGAAGTCTGTTATTAAACAGCCTTCATCCGCTGGGACTCAAATCCCCTCAGCACCCAAACGATCGCGCAATATCGCAGCGCAGTAATGGCGGTATTCGACTTATACCGGCGCGAGCCATCGATGCGGGAGCGGCGGCAGCTTGACCTCGATCTGATCGCCGGGCCGCACCTCGCCGGACGCGATTACGATGCCCATAATGCCGGCTTTACGGATCAGGTTACCGCTTTCGTCGCGGTCGAGGGTTGCCGCCATCAAGCCGCGTCGAATGCGGTCCAGCTGGGCGCAAGGATTGCGCAACCCGGTCACCTCGACGATGGCCGTCTCGCCGAGGTGCAGCCAAGTGCCGGCCGGCAAGCCGAGCAGATCGACACCCTGCGTCGTCACGTTCTCGCCCATCTCGCCGGGCGACACCGCGAACCCCGCTTCCGCCAGCTCCTGATGCAGCTCGGCATGAATCAGATGAACCTGCCGCAGATTGGGTTGGCTGGGATCGCGCGCCATTCGCGAGCGGTGTTTGACGGTAGTGCCGAGATGCGCGTCGCCGTCGACACCGAGCCCGATCAGCAGCCTGATACTGCTCTCGTTGGGCTTGACCAGTGTGTGCTTCGCACTGCGGCTCACTGCCTTGACGACTCCGTTCATCGTTACGTCTCAGGCGATCAGCACGCGCCGCTTTGCCAGCTCCGCCTCGATAATCCTCAGCCCCAATCCAGGCTCGAGCGGCAGATCAAAGAGACCGTCGACCGGCTTTGGGGGATTCTCAAAAACCGCGTGCATGCGCGGCGACGGGTCATTCAGCTCGCATGGCTTGGTGGCATGCAGCTGACTGGCCGCGAAATGCAGGTTCGCCATATGGCCAATCGTCGGCTGCGTCTGGTGCGGGACCAACTCGACACCGTGCGCACTGGCCAGTGCGGCGCACCGCGTCATGCCGGTAATGCCTCCCATCTTGACGATGTCGGGCTGCACCATGCGGACACCGGCCGCGATCAGATCCGCGACTGCCGACAACGTATAACTTTGCTCGCCGGCCGAGACGGTTATATCGAGCCGCTGTGCGACCTCGCCCAGCGCTTTGACGTGGTAATGCTGCACCGGCTCTTCGAACCACCAATAGCCGAGCTCTTCCAGCACACGCCCGACGCGCATCGCGCCGCCGACCGTGTAGCCGTTATTGGCGTCGAAGGCGAGCGGGAAGCCGTCCCCGACGAGCCGCCGCACCGCGCGGGCTTTCGCGATGTCGCCGGGAATGTCGATATCCGGCCTGGTTCGGTCGTTGTCGAAGCGGATTTTCACCGCCGCGGGGTTATCCTTGAGCCGGGCTTCGATGACGCGCAGGACATTGTCGATACTGCGCTCGCCATTGCCGCCGATCGAGGCATAAAACGGCAGGCTGGTGCGCCAGGCGCCGCCGAGGAGCTTGAAAATCGGCTGGCCCAGCAGTTTGCCTTTGACATCCCACAGCGCAATGTCGAGCGCCGCCAATGCGCCGGTCAGCGCACCTTCGGGCCCCAGCTTTACGAAGCTGTGCAGCAGCGTGTCGAGCAGCACGGCATGGTCGAGCGGGTCCTTGCCAATCAGAGCCGGCGCCAGATTATTCTTGACTACGCCGAGCGAGGCGAGGCCGCCCTGCATCGGCGACGCCTCGCCGATGCCGGACAGGCCATCATCACACTGCACTCTGACCCAAGCACTGCGCTGCGCCGGCGTGTCCTCGGGTGCCCATTGGATCTGAAAAACCTCGACGTCACGAATTTTCACGACCTGCTCCTCACGAGTACCATCATGCCCGGTTGCATCACCACGCCAGGGCCCAACCGTCGCGTCGCGGATCGGACCCGGCGAGCAGCATGCCGGTCGCTGCATCGCGACGGATGATCTCGATACTGCAAGGGCCGTCGAGGTCGCCTACGCTGCGCACCGGGTGACCGCGGTAGGCCAGCTCGTTGCGCAACGCCTCCGGAAAGCGTTGCTCGATGGTCAGCGCGTCCTCACCGTCATGCGGGTAATTGGCGTATTGGCCTGAGGCGTTCGAGGTCCAGCGCGGCATTTCGGCGGCCTGCTGCGGGTCGAGCCCGAAATCGATCATCGCCGTCAGCACCTGCAGATTGATCTGCACCTGGTTGTCGGCGCCGGGAGTGCCGAACACGCACCACAGCGCACCGTCCTTCAGCACGATCGGCGGGTTCATCGTATGGCGCACCCGCCGCCCGGGGCGCAGCCGGTTCGCATGGCCGGGTTCGAGGTGCCAATAGCTCATCCGATTGTTGAGCAGGATGCCGGTGTCGCCCGCCATGATGCCGGAACCAAAGCCGCTGTTGATGCTTTGCACGCCGGAGACGGCGTTACCCTCGCCGTCGGCGGTGCAAAAATAGGTGGTGTCTCCGGCGGCGTCGGCGAGGCTGCGAGTGGGCGCCGCACGCCGCATATCGATATGGCCGGCGAGCTGCGCTGCGTAATCGGCGGACAGCAGTTTCTCGAGCGGTGCTTTGAGAGAATTCGGGTCGGCGCCCCAGCGCTCGCGGTCGGCGAAGGCGAGTTTTTTGGCTTCCACCATGACGTGGACCGCGTCGGCCGATAACAGGCCCATTCCGCGGAGATCGAAGTTTTCGAGGATCTTCAGCTCCTGAAGCAGGACAAAGCCGGTCGAGTTCGGCGGCGCCTCGAGCACCGTAAAACCGCGGTAGTCGATGCCGATTGGGTCTTGCTCCTCGGCCTTGAAGGTTTCGAGATCTTGCGCCGAAACCAATGCTCCGGCAGCTTCGAGCCCGGCCGCCAGCCGCCGCGCCAGGGCGCCGCGATAAAAGGTCTCTGCGCCTCCAGAGGCGACCTCTTCGAGAGTACGCGCGAGGTCGGCCTGGACGATCGGAGAGCCGAGCGGAGGCGGCGCCGCTCCGGCAACCAGAAAGGTCGCAGCGCTGCGCCGATCGGCAGCGAGTGTCGCGCGATATTCTTCGGCGAAATGGCGGTAGCTGGGGGTGGCGCCGAAGCCGTCGCGGGCAAAGGTGATCGCCTCCGCGAACAAATCGCCCCATGGCAGCCGGCCAAAGCCGCGGTGCATCGCATCGAGCCCGGCGAGCGTGCCCGGGACCGAGACCGACAGCGGCCCGGTGCGCGGGATGCCGCCGGCATAGCGTTCCGGCGTTGCCGCGGCAGGCGCCGGGCCGGTGCCGTTGAATACGACAGCGCGGCGGGTCGTCTGGTCGTAGACATGGTAGAACCCGTCGCCGCCGAGCCCCGACATCATCGGCTCGACGACGGCAAGCGTTGCCGCCGTCGCGACCGCCGCATCGACCGCATTGCCGCCGGCCCGCAGCGCCAGCAGCCCGGCCTGGGCCGCCAGTGGATGGTTTGCCGCGACGGCGCCGCGGCGCCCGATGATCACGGGCCGGTAGGAACGCATTTCGACAGCCACCTTCGGGTCTCCTTCGGATACGATACCAGCAGATAAAGCCGCCGGAGTTTGGAATGGGCAAGAAGCTTACAGCATCGCAAGTCGCGCGCTACGAATGCGACGGACTCTTATCTCCGGTGGATGCGTTCAGCCCGGAACAGGCGCGGCATTACCACGACTGCCTCGAAGCGTTCGAGAACGGAGAGGGCAGGGAGTTACGGCCGAGCGAGCGTTTCACGCCGCGGCTGTCGCCCGCTTCCGCGAGGCAAACCGCGAGGAGACGCTCCGCTACGAGGCCGCCTGACATGTCGACGAGATTCTGGCTCGCCTTAATCGGCCTGGTTCTGTCCGTTTTGGCCGGAGGTTGCACCGATTCCGGCACCGCCTCCGATAATGACAAGCACGGTGTGTTCTATGGCGGCGTCTCAGCCGGCGGTACCCGGCCGTGACATCGCGGCAGACCAGCTGCGGTGTGATTGTCACCGACGGGCGCCGCATCTTGCTCGGCCACGCGACCCGATCGCCGCGCTGGGACATCCCCAAGGGAGTGTCGGAGGCGGGGGAGAATTTCGCGGCCGCAGCGGCACGCGAACTCCTAGAAGAGACCGGTCTCACAGTACCGGCGAACGAACTCGTCGACCTCGGGGTGCACCCGTATCTGCGCGGCAAGGACCTGGCGTTGTTCGTCTGGACGCCGCAGCAGCTTCCGGATCCGCAGAGCCTGATCTGCGCCTCGCGCTTTGCGCTCCCCAACGGGACATTACTGCCGGAATTCGACCGCTTCGGGCTCTTCGCGTGGGACGAGGCGCTCGCCCACGTCGGCAAAAATCTCGCGCGCATTTTGGCGTCGATCCGCCGCGAGGCTTTACACGACGCTTCGAGATGAAACAGCGGTCGTGTTAGGCTGGTCTATCAGCAACGCCAGGAGGTCGGCATGCCAAAGCTGCGTCACATCGCGATTGCCGCGGAAGACCCGGAGAAGATGGCCGAGTTCTATAAGAGAGCGTTCGACTTCAAGGAAGTTGGGCGGCCGAATGGGGTGCTCGCAGACGGCGTGTTTCTTAGCGACGGCACCCTCAACATGGCGATCCTTAAATTCAAGACCGATCAGCTCGGCAAAGGCCTCGACTATCGCGGCATCCACCATTTCGGCGTGCTGGTCGAGGATGTCGACGAATTCTCGAAAAAACTCGAGAGCCTCGGCGCCGAATATTACATCGACCGCACCCATCAGGATGCAAACTCCGGCTATTTCGAAAAGAAATTCTACGGCCCGGAACGGATCCTCTTCGATATCGCCGAGCATCCCTGGGCTGGCAGCGAGCCGCTCGCCGCCGAGATCAAAGAAGCAGCGGAGTAGCCCGCCGCTATGTCGTCATTCTCGCGAAAGCGAGAATCCAGAGCCACCGTTGCGTCACACGCCCTGGACCCCCGCTTTCGCGGGGGTGACGCTGACCAAGCCGGAAAGCCACATCGCTAAAGGAACTAAGCATGGCAAAACTACGTCACATCGCAATCGCCGCGAGAGATCCCGACGCGATGGCCGAGTTCTATAAGAAAGCGTTCGACTTCACGGAAGTACGCAAAACCGATGGTCCGCTTGCCTATGGCTATCATCTGAGCGACGGCACCATCGATCTGGCGATCCTGCGGTTCAAGACCGACCAGATCGGCAAAGGCCTCGACTACACCGGACTGCACCATTTCGGCATCCTGGTCGAGGACGTCGAGACCTTCTCGAAGAAGGTCGAGGGGTTGGGCGGGACGCATTACATGGACCAGGGCGGCGATCGCGTCGGCGGTTTCGAGGCCAAGTTCTACGGGCCCGAAGGCATTCTGTTCGACATCGCCGAACATCCCTGGATCGGCACCGAGCCGCTGCCGATGGAGAAGGCCGAAGCGGCCGAGTGATCGTGCGGCATTAGGGTTCAGAACGGGATCTCGTATTCGAAGCGCCATCGCACGGTGCCGCGTGGGGTTGCCTGGGTCAGCCCGAATAGATAGCCGACCTCGTATTTGAGCTTGCCGTAGGGCGCGAAATTGTTGACGCCGACGAACGCCGGCCCGAGGCGGTGCTGCTGATCGGCGGCCTTACCGGGGTTTAGTATCTGATTGATCTGACCGTAATACTCGAGCCCTGGCTGAAACAGCGGGTTGAGCAGCAATCGCGATTGCCAGATGGGGTCGAACTCTGTTGCGTCGGTTCGGTTGTTGCCCACCGTCCTCTTGAACAGCAGGTTCAGGGTGTGCAGAGCGCCGATCCCGGCGATTTCGCCGAACTCGGTCTGCGCCAGCGGTCCGAAGGTGAAGGATTTCGGGTCGCCTCGGCGCAGCGGGTGCTCGTATTCAGCAAACATCGCAAGATCGCCGAAATACCTGCCTGTCGGTGTCAGCTGCAGGTAACTCTCGAGTTCGGTCGCGTCGTAGGTGATGTTCTCGCCGTTCGGTGCCGCCAATTCATGTCCGACCTCGACAAACCAGTTGGGCAGCGGGCCAAAGCCATATTCGATCGTGTATCGCTGGTTGTTGCTTAATCCGCTCTTTGGCTTGTCGAAAGTAATATCGCCGAAGGGCTCGATCTCGACTTCTCGATAATCGACGATCGGGTATCTGACCTTAAGTTGCGCCTGTGCGGCGGGGGCCGCCGCCAACCCGCCAAGCACTAGGATCACGAACAGCGAGGCCTCGGCGCTCCGGCGCAGCGATGAGCCGGAAGGCGGTAAGGGTTTGCCGACTGCCCGGGTCAACAGCCATATGCCGGAGAGCGTGACGACGTAGAACAGGATCTGGATGCCGTCTGGGCGCGAGACATACCCGATCAATGTATGCAAGGCCTTGCCGAGGATACTGTCCTCGGTCAGGACGGCGGAAGTGTCCCACACCGCGTCGCCAAGTGCCGGCAGCATATCGGCCTGGACAAGAAACCCGGCGGCCTGCGCCGCCATGCCGGCAGCCAGCAGCAGCACCATCCAGCTCGTCACCGCAAACAGCCGGTGAGTAGGGATGCGCAGCAGCCCGAGATAGAGCGCTGCCCCGATGCCGATGCCGCCGGCAAGACCGAGCGTACCGCCGGCGATCAGCGACGCGACAGAAAGACCGCCTCCCGCCGCAATGCCATAGAGAAAGAGCACAGTCTCCGAGCCCTCGCGCAATACGGCGAGGCCGACCACGACTGCCAGGACGTAGAGCGGGCGAGACCCTGAGATCACCGCGTCGCCCATCGACCGGGCGGTCGCAGCGAGCTCGCGCCCGTGACGGGACATCCAAATGTTGTGCCAGCCGAGCATCGCGACTGCGACCAGCAGAATAGCCGCGTTCAGCAGTTCCTGGCCGATGCCGGAGGCGGCTCCGGCGATGGCGCCAGCGAACATGGCAATGAGCCCGGCGCCAGCGACTCCTGCCAACAGCCCGAGCCAAACCCAGAACCCGCGGCGCGGTGCTCCGGCGCTCGCCGCCAGGACAATCCCGACGATCAGAGCCGCTTCGAGCACCTCGCGAAAGACAATGACGGCCGCTCCGAGCATCGCGACGATTCCCTTTATTTCGCAATGATGTGACCACGTGCCGTGGTCGGGTTGAAGTCGCCGAAGAACTCGTATTGCCCGGGCTTTAGCGGCCCGACATAGACGGTAATTTGTTCTCCGCCGGGCACCACCTTTTCGCGCCTGAGTTCGGTGCTTTCAAACTCCTCGGGGGTCGCATCCTGATTCTGGACGACCAGCGCGACTTTTTGACCGGACGGGATCTCGACTTCGGTCGGCTGAAACCGATGATCCTTGATGACCAGCCGATAGGTGGGCTCTTGCGCCGCGGCACCGGTTCCAATTGCCAGAATGAAGACGAGCGGATAGACGGCGGACCGAGGCATGCGGGGTTTTCCGGGGGTTGTTGGGAAAGGCTAATGCGACTGAGTCGCATCTCTAACGGGATTTTACCGCCCGTGCAAGGGAAAAAATCTCAATGCGTCGTCGGGCTTAGCTGTCGAGCTTCGACCAAAGCTGCTGAATCCGGCGGTAGCCGATCGGAACGACATCGAGAGCCGCGCACCATTCGGCGACCGCGTCCGAGGCAAAAAAGACATATTCGTTGGTCCGCCACGGGGCGTGTTGCGGGGTGATCGCCTCGACATCTCCCGAGACCGTGCAATACAGGGTGAAATGGGTGACGCCGGCCGGGAGCTCCTCGATAACCTTGCGGTAGCCTGGCTCGACGACCTCGATCAAAGTCAGGTGAACGCCGAGATCGAGCGCCAGATCGGCCGCCGCGGCTGCCGCGATCTGCGGGAACCACGGGCAGGGCACCATCACCGAGCCGCAGGTGACCAAGCCTCTCTCGGCAAGGTCGAGAAACCCGCGATTCGACCCGTGGCACATCCCGATGTCGTCGACGTGAAGGATTACGGCGCGCTCTACGCCGAGCGAGCGAGCAAGTATCTACCGGGATGGATACCATGCGGGCTCCGGCCCTGAAAGTCGCCCCAGTCGGTCGCGTGGCGGTCAATCCGGGCTCCAGCTGACGAACCTTGCCGAACGGGATCACCGTCCACATTCTCTAGAGACCAAGGCTTGTGCGCCTGAGCCGTGGCTGATGACGGAGGCAAGCTTTCCCGATGAGCGAAGCCAAGAACCTGTTTTCGGTGTTGCGCCAGTCGGCCGATCCCAGCGCGGCGGCCGCAATCGAGGTTTTGGTTCGCGATGCGCCCGATCGCGCGCTCAGCCGCATCAACGTTTTGGATTTTGCGGCCAACACCGGGCTTGATGAAGAGCGCGCGATAGCCGCCTTCCTGCACGCCGCCCGGCTCGGGATATTCGAGCTGTCGTGGAACGTGCTGTGCCCGAGCTGTGGGGGCGTGCTCGATGCGAGCGCGACTCTCAAAGGTGTAAACAGGGAAGAGTACCACTGCGCGTGGTGCGCCGCCGGCTATGCGCCGGTACTGGACGAGATCGTCGAAGTGACGTTCGCGGTCAACCGGCGGGTGCGCAGGATTGAAGCGCATGAGCCGAACGAGCTTTCATTCGTGGAGTATTTTCGTCAGGTATTCTGGAGCTCGGCCATCGATCTCCCGGAAAATCTCGACCGGCAGATCCAGGAAATCACTCTCGACACCGTCGAGCTTCCGCCCGGCGAAAAAGCCCTCCTTTCGTTGCAATTGCCGGCACAGATGGTGATCGTCCTCGACCCGGTAACCCATACGACCCACTTCCTCGATGTCCGGGGTGAGCCGACCCGCGAGCGCCAGAACCTTTCGCTGGTCTTTGACAAGGTGCGTGCGGCGACCGAAACCATCCAACTGCAGCCGGGGCCGCTGCGACTGTCGCTGGACAACCGCACGGACACGCGGATTTTGCCGGGGCTGTGGATAGCGGCCGACCAACTCCAGCAGCTCCTTGGAAGGCGCAAACCGTTCCTGAGTGCAAAGCGGCTGCTGACGAACCAGGTATTTCGCGACATCTACGGCGCCAACGCGATCGACGTTGACCAGCGGCTGAAGATCACCAGCTTGACGTTCCTATTCACTGATCTCAGAGGTTCGACCGAACTCTATGAGCAGGTCGGGGACTTGGTCGCATTTGACCTCGTAAGAGCGCATTTCCAGCTGCTCAACGAGATCGTCGCGGCCGAGGCCGGGGCCGTCGTCAAGACCAGCGGCGATGCGGTGATGGCGACATTTCCGACGCCCGATCGAGCGGTCGCCGCGGCGCTCCGCATGCGCGAGGCGATGAGCCACTTCAATGAAGCCCGCGGCAGCGAAGAGCTGCTGCTCAAAATCGGCATCCATGAAGGACCTTGTCTGGCCGTTGTGCTGAACGACCGTCAAGATTACTTCGGGCGCACAGTCAATATTGCGGCGCGCGTGCAAGGGCTGGCCGCGTCGCGTTCGATCCTGGCAACGAGACCGGTCGTCGCACACGCCAAATCTTCCAGTCTGCTCGAAGCCAGCGGGCTGAGGCCGGAAGCGCACCGCCGCGCGCTGCGCGGCGTCGCCGACGAAATGGCGATTTATGAGATCCCTTGACGCGTCCTGGAGCTCCGAGCAATGAGCGAAGCCGGCAGTCTGTTTACCATCCTGCGGCAGTCGGTCGATCCCGGCACCGCAACCGCGATCGAGAAGCTGGTGCGGGACGCGCCGGATCGCGATTTGAGTCGCGTCAATGTGCTGGATTTCGCCGCCAAGACCGGGATCGATGAAGAGCGCGCGATTGCCGCCTTTCTGCACGCCGCGCGGCTCGGCATTTTCGAGCTGTCGTGGAATGTGCTGTGCCCGGGATGCGGCGGCGTGCTCGATACCAGCACGACGTTGAAGAGCGTCAACAAGGACGAATACGACTGCGCCCTGTGTGCCGCCGGTTATCGGCCGACCCTCGATGAAATGGTCGAGGTCACATTCACGGTGAGCCGCCGGGTCCGCAGGATAGACGCACACGATCCTCACGAATTGCCGTTCGCGGAGTATTTTCGCCAGATCTTCTGGGGGTCGGGCATTGATGTTCCAGACGATTTCGAGGAGCTGATCGAGGAAATCGTGCTCGATTCAGTCGAGCTCCCGGTCGGCGAGAAGGCTCTGCTGTCTTTGCAGCTGCCGGCCGAGTTCGTCATCCTGATGGACCCGGTGACGCATGGGACGCAATTTCTCGATGTGCAGGGCGAGCCGACGCGTGAGCGCCAGAGTGTCTCGGTCGTCTTCGACAGATTGCGGGCGCCGACCGGAACCACAAAATTGCGTCCGGGGCCGCTGCGCCTGTCGCTCGAAAACCGCACCGACACCCGGGTTTTGCCGAGCCTGTGGATCGCGGGCGACAAGCTGCACGAGCTGCTCGGCAGACGCCGACCGTTTCTGACCGCAAAGCGGCTATTGACCAACCAGGTTTTCCGCGACCTCTACGGGACCGACACGATCGATATCGACCAGCGGCTCAAGATCACCAGCCTGACTTTTCTGTTCACCGACCTCAAAGGCTCGACCGAGCTTTACGAGCGCGTCGGCGATCTGGTCGCCTTCGATCTGGTGCGAGCGCATTTCCGGGTGCTCAACGAGATTGTCGCGGCCGAGGCCGGCGCCGTGGTCAAGACGATCGGCGACGCCGTGATGGCGACGTTCCCGACCCCCGACCGGGCGGTCGCCGCTGCGTTGCGCATGCGGGAGGCGATGCCCGCTCTCAATGACAAGCGCAGCAGCGAAGACCTGCTGCTCAAGATCGGGATCCACGAAGGCCCCTGCCTGGCAGTCGTGCTAAACGACCGTCAGGATTATTTTGGCACGACGGTGAACATCGCAGCGCGGGTCCAAGCCCTCGCGGATTCGCGAACGATCCTGGCGACCCGACCGGTCGTTACCGACCCACAGGCCTCGGCGTTGCTCGAAACCAGCGGACTCACCCCGACCGAGCAGCACCGCGCGTTGCGCGGCATCGCCGACGAGGTCGCCGTCTACGAGATTCCCTGATCTAAGATTGCGATCTGCCGCAATCGCGCTTCGCGTCGTCGCCGGCCGACGGCGCGGTGCGCGATCGAAAAACTGGCAAACCTGTGAATTGCCTCACATTCGAAAATCTCGTTTTACGGCATTGATGGAGGTGCAGGCAGTCTGCCGTCGACGATGCTGACAGGCTTGCCCGGGACGGCCGGCTGACCGGTCTTGGTGCATAAGGCGATCGTTCATTCGCCATTGGCAGGCAGCAATGCTCGACAAGTCCGAGAATACCTTTCAGATCGGCCTGGCGCTGGCGGGCGCGATTTCGGCCGGCGCCTACACCGCCGGCGTGCTCGATTTCCTGTTCCAGGCGCTCAACGAGTGGGAGGGGGAAAAGCAACGACTAGACGGCGATCCGCCTGCTCATCGTGTCGGTTTGAAAGTGGTTGCCGGCGCCTCGGCGGGCGCAATCACCGGGGCGCTTGGCGCGGTCGCTCTCGCCCGTGGGATCGTGCCCCGAGATTTGACCCCGGCAGAGATCGAGGATTCTCATCGCAAACGAGATGCGCGCTATCAGGCGTTGCGATGCGTCCTTCCATCCCTCTACGACACCTGGGTTACGCGTCCTCGGATGGTCGCCAAGGATGGCGGCATCGACTTCCTCAGCGAGGAGGATTTGCGGGATCCGGGCGACCCAAAGCGCGCTGCGGTGTTTTCGCTGCTCAATGCCAAGCTGCTCGACGACATCAAATATCGGGCTCTCGCGGCCAACGGCGACGCGGCGCCGGTTGCCCGACCGCCATACTCCTACATCGCCGAGCCGCTGCATGTTTACATGACCGTCTCGAACCTGCGCGGCATTCCCTTCAAGGTCGGCTTCGGCAACAGCACCTACGGTATGCAGACCCATGGCGACCGCGTCCATTACGCGATCAACGGGCTCGGCAATTGCAATGGCCGGAGCAGTCCCTGGGTTGTTGCAGACACCCATCTGCCTCTGTCGGTCGCGACATTGCCCAACGGTGATCCGACACCGCCACTTCCCTCCGAGTGGGATCAATACGGCACTTGTGCGCTCGCTTCGTCGGCCTTCCCGATCGGGCTCGCGTCGCGCCGCATCGAAGCCCCGATAAGCCAGTACCAGGGCAGACAATACCCGATCCCGCTTAGCGATGGGGTCTGCATCGAGCCGAATTTCCCGGAATGGTCGCCGTTAGAAAAAAATTTCGTTTTTCTCAACGTCGATGGCGGCCTGATCAACAACAACCCGTTCGATTACGCACAATACGCGCTAATGGGCGACGCAAAAGCTGCAAAGACTGACGGAGCGTCAGCCGACAGCGCCGTCATCATGGTTGCGCCATTCCCCGAGCCTCCCGTTTTTCTGCCGGAGGGTCAGCCCGGCCCGGAACTCGTCAACATTATTCGTGTGCTGTTTCCGACGTTGATCAACCAGGCTCGGTTCAGAGCGACGGAGCTCGGTTCGGCCTTGGATTCTGATGATTTTAGCCGGTTCCTGATCGCGCCGCACCGCAAGCTGCCGGACAGCACTGCCGAAGAGCGCTACACCATTGCTTGCGGTCTGCTCGGCGGCTTCGGCGGCTTTCTTGACGAAAGATTTCGCGCCCATGATTTTCAGCTCGGACGGCGCAATTGCCAGGCGTTCCTGCGCTCGACCTTCGGCTTGCCCGAGGCCAATCCGATCTGTGCAGCTCTGAAGGGCCAGACGCAGTTCCGGCTGCCGCCGGACGACGGAAAAGATGGTGTGGCGAAGTACCCGATCATCCCGCTGGTCGGCACCGCCGAGCACGAGGTCCCTCTGCCGTATTGGCCGCGGATCAGCCAGGCCGATTTCGATGAGCTGTTGCGGCGGATCACCGGCCGCCTCAAAGCTGTCGCTCCGCGATTGATACGAGCGCAGACCGCCAGCCCGTTGCTCCGCGGGATCGGCCGGATCGGGCTATTGCTCGGGCGCAAGAGGTTGCTCGACTATGTGCGTCTGGCAATTCTCTCGGACCTGGTTCGCCGCGACCAGATCGAGGGCTGGGAATTGCCGCGGCAGCTGGTGCTGCAAGATGCGGCAGAGTGCGGCGGCAAAGCGAGGACCCAAGACGATGTACGTGCGGTGCTGGCCGAGTTGGCGAGCCCGGCGTTCAGCTACCGCACCGCCCGGGGGATCGCCGCGAAGACCCACCTGGATGCCGCCTATGTCGGCGAGGTTCTGGCGCAGCTTCGTCGGGTAGGTACTGACAAGCCCTTCTCCGTTTGGCGCGCCGGCAAAAAAGCCGGTGAGCCGCTGTTCACCCTGACCTCACGTAAGCCCAAAGGCTTCCGGTCATCGCCGCTGATCAGGGCCATCGGAAACTGGCTCGAGGCGCCCGCCACCGACCAGAACTCGGCGGGAAGGCAGTTCGGTGCATGACTATACCTCTAGACCGAGGACGCTGAGGCGTTGGAGGCGATCAAGTCGCGGCGCGGCTGCTCCCGACCTCTAAAGAGGTCGAGAGTCGTTCCCGCAAGTGCTGCGGGTTCGTCTCGCCAAGACCTTTGCCAGACCGGCGACGAGACGTGCTGGTACGCCAACTGTCATTTAATTGTCATTAGTCAGTCATTCTTCCGCCTTAAGGTCGCCCCGCTTTTGAAATTGGGGGGATCAGCCATGCTGACGAAGCTGTTAACTACGACCGCCATCGCGGCCGCCATGGTCGCCGGGATGCCGGCTTCGATAAGCGCCGCCGGCGAAGGCGGACCAGGGGCTGTTCAGCATGTGCTGCTGCTGAGCGTCGACGGGCTCCACGCCGTCGATCTGGAAAATTGCACGATGACCGGGCTCTGCCCGAATTTGGCGAAATTGACTGAGCATGGCATCACCTACACGAAAGCCTCGACGACAGAGCCTTCGGACTCGTTCCCCGGCCTCTTGGCGCAGGTCACCGGCGGCACATCGAAGTCGACCGGCGTCTTTTACGACGACAGCTACGACCGGACGCTATTTACGCCGGGCAGCAATTGCACGGCCGGGCCGGGCGCCGAGGTAAATCTCGCCGAGAATATCGACAAGGACCAGCATTCGATCGATGGCGGGGTTCCGACCAGCCTGACCGGGTTCAACAGCGGGGTAGCCATCGACCCCAACAAGCTGCCGCAACAGCTGGTGAATAATCGTTGCTCGGCGTTGTGGCCGCATAATTTCGTGCGCACAAACAGTATCTTTGGGGTCATCCACCGGCATGGGTTGCGGACCGCATGGTCCGACAAGCATCCGGCGTATGACATCGTCAACGGCAACGATCCCGATACCCAGCCGGCCAACGGGCCCGGAACCAATCTCAACGATTTCTTCGCGCCCGAAATCAATTCGGATCTGAGCGACGAAAACATCGCACTAGCCCACAGTCTGCTCGGCCCCAATTTTTCAACGGCGCCCGATCCGACGTCGCGCGGCGGCGACTTCACGAGTGCAGTCGATGGCGTCGAGTTTTACGACGGGCTCAAGGTGCGAGCGATCCTCAACGAGATCAACGGCTCCGACCATACCGGCAAACACCCGGCGAGCACGCCCGCGATCTTTGGAATGAACTTCCAGTCGGTCAGCGTCGGGCAAAAACTCAAGGGTAGCGGTTATGTGGATACGACCGGTACGCCGAGTGCCGGGTTGGCCAATGCCATCGGCTTTGTCGACCGTTCTATCGGGCAGATGCTCGAGGCGTTGCAAAATCGCGGCCTATTGAAGAACACGCTGTTAATTGTCAGCGCTAAGCATGGTCAGTCGCCGATCGATGTTACCAAACGGATGGCGCTGGACGATGCGGCGATCTTTCCGGTCGCAATCGGCGCGAATTTCGCGTTCGACATTGCCGACGACGGAGTCCTGATCTGGCTCAAGGACAACAGCGACAGCAAGACCGCAGCGGCCGTTTCGGCGCTCGACAGCTTCCCGAACGATACCGGGATCGGCCAGTGGCTCTCCGGGCCGTTCCTTAGCTTGATCTACCAGGATCCGGCCCATGATGCGCGCACCCCGGACATCATCGGCATTGCGCGGATAGGCGTGATCTATACGACCGGATCGAAGATCGCCGAGCATGGCGGCTTCAATGTGGACGACACGCACGTCGCCCTTCTCGTCGCGCATCCGGATTTCGATCAGCAGCGCATCAATGCGACCGTTGCCACAGCGCAAATCGCGCCAACCATCCTCAAGGCGCTCGGCCTCGACCCCGAGGCGCTCGATGGGGTACGGCTCGAGGCGACGCCAGTATTGCCCGGGTTCGAGGACCGGTGACCCCCTCACACGTCGAGGTTGGCGACGGAGAGGGCGTTCGATTGGATGAAGTCGCGACGTGGCTCGACGAGGTCGCCCATCAGGGTCGAGAAGGTTTCCTCGGCCGAATTCGGCGTGGCTGATCTTGACCTAGTCTAGGCCGTGCCAGCTTGCACTACCAAAATTGCGAGTTGGAGGTGAAGCGCTTCGTTCAGGCAGTGGGGCGGCTGGACACTCTCGGTACCATCCGGAGGTCCGAGTTGAAACTGCCGCTTACGGCGCTGAGTAACCGTCGAGATTGCACCCAACTTCGGGTCATTACGGCGATATAGGTCCGCGATTTGGGCCATAATCGCCCGCTTAATCATCACCATGCGCGATACGATAAACACAACGTCGGCCGTCCGAGAGAAGATGCTCCTGGCGCGTCACCGACACGTCGGCGCCAAACGTTGCCTGGAACAGCTCAAGCTCCGAACGGCAGAAGCCTTGGCACGCTTTGGCGGCGGCACAGATGGGGCAATGATTTTCGATCAGCAGGAAACTGCCGTCTCCGTGCTTTTCGAACTCGGCCATGTAGCCTTCGTCAGTTCGTAACCGGGCTACGACGCCCACGCGGTCTCCGAGATCGGGATAAGGCTCCAGCGCTCGGTGGTAGGTTGCCGCCATGGCTTCCTGCCGCGCTTCGATGAGACGATCCAATCCGGCCTGGCCGAAGACCGAACGGATGCCTTCGATCAAGCTGACAGTGAGGTCTCCGTGGGTGTCCGGAAACCGGGCATGGCCCTTCGCCGTCAACCGCCAAATCCGTTTCGGACGGCCGACTTCGCCCGGCTGATCATCGAACGCTAGCAACCCCTCGCCGTGAAGCTTTGCCAGGTGTTGTCTCACTCCGACTTCGGTGATGCCGAGGGCGCGAGCGAGGGTTCTCGCGCCCAGCGGACCCCGCGACTTGAGCGTGTAGAGGACCCTACTGGTGCTGTCCGAAGTCATGATGCCGCAGCGCCCTCGATAAAGAAACCAGTTGCTTTCTTAATATCTAGATTATTATAAAACAACCAAACGCTTTTCAAAAGGGGGAAAACGCCGTGCCCGAGAGGCTGAGAGAGCCGAGCTGGCCAGCGCTTCTTGTGCCTCGGTTAGCCCTGCCGCTGTGCGTGCTGTTAGGCGGGGTGCTCCTACACTCGATGAATGTGCTGGTCACCGCCACTCTCTTGCCCAGTATCGTTGCCGATGTCGGGGGCGCCAATCTGATGAGCTGGCCGACCACCGCCTTCGTTGCGTCCTCGATCGTTGCGGCGACGGGTACCGGCATCGTCAGTCGGGCAGCCGGGAACAGGCGGGCCTTCTGTGGCGGCGCCGTGATCTACGCCGCGGGCGCCATTTTGTGCGCGCTGGCGTCCTCCATCCTGCTCGTGATTGCCGGCCGCTTCGTTCAAGGCCTCGGTGGCGGGCTCTTATCCGCTTTGGCGTATGTCCTGATACGCAATGTGTTTCCGGAGCCTCTCTGGCCGCGCGTCTTCGGGCTCCTCGCAGGCGTCTGGTCGATTTCGGTCCCTGTGGGCCCTTTGATCGGTGGGCTGTTCGCGGGCCATGGCAATTGGCGCGGTGCGTTCTTTGCGGTCGCGGGAGTAGGCGGCCTGCTCGGTATTGGTGCGTTGTTCATTCTGCCGGCCACTGCGGTGGACGACGACGCGACCGAAGGCAGGTTTCCGGCCTTCCGCGTAGTCTTGATATGCGCCGCCATCGTTCTGTTGTCGCTGGCGAGCGTCTTTATGGGGCCCGTGATTAAGGCCGGGTTTATTGTCGCTGCAATCGGCGCGTTCGTTCTCATGCAGTCGGTCGACCGCAAAGCGCCCGCCCCACTCCTGCCGAGCGATGCCTTCTCCCTGCGATCGCCAACGGGCGCAGGCCTATGGATGGTGTTGCTGCTATCCGCTGCCTACAGCCCGCTTGCAATATACGCGCCCCTGTTCCTGCAGCGATTGCATTCGCTAAACCCGCTGGCCGCGGGGTATATGGTTGCTGGAGCATCGCTGGCGTGGACCGCTGCTGCACTTGCCGTCGCGTCGCTCGCGGAGGAATGGCACGCGCGGTTGATTGTCGCGGGACCAACTGCCATGAGCATGGGGCTGCTCGGGGTTGCCGTGCTGATGGCGCCAGGGCCTGTTGCGGCCCTGCTCCTGCCAATCTCGCTGATCGGCATTGGTATCGGCGCCTCTTGGGCCTTCATCGCGCAACTCGTCATGAGCGGCGCGAAAGACGGCGAGGAGAACATCGCAGCGGCGTCTGTCGCCACCGTTCAACAGGCTGGTATCGCGTTCGGCGCCGCCTTCGCCGGTCTCGTTGCAAACGCAAGCGGTCTCGGGGACGGTCTGCATCCTGGCTCCGTTCTCCGCGCAGCTTTTTGGGTGCCCATGGCGTTGGCCGCTGCACCACTCGCTGCCGGCGCGATTGGCATGCGATTGAACATGATGGTCCGGCGGTCGGGCCATGAACAAACAATTTGTCGTATTACTGGAACTCGACAATAGCTCTATCGGGGTCCTATGCTTGTCTGCTGTCGCCCGTGTTCGAGGGATAGGTCTGGGACGATTAGCAGTCTCAGACGTCCAAATTTGCGACGGAGAGGGCGTTCTGCTGGATGAAGTCGCGGCGCGGCTCGACGAGATCGCCCATCAGGGTCGAGAAGGTTTCCTCGGCCGAAATCGGCGTGGCTGATCTTGACCTGCAGCAGTGAACGGATCTCGGGGTCGAGCGTGGTTTCCCACAATTGCTCCGGGTTCATCTCGCCGAGGCCCTTGTAGCGGGTCACGTCGATGCCGCGGCGGCCCAGTTCCATGACCGCCTCGACGAGGCCCGTGGGCCCGGTGATCGGGTAGGTCTTGTCGCGCGCGGCGAGGCTGCCCGGGCCGTCATAGACCTCGCGCAGCCGGACATTGTCGGCATCGAGCCGGCGCGCCTCGGCGCTGCGTAAGAGGGCCGCGTCGACCAACCGCCGTTCGTCGAGACCCTGGCGGGTGCGGCTCAGCACCAGGCCTTCCCCGGCGATGACCTCGCCCCGCCAATTGCGCTCATGCTCCGGGGCGAGGCGGTTCAAGCGCTCGGCCGTCATATGCGCCGCCTCGATCGCCCGGTTCGGGTCGGCGAGCAACGACGGCGACAAGGCGCCGGCGATCGCCGCCTGCTCGGCGACCTCGATGCTGCCAATCTTGCCGGCTACCGGCTGCAATGAGCGGCGGTGCAGCCGCGCCTGCTCCAAGAGGTCACGCAGATCGAGGCCGGCGCGCTCGACCCCGTCATGCTGGGTGAAGACCGAGTCCCTGAGCGCCGCGTCGATACAATAGGCCTCGAGCGCCGTGTCGTCCTTCAGATAGACCGCCTTGGCGTTGCCGCGCTGCAGCCGATAGAGCGGCGGCTGCGCGATATAAAGAAACCCCTTGTCGATCAGGCTCGCCATCTGGCGGAAGAAGAAGGTCAACAACAGGGTGCGGATGTGGCTGCCGTCGACATCGGCATCGGTCATGATGATGATGCGGTGATAGCGCGCCTTGTCGGGATCGAAATCCTCGAGGCCGATCCCGGTGCCGAGCGCGGCGATCAAGGTGCCGATCTCGGCCGAACCGAGCATCTTGTCAAAGCGCGCGCGCTCGACATTGAGGATCTTGCCCTTCAACGGCAGGATCGCCTGAAAGCGCCGGTCGCGGCCTTGCTTGGCCGAACCGCCGGCGCTGTCGCCCTCGACGATGAAGAGTTCGCTTTTCGCCGGATCGCGCTCCTGGCAATCGGCGAGCTTACCCGGCAGGTTGGCGATATCGAGCGCCCCCTTGCGCCGGGTCAGGTCGCGCGCCTTGCGCGCCGCCTCGCGTGCCGCCGCCGCCTCGACGACTTTGGCGACAATCTTCTTGGCGTCGGCCGGATGCTCCTCGAACCACTGCGTCATCTTGTCGGCGACGATGCCTTCGATGACCGGCCGGACCTCGGACGAGACCAGCTTGTCCTTGGTCTGCGAAGAAAATTTCGGGTCGGGCACCTTGACCGACAGAATGCAGGTCAAGCCCTCGCGCATGTCCTCGCCGGACAGCGCCACCTTCTCCTTCTTGGCGATCCCGCTGTCGGACGCATAGGCATTGACGGTGCGGGTCAGCGCCGCACGGAAGCCGGCGAGGTGCGTACCGCCATCCTTTTGCGGGATGTTGTTGGTAAAGCACAGCATCGTCTCGTGGTAGCTGTCGGTCCACTCCATCGCGATCTCGAGCAGGATGCCGTCGCGTTCGCCGCGGATCGCGATGGCCGGCGAATGCAGCGCCTGCTTCGAACGGTCGAGATAGCGGACAAAAGCCTCGAGCCCACCCTCGAAATGCAAGGTCACCGTCTTTGGCTCGACCCCGCGCTGATCGCTCAAAACGAGGGTCACGCCGCTGTTGAGAAAGGCGAGCTCGCGTAGCCGGTGCTCCAACGTCGTGAAATCGAATTCGGTCTTGGTAAAGGTCTCGGTGCTCGGCAGAAAGGTGATCTCGGTGCCGGTGGCGAGGCCCTGACGGTCCGAGCCGGTCGGCCAGGCGGGGGCCGGGCCGACTTCCGCAAGCGGCGCTTCGGGCACGCCGTCGCGAAACCGTATGAACCACTCCGACCCGCCGCGGAAAACACGCAGATCGAGGCGTGCTGAGAGGCCGTTGACGACGGAAACGCCGACGCCGTGCAGCCCGCCCGAGACCTTGTACGCGTTTTGGTTGAATTTACCCCCGGCATGCAGATGGGTCATGATGACCTCGGCCGCGGAAACCCCCTCCTCGTCGTGGATCCCGACCGGGATGCCGCGCCCGTTATCAGTGACGGTGACCGAGCCATCGGCGTTCAACGTCACGGTGACGGTGTCGCAATAACCGGCGAGAGCCTCGTCGATCGCGTTGTCGACGACCTCGTACACCATGTGATGCAGGCCGGAACCGTCATCGGTGTCGCCGATATACATCCCCGGCCGCTTGCGTACGGCGTCGAGCCCGCGCAGCACCTCGATCGATTGCTCGTTGTAGGTCGCATCTTCGCCATTGGCGGCGCCGTTGCCGGTTGCGGCAGTAGTGCGGTCGTCGGGCCGCGCGGCGACGGCAGTTTCCTTGGCTGCGGCGATGGCGCCGCGCGGGCCAAAGGGATCGGATGCGGATGTGTTCGCCATTTCGTCCTTGGTAAAGGTTCCGGGTCAAGAAAGGGTCGCGGCCAAGTTCCCGTCGTGTACCGACAGAAACTGGGCTTGGCATCGCAACGGCGCGAACAGCGCCTCGTCGGTACCGGTCAGCCAGGCTTGGCTTTCGAGCCCAAGCAATGCCTCGAACAGCGCCGCGCGGCGGTTCGCGTCGAGATGCGCAGAGATCTCGTCGAGCAACAGAAGAGGGGGCTCGCCGCGAACCGCCCGCTGCAGCCGCGCGTGAGCCAAGAGGATCGAGATCAGCAAGGCCTTCTGCTCGCCGGTCGAGGCGAGTGACGCGGCAATTTCCTTTTCGGCGAGGCTGACATCGAGATCTGAGCGATGTGGCCCGACGAGAGCGCCGCCGGCCAGCGCATCGTTTTGCCGATTGGCTGCGAAGGCCGCGGCCAGCTTTGCTTCGGCGGCAAGCGCCGGCATTGCTTCGAGCCAATCCTCGACCACGCCGACCAGCGTCAGGCGGGCACGAGGAAACGCTCCGTACGACTCAGTGCAGGCCCGATCGAGCCGTTGCACCGCCTCGCGGCGACCCGCCGCCACCGCAACGCCTTGCTCGGCCATCACTTGTTCGAGAGCCGTGAGCCAAGCCGGATCAGCGACGCCATCCCGCAACAGTCGTGAACGCTCGCGCAGCGCCTGGTCATAGGCAAAAACCCGCGAGGCGTGGGCCGGATCGAGGCCGAGCACGAGCCGATCGAGAAAGCGCCGGCGACCGCTCGGGCCGTCGAGAAACAGGCGGTCCATCGGGGGCGTCAGCCATACAACGCCGAGGCGTTCGCCGAGTCCCGACTGACCGCGGGCCGGCTCGCCGTCAATGCGCACGATCCGTCGCTCGCCCGAATTGGGCTCGCGGCCGGTTCCGACGCGCAACGCGCCGCGGCGGGTCGCAACGACTGCCGCGACGGCCCAACCGCCGGTCGAATTGGAAGGTGGCGCATCGCGCGTCAATTCCGACCGGCGATCGATCTCGCTCAGCTTCGCGGCACGCAATCCGCGCCCCGGCGCGAGAAAGGACACGGCCTCCAGCAGATTGGTCTTGCCGGCGCCGTTGGGGCCGGTCAACACCACCGGCTCGGTGCCGAGCGTAAGCCGCGCTTCGCGGTAGTTGCGGAAATTGGTCAACACAAGCCGCGTCACACCGACGCGGCCTACCGCGGCACTGGCCTCGCTGCGGGCTTCCTGTGCCTCGGTTAGCATCAGCATTATATGGGGTGGAAAGCCGGCCTTTGCCAGCATTTCGTGCATTTGCCGGCGCCGCAGGGTCCCGTCGCTTGCCGCCCCTCACCCTCCCGCTCTGCGGGTCCCTCCCTCTCCCAGCTCGCGGGCAGAGGGCTGGGATGAGGGGCTTTGATCCCCCACCTGAACCCCACCCTAAACCCGCATCGGCATCAGGACGTAAAGGGCGCTGGCGTCGGCGCTGTCACGCACGATAGTTGGGGAGCCGGCATCCGACATCACAAACTGTGCGCCCTCTCCTTCGATCTGATCGGCAATGTCCAACAGGTAGCGAGAATTGAAACCGATCTCGAGCGGGCCGGCGGAGTACCGCACCTCGAGCTCTTCGACGGCTGTGCCGTTCTCGGACTCGTCGCCGAGACGACCAGATTGCCGCTTTCGAGCGCCAGCTTGACGGCGCGGCTCTTCTCGGTCGAGATCGTCGAGACTCGGTCTACCGCCTCGGCGAAATCCTTGCGGTCAACCTCGAGGATCTTGTCGTTGTTCGACGGGATCACCCGATCGTAGTCGGGGAAGGTGCCATCGATCAGCTTGGAGGTCAGAGCTGCTTCGCCGATCGTGACGCGGATCTTGGTTTCGCTCAGCCCGATTTGGATATCGTCTTCACTCTCCTCGGCAAGCTTTCTCAACTCCAGCACGGTCTTGCGTGGGATGATGATCCCCGGCATGCCGGCGGCGCCCTCGGGCAGCACCATTTCCATCCGAGCGAGCCGGTGCCCATCGGTGGCGACGGCGCGGATCACCGGAACTTCGTCGGCCTTTGTCGCATGGAGATAGATGCCGTTTAGATAGTAGCGCGTCTCCTCGGTCGAGATCGCGAATCGGGTACGGTCGATCAGGGTGCGCAGCTCGCTCGCCGTCAGCGAGAAATCATGCGGTAGTTCACCGGCCGCCATCAGCGGATAATCTTCGGGCGGCAGACAGGCGAGAGTGAAGGTCGAACGGCCGGAGCGCAGCACCATTACATTGCGCTCGCCGCTCGCCTCGATCTCGATTTGCGCGCCCTCGCGCAGTTTGCGGACGATATCGTAGAGCGTATGCGCGGGCGCCGTGGTCCGGCCCTCCCGTTCGATCTGGCTCGGCACGCGCTCGGCGATTTCGAGGTCCATATCGGTCGCACTCAGCGCCAATCTGCCGGCCTCGGCGCGCAGCAACACATTCGACAGGATCGGGATCGTCGTGCGCCGCTCGACGACGCTCTGGACATGGCTCAGTGCCTTGAGGAAGGCCGCCCGTTCAATGGTCAGTTTCATGTTGGCTACTTAAGAGTTGGCTGACCGGCGCCGGCCGCGCCGGGTAACGCCCGGCCGGTCGGCGCCCCCGCCGAGCCATTCGGCTCGACGGGACGGCATCATAGCACAAACCGGCCCCGGCCTCAGCACCCGCGTTCGCGGCTGACTGTTTTTGGGCGTTCAGCTTTGCAGCATCCGGCGCAACAGCTCGACATCCTCGGCGAGCAACGGGTCGGTGGCCTTTAGCTCTTCGATCTTGCGCACCGCGTGCATGACGGTGGTGTGGTCGCGGCCGCCGAATTTGCGGCCGATCTCGGGAAGCGACCGCGTGGTCAGTTGCTTCGCGAGATACATCGCGACCTGACGCGGGCGCGCGACGGCGCGGGCGCGGCGCTCCGAGGTCATCTCGCCGAGCCGGATGTTGAAGTGCTCGGCGACCCGCCGTTGGATCTCATCGATCGTTACCCGCCGCTCGTGCGAGCGGAGCAGGTCGTGCAGCACCTCGTGGACGCTCTCGAGGGTGATGTCGCGTCCGACCAGCTGCACATGAGCGGCGATCCGGTTCAGCGCCCCCTCGAGCTCGCGGACGTTCGAGGTGATCTTATGGGCAAGAAATTCCATGACCTTTGGCGGGATCCGCAGGCCGTTTTGCTCGGCTTTCGACTGCAGGATGCCAAGCCGCAGTTCGTAGGTGGTCGGGTGGAGGTCGGCGACCAGCCCCCAACCGAGCCGGGAACGCATGCGCTCCTCCATTCCCTCGAGATCGGAGGGCGACTTGTCGGCCGAGATCACGATCTGGCGGTTCTCGTCAACCAGCGCATTGAAGGTATGGAAGAACTCTTCCTGCGTCGACTCTTTGCCACTGATGAATTGCACATCATCAATCATCAATAGATCAACCGAGCGGAATTGTTCTTTGAAGTCCATCGTCGACTTGAAGCGCAAAGCCCGGATGAACTGATACATGAACTTTTCGGCCGACAGGTAAATGATCTTGCGGCCGCAGGCCTGCTTGCGGACGTGCCACGCCACCGCATGCATCAGATGTGTCTTGCCGAGCCCAACCCCGCCGTAGAGAAACAGCGGGTTGAACGGCACCGTGTGACGGGGGCTGGCGCAGGCCTCGGCGACCCGGCGGGCGGCGGCGTGGGCGAGTTCGTTGGGTTTGCCGACAACAAAATTCGCGAACACAAAGCGATGGTCGAGAGCCAAGTGTTGCGCCCGGTCATCGCCGAGTTCGAGCGGCGGAGCAGGCTCAGCCGGCGGCGGCACTGCCGGCTCGCTTAGCGCATCCTCCACTGGCGCGACAATCAGCGGATTACTACCACTGATAGAGCTCGGGCAGACGACGATCGAGAGGCGGGTGATCATTTCGTTCTCGGCCCGCCACAACGCCAACAGCCGATCCGCATAGTGGGCCATCACCCAGTCGCGCAAAAATTGCGTCGGAGCGGCAACCACAGCCTCCTCGCCGTTGATCTGTCGAAAATTTATTGGTCGAAGCCAATTTCGGAAGGCGTCGTCGCCGACCTCTCCTCTGAGTTGTTGTAGGGCACGTGTCCACCCACCACTGCACGCATTTCTAGGGTCATCGCGATTGTTTCCTTGAACAGTTTCTACCACTCTCCACCCCCCTGAAAATAGAACAGCATCATTCCCAGCCGATCACTGGGCAAGTCCTGTCTCGCAGACGTACCGGTTCCGGGTCTGCATTAACATTTTGTACGGGAAGGAGCGACCTCCCGGCCAACCTATTACAGTGGGTTCTAGGTCAATAGACTGACGTTTTCTTGACGCTAGCCGCCATTTACACGGCCTGGCCGTATTTCCGGCCGCCGTTATTAAGGAGTTTACCTATGTGTCGGATTGGTGGCAAGTAGGACCAAAAACGGAACTACGGCCAATTCTTGCACAGCTTGACGTCGGGGCGTTGGACCGCCTCAGAAACCGATGCTGGTCGGTCGTCTGCGGCATTCCGCCGCAGGGAGCGGTGAGTATAAACCCGAGTCAAAGCGCGTTGATGCGCCCCGCAAGCCGGGAAAGTTTACGGGAAACCGTGTTTTTGTGAAGCACGCCCTTAGTGACCGCCCGATGCAGCTCCGGCTGCGCCAGCTGAAAGGCCGACGCAGCGGCCGCCTTATCGCCGCTCGCAATCGCCGTTTCAACCTTTTTGACGAAAGTACGCACCCGGCTCGTCCGCGCCCGATTAATCGCTGTGCGCTTGGCTGTCTGGCGGATGCGTTTTTCCGCCGATTTGTGAGTAGCCATCCGGTCCGCCGTGAAAATAGGAAGCGGGCTTATATCGGGACAAACCGCTAGGGTCAATGTTATCTGAGCGCCGGGCTCATGCTTGGTTCAGAGCAGTTTTGCCCTTCCGGCGGAAGACTTACCGAATATGCGCGATCAGCGGTGCGTATTCGAGCTCCACCGGCTAGTGGTCAAAGTCAAACGGACGCTTCCCGTCGTAAGCCCTTACCCACCCAGCCCTGCGGGCTGGGTTCCCCCTCTCCCGCGGTGCCTGATACTTGTCGCAGAGAGGGCCAGGAGTTCGACGCTCAGCCGCGCTCCTGGAAATGGCGGGCGCTTGCCCGATCCTAAACATCGACCTTTCCGTTTCAATTTTTTTCACAGCCGCAGTGGTGCGATTGGTCAAACGGCATGCAGGCGCCGCGCGCCAACCGGATGCCTGTATGATTGGTATGAGCTGGTGCACTGGTATTGCCCGAGCATCGGCGTTCGGGAGCAGCCGTGGAATTCGGCGCTTCGATCTTTTTCACAGAATACTCGATTTCACCGGGCGAGCTCGCGATCGCGATGGAAGAGCGCTGAGGCGCCCTGAACGCTCGCCGCTACCTTGCGAGAGTCCCCACGGCGGCCGTCATCGCAACTCAGGCAGATCGTGGGCCTGACTGGCGACGAGGGGCTTCTGATACGGTGCCCCTTGACGTCGTCTTCTTTGCGCTCTCCGATCCAGTGCGAGCGATTTAGAGCGGCTCGACGGAGAGGCTGCTGGTCGCCGAACTGGCGGCGCCATTTGAGGTCTCGTGCAGGGCGGTGTCGCCGCAACATCCGAGTTGCTGGTTCGGGCGGTCTCGTCAGCCAGGATCTCACTTGATCGTCGCTAGTTCGCGACCGAGCGGGCACATTATCGAGTTTTGCCCGCGAACGCGCGAAACGCGACAGTAGTGAAGCCCGCTCGGCGGAACGCAGTAAGGGCTAGTGGCTGGCATCATCGGCTAAACTTGATCCGCTTATTAGAGTCACTAGGGTGTTCACGGCGAGACTTCACGACCATCCCCCTTGAAAACAAGGGTTGAATGCTACATCGTATGAGGCTACTAAGCCGCATTCGCCTTTACGGTTAACTGCGGCGCGAGACCGAACCGCGGCCAGGGCGTGGTAAAGCGGTCAAGGAGGAAGTCACCAGCCGGTGAAAGATGACCGTGCGCTCCCTCTCGGCACCATGAGCCAGCTGTCGAGGCTCGTCCGGCGAGGGATTACCGCGTTGACGCTGTTCAAGAATTCTTCGATTGCACGAAGGAGGATCGAGACATGAAGCACCTGCTGACCGGCGCGGCGGTAATTGCTGCGCTTGCATTCGCTGCGCCGGCTGGGGCACAGCCGACCAGTCCATCGGGCGGAAACGCAATGGGTGTGCCGGGCCCGAACCCCGGTGGCCCGGGATTGACGCCATATAGCTCAGGCCCGACCCGCCCGATAGCCGCGCCCGCCCCGGCGGCTGCGATGCCGCCGTCTTCGATGTCGGATACCACGTCTGCGATGCCGCCAAAACACCGTCATGCCCGCGGCGGCTCACACGGCAAGATGGCATCGCATCATCCGAGCCGGTTCCCGAATTTGCAGGGTAACAGCGTCGCCAATCAGTTGAAATCAGGCGGAGCTGGCGCGCCTCCAATCCGGCAACTTTACACCTCCGCCGCCGCCTCCGGGCCCCGAAATGGGTTCGCCGGCCGGAACCCCGTCTGGCGCTAACCGGATGCCTGCAGGAGGGAGGCCGACGTCCGACAGAAGCAGTCCCCGCTAGATACCCGCGTCGCTCGGGGAGATTAGAAAGCGAGCGTAAGCGCAGCGGGCCGCCAACAGACCGCCCGCCAACGCCGGTCGTCTTGCAGAATTTTGCGGCGCCCATGGTTGCGGCGATCATGAGACTGAGGGCCGATCCGATTCCAGGGGCGGCCGTTGAGTCGCGACCAGAGGCGTCGAGACCCTGACGACGGCGCTTATGCTGGAGCCTTGTCTATTAGGCTGTTCCTGCCGCGATTATCGGCGGTGTCGCCGCGCGTCCGAGAAAAATCGGTACAGCCAACCGACGACATAGGGCCACTCGCACTCGTGCATCAGTGGGGTTTTGCAGTGCTAAATCGGAGGAGGATGTTAGCCGCCGCTCTTGCCGCCGTGGCTTGGCCCGCCGGTGGCGTATTTTCCGGCCCTGCGAAACCGGTAGAATTTCCAGAGGCGCCACCCGCAACCGCTCTCCCGTCGGCGCCATCGCGAGGCGACGCAGTCGCGCCGTGTCAACTTCCGCCAATGCCGCCGCCACGCCACGAGGTCCGCCCGCCGCCGCCGCCGCCGGGACCCCACCGTTGGCGATGGTCGAGAGGTCGCTGGCGATGGAACGGCCATCGCTGGGTTTGGACCTCCGGGCATTGGAGCGCGCGCTAAAGCACACCTGCGGGCATATCCGAACCGCCGACGGCGGCTGGTTTTCACCGCCTCTGTTGTCCGGCCGCGACGCCCTCCTGGAAGGCTCTGTCCTGGGCCTGCCGAGACCTATCAACGAGAAGCCCGCCGAGCAGACCTGCGCCCGCACCGGCGACGGCTCCGAGCCCGGCGTTCCCGCCGATGGCACCGGCGATCAGCGCCGACGCCGGCGCCCGCAGCGGTGCCGGTCAGCGCGCGCTGCTGTGTCGGGTTCAAATCGGCGCAAGCAGCGATCGGCAGAGCGATGGCCGCGAGCAGCAGTAACTTTTTCATGGCGTTCCCCGGAAGCGGTTGATCAGCGCGATTGCGGGCAGGGATAGCGTTCGCTTAGGAAGCGCATCAAACCGTCGGTCGAGCGGCCGGTCATGCGGTCAGGTGACGCGCGTGCCCATGTGACGAATTCAGCGAGCGCTTCGTTGCGAGACGGCGGAGGGTTCGGCATGCAAAACAGCTTAGGTCCGCGGAACGCAGCCATGTTCTGCATCTGCACCGAGACCGCGCCCTGAGCAAATCCCTCACAGAAATTGACCGCTGCAGTCCCGATCGCGTTGTCGGGGGTCGCACTGCAGAGCTCGACCAAGTCGGCCGTAGTAGCGGCGCCGAAATTCGTTTCCGTCGCGGCGTATGTCGCGCTCGGTACGAGCAACACCAATCCGGCAGCGACTGTCCATTCTTTCAATCTCATAGTGCCCCTTCCCCTCAGACGCTCGTGAAACGATTGGCGATCGGTTGAACGATAGCAAGGTCCATTATGATCAAATCGGGTCTCCGTCCTAGAACGAACCGAATGCCGAACCAAGTGCGATCACCGCGGCGAACGCGATGATCAGGCCGACAATAGCGGCCATCACGATATCGAAATAGCTCTCGCGGTGGGTCGAACCACAAACCGCAAGCAAAGTCACTACCGCGCCGTTCTGCGGCAGACTGTCGAGCGTGCCGGCGCTCATCACGGAGATGCGATGCAACAGCGCCGGATCGATGCCGTGCGCTGCAGCAAGTCGCATATAGGTCGCGCCGAGCGCGTCGAGCGCTATCGTCAGACCGCCCGATGCGGAGCCAGTAAGAGCTGCCAGCAAATTGGTCGCGACAGCAAGCGAAACCAGCGGTCCTCCTTGGATCGACAGCACCCACTCGCGCACGATATCGAATGCCGGTACGGCGGCGACCACCGCGCCAAAGCCGACCAGGCTGGCGACGTTGAGCACCGGCAACACCGATGCGTTGGCGCCGGCATCCATGCTTTCACGCAAACCCGGCAAGCGCCGACGGTTGACCGCAGTGACGGCGAGGATCGCGGCACCAATAGCGGTTACCACCGCCCATACGCCTCCGACGGCAGCGAGCGAAGTCGCGCCGAACCGCTCCTCGGCGAGGAACAAAACATCGAGGCGTGGCAGGATGACCAGCGACATCAGCACGTTGACGCTGACCACCACAAGCAGCGGCAACGCTGCCGGGACGATCGGCGGCGGCTCTCGGCTCGGGCGGCCGTGACGGACTTCCGGGGGATCGAATTCGCGCGCGGTGGTGGCGCGCTGGTGCACGGTTTCGTCTTGGGCGGCCTGATCGACGGCAACCGGAGAGGTCTTGCCAAAGCCCTCGCCCTTGCGCCGGGCCGCGGTTCCGGCGCGGCCCAGCCACCATAGGCCGAAAGCAAGCATGATCGCGGCAGCGATGACGCCGAGACCGGGTGCTGCCAGCGGGGTCGTGCCGAAGAATGGCATCGGGATCGCATTCTGGATCGCCGGAGTTCCCGGCAGCGCCGACATCGTAAATGTGGAAGTTCCCAAGGAGATCGCCGCGGGTATCAACCGATTGGGAATTCCCGCGGTGCGGAACAAGGCTTGCGCCATTGGCACCAGCACAAAGAACGCGACAAACAGGCTGACACCGCCATAGGTGACCAGTGCGCCGGCCAGCACGACGATTAGCATGGCGCGCTGCGGCCCCAACCGTTCGGTCATAAAATCGGCAATCGCCGCGACCGAACCACTGTCTTCCATCAGCTTGCCGAAGACGGCACCAAGCAGAAACAACGGGAAAAACTGCGCGACAAAGCGCGACCCGCTGTCCATAAAGGTCTGCGTCCAGTAGGCCAGCAGTGGCCCTCCTGCGAACGCAGCGGCAATCAGCGCTGCGCCAAGGGCCAACAGCAAGATGCTCCAGCCCCGATACGCGAGCCAGATCAGCAGCGCTAGCGCGAGCAGGATGCCGAAGAGGCCCACAGCGTCAGAGCCTCTTCAGCAACACGGGTGGGGCATCAGGCGAATTGCCGACCGCCAAGGCTCGCGCCGCGCGACCCGAACCCGCTGCATCGCTGCGGACACGCGGCGATCGTCGAAGAGGATGCAGCCAGGCCCAGCATGGCCAAGGTCACGCCCAGCGAGTCATCGGGCTCCTTGATCGCGGCTCCGCGCGCGGCACCCTCCGGCAGATGCGCCGGCTTGAGGCTCTCGTCCAAAATCCAGGAAAGGTCCAGCGTATTGCGGATGCCGAGATCCTCATAATGCCGCGACAGCCAATCCTGCGCAGTCGTTCTGCCGCGGTCCCGGAGATGGGTGAGAAAGGCCCATTCGGCGTTGAGCTTGCTAGACACGCCGAGCCCCAGCATCGTTTTCTCGTCATAGATCGCGTGGACATGCACGTCGCGGAAACGCTCCCGCTCGAGGTTCTCGTAGTGGATGATTTCCCACAGAAAGGCGAGCGAACGCAGCTCTTTAAGAAGGCTCGTGTTGAATGTGATCTCGTTCAACCGATCTGGATGTCCCGGGCCGATTGCGGAACATCCGGGCGGTAAAACGGGTTGATTTGGATTACCACGATGTCACCCGCGTCGCATTCGTCGACCAGTGGGAACAGGGCCGGATTGCCCATGTAACCGCCATCCCAATAAGCCTCGCCATCGATCTTCACGGCTTTGAAGGGAAATGGCAGGCACGCCGACGCCATGACGCTGTCGAGCTGGATCACGGGCTGCCGGAAAATCTTGGGCTTGCCTGTACGGACATTGGTTGCGGTCAAAAACAATTTGAGGCCGCCCGGATTGTTCACGGCGTCGAAGTCGATGCACGCGGCGACGACGTCGCGCAGCGGATTGAAATTCATGGGTTGAGGTCGTACGGCGAAAACAGGCGGGAGACGTGATCCATCAGAATATAGCTCGGCGATGCGTCCAGGCTCCAATTTCCCATCAAGATGTCAAAGATCGACCGACGGACCTCGCTATCCGCAATTGAGCTTCAGTGTTATCGACTTGCAATTCGGCGTTTTGCAACGCCTTCTGCGACTGATCGAAACGGGCCCGCGGCGTATGGCCGTTGGCTAGCAGTTGGCGTTGCCGTTCGAAGTCGCCGCGCGCATAGGTCAACTGCCCTTGCGCGGCGACGACAGCGGCTTCCGCCGAGCGCAAAGAGTTGAGCTCATTCTCCGGGTCGAGCTTGGCCAGCACTTGTCCCGCCTCGACCCGGTCGCCGACATTGACCGGCCGTTCGATCATCCGCCCGCCGATGCGAAAGGCTAGCGCCGGCTCGTCTTCGGCCTGGACGTGCCCGGTCAAAACCACGGTTTCACCCGCCTCACCCCTGGTGGCGGTCACCGTTCGAACAGGGCGTATCTCGGGCGCCTCGACCTTGGTGTCCGACTTACATGACACGAGCACGCCGGCGACAGCAGGCAGCGCCAACCAAATCAACCAGAGGCCGCGCTCTCTCACTGCAAATCTCCACAGATCCCCGCTGAGACGCGAGAGCGAGTGGGATCGCAACCCGCCTCCTGCTGCGCTATGATCGCGGCGCGTAGACGACCGAAAAAAGGGTAAAGTTCACTGCAGATTGCGATCGGACAGCTGGACGTGTCAAACAGAATTTCGTCGACAATGGAGCGGGCCAAAGCCAGTCAATTGGTTGTTCCGCGACGATCAAGCGGACAAATCAAATCACCGAGGACGCCTCGCTCGACGGTGTTGGCGACGGTTAGCCGAATATTGTGCTCGTGCGCTGCTTTGGTGCCCCAACGGAGCATAAATCGGAATCGTGGGCTCTTTGCGGTGGTCCTCGCGGGGTCCACAACCCTACTCAGCGGGTGCGGTGATGACGGCATCGTATCGCGCTTCATGTTGAAGCCGGACCGCATCATCGTCGAGCGGCGCCCTGATCCAGTCTACGACCAATTATTTCCGTATTATGTCGAACTCTGCGCGACGAGCCAATTCCGCTCCAAGCTGAAGGGCGAGGGCGGGGTTGCGGGCCACGCAGTCATGTACATCAAAGGCGCTTGCAAGGACGAGCAAGCGCCATTCCCGCAGCTGCGGCGCTGCCGCGTTGCAGCGACCGCGCTGAACGACCCCGAGCACGGTGCCGGTGTCAGCGTCGGCCGCTGGTTCCGCAACGTCAACTGGGTGGCGGTTCCGGGGTACGAACTGTTCTATCAGGGCAACTTAAAATTCGGCGAGCCTCTGACGCAGGCCCATTTCGAAGCCACAGTGCAGGACGCGATCAGGAAGGGCGTCTACAAGGGCGTCGAGTTTCATGCTTCTCCCAGCACCGGGGCTGCAGCGAGCCTCGAGGAATTCATTGCAAACGAAGGCATCGGCACCGACCTCGCACTGCAATTTGCACGGTCGGCGTTCTGTGCGCGCGTTCCGATTACCGCGCCGATGTTGACCGAAATAATCGCTTTCCTGAACGACAAGAACCGCGAATATGCGGAGGGAGAGGCCGACTACAATTGGAATGTCTGGGCCGACAACTGTGCTCATACGTTGCGGAACGCTCTGGCAGCCGCCAACATCTGGTCGCCATTATCGGTGCAGGCAGTAAAATTCCGCCAGATTTTCAATCTTGCGATTCCAGCAAACGAGTTCGTGAACCTGGCCGAGCTCGGCACCGAGGGCAATATCGACGACTATCGGGAAATACAGCAAAACGGGCCCGAGCGGGACGCGCTGCACGAGTTTCACTGGCTGCCCACGCGGCATGGAGCGCTGCTTAAAACCCTGCCGGTCCACGAGCCCAACGATCTCTATGATACCACATTTCGCCTGTTCACGCTGCAATCGCCGTTCAGGATGGGCAAGACGCAGCGAGCAATCGATTTGCTGTCGGACGAACGCTTTGTCAATCTGGAGACGAACCTTCAGTATTTCCACAAAGAATATGACGCTATCCTAGCAACCCATGATGAAAGACGGGACAATCTGGCGACCGTTCGCGGCACACCATATCGGCGGGTCGAACGTCTATTTTACGAATACTTAAAGGCTCAACGCGCCGAGACCGTAGCGATGCTCGATCGGCTATCGGCGCTCGAAGATCACGCGGACGGACCAAGGTCGAAATAGACGCCGGTTGATCATCGGCCTGCACCGTACCAGCGGTCTAATCAGGTCGGCTGCGAGTAGTGTCACAGCACTGTACATCATCGTCATTTGATCTCCCCCCACCCGCCAAATGGTCGGCAGCTTTTCTCCTTTTGAGCGGAGGACGGGCAGTCCGCTATCCGGATCGTCGGCATAGCGAGCTCCCGTCGGAACGCGCGCGGCTACCATGCGTTCGAACGACTAGCTACGACGCTTTCCGCCGGCTGTTCCCTGGTGCCCGGCCGGCAGGTGTATTGGAGGCAATCATGATTATCGATGTTTCACCGCCCACCGGCACGAGCCCTTTCCCGAACAGGCGCGAACTGTTGAAATCAACTTCGGCATTGGTTACCACGGCAGGTGCGCTTTCGAGCCCCGCTCTCGCGCAACCCCTAGCCAGCTCAACCCAGCCTTCCGCGAGTACAGCGCAGCCGGGAACTGGTCTCCGGCCCACGAGAATGGTCGGCTTCATGTTGGGGCACGAGCAATTCCCGGTGCCGGAGCTGGTGGAACTGGGCGAGAGCGCGGCGCAAGCCGGTTTTGGCGTGCTCGCCACCAGCGACCACCTGCAGCCGTGGCAAGCGAACGAAAGGCATTGTGGGCAGGCCTGGGTAACACTGAGCTCGCTCGGAGCCCGGGCTAAATCTGCATGGATCGGCACGACCGTAACGTGTCCGACACTGCGGTATAACCCTGCCGTAGTGGCGGAAGCCTTCGCGTCGCTTTCTCTACTGTATCCGGGCCGGGTGTTTCTCGGCGTCGGCTCCGGGGAGGCGCTAAACGAGCAAGCAGCCACCGGCGCTTGGCCGAAATGGCCCGAGCGTTGGGAGCGGCTGATCGAGGCGATCGAAATTATCCGGACTTTATGGACCGGGCAGCAAGTCAGCCATCGCGGCAAGTACTACACCGTCGATGCGAGGCTCTACGATCCGCCGGCACAACCGATCCCGCTTTTAACCGCGGCCAACGGCAAAAAGTCGATACGGCTCGCCGGGCAATACGGCGACGGTCTAATTACCGACCCGAAGACCTGGCAGCAGTTTAAAGGCGAGTGGGAGGCCGGTGCGAGAAGTGCTGGCAAAAACCCGGCGGACATGCCCGTGCTGGCCGAGCAGTTTGTCGTCGTCGGAGACACCAATGATGCGCGGCAGGCGGCCGAGCAATGGCGTTTCATTCCGAAGGCCTTCAAGAAGTACTACAATATATCGGATCCGTCAGAAATCGAACAACAGGCCAATAAAGAACTGCCGCTGGAACAAGTTTATAGCGAGTGGCCGGTCAGCACCGATCCATCGGTGCATGTTGAAGCACTGGCCAAATTGTTCGACAGCGGGGTTACGATTGTCAACGTGCACTCGGGCCAGCCGAACCAGCAAAGGGTCATAGAGTTCTACGCTAATAACGTGCTTCCCAGCTTGCGGAATCGCTCGTAGTCGGCGCGGCCGATACCGCTGCTTCGGCTTGCCCAGTGAGTGGCTCTGAAAGGGGTGCGCCGCGACGTGAGCGGCCGGGACGCTTCGCCGCGTGATCTTCGAGCCTCCTCGGTATCCGGATCGAGAGTCGAAGATGCAACGGCTGTTGACCGATTTGCTACGCAGTAGTACGGACGTGTTTTATTCAACTAAGTGTTTGATCGGTCAGTTTATGTTACAAAAATTTACACCGTTCTCTCCGTTCGCGTGACATGGTCGTGCAAACGGAGGCGGTAGAGATGTCTATCAAGTCCAGATGGTATGTGAGCTACAAGGGCGGTTGCGCCAGAGTCATGCATCTCCACAGGGACCGCGCTGGGGCGATCGATGCCGCATGCGACCTCTTGCGCCAGAACATCGACGTGACCGAAGTTGGTCCAATGCAAGAGAAACGCGACGGAAATGTACTCGATGGCGCCGAGCTCCGCCGGATTTGGCGCGAGCGCCGAACGTCGGCCTGGCATCTCGGAGGCGAAAGTCGCCCTAAAAGCCGGGTTCTTTCCGTATAACGATTTTCCTTCGAATGGGTTTTTCTTGAAGCCGATTTAGTGCGCCTCGACGAGCACGAGTTCGGATTGAAATTGGCCGAGGACAATAATATTGAGGCCTTGCGCCAACGCCTCTCCAGTGGCATCCACGATGCTTCCTGCGGAGAATAGGCTCGCTCGATAGCCCTTGTCCGAAATCAGGCCGGCCAGCGGAAAGACGCGCGACGTCTCAGCGGCCGCGAGCCGGAAAGCAAACAGAACCCCATTCGAGCCGTCCTTGGCGACATACCAGATCGCCGCCCAATCTCCGTTTCCGTCTGTCGGAGGTGGCGGTGTCAAGAGGTACTGATGGCCATGATGGATTATCGACCGTAGCTTGTTGCGGTAGAGCGCGACATGCTCGGCGGCAACCACGAGGTCCGCTTCCGGCCAGCGATCGATCGTTGCGCTAATTCCGAAGCTGCCCAGCATCGCCACGCGCAGCCGGAAGGACAGGTCGCCGCGCTCATCGAGGCCTACCGTGTCTTCGTCGTCGTAGCCGGCTATTCTGCCGGCGGGCCATTCGATGAGCCAGTCGTTGCAGACGACCGCGGGATGCGCCAGCTGCGTCCCGAAATGGATCGCCAGCTTGCGCAACGGCCCAGGCTGATCGCTGATCCAGTTGAGGTGGGCATGCGACAAGAGCTCGCCGTCCATCCGGCCTCCGCCGCTCGCGCACATTTCGAGGATCAGGTCGGGAAACCAGCGGCGGATCGCATCCTGCAGGCGATACAACCCCTCGTAATGGGCCACCAGCGGATCCTGGTCGGTCAGCGCCTCTGGCAGACCGGGCGCCCAGCCGCCCGCGCCGAGATCGGCGTTGAAATCCCATTTCATCCAGTCGACACCCACCCGCGAAAGGATCCGCGTCATTCGCTCGAAGGCGTGCCGCCGCGCAGCCGGCACCCCAAAATTCAGGACGGCCCGGCCGTTGGCCGGCGGAGGCTGCCCGTCGATATGATGCAACCACTCCGGATGATCCTGGCGAATGGCAGACAACGATCCGATCACTTCCGGTTCGAACCATAGGCCAAACCGCATGTTTTGCTCGCGGCACCGTGCGCTGACCTCGCGCAATCCGTTCGGAAACCGTAGGTGGCTCGTGTGCCAATCGCCGGTGCGTGCCGTCCAGTCGGCGGCGGAATCACTTTCGTCCGTCCTGAACCACCCGGCATCGACGACCAAGGCTTCGCAGCCGAGGCGTTTGGCCAATGGCACAAGGGCCAGCATCGCGGTGGCAGTTGGCTCGCCGAGATAGGGGTACCAGCTGTTGAACTGCACCGGGATCGGGCGCCCGCGATTCGGCCGATGTTTGCGCCGATAATTGTGCAGATGCTGTGTTGCCGCATTGAGGTCCCCGTCGAACCGCCCGAACAGCACAGTCGGCAAACGCAGGGCGTTGTTGCCGCCGGCTGTGAGCCGACAGCCGAACTGCCAATTATTGAGACCGCCGCGCACCACTGCACCGTCCGGGCCTGGTTCGAATTGCAAAGCCCAGTTGCCGGACCAGAATATCTGACACAAATAGGTCGAGGTTTTGGTACTCAGCGCCAAATACGGCTGAAAAGCAAAGCCGGTCTTGCCGGTCCTGCTCTCCAAAACGAGCGGCGTGGCGCTATCGCTGTGCTGGACTTGCGTTTCCTGTGCCCAAGCGCCTGCTAGATAGCGTACGTCATCGATCGGTTGGTGAACGCCATACCAGAAGCCGAGCGTCGCTGCGATATCGACGTCGGGGCCGTCGCCCCGATGATGCAGCGCCGTTTTTCTGATCAACAGGCCAGTGGAGGCGTCGATTTCGAACAAGAGTTCCGCCTCGAGTGGAACCTCCATCCCGGAGAGCGCGATCCGCAGCGTCAGCGGATCGGACTGATACCAAGTTGAAACGCGCCAGAATACCGGCCGGCTCTCGGGTCCTTCCACAATCATTGCCGCTCGGTCGAACAACTCGGCCGCGGCCGCCGACTGCTCTTCGCCGGCGTCATCGCCAGCCTCATCGCCCGGGCCGTAACAATCGCCGGTAACAGCTGGACCACTCAGCCGAATGACATAGCGATTGGGCGACCTGAACAAAGTCCACGACTGTCGGGCGGGACCATCCGTTGGTTCGGAGCGAGCGAATCTCCCCATTGCCGATGATGCCGCCGCTGCCGCACCGCTGGCCAAGAAGCTTCGTCGCTTCATTCTGGTGTCGATCGAGGTATGACGCGGCGGCACAGATATAACAACTCTTTTACGTATAATGGAAGGTCCGTCATTCCTGTCCGTTCTTTGCGGTCAAAGCAGTCTAGCAGCTCGTGTGCCTCAGCAAAAACCGGTCGGCGGCAAGGGTTAAGGGAAAGGGAGTATGTACGAACAGACGATCGATGCGCCGCGGCCGGTAAACCTGGGGTACCGCTGGTTTCGCTCGGGATTGGCTCTCACCACCTTGATGGGGGCGTTGAGCCTCGTTCTATTCACGACGCTGCGCTGCCCCCTGAAGGACGATACCGCCTGGCTCCTATATGTCGCCCGAGAATGGCTCGCAGGGCGTCAGCTGTACGTCGACCTGATCGAAGTCAATCCGCCGATGATCGTGTGGATCCTCGCACTCCCTGCGGCCCTTTCCGCGGCGCTCGGGATCACTGCCAAGCTCGTGGCGGTGCCGTTCTTCGCGGCCTGGATGCTGGGTTCCGCGGGTTGGTGCGCCAGGCTGTTGCGAGGCTACGGACCACTCGGTGCCGCGTCACTACCTCTATTCGCGGCGATCGGTGCGGTGCTGCTGGCCCTTCCGGGACCCGAATTCGGACAGCGCGAGCATCTGCTCGTAGCGGCTGCTCTGCCTTATCTCTGCATCTTCGCACGCAGCCTCGATAAAGCCCAAACACAGCCAGCCGATGAAACCATCGCCGGGATCCTCGCGGGCGTCGGCTGCGCGCTCAAACCCCAGTTCCTGATCGCCTTCGTTCTGCTCGAAATCGTCGGCAGAATCCGCGGGCAGCCGTTGTTGCGGCGAATGACCATTAGTGCAGCGGTCACGGTGGTCGCGTATGTCGCCGCCCTCTTGATCCTCTATCCAGCCTATTTCACCAGCGCCATCCCGCTCGGGCTCGCCCTCTACGGAGCCAGCGACGTCGGTTGGCTGCAGCTGCTCAGTGACAGTCGAGCAGTGCTGTTCGGTGACGTCGTCGCTCTGATGCTCTGGTGGAGATACCGCCACAAGATGACGGATAGCGCTCTACCGCTCACTCTGGCCGTGTTCGCAGCGGGTGCGATTTTAGTCTCGTTGCTGGAGGAAAAATCTTGGTTTTACCACCGCCTTCCCGCGACCATTCTCACCACTTTGGCGTTGCTTTACTGGGTCGCGGCGCTGCCGCGGCCCGGAATGCGGCGGCAGGCGGCATTTTTTGTGACAATATTTGCCATGGTGGGCCTCTTTGGGGTCGGGCTCGCCGCGTTTTCTCGCTGGCGAGATGAAATCGCGATCGCGGACGGATCCCGCCTGACCACCGAGCGCAGGCTCGAGCAACTGGTCCGCAGCGAAAGGACAAGGAGCTACATCGCCTTCTCGCAATGGATCGGGCTCGGCTTTCCGGTCGTCAACAATACGGGCGTCGTCTGGTCGTCGCGCTTTGATTCGATGTGGGCTTTGGTCGGCGAAGTCTGGCGCGGTAGGATCGACGGCCATGTCCCACAGGAATGGCCGGTCCATCGTTGGGTCGTCGAGGATTTTCTCGCCGGCTGCCCGGATCTGGCCGTGGTCGATGAGCGCGAGGGGATCGACTATATCGGAACCCTGGCCTCATTCGATGCGAGGTTCAGGAGCGCGTGGTCCGGGTATCGGCAAATCGCTGTTTTTGATGGACTGCGCGTCTTTCGTCGGCAAGCTTTGCAATCTTCGACTACTGGCGTGCGGTGTTTCCAGCGTCGTCTGCCGCCTCGCCTCAGCTAAATGAAGCCACCGGGGGATCCCGCTATCCCCCTTCGAGCTTGGGGATGAAGAAGATTTCGCAGCCCTCGCGGATCGGCTGGAAATAGGCGGTCTCGTGGATCGCACCGTCGATCGCGACGGTGGTTTCTTCGACGAGGTGCTCGCCGAGGCCGGGGTAGAGGCGGTCCATTTCCCTGATGACGTCGCGCAGGTTCTTGGCCTCGACCGTGAATTCCCGCACGCCGCCGGTGTAGCGGCGGCTGAACCCGGTCGTGAACTGAACTGCGCGGTCATCGTCCGAGTCCGCCCTAGTCCGCCTGGCCTCGGTCGAGCGCGGCGCGGATCTTCGGCGGCGACATCGGCAATTCGGTCAGGCGGCGGTGGATCGCGCTGTCGATCGCGTTGGCGATCGCCGCCATCGGCGGCACGATGTTGACCTCGCCGACGCCCTTGGCGCCGTAGGGGTGGGCCGGGTTCGGCACCTCGACCAGGATCGGCTCGATCATCGGCATGTCGGAGGCGACCGGCACGCGATAGTCGAGGAAGCCGGCATTGTCGAGCCGGCCGTTCCGATCGTAGATGTACTCCTCGTTGAGCGCCCAGCCGATGCCCTGCGCGACGCCGCCCTGGATCTGCCCCTCGACATAGGAGGGGTGGATCGCGCAGCCGACATCCTGCGCCGCGACAAAGCGCAGGATCGTCACCTTGCCGGTCTCGGGATCGACCTCGACATCGCAGAACTGGGTCGAGAAGCCGGGCGCCATGCCGCCGGCATTGACCGAGGCCGCGGCGGTGATCGGGCCGCCGGTCAGCGCCTTCTTGGCGGCGAGCTCCTTGAACGACATCGGCTGGAAATCGCCGACATTGCTGCTCGCGGGCTTGGCCTGGCCGTCCTCCCAGATGACGCCCTCGACATCGACATCCCAGATCATCGCGGCGCGGGCGCGCAACTCGTCGACGACCTTCTTGCTGGCGTCGACGACCGCCATGCCGGTCGCGAAGGTGACGCGTGAGCCGCCGGTCACATGGGTGTAGCCGACCGAGGAGGTGTCGGCGACGATCGAGCGGATCTGGTGGTAATCGATCCCCAAGGTCTCGGCCGCCATCAACGCCATCGAAGCGCGCGAGCCGCCGATATCGGGGCTGCCGGTCGCGATGATGACGGTGCCGTCCTCGTTGACCTGGACGATGGCGCTCGAACTCGCCGCCGCCGTTGAACCAATAGCCCGAGGCGACGCCGCGCCCTTGGTTGGGTCCCAAGCGGCGTCTTGTAGGCCGGGTGGTTGACCAAGGCCTCGAGCGTTTCGACATAGCCGCCATGGCCGAGCTTTGGCCCATAGATCATCGGCGTGCCGGCCCGCGCGGCGTTCTTCAGCCGCAATTCCAGCGGGTCCATGCCGATCTTCTTCGCCACATGTCGAGCACGCTCTCGACCGCAAAGGCCGAGATCGGCGAGCCCGGCGCCCGGTAGGCGGCCGATTTCGGCCGGTTGCACACGACGTCGTAGCCGGTCGTGTGCTGGTTCGGAATCTTGTACGGCGCGAACGCGCACAGGCACGCGTTCATGACCGGCGAGCCGGGGAAGGCGCCGGCCTGGAACTTGAAGATGCCCTCGGCGGCGGTGATCGTGCCGTCCTTCTTGACGCCGATCTTGACCCACATCGAGGAGCCGGAGGTCGGGCCGGAAGCCTTGAACACCTCGTCGCGGCTCATCGTGATCTTGACCGGCCGCCCGGACTTCTTGGCGAGCAGGGTGGCGACCGGCTCCAGATAAACGACGGTCTTGCCGCCAAAGCCGCCGCCGATCTCGGCCGGCGTCACGCGGATGTCGCCGACCGGCATGTCGAGCAATTTTGCGGTCAATGCGCGGATCACGAAATGCCCCTGGCTCGACGCCCAGATTTCGGCCTGGCCGTCGGCGTCGAAGCGGGCGACAGCAGGCATGCGGCTCGATATAGGCCTGGTGCACCGCCGCCGTCTTGAACTCCTTCTCGACGATCTCGTCGGCCTCGGCAAAGCCGGCCTCGACATCGCCGATCTTGAACTCGATCCTCTTGGAGATATTTGAGGGCTTGGTCGGTGCCGGCTCGATGCCGCGCGTGATCAGGTCCTCGAACAGTAAGCGGCGCATCAGGCTGCATCGCCTCGTCGACATCGATTACGTGCGGCAGCACCTCGTAATCGATCTCGATCAGCGCGGCGGCTTCCTCGGCGACCGATTTGCTGATCGCCGCGACCGCGGCGACGGCGTGGCCTTCGTAGAGCGCCTTCTCGCGCGCCATGACATTGCGCGTCACGTGCCAGAAATTCACCGCGACGCGTTCGGGGCCGACATACTCGAACTTGTGATCGGGAAAATCGGCAGCGGTGACGACCGCCTTGACGCCGGGCAATGCCTCGGCCTTCGACGTGTCGATCGAGCGGATACGGGCATGGGCATGCGGCGAGCGGACCACCTTGCCATAGAGCGTGCCGGCCGTCGCGAAATCGGCGCCGTACATCGCCCGCCCGGTTACTTTCGGCACGCCGTCCGGACGGATCGGCCGAGTTCCAACCCACTTGAACCGCGTCGGCGCAATATCGTTCACCGGACCCTCCCATCGCCAGATCGATCTGCTATGGATTAGCGTCGCGCGACGCCGCGACAAATGCAAGACCAGAGGAGGAAAGCCATGGCTTTGGAAGTAAGGCGGATCGTCACCGGGCACGACGCGAACGGCAAAGCCGTCGTCAAGACCGACGAGCGGCTGCAGGCCGTGAGCCGGCTCGGGCGCCCGCATATCGCCGGCTGCGAGATCTGGTCGACGGACAAGATGCCGGTCGACAATTCGGAGGAGAGCGACGCGGCGCAGCGTGCGGGCTTTGTCAAGCGCTACAACTATGTCGGCACCGGCCAGGGTACGGTCATCCGCATCACCGAATTCGCACCCGGCGCTCCCAAATTTATGCACCGGACCGAGACAGTCGATTACGCGCTGCTGCTGTCGGGCGAGTGCGACCTCGAGCTCGACAGCGGCGAGGTCGTGCATATGAAGCCCGGCGATCTCGTGGTGCAGCGCGGCACGATGCACGCCTGGGTCAACAACGGGACGGCGCCGGCCGTGTTCGCGTTCATCCTGATCGATGCCGACCCCGCCACGGTCGCTGGCCAGGAGCTGCGCACGCATTTCCCGGCGCCCTGAGCCGAAAGAAGTCGAGGCGCTACTCGTCACTCCCGCAAAAGCGGGGGTCCAGGGCGACCGTCTGAGGCCTGGTCCCTGGATTCCCCCTTTTCGCGGGAATGACGAATTGAAGGCTCACGACGATGGCGAGGGGCTGATGTGACGCGCTATCCTGAGCCGTTGCTCGCCCGGCGACGCCAAGAAGAGAGATCTGCGCCATGGAATTCGGCATGTTCCACCAGTTTCCGGCCCTCCCCGGCAGAACCGAAAGAGAGGCGTTCACCGAGGCGTTCGAGCAGATCGATGCGGCCGAGCGCTGGGGCCTCGATACGATGTGGCTGGCTGAGCTGCATTTCGACCCGCAGCGCTCGGTCTTGTCGGCGCCGCTCAGCATCGCCGCCGCGGTCGGCGCGCGCACCGAGCGGATCAAGATCGGCATCGCCGTCCAGGTCTTGCCGTTATGCCACCCGCTGCGCCTCGCCGAGGAAGCAGCGACGGTCGATCAAATCAGCGGCGGCCGTCTGATCTTCGGCGTCGGGCGCAGCGGCTTGCCGCGCACCTATGAGGATTATGGGGTTTCCTACGCGGAGAGCCGCGACCGTTTCACAGAAGTTCTGGATATCGTAGAGCTGGCGTGGTCGCAGCCGGGTTTTTCCTACGAAGGCAAGTACTATAATTTCAAGAATATCACGGTGGCGCCAAAGCCGCTGCAAAAGCCCTACCCGCCGATCCGGATAGCTGCGGCAAGTCCCGACACCTATCCGACCGTTGGTGAGCGGGGATTGCCGATTTTCATCAACGCACGCTACGGGTCCTTCTCCGAATTCGCCCCGGAGATCCGCGCCTATCGCCAAGCTTATGCCGCCGCGGGTCACGAGGGCAGGGGACAGGTCTATCTGCGAGTCCCGACCTACCTCGCCGAAACCGAAGAGCAGGCCCGTGAGGAACCGAGGGAAAGCCTGATGCACTTTTATCGCGAACAAGCCCAAAGACTGCGGGACTCACTGAGCCGGGCCGGCACTCGCGCGATCGAAGGGCGGGCTGAGCGGCTCAAGCGGATCGAGAACCTGACCTATGAGGAGGCACTGACAGGACAAGTCCTCGTCGGCACCCCGAACGAGGTGGCCGAACGCCTGCGGGTCCTGCAGGATGAACTCGGCATCGACGGCATTTTGGCCGAGCTCAATTGCGGCGGCCTGGTCCCGCACGGGCAGGTGATGACCGCGTTGCAGCTGCTTTGCCAGGAAGTGAAGCCGCGGTTTCATTAGGAAGGTGAAGTGCATGCCGGGTCCGCTACACGGGTACCGCATCGTCGACCTCACGTCGAATGTCTCCGGACCGCTCGCGACGATGATCCTCGCCGATCAGGGCGCCGACGTGATCAAGGTCGAGGCTCCGGACGGGGGCGACGCGACCCGCGCCGGGGCCGACCGGCGGGCCGGATTTTCGGCCTCTTTCTTGAATAACAATCGCAACAAGCGCTCGATTGTGCTCGACCTGAAGACGGCGGGCGGCCGCGAGGCCTTGCTGCGGGTTGCGGCCGGCGCAGACGTCTTTGTGCAGAATTTCCGTCCCGGCGTCGCCGAACGCCTGGGCGTCGGCGAGGACGCAGTGCGCGCCGTCTCGCCTACGGATCGTCTATGTGTCGATCAGCGGCTTCGGCGAGAAGGGGCCTTATGCTGCAAAGCCCGCCTACGATCCGGTAATCCAGGGCTTCTCGGGGCTGGCGACCGTCCAGGCAGGCTCCGACGAGGCGCGCCCGAGGTTGCTGCGGACCATCCTGCCGGACAAGCTGACCGCGATTACCGCGTCGCAGGCGATCACCGCCGCGCTGCTGGCACGGGAGCGCACCGGCGAGGGCCAGCATGTCCGTCTGTCGATGCTGGAAGCTGTGCTCGCGTTTCTGTGGGCCTCGGATATGACCAGCCAGACTTTTATCGGCGACGAACCGGTACGGCAGGAACCTGCCAGCGCAATCGATCTGATCTACCAGACGGCAGACGGGTATATCACCGCCGCGGCGCTGACCGACCGGCAATGGGCCGGGTTGGCGCGCGCGCTCGACCGGCCGGAATGGCTCGAAGACGAGAGGTTCAAGACTCCGGCGCTCCGCCAAAAAAACATCGATGCGCGGCTGCGGCTGACCCAGGACGCGCTGATTTCGCGTCCTACCCAGCAGGTCCTGGAAGACTTGACCAAAGCCGGCGTGCCGTGTGCCCCGGTGCTGACCCGCAACCAAGTGATCCAGCATCCGCAGGTGCAGAATATGGAAATCGTCGTCGAGACCGAGCACCCGGCAGCAGGCCGCCTGCGCCAGACACGGCCGGCAGCGCGCTTCTCGCGCACTCCGGCAGGAATTCGGCGCGGCGCTCCAGGGCTGGGAGAGCATACGGCGGAGGTTTTGGCCGAATTGGGATATTCGGCCGCCGATATCGCGGAACTCAGTTCGGGGAGCGGTCGGTGATCGACTTTTATTATTGGCCAACGCCGAACGGTTGGAAGGTCGCGATCATGCTCGAGGAGTGCGGCCTCGAATATCGCGTGGTGCCGGTCAATATCGGTCGCGGCGATCAGTTCAAGCCCGAGTTTCTGGCAATCAGTCCGAATAATCGGATGCCGGCGATTGTCGATCACGATGTCGAAGACGGGCCGGTAACGGTCTTCGAATCGGGCACCATCCTCATTCATTTAGCCGAGCGGACCGGTCGTTTCATGCCGCAAACCCGTCGCGGGCGAAAGGAGACGCTGGAGTGGCTGTTCTGGCAGGTCGGCAATCTGGGTCCAATGGCCGGCCAGCTCAGCCATTTCGTCAATTACGCCCAGGGCCAGCATCCCTATTCGCACAAGCGCTACGCCGACGAATACAACCGATGCCTCGGAGTGTTGGAGCGCCGGCTCGACAGCCGCGAATTCATCGTCGACGAATATTCGATCGCCGACATGGCGTCCTGGCCATGGGTGCTGATCGCCAAGCCGCTCGGTCAGCCACTCGACGACTTCCCCAACGTCGCGCGCTGGCGGGAAGCCATCAAGCAGCGTCCAGCAGTGCAGAAGGGCGTAGATCTGGGCAAGGAGCTACGCCGCTCGGCCCCGCCGAGCGAAGACGAGCGGCGGATCCTCTTCAACCAGACTGCGCGGGATATCATCAGGACGAAAATAGGTTCACCCGGGCGGCATTTTCGGGAAACGCTGTCTTTCCCCACTCAGATTCACCCAGGGCTGGGCACTGTCGCAAAAGATCTCCATTCCCGGCTTGACCCAGCTCGCGTCGTCGAGCGTTCCGGCAAGAACCATAGTGATGTCCGGCATGATCTCGGCCTCGTCGATGAGCCCCGTTCCGCATTCCGGACAAAAGCGCCGATAAGTTTCTTTACCGCTGTCGCCCCGACCGGTGAACGTCTTCAGCGCGCCCTGCACATTCAGCGCGGGCTTGGGGAGCCCCACAACCAGGGAAAATGCGGTCCCGGTGCCCTTCTGGCAATTCTTGCAGTGGCACAGTCCGACGAATGCCGGCTCGGCATCGGCCGAATAGCGCACGTTCCCGCACAGGCAACCACCTTCGATCTTCATCCGTCCCTCCTCTGTTCGACGCGGCAAGATACCCCGGGCCGCCCGGCGCAACAACGGAACAGGTGACGGCGCCGCGTCTCCCGTGATAGCGTCGCGCTTGCGATGCGACAGGGAAGTCCGGTGCAAGACCGGCGCTGCCCCCGCAACTGTTAGCGGCGAGTCCGCGGCACATTGCCACTGGTTCGGGCGACGGCCCGGCCGGGAAGGCGCCGTGGGCGACGACCCCGAGCCAGGAGACCTCCGCATCGCGTGAATTGGGACGAGTCCTCGGGCGGAGGAGGTACCATTGTCATCATCTGGCGCGAGCCGACCGCGCCTCCCCTCCGGTCACTCTGGTATTAGGCGGCGCCCGGTCGGGCAAAAGCCGCTACGCCGAACAGCTTGTCGAAGTTTCCGCGACCGGCGGCATCTATTGCGGGACTGCAGAAGCCGGCGACGCCGAAATGGCCGAGCGGATTGCCGCGCACCGGGCGCGCCGCGGAGCCTTTTGGCGTACGGTCGAGGTGCCGCTGGCGCTCGCCGCAACAATCGCGACCGAGCCAACGCGCGAGCGGCCGCTCCTCGTCGATTGCCTTACCTTGTGGTTGTCAAACCTGCTTCTGGCCGGCAAATCGGCCGATGAGGAAGCCGCAACACTGTGCCGTGCGCTGCGCGAGGCCGAGGGAGCGGTCGTCCTCGTCAGCAACGAAGTCGGCATGGGCCTCGTCCCCGAGACGCCACTAGGGCGGCGTTTTCGCGACGCGTCGGGCCGCCTTAATCAAGACGTCGCGGCACTTGCCGACCGTGTGGTCTTTGTCGCGGCGGGCCTGCCGCTCGTGCTGAAGGAGGGCTGAATTATGCGCCGTGTTCCGGCGACCGTGATTACCGGCTTTCTCGGTGCAGGCAAGACGAGCCTCGTTCGGCATTTGTTAGCGCACGCCGACGGGCGGCGGCTGGCCGTCATCGTCAACGAGTTCGGCGCACTCGGCATCGACCGCGAGCTGCTGTTCGGCTGCGGCGACGCGGCCTGCGGCGAGGAGGACGTCGTCGAGCTCGCCAATGGCTGCTTGTGCTGCACTGTTGCCGAGGAATTTCTGCCGACCTTGACGGGGCTGCTCGACCGCGCTGCGCCGCCCGAGCACATCCTGATCGAGACTTCGGGCCTGGCGTTGCCGAAGCCTTTAGTCCAGGCCTTCGCTTGGCCCGAGATCCGCACCCGCACGACTGTCGATGGGGTATTGGCCGTGATTGACGGTGCCGCCGTTGCCGCCGGAATTTTTGCCGCGGACTCCGGAGCTGTCGCGATGCAGCGTGCCGCGGATCCGGCCCTGGCACACGATAATCCGCTCGAGGAGGTATTCACCGACCAGCTCGCTTGCGCCGATCTCGTCATTCTGAACAAGACGGATCTAATCGACCCGGCGCGTCTGGCGACGCTCAGCCGCGAGGTCGAGGTGGAGCTTCGCCCCGGGGTCAAGCTCGTCCGCGCGCGCGACGGGAAGGTCCCGCCCGAGGTGGCGCTGGGTCTCGCCGCCGCCGCCGAGGAAGACCTGGCGGCGCGTCCCTCGCTTCACGAGCTCGAAGCCGGGCACGATCATGACGATTTCGAGAGCTTTGTCGTGATCCGCGGCGCGATCGCGGACGGTGACGCCTTTCTGGCTCGCCTGCACGCCACGATCGGGTCGCACGATGTGCTGAGGGTCAAAGGCTTTGTCGATCTGCCCGGCCGTGACCGCCGGCAGGTCGTGCAGGCCGTCGGCGATAGGTTGCAGCAGCATTTCGACCGCCCCTGGCAGGCCGGCGAGACCCGTGAGACGCGGCTCGTCGTGATCGGCCGCAAGGGCCTCGATCGCGCGGCAATCACGGCAGCCCTGGGCGGCTGAATGCACCTTCTCGCAACGACGCCGGGAACGATCGCCGATGGCTCCGTTGCCGTCGATCTCGCCCAGACGCCGGGCGACGTCGTCGTGTTGTCGAGCGCCGATACCGAGATCGCGCTGCTCGCCGCGGCTCAGAAACGGCGCCGAATGCAAGATCCGGCCGCACTGCGCCTACGCCTCGCGCCGGTACTACGGCTAGGCCACAATTTCTCGGTCGACCTCTACATGGAGACCGTCGCCCGCGCCCGGCTGGTTATCGCCCGGCTGCTCGGCGGCACCGCCTACTGGCCCTACGGCGTCGAACGCCTGGTCGAAACCTGTCGGACGCGCGGCATCCCGCTGGCGCTCGTGCCGGGCGACGACAAGCCCGATGCGGAACTAACCCGGCTCTCGACACTGGTGCCCGACGCAGTTTGCCGGCTGTGGCGCTATCTCGCCGAGGGCGGCCCCGCCAATGCCGAGAACCTTTTGCGTTACGCCGGGTCGCTGCTCGGCTATCAGGCGAAATGGGCAGAGCCCGCGGTGCTGCTGCGAGCGGGTCTGCACTGGCCCGATCGCGCATTGCCGAGCCTCGACGACATCGCCCGGGAGTGGCACGGCTCCGGGGGAATTGTACCGATCGTGTTTTACCGGGCCCTCGTCCAGTCGGGAAACACCGAGCCGGTCGATGCGCTGGTCCATGCGCTCGTTGCGCGGCGTTTGCGGCCGTTGCCGATTTTCGTGCAGAGCCTCAAGGATGGCGAAGCGGCAGCACTGCTCAGCGAAGTCTTCGCCGCTGCGCCGCCGGCGGTGATCCTCAACACCACCGGATTTTCCGTGCATACCGGGGCCGGCAAGGATCCGCTGGCAAGCGCAGATTGTTCGGTGCTTCAGGTCGTCTTCGCCGGCGGCGGCGAAGAAAGTTGGCGGAGCGGAACACGCGGTCTCGGCCCTCGCGATCTGGCGATGAACGTCGCCCTGCCCGAGATCGACGGCCGCATCCTGGCGCGCGCGGTGTCGTTCAAGGCGCCGCTCGGCCGCGACCCCGAGACCGAGGCCGATCTGATCGGTTACCGGCCGGTTGCCGACCGCATCGCCTTTGTCGCCGATCTCGCGCGCAACTGGGCGCGGCTGCGGGCGCGGCCGCCGGCCGATCGCCGCATCGCCTTGGTTCTCGCCAATTACCCGAACCGCGACGGCCGGATCGGCAATGGCGTCGGGTTGGACACGCCGGCTTCGGCGATCATTATCCTGCGGGCCCTCGCGGCGGCCGGCTACCGAATTGCTGACGCTCCAGACGAACCTGAAGAATTGGTCCAGCGTCTGCTCGCCGGCCCGACCAACGCCAACCCGGCCGCGCCGGCCGAGGAGTCGTTGTCCTTGGCGGAATATTCGGCTTTCTTCGCGACACTGCCGTCAGCCATCCAGCAGATGGTAACGGCCCGCTGGGGCGCCGCCGAGCGCGACCCGTTCTTCCGGGCAGGAACGCTCGACTGCGGCCGCTTCGCCATTCCGGGGTTTCGCGCCGGAAATGTCGCGGTGCTGATCCAGCCGGCGCGCGGCTACAACATCGATCCGAAATCGACCTATCACGATCCGGCGCTCGTCCCGCCGCACGCCTATTTTGCTACTTATGCCTGGCTGGCCGAGGATTTTCGCGCAGACGCGGTCATCCACCTCGGCAAACACGGCACGCTCGAATGGCTGCCGGGAAAGGCCCTCGCCCTGTCCGCCGAATGCTTCCCGGAGGGCGTGCTTGGGCCGTTGCCGCACTTCTATCCGTTCATCGTCAACGACCCGGGTGAGGGAACCCAGGCCAAAAGGCGAACCCAGGCGGTGATCGTCGATCACCTGACCCCACCGTTGACGCGCGCCGGCAGCTACGGAGTGCTGGCCGAGCTAGAGCGGCTGATTGACGAATACTACGAGGCCTCATTGGGCGATCCGCGCCGCGTCGCGGTGCTCGCCTCGGCGATCCTCGAACACGCCCGCGCCGGCGCGCTCGGCGGCGATTGCGGCATCGACTCCGGGGAGGAACCCGCCGCCGCATTGCGCAAACTCGACGGCTTTCTGTGCGAGCTAAAGGAATTGCAGATCCGCGACGGGCTTCACGTGTTCGGCGTCAGCCCGGCGGGTGACAGACTCCAGTCGCTGCTGGTCGCGTTAGCCCGTCCACGCCGCGGCAGCGCACCGGAGGACGGCTCGCTGCTGCGAGCGCTGGCCGATGATCTCGGTCTCGGCGCCGACCCGCTCGCCCTCGATCTCGCCGAGCCGTGGACCGGGCCGCGCCCTCCGGTGCTTGCCGGCGAGGGGCCATGGCGCAACGCCGGCGATACCGTCGAGCGCCTCGAAGCACTGGCCTTGCGGCTCGTCGCGGGTGAGATCGGCCCTGACGCCAATTGGCAGCAGACCCGCGCCGTTCTGGACTGGACCGAGCGGCAGCTGCGCCCGGCGGTTGTAGGCTGCGGGACGGCGGAGCTGGCCGGGCTCCTCGCCGGGCTCGACGGACGTCGAGTGCCGCCGGGCCCGTCCGGCGCGCCGAGCCGCGGCCGCCCCGAGGTCTTGCCGACCGGACGCAACTTCTACTCGGTCGATACCCGTGCGGTGCCGACCGAGGCCGCCTGGCAGCTCGGCTGGAAGTCGGCGGCGCTGCTGCTCGAGCGCCACGCCCAGGAATACGGCACCTATCCGGCGCGCATCGCCTTGTCGGCCTGGGGCACTGCCAATATGCGCACCGGCGGCGACGACGTCGCGCAGGCATTGGCGTTGATGGGAGTGCGCCCGGTCTGGGAACGGTCGAGCGGCCGGGTGACCGGGTTCGAGATCCTCCCGGCCTCGGTGCTCGATCGGCCGCGGGTCGATGTCACATTGCGCGTGTCGGGGTTTTTCCGTGACGCCTTTCCCGGGTTGATCGATCTCGTCGATTCGGCGGCGCGGGCCGTTGCTGCGCTCGACGAGCCGGCCGTGGTGAACCCGCTTGCCGCGCGGGTCGCGGCCGATAGGTGCGCGCTGGAAGAACAGGGTCTAGATGAGGAAGAGGCCGCGCGCCGTGCCGGCCACCGGGTTTTCGGATCGAAGCCCGGCGCCTACGGGGCGGGACTGCAGACACTGATCGACGAGCGCATCTGGCAGGACGACGCGGACCTGGCCGAGGCCTATCTCGGGTGGAGTGGCTACGCCTATGGTGCCGGTGTCGAGGGCCGCCCCGAACGCAGGATGCTCGAAGCAAGGCTCGCCTCCGTCGACGCTGTACTGCACAACCAGGACAACCGCGAGCACGACATCCTTGACAGCGACGATTACTACCAATTCGAAGGCGGGCTAGCCCTGGTCGTCCGACAGCTCTCGGGCCGCGCCCCGGCGGTGTGGCACAATGACCACTCGCGGCCCGAGATGCCGCGCATCCGCTCGCTGCGCGAGGAGCTGGGACGGGTCGTCCGCGGCCGGGCGGCGAACCCGCGCTGGATCGCCGGCGTCATGCGCCACGGCTACAAGGGAGCGGCCGAGATCGCCGCGACGGTCGACTACCTTTTCGCCTTCGCCGCCACCTCGCGGGCGGTCGACGACGCGCATTTCGAGGCGCTCTACGAGGCTTACCTGGTCGACGACGCAGTGCGCGGCTTCATGGCGGAACACAACCCCGCCGCCCTCGTCGAAACCAGCCGACGCTTCCTCGAAGCAATCGATCGCGGGTTGTGGCACCCGCGCCGCAACAGCGCCCGCGAGGATCTGGCGAGATGGAGCGGGTCGTGAGCGGGCTCGTCGAGACCGAGGAGGAGGTCAACCGTCGGCACAATGAAAAGATGGCGAGGCGCAAGGCGGCGCGCGACCGCATGCTGGCCACCAAGACCGAGGAGCGGGGGCTGCTGATCGTCCATACCGGTAAAGGCAAAGGCAAGTCGACGGCGGCATTTGGCATCGTGCTGCGCTGTCTTGGTCACGGCATGCGGGTCGGCATTGTGCAGTTCGTCAAAGGGGTGTGGAGCACCGGCGAGCGCGTCGCCCTCGACCGATTTGGCGATCTCGTGACCTGCCGAGCGATGGGCGAGGGCTTCACTTGGGACACCCAAGACCGCGCGCGCGACATCGCCGCCGCGCGCCGCGCCTGGGAAACGGCGAAGGTAATGATCGCCGATCCGTCGTACCGGCTGGTATTGCTCGATGAACTCAATATCGTGCTGCGTTACGACTACCTGCCGCTCGACGAGGTCGTGGCGGTGCTCAAAGCAAAGCCGCGCGACCTGCATATTGTCGTCACCGGCCGCAATGCCCGGCCCGAGCTGATCGACATGGCCGATCTCGTAACCGAGATGACCCTCGTCAAGCACCCGTTCCGCATCGGCGTCAAAGCGCAAGTAGGAATCGAGTTCTGATGACGCGCGCGCTGATGGTGCAGGGGACCGGGTCGGATGTCGGCAAATCGCTGCTGCTCGCGGGCCTGGCTCGCGCCTTCACCCGGCAAGGGCTGCGGGTCCGGCCGTTCAAGCCGCAAAACATGTCGAACAATGCGGCGGTAACCGCCGATGGCGGCGAGATCGGCCGCGCCCAGGCCCTGCAGGCGCGCGCCTGCGGCATTCCCCCGGTCAGCGATATGAACCCGGTGCTGCTGAAGCCGCAATCGGAAAGCGGCGCACAGATCGTATTGCACGGCCGGGTCTGGCGCAGTGCCAGCGCCGCCGAGTATCGCCGACTGGCGCCGGGCCTGTTGCCGGCGATCCTCGCCGCCTTTTCCCGGCTCGCCGAGGCGGCTGATCTCGTCCTCGTCGAGGGGGCTGGGAGCCCCGCCGAGACCAATCTGCGCGACGGCGACATCGCCAATATGGGTTTTGCCCAGGCGGCGGACGTTCCGGTGGTGCTGATCGGCGACATCGAGCGCGGTGGCGTCATCGCCCAGCTCGTCGGCACTCACGCGCTCCTCGCCGCCAGCGAGCAGGCGCTGCTTGTGGGGTACATCGTCAACAAGTTCCGTGGCGACGTCAGGCTATTCGACGGCGGCGTCGCTGCCGTCACTGCACGAACTGGGCTGCGCTGCTTTGGGGTCGTGCCGTATTTCGCGCCTGCCGCAACTCTGCCTGCTGAGGACTCGCTGGCGCTGGCCCGTCACCCCAGCCCTCTCCCCGCGAGCGGGGAGAGGGAGGGACCCGCGAAGCGGGAGGGCAGGGGGCCGATTCGGATCGCTGTTCCGTTGCTGCCGCGCATCGCCAATTTTGACGATCTCGACCCGCTGCGGGCCGAGCCCGGGGTCGAGCTCGCCTTTATTCAGCCGGGACGGCCGCTGCCGCGCGACGCCGCGCTGGTCATTCTCCCGGGATCGAAGGCGACAATCAGCGATCTAAATTTCCTGCGGCGCGAGGGCTGGGACATCGATCTGCTGGCACACCGACGCCACGGCGGAAAGGTTATCGGCGTTTGCGGCGGCTATCAGATGCTGGGCCGGACTATTGCCGACCCACTCGGCATGGAGGGGCGGCCAGCGACTTTGCCGGGGCTCGGACTTCTTGAAATCGACACGGTTCTGACGCGCGAGAAGCGCCTCGGCGAGGTGTCGGGCATCGAGCTGGCGACCGGGACCCCAGTCGCAGGCTATGAAATGCATCTCGGGGAAACCGCAGGGCCGGGTCTCGAACGGCCGATGCTGCGCCTGGCGAGCGGCGCTGATGGCTGCGTCAGCCCCGATGGGCGGGTTGCCGGCTGTTATCTGCATGGGCTCTTTAGTAGCGACCCGTTCCGCCGGGCGTTTCTCGCCGCCCTTGATGCGGAGCCCGGAGACTTCGCCTTCGAGGGCCAAATCGAGGCAACCCTCGACGGGCTCGCCGATCACTTGGAAGAGAGCCTCGATCTGGCCGCGCTGCTGGCCTCGGCCCGAGTGCTCCGCGTCAAAAGGGCAGCGTGACATGCGCCGCGAGCCAGGCTCCGCACAGCAGCACACCCTCGATCAGGCAGGCGATACGGTAGAGCTGCAGCGCCCGCATGATGTCAGACGTCGCCGCCCGGGCGCTGCCATCGCCGAGCCACGGATCGGCGATGAGCCCCTCGGGGTAGCGGCGCGGTCCGGCGAGCGCCAGGCCGAGCGCGCCCGCCATTGCGCTTTCCGGCCACCCCGCGTTCGGCGAGTGGTGCTTGCGGCCGTCGCGCAGCATGATTGCCAGCGCCCGACCCGGCCGGCAGTTCTTGGTGAAGACCGCGGCCGTCGCGAGCACCACGCCGCTAAGCGGCGCCGGTACCGTGTTCAGAACATCGTCGAGACGTGCCGCGGCCGAGCCAAAACTGCGGTAGCGGGGGGTGCGGTGCCCGATCATGCTGTCCAGCGTATTCGCCATCTTGTATGCGAAAAGCCCAGGCAGACCGAGCAGCAGGTACCAGAACACCGGAGCGACGACACCATCGCTGAAATTCTCTGCAAGGCTTTCAATGGCGGCGCGGGCTACACCAGACGCATCGAGGCTCATCGGATCGCGCCCCACAATATGGCGCACCGCATCTCGGCCCGCCGCCAATCCACCCGTTCTCAGCGCGATTGCCACGGCAGCGACATGCTCGAACAGGCTGCGCTGAGCGATGAGCATGCCGATCAGCATGGTTTCGACCAATGCGCCGAGCAGACTGCCGCGGCAGAGGCGCTCGACCGCGAGCGCGACAGCCGCCGCACCACCGACCAGCACGATGACCGTGACGATGCCACGCTCGCGGCGCGAGGCTTCGCTGCGGACCTCGCGATTGAGCCGGCGGTCGAAGAACGCGATGGCGCGACCGGCGAGAACGACCGGGTGCGGGATGTGGCGGAAGACCGCCGGCATATCGCCGAACAACCCGTCGAGCGCCAGTCCACCGAGCAGCAGCAGCAGGGGGTCGATGCCGGCCGGCATCATCGCGCGGTCGGTCGCAGGATCACGCTGCATCCCAGCAATACGCCGGAGAAAGGTGAATGACCCAGACCGCGGTACTGTTGTGCGGCCACGGCAGCCGAGATTCCGCGGCGGTTGGTGAATTCGAGCAGGCGGCAGCGGCCTTGCGCCCGCGTTTGGCGGAGTTCGATTTCGCCACCGGTTATCTCGAATTCGCCCGTCCGACGATCCGCGATGGGCTCACTCTGCTGGCGGCGCGCGGCGCGCGGCGGATCCTGGCCATTCCGGGCATGCTGTTCGCCGCAAGTCATGTCAAAAACGATCTGCCGTGGGAGATGAACAGCTTCATGGCGGACAATCCCGGCATCGATGTCCGCCTCGGGCGCGATCTCGGGATCGACCCGAAATTGCTGCAGGCGGCGGCCGACCGCGTCGCCGCCGCCGCGGCAGGCGGCACAATATCACGCGCCGAGACCTTGCTGGTCGTGGTCGGGCGCGGCACCAACGATCCCGATGCCAATTCCAACATTTCCAAGCTCGCCCGCATGTTATGGGAAGGCATGGGCCTGGGCTGGGCCGAGACCGCCTTCAGCGGCGTCGCCCATCCGCGGGTCGATGCGGCGCTGACGCGGGCCGCTGGGCTCGGCTTCCGGCGCATTATCGTCTTTCCGTATTTCCTGTTTACCGGGGTGCTGGTCAAACGCATTTATGCTCAGACCGACGCGGTGGCCGCCCTCTTCCCGGAAATCGAGTTCGTCAAGGCGCTCTATCTGCGCGACCATGAGGGGGTGCTCGACGCCTTCCGCGACCGGGTTGCCGAACTCGGCGACGGGCAGCCGGCAATGAATTGCCAGCTCTGCAAATACCGCACGCAGATCATCGGCTACGAGAACGACGCCGGAGCGCCGCAAACCGGGCATCATCATCACGTCCGCGGTATCGGAACCAGTGGTCCCGACATTCACCATCACCACCCTCATCGCTGATGTTCGACACTTTCGCGATGGTCGATTGGAGCGCGGCAAACATGCCGCGGACCGGGCGCGACAGCATCTGGATCTGCTGGCATGCCAAGGACGGCGAAAGGCTCGAGAACCCGCCGACCCGGCATGCTGCACGGATGCTGCTGGTCGAGCGGCTCACGGCGGCGCTGGCAAAGCGAGAGCGGGTCCTGCTCGGCTTCGATTTTCCATTCGGCTATCCGGCCGGGTTCGCGGGCCGGCTCGGTCTTTCCGGTCCGCCATGGCGCGCCGTCTGGGACGAGATCGCCCGGCTTCTGCGGGACGACGAGCATAACGTCAACAACCGCTTTGATGTTGCCGAGTTGCTGAACCGGCGTGTCTCCGGCGGCCGGTTCCCGTTCTGGGGTTGCCCGCAGGTCCCCACCAGGGTCCATCTCGGCGGCAAACACCATCGCGGTCACGAACCGGACGGATTGGCAGAGCGCCGCCTCGTCGATTTGCATATCCCGACGGCACAGCCCTGCTGGAAGCTGCTGGGCGCCGGCTCGGTCGGTGGCCAGGCTCTGACCGGAATCCCGGTTGTGCGCGCGTTGCGCGACGACCCGCGCTGGATCGGCCAGGCGCGCATCTGGCCGTTCGAGACCGGTCTGCAGGCCCCGGTCGACGGGTCGCTGGTTATCGCCGAAGTCTATCCCTCGCTGTGGGCAGTGTCGCCTGTGGCCGGGGAACCCAAGGACGCGGCCCAGGTCCGCGCCGTCGCCCGGTTTTTCGCCGAACGCGATCGCTGCGGACAGCTCGCGGCATTCTTTGTTGGCGACCCCGGCCTCGCGCGGGAGCAGCGCGATCGTGTCGAAGCCGAGGAGGCATGGACCCTCGGCGTGACCGCAGCGAAGCAACGCCCGATCGCGGTGCCGACCGTCGCACTCACCCCGACGCTTCTTTACGACCACAAGGGAGGAGGGGAAGCGCCGGCGCGGCAGGGCAGGGGCAACACGACGCCAACCTACAGCTACCTCCGCGACCCGGCTGCGATCGCGCGCCGCTCCTTTGCGCTGATTTGCAAGGACGCGGACCTGGATCGATTCCCGCGCCTGCTGCGGCCGCTGGCGCTGCGTCTCGCGCATACGGCTGGAGACTGCGCGATACTTGGTGATCTCGCTTGGTCGCGCGGAGCGGTTGCGGCGGGGCGGAGGGCGCTGGCAGCCGGGGCGGCGATCCTCGTCGACGCGATGATGGTCGCAGCCGGTATCGCCGGCGAACGGCTCGCCGCCGGTAATGCCGTCATTTGCACGTTGCGCGATCCGGAGACGGCGCGGTTGGCGGCAGCCTTAGGGACGACGCGCTCGGCCGCCGCTGTCGAGCTGTGGCGCCCCAATTTGGCGGGGGCGGTGATCGCGATCGGGAATGCACCGACTGCGCTTTTCCGGCTGCTCGAGATGCTCGCGGAAGGTGCCCCGAAACCAGCCCTAGTCCTCGGTTTTCCGGTCGGCTTTGTCGGCGCCGCGGAAGCCAAAGCGGCGCTCGCCGGCTTCGGGCAGGAGCTCGCGTTCATCACGCTCAACGGCCGGCGCGGAGGCAGCGCGCTTGCCGCTGCCGCGGTCAACGCGCTGGCGAGCGCCGGGTGAGACCCTGGCTCGCCGTGGTCGGCATCGGCGAGGACGGGATCGCCGGCCTCCCACCGGCGGCTCGGGCGCTCGTCGAAACCGCAGAGGTGCTGGTCGGCGGCGCGCGCCATCTCGGCATGGTGCCGGACCGCGGCGCCGAACGGATCAGCTGGGAACGCCCGCTGCAGCGGACCATCGAGGCGATCGAAGCGCGGCGTGGCCGACGGGTCACGGTGTTGGCCAGCGGCGACCCGATGTGGTACGGCGTCGGCGCGACCCTTACCCGCTGCTTCCCCGGCGAGCAGATCACGGTCATCCCACAGCCGAGCGCATTCAGCCTTGCGGCGGCGCGGCTCGGTTGGCCGCTCTGCGACTGCGCAACGATCACACTGCACGGTCGGCCGCTCGATACCGTACGGCTTCACCTGGCACCGGGGCGGCGCATCCTGATCCTGTCGGAGGACGGCGCCACGCCGCGCGAGGTCGCCAGCCTGCTGACCGGGCTCGGTTGGGGGCAGAGCCGCCTCACCGCGCTCGCCCATTTGGGCGGCAGCCGCGAGGTCATCGTCGCCGAAGACGCGCTCTCCTGGGGCGATCGCCGGGTGCCTGACTTGAATACGATCGCCATCGCCTGCCGCGGCGGACCGGGTGCCCGCGCACTGCCGCTCCTCGCCGGTCTCCCCGACGATGTCTTTGAGCATGATGGTCAGCTGACCAAGCGCGAGGTCCGCGCCGCGACCCTTGCCGCGCTCGTCCCGTTACCCGGCGAAACCTTGTGGGATGTCGGTGCGGGCTGCGGCTCGATTGCGATCGAATGGCTGCGCGCCGGGGAGGGCCGCTCGGCCATCGCGATCGAGCGCGACCCGGCGCGCGCCGCTATCATCGCACACAATGCAGCCGCGCTCGGCGTTCCGCGGCTGCGCATCGTCGCCGGACGCCGCACCCGAGGCGCTGGCAGGCCTGCCACGGCCCGACGCGATCTTTATCGGCGGTGGAATTGGCGCAGCGGGCTTGCTGCCGCAGGCCTGGGCGAGCCTGCCGCCCGGCGGCCGCCTCGTCGCTAATGTGGTCACTGCGGCGGGCGAAGCGCAGCTGATCGACTGGCACGCGCGCTATGGCGGCGCTCTGACGCGGATCGCCGTCAGCCGCACCGAGCCGGTTGGACCGCATCACCTGTGGCGGCCGCTGGCGGCAGTAACCCAGCTCGCCGCCGTGAAACCCGAGAATGGCGGATGATCGTCATTCCGGGTCGTGGGCAGAGCCCGCGAACCCGGAATCCAGGAACACCGGCCGACCAGGTCTCGTCGCAGACCGCTGTTCGTGGGTTCCGGTCGTGCCCCCTTGGGGCATCCCGGAACGACGAATTCATGGCTGGCCGAACGGTATCCTGCCTTATGCGCTGTTGTGCCTCCTCTGCCTTGTCCTTTACGCACCCGGGCTTGCCGAGATCCCGCCGCTCGACCGCGACGAGGCCCGCTTCGCGCAGGCGACGCGGCAGATGCTGGAGACCGGCGATTTCATCCGTATTCGCTTTCAGGACGAGGCGCGCAACCGGAAGCCTATCGGGATTTATTGGCTTCAAGCGGGGGCGGTGGCGGCGTTCAGCTCGCCGGAGAGCCGAGCGATCTGGCCCTACCGCCTGCCTTCAGCATTGGCGGCTGCCGTCGCGGTGCTGCTGACTTGCGGATTCGGGAGCCGCCTTCTGGGTTCGCGGCAGGCCGGTCTCATCGCCGCCCTGCTGATGGCTAGCGCATTGGGCGTGGTCGTCGAGGCCCACCTCGGCAAGACCGATGCGGCGCTTCTCGCTGCGGTCGTTGCCGGGCAAGGGGCGCTCGGGCTGGTCTATGCCGCGGCGCGCAATGGCCGCCGCGTGGCCTTGCCGACGGCGCTGATCTTTTGGCTCGCCGAAGCCGCTGCGATTCTGCTCAAGGGGCCGCCCGGCCCGGTGCTGGCGCTTCTGACCGCCGGCGCTCTGTCGATCGCCGACCGCGACATCCGCTGGATCAAAGGGTTGCATCCGCTTGGCGGGATAGTTCTGGTGACGCTGACCACGACTCCCTGGATCATCGCGGTGCAAGGCGCCACCGGGGGCCGCTTCATCTCGGATGCGCTATCCTCCGATCTTCTGCCAAAGCTGGTCGGCGCCCAGGAATTGCACGGTGCGCCGCCGGGTTATTACTTGGTGCTGGCGATCGCAAGCTTCTGGCCGGGCTCGCTGTTTATCGTTCCGGCGCTGCTCTGGGGCTGGGCGCGGCGGCGCTTCGCCGACGGGCGCTTTCTGCTGGCTTGGCTGGTTCCGGCCTGGCTGCTCTTCGAGCTCGTGCCGACCAAACTGCCGCACTACGTCCTGCCGCTCTATCCGGCGCTGGCGCTGCTCGCCGGCGGAGCCTTGGCGGATGGGGTTACGACACGCCTAGCCGGATGGGCGAGATACGGCGATGGCGCTGTCGCAGTGCTTTGGGTTGGATTTACCGTTACGCTCGCTGCGGCGCTGATCGCGTTGCCGGGGTTGTTCGGGGGCGAGGCTTCTACGGCGGCAATTGCCGCCGCGCCGGTAATGCTCGGCCTGGCGTTTTTGCTGCTTTTGCGTCACTGGCGACCGCCGCACGCCGCTGGTCTGGTTGCCGCGCTCGCGGTGGCATTCGTGCTGCCGGCCGCACTCGCAGTCGCACCCGGGCTCAACCTTCTGTGGCTCAGCCGGTCGGCGACCGCGATGCTGGCGCGCCACCCGCCGGGTCCGGGTGAGGTGGTGCTGTCGGTCGGCTACAGCGAGCCGAGCCTCGTCTTCCTGCTTGGCACCGCAACCCGGCTGGTAACGTCAGCTCCGGGGAGCGGGCAACTGGCAGGCGCCGGCATGGCGCTGGTCAACAATCGCTACGACGCCGAATTCCGGCATTCGTTGACGGCGCGGGGGTTTACTGCCCGGGCGGTCGATCACGTCGAGGGGCTCGACTATTCGGCCGGCGGCGGCAAGCTGGTTCTGACCCTTTATCGCTTGGAGCCCGGCTGAATGCCGGAGACGAGCGGCCGCCTGTACGGGCTCGGCGTCGGCCCGGGCGACCCCGAGCTGTTGACCCTGAAAGCGCTTCGGTTGCTGCGCCAAGCACCGGTCATTGCCTATCCGGCGACTGAAGACGGCGCCAGTTTCGCCCGCTCGATTGTTGCCGCGTGGATCGCAGATCACCAGCGGGAGATCGCGATACGCTTCCCGATGCGGCCCGGACCGCCGCCCCTGTCGATCTATGACGTGGCCGCCGCCACGCTTGCCGCCGAACTCGATGCCGGACGCGATGTCGCGCTCCTCTGCCAGGGCGACCCGTTTTTCTATGGCAGCTTTATTCATGTGTTCACCCGGCTTGCCGGGCGATATCTGATCGACATCGTGCCGGGCGTGTCATCGCTGACCGCCTGCGCTGCAGTTGCGGCCCTGCCGCTCGTATCGCGTGACGAAATCCTAACGGTGATTCCGGCGACACTTGATCAGGAGCAACTCGCTTCCCGGCTCGCGGCAGCCGAAACCGCCGCCATCGTCAAACTCGGCCGCCACGTTGCTAAGGTGCGTTCGGTTCTGGAGCAGCTCTGTCGTCTCGACAGCGCCGTCTATATCGAGCGCGCGACATTGGCGAACCAGCGGATCGCACCGCTCGCTTGCGTCAGACCCGACGAGGCGGCCTATTTCTCGATGGCGCTGGTTCGTCCGCGCGATGACCGCGACAGGCGGGGGTGACACGGCGGGACACCATCGGGGTCAGCCTCAAGCAGCGGGAATGCGATGGACGAAGTCGAGTGTGTCGTAGTCGGGGCCGGGGTTGTCGGCCTTGCAGTCGCTCGGGCGCTGGCGCTGGCGGGGTTTGGCGTGCTGGTGCTCGAGCGGGCTTACACAATTGGTTTCGAGACGTCGTCGCGCAACAGCGAGGTGATCCACGGGGGGCTCTATTATCCAGTCGGCAGCCTCAAGGCGCGGAGTTGCGTTGCCGGCCGGCAGCGGCTCTACGCTTTTTGCCGCGAACGCGGCATCCCACATGCCCGACTCGGCAAGCTGATCGTCGCAACCACGGAAGCGGAGATCTCGGGTCTGGAAAAGATTGCCGCGACCGCCCGCGGCAACGGGGTCGACGATCTCGAATGGCTGGATCGGTCGCAGGCCCAGCGGCTCGAGCCTGCCTTGAGCTGCGTGGCGGCGTTGCTGTCGCCATCGACCGGCATCATCGACAGCCATTCGCTGATGTTGGCTTTTCAGGGCGAAGCCGAGGCCGCCGGAGCGATGGTGGTGCTGCGCACTCCGGTGCTTTCCGGCAGAGTGCGTAATGACGGTTTTGAGCTCGCGATCGGCGGCGGCGAGCCAACCGTGATCCGATGCCGGTTTTTGGTCAATGCCGCCGGGCTCTACGCGCCAGCTTTTGCGCAGGCGATCGACGGCTTATCCAAGGAAACGATACCGCCGGCCTACTTCTGCCGCGGCGTCTATTTCACGTTCTCCGGGCGAGCGCCGTTTCGGCGCCTGATCTATCCCGTTCCGGTGGCCGGCGGGCTCGGCGTACACATCACGCTGGATTTGGCGGGCCAGGCGCGGCTCGGGCCGGATGTGGAATGGATTTCGGCCGTCGATTACACGGTCGATCCGGCGCGCGGCGAGGTGTTCTATGGCGCGGTCCGAACCTATTGGCCCGACCTGCAGGACGGCGCGCTGCAGCCGGGGTATGCCGGGATCCGGCCGAAGATCAGCGGCCCCGCCGATCCGGCCGCCGATTTCGTAATTCAGGGTCCGGAAACCCATCATGTGCCCGGACTGGTGAATTTGTACGGGATCGAATTGCCAGGGCTTACGGCGGCGCTACCGCTCGCCGACGAGGTGGCGGTGAAACTCGGGTCAGCCGATAACTAGTGGTGCGAACCCAAGCAAACCAGATTAGATGAGCTCGAAGTCCCGCAAAATGCGGCTTCGGTGCGAATTGCAGGCGATCCCTCCCGCGGCACCACGCTTCCATCCGCATGCTCTCCGACCTCTATTGGGACAAGGTGGCGCAGCCACACGGTGCGCTTGCTGACCCGCAGGAGCGCGAAGAGGCGATTGGAATACTGCGCGGGCTTACTGAGAATATATACGAGCGTCCGACACGAACCAGTCGCTCCTTCGAGATCGAGCCGGTAGGCGAGATCGCGAACATGGTCGCACTCTCTCCCAGGGGAGAATATGCGGGAAGAGAGCCGTATCGGAGTTCGGTAAAAGTGGTAGCGGGAGAGGGATTTGAACCCCCGACCTTGGGATTATGATTCCCCTGCTCTAACCAGCTGAGCTATCCCGCCACGAGCTTTGCCCAAGGGGGCCGGATATAGGAGATGGGCGCAGGCCGGTCAAGCCGCGGGCGGCGGGACGGCGCGGATCCAGCCGCCGCCGAGCACCCGCTCGCCGTCGTACAGCACGGCGGCCTGGCCCGGCGCGACCGCGCCTGCCGGGGCGTCGAGGACGAGTTCGGCTTCCCCGGTGTCGGCGACCCGGGTAGAGCGTAGCCGGGACCGGCGGCTGCGTCGAACGCAGCTTTACCGCGACCGCGATGCCGCCGGCGGCAGCGTGGCGCCGAGCCAATTCACCTCGCCGAGCAAAAGGCGCGTTTCGGCGAGAGCTGCGCGCGGACCGACGATCACCCGCCGCTCTCCGGGATCGATCCGCAGCACGTAGAGCGGCTCGCCGGCGGCAATCCCCAGCCCCTTGCGCTGCCCGACGGTGAAATGGGCGATGCCATTGTGCCGGCCGAGGACGCGACCACTGCGGTCGACAATGTCGCCCGGCGCACAAGCCTCGGGCCGCAGACGCTCGACGAGCCGCGCATAGGATCCGGTCGGGACAAAGCAGATGTCCTGGCTGTCCGGCTTGTCGGCGACCGCGAGGCCGAAGCGCCGGGCGTGCACGCGGGTCTCCTCCTTGGTGAGGCCGCCCAGCGGAAACCGCAGGAAATCGAGCTCCGTCCGCGTCGTGGCAAACAAGAAATAGCTCTGGTCGCGCGCTACCTCCCGCGCCCGATGCAGTTCGGGTCCGTCCGGTCCCGCGACCCGGCGTGCATAATGCCCGGTCGCCAGCGCCGAGGCGCCGAGATCGCGCGCGGCCCCCAGGAGATCGCGAAACTTGACCCGCTGATTGCAGCGGATGCAGGGGATCGGCGTCTCGCCGCGGCGATATGAATTGACAAAATCGTCGATCACTGCGGCGCGGAAGCGGCTCTCGTAATCGAGGACGTAATGCGCGATGCCAAGCTGGCGCGCGACAGCAGCGGCGTCGTAGATGTCGCGACCGGCGCAACAGGTGCCTTTGCGCCCTGCCGCGGCGCGATCGTTGTAGAGCTGCAGGGTGATGCCGATGACCTCGAAGCCCTGCTCGACCAGCAAGGCGGCGGTCACCGACGAGTTGACTCCGCCCGACATCGCCACGATGATCCGGTGGTCGCCCGGAATGACCGGCAGATCGAGATCCTGTGGGTTCACGCCGCCGCCTCCAGCCCCATTTGCCAGAAATCGGCCTCGAGCCGGGTGGCGGTCGCGAAAGCCGCGGCGAGCGTGGCAAATCGGCCCTCTCCGCCGCGCCGTTCGAATAATTCGTCAAGCGCAGCGGTCGCTTCCCTCGCCAAGCCCTGATAGTCCGGCGCGGCATACATCTCGAGCCATTCGCGGTAGCGGTTGCCCGCGAGCCGGGTCGCGGGATCGTCGACCCGCTCGGTTGCGATGACCGCATAACCGACTATGCAGGGCGCGAGCGCCGTCTCGAGGTCCAGCCGGTCGCCGGCCAGGCCGCGATCCAGCACATAGCGGGTATAGGCAATGGTCGCCGGCGCCTCAGGCTCACTCGCCATTGCCGCTTCCGACAGCCCCCAGCCGCGGCAATAGTCGATGTGAAGCCCGATCTCGACATCGAGGGTGGCGGCGACGAGGCGCTGCGCGCGGCGCATCTCGGCCATCGTGTCGGATTTGTAAATCGCCAGGCCCCAGGCCCGGGCGAAATGGATCAGAAACAGATAATCCTGCACCAAATAGCGCCGAAAACACGCTTCGGCCAGATCGCCGCTCGCCAGCTGAAGGACAAATCGATGGCGGGTGTAGGCCTGCCACGGCTGCTCGCAGGCCGCGACCAGACGCCGGAACAGGGCGGGCTCGGCAGTCATCTCCAACAGCGGCCGCAGCTCAGCCGGGCAACAGATTGCGGCTCGCCGCAGGTAGCTTTACGGTGAGCCCGTCGAGCTCTTCGGTGATGACGATCTGACAGCCGAGGCGCGAGGTTTTGGTCAGGTTGAACGCGAGATCGAGCATGTCCTCCTCGTCCTCGCTGGCTTCCTTCAGCAGCTCGTACCATTCCGGATCGACGATGACATGGCAGGTCGAGCAGGCAAGCGAGCCTTCGCAGGCCCCTTCGATGTCGATGTCATGCCGGCGAGCGACGTCCAGCACCGAGACCCCGAGCGGCGCCTCGACCTCGCGCCGGGTCCCGTCGCGTTCGATAAAAATCATCTTCGGCATCAATCGGCCCGCGGAGCCAAATCTTCGGCGAGGGTTGCAGCGGCGAGCGCCGGCCGCGAGCCGGCGGTCAGCTCGGCTCTCACAGCAAAGCGCAACACCTCTAACCCCGCTTGTCCGGCAGCCCTGCGCAACCGCTCCGCGGTATCGGCGTCAGCGGCCGCGGCGAGCACGATAACCGCATGCGTAACCGGACGGGCCAGCGCGCGTTCGGCGCGGATGCGCGCTGCTTCGAACAGCTCTTGCCACCGCTCGGTTGCGGCCGCGGCGTCGGGTATCGGTAGGGCCTGCTCGAAGCCCTCGCGATCGGCGAGGACCTGTGAATTGCCGCCAACCGAGAACGCCACTACGGCATCCGCGCCGCTAGCGTCGACGCCGATCGCGGCCCCCGGAGCGCCCGGATCGGCGGGCCCGCCGTCCGGCTCTTCGATCTGGAACAGCTTCACGTGACCGCGTTGCGCCGCGCTGGCCTGCAGTCGTACCGATCCGAGGGCTCGGCAGAACTTTCGATCCCTCGCGGCCGGGCTTGACCCGGCCATCCACGGCTTCCCCGCAATCCGGCGGATTCCTCGGAGGAGATTTGGGTGGCCGGAATAAGTCCGGCCACGGGAAACAAAAAGCATCGGAATGTGCCGCTGATCGCAGCCATCAAATCAACGCTTAGACGTGGAAGGATTCGCCGCATCCGCAGCGGCCTTTCTCGTTGGGGTTGCGGAAGGTGAAGCCGCTTTGCAGCTTCTCCTCGACATAATCCATCTCGGTGCCGAGGATGAACATGATCGCCTTCGGGTCGACCAGGATCGTCACCCCCTTGTCCTCGACGACCTCGTCGAACTTGCCTTTTTCGTCGGCATATTCGAGCGTGTAGCTGAGGCCGGAACAACCGCGCGAGCGCACGCCGATACGCACCCCCGCGGAGGGTCTGTCGCGCTTGGCGAGCAACGCCTGAATGTGCTGCGCCGCGGCGTCCGTCACCGACAGGGCCTGCTTTCTCGCCATCATCCAATCTCCAAACGCAAATTCGATATCACCGAGGCCAGCCGCACCCGGCTCTATTATGTGGGTGCGGCCCCCTCCGCTGCCAGCCGGGTTGCTGCCGCGGCCAGCGCATCGGCGGCAAAATCGGCGTCGGCTGCCGTCGTAAAACGTCCGAGGCCGATGCGAATCGAGGCATTGGCGAGCGCATCGGAGAGGCCGAGCGCGCGCAGGACATAAGAGGGCTCGATCGCCGCCGAGGTGCACGCCGAGCCGGTCGAGATGGCAAGGCTCGGAACGGCTTCGATCAGCGCCGGCGCGGGGATCCCGGGAAACGATAAATTGAGGCTGCCGGGCAGGCGATGCGCGATGTCGCCGTTGAGGCGGAGCCCCGGGACGCGGCGCATCAGATTCTTCAGCAGGCCGTCCCTGAGGCGCCGCAGCCGCTCGGCTTCTTCGGCCATCTCGGCGGCGGCGATCGCCGCTGCCCGGCCAAGCCCAACGCAGAGCGGCGTCGGCAAGGTTCCCGAGCGGAGGCCGCGCTCCTGGCCGCCGCCATCGATCAACGGCAACAGCCGTACTCGCGGCCGCCGCCGGATATAGAGCGTGCCAACCCCCTTAGGCCCATAGATCTTGTGCCCCGAAATCGACAGCAAATCGATCTTCATCGCCTCGACATCGAGCAGGATCTTGCCGAAGGCCTGCGCCGCGTCGCTGTGCAACAACACCCCCTTAGAGCGGCACAACGCGCCGATCTCGGCCAGCGGCTGGATGACCCCGATCTCATTGTGCGCGGCCATCACCGACACCAGCAGCGTGCGCTCGGACAATGCCGCTTCGAGCGCGGCCAGCGACAGGAGGCCATTGGGCTCGACCGGCAGATAGGTTACGCCGAAGCCTTCGCGCTCCAGTTCCTTGCAGCTTTCGAGCACGCATTTGTGCTCGGTCTCCAGGGTCACGATGTGGTCGCGGTGCTGTCCGCCCTGGTCCGCCTTGGGGATGGGCACGAGCGAAGTGCGCGGCGCCCTTGATCGCGAGATTATTCGCTTCGGTCGCGCCCGAAGTGAAGACGATCTCACGCGGATCGGCGTGGATCAGGGCGGCGACTTCGCCGCGCGCCCGTTCGATCGCCTCGGCCGCCACTCGGCCATAATGATGACTGGTGCTGTGCGGATTGCCGAAATCCTCGGTAAAATAGGGCAGCATCGCCTCGAGCACGCGCGGGTCGACCCGGGTGGTCGACTGATTGTCGAGATAGATCGGCGGACGGTTCGCTGCCGGGTCGGCGGATGCAAGCGGGCGGGGATGCACGAGAACCGGGGTCATGCTGCACGCGCTCCTTCGAACCCGCGGCGGCGCCGGTAGAGGGCAGTCCAGGCACGCAGGAAATGGGCGATATCGGCCTCGGTCGAGCGCCAGCCGAGGCTGACCCGGATCGTCGACGCGGCAATAGCGGGTTCAACGCCCATCGCCGCCAGTACATGGCTCGGTCCGACCTTGCCCGAAGAGCAGGCGGCGCCGGCGCTGACCATGACGCCGTCGAGATCGAGAGCGATGACCTGGATCTCGGCGGCAACGCCCGGCATCGCTATCGCCGAGGTATTGGGCAGACGCAGCGCTGCGGCGCCAACCACCACTGCTTCGGGCGCCACCGCGGCGATGGCGGTCTCCAACCCGTCGCGCAAGCGGGCGACACGGTCATAGACGGCAATCTCTGCTGCGGAAACGGCCGCGGCGGCGGCGAAACCGGCGATGCCCGGAAGGTTCTCGGTTCCGGCGCGGCGGCCGCGTTCCTGGCCGCCACCGCGGAATTGCGGCATCAGGTCCACTCCGCCGATCGCAACCAGCGCACCGACCCCGGGCGGACCGCCGAGCTTGTGCGCCGAGACGGTGACGAGATCGGCACCGAGCGCAGCAGCGTCGAGGGCCAGCTTTCCCGCGGCCTGAACCGCGTCGCAATGGAAAACTGCCCCATATCTCCGCGCGACGGCGGCGATTTCGGTCACTGGCTGGATCACCCCGGTCTCGTTGTTGGCAAGCATCACCGATACCAGAGCCGGCCGCGGATCGGCGGCGAGAAGCCGATCGAGGGCGTCGAGCACGACCAGGCCGCAGCCATCGACCGGAATGGTTTCTGCGGCAGGAGCCGCCTGACGGACCGAATCATGCTCGACCGCCGATACAAGGACGCGGTCGCAACCGGCTCCGAGCACTGCGAGGTGGTTTGCCTCGGTGCCGCCGCTGACGAAAACCACACCGCTCGGATCGACATCTCCGAGCAGCGCCGCGATCGTCTCCGCGTGCACGCTCGACAAGCCGTCGAGCGGCCCGGCCGCGGCGATGGACCGAGGACGGATTGCCGCAGCAGGAAAACGCGTCCAACATCGCCGAGGCTGCTTCGGGCCGCAGCGGCGATGTCGCGTTCCAATCGAGGTACGTCTCGGTCGGCGCTCGGGGGCGGTGCGGCAGGCGATCGTGCGAACTGGCAGCGCTCATCGCGATCCGCTCGCGGCAGCGCCGGCGACAGCCTCACAATGCAGGCGTCCGCTGGTCCCGAGCACGCGACGCTCGCAGACGTCGGCGAGGGAGACCGAACTCAAATACAGATGGATCTGATTGCCGAGCTCTTCCCACAGATCGTGGGTCGAGCATCGGGTGCGGTTGCCGCGACAGCCGACCGGAGCGCCGGGGGCGCAGCGCGTCGCACGGATCGGCTCGTCGACCGCCAGAATGATATCGGCGATGCGGATCTCCCCGCGGTCGTGGCCAAGAAGGTAACCGCCGCCCGGACCGCGTACGCTCCTGACGAGCCCGCCCTTGCGTAGCATCGCAAAGAGCTGCTCCAGGTAGGACAACGAAATTTCCTGCCGCTCGGCGATCTCAGCCAGCGAAACGGGGTCGCCGTTGCTGCGCTGGGCGAGATCGACCATCGCCATCACCGCGTAGCGTCCCTTGGTGCTCAACCTCATAATCTCGTCCTCAGGGCTCGAAGCCCCTTTAATCGCCGTCGTCACTGCCATTGCCGCCGGACGTCGCGACAAGCTCGGAGCGCCTGCGACTCGCCCGGCCGGGATCGATGACAGGCCTTTCCGCGGCTCGTTCCTGCTCAAGCTCCGCAAGTCGCGCCCTGAGGCCTGTGACCTCGTCGAGCAGGCCGCTGAGCACCCGGGCGATCGGATCGGGGATGTCCTCGCAGATGCCATAGGGCTGGAACACTGGCTCGGACTAGTCGGTTGCGGCGTGCGCGCGCCGAGCGGGCGCGCCGGATCCCACCATCGTGGCGCCATCGGGCACCTCGGCGAGCACAACGGCCTGCGGCCTGATCCGCGCGCCATCGCCGACCCGGAAGGGACCCAGGATCTGTGCGTGCGAGCCGACGATGACGTCGTTGCCGATGGTCGGATGTCGCTTTGCTCGCTCGTGGTCAGCTGTGTACCGCCGAGTGTGACCCCCTGATAGAGCGTGACAGTCGTCTCCGACCTCGGCGGTCTCGCCGATCACGATGCCCATTCCGTGGTCGATGAACACCCGCTTGCCGATGCGCGCTCCGGGGTGGATCTCGATGCCGGTCAGCACCCGTCCGACATGCGACACGAACCGGCCAGCGAGCAGCCAACCGTGCTGCCACAGCCAGTGGGCGAGGCGATGGAACACGAGCGCGTGAAACCCCGGATAGCACAGCACGACCTCGAGCCGCGACCGGGCGGCAGGATCGCGGGCGAGCGTGGCGTCGATTTCGTCGCGCAGGTTTTTCAAGAGCATCGCTATCACTATGTATGTTAGCCTTAGCGCTGCTGCGCAGGGTGTCGCGCCACTGGCGGCGGCGACCCGAAGCGAAGATATAATTGTCCGACCAAAGTGATCAAGAATTACGGACGTATAGAAGTACCCACCGCCTGGCAATCTCCGACCGGCCTAGTGGGATTTGTGCTGGATCAACAATGCCCGACGTGATCATCAACGGCCCGGACGGCCGAATCGAGGCGCGCTATCACCACGTCCGAGCGACCGGTGCGCCGATGGCGCTAGTGCTGCATCCGCATCCGCAGCACGGCGGCACGATGCACAACAAGGTGGTCTACGCCTTGTACCAGTGCTTCGTCCGCCGCGGCTACTCGACCCTGCGGTTCAACTTCCGCGGCGTCGGGCGCAGCCAGGGCAGCTTCGACCGCGGCGAGGGCGAGCTGTCCGACGCCGCCTCGGCGCTCGATTGGCTGCAGACCTACAACCCGAACGCCGGGTCGTGCTGGGTCGCCGGGTTTTCCTTCGGCGCCTGGATCGGCATGCAGTTGCTGATGCGACGCCCGGAGATCGAGAGTTTCATCTCGATAGCGCCGCCCGCCAATATGTACGATTTTACGTTTCTCGCGCCCTGCCCGTCATCCGGTCTGATCCTGCAGGGCGATCAGGATGCGGTCGTGCCGGTCGAAGTCGGTGCAAAAGCTCGTAACCAAGTTGTCGCACCAGCGCGACATTAAAATCGATTTTCGCAAGATCCCCGGCGCCGATCATTATTTTGCCGATCGCATCGACGCGCTCGTCACCCATGTCGACGGCTATATCGGCGATCACGCCGGCCTCTCCGGCAAAACCCGGGCCGCATCGCAAGGCCGCGGCACCCGCTGACCTAATCGGCGAAAGGGTCCCGCACCAGCACCGTGTCTTCCCGCTCGGGGCTGGTCGATAAAAGAGCCACGGGAGCGCCGATAAGCTCCTCAAGCCGCCTGATGTATTTGATCGCGGTCGCCGGCAGATCCGCCCAGGAACGCGCCCCGCGGGTGCTTTCGCGCCACCCTTCGGCGATTTCATAGACCGGCTCAACTTCGGCCTGCGCGCTGGTCCCGGCCGGAAGGTAGTCATAGGTCGCGGCGCCGCGGCGGTAGGCGGTGCAGAATTTGACCTCGTCGAAGCCGTCGAGCACGTCGAGCTTGGTCAAGGCGATGCCGTCGATCCCGCCGAGCTTGATCGCTTGGCGGACGGCGACTGCGTCGAACCAGCCACAGCGCCGCCGCCGCCCGGTGACGACACCGAACTCGCGCCCGCGGTCGCCGAGGGTGCGGCCGACCTCATCACTCAGCTCGGTCGGGAACGGGCCGCTCCCGACCCGTGTCGTATAAGCCTTCGTAATACCGAGGACGAATCCGACCGCAGCGGGTGCGATACCACATCCGGCCGCTGCCTGGCCCGCCAAGGTGTTGGACGAGGTGACGAAGGGGTAAGTGCCATGGTCGACATCCAGCAGCGCGCCCTGCGCGCCCTCGAACAGAACGCGGCGGCCGTTGCGCCGGGCATCGTCGAGCAGGCGCCACACCGGCTCGGCATATGGCAGAACGCGCGGCGCGATCTTGCGCAGCTCGTCGATTAGCCCGCCGCGGTCGATCTCGGGCTTGTCGAGCCCGCGCAGCAGCGCGTTGTGGTGCAGCAGCAGCTGATCGACCCGCTGCTCGAGAGCTTTCGGATCGGCGAGGTCGCAAACCCTCAGGGCGCGTCGCCCGACCTTGTCCTCATAGGCCGGACCGATGCCGCGGCCGGTGGTGCCGATCTTGCCGTCGCTGAGCCGTTCCTCGCGGGCCCGGTCGAGCGCGCCATGCGATGGCAGGATCAAGGCGGCATTATCGGCGAGCTTTAAATTCTGCGGACTGACATCGACGCCTTTGGCGCGGATTGCATCGATCTCGTCGATCAGCGCCCACGGATCGACGACCACGCCATTGCCGATGATCGACAGCTTGCCGGGCCGCACGACGCCCGAGGGGAGCAGGCTCAGCTTGTATTCGACATTGCCGATGACGAGGGTGTGACCGGCATTGTGGCCGCCCTGAAAGCGAACCACGACATCGGCCCGTTCCGACAGCCAATCGACTATCTTGCCCTTGCCCTCGTCGCCCCATTGCGCACCGACCACCGCGACATTGCCCATCTCGGGCCTCCCCTCAACCGACCGCCAGCGGACCACCCGGCCCGAGGACATGGCTGCAGCCGAGGCGGCGTGCCTCCGCCCGCCAGTCGCCGCCCGGCTCCAGCGCAGCGATGGTGACCCAGCCGGCATCGCGCAACCGCTGGGCGCGCACGCGATCGGCGGCGAACGGCAGCAGCAGGCGGCGCGGGGCGGCCGCCTGCGGCAATGTCCGCAGAATCGAGTCGGTGTAGAGCGTGAAACCGGTCGCCGGCTCAGAGGCGGCCGGATCGCCGGCGTCATAACGACCACCGCGGCCGAGCTCGCCGACCGGGCACGATGTCGCGGCAAAGAAGGTAAAGCTGATTCCGGTATGATATTCGAACCCGCGGCTCTCGACTGGGTCCACGGTGACCTTGAGTTCTGGCGTCGCCGCCGCGAGTCCGTTGAGCACGGTGCCAAGCCGAACCCGCTCGGCGCGTGCTCCCGGAGGCAATTCGAGACGGTCGAGCGCGGCCAATGCCGAGCGTGCCGGTCCAGCCGCAGCGAGTAAAGCGCCGAGGAGCTCCGCCGCTTTTCCTGCCACCGCGGCAACCGCCGCCGCGTCTTTGTGGTCGAGTGCCGCACGCAAGGCCGCCGCCTGCGCCCCGGTGATGGCATAGGCCTCGGCGATCGCGGGTACCAGGGTCGGCAAGGTGATATCGACCGAGAGATAGGGCACACCGGTCGCAGCGAGCGCTTCGCCAGCGACTGTGATGGCCTCGACATCGGCGGCCGGTCCGGCCGCACCGATTAGCTCGGCGCCGACTTCGCCGACCTGGCGCTCGGGGCGAATCTCCGACCCGGTGACCCGCAGCACCTGCCCGGCATAGCTGAGACGCAACGGCCGCGGGGCGTCGGCGAGCCGGGTCGCGGCAATCCGCGCGATCTGTGGCGTCATGTCGGCGCGGACGCCGATCATGCGGTGCGAGGCCGGGTCCATCATGCGAAAGGTCGCGGTCGCCATCGCCGCCCCGGCGCCCGAGAACAACGTGTCTTCGAATTCGACGAGCGGCGGCTTGACCCGCTCGTACCCGTGCGCCGCCAGCGTGGCCATCAGTTGTGCCACGACTTGCGCTTCGGTTTCCGCCTCTGGCGGCAGAAGGTCGTGCATGCCGGTCGGCAACAGCGCCGGGTGAGGAGCGTCGTCCATCACGCTAGTTTGCACCACAGCGCGGGCAAAGGACATCGAGAAGGCAGGGACCGCCGACGGTCCCGCCTTTCAAAACCGCAGCGCCTTGACCTGAATCACGTTTGGCAGACCGCGCACCGTGTCGAGGATGGCGGGGGTCAGGGGCTGGTCGACTTCGACGAGGGCGATGGCATCCTGGCCCGGCGCGGTCCGGCCGAGATGGAAGGTGGCGATATTGACCGCGGCCGCGCCGAGCGCGTTGCCGAGCGCGCCGATAAAGCCCGGCTTGTCATAATTACGCACGAACAGCATGTTGCCGCCAAGCTCGGCTTCGAGCGCGATGCCCTCGACCGACACGATGCGCGGCTTGTCGCCGGCGAACAGGGTGCCGGCGACCTCCCGGGTGCGCCGTTCAGTCGTGACGACGACCCGGATCAGGGTCTGGTAGTCGACCGGCTCGGCGCGCCGCGTCTCGCTGACGCGAATATCGCGCTCGCGGCAGAGCACCGGGGCATTGACCATGTTGACCGCAGCGAGCTGCGGCGACAGCAACCCGGTCAACGCGATCGCCGTCAATGGCTTGACGTTGAGCTCGGCGACCGCCCCTTCGTATTCGACCGCGACCGAGGTGATGCCGGTCTCGGTCAGCTGCCCGGCAAAACTGCCGAGTTGTTGGGCAAGCCTCATATAGGGGTTGAGGCGCTTGGCCTCTTCGGCCGTTAGCGAAGGCACGTTGACCGCGTTCGAGACGGCGCCGGTCAGCAGGAAATCGGCCATCTGCTCGGCGATCTGCAACGCAACATTTTCCTGCGCTTCGGTGGTCGCCGCGCCGAGATGCGGGGTCGCTACAACATTGTCGCGCCCGAACAGTGGGTTTTTGACAGCCGGCTCGTCGACAAACACATCGATCGCGGCGCCCGCGATATGTCCGCTGTCGAGGGCGGCGGCGAGGTCATGCTCGACGACGAGACCGCCGCGCGCGCAGTTAACCAGGCGCGCGCCGCGCCGCATCTTTGCGATCGCGCGGGCGTCGATCAGGTTTTCTGTGGCCTCGGTCAGCGGGGTGTGCAGGGTGATGAAATCGGCGCGGGCGAGCAGTGTGTCGAATGAGACTTTCTCGATGCCGAGATCGACGGCGCGCTCGGCCGACAGGAAAGGATCGTAGGCGATCACCTTCATGCGCAGGCCCAAGGCCCGCTCGGCGACAATCGAGCCGACGTTCCCGCAGCCGATGACGCCGAGGGTCTTGCCGGTCAGCTCGACCCCCATGAAGCACGACTTTTCCCATTTTCCGGCTTGGGTCGAACGGTCGGCGGCCGGGATCTGCCGACACAGCGCGAACAGCATCGCGATCGTGTGCTCGGCGGCAGTAATGGAATTGCCGTAAGGCGTATTCATCACGACGATGCCGCGCTGGGTCGCCGCCGCTACATCGATGTTGTCGACGCCGATCCCGGCGCGACCGATGACCTTGAGATTTTCGGAATGGGCGAGAAGCCCGCCGGTCACTTTGGTGGCCGACCGCACTGCGAGGCCATCATAGCGCGGAATACGCGCCTTCAGCTCTTCGGCAGAAAGCCCGGGAGCAAAATCCACTTCAATCCCACGCGACGCAAAAATCTCGGCCGCGCGCGGGCTCAGGGCATCCGAAATCAAGACTGACGGCATTCGACGCTCCGTGAACTTTCGGGAATGCACCACAAAAGCATAGAGACCACCGAGAAACGGTTAACTTCGCCTCGAGGTGCTCCCCCCGAGTTGCGCTATTCTCCGCGTCTCTGTGGTGCGTCCTAAGCGGCCTTGGCGCCGCGGCGCTGTTCATCCCAGGCCCAGTCGAGCCAAGGCAGGAGCGCTTCGACATCCGCCGTCTCGACCGTGGGCCCGCTCCAGATGCGCAGACCCGGCGGCGACGCCCGGTGGCTGGCGACATCGTACGCCGCTCCTTCCTGTTCGAGACGTCGCGTCATCGCCCGCACGGTCTGAAACCGGTCTTCGGGTGACAGCCGGCCGAACCACGCATCGGTAATTTTGAACTGCGGCGAGGTACAGGAAATGGTGGTTGGATCTTCGGCGAGGAAATCGGCCCAGGAGCATCTGCCGACCCAAGCGGTCAGCGTCGCCAAGTTGCGTTCGGATCGGGCGATCAACCCGTCGAGCCCGCCGACCGACTCCGCCCATCTCAGCGAATCGAGCGCATCCTCGACGCACAGCATCGACGGCGTGTTGATCGTCTCGCCGCGAAACACTCCTTCGATCAGCTTACTCTTCGCGGTCAGCCGGAAGAGCTTGGGCAGCGGCCAGGGCGGGGTATAGGCTTCGAGCCGCTCGACGGCGCGCGGCGACAGCGCCAGCATGCCATGCCCGCCTTCGCCGCCCAGTGACTTCTGCCATGACCAAGTGACGACGTCGAGCCGATCCCACGGGAGCTGCATCGCAAAGATCGCCGAAGTCGCATCGCAGATCGCCAGCCCCTGGCGGTCGGCGGCGAGCCAGTCGCCGTTCGGCACCCTTACACCCGAGGTCGTGCCGTTCCAGGTGAAGACGACGTCGCGAGCCGGATCGACCTGGGAAAGGTCGGGAAGCTCGCCATAAGGGGCATGCATCACCCGGACATCCGCGAGTTTGAGCTGCGCGACATCGGCCACCCAACCCTCGCCGAAATTTTCCCAGGCGAGCATGTCGACCGCACGCGCGCCGAGCAGCGACCACATTGCAATCTCGATCGCCCCTGTGTCGGAGCCGGCCACGATCCCCACCCGCCAGTCAGCAGGGATGCCGAGGATCGCGCGCGAGCGGTCGACGACTTCGACGAGCCGAGCCAGCCCGACGCCCGAGCGGTGCGAGCGCCCGACCAGGGCTTCCCAAAGCACCGCGGGCGACCACCCCGGCCGCTTCGCGCAAGGGCCGGAGGAGAAACAGGGGTTGGCCGGGCGCCGCGTCGGCTTCATCGAGCTATTCCTTCCGCAAGAGGCTCGGCCCCGTTGGTGCCGCCTCTCCGGGCCGTTACTTATGGGCGACCCTGGGGCGCGTCAATGCGGACGCCGCGGTGGGCGCTCCGGGCATTAATCCTGCGTCAGCGGCAACTCCCAGTATTGCCCCATCAGATCGCGCCCAAAGCTGTGATGCGGCTCCTCGCGAACCAGGTGAAACCCGGCCGCCTGATAGATGCGACGGGCGGAGACCAGCACATCGTTCGTCCATAACGTAATAGTGCGGTAGCCGGCTCGACGGGCAAAGCCGATGCATTCACTGACCAGCCGGCTGCCGATCGCGAGGCCCCGGGCTTTCGGCTCGACATAAAGCAGGCGCAGTTTGGCGACCTCTTCGCTGTCCTTGACGAGCAGCACCGAGCCGACGATTTCGCCGCTGCGCTCGGCAATCCAGCAGCGCTCGCGTCGAGCATCGAAGTTCTCGAGGAACGCCGCACCGACCCGCGCGACGAGTGCCTCGAAACTGTGGTCCAACCCGTACTCCTCGGCGTAAAGCGCGCCATGCCGATGGATGACCCACCCGATGTCACCTGGCTGGTGGGGGCGGAGGATGTAGGAGGGTCCGCTGCCCTCGCGTCCGCCTCCGAGCAGTCTCTCGACGGTCTCGAGCGCGCCAACCAGCAGCACCTGATCCGAGGGCCTGAGCTCGCCCAAGATCGCCTTGATCTGGTCGTGTGAGCGGGCGTTTATCGCGGCGAAACTGTCGCGGCCCCGATCCGTCAGGCAGAGGATAATCTGCCGGCCGTCCCTCTCCGAAGCCCGCCTATCAATCAGCCCCCGCCTGTCGAACCCGCCGAGGATGCGGCTGAGGTAACCCGCATCCAACTCGAGCTCCTGGGCGAGCGCCGACGCGGTTGCTGGCTCACGCTGTGCCAGTTCGAAGAGCACCCGACCCTCGGTCAGGGACAACTGGCTGCCGAGCAGCCCCTCCCGCAAGACACCGATTTTGCGGGTGTAGAAGCGATTGAACTGCCTGACAGCTCCGACCCGCTCGTCCAGCTCCGGATCGCTCATGATGTAACTCGCTCGACCGACGGTTGACTAAGTCAGATAATTCTCTGCTTTTGTCAACGAAAATCAGATCGGGGAGCAAGGCAGGCGGCGATACTCGCCCGGAAGGCGAGCGCGACGCCACCAGCCATCCGCTGACCGGGTAAGAGAGCTGGGAAACATCGACGACGCGATTCAGTCAGGCGCACTGAGCCTGCCGGCCTAACCAATCGGCGCGTTTCGGATGGCAGGGATTACGCAGCGCGCAAGATAGCGTTGGGCGGCCCGTCGCGCTGCCGCCGGCACCGCGCTAACGGACGCGGCGCTAGGCGAGTGACTTTCCTCTTGAAAGTCACTTCGGAAGTGTTACTTTCATCGTGCAAGTGACTTTGGGGTGCGCGATGCAGCGCAAAAGCTATGGCAATATGAAGTGCCCGATCGCCCGCAGCCTCGACCGTGTCGGCGAGTGGTGGTCGATCCTGATTCTACGCGACGCCTTTTATGGCCTGCGGCGGTTCGATGAGTTTCAGAAGAGCCTCGGCGTCGCCCCGAATATCCTGACGCGTCGGCTGAATCGACTGGTCGACTCTGGCTTGCTCGAGCGCCGCCGCTACAGCGAGCATCCGCCGCGCGACGAATATGTGCTGACCGAACGCGGCCGCGACTTCCGCCCGGTATTGTTGGCGTTGCTCGCCTGGGGCAACCGCCATTTCGCGCTGGAGGGTGCGGCGGTGCAGCTCGTCAACACTCGTACCGGCGCCTTTGTCGAGCCGGTGCTGGTCGACGGCGCGACCGGCGAACAAATCGCCGGCCCGGATTTTTCAGTGATTCCCGGCCCTGGCGCTGATGACGGCGTGCGCCGAAAGCTCGCCAAATATGGGCACGGACCGCTTGTGCAATGAGGGGAAGAATGAGCATCGAAACCCTCGACCGTGGCGTGGCGCGCGAATTCGCACCCGGCGGATTGGACGGCATCCCGATCACCCGCCGGCGCTTTCGGCTCGACCGGCGCATGGGCCTTGCGGCGCTCGGCCTCCTGGCCGCAGTCGGGATCGCGTGGTACGGCTGGAACTGGTGGGAGGTCGGCCGCTTTATTGAGACCACCGACGACGCCTATGTCGGCGGCAACGTCACGACCATCTCGCCGCATGTCGCGGGCTTCGTGTCGAAGATCCTGGTCGACGACAATCAGTTCGTCAAAGCCGGCCAGCTGGTGATCGAGCTCGACGACCGCGACTACAAGGCCAATCTCGCGCATGCCGAGGCGGTGGTTCAGAACCAGACGGCGGCGCTCGCCAATCTGCATGCGAAATACGATCTACAGCGGTCGATGGTCGAACAGGCCGAAGCCGAGCTGGCGGCCAAGCAGGCTGACGCCAGATACGCGCGCGAGGACGCCGCCCGCTATCATGCGCTGGCGTTGACGACCTACGGCACGGTGCAGAACGACCAAAAGGCATTTGCCGCAGATCGGAAGGCGGAGGCGACGGTCCGCTCAAGCACGGCCGGCCTCGGCGCGGCCCGCCAGCAGCTCACCGTCATCGACACCGACATCACCGAAACTCAGGCGAGCCTGGCGCAGGCGCAGGCCGATCTGCGCACCGCCGAGCTCAATCTCGGCTACACCAAGATCCGCTCGCCGATCGACGGGTATGTCGGCAATCGCGGCGCGCAGATAGGTGCATATACGACTATCGGCACCGCCTTGCTGTCGATCGTCCCGGCTCACGGGCTATGGGTCGACGCCAATTTCAAGGAGGACCAGCTGGCACGAATGCGCCCGGGGCAAAAGAGCACCTTTTTTGCCGATGTGATGTCGGCTCGCACATTCGAGGGGCGGGTGCTGAGCCTCGCCCCGGCGACCGGCGCGACCTTCAGCGTCATCCCGCCCGAAAACGCGACCGGCAACTTCACCAAGATCGTGCAGCGTGTCCCGGTGCGCATCGCCGTCGACGACGGCGACGGAAGCCTGGGGGTGCTGCGCCCCGGCCTGTCGACGACGGTCAGCGTCGACACACGCTCCCACTTGGAGAACGGCAAATGAGCGCGTCCGCTACCGCAAAACCCGCGGATGCAGCCCCGAGCATTTTGCCGTTCGCGGTCATGTGCGTCGGCATGTTCGTGGCCCTGCTCGACATCCAGATCGTCGCGTCGTCGTTGCAGGATATCGGCGGCGGGCTATCGGCGGCGCAGGACGATATCAGTTGGGTACAGACCGCCTATCTGATCGCCGAGATCATTGTGATCCCGCTGTCCGGCTGGCTGACCCGCGTATTCTCGACGCGCTGGCTGTTCGCGGCGTCAGCGGCCGGGTTCACGATCGCCAGCCTGCTGTGCGGCATCGCCTGGAACATCGAAAGCATGATCGTGTTCCGTGCGCTGCAGGGGATGCTCGGCGCATCGATGATTCCGACTGTCTTCACTTCGTCCTTTCATTATTTCCCGGGCCCGCGCCGGGTCTATTCGGCGGCCGTCGTCGGCACGATCGCCTCGGTAGCACCGGTTTTGGGTCCGGTGATCGGCGGCTGGATCACCGACACCCTCGATTGGCACTGGCTGTTCTATGTCAATCTGGTGCCGGGCCTGCTGGTCGCGGTGACGGTGCCCCTGCTGGTCAAGATCGACCGCCCGGATCTGTCGTTGCTGAAGGGTGCCGATTACCTGGGCATGGCTTTGCTGGCGCTGACGCTCGGCACCCTCGAATATTTCCTCGAAGAGGGCGCGCGTTGGAACTGGTTCGACGACTCGACGATCACCGCTTGCGCCTGGATCGCCGGGATCTCCGGCATCCTGTTCGTCGTCCGCAGCCTGAGCTATGCGCAGCCAGTCGTCGATCTGCGCGCGCTGCGCGACCGCAATTTCTCGCTCGGCTGCTTTCTGTCCTTCGTGACCGGCGTCGGCATCTTTTCGACGATCTATCTGACGCCGCTGTTTTTGGGCTATGTGCGCGGGTTCAGCGCGTGGCAGACCGGGCTCGCGATCTTCTCAACCGGTGCCGCATCGCTCGCCGGTGTGCCAATTTATGTGATGCTGGCCCGCAGGATGGATACGCGCTGGCTGATGATGTTCGGGCTGGCGAGCTTCGCGGCGGCGATGTGGTGGTTCAGCTTCATTACCCATGATTGGGGGGCGGACCAGCTGCTGATCCCGCAAGTGCTGCGCGGCCTCCCGCAGGTCTTCGCGGTGGCGCCGGCGGTGAACCTCGGTCTCGGCAGTTTGCCGCCCGACCGGCTCAAATACGCGAGCGGGCTCTTCAACATGATGCGCAATCTCGGCGGCGCCGTCGGCATTGCGGTGTGCGGCGCCATCCTCAACAACCAAACTAACCTGCATTTCCTATACATCGCGTCACATTTGACGCCGGCGAACGGCGCGATGGGGAATTTGCTGCGCAGCATGACCGAGCGCTGGGGCACAGCGCTCGGCGGACCGGTCGCCGGGCATGCTGCGGCGTTGTCGCAGCTGTGGCACCTCGCCTATCGCGAGGCCTCGACTCTCGCCTATGCTGACGCCTTCCGCGCGATCATGATCACTTTCATGCTCGCAACCCTGCTTGTGCCGCTGATGCGCAAGGTGGCGGTGACCAACGCGTCGTCGTCGAACGGGCATTGACCAGTCTTACGCTAGGCACTCTTCGGAAAAGCCGTAGAGCGCTTCCGGCTTCTGCACCAGGATGCGGTTTCTGACGCGCTCGTCAGGCGCCCAATCGAGCAAAAGGTCGAACAGGACGGCATCGTCCGGCTTGTTCTCCCTTTCGCCGGGATGCGGCCAGTCGCTGCCCCATACCAGGCGCTCGGGCGCCCTCTGTACATAGGCACGGGCGACGGCGCTCGAGTCGGAATAGCTTGGCGGGCCAACCTTGGTGTCGGCATAGGCGCCAGACAGCTTGACCCAAGTGTTGCCCTTGTCGATCAGCGCAATCACCACACCGAAGAGCGGATGCGCGGCGCCGTCCGGCTCGGGAATGCGCGCGAGGTGGTCGAACACGATGACGTTGCGGCTGGTGCCGATGCGGTGCTGCAAGGCCTGGTAATCCGCGACCGACGCGTCGCCGGGCCGCAATGTCGACCGCGGGTCGGGCGGATATTTTGAATCATAAATGTGATGGTGACAGTCCGCGGCGTCGGCCGGAGCACGCGGCTTTGGCGTCTCGCTCTCGGCCGACCATTTGACCGGCTGCGCCGCCGCCCTTCGCGGCCGGTCAGCGAACGAGGCTGCCGCCGCGCCAGCTACTGCCGACACCGCTTTTAGGACGAGGCGGCGATCCACGAGATTTTGCTTGCATCCTCTCCTCCCGCTATCGAGCCCTCCGGATGGCGAGATCTCTTCGCACGCGTCAAAAAAAGAGCCGGTGGGATACACCGGCTCGTCGATCTCGAACCAATTATTTGGTTACAGAGGCACCTCTAAAAGAGCGCGAGACCTCCAAGTCCGGAATGCCATTCTTTGCGAACCTGCTCCTCAACCGACAGCCCAGAGGCTGTAATGGCCGAGTGCGTCGTGCACCTTTCATCGGCTTTCGAATATACGGCGCGAACCAGATGATCGATGGTCGCCTTTTCCCGAACGTGGCGTTTCCTGGTGCGACGTCGAGACAAGGTGGCTTTGGTCATCGCTGACCCTCCCGATCTATGGTGCGGTTTACAGGCCAGCAGCCGCGTAAGCGGTGGCTGGGGTGGAAGTGGGTGCGACAATCCAACCCACCTGCGGCAAAAAAAAGGCAGATTGCACCCCATTTTGTCACAATTCGATACACGCCGATTCGAACCGATACGAATTAACTTAAACTGTAGGGATCCCGCCGCCATGACCTGCGTGCCAACCGGCGCCGGGTCGCTTAAACTCAGCAACCTGATCCGCGGCGAACCACCAGCCGAGAGGGTTCCGATGCAATACGGCCTGTTTACGATGCCCTCGCATCCGCCGGAATGCGGGCTGTTCGAGGGTCATCGCTGGGATCTTCAGACCCTGCGCTGGGCGGACGAGCTCGGCTTCAGCGAGGGCTGGATCGGCGAGCACCATACCGCCCCTTGGGAGCCGCATCCCTCGCCCGATTTGTTGATCGCACAAGCCCTGCTGGAGACCCGGCAGATCCGGTTGGCGCCCGGCGGGTTTTTGCTGCCCTACCACCACCCGGCCGAGCTGGCCAACCGGGTCGCCATGCTCGACCACATGGCCCAGGGGAGGCTCAATTTCGGCGTCGCCGCGAGCGGTCTGCCGAGCGACTGGGCGATGTTCAATGTCGACGGTTACGCCGGGCAGCATCGCGAGATGACGCGCGAGGCGCTCGACATCATTTTGAAACTGTGGACCGAGGAAGAACCGTTCGATTACCCGGGCAAGTACTGGAAGGTCACCAAAACCGGTCAGATGTTGGAAACGTTGCGGCCGCACATCCGGCCGTTTCAAAAGCCCCACCCACCGATCGGGGTAGCCGGTGTCAGCAAGGGGTCGGACACCTTGAAGCTTGCCGGCGAGCACGGCTTCTTGCCAATGAGCCTCAACCTCAATCCCGGCTACGTCGCCAGCCACTGGGAGTCGGTCGAAGAAGGTGCTCATCGCACCGGGCGGCGCCCGAGCCGGGCCACGTGGCGGCTGGTGCGCGAAGTCTTCGTCGCCGACAGCGATGCCGAGGCTTGGCGGCTCTCGGTCGGAGGCATGATGGGGCGCATGATGCGCGAATATTTCCTGCCGCTATTAACCAATGTCGGCGTCATCCAGTTTCTCAAACACGATCCCGATGTGGCGGACAGCGACGTCACCCCGGAATATTGCGGCCGGCACAATTGGCTAATCGGTTCGCCAGCAACCGTCGTCGAGAAGATCGAGCGGATGTACGACGAAGTGGGCGGCTTTGGCACAATCCTGCTGTTCTGCTTCGACTACAGCGGCAACCCCGAGGCTTGGCACGAATCGATGCGGCTGCTCGCCCGTGAGGTCATGCCCAAAGTGGCTCGCCTGACCCCGCTATCGCCATAAACTTGCGGGGAACTTTTTTTGGTTCGATAACGGTCTCGACATGCCGGTGAAGGGGCAAATTTTCCTTGCGCTGCAAGGGTGATGAGATGGCACCGCAAGAGAATGGCAAGGATTGGGTAGCAAAGTTCGAGCGCGTGGGCCCTCGGCGCCATTGCGCGGTGCGCCGGGATGGGGCAAGCTGCCGCATCCTGACACACTAAACCGGCATGGCCGACCGCGCGAAAGCGTAGATGACGAGCACAGCAAGTGCACGTATAAGGCCGTGCCGTCACCTTAGTGCTCTTCCGGTGGTGCGGGAAGGGCTGGGGGGCGAGGGCGAGTGATCGCGGAGGCGCCGTCGCGCTAGAATAAAGGGATCGGGCGCCGCCCCATTCGCCAGGAGAGAGAGCCGAGTGCAGCCTACCGATATCGCCAACCCGGACTATTTCCACAAAGTTGTCGATTGCCAATGGGCCTGTCCGGCGCACACGCCGGTGCCCGAATACATCCGGTTGATCGCCGACCGGCGCTATACCGACGCCTATATGGTCAACTGGTATTCGAACATCTTTCCGGGCATCCTCGGACGCACCTGCGATCGGCCGTGTGAGCCGGCCTGCCGGCGCGGCCGGGTTGAGAAGGAGCCGGTGGCGATCTGCCGGCTTAAGCGCGTCGCGGCCGACAACAAGGGCGATATCCGCCCCTATCTGCCCGCTATCCCGCAGCAAAAGAACGGCAAGCGCATTGCCCTGGTCGGCGCCGGTCCGGCTTCGCTGACCGTCGCGCGCGACCTGATGCCGCTCGGCTACGATTGCGTGCTGTTCGACGGGGACAGCAAGGGCGGCGGCATGATGCGGACGCAGATCCCGCGCTTTCGTCTGCCGGAATCGATTACCGACGAGGAAGTCGATCTGATCCTCGACATGGGCGTCGAAGCCCGTTTCGGGGAATTCGTGCAGAGTCTAAAGGCGCTTCTGACCCATGATTGGGACGCGGTTTTCATCGGCTGCGGCGCACCGCGCGGGCGTGATCTCGAGATCCCCGGCCGCAAGGAAGCGGCGGCCAATATCCATATCGGCATCGACTGGCTGTCGAGCGTCTCGTTTGGCCATATCGACAAGATCGGCCGGCGCGTCATTGTGCTCGGCGGCGGCAACACCGCGATGGATTGTTGCCGCTCGTCGCGGCGGCTCGGTGGCGACGAGGTCACCGTCGTCGTGCGCAGCGGCTTTGAGGAGATGAAGGCGTCGGCTTGGGAGAAGGAGGACGCGATGCATGAAGGCATCCCGATCCTCAACTGGCTGGTGCCAAAGGAGTTCACCCACGATGGCGGCCGGCTGACCGGTGTGAGTGTTTGAAAAGGTCAAGGCCGAGTTCGATGCGCGCGGCCGCCGCAATCTGGTCCCGACCGGGGAGCCCGATACCTTGATACCCTGCGACGACGTTTTGATCGCGGTCGGTCAAGAGAACGCCTTCCCGTGGATCGAGCGCGACATCGGCATCGAGTTCGACCGCTGGGGGATGCCCAAGGTCGATCCGAAGACGATGCAATCGACGTTGCCGAAGGTGTTCTTCGGCGGCGACGCCGCGTTCGGGCCGAAGAATATCATCTGGGCGGTCGCGCACGGCCACGACGCTGCGATCTCGATCGATAAATTGTGCCACGGTGAGGATGTCAAAGTCCGGCCGCCGCCCGGCGTGACGTTGGTCAGCCAGAAGATGGGCATCCATGAGTGGAGCTACGACAACGACATCTCGAACGACCTGCGTTACAAGGTGCCGCTGCGGGACAACGCCGTTGCGCTGAAGGATATCCGGGTCGAGGTCGAGCTCGGTTATGATGAGAAGCTCGCCTTTCTCGAGGCCGAACGGTGTCTCAATTGCGACGTGCAGACCGTATTCACCGGGTCGCTGTGCATCGAATGCGATGCCTGCGTCGACATCTGCCCGATGGATTGCATCACCTTCACCGACAACGGCACGGAGGAAGACCTTCGTAGCCGGCTGATGGCTCCGGCTCTCAATCTCGAGCAGGACCTCTACATCGGCAATTCGCTGAAAACCGGACGCATCATGGCCAAGGACGAAGATGTCTGCCTGCATTGCGGGCTGTGCGCCGAGCGCTGCCCCACCGGGGCATGGGACATGCGCAAATTTCTCTTCGACCTGACACTGGCCGGGCCGGCGTGTCGCAGCCGCTAACTCGTCTCGTCGTCCGCGCGAAAGCGGGGACCCAGGGGCGGCCGGCACATCATCCTGGGCCACTGGACCTCCGCTTTCGCGGGGGTGACGAACTAAAACACCCTGGAATTACCGCCTCCCACAGGCTCTGAGCCGATGGCAACACAGTCGAACCTGAAAATTGCTGCGCTGCAAAGCATCAACGACTTTGTCGTTAAATTCGCCAACGTCAATGGGTCGGGCTCGGCTAGCGCCAATGCGCTGTTCGCGAAATCGGTCCTGCGGATGGGGATCCCGGCTAGCTCGCGCAACATTTTTCCGTCGAACATCCAGGGTCTACCGACCTGGTACGAGGTCCGGATCAGCGAAAGCGGCCATCTCGGCCGGCGCGGCGGGGTCGACCTGATGGTCGCGATGAACCCTGAGACCTGGGACGAAGACGTCGCCGAAATCGAGCCCGGCGGTTATCTGTTCTACGACTCGACAAAGCCTCTGCCGCCGTCGAAATTTCGCGACGACATCAATGTCATCGGTGCGCCGCTGACGGCGATCTGCAACCGCGAATACACCGACGCCCGGCAGCGGCAGCTGTTCAAAAACATTATCTATCTCGGCGTGCTGTCGACCCTGTTGGACATCGACGTGGCGGCCATCGAGCAGCTGATCGGCGAACAGTTCCGCGGCAAAGACACACTGATCAAGCCCAACCTGCATGCGCTGCATTTGGGCCGCGACTGGGCGCTCGTCGAACTCGACTGCCCGATCGGATTGCGCCTCCAACGGACGGACAAGGTCGGCGATCGGGTCTTCATTACCGGCAACGACGCGGCCGCATTGGGTTGCGTCTATGGCGGGGCGACTGTCGCCGCCTGGTACCCGATCACCCCCTCCTCGTCACTCGCCGAGGCGTTCTCGGCCCATTGTCACCGCCTGCGCCGCGACCCCGAGACCAAGAAGAAGCGCTTTGCGATCATCCAGGCCGAGGATGAGCTCGCGGCAATCGGCATCGTGATCGGCGCCGCCTGGAACGGCGCGCGAGCTTTCACTGCGACGTCGGGGCCCGGCATCTCGCTGATGCAGGAATTCATCGGGCTCGCCTATTTCGCGGAGATCCCGGCGGTCATCTTCGACATCCAGCGGGGCAGCCCGTCGACCGGCATGCCGACGCGCACCCAGCAGGCCGACATCCTGTCCTGCGCCGTTGCCTCGCACGGCGACACCAAGCATGTGCTGCTGTTCCCCGAGGACCCGCACGAGAGTTTCGCGTTTGCCGCCGAGGCGCTCGACCTTGCCGATCGGCTGCAGACCCCGATTTTCGTTATGCTCGATCTCGACATCGGGATGAACGACTGGCTGTGCGAGCCGCTCGCCTGGGACGCGGGTCGGCGTTTCGACCGCGGCAAAGTCATGACCGCCGAAATGCTCGAAGCCGGTGTCGAATTCGGCCGCTATCTCGATGTCGACGGCGACGGGATACCTTATCGCACCTATCCCGGCAGCCATCCGACGCGCGGCGCCTTCTTCACCCGCGGCACGAGCAAGGACCGCTATGCGCGCTATTCCGAGGAAGGCCCCGATTATGTCGACAACATGCAGCGGCTGTTGCACAAATTCGAGACCGCCAAGCGGCTGGTGCCGCCTCCGATAAAGCGCCTAGCCCCCGAGCCGACCCGCTTTGGCGCGCTCTACTTCGGCTCAACGGCGCCGGCGATGACCGAGGCTCTCGAGGGACTTGAAGAACGCGGCATCCACCTCGATACGATGCGCATTCGCGCTTTCCCGTTTCACGACGACATTCTCGATTTCGTCGCCGCCCACGACCGCGTCTTTGTCGTCGAGCAGAACCGCGACGCGCAGCTGCGCACCTTGTTGATAAAGGAAGGCGACATCGACCCGGCGAGGCTGGTCCCGATCCTCCATTACGATGGGACGCCGATCACCGCACGCTTCATCGTCAAGGCGATTGCCGACATGCTCGCTGTCGTCACCCTCGCCCCGCTCAAAAAGGCGCTGCCGTGAGCGCGCTGTTCCGCGTCATTCCCGCCCAAGCGGGGATCCAGGGTCGCCCAACCGAGTGCTCGCCCCCTGTTCAAGCCAAGGGCAAGCTCTGGACGTCCGCTGTCGCGGGGGCGACGACAACCTTTGGTACCTGTCCGAGAACGAGATGACCTACATTGCCAAGCCACGGCTGCATCATCCGAAGCTTCCAACCAATTCTCTCGGCTTCACGCGGCGCGACTACGAGGGGTCGGTGTCGACCTTGTGCGCCGGCTGCGGGCATGATTCGATCAGCGCCGCCATCATCCAGGCCTGCTTCGAGCTCGACCTGCCGCCGCACCGTATCGCCAAGCTCTCCGGCATCGGCTGCTCGTCAAAGACGCCGACTTATTTCCTCGGCAGGTCGCACGGCTTCAACAGCGTGCACGGGCGCATGCCCTCGGTGCTGACCGGCGCCAACCTCGCCAATCGCGAGCTCCTTTATCTCGGCGTCTCGGGCGACGGCGACTCGGCGTCGATCGGGCTCGGCCAGTTCGCCCATTGCATCCGCCGCGCCGTCAACATGGTCTACATCGTCGAGAACAACGGGGTTTACGGCCTGACCAAGGGTCAGTTCTCGGCGACCGCCGACAAGGGCTCGAAGGCCCGGCGCGGCGCCGTCAACACCGACTCGCCGATCGACCTCGTGGCGCTCGCCTTGCAGCTCGGCGCCTCGTTCGTGGCACGCAGCTTCTCCGGCGACAAGACGCAGCTGGTACCGCTGATCAAGGCGGCGATCGAGCATCGGGGCGCCGCCTTTATCGACGTGATCTCGCCCTGCGTCGCCTTCAACAACAACCCGGAATCTGACCAAGAGCTTCGACTATGTCCGCGCCCATAACGAGGCGGTCAACCGGCTCGACGTGATCGTCGGGCGCGACGAGATCACCGCCGATTACGCGCCGGGGACGGTCGAGACCGTGGTCCAGCACGATGGCTCGATCTTGCGGCTGCGCAAGCTCGCCCCCGATTACGACCCACGCGATCGGATCTCGGCATTGACCTACCTGCAGCAGCGCCATGCGGCTGGCGAGGTCGTCACCGGCCTCCTCTTTGTCGAGCCCGATTCCGGCGACATGCACGACTTCCTCGACACCGTCGAGACGCCGCTCAACGCGCTCGGCGAGAGCGGAGCTCTGCCCCGGCCCCGACGCCCTCGCTCGCTACAACGCCGCGCACCGGTAGCTGCCGCGGCGGACGCCGCACTCAATCCGCAATGCAGCGCGTCGCCTTGCGGCTGACGAGCCACGGCCCATACGTTTCCTGATTCTGCGCCATCCGCGGCAGTTTCGCATGCACATCGAGCGCCGCCTGGTCGCGCCACGCCTCGACCAAAAAGACGCGGCTCGGATCGTTCTGCGGCAATAATACATCGAATTGCTGACAGCCGTCCTCGGCGCGCGAGAGCTGCGCGTGACCCTTCATCAGCTCGACAAAGGTATCACGGTGCTGGGGTTTCACCTCGAATTCGACGACGATCATCAGGCGGCTCATAAGCATTTCCTCCGGCTGGATTCCGCGTCATCATCGGCGATCGGCTGGCGCCGAGGCAAGCGCGCCGGCAACATCGCTGGGGAGATCTCGACCATGGCACACGATGCGTTGCGCACGATCTTGCCGATCGCCGGCTGGCCCGAAGAGCGGGCGCGCGCGGTCGAGATCACCGGCGGTGCCGACCCGGTCCTGCCGACGCCGTTCCGGATCGGCGCGGCCGGCGCCGCCGCGCTCGCCGCGACCGGACTGGCCGCCGCCGATCTGTGGGAATTGCGCAGCGGCCGCCGCCAGGAGGTCGCGGTCGATCTGCGCCAGGCGGTCGCCTCGCTGCGCAGCGGGCATTATCTGCAGGTCAACGGCGCCAAGGTCAGGAACGAGCGCAATCCGGTGATGGGCATGTATCCGGCCAAGAACGGCCGCTGGAGCTACATCCATGCCAACTTCCCGAACCACCGCGCCGCGGCGCTGCGCGTCCTCGGCTGCGAGGAAAACCGGGAGGCGGTGCGGCAGGCCGTCGCGAAATGGGATGCGCTCGAGCTCGAGGAGGCGATCATCGCCGCCGGCGGCGCCGGCGGCATGGTGCGCAGCATGGCCGAGTGGGCGCAGCATCCGCAGGCTGCGGCGATCGCCTCACTGCCGTTGATGGAGATCGTCAAGATCGGCGACAGCCCGCCGGAGAAACTGCCCGAGGGCGACCGGCCCTTGTCGGGCATCCGCGTGCTCGACCTGACCCGCGTGCTGGCCGGCCCGACCTGCGCCCGCACCCTGGCCGAGCACGGCGCCGACGTCTTGAAGATCACCGCGCCGCACATCGCGGCACGCGATGATCAGGAATACGACACCGGCCACGGCAAATTGTCGGCGCGGCTCGATCTGCGCCAGCACGCAGGACCTCGAGACGCTGAAGGGCCTGGTGCGCGAGGCCGACGTGTTCAGCCAGGGCTATCGGCCGGGCACGCTCGGCAATCGCGGCCTGTCGCCCGAAGAACTCGCGGCGGTGCGCCCGGGCCTCGTCTATGTCTCGCTGTGCGCCTTCAGTCATAAGGGGCCGTGGGCGTCGCGGCGCGGCTTCGACACGGTGGTGCAGAACGTCAGCGGCATCACGACCCGCCAGGGCGAATTGTTCCCCGGCGCCGAGCCCGGCCCGCAATTCTACCCGGTCTCGGCGATCGACTACCTGACCGGCTACCTGATGGCGTTCGGCGCGATGGTGGCGTTGGCGCGGCGCGCCCGCGAAGGCGGCAGCTGGCTGGTGCGCATCTCGTTGGCGCAGACCGGGCCGCTGGCTGGTCGGGCGCGGCGAGGTGCCGGAAGCTGCCCTCAAGGACGTCGCCGAAGGAGATCCCGCAGGCCGACATCGACCGCTGGTCGATCGACAGCGACACCCCGGTCGGCCGGCTGCGCCATCTCGGCCCGACCGTGCGCCTGTCCGAGACCCCGCCCTACTGGGCCCGCCCCTCGGTCCCGCTCGGCTACAACGAGCCGGTCTGGCCC
>CAVOTD010000015.1:0-6849 GCA_963698995.1 uncultured Alphaproteobacteria bacterium | reverse complement strand
GCCACGCCTGCGGTTGCGCGAGTGGGACGACGGGGATGCGGAGCCGTTCGCGGCGATGTCCGCCGACCCCGCTGTCATGCAATATCTCGTCCCATTTGCCGATCGCGCGGCCATGGACGTCTGGGTCGCGGCGGCTCGCGCACATTGGCTCGAGCGCGGCTTCGGTCAGTGGGTTGTCGAGCTCCTGGGTGAGGCGCCCTTTATCGGTGTCGTCGGCCTCAGCAATTTGCGCTTCGCCTTGCCGTTCGCCCCGGCGGTCGAGGCCGCCTGGCGCTTGGCGCGTCCTTATTGGGGGAACGGCTACGCCTACGAGGCGGCGCGTGCCGCGATCGATGACGGCTTCGCTCGGCTCGGCCTCGACGAGATTGTCGCCTTCACGGTGCCGGCGAACCGGGCGTCCCGGCGGGTCATGGAAAAGCTCGGCATGACCCGCGACCCTGCCGAAGATTTTGATTTCGAGCATCCGCGGCTTCCACCGGGGCACCCGTTACGCCGGCATGTCCTTTACCGGCTCCGACGGCCGATGCAGGACTTATGAACAGCTGCATTCTGCTGGTACGTCACGGCGAGACCGGATGGAATCTGGAACGGCGCATCCAGGGTCGTTTGGATTCGGCGCTGACCGAGCGCGGCATCGCTCAGGCCCGCGCGGCCGGGCGGCTTGTCGGGAGTTTGCCGGACGCCGCGTGCCTCCGGATCGTCGCGAGCCCGCTCGGCCGGGCGCGGCGAACCGCCGAGATCATCCGCGAGCACCTGGCTTCGCGTGTGGAGCTAGTCATCGACGATCGGCTCCGCGAGATTTCGGTCGGCTCCTGGGATGGGCTGACTTATAGCGACATCGCCTTGCGTTACCCGGGGATCTTCGATGGCGCGGGGCGCCACGACTGGTATTTCCGATCGCCCGACGGAGACACTTATGAAGCCTTTGCGGCGCGCGTCGCCGAATGGTTGCGCGAGGCGGCGGAGCAGCGTCTGCTCGTCGCCGTGACCCATGGGATCGTCAGCCGCGTATTGCGCGGCCTCTATGCCGGCCTGCCACGCGAGGTTGCGTTGGTGCTCCCGGTGCCGCAGGACAAGGTCTTTCGACTGTCCGGCGGCGTCATCGAAGAACTCCCCGTGCCCGCGCGGATCGAGGCCGACAGCGGTCAACAGCTTCGGCGTGAAACAGATAGAGGCCGGATTAGAGAAGCCCGGGATCGAGATCGAGCACGGTGCCGCCTCCGATGACCCCCGGCAGATAGCCGGGCGCCAGGGCGAGGAAATGCTCGGCATAAAACCGTGCCGTGGTCAGCTTGGCGGCGAGGAACGGGGCATTCTCTCCGTTGGCTGCGCGACGGCGCTCGGCGGCAAGTGCTGCGCGCGCCATCAGCCAGCCGCCGCAAACCGTGCCGAGCAGTGTCAGGTAGGGCACCGAGCCCGCCGCTGCCTGGGCGGGATCGGCTTCAATAAGGTATGAGGTCGCGGTTTCGAGCGCAGCGAGGCCCTCGTGCAGCGCTCCGGCGATTGGCATGAGGTTGGCCGAGCCGGCCTGCTTGAGTGCCGCTACCGTCTCGCGCATCTCGACGATCAGCGCGCCGGCCGCTTCGCCATGATCGCGCGACAGCTTGCGGCCGACCAGATCATTGGCCTGAATGCCGTTGGTCCCCTCATAGATCGGCGCGATCCGCGCGTCGCGCAGATATTGCGCAGCACCCGTTTCCTCGACATAGCCCATCCCGCCATGCACCTGGATCCCGGTCGAGGCGACAGCGACCCCGAGATCGGTGCACCACGCCTTGACCACCGGGATCAGCAAATCCGCCCGGCGCTGTGCTGCGACACTGCGCGTCGCCTCCGGACCGTGACGGCCGCGGTCGATCGCGCCGGCGGTGTAATAGGTCAGAGCACGCATTGCCTCGGTCGCGGCGCGCATCCACAACAGCATCCGGCGCACATCGGGGTGCTGAATGATCGGCGGCGTCCCGGCCTCGCCGGCGAAGCCGAGCGGGCGGCCTTGGACCCTGATCCGAGCAAATTCGCTCGCCTGCTGGTAGGCGCGCTCGGCAATCCCAAGGCCTTGCGCTCCGATATTGAGGCGGGCGTTGTTCATCATCGTGAACATGGTTTCGAGACCGCGGTTCTCGCCGCCAATGCGCCAGCCGATCGCCTCTTCATAAGCGAGGACGCAGGTCGGCGAGGCATGGATGCCGAGCTTGTGCTCGAGGCTCAGGGTACGAATGTCGTTGCGGAGGCCCGGCGCGCCCTCGCCGTCGGGCAGGAACTTGGGCACGAGGAACAGCGAAATCCCCCTACTGCCTGCCGGCGCGCCGGGGGTGCGCGCCAACACCATATGGACGATGTTGGACGCGAGGTCGTGGTCGCCATAGGTGATGAAGATCTTCTGGCCTGAAATGCGGTAATGGTCGCCCCTGCTCGCGTCGTGAGCGGGCACCGCGCGGGTTCTCAGCGCCCCGAGATCGGAACCGGCCTGCGGCTCGGTCAAATTCATCGTTCCGGTCCATTCGCCGGAGACGAGCTTGCCGAGATAGAGCCGCTTCTGCTCGTCCGAGCCATGCGCCTGCAATAGCTCGACCGCGCCGACCGTCAGCAGCGGACATAGAGCAAAGCTCATGCAGGCGGAATTCCACATCTCGACCACCGGGGTGGCGAGAGCCAGCGGCAGGCCCTGGCCGCCATGTTCGGGATCGCCGGCGAGCCCGCTCCAGCCGCCCTCGACGTAACGGGCATAGGCCTCGCGAAACCCCGGCGGAGTGCGCACGACGCCATTCTCCAGCACGCTGCCGGTGCGGTCGCCCGGCTGGTTGAGCGGCGCCAGCACCGCGCCGGCGAGCTTGCCTGCCTCGCCGAGAATGGCTTCGACGAGGTCGGGCGAGACCGCCTCGAAGCCGGGCAACCGGGCGACTTCCTCGATCCCCGCCATCTCCTCCAATACAAAGCGCATGTCGGCGATCGGGGCGGTATACGGCATTTGCGGTCTCCCGGCAGAAACGGCCTTGAGGGATGAGTGACCGGGCTTACACGCTGACGAGCTTGCCCGGGTTCATGATATTGGCGGGATCGAAGGCGCGTTTGACCCGCCGCATCAGCTCGATCTCGATCGGTGATTTGTAATGGGTGATCTCGTCGCGCTTCATCAGCCCGACCCCGTGCTCGGCGCTGATCGAGCCGCGGAGCTCACGCACGATGTTATGGACGATGTCGTTGAACTCCTGCCAGCGCGCCAGATAGGCCGCGGTGTCGGCCCCGTCCGGCTGCGTCAGATTGAAGTGGATATTGCCGTCGCCGACATGGCCGAAAGCCATTGGCCGAATGCCGGCGAGCGTCTCGGTCACCGCTGCAGTGGCGCGGATGATGAACTCGGCAACCTGGCTGACCGGCACCGAGACGTCGTGCTTGATCGAGCCGGAATAGAGCTGCGCTTCGACGATCGCCTCGCGAATTCGCCAGAGCTCCCTGGCCTGCGCGCCGCTTCCCGCGATGACCCCGTCGGCAACCAGCTTCTGGTCGACCGCCGTTGCGAGCAGTCGTTCCAGAAGCTCGCGGATGCCGCTCTCGGTCTGGCTCGACGACATTTCGAGCAGCACATACCAGGGATGGGACGCGGCGAGCGGATCGATCGTGCCGGGGATATGGGCCAGCGCCAGATCGAGCGCGGCGCGCGGGATCAGCTCGAACGCCGTCAGCTGGTCGGCGGTGGCCGCGCGGGCATGAGCGAAGAGATCCATCACGTCCTCGACCCGCTGGAGACCGAGAAAGGCAGTCTCGGTTTCGCACGGCTTCGGGAAAAGCTTGATTGTCGCGGCGGTGATGATCCCGAGGGTGCCTTCGCCGCCGATAAAGAGCTGCTTCAAATCGTAGCCCGTGTTGTCCTTGCGCAGCCCTCGGATCCCGTCCCAGATACGGCCGTCAGGCAGCACCACTTCGAGACCCAGTGTCAGCTCGCGGGTGTTGCCGTAGCGCAGAACGGCGATGCCGCCGGCATTGGTCGACAGATTGCCGCCGATCTGGCAGCTGCCCTCGGCTCCGAGGCTCAGCGGGAACAGCCGGTCGGCCTCGGCGGCCACCTGCTGCAGATGCGCGAGGATACAGCCGGCCTCGACCGTCATCGTGAAATTGACCGGGTCGATCGCGCGGATGCGGTTCATGCGGCCGAGGGCGAGAACGATATTGTGCCCGTCCTGCGGCGGGACGCCGCCGCCGACGAGGCCGGTATTGCCGCCCTGCGGCACGATCGGCAGCCTCGCCTCGGCGCAGATCCGGACCACCGCCGCGACCTCCGCGGTCGAAGCCGGGCGGACGACGAGCCGGGTGGCGCCGCGGTAGAGCCGCCGCGCCTCGACAAGGTAGGGCTCCTCCTCGCTGGGATCGGTCACCCATCCGCGGGAGCCGACCGCTTCCTTGATCCGCTCGAGGGCCGCCTCGATCTTCATGTCCCGCTCCTCGCCTTCGTGGGTCATTTAAGCGGCATCAGCCATCGGCGGAAGCGACTTTTCTGCTTAGGCTACCCGCGTGGCGGCGGCGCGGCGGAGGCGATCGTTGATCGCGCGGCCTAGGCCGTGTTCGGGGATCGGCATGACGGCGATTGCCGTGAAGGCGGGCCGGTCCAGCTGGCGCAGCATCGCAAACAGATTGGCCGCCGCCTCGGCGACGTCGCCGGTACGGCTGAGCCACAGCGTGTCGGCGAAGCCGGGCGGCGCATCGGGACCGAAGGCGAGCAGGGCTTCTCCTGGGCACGGCTCGATTGCTTCGAGACGCACCGGCAGCGAGGGTGCGTAATGGCTCGCCAGCATACCCGGCGATTTCGGCAGGGCGGAGTCCGGCGCGGCCACCGGACCGAGGAGCTCGGTCAGCTCTTCGAGGGTGACGGCGCCGGGGCGGAGCAAGGCAGGGGCCTCGCCCGACAAGTCGAGCACGGTTGATTTCGAGCCCTACCGGCGTCCGGCCGTCATCGAGGACCAGCGCGACGCTATCGCCGAGATCCTCGGCGACATGAGCGGCTTCGGTCGGGCTGACCCGGCCCGAGCGGTTGGCCGACGGCGCCGCGATCGGGCGGGCGGCCGCGCGCAGCAAGGCCCGCGCGACAGGATGGGCGGGGACCCGGATCGCAATCGTTTCGAGGCCGGCGCTCGCCAGCAACGACAATCCGCTGCCTTCTCGGCGCGGCAATACCAGGGTCAGCGGTCCCGGCCAGTACCGTGCGGCCAAGCGGCGGGCGAAGGCATTGAATTCCGCGAAGATCTCGGCGTCGCTTAACCCGAGTATGTGGACGATCAGCGGGTTGAAGCTCGGCCGAGCCTTGGCGACGAAAATTTCGGCAACGGCGCGGTCGTTTGTTGCATCGGCACCGAGCCCGTAAACGGTCTCGGTCGGGAATGCGACGAGCCGGCCCGACCGCACGAGTGCGCCCGCCCGGGCGATCGCCGCTGGGTCAGCGCGCACGACGCTGCTCGTCGTTACAGTGCTTGCCATGGGCCTAACACGCTGCCCAATACCACATCGAGGTCGCTGTTCTCGAACTGAACCGCAACCCTGAGGACTATTTCGCCGAGGTCGAGCAGGCCTCGTTCTCGCCGGCCAATATCGTGCCCGGGATCGGCCACAGCCAGTTGCGCCAGATCGGCCATTTCACCAAGCCGGACCCGGCCTACGGGCAGGGCGTCGCGGAGCGGCTGGGGCTCATCGAAAGGCTCAGGCCGCGGAATAGCCGCTTGACAGTTCCGCCACTGCTCTCCAACCCTCGACCGGGGAGCGCAGATGGCGGGGCTGGTGATCACGATCGCGCAACGCAAGGGCGGCGCCGGCAAGACGACGCTCGCCGCGCAACTCGCGGTCGCCTGGGCGCGGCAGGGAGCGCGGGTTGCGGCGCTCGACATCGACCCGCAGGGCAGTCTTGCCGCCTGGACCGGCGTCCGGCGGGCCCGGCTCGGGGGAGATGCTATTGGCTTCGGTTTTGATGCGTTGCCGGGTTGGCGCGCCGCGCAGTGGATCGAGAATCAAGCGCGCGATTCCGATCTCGTCGTCATCGATTGCCCGCCGCACGCCGAAACCGAGGCGCAGATCGCGGTGCGCGCGGCTGGCTTGGTTCTGATCCCGGTTCAGCCCTCGCCGCTCGACCTTTGGGCGACCGAGGCAACCCTCAAGATGGTGCGCGACGAGCGGCGCCGCGCGCTGATCGTGTTGAACCGCGTCCCGCCGCGCGCCTCCTTGACCGACGAGATCGCGGCAGAGCTCGCCCGTGCCGGCGCGCCGATTGCGACGGCCAGGATCGGCAATCGCGTCGCGCTGGCCCGTGCAATGGCGCTCGGGGCCGGCGTCGTCGAAATTGCCGGTGCCCGTTCAGCCGCAACGGAAATAAATGCGCTCGCGGACGAACTCAGGGCACTTAAGCGTTAATCCGGACGTCCAGGGAGGGATATTCATGAGTGACCGTACAACCGCACCGTTTCACGTCCCCACGCCGGGTTGGCTGGATGAATTCCGCACCTTCATCATGCGGGGCAATGTCGTCGACCTGGCGGTCGGCATCATCATCGGCGTCGCCTTCACGACTGTGGTGAACAGCCTGGTGAAGGACATCTTCACCCCGATCCTTGGTCTGATCCTCGGCGGGATCGATTTCACCAACATCTTCGTCACATTGAAGGGCCCGTCCGACGCGACGCTCGCCGACGCGCAAAAGGCCGGGGCGGTGACCCTGAACTTCGGCGTCTTCCTCAATGCCGTCATCCAGTTCCTGATCGTCAGCTTTGCGGTCTTTTGGCTGATCAAGGCGCTGACCCGTCTGCACATGCACCAGGACCCGGCCCCCGCCGCACCGCCAAGGAGCGAGGTGCTGCTCGAGGAAATCCG
>CAVOTD010000014.1:0-9701 GCA_963698995.1 uncultured Alphaproteobacteria bacterium | reverse complement strand
GCAAAGCGCGATGGTCACGATGATCCGTTGCGCTTCGCCGTTCTCGCCCGAGAGGATCTGCATCAGGCCCGGCCGGTCAGGATGGGTCTCCATCAGCGTGCCGGTGGTCTTTCCGCATGTTGGGCAACGTTCAAGCATTGCTCCTCCTTAAAAAGGGAGGCATTGATGGCGGGTTCGAGGTGACGGTACCCGGTGGCGGCCGCACCGACGCTTACTAATCAGGTTAAGAAGCGCAGCGTGTGCCGACTGTCACAGGGGGACCCGTTACGTAGATGATCGACCGCGAGCGTGAATTGAATCGGCTCGACAGTCGCATTGCGGAATTGAAGATCGAGATCGAACGATCCGGAACGGCTGTGCAGGCGGCCTTCATGCGGCAAAGGACCAACGCTGCAAAGCCGGCGAACGACGCCCGCGAAGCCGATCAACCGCTGCAAAAGCTCGAACGCGAAGCGGTGGCGAAAAGAAGCTCATACACCCTGCTGCGACGACGGCAGGAGATGCGGAATCAGCAGACCCCTGCGCCCGACGCGTACGTCCTGTCGCATGCGACGAGACCGTAACGACCGAGTTTCCGAACCCGTTCCTCTTTATCTTTCCCGCGCTGATCGTGTCTTACATTGCGGATCTCTGCTCGCCGTCCTCCTGGAGAGGCTCGACCGCGGGCTGCGAAGCGAGCGCGAAGTCAACGAAGCGCTCGGCATTCCCTGCATCGGTCTTGTCCCCCTAATTGCAGACCTCGCGCGGCCCCCGCCAGCATCTCCTGACGACCCCCTCGCGCCCTATGCGAAGGTCTTTCGTTCGATCGCAGCAACGATGCAATTGGCGTCTCCATCGCACATCCAAAAGTGATCTCGATCACTTCGACTTTGCCCGGCGAAGGAAAAACCACGTTGGCGGTGAGCCTTGCCTCCTTGCGTAAACCCTGCGGCAACGCGTGCTCCTGATCGATCTCGACCTCAATCCTGGCGCGCCGCCGCTGCTCCTGGTCCACGGCGGGCGCGACCATTGCCGCAACTGGGACTGGGTCGCCGCGCGCTGCGCCGCGACTGGCACGTCCTCGCGCCCGACCTGCGCGGCCATGGCGACAGCCAGTGGTCGCCCGACGGCAACTATACGATCGCCGGGCTACGTCTACGACCTGGCCCAGCTGATCCATCAGCAGGAGCTGGCGCCGGTGACCATCGTCGCTCATTCGCTCGGCGGCGTCGATCGCGCTGCGCTACACCGGGATCTATCCCGACACGGTCAGAAGGCTGGTCGCGATCGAGGGGCTGGGGCCGTCGCCGAAGCGATGTCGCGCGCGCGCGAAAGCGTGGCGATCGCCGAGCGCATGCAAGACTGGATCGACGAGCAGCGCGCGCTCTCCGGGCGCCTGCCGCGCCGCTACGCCTCGATCGAAGACGCCTTCAGGCGCATGCAGGAGGAGAACCGGCACCTGTCGCCGGAACAGGCGCGCCATCTGACCCTGCACGGCGTCAACCAGAACGAAGACGGCACCTACAGCTGGAAGTTCGACAACTATGTCCGCGCCGGCCCGCCCTACGAAATGACGGTTGGTCGAGATCGAGGAGCTATGGGCGCGGATCGCCTGTCCGACCCTCCTCGTCTACGGCACGGAAAGCTGGGCGTCCGACCCACTGAAGGACGGCCGGCCGCGGATTTCCGCCATGCCAAGGTAGTTTCGATCGAGGACGCCGGCCATTGGGTTCACCATGACCGGCTCGACGTCTTTCTCGACCTCCTGCGCGGATTTCTCTAGGGTTCCCCGTGCGCGAAAACGGGAATTCAAAGGGGCCGCGTTCGAACGGTTGCCCTGGACCCCCGCCTTGGCAGGGGTGACGACAGCCTATTTTGCGTCAGGTCTCAGGCCGTTTTTTGCGCTTTCGGGCCTCGCTCGAGGCCGTCCCAGGCTCGTTGATGCGACCGCCCCGGACCGGAAGAAGGAGACTCGGCTGTGACTTTGAAGCGCTCGTCGGACGGGCCTTGCCGCGCGCCTTGGCCGAGGCTGCCGATCGCCTCTTCCGGGCCGCGGCAGCAGCCGTACCCGCGCTCTCTTCCGTCAGACTGCGTTTCAGTGCATCCATCAGGTTGATCACCTGTGCCGGCTTGCGCTCGGCCGGGCGCGCCGGCAGCTTGCCGGCGAGTTTCTCTTCGATCAGTTCCTTTAATGCGGCTTGGTAATGGTCGACGAATTTGCCCGGCTCGAACTTTCGCGTTCGTCGGGCGATGATCTGTCGCATTAACGCGAGCTCGTCCTGATCCATGGGCTTGTCGCTGGCGATCGCCGACGGCTCGACCACTGCGCGCAAACTATGACGACTTACGAGGCGTTGCCGAAGATCGGGTGGATCACTTGGTCGCCCGGCTCGATGCCCAACCGCTCGGCAGTCCCGCCATTCAGCTCGATGACCGCGCGAACCGGCGCCGCCGCGGCGATAATATCGAGCGACAGAGGGATAGCACGCTGATGGATGCTGACGATCCGGCCTTGCGTATCGACGAACAGCATGTCCAGCGGGATCAGCGTGTTGCGCATCCACATTGTCGCCACGGTTGGCTGCTTATAGTCGAACAGCATTCCGGCGTCAGGCGCCAAGGTTCTCCGGAACATCAGACCCTGGGTCATCTGTGCCGGCGTTTCGGCAATCTCAATCTTAAACTGATGCCGTCCGGTAGGACCGACGATTGTCAGCTGCGAGGTTGGAAATTGTTGCAGATCCGCGGCAACGGATCGAGATAGGGCCGTCGCCAGGATGACCGGCATCGGCAACAGCGCGCGGCGGGAAATCATCAGTGGCAACGGTTATCGGGAAACCGGTGTATTGGTCAACCATCGAAGAGCACCGTTTGCCGTTCGACTTGTGGCGCCAAGCCACTGCCGGTAGCCTCCCGACCGCCGGCTCCGATGCACGACACGATCCAAACCGTTTTCGCCGTTACGGCGCTTCTCGGGCTCGTCAGCTTGTTGCTGCCGCTCGCCGAGCGGCTCGCCATCCCTTATGCCGTGCTACTCGCGCTCGTCGGAATCGCCATCGGCGGTTTCGTCAATCTTCCTTCCGCCTATCGGCCGGGCAGCATTATCGGCGACCTAGTTAGCTGGCTCCACGATTTTGGGCTCAGTGCCGAATCTTTGCTCTACGTCTTTTTGCCGGCCCTGTTGTTCGAAGCGGCTCTCAACATCAATGTCCGCCAGCTCAGCAACGAGGTGGCGCCGGTCCTCCTCCTCGCCGTCATTGGGGTCATCGTTTGCACGCTCGTCGTAGGACTTGCGCTGTGGCCCATTGCGCCGGTCGGCATTCTCGCCTGCCTGATCCTCGGCGCGATCATCGCGACCACCGATCCGGTCGCGGTCGTCGCAATCTTTCACGACATCGGGGCGCCGCGTCGCCTGTCGACCTTGGTTCAAGGCGAGAGCCTGTTCAACGATGCGGCGGCGATCGCGATCTATTCGCTCGCCGTCGCGATGCTGGCCGGCGACCGGCCGGCCCAGCCGCTCGACGGGGTTCTAACCTTTGTCCGCGATTTTGGCGGTGGTCTGGTGATCGGGTATCTCGCGGGATGGGCGGTCACCCTATTCATCCCGATGTTGCGGGCGAGCCGCCTGGCCGAGGCGACGCTGACGATCGGCTTCGCCTACGTGATTTTTATCGCGTGCGATCACTACCTCGACGTCTCCGGGGTTGTAGCCGTCGCAGCCGCCGCGCTCGCCGTCAGCGCCGGAGGACGGCGCCGGCTGTCGCCGTCGAACTGGGAGAGCCTCGTCGTCACCTGGGAGCAGCTTGCCTTTTGGGCGAGTTCGCTAATCTTCCTATTTGCGGCAATGCGGACGCCGGGGTTGCTTGCAAAGGCGACCTGGGGTGATCTGGCATTGCTCGGCGCGCTGATTGTCGCCGCTCTGATTGCGCGCGCCTTGACCCTTTACGGGCTGATCCCGCTCCTCAGTTTTGCCGGTATCGCGAAGCCGATCGATGCCAATTACAAGCTAGTCATGTTGTGGGGCGGGATGCGCGGAGCGGTCTCCCTCGCTTTGGCGCTTGCGGCGACTGAGAATACGGCGCTGCCCCTCGGAAGTTCGCCAATTTGTCGGCATTCTTGCCACCGGATTTGTCCTTTTCACCCTGCTGGTGACGGCGCCGACGATGAGGCCGCTGATGCGCATTTTAAAAATCAGCAGTCTCGCTCCCGCGGAAGCGGCGCTCAGTCGACGGGTCATCGGTCTATCGCTGTTCTCGATCCCGCAGGAGATCGAGACGGTGGGGCGCCAGCATCAGATCTCGCCCGAGATCGTCGCCGAGGTGACCAAGATCTATGATGCTGATGAACGGGACTTCGGCGAGAGGGCTAACCAGGGTGAGCAACTTTCGGACGAGCTGAAGGAACGCGCCGCACTGTCCGTGCTGGCCGATCGCGAGGAGGAATTCTGCCTCGATTATTTCGAGAGCCGGACCGTATCGCGGCGTGTCGCCGCCAGTCTTCTCGCCCATGCCGCGCGGCTGCGGGATGGTGCCCGCAGCGACGGCATCGTCGGCTACGAAAGAGCCGCAGCGCGTATTCGCGGTTTCAGCCCCGCCCTGCGCTTATCCCTGGCGCTCCACCATCGGATCGGCTTCGCCCGGCCTTTGGCGCGGCTGCTCGCCGACCGCTTTGAGGTCCAGTTGGCCGCTCGGTTCGTGCTGCAAAACGTGATTGCGTTCAACCGCGATCAGATCGAACAGGTATTTGGCGGCGGAGCAAAAGCGGCGATGGCCCGGCAACTCGAGAGCCGCATTACCGCGGTCGACCAAGCGATCGCAGCGGTAAAGCTGCAATACCCGATTTACGCTCGACAGCTCGAATTGCAGTTTCTGGCGCGCGTGGCCGCGCGGCTCGAAGACGATCGCTACCGCCGATTGCGCTCGGAATCGATCATCAACCAGGAGATCTACGAAGATCTGCAGCGCAAGCTGCAGCCGCGCCGCAGAGCGGTGGAGGTACAGCCCACACTCGATCTCGGGCTAAAGCGCGAAGATCTCGTCAGCCGCGTCCCGATGTTCGCAGCGCTGGATGCGAAGGCTCGACGCTCGGTGGCGCGCGTGCTGCGGCCGCGTCTCGCGGTGCCCGACGAGGCGATCGTCCGCAAGGGTGAGCGCGGCGATGCGATGTATTTCATCTCGTCAGGCGCCGTCGAAGTGCGGATTTCTCCGGCGCCGGTTCAGCTCGGCAGCGGCGATTTCTTCGGGGAACTCGCTCTCCTCGTCTCCGATCGCCGCACCGCCGACGTCGTGGCGTTGGGCTATTGCCAACTGCTGACCCTGGCCGCCCGCGATCTCCACCGGCTGTTTGGCACCGAGCCGGCGCTGCGCGACCAGATTCACGCCGTCGCCCAAGCCCGTACTGCCGCGGCTGGCACGGGATGAACCGGCGACCGCTTCACCCGGCCACCTTGGCCGCGCAGGCGCTGGGCTCGACCGATGCCTCGACCGGCGCGGTCGTCCTGCCGATCCACACCGCCACTACCTTCCTTCGCGACCCCGATAACCAGTATCGGCGGAGTCGGAGCTATGGGCGGGCCGACAACCCGACTTACGACCAGCCGGAAGCCTTGTTGACAGCGCTCGAAGGCGGTGCCGCATCGCTCTTGTTCTCCTCCGGGATGGCTGCCGCTACGGCGGTGTTCCAATGCTTGCCGCGCGACAGCCGTGTCGTGGCGCCGCAAGTCATGTATTGGGGGTTGCGCAGCTGGTTGAAGAATTTCGCCGAAACTACCGGGGTCGAGATCGAGTTCGCCGATGCGACCTCGCTCGATGCGCTGCGCCACACTGTCCGCGCCGGCCGAACTTCCCTCCTGTGGATCGAAACTCCGGCGAACCCGATGTGGTCGGTGACCGACATCGGCGGTGCCGCCGAGATCGCCCACGCCGCGGGTGCCCTGCTCGCGGTCGACAGCACCGCGGCGACACCGGTTTTGACAAGGCCCTTGGCGCTCGGGGCCGATCTTGTCATGCATTCGGCGACAAAGTACCTGAACGGCCACAGCGACGTGATCGCCGGGACACTGACAACGGCGCGTGAAACTGAATTCTGGGCGCGGCTCCGCGCGGCGCGCGGCGGAGGGGGCGCGATCCTTGGTGGTTTTGAGGCTTACCTTCTGCTGCGCGGGATGCGAACCCTGTTCCTACGCGTCGAGCGCGCCTGCCGGTCGGCGCAGCAGATCGCCGAGGCGCTGGCGGAGGATGCACGCGTGCTTGAGGTGCTGTACCCAGGGTTGGCGAGCGACCCCGGAAACGCGGTAGCTGTGCGTCAGATGAGTGGCGGCTTTGGCGGCATGCTCAGCGTTCGCGTCGTGGGCGGGGCCGAAGCGGCGATCGCGGTCGCCGCCCGCGTCGAAATTTGGAAGCGGGCAACTTCGCTCGGCGGTGTCGAAAGCCTTATCGAGCACCGCGCGTCCGTCGAAGGCCCCGATAGTCCGGCCCCGCCCGATCTCCTGCGCCTCTCGGTCGGTATTGAAGACCCGGGGGATTTGCTTGCCGATTTGAAATCGGCGCTCGGCGGCTGAGCCCGGCCTGCGTTCCGGCAACGCCACGTCTGGTTGACCCGCGAGAGGCCGGTTTCAGCCTTGCGATTCGCCTAATCGCGACTGTCGTGGCGTCGCAAAAAAATAGAAGCCGGGGAGGATTAGGCTACAAATAGGTTAAAATCAGCGCCTAACGCAAGTCATTGCCAGGGCTACGCATCGTTCAGCGTGTCTTCGGGCGAATTTCTCGGACACTTGGCTCAATACGCGTAGAATTGCCGGATGTTTGCAACCGGCGCCGATCGTCCATCGGAGCTCGCGAGCCTACACACCGGTCGGCGAATCCCAACGATCGTCCGGAGAGTACTGGCGCGGCGCAAATCGACTCAGCGCCTTTCTCTACCTGATTTCGGCCGGGGTCATCGCGACATGGGTCATCGGTGTTTTCCTTGGCCTCGGCTTTTTTTTGCTAATGGATGAACCGCGGCGGTCGGTTTCCGGCTCGGGCGCAGTCGATCAGCCGAAGCTGACCTCGCAAGGCGACCATCCGGTCAAGGCTGCCGCGGGCCCCAACACCGATGTGCCGACGAGCTTGGATGCACCTGTTCCGCAAGTCTGGGTCAAGCCTCCGCGATCATCGGGCAAAGAGGCTCACTCGGGTGTCGGCAATGGCGACCCCGCCGGTGCGGCGCCACCAAATCAAAATGCAACCGCTGTTGACCAGCCGGGGGTAATGTCAGCCGGGCCCGGAAAAGAGCAAACTGCCGTCGAGCGCGACAAGGGCGTGCCTCCGGTCGATATTTGGCCGACCTTCGGATCCCTCGGCGAGGTTGCGTCGGCGCCGGTGCCGCCCGGGATGCTCTCCGGCGTAACCGAGCCGCAGAGGGCGCCCTCGCACGCGGCAGAATCACACAAACGGCATCGAAAACGGCCGCCGACGGCACGAGCGTCCCAGCGCCATGCGCCGGTCCAGGCAATACAAGACGTCCTGCAGAAGCACTCTCGTCTGCTAAAGTGAAACTCGAGGCCGTCGATCTTGCCGAGGCGCTTCGACAATGATCATAACAACCCCAGCTCGAGCCTCGCCTCATCGCTCATGCGGTCTTGGGTCCAAGGCGGTGTCCAGACCAGCTTGACCCGCACATCGGCGACGCCAGGGACGCCGCGGATCGCGGTCTCGACTTCGCCGGGCATGGCGGCGGCGACTGGACATGAGGGGGTGGTCAGGGTCATCTCGACATAGACGGTACCGCCCCTCTTGACGATCAGCTCGTAGATCAAGCCGAGTTCGACGAGATTGACCGGTATTTCGGGATCTTGCACGGTTTTGAGAGCCTCGAGCACCGGTCCCATCAGCGCGGGATCGTCCTCGCCCGCTTCCGGGCGCTCGACCTCGTCGTCGGTTGGAGGCGGGTCGGGCGTAAAATCGAACGGATCGCGATCCATCTCTCTACTCCGTCTTGACTGGCGTGCCGGCGCCGCCCTTTAGCGCCGCTTCGAGCGCATGCCAGGACAGGGTTGCACACTTGACGCGGGCCGGAAACGCCTTGACCCCGGTCAACGGCTCGAGCCGGTCCATCTCCTCGGCCAGCGGTTCTGACAGCTCTGCCGTGGGCTCGCCCCCGGTCACCCGCGCATGAAATTGCGCGAAGAGGGCGCGCGCCTCGGCAACGGTCTTGCCCTTCAGCACCTCAGTCATCAGCGACGCCGCCGCGGTCGAAATTGCACAGCCCCGCCCTTGAAAGCTGACATCGGCGACGCGGTCGCCATCCAGCGTCAGATAGACCGTCACCCGGTCGCCGCATAACGGGTTATAACCTTGGGCGGAATGCGTCGGGTTCTCGATCGGCCGGAAGTTGCGCGGGTGCCGGCCGTGGTCGAGGATGATGTCCTGGTAGAGTTCGCGCAGATCCATCATCGTGCGAACATCTCCCGCGCCGCCTCGAGCGCAGCGGCCAATGCATCGATGTCATGCTCGTCGTTGTAGACGCCGAGCGAGGCGCGGGTGGTCGCGGCGAGCCCGAGCTTTTCGACGAGCGGCTGGGCGCAGTGATGCCCGGCGCGGACCGCCACATGGTGCTGGTCGAGCACCTGCGCGAGATCGTGCGGATGCACCCCTTCGAGGTCGAAGGAGAGAATGCCGAGCCGCCGCTGGCCGGCCTCGACCAGGCGCAGACCGGGAATCCGCGACAGGCGGTCGACGCCGTAGCCGGTCAGCGCTTCTTCGTGTTCGAGGATGTTGTCGCGCCCGAGCTCCTCGATGAAGTCGATCGCCGTGCCGAGCCCGATCGCGCCGGAGATGTCCGGCGTGCCGGCCTCGAAGCGGTGCGGCGGATCCTGATACTCGCTCTTCTCGAACGTGACATTGAGGATCATCTCGCCGCCGCCCTGCCAGGGCGGCATCGCCGAGAGCAGCTCGTAGCGGCCGTAGAGCACGCCGATCCCGGTCGGCCCATAGGTCTTGTGGCCGGAAAAGACATAGAAATCGCAATCGAGCGCTTGCACGTCGACCGCCAGACGAGGCGCCGCCTGGCAGCCGTCGATCAGCACTTTCGCGCCGCGCCGGTGAGCGAGACGGGTCACGGTCTCGATCGGCACCAGCGCACCGGTGGCATTGGCGAGATGGGTCATCGCGACGAACCGGGTGCGCGGCGAGAGAAGCGCCTCGAAGGCGGCCAGGTCCAACCCGCCGGTCGCGTCGATCGGCGCCACGACGAGCCGAATGCCGAGGCGGTCGCGCAGCAATTGCCACGGCACGATGTTCGAGTGGTGCTCGAGCTCGCTGATCAATATCTCGTCGCCGGGCGCGAGGAAGGTCGGACCCCAGCTCTGGGCGACGAGGTTGATCGCCTCGGTCGCGCCGCGCACGAAGACGATCTCGCGCGGGTCGGCGGCATTCAAAAAGCCGCGCATCTTCTCGCGCGCTTCCTCGAACAGCTCGGTCGAGCGGGCGCTCAGCCGGTAAACCCCGCGATGCACGTTGGCGTAGTCGGTGCTGTAGTAATTCGATATCCGGTCGATGACGGAGCGCGGTTTTTGCGAGCTAGCGCCGGAATCGAGAAAAACGAGCTCGGGATTGCTCGCGAAAATCGGAAACTCGCGCTTCAGCCGGCGCGGGTCGAACCCGCCCGGTAGCCCGTGGTTTTTGGGGTAGATGCTCCGCAAGCTCGCCGGCCTCATTCTCACTCCTCCAATACCGCCAAAC
>CAVOTD010000013.1:0-302961 GCA_963698995.1 uncultured Alphaproteobacteria bacterium | reverse complement strand
AGGAACAAGTGAAGACGCTCGAAGCGTCAGGACAAGGCTCTAGATTGCTTCCTCAAGGCGGGGGCGTACCAGTTGGCGGGCGCACCTGCGGACCAACATGGCTTTGGATCTTCTCGTTAGTCCTCGGCTCACTCGTCGCGCTTTCTGCAGCGGCACACGCTGCGGTCCCGAATCCGACCGTCACCGGGCCGATTGCGGCGACCGCGATTCCCGGCGACCCGTCTCACAACTACCCCTTCTTCGCGTCTGACAAGGACCTCGCCACCAACGGCTATGTCGAAGAGGAATTCCTAATCCAAGGTTCCGCTAATCGCTACATGACGCCGAGCCTGACCACAGGCACGGTCATCGATAGCGGTCACCCCTATTTGACGCGCCTGATCGTCCGCCGGCCGGTCGACCCCAGCCAGTTCAACGGCACGGTCCTGGTGGAGTGGTTGAACGTCACCAACGGATTTGATGCGGATAACTTGTGGTTCTTCGACTGGGAGCACGTCCTGCGCGAGGGTTACGCCTGGGTTGGCGTATCAGCGCAGAATGTCGGTGTCGCGAGGCTGGTTTCATGGAATCCAACGCGTTACGCAGGCCTCGACGTTACACAGGGCGGCACAATCACTGGCGATGATCTGTCCTATGACATCTTCTCGCAGGTGGGCCAGGCAATCCGGCATCCTTTGGGTGCCGATCCATTGGGCGGCCTCAAGCCGCGAGTGATCATCGCCACCGGCGAATCGCAATCGGCCTCTCGACTTTCCACCTACGTTAACTCGATCAACCCGCTTGCGGATGAGTATGACGGGTTCTTGCTGCTATCGACGCTCGGCAACATGATCCGCACTGATCTAACAGTTCCCGTCTGGAAGGTCTTGACCGAGTTGGACGTGTTTGGTTCCGAGGCGGCAGTCCGGCAGCCCGATACCACGATGTTTCGCACCTGGGAAGTAGCCGGCTCATCTCACGTCGATGAACATCTGAGGAAGAGCAGGGAGCCGCTCGAGCTGCGCGATTTCAGCACTTCGACGGTGGCAAGCTCATCCGAGGCGATCCTGGCGCCGCAGTGCCAGGTTCCGACAATCGGGACCCGGGTTCCAACAGGCTATGTGGTCGGTTCGGCTTTCGACCTCCTGGTCCGATGGGTGAAGTACCGGACGCAGCCGCCCTCGGCGCCGCGGATCGCGGTTTCTTCCGTGGGGCCGCCGGCTGTCATCGAACGCGATAGCAACGGACTCGCGTTGGGGGGCATCCGACTGTCCCAGCTCGCGGTTCCCACTGCCGTCAATGTTGGCGTCAACGCCGGTCCGGGGGCTTGCCAACGCTGGGGCTACTACATTCCATTCCCGATCTCCCAGCTCGACAGTCTCTACCCGACCCATGACGGCTATGTTGCCCAGGTCGCCAAGATCACGCTTGACAACCTGCAGAACCAATACATCAAGGGCGCCGATGCGCAGCAGACAGTGCTCGATGCCATTAACTCCACTGTCGGCAAGGAGAATAGGGGCGGGGATTACAGCCGCTATCTGGCTGAATTCGGGCTGTAAGCGCAAATAGCTGAGAAACCAGCGAAAGCGCACACCACGCGGGACGTGCAACTCGCGGTCCAAACAAAAATATTGATGCGGGGTGTTCCAGCCTTGATTGCAAATAAAAGCCATTGAGCGTCGAGAGCACCTGCAACAGCGACGCTTCGTAACCCCGGGCAGGCCTCCATGGGCACCAATGCGGTAAGGAATTCCCGGCCCGAGCGTGTTTGCGCGCGGCCGAGCGCTAACCCGAAATCAAATCGTCCGTGATTCTGCAGCCGGGGCCGCCGCATTGATCGATGGCCTCGCGGCTTCAGAGAATTATCGAGCAGTGGGCAACTCGTTGATAATGTCCAGCCGAACTGAGAACGGTTGTTTTGAAATGCGGTATTCAAAATTCAAATTTATTGAATGACGTACACACAGCCGCGTGAAAGCATGATCCTCTTCGATGACGTGTTCCGTGCACGACTGCTCGACTTGTTTGTCTGGCGCCGCGATGTCCGACGCTTTCGAGCCGAACCTTTGCCGCCCGAGACACTTGAGCGCCTTATCGGCATCGCTTGTTTGGCACCCTCAGTGGGGCTGAGCCAGCCATGGCGATTCGTCATCGTCGACGATCCCGTGCGGCGGCATGCCATCGCGGATGTGTTCAAGGATTGCAACGCGGAGGCGCTCGCATCGTATTCCGGTGATCGTGCCGCTTGCTATGCCAGGCTCAAGCTGGCAGCGATCGAGGAAGCTCCGGCTCAACTGACGGTGTTCGCTGATCGCGGTACCCAGATGGGGCACGGATTGGGACGGCAGACCATGCCAGAGATGATCGAATACTCCGTTATCGCCGCCGTGCACACGATGTGGCTGGCGGCCCGTGCAGAGGGGGTTGGTCTAGGTTGGATCTCCATACTTGATCCCGCTCGGATGGTCGAGGTCGTGGATGTTCCTGCCGATTGGCGCCTCATCGGTCATCTCTGCCTTGGATATCCCGAGTTGGAAGCCGAGAATCCCGAGCTTGAGCGTGCCGAGTGGGAATTTAGGAAGCTTCCCTCCAAAACGATCGTTCGGCGTTGACCTATCCGGTGCCGCATTTCCGAAACTTGCCAAGTGTCGCGCGATTAGTACCCAGGCTATCCGCCGTCAGCAACACGATCCGCGCTCGCCAAACGTGCTTTTGCGAGCTATTCCGATCGGCGACGATCGCCTCCAACCGCGCCCGCTCGGTCGCACCCACCGCGACGGTGGGGTTACAGAAACCGACACTAGTATACTGTCCCCTAACAACGCAGTCACGCGTTCATAGTTCTCGTTTTGATGACGGCATGGCCCAACAATTACTCGTTTGATTGGTAGCCGCACGCCAAGGGTGTCAAACAGTGCGATGTAGCGGCGCTTGCCATTGCTGCTGCCACGCTCGCGGATGCATTTGAGAGGTGAAGCTTTGAACTCCGCCGGATATTCAGCTTGCACCGTTTTTTGTACCTCGTCAGAGCCGGGAATAGCCACGATGCGCACCTCGCGTTCCTCACTAAAGCCATGGTGTTTGAAAAGCGTCGCACCAGCCACGAAGGGCGCAAATCCGTCATCCATTGGCGGCGGCACTCTGTTTTCTAATATTCCAGCAACAAAGTAACCACATCTCTCAATCACCTTCGGAAATATCTCCTCGATGCTTGCAGTACTTAGCACGTAGTATACGGGTGATATATTAAGATGAAGCCAGTAATGGCTATTAAATTCGTGCCATAATAGTTCCGACAATTTAACAGTGTCGAACACAATACAAAATCCTCCGTCGCCGCCGTAGCCGCGCCATTGGGCAATTATACCTTTGGCAAACCATCTCTACATGCGGTAGTCTAGCCTCATTCAATTGAGGCCGCCATCATGACATCGATCGCCGATAATCCCGTTTTTCAGAATGCCGAAAAGGCGCGTGAATTTCTCGAAAGTCTCTTGTGGCCAGATGGCCCAGTTTGCCCGCATTGCGGCGCGGTCGGTTGCGCCTATGAGTTTAACGGCAAAGCGCATCGCCCAGGCGTCTACAAATGCAAGGTATGCGAGAAGCAATTCACGGTCACGGTCGGCACGCTATTCGAGCGCTCGCATATCCCGCTGCACAAGTGGATGCTCGCCCTGCATCTGATGGTCGCGAGCAAGAAAGGTGTCTCGGCGCACCAGATCCACCGCATGCTTGGCCTTACCTACAAATCCGCTTGGTTCATGTGCCATCGCATCCGCGAGGCTTTGCGCGATACGGGTGGCGAAGTGCTCGGCGGACGAAACAAGGTGGTCGAGGCGGACGAAACGTTCATCGGCGGCAGGGCGCGCAACCGCAAGGGTCACGTTCCAGCCAAAGGAAGCCGCGTTCTCGCTTGTGGAGCGCGATGGCTCGGTGCGCTCGTTCCATGTCGCAGCGGTTGACGCTAAGACGCTGCGCCCGGTACTCCGCGCTCAAGTCGATAAGCATTCGTATCTAATGACTGACGAGTCTCCGACCTATATTCCAATGGGCCGCGACTTCGCCGGACATGGGGCAGTCAATCACTCGATCGAGGAATATGTTCGCGGCGGTTTCTGGCACACAAACACGGTCGAGAACTATTTCTCGATCCTGAAGCGCGGGATCACTGGCGTTTATCATCATGTGAGCCAGCAGCATTTGAAGCGCTACCTTTGCGAGTTCGATTTCCGTTACAACGAGCGCGCCTCGCTTGGCGTCGATGATGACGAGCGTTTCGCCAAAGCCGCCATGGGGATCAAAGGCAAGCGCCTTACCTATCGACGGACTCGTGGGCAATCCGAAGCCGAGGAAGCCGGCTCGCCCGAAGCGCAAGAAGCGTCGAGACGTTCCGCAGCTACCGCCGAAGCCTCAGCTATCGTTTTCGTTTATGGACTGCTGAGCGGTCCTTGGCGGGCTTCGCTTGCGGCTTTGGCTTCTCGACTGGCGGATGCCGCGCGACTCGTTTCACGGCATCAACGAAGCGATCCCATGCGTCCGGGTGCAGCTCAATATCGTCGGGGTTCGGCGCGGGCTTCTGATCTTTCATACCTTCGATATAACACGGCGGGGCGACCATGACAGCCGCCCCGCCTCTCCGCTATCCTGCGTGGTGTCGAGTCACGCTAGGAGCGAATCGTGAAGATCTTTAAGGTAGCGATTGCCGTAGAAGGCGGCAACGCAATATTCCAAGCCGACGCAATAGAGCATTTAGGTAAAAAATGGGTTGTCCCACAATGGCTAGAAAACCCCTCACAAGGATGGAAAATCCCAGAACGATTAGTGTGTATCGATAATCTGCAGCATCAAAATCTAATCGGCCAGGGATTTCCATTTGATTTTTCTGTAAACGCTCCAATACCCAAAGATGTGCTTTACGGCCCCGACCCACTACCAGCATATAGCAAATATATCGTGGTATCTCGTCCCGACATTCGATTCCCGATACCGCGCGGCATTCACTAGCCACCATGCGCGACGATCTCCTAGACGCCCAGGCTGCCGTCGATTGGGCCGTAGCCCAGATCCCACAAATCCAGAATGCTTTGATTGAGTGGCAGCGAAGTGATCCCTACATCATCTCCCGCGAGCGTGATCCGCATGGCGCTGAAGATATTGTGGCAGCAATCCAGAACACTCTGCTGCCACTCACTTTCAACGCTTGGTTCGGCTCCACATTCAATTCGCTTCGAAGCGCTTTTGACCTGCTCGCCGCTTCCCTCGCTAAGCGCAATGGCGAAAAAACGAATCCCTATCGACATTTTCCGATCTTCGATTCCCTCTACGACATGATCGATCCGGTTCGCGGGATTGACGGCAAGGAACGAAAAAAGTGGCTTTCCCAAAACGAACGAGCCGCGATCAAAGCGCTCAACCAGTATAAGGGAGGGGATGCAACGATTTGGACCTTGGACCTTGCACGAAATCGATATCGTGCGAAAGCACGAACGGCTGATATCGACCGCGCCCAGAGTGCTTGGTTATATGATTATGGGGACCGCTAAAATGACGGTCGGCGGGACTAAGGCCCTTAGCTACCTTGATAATAAAACCATCCTGTATCGTCTCGGTCGCCAGGAACCGTTCAGCGCGTCGAAGGGCAATACACTTCTCGCCCTTGAGGTAACTTTCGAGGAAAGTGCCCTCGGACTGAGCGGGCAACACGTCATCGCAGTGTTGCGTCAGTTTGCCGCTCGAACCGCCGAAGTCATCCGAACGTTTGACGTTCCGTAACGCGGAATACATCCGCTCATTTTAGCAGCTCGCTCAGCAATCAACGCCTAGTGTCCTGAATCAGAGATTCGTTCAATAAGTCGTGGCATGCACGGCGAGGGTTTTGGAGCAATATCGGGCAATGGTTTGGAGGATAGCATCGGCGGACTTGGTCCAGACGAAAGGCTTGGGGTCGTTGTTGTGGACTTGGATGAAGGCGGCAATGTCGGCCTTGAGTGCATCGACGCTGCGATGGACGCCGCGCTTGATCTGCTTGTCGGCGAGCAGCGCGAACCAGCGCTCGACCTGGTTGAGCCAGGAGGCGCTGGTGGGCGTGAAATGCAGGTGATAGCGCGGGTGTCTGGCGAGCCAGGCTTTGACCGGTGGTGCCTTGTGGGTGGCGTAATTGTCGAGCACCAGGTGGATGTCGAGATCGGCCGGCACGGCCTGTTCGACCGTGGCCAGGAACCTGCGGAATTCGACCGCGCGGTGGCGCTGGTAGCAACGGCCGATGACCCGGCCGGTGGCGATGTCGAGGGCGGCGAACAACGAGGTCGTGCCGTGGCGCTGGTAGTCATGACTGCGTCGCGCGATTTGCCCCGGTCGCATCGGCAGCAGCGGCTGCGTACGGTCGAGCGCCTGAATTTGCGACTTTTCATCAACGCACAAGACCAGGGCATGGTCGGGCGGGTTGAGGTAGACCCCGACGATGTCGCGCACCTTGTCGACAAACAGCGGATCGCTGGACAGCTTGAAGGTTTCAAGGCGGTGTGGCTGCAGCCCGAAGGCGCGCCAGATGCGTCCTACGCTCGAGGTCGAGATGCCACTGTGCCGCGCCATGCTGCGCGTACTCCAATGCGTGGCATCAGGCGGCTGGCTCTCCAGCGTCTGCACGATGACGCTCTCGACTTTGGTGTCGTCGATCTTGCGCGGGACGCCAGGTCGCGGCTCGTCGAGCAACCCGTCGAGGCCGTGCTCGACAAAACGCTGGCGCCATTTGCCCACGGTTTGCGGCGTCACCCGCTCGCGCACCGCCACCGCCTTGTTGCTCAGACCCGCCGCGCAGCCGAGCACGATCCGCGCCCGCAGCGCCAAAGCTTGCGCCGTCTTGCGCCGCTGCGTATAGCCTTCCAAAATGCCGGCAATCTCGGCCGACAGTTCGATCTTTGCCACCGGCCGACCGGTCCGCATCCCTTTGCCCCCACCGCTGCGGCTCCCCGGCATTTTTATTACACGAATTTCTGCCTCAGGACACTAGTATCTAGTAGAAAAAGGTGCGTCAAAGGTATAATTACCCGCCATTGGCTCAACAAACCGTGCTCCTCTTCATAGGGTTGGTCGGCCGCGTGGGAACAAAACGACGTTATGAACGGTTCGGCAAACGAAAATGAGGCGTTGTTTTGGAATGTTACTTTATATAACCCTTCAACTAAATCTTTTGCCACTCTCTCTGAAAATTTTGCAATTCCGTCGTTTGCTTCTATAGCCTGCCTCACGTAATCATTTGAATGTTGTTGAAGTCCTATAATATCTGAGAAATTTTCAGTGAGAGCGCGAACGAGGGGCTCCCGGAGTAGTATTACTTCCGTTGCATCGTTTAGATCAGAGAAGTGGGAGGCCCATATAGTGTTACTTCGGACAATCCCTTCTAGCCCGGCGAATGTCGTATAGTGATGTAACTCCGGATGTGATGAGAGAAATTCTTTATCAGCAATTGTTAGCTGTGTTTCAATGGTCAGTGCGGGGGATTTCATTGAATGATCCTCATAGCAGCGCAGGAAGGCGTGAAATCCCTGGCTGACGTTGTAGCTGCGGGCGACGCTGCGTTGCGTCTCCCCGGCCGCAAGCCGTTCCCGCGCCTCGCGCTGTGCGTTCGGCGATACGGCGGCGTTCTAGCTTGGCGGCGACGCCGAGCATCGCAAGCACCAGTTCGGCAAAGTCCGACGTCGTATCTACGACAAGCTCCGCAAGCGAGCGTAGGCCCGCCCCCGTGCGCTGCATGTCGCGGGCGATGACCAGTAGGCCGGTCGTGTCGCGCGAGAGGCGGTCAACGGCCGGAATTACGACAACATCCCCGTGGGCCAGGACAGCCATCAGCTTTTTAAGCTGCGGCCAGTCGGCGGTCGTGCCGGTGATCTTCTCGCGGTACACTTTTTCGCAACCGGCCGCCTTGAGTTGTGCAAGCTGGCAGAGTTGTGCAAGCTGGCAGGTGAGGTCTTGGGCGTCGGTCAAGACGCGGGCGTATCCGTGAATCATGCCCGCATTCCTGCATCAGAATTTTGTATCAAAAAAGCGCAATTTCATCAGTGCCTTGGTTTTGATGCAGATATCGAGTGTCGGTCATCCCGCCGGAACCAGGACATCGACGGTCACCCTCGTGTCGTCAAGGTCCAATGAAGCGCAAAAGCGCGGCGGGCTTACGAAACGATCGCGACCTTCTGCGCCTCACCGACGATCGGGTGGCGTCTGCCGCGATTGATGAGCTGATCAGGCAGATGCTCGACCGCCTGAAGAGATCAGCTTCAGCCGAGGCGTCGGCCCTTACGAGCGATGAACTCGGATTGATGAGCTGATCAGGCAGTTGCTCGATCGCCTGAAGAGATCAGCTTCAGCCGAGGCGTCGGCCCTTACGAGCGATGAACTCGGGAAAGGCCTCTTCGGCCTTGGCGCCTCTGACAATGTGCGTCGTGTAATGCCGCTCCTCGGCCCATTGTTGTTCGAGGCTTTGTGCCTTCTGCTTGAGCAGCAATGCCTTGATGCCCATCACCGCCGCGCGGTTGTTGGCGGCGATCATGCGGGCGAGCTCCATCGTCTTTGCCCGCAACTGGTCGCGCGGTACGAGATGATTCAACAGACCAATGCGATAGGCCTCTTCGGCTTCGACCACGCGTGCCGTGAACAGCAGCTCCTTGGCAATCGGCCAACCGACCTGGTTGGGCAGAGTCCAGGTGCTGTTGATCCGGCCGTAGGCAGCCGCGAGGAAGCGAAAACGGGTATCCTCGCACCCCACCCGCATGTCGAGCGAAGAGGCCAGCACCGCCGCTCCGCCATAGGCGAGGCCATTAATCATTCCGATCGTCGGCTTCGCGCAGGCGGCGATTTCGTAGCTGCCTCGGCCGCGGCGCGCATCCAATTCCTCCCGCGTATGCCGCCGATCGTCCTCGCGTTGCTCGTGGATGTCGCCGCCGGCCGAAAAAGCGCGGTCACCGGCGCCGGTGATGACAATGCAACCGATCGCATCGTCGGCATCCAACCGCTTCACCGCGTCATGCAGTTCGCTCGCAAGCAGCCGGTTCATGGCGTTGAGCTTGTCGGGACGATTGAGTGTCACAACCCCCACGCCTTCTTCGGCGTCGACTAGGATATGCTCGTAAGTCATTTTCCCTCCGATGATACCTTGCCCCGCCCGAGCGACGAGGGCCGATCCCTGCAACCTCACGCAAGTCCTCTGGATGGCAGGTCCTCTCAAGCGTGGGACGGCTATCAGTCCTGGCCACGCCGCGGCATCGGCCGCCGAAGTCAGCTAGGAGCGGCTGGGCGTGATCGGCATTGTCGCGATGCTCGTCCATGCGACCGGTGCCCCGGCCATCTCGGCCGCTTGTTCGGGCGGTAGCGCGGGATCCCAATGGACTCCGAGAAACCGGCGACCGGTCACCTTCGCGGCGGCATCGGAGACGAGCCAAAGGAGAGGCGGCGCCATCACCTCCGGCTGGATCATCTTGGCGCGATCGAAGCCCGCGTGTTCGGACACCATAGGCGTGTTGGTGATCCCGCCGGGCACCAGAACGTTAACGGTCACTCCGGTACCGTTGAGGTCCTTCGCCATGATCGCGCTGAGCGCCTCGAGCGCGGCCTTGGAGGGTCCGTAGGTCGGGGAGCCGGCGTTCAACATCGTGCCGAGGCTGGTCGTAACATTGACGATCCGGCCCCAGCCCTGGCGCATCATCTCGGGCACAACGGCATTCGCGAGCGCCAACGGTGCCGTCGTGTGGACCGCGACGAAGCGGCGCCATTGATCGGGCGTGATCTCCCAAAATTTGAGCGGCCGTTGCCAGCTATCTGCACGGATGGCCCCCGGCCCAATCCCGGCGTTGTTGACGAGGATGTCGATATGGCCGAAGCGGCCGCGCGTGGTGCTGGTGATCTCGTCGGCCGCGGAGTCGCTGGTCAGATCTGTCTGGATGGTGAGCAGCTCGGACGCCTTTCCCTGCTCACGCGCGCTCGCCGCAAGGGCCTCCAAAGGCTCACGGTCGCGATCGATGCCGGCGACCCGGATGCCCGCTGCCAACAGGCCCCGGGTCATTGCTCGGCCGATACCGCCGGCTGCACCGGTCACGATCGCCACTCGTTGGGTTTCGCTCATGGCTATTCCTCCCGTTTTGGCTTCCGCCATCCTACTTCAGACTTGAAGGTAGGGCGCTGGAGATCGCGCCTCGATGGATCCTGGTAGTAATTTCTGCTTGTAAGATCAGCAGAAGTCAGGGGTAGGACGCATGCGCAAGTTTTTCGGGTCAATGGGTTCCGTCAGCCGAGTCACGATCGAGAGCCAAGCCCTCAAGAGCAATATGCTGGGTGATCCGTCGGTGCGCGCGGTCGATGTGTACCTCCCGGCCGGGCACGACGGACCAGGTTTGCCTCTGCTTGTGGATCTTGTCGGCTTCACCAGCAGCGGCCTCTCCCACACGAATTGGGTCGGCTTCCGCGAGAACCTGCCGGAACGGCTCGACCGGCTGATCGGCGAACAGCGCATGCCGCCGGTCGTCGTCGCCTTTCCCGATTGCTTCACCCGGCTCGGCGGCAACCAATACATCAACTCGGCTGCGATGGGTGCCTGGGAGGACTTCCTGCTGCATGAAATGCTGCCGGCAATCGAGCAGCGCTTTGGATGCGGCGGTACCGGCCGCCGTGGCGTGTTCGGCAAGAGCTCCGGCGGGTATGGCGCGATCACGCACGCGCTGCGCCACTCCGACATCTGGTCGGCCGCGGCCTGTCATTCCGGCGATATGGGCTTCGAATTGTGCTATCTGCCCGACATGCCAGCGGTCCTGCGCGCCCTCGCCGGCGCTGAGAACTCGATCGAGAAGATGGTGGCAGCAGACTCGAAGCAGCCCGAAAAGCATCCGGAGGGTTCCGGCAAGGTGGTCAACGCGCTGGCGATGGCGGCCAGCTACGATCCCGATCCGACGCAGTTCCTTGGGATGCGGCTGCCGGTCACCTTCGACACCTGCGAGATTATCGAGGAACGCTGGGCGAATTGGTTGCGGCAAGACCCTGTCGTTGCGATCGAAACCCAGGCGGACAATCTCCGCCGGCTGAAGGCGCTCTACATCGACTGCGGCGAGAAGGATCAGTTCAATCTGCTCTACGGTGCCCGCAGGTTCGTGCGTCGGCTGAACGAGCTTGGCATTGCGCATCGCTACGAGGAGTTCGCCGACAACCATACCGGTGTCGATTACCGGATGGACGAGAGCTTACCTTTTCTCGCGCAGGCCCTGTCCGGCTGATGTTAGGGTCCTAAGGCAGTTCGCGGCTCCATCTCGCAGTGTGCGTGGCGCACTCGGGGGCGATCAGCCGCGCACCGACGCCCAATTCGCCTATGTTGCTTGAGAGAGCATGTACGTCTCTTCCTGATTGTCGCGCGATCGCAATGTCGACAACCCGGCGCGCGGATACCGGACATGGCGCCCTCACCCATCGGGATTACGGACACCAGACGGACATGACTCCAGGGGCCGTCGTCACTCTTGCGTCTAAACATTTGAAAAGATTGGCGCGCCCGAGAGGAGTCGAACCCCTAACCCCCAGATCCGTAGTCTGGTGCTCTATCCAGTTGAGCTACGGGCGCGTGCCGATCAGCGGGCCGGCGCTGCGGGCGGCCACAACTACCCTACTCCGGTGCGGCAAGGCAAGGCGGATCAGGGGTAAGCCGGGGTGGTCGGCCGCACTCGACGAGACCACATAGGCCGGCATGGACCCTGATGCAACGGCGCCGCGCGAAGCCGCCCCCGACGATCCGGCAACCCGCCCCTCGGTCACGCTGCTGGCGGGTCGGCACCGGCGCGCCGAAGGCGGCAATCCGTGGATTTATTCGAACGAGGTGCGGATGGATGCCGTGGCCAAAGCGCTGGTCCCCGGCACCCTGGTGACCTTGCGGCGGGCCGACGACGGTGCGCTCGGGGTCGCGATGTTCAACCCGCATACCCTGCTCGCGGCGCGGCTTCTCGACCGCGACGCGGCCCGACCGATCGGCCGTCGCTTTTTTGCCCGTCGGCTCGAGCGCGCGCTCAAGCTGCGCGAGCGGCTGTTCGCGGCGCCGTATTATCGGCTCGCTCATGCCGAAGCCGACGGGCTGCCCGGCCTCGTCGTCGACCGGTTCGGGTCGATCCTGGTGGTCCAGCTGAATGCCGCCGGTATGTCCCGGCTCGAACCGGTGGTCCTCGATGCGCTCGGCCACCTGTTTACCCCAAAGGCCATCGTGCTGCGCAACGACAGCCCGGTCCGGGCGCTCGAAGGGCTTGCGGCCGAGACGCGGGTAGCAACGGGCGAGATTGAGGGGCCGGTCACGGTGGAGGAAAACGGCGCCGTCTTCCGCGCCGACGTGCTCGCGGGGCAGAAGACCGGCTGGTTCTTCGATCAGCGCGACAACCGGCGCTTCATCGCCGCGCTGGCCCACCGCGCCCGCGTCCTCGACCTCTATTGCTTCACCGGCGGCTTCGCGGTGCAGGCCGCCCGTGCCGGCGCCGCCGCAGTCGTCGGCATCGACCGTTCCGAACTCGCCTTGACGCTCGCTGCCGAGACCGCTTCGCTCAACGGTGTCGGCGAAATCTGTACCTTTCAGCGTGGCGAGGCGTTTGCCGAGGCTGCCCGGCTCGCCGCTGCCGGCGAACGTTTCGACATCGTCATCGCCGATCCTCCGGCCTTTGCAAAATCCCGCCGGGAGGCGCCGGCGGCGTCGCGCGGCTATCGCAAGCTCGCCCGCCTGACCGCCGCGCTGACCGCGCCGGGCGGCATCCTGTTTCTTGCCTCGTTGCTCGTTCCATGTCGGCAGTGCGGAGTTCGCCGAAGCCGTGCGGCGCGGTCTCGCCGATGCCGGGCGCGCCGGGCGCCTGCTGCGCGCCGCCGGCGCCGATGCCGATCACCCGATCCATCCGGCATTGCCGGAGACCGCCTATCTCAAGACAGTGACGCTCGCGCTCGACTGACCTCGCGGACGGCGGGAGCGGGCAGGGTCAGGCGAAAGACGGTGCCGGCGCCGGTGCTGGCGGCGAGCGCCAGCTCGCCGCCATGGGCGCGCACCAATTCGCGGGCGATCGCGAGACCCAGGCCGCTGCCGCCGGGGCGGGCCGAGCCGAAGAACGGACGGAACAGGTTTTCCCGCGCCTTGGGCGGCAGCCCGGGACCGTCGTCGGCGACCTCGACGGAAATCGCACCGTCGGCTTGGGTCGCGGAAAAGCGCAAGCGATGCGCGCCGGCCTCCAGCGCATTGCGCGCCAGGTTCAGGAAAACCCGGTAAAGCTGATCGCGGTCGGCGGCGACCGCGAGCCCGGGCGGGATCCTGTCTTCGATCGCCAGCTCTGCCGCGGAAACGGCGAGCCCCGGCCCGATCTCGTCGATCAGCGGGGCCAGCAGAAAGCGGCTCGGCGCGAGCGGCGGGGTGCCCTCGCGCGAAAAGTCGAGGGTCTGGGAGCACAACGCCACCGCGCGGTCGATCGCGTCGAGAAGCCGCGGCGCGATCCGCCGCACTTCCGGCGCGGCGCTGGCGGTCAGCCCGTCGGTGACGAGGCGCGCGGTCGCCAGGATGTTGCGCAGATCGTGGTTGATCTTGGTCACCGCCGTGCCGAGCGCGGCGAGCCGGGCGCGCTGGCCGAGCGCCTGGCGCACGGTGCGCTGCAACACCGCGAGCTCGCGTTCGGCGACCCCGATCTCGTCCCTCCTGCGGCCGGCCGCGATGACCCGCGAGGCGTCCTCGGGATTCTCGCGAAACTCGATCATGCTGGCGGTGATCCGCCGCATCGGCCGGACCAGCAGCCATTGCAGGCTGAGATAGACCAGCGCCGCGGTCACCAGCGAGAGGACCAGCGAGAGTTCGAGGATGCGGATGCCGAAATCCCACAGCTCGGCGCGCAACGGCGCCTCGTCGAGCAGCACCTCGGCGGTCTCCCCGCTTGCTGTCGGGCCGAGCACCCGCAGGACACGATTGCCGTCGCTGAAGAGAGTGCGGAACGAGCCCCTGATCGCCAGCAAGATGTCGGGATGAGTAATATCGATCGTCAGATCAGGTCGCGGCGGCGCAGCGTGATCGAGCCGCAGCAACGTCCCGTCGGCGCGGTGGTGCCCGACGCCCTGCGCCCCGACCCGCCAGAGAAGCTGGTCGATCAGGCTCTGGTCGAGGTGCCCGGTCGGGCTCGCCTCGAACGCCAATGTCGCGAGATAACCGGCGGCGAGGCGGTTTTCGAAATAGGTCATGCGAAAGCGCGCCACCGAAGGCACGAAAATCAGGACCTCGCCCACCATCACGAAAAACACGGTGAGGATCAGCAGGCGCGCCGACAGGCTCTTTACCAGCACGGCGGCGCTCGCACGCTGGAATGCCGCTTTTTCACCGTTTGCACCTCCTCACCCAAACCGCGCGAGTAGCCGTACAAGCCGGCGCGTGCGGGGGAGAACAATGTCGGCGTATAGTAGCATCCTGCCGCGCGTTTGCCCGCCTCGCTTCTCGTCGGGTACGGCATGATCAGGTTGGCGAGCGCACCGATCTTGAGCTTTTGCGAGATCGCCAATGCCCAAGGCACGATCAAATCGCCGGCCCCGGCGCCGAGGATCGAGGCGCCGAGGATGCGGCCGTTGGCGCGCAGCACAACCTTGACGAGGCCTTCGGTGTCTCGTTCGGTCTGGGCGCGGTCGTTGTCGATAAAACGCCAGCGCAGGATGCGTACATCAGCGCCGGCGGCTTGGGCGGCGGCCTCGGTCAGCCCGACCTGGGCGAGCTCGGGATCTGTGTAGGTGACCCAGGGCAGCGCCCGGTAATCGACCTTGGCCGGCAACCGGAACAACGCGTTGCGGATTACAATCCCGGCGTGATGAAGCGCGATATGGGTGAATTGCGGCCCGCCCGTAACGTCGCCGACGGCAAAGGCGCGACGGTTGGTCGTGCGCAATCGTGCATCGACAGCAATCCCTTTGGGGTTCGCCTCGATCCCGGCGGCGGGCAGATCGAGGGCGTCGATGCTCGGGCGGCGGCCGGCGGCGACCAGCAGATGCGATCCGGCGATACGCTCCCCGCCGGCGAGGCAGACGACGATCCCCTCGGCATTGCGTTCGATCCCGACGATTTCGACCCGCGGACGCGTCATCACGCCCTCCCCGGAGAGGTGCTCGGCGAGGCTCGCGGCGAGCTCGGGGTCGTCGCGCGGCAGCAGCGGGCCGACATCGAGCACGGTGACGCGCGCACCGAGGCGGCAATGCGCCTGCGCCATCTCGATCCCGATCGGGCCGCCGCCGATCACGATCAGGTGCTCCGGCAGCTCGCGATTGGCGAAAATCGTCTCGTTGGTCAGATAGGGAACGCGATCGAGCCCGGGAATTGACGGTACCGCCGGGTGCGAGCCGGTCGCGATGACAAACCGCCGCGGCCGGATTTCGCTGTCGTCGGCGCAGACGGTGCGGGGACTGGTAAAGCGTGCCTCGGCCCGGAGCACCCGGACGCCAAACCCCTCGAACCGTTCTACCGAATCATTCGGCGCGAGCGCCGCGATGACCTCTTGCACGCCGCGCGCGGCCGCGGCGAAGTCGATGCGTGACGGGGCGGCGGCAATGCCGAGCGCCGCGCCGCGCCGTGCAAGTTCGGCAAAACGGGCGGCGGCAAGCAGCGACTTCGACGGGACGCAGCCGAAGTTCAGGCAGTCGCCGCCCATCAGGCCGCGCTCGATCAGCACGACCTCGGCACCCATCTGCGCCGCCCCGGCGGCGACCGCCAACCCACCCGCCCCGGCGCCGATGATGCACAGATCCGGAGCGAATTGCCGGTTCATGCAGCCTTCTTGTCGCGCCAGCGCTTGTAACCCACCGGCACCAGCGCGAGAAGGGCGAGCCCGACGATCGGGACGAGCAGGCTCGGCTGGAAGAGGATCGCGAGGTCGGGTTCCTGCACCACGCTGCCGAGCCCGTTGCCGAGACTGGCGAAAACGAAAGTGCCGGGAATGATACCGAGAAAGGTGGCCAGCATATAAGTCGGCAATCTGACGCCGACCAATGCCGGAACCAGATTGACGAGCCAGAAGGGGAAGATCGGCACCAGCCTCAGCACCAGGAGATAATTGAACGCGTCGGCGCGAAACCCGGCCTCGAGTTTGCCGACGAAGCGCCCGGCGCGTTGTGCAACGCCGCCCAGGCCGGCGCGGGCGGCGAGAAAAAGCGCGGTCGCGCCGAGCGTTGCGCCGATGATCGCCGACAGCGCGCCGAGCCAGGTTCCGAACAGAAAGCCGCCGGCAATCGTCAATACGGCGGCGCCGGGGACGGATAGTGCGACCAGCGCCGCATAGAGCAAGATGTAACAGAGGGTGGCGGCGATGCCCCAATGCTGAACGAGGCCGCATAGCCATTCGCGGTTTTCGGCGAGAGAGGCAAAGGTCAGATATCGGTATCCGCCCGCCAGCATGAAGGCGAGCCAGGCGGCGACCAGCAGGCCGAGCGGCGCCAGCCGGCGTGCGGAAACAATGGGTCGCGGCGGGGTATCGTCCTTCATCGAGATCGGAACACAGCCAAAAAAGAATATCGATGCTAGCCTGTCTCAGGCGGCCGGGCGGTCACCTTCGTGTGAGGTTGGCCGTGCGAGGTTGGCGGAACCTCGAAGGCGTGGCGCCCGATAGCCCGTAGGTTCTACCAATCACCGCAGATGTCACGTAACAGACCTCTCTCGCTGGCGTTCTGGATCTTCGAAGACGGAACCGACCATGTTCGACCAAAAGTGATCGGCCTCTACGCCTTCCTGATCGCCGTCAATGTGCTCGGCTGGACCTGGGCGTTCGCATCGTTCTCCGGATATCCGCTATTGCTGGCTACGGCGCTGATCGCTTATGGACTTGGGCTGCGGCACGCCGTCGATGCCGATCACATCGCGGCGATCGACAATGTCACCCGCAAATTGATGCAGGAGGGCAGGCGGTCGATCACGGTCGGGTTCTTCTTTTCGCTCGGCCACTCGACCATCGTGGTTGCCGCTTCGATTGTGATTGCGCTGACCGCGAGCAGCTTGCAGCGGCGCTTTCCAGGGTTGATGGAAGCCGGCGGTGTGATTGGTACCTTGGCCTCGGTCGGGTTCCTCTTTACGATCGCGATGGTCAACATTGTCGTGCTCGCTGGTGTCTACCGCCTGTTTAGGCGAGTTAAAAGCGGCGAAACCTATGCCGAGGAGGAGCTCGATTTCTTTCTTGCCCAGCGCGGACTAATCGGCCGACTGCTGCGGAACGCGTTCCGGCTGATCTCCCGCAGTTGGCACATGTACCCGCTCGGGTTCCTGTTTGGGCTCGGCTTTGACACCGCGACGGAGATCGGCTTGCTTGGGATCTCGGCGGCGGAAGCCTCAAAAGGGTTGTCGATCTGGTCGATCCTGGTGTTCCCGGCGCTGTTCACCGCCGGCATGTTGCTGGTCGATACCAGCGACGGCGTCTTGATGGTCGGCGCGTATGGTTGGGCGTTCAAGACGCCGCTTCGCAAGCTCTACTACAATCTGACCATTACCGGCATCTCGGTGCTCGTCGCCGTCGTTGTCGGCGCTATCGAGGCCCTGGGACTGCTCGCCGAAAAGCTCGGCCTCGAAGGGGGCATATGGCGTACCGCCGTTGTCGTCAGTGGTCATTTCGACGTTCTTGGTTACCTGATTGTCGGTGTCTTCGCGGCGAGTTGGCTCGCCGCATTCGCGATCTACCGGGCGCTGGGCTATCACAAGGTCGGCTCGGCGTAAGTCATTGGCCGCCGTGAATGGCCGGCGGCCAGGTCTCGAGAACGCTGACCACGGCGAGAATCGAGAGCCCGACAGCTTGCTCGAGGGCGACGGTGCGGCACAGCATGCGGCCATTAATGCACGTGGCCGGCGTGGCTTGGCTGGGTGACGGCGAGGCGGGCGACACGGTCCGCATCCGCAACGAGCGTATCAGGGTCGGGAAGGCCGTTTCGGCTCTCGCGAGTCCAGCGGACGCGCACATTGCTGGCGCGGTCGAGCATCAGCTCGCTCTCGCTGTTGGCGTTCGCGAAGAGCGCGAGGGTCGACGCGACCTCGGCTGACACCGCGATGACAAGGGGTGACCCCTCCCCCTCCGCGGACTTCGGGGCGGGCGGACCGACATCGACGGCGAAGACCGCAAGGCCAGCGACGGCAAAGCGCCGCCGCGCCGCCGCGAGCTGCGCCAGGCGCGCCATCGGGGCAGGTGGGGTGAATAGCACCAGCAGGACCGGCCCGCGTTTCAGCTCGCCTTCAAGGGTTTGTTGCCGGGCGTCTTCTTCGAAAGCAAAGTCAGGGACTGGGAATGCCGCGTCGATGGCGACTTCGGGCCCAACTTCGCGTGCCAACACCCCCGCGGCGCGAGCCCGAGTGAAATTGATCACGTCCCAGACCTGCCGCGCGCTCAGCACCCCGGCAAAGCCCGGCATCACGCCATTGTCGCGCCCGTGGCTGATCCACCAGAAAAGGTCGCCCTGCTCATGGGCGAAAAGGTGCGGGGCGGTCAGGTCGGCGGGGCGGGTCGGCAGGCTGGCGGCGGCGGGGCCGTCGCCATGGCCGGTGGCGCCGTGGCAGAGCGCGCAGTTCTCGGCGTAGAGCGGCATGCCGCGGGTGATCGAAGGGGCGGCGTAAGGCTCGGCCGGGGCGTAATAGGTGGTCGGGTAGGCACGCTCGACGGCTGGGCGCAATAGTATCCAACCGACCGCGAGACAGAGCAGGAGACTGACGAGCGGCACCGCGGTCCGGCGGTAGCGCCCTGCGGCCGCGGTGGTCACGACGGCGGCAATGCAGACGCAAAAGAGAGCTGCGAACGCCGCAAGGATGATATCCGCTCGTAAGGTCAGTGCGCCGAGGTCGAGGCGGAAGGGCAGCGGCCAACCGGGCTCGGTGTGCAATCCCGGCGGCAAGATGCCGAGGGCTCCGACAATGGCGAGGACCGCGAGTCCGCAACTCGCCTCGACGACGGCGTTCCGCCGCAATTGGGCGACGGCAACCCAGACGCGGCCCGCCGTCGGACCGGATGGATCGGCAAGGCGGGGGGTCAGCCGCAGCAGGTTGACCGCGGCGATCACCACCATCGCCATGAAGATCACGATCTTGGCGAGCAGCAGGCGGCCATACTCGGTACCGATCAAGACCGGAATGGTGCCGGCGAGAAACCAGGTGTTCACGAGGCCTGCCGAGAACAGGGTCGTGACGCTCGCCACGGCCAGCACCGAAAACCGCCGGGTCGCGGCTCGCGCGATTGCGCCCCAGCCTGGATCGCCGATGCGCCTCGCCTCGGCGAGCAGCAGTGCCAGCGGAAACAGTGTCCCGAGCCAGACGCCCGCGGCGAGCAAATGGAGGATGTCGGCCGCGAGGTGCAGATCGCCCGGCTCGCCCGGCGTCGCTGCACCGTGCCCCGCCCAAGCAAGCGTCGCGACCAGCAAGGCACTGAGCGCCAGCCCAGCCCAACCGATCGCGCCGGAGGCCCACCCGCGCCGGCGGTGCCGGACGACGAAACAGATTCCGAGCAGCACGGCGACTGCCACGCGCAACAGCCAGACCTGGCCGAACCGGGTGCGGGTCAGCACGAGTGCGATGACGCCTGGCGAGAGCGCGGCGGCCAGCGGCTTTCCGCTCATGCGGGCGGCTTCGACTGCGAGCCAGGCCGCGCCCGAAAGGAATGCCAGCAGCAGGCTCGCCCAGGAGAGCCGCGAGAGCCGCTGATGCAGCCTTTCCGCGGTATACGGATCAGCGACGAAGCACAAGAAAGCGAAGAGCCCGAAGAGCGACAAAGTCGAGGCGAAGTGAAGCGTGCGTGTGGCGACCAAGAAACCGTCCATCGCGTCTCCCCTGTCTCAGGGATGCCGGCGGAGCGGAAATAGGCCGCTCATCACCCACCCACCTCGAAAGTGAAGTCGCCCTCCGTCGGATGCGTGTCGACCGAGACCACGCGCCAGGTAACTTTGTAGGTGCCGGGCGGCAGCGGCTTTAGTGGGACGCGAAGCTCGGTCGGGTCTTTCGGATCGACCTGGGCGCTGCCGGTATCGACACGATTGCCCGATTTATCCGTCACCGTGACGGTGCTGAAGGCCGGCTCGAGCTCCTGGGTGAACCACAGCTCGACGGCAGCGGGTGAGACCGGCACCGAGCTGCCGACAGCGGGGTTCGCACGGTCGAGAAAAGCATGCGCGCGCGCTGCCGAGCCGGCGAGACTCACGATGCCGAGAGCGGCCAGCGCAGCGGCACTCCTGCGCATGCCTACCATTGCGAAATCGGCTTCCCGATGCTCCTCGGGAAGATATCGTCCAGGTAGAAATGCAGCTGAAACACGCCGCCGATACCGTGGCCGGACAAGCTGTTGGTCGGAATTATCATTTCGGCGCCGACCTGAAAATACTGCCCCCACCAGATGATCCCGGGTTGCACGGTCCCGGTTGTCATCCCGCCTTGCCCGCGGTTCACCGGCGTCGAAAGAGCGAACTCGACCAGCGGGATCAGGTGATCGAAGGGAGGGCGCAGCCCGATATCCTTCACGTGATGCTGCAGGTATTCGAAGCTGTATTCGATAGCGAAGCCGTAATTGACATTATTCGGATTGGGGGCGCCGTTGCTCTCGACCTTGGTTGGAAAGTCGAAGCTCAAATTGCCGGTCAGGGCAAAGGGCCGCAGCCAAGGCACCGAATTCGGCAAATCGCCAAAGCCTTTGCCGAAGTCGAAGGTCGGCGTCAATGTCGTGAAATCTGGCGCGCCCAGCGCCTGAACTCGACCGGTATGCGCCCAGTTCACCCTGAGCCCGGCAAGGCCCAGCGCTTCGTGCGGCGCGCTGACGAAGAGTTGATACTGCACCCCCGTATCGAGGCCGCCGAGCCCGGTGACCGCCGGCAACCCCATCGGCTTCAGACGCTCCCATTGAGTGCCGATGGTGAAGCCGAGATCGGGAGTGATGCGTTTGGAGAGATCGGTGCCGATGTCGATCTCTCGGGAGCCGTCGCTCCCCGTAGGATTAAGGGTGATCGTCGGCAAAGACATCTCGTCGGCGACAAAAGGGTCGTCGGTCAGGATCGTGGCCGGAAAGAAACGTTGGCCGGCAAAACCGTGCGCCGACGCGGCGGAATTTGCGGAAAGGAGGATGACGGCCGCAGGGACGGCCGCCCTCCACAGAGTGCGGTCCATATCGGTGCTCCCGGGCTCGAATTGGTAATTACCGGCGCCGCGCGAAGGCGGCCCGGCGCGTTGCAGACGCGGCAGGCTCAGGAGAGCGGTGGGGCGCGGGAACGGTAGGCGAGAGGAGGCGCGCCGTGGGGCTCGCTGGTGGTTCGGGCGAGGACAGCAGCCGGCGCCTCGGCCAAAACGGGAACCGGCGACATGGCGTCGGCGGCCGGGGCGAAGCCGCCAAGGGTGCCGAGCGAGCCGACAACCGCGCAATCCGCCGGCCGGTGGTGACTCCTGCCGCCGGAGTGGTGGTGATGCCCGGTGAGCAGGGCCAGTAAGCGCCGGCCGACGTCGTGCTCGCCGGCGTCTTCCCTTTCCTCATGCTCCGCCCCGAGCGCGTGGGCAAGGTCGAAGGCGAGGTGGATTGGAACGCAAGCGTTGAAGCCCAGCGCTATCATGCTGAGCCAAGCAGCCCAGGCAGCGTGTCGCAGCTTGCTCAACGGTATCAAACCATGCCCCGATGGGCCGATATCACGCGACCATAGAAGGCGGGGGAATCTGTGGCAATGAGGATGGACCGGCTTACCGGTCGCCAGCGCGCGATCATCCCCCTGCTGATAAACAGCCGCGTCCCGTTTCCTCGCCCCTAAGCCGTAACCGGCTTTCGCTCAAGACTTCCGCCGGCTCCCGGCGGCGGAGCATGCGATTCGGGATGTAAGGATAACGGCCGCGCCGAAGCCTGCAAGCGAAGATCAGTTACAGTTATCCTCGGTCGACAGCACGCTCAAGTCCGGGACGGGTCATCAGCCTCTCCCAACACGGGAGCAGCCCAAGCTCCGCAAAGCCGAATCCACAATTTTTAGTTAATTTTTCGGAGAACTATTGCAACCGTGACGAGGTCGCGGCATTATGAGGCGGCATCGCTATCTCAACAGAGTTTAACCCGACGATGCTCATTGCCTTGTCATCGCAGATTGCTGACACGGGCAGAAACCCCGGTCATCTCGACCGGGGTTTCGTTTTGAAGCGGATGGGCCCGCCGCGGGGCGGCGATGCGACGCCACAGGCGGCCGCTCTCGATCAGCTGCCAGGCGGCGAGCGCCGGCAGGCCGATGGTCAAATCGCGCGCCCGCTTCACCAGGGAAAGCGCCAGCGCCATCTCTGCAGTCAGGCCAAAGCTCGCGCCGAGCAGAATATATGCGCCCTCCTGTATCCCGACCGCGTTCGGAACAAAAAAGGCGACGCTGCGCACGGCGTAGAGCAAGCTTTCGATGACCAGCACCGTAACAAAGCCGAGGGATGCGCCGGCAAAACGCAGCGCAACCCAGGCTTCGAGCGTGCCGGCGATCCAGCAAGCGAAGTGGAGAAAAAAGCTCGACATGACCGCGCGACGGCGCCGGTAAATGCCGGTCAAGGCGGCATGGAGGGAGGCTGAGCCTGCCGCCGCTTTGTCGGCCCAGCCACGCCCGATCATCCGGGCGAATCGATCGAGCAGGTCAAAGCCGCGGCGCTGAACCGCGAAAAACACCGCCGCGAGAAGGCCGGCCGCCGCCAGTCCGGCCGCGACAGGGGTGGCGATTGCGGCGTTGGGCATCAGATCGAGTAGGCAAATCAGCCCGAGCGCCGTATAGGCGAGCTGCCCGAACAGCTCGAGGGTAACGTCGACGATCGTGCTCGCTGTGGCCGAAGTTCCGGAAACCCCCGACAAGGCGACCGCGCGCGCTCCCAGCACATATCCGCCGACTTGAGAAAGCGGGAGGACTTCGGACCCGGAGTCGCGGACGAGACGCCCCCAAATCGGCACCCAAAGCGGGGCCTCGGGCAACAGCGCGGCCCACGCGATCCCCATGACCGCAATCAGGGCGAGATGAACCGAGCAGATCGCCGCAAACCCGGTCCAGCCGATCGCGACCAGCGGACGCGTCACCGGCTCCAGCCCGAAATAGGCGACCAGCGCCGCGATCAAGGTCAGTCCGACGATCGCCGCGAGCACCGAAAACAGCTTCACGCGCGCTCTTCCCGAACCGCGCGGCTACCGGTTCCGAAACGCAAGCCGGCGAGCACAATGCCGGCGAGCCTCGGCAGGAAGCGAGGCCGCAGCAGATCGGGGTCGAACTCCCCCATGCGTCGTTCGTGTTCGGCATGACATTCCGCCAGGAAACTGCGGAACTTGAAGTTGTCGAGAAAGACACTTGCTTGCGTCGCCGAGAAATCCTTTCCGTCGTTGGCTCGTCGGCCGCGCCAGACAGTGCCGACAAGCCGCGCGATAGCGCGGCAGTAATAGCGGGCGGCATTCGCTCCGCTCAGCCACCCGGCGATGCGCCCCCTGACGCTTTGCTGCCACGCCATCCAATTGATGAAAAAGACGATATGACGGGTTTCTTCGCGCATCAGCACATCGAAGATCTCAAACAGCGGCTCCGGCAGAAAGCCGGAGCGGCGCGCGATCTTGAACACACCGAAACCGAGAAAAGAATCGAGGCATTCGCCATAGCCGAAATCGGCGAAGGCGTGGCAGGGATTAGGGCTGAGCGGTTCGTCGAGCGGGGGCTCATCGGCCGGGATGCGATAGCGGCGGATCATTACCCGCAGCAACTCGGCGTGGCGCGCCTCCTCGAAGCCCTGGAGGCTGACCGCCTCGCGCACTAGCGGATCGCCGATCGTTCGGGAGTAAGCGGCGACGATGGCGCCGGCTCGCCGCTCCGTGTAGAGGACCTCCTGCCAAAACGGGATTCCGCGCAGGCGGCCGAGCGCCGCGTCGTCGAGGTCGGGCCAAGCGAGGGTCGCGGGGTCGAAACGGCAGTGGCTGGCGATGAACTGCCGGCAGAACCGCTCCTTGTGCTCCTCGGACCCGATCTTCATGAGGCGGCTGTCGGCGGCACTCGGCGACCGGATGAACCGGCGCGCCAAGCGCATCAGGCGCGGCACGAGATTGGGCCGCAGCAGGCGGGCGTCATAGCCGGCGAGCCGCCGGTCGTTCTCTTCGAGACAGACGTCGATCAGCCCGGCGATAGATAGATCGACGGCGCCGACCGCCTTGCTGCCGGTCAGGGTGAAATTGTTGTCTTGAGCCGGCGTTGGCGCTGCGGCATTGCCGGTGCTCCCGACGCCGCGCGCAATGCCGATCCGCTCCCAAACCAGAAAAACCCAGACCGCGATAACTTTGGCCGCGAAAAAAGGGCGCCGCCACATTGCTAAATTGCATTTATGCCACGCCACCCAATTAACAAAAAAAAGAATATGCCGGCCTTCCTCCTGCATTACCGGCTCAAACGTATCGACCAGCTCGCGCGGAAAAAATCCCGAGCGCTGCGCCAGCGCGAACAGGCCGAAGGCAAAGAAGCTGTCGATGCACTCGCTGAAACCGGTCACCATAAATGCCCATTCCGGATCGCGGGGATGGCGGTATTCCGGTTCCGGCGCCAGCCGGATCCCATAGGCCTGCACGAGGTTAGCGAGAACTTCCTTGTGCCGCCCTTCTTCGAAGCCGTCGAGTTCAACCGCGCGGCGCAGCAAGTCATCGTCGATTAGCTCGGCGTAGCTCAGCACGCGCAAGCGGGCCTTGCCCTCCGTTTGGACGGCGATATCCCAGATCGGCAGGCTGATAATCCGGTCACGCGCCTCCTGGTCGAGAACCGGCCAATTGATGATCGAAGGCTTGTAGGGATTGTGGGTGTCGAGCAGCATTTGGCAAAACGCGGTCTTGTGCGCCTCGCTCCCGGGAGCAATCGGCCCGGCTTCAGGCGCTGCCCAGATGCGGGCGGCGCGGTCGGCGGCCCTGACCGCCGCGTCATCCAGCATTCGAATTACCTCCCTTGTTGCTCAGCCCCCGACATGGCGCGCCCGGCAGCATCCCTCAAGCCGGGTGCGTCGAGAACGCTGCGTTCGCCGGTTTGCATCGCGCCCCGAATTTGACTCGCCCGACCCCGCCCACTATATAGCCGCCTCCGATCGAGAGATGGAACCGGAGTTGGCGTCGTGAAGCGCACTTACCAGCCGAGCAAGCTCGTACGCAAGCGTCGCCACGGGTTCCGCGCGAGGATGGCGACAGTAGCCGGACGACGAGTTCTGGCCTCGCGCCGGGCGAAGGGCCGTAAGCGCCTGTCGGCCTGAGCCGGCATGCCAAGCGAGGTTTGTACCCGCCGGTGCCGTGGCCATCGCGGTTGCAAGGCTTAAATCGCGGGCGGATTTTCTTCGCGTCGCAGCGTCGCGTCGCCGAGCGGCCGGACCTGGCTTAGTTTTGCAAGCCGCCCCGGCGCCGAACAAAGACGCGGCCTGCGCGGAGATACGCGTCGGGTTCACCGCAAGTCGGAGAGTGGGTAATTCGGTAACCCGCAACCGCGCCAAGCGGCGGCTGCGCGCGGCAGCGGCCAGGGTCCTTCCGGATCGCGGAAGGCCGGGCACCGATTACGTACTGATCGCCAGGTCGAGCACCGCCGATCGGCCGTTTCAAGCCCTTGTCGCCGATCTCGAATCGGCACTTCGCCGTGTCTAATTCAGTGGACCCCGGCAATTGAGGACGGGCGCTGCCGATCGCTCGTGACGGCTCGTCCACGCGGTTCGCTGTTCGTCATCAGCGCGCCGCGGCGGCCTTCCGGCGCATGAATCGAAGGGCGAAGCGCATCAGGCGCGGCATTACCTGCGGCCGCAAGAGCCGTGCATCATAGCCGGCAAAACGACGCTGATGCTCGCTCAGGCAGATGTCGATCACTTCGGCAGCGGACACGTTTCCGCTGCCGATTGCCTTACTTCCGGTAAACACAAAGTTGTTGTCCTGAGGCTCCGTCCCGGGCTTCGGACCGCCGGCTGCGTCAATGCCTCGCGCAATCCCGATCCGCTCCCAAATCAGAAAAGCCCACACCGAAAGAATTTTCGCGGCGAACGAAACGCGGCGCCACGGCGGCAGGTTGCGTCGACGCCACGCCACCCAGTTCACAAAGAAAAGTATGTGGCGGCCCTCCTCCTGTACGACCGGTTCGAAGGTGTCGACGAGCTCGCTCGGAAAAAATCCCGATCGCTTGGCCAGCTCGAACAGGCCGAAGGCAAAGAAGGTGTCGACGCATTCGCAAAAGCCGGCGAGCAGAAACGCCCATTCCGGGTGTCGCGGCGGCAGGTATTCGGGTTCCGGTGCGAGCTGGATGCCGTAAGCCTCGACGAGATTTGAGAGAACCAGTTTGTGGCGGGTTTCCTCAAAGCCGTCGATCTCGATCGCTTCTCGCAGCAAGGGGTCGGCGATCGTCTTGGCGTAGCTCAGCACCCGCAGGCTCGCATTGCCTTCGGTTTGCATTGCGACGTCCCAGATCGGCAGGCTAACCAGACGGTCACGCGCCGCAGGTTCGAGGGTGGGCCAATCCACGACTGAAGGCCTATAAGGGTTGTGGGTCTCGAGCAGCATGCGGCAGAAGGCTTGCTTGTGCGCTTCGCTGCCGATGACGATCGGCCCAGTTTTGTCGGCGCGCCAAATTCGCGCCGCGCGGTCAGCGGTTCGCACCGCCGCCGCTTCCAATCTTAGCGGCCGAGCTTCCGCTTCTTCGATCGCCTCAGACATGGTGCTCCCTCACCTGCTAAAGACGAATACTCTGAACACGTCAGAGCCGCGTCCGAACCGCTTGCGAATACGGCAGCGGCTTCACTTACTTAATAGTGGAATATGTTGAGCCGCAAGCGCGACCTTGGTTCCACGCTTTTAGAACCAACTGATTGGCGATGCTTTTGTTGGCGAAAAGCGAGAAGCCTGCGGTAAAGTGCACCGATCAGCCCCGATTTCCTTGGGTGTCGGGCTTGTAACGCTGCCTGTCCGCTCCGATTTTCTTGCTGTCGTCGCGCCCGGCGCAGGCGTCCGGGTCTGCCGATCATCCCCCGGCGGGTTGGTTCCCGGCTGGCGAACGCCTGTAGGGTCGGGTTCACCTCGAGCGGAATTGTTGGTAGAACCTGATCGCAATCGCGCAAAGCCGGCGGCTGTGGCGATCCCTGTAATGCCATACATTCAGCGGCCGCGCGGGCATGGGCGGCTTCTTTGCGCCTTGCTCGTAGCCTTCTCGTGTTGCGGCGCCGCAGCCTGGGTCGGGCGCTGCGCAGGAGTAGTCTGATGAAACGGCAGGATCGGGCGGGAGTCATGAGCTTGGCGCTGAAGGCTGCGGTTCGTGCGTATCAACTCCTGGTGTCTCCGCTGCTGCCGCCGGCTTGTCGCTTTCTACCGAGCTGCTCGGACTACGCGGCCGAAGCGATCGAACGGCACGGCGCCCTCCGGGGTTTGGCTCTCGCGGCACGGCGGCTGATGCGCTGCCATCCCTGGGGCGGCAGCGGCTATGATCCGGTCCCGGAGCCTGGCGCTTTTGACCGGCTGAGCGCCGATTCGGGTCGCTAGCCCCGCCGAGCCCAACCTTTCACACTCATCATTGCGATATGGAACAACGCAACCTCCTCATTGCGATCGTGCTCTCGGTCGGCATTCTGATCGCCTTTCAGTTCGCGTTCGAACGCATGCGCCCGCCACAGCCTGCCGGAACGTCCGGGGGAACACCTGTAACTACGTCCGCGCCATCGGGCCGGGGAACTGAGTCGACGCCACCCGCAACGACGGCTCCCGGCAAAACCCCTGGGAGCAATGCCTCGACCAGCAATGCTCCCGCGGCGTCTCCGGCGCAGACCGCGGAATCGCGCGAAGCCGCTCTCGCCGAGCAGCCGCGTGTCAAGATCGACACCCCGCGGCTGCACGGCTCGATCGACCTCCTCGGGGCGAGGCTCGATGATCTGACGCTCGCCAACTACCACGAGACCGTCGATCCGAAGAGCCCGGAGGTCGTGCTGCTGACACCGCCCGGGACAGAGGACCCCTACCTCGCCGAATTCGGCTGGGTTGCCGCCAGTCCGGAAACCAAAGTGCCCGGGCCGCAAACCCGCTGGACGGCGTCGGGCGGCCCGCTCAGTCCGACCAACCCGGTGACGTTGACCTGGGACAACGGCCAAGGACTGGTCTTCACCCGCACGATCAGCGTCGATCCCAACTACATGTTCACGGTGCACGACGCGGTCCGCAACACCGGCAACATGCCGCTAAAGTTGCTGCCTTATGGGCTGATCAGCCGTACTGGAACGCCGCACGTGGCCGGTTATTACATTCTGCACGAGGGTCTGATCGGCTATCTCGGCGGGTCGCTCCAGGAGGTCAAATACTCCTCGCTCAGCCCGACAACTCCGCTTGACTACACTTCGACCGGCGGCTGGCTCGGCTTTACCGACAAGTATTGGCTGACCTCGCTGATCCCGCCGCAGAACGAAGCGGTCAAGGCTCGGTTCACCCACACCCTCGAGGACGGCGTCGATCGCTATCAGGTCGATTATCTCGGCCCTGAGGTCACCGTCGCGCCCGACGGCACTGTCGAATCGTCGGCCCGTTTCTTCGCCGGCGCGAAGGAGGTCAATCTCCTCGACGCCTACAAGGATTCGGGGATCCCGCTGTTTGATCGCGCCATCGATTTTGGTTGGTTCTATTTCTTGACTAAGCCGATTTTTCTTGTACTTCAGTTTTTCTATCAGATTTTGGGTAATTTCGGGTTGGCCATTCTGCTGCTGACATTGTGCGTCAAGCTGCTCTTCTTTCCGCTCGCGAACAAATCCTACAACGCGATGAGCAAGATGAAGCTGCTGCAGCCGGAAATCCAGAAGCTGCGCGAGCGCTTCCCCGATGACAAGGCGCGCCAGCAGCAGGAGATGATGGCGCTCTATAAGCGCGTCGGGGCGAACCCGTTGGCCGGCTGCCTGCCGATCGTCATCCAGATCCCGGTGTTCTTCGCGCTCTATAAGGTGCTGTTTGTCACGATCGAGATGCGGCATGCGCCATTCTTCGGCTGGATCCGCGACCTGTCGGCGCCCGACCCGACGTCCTTCGCCAATCTGTTCGGCTTGTTGCCGTTTGTGCCGCCGCATATTCTGATGATCGGCGCCTGGCCCCTGATCATGGGCCTGACGATGTTCCTGCAGCAAAAGCTCAACCCGCAGCCGGTCGACCCGGTGCAAGCACGCATGTTCATGCTGCTTCCGGTTGTCTTCACCTACATGCTCGCCGCCTTCCCGGCTGGGCTGGTGATCTACTGGGCCTGGAACAACACCCTCAGCATTGGTCAGCAATGGGCGATCATGCACCGCGCCGGCGCCGCCTGAGCGGACTTCGGAACAAAATGTCAGGGGACCGTCATTCCGGGGCGCGGGCTGAGGCCCGCGAGCCCGGAACCTATGAACACCGGCCGGCAAAAGTATGGGACAGGCCGACGTTCATGGATTCCGGGCCTGCCCCCGGCGGGCATCCCGGAATGCCAATTGCTCTAACCAAGGGGATCTCGGCCGAAATCTTTCCGCCGCGCATCGTCGATCCCGGCCTCGTCGAAGCGGGACGGCGGCTGTTCGCCCAAGAAGCCAGGTTTGTCGCCGGCGCCGCCGAGCCGTCGGCGCTGCCGCTTGATCGGCTGCCCGAGATCGCCTTCGCCGGCCGCTCGAATGTCGGCAAATCAAGCCTTGTCAATGCGTTGACCGGCCGGCGGATGCTGGCGCGAACCTCGCATACGCCCGGGCGCACCCGTCAGATCAATTTCTTCGATCTCGGCGGCCGGCTGATGCTGGTCGATCTGCCCGGGTATGGCTACGCCGAGGCGCCCAAAACCGCGATCAAGGCTTGGACCGACTTGGTTCGGCGCTATCTGCGAACCCGCGCCGCATTGCGCCGGCTCTGCCTGCTGCTCGATGCGCGGCACGGCATAAAGGAGGTCGATCGTCCGCTAATGCGCATGCTGGACGATGCGGGCGTCTCGTATCAGATCGTCCTGACCAAAGACCGACAAGGTCGGCGCGGGTCAACTCACGCGGGTTCTCGGCGACATAGCAGCGGAACTCGCCACTCCACGTCGCGGCGCATCCGGAAATCCATCTGACAAGCGCGGTCGATCGTCGCGGCATTCCGGAACTGCACGAGACGCTCGCCAATTTTGCGGTTTCGGCGGAACAATCGCGATAGAGTGCCCGGCGTGACAAACCCGACGACGAAGCCTTCTTCACGCGCGCCGATCGCCAACACCGACCCGATGGTCAAGGCCGCGGTTTTGGCGGAGGCCTTGCCCTATATGCGGCGCTACGCCGGCCACACCTTGGTCGTCAAATATGGCGGCCATGCGATGGGGGATGGCGCAATCGGCAACTCGTTCGCGCGCGACGTCGCCCTCCTCAAGCAGGTCGGGATCCACCCGATCGTGGTGCATGGCGGCGGGCCGCAGATCGCCCACATGCTGGAGCGGCTCGGCATCGAAACTCGATTTGTCGATGGTTTGCGGGTGACCGACCGCGACACGATGGAAGTGGTCGAAATGGTGCTCGCCGGGACGATCAACAAGCAGCTGGTGTCGGCGATCAACGCCGAAGGCGGCTGCGCGATTGGGCTCACCGGCAAGGATGGCGGGCTGATCGAGGCGAGAAAGCTGGCGCGCACCCGGGTCGAAGCGGGCGTAAGGACCGAGATCGATCTCGGTTTTGTCGGCGAGCCGCAGCGCATCGCCGCCAATGTGCTCGCCACGTTCAAACAATCCGACATCATCCCGGTGATCGCGCCGATCGGCGTCGATGCGGCGGGCGAGACCTACAATATCAATGCCGATACGGTCGCCGGTGCGGTGGCCGCCGCAGTCAAGGCGACGCGGCTGCTGCTGCTGACCGATGTCGCCGGAGTGCTCGACGCCGACCAGAAGCTGATCCCCGAGCTGACCGCAGCGACGGCGCGGCGGCTGATCGCCGATGGCGTGATAAATGGCGGCATGATCCCCAAGATCGAGACCTGTCTCGATGCCGTTGATGGCGGGGTCGATGCCGCGGTCATCGTCGACGGCCGGGTGCCGCACGCGATCTTGCTCGAGCTCTTCACCGAGGGAGCCGGGACCTTGATCCGCGCCGGCTAGGCTCGCCGGCAATGGTTGCCACGACCGGTCGCCGTTTAGCCGAGATCGAGACCTGGATCTTCGATCTCGACAATACGCTTTACCCGGCTTCCTGCCGGCTGTTCGACCAGGTCCACGCCCGCATGACAGAGTTCATCGCCGAACGGCTGGATCTGTCATCGGAAGCCGCGCTCGCGCTGCAAAAATCCTATTTTCGCGAGCACGGCACGACGTTGCGCGGGTTGATGACGGTCAACCGGATCGAGCCGCGTGATTTCCTCGCCTTCGTGCACGAGATCGACCTCGCCTGCGTGCCTGCCGACCCCGTTCTGGTCGAGGCCCTGGCAAGATTGCCCGGCCGCAAGATCGTCCACACCAACGGGTCGGAGCACCACGCCGCGCGCTTGCTTGACCATCTCGGCATCGCCGGCTCGTTCTGCGGCATCGTCGACATTGTGGCCGCCGGATACGAGCCGAAACCGGCGCTTGCCGGGTATCGAGAATTGCTCCGGCGACACGAGGTAGCGCCCGACACCGCATTGATGATCGAAGACATGGCGCGAAACCTGGTCCCGGCCGCCGCCCTCGGCATGACCACGGCGTGGGTGCGCAATCCGGTCGATTGGGCCGCCGCCGGCTCCGAGGGCGATCATATCCACCACATCGTCGACGATCTCGGCCGCTTCCTCAGCGTCGCCCTACGGGAGCGGGCTGGGAAGGGGGCGATCGCTTGACAGCGCCGACCCGGCTTCTCACCTTCGCGGCATGCTCGTTGCCGACACCATCCGCCGCAAACTGACCGAACGGCTCGCTCCGACCCGGCTCGAAATCGAAGATCAATCGCACCGGCATGCCGGGCACGCGGGAGCGCGGCCCGGTGGCGAGACGCATTTTGCGGTGACCATCGTGTCGGCGGCCTTTACCGGTCAGAGCCGCGTGGCGCGGCAGCGGCTGGTCTACCAAGCCTTGGCCGATGAGCTCGCGACCCAAGTTCATGCGCTGTCGCTAACGACCATCGCCCCGGACGAGTAAAAACTCTGTGGCGGTCTAGGCGGCCGCTTCGGCGAGGAAATCTCGCAGCCGGTCGATCGGCGCGTCCTTCATCACAAACACATCGCCGATGCGGTGCGGCAGGATCAGCGTGATCCGGCCGTCGCGGACTTTCTTGTCCTTGCCCATATGGGCGATCAGCCGATCGGCGGGGTTGGTTGCGAGACCAACTTCCGTCAGACGCGTCGGAAGGCCTTTGTCTTCGAGATGACGGCGCACGCGTAACGCCTCGTCGGCGGCGACACGGCCCAGGCGGGCGGCGAAGCCGAAGGCCAGGACCATGCCGAGCGCCACTGCCTCGCCGTGCAGCAGCCGCGCACTGAACCCGGTCTCGGTCTCGAGCGCGTGGCCAAAGGTGTGGCCGAAATTAAGGAGCGCCCGATCGCCCTCCTCGCGCTCGTCGCCGGTGACGATTTCGGCCTTCATCACGCAGCTCGCCACCACGGCCCGCTGCAGCGCCTCCGGCGTCAGATTGCATAGCGCGTCACCCTCGGCTTCGAGCCAGGCGAAAAACTCAGCGTCGCGTATCAGACCGTATTTGACGATCTCGGCGTAACCGGCGAGAAGCTCGCGACGCGGCAGGCTGGCGAGTGTATCGGTATCGGCAAGGACGAGGCGCGGCTGATAGAAGGCGCCGATCAAGTTCTTGCCGCTGCGGGTATTGATCCCGGTCTTGCCGCCGACCGAGCTGTCGACCTGAGCTAACAGGGTTGTCGGGATCTGCACGAAGTCGATTCCGCGCAACAATGTCGCCGCGGCAAACCCGGTGAGGTCGCCGACGACCCCGCCGCCGAGAGCGATCAGCATTGTCCCCCGCTCGATCCCGATCGCCAGAATGTCTTCGGCCAGCCTCCCGAAGTGATCGAGGCTCTTGGTCTCTTCGCCGGATGGCAGCAACACCGTGTGATGGGCAATCCCGGCGCCGGACAGGCTGTCGCGCAGCGCCGCAAGGTAATGCCCGGCAACCGTCTCGTCGGAGACGATGACCGCTTGGCGGCGCCGCAGCAGTGGAGATATTTCGCGCCCGGCGCGTTCGATCAGCTTCGGCCCGACGAGGATCTCGTAGGTGCGGTCGGCGAGCTCGACGCGCAGTCGCTCGAACGGCTTCATGATATCTCGCTCCCCGGTTCCGGCGACATGACCGCCAGCGGGCAAACGGTCAGGGCGGCGATTGCGCGCGTCACCGTCATTTCCGGCGATCCGTCGCCGCTTTCCACCACGATATCCGCTTCGGAGTAGATCGGGTGGCGCCGCTCGATCAGGCCGGCCAGAATCGCTCTCGGATCGCCCTCTTTCAAGAGCGGCCGATTGTTGCGGCGCGACACGCGCGATACCAGAACATCGAGATCGGCGCGCAGCCACAGCGAGACGCCGCGCCGCGCAATGACCGCCCGGGTCATCGGATCCATAAAAGCGCCGCCGCCGGTTGCGAGCACATGAACCGGCTGCGAGAGCAGCCGGGCGATGACTCGCCGCTCGCCTTCGCGGAAGACGCGTTCGCCGCGATTGGCGAAGATCTCCTCGATCGTCTCGCCGGCGGCGGCCTCGATCTCGACATCCGAATCGAAAAACGACAGACCGAGGCGCATCGCGAGCCGTCGGCCGATCTTGGTCTTTCCGGCGCCCATCAGGCCGACCAGAACAATCGCGCGGTTCGGCACGAACCGGCGGTCTACTGCCGCTCTTCCGTTCGATGACATCGTATCGATCTGCGCCGCGCCTCTCACCGCTCTTTTCCCCCGCTTGGCGACAGGGTACTAGCATATCTTGCAACCCGGTCGTCAATCGGACCGGTCCGAGTGCAGGGGATATACGAACAAGTCCGAATTGCGAGTCGGGGGACATGGGGAAGGTCGCCGTCGCGTTGGTTATCCTGATCGCTCTGCTGTTGCTCGGCGGGATGGCGTTTCTGGCGCTCTGGAACCCGCCGGCTCCGACAGCGCCCGTCGAAAAGGTGATCCCCGATGCACGCTTTCCGAAATGAGCCGTGCTGGGGCGCGCCTCTCCCACATCCGGGCCTGATCTGACCTCTGCCGCCAACCAGTCACTCGCCGGCAAGCGGCGGAGGCCTGGGGTACGAGGGGGGAAGGGAGCCGGGCAAGAGAGCCTCGGAACTCAAGGCTCGAAGCATCTCGAAGCATTTCTGGAGATGCTAGCGGCCGAACGCGGCGCGGCGGCGTTGACATTGACCGCCTATCAGCAAGACTTGTCCGATCTCGCTGGGTTTCTGAACACTCGGGGTGTCGCGCTCGCGGCGGCGGATGCGGCTAACATCCACGCCTATTTCGCGCACCCGGCGACCATCCGGCTATCGCCACGGACGCTTGCCCGGCGGATTTCCGCGATGCGGCAGTTCTTCAAATTTCTGCTGCTCGAAGGTGTGCGGCAAGACGATCCGACGGCGGAGCTCGACACGCCGAGGCTCGGTCGGCCGCTGCCGAAGATTTTGTCGGAGGCCGAGGTCGAGACCCTGATCAGCGCCGCTCGGAATTGGCCTGGCGATGAAGGGATGCGCCTCAGATGCATACTCGAGCTGCTGTATGCCACCGGCCTCAGAATATCCGAGCTCGTGACCTTGCCGGTCGCCGCGGTGCGCCGCAACCCGCGTTTTCTGCTGATCACCGGTAAAGGCGGTAAGGAACGTGTCGTGCCATTGAGCGAACCCGGGCGGGCCGCCCTCGGTAAATATCTCGAAAGGCGTGACGCATTCCTGCCGGACTCGCGATCGTCGCGCTGGCTGTTCCCGTCGCACGGCCGCGCTGGGCACCTGACGCGGCAGCGCGTCGGTCAATTGTTGAAAGAGCTTGCGGCCGGGGCCGGACTCGACCCGAAAAAGCTCTCGCCGCACGTGTTGCGCCATGCCTTTGCCAGCCATCTGCTCGATCACGGCGCCGATCTGCGCAGCGTCCAGCAGATGCTCGGACACGCCGATATCGCGACGACGCAGATCTACACTCACGTCCTGACTGATCGGCTGCGCCAGCTGGTGGAGAGCGCCCATCCGTTGGCCCGCCGCAAATGATGCGTCACTTTCTCGATTTCGAGCGGCCGATCGCCGAGCTCGAAGGCAAGATTGAAGAACTCCGTCACCTCTCGACCACCGGGGATCTCAATATCGCAGACGAGGTCGGCCGGCTCGAAAGCAGCGCCAATCGGTTGTTGCGGCAAACGTACTCGCGCCTCACGCCCTGGCAGAAGGTGCAGGTCGCGCGGCATCCCGAACGGCCGCACTGCGCCGATTTCATCGCCGGGCTGATGACCGAATTCGTACCGCTGGCCGGTGATCGCGCCTTCGCCGAGGATGCCGCGATCATCGGCGGCATCGGCCGCTTTCGCGGGCGCAGCGTCGTTGTGGTCGGAACCGAGAAGGGTGCCGACACGGACGGACGGCTCAAGCACAATTTCGGTATGGCGAGGCCGGAAGGGTACCGCAAGTCGCGGCGGCTGATGCGGTTGGCCGACCGGTTTCGACTGCCGGTACTGACCTTTGTCGATACCGCCGGCGCCTATCCCGGCATCGATGCCGAGGCGCGCGGGCAAGCCGAGGCGATCGCGCGGGCGATCGAAACCTGCCTCGACGTCAGGGTGCCGCTGGTCGCCGCGATCATCGGCGAGGGCGGCTCCGGCGGCGCGATCGCGCTGGCCGCCGGCAACACCGTCGTGATGCTGGAGCACGCGATCTATTCGGTGATCTCACCCGAAGGCTGCGGCTCGATCCTGTGGCGCGACGGTGAGCACGCCCAAGAGGCCGCGGAAGCGCTGCGGCTGACCGCCCAGGATTTGCAGCGATTGGGGATTGTCGACCGGATCGTGCCCGAACCGTTGGGCGGAGCGCAGCGGGCGCCGAAGGAGGCCGTCGCGCAGCTCGGCGCGGCGGTCGACGAGGTCTTGCGGCCGCTTCTTGCCATCGACGGCGACGCGCTTCGCCTGCAACGGCGGGACAAGTTCCTGGCAATGGGTGGTCGCGGCCTCTAAAGCGGTCCGTCATTGACCGGTCGCTGCCCGTTCCCACATCTAGTGCGGCGGGCCGGAGAATTCGGCCGCGCTGATGCCCTTCATCGGAAGGACACCGCTTTTTCCAGCATTGGAAGGCCGTTATGACCCCCCAGGAAAAAGAACTGCTGACGACCCTGCTCGACCGCCTGAAAAACACCCCGCGTCAAGCCAAGGACCCCGAGGCCGACGCGCTGATCCGCCAGGCGCTGGCCGAGCAGCCGGATCTTCCCTATTACCTCGTGCAGACCGTGCTGATCCAGGATCTGAGCCTGCACCAGGCGCAGCAACGGATTGCTGATATGGAGAAGCAGCTCGCCGATGCGCAACAGGCGGCGAAGCCGACGGTGGGCAGCTTCCTTGGCGGTCTTTTTGGACAGCGGCCGCCGGCGCCCGCCGGCAGCGCCGCCCCACCACCCGGCGGACCCTGGACGCGCTCGCCGCAGGTCGCCGCAGCACCCCCGGCACAGCCCTATGGCCAACCCGGCTATGCGCCGCCGGGCTACGGCCAGCCGATGGGCGCCGCTGGAGGGATGATGGGCGGCATGGGCGGCGGTGGCGGGTTCTTGCGCTCGGCAGCGGCTACCGCGGCGGGTGTCGCCGGAGGAGCGCTGCTGTTCGAAGGGATCTCGTCGCTGTTCGGCAATCATTATGCCGGCGGCCTGATGGGCGGAGGAATGACCCCGGGTCTCGGCGAGAGCGTCGTCAACAATTACTACGGCAGCGATGCCGGCGGCGGCGACTGGAGCAGTGATCCCGGTAGTGCCGGCAGTGGCGGCGACTGGAACAGCGACCCGGGTGGCGTCGGCGGCGGGGATTATGCGAGCAACGATCCAGGCAGCCAGGATTTCAGCTCGGATCAGGATTTCGGCGGCGGCGGCGATTGGAGCAGCGGCGGCGACAACACCTCGTGCTAAGGCAGAGCCGCCACTAGCCGCCTCGTTCCGTTCGGCCCCCTCTTGCGGCCTGCGCAGGAGGGGGCGCCCTGATCTGGGTTAAGGGCGGTGCTCAGCTCCCTTCGGCGATGATCATGTCATACGCCGGCACAGTGAGAAATTCTGCGAAGCTCGGAGCCTCGATGAGCTCGCCAAAGAGTTTGGCCGCCGCCGAATAGCGAGCGTTTGGTTCGACCGTTTCACTCAGTTTTGCGAGCTCCTCTTCGAGGACCGAGCGGCAAAGTGCAGCATTAACCACTCGGCCGTCCTCGAGCGCCGCACCGTGGCGGATCCATTGCCAGAGCTGGGCGCGGCTGATCTCGGCGGTTGCGGCGTCTTCCATCAGATGATGGAGCGGCACGCAGCCGATGCCGCGCAGCCAGGCCTCGATGTAGCCGATCCCGACATTGACGTTTTGACGCAGCCCAGCCTCGGTGATCGTGCCCGCCGGGACCGCGAGAAGGTCCGACGAGCAGACATGGACGTCCTGCCGCTTGCGGGCGATCTGGTTGGGCTGCGGCATTTCGCGGTCGAAAATCTCCTTGGCAATCGGGACAAGCCCGGGATGCGCCACCCAGGTGCCGTCATGGCCGTCGCCGGCTTCGCGCCGTTTATCGGCGCGAACCTTCTCCATCGCCGCCTCATTGGCTGCCGCATCGTTGCGGATCGGGATCTGCGCCGCCATCCCGCCCATTGCATGGATCGCGCGGCGATGGCAGGTCCGGATCAGCAGCAAGCTATAGCTGCGTAGGAAGTGGCTGGTCATCGTGACCTGCCCACGATCCGGCATGACGCAACCCGGGTCTTCGGCGAATTTCTTGATAAAACTGAAGATGTAATCCCAGCGGCCGCAATTGAGCCCGGCAGAGTGGTCGCGCAGCTCGTAGAGGATCTCATCCATCTCAAAGGTGGCCATGATCGTCTCGATCAGCACCGTCGCGCGGATTGTGCCCTTGGGCATTCCCAGCATGGCCTCGGCGTGCAGAAAGACATCGTTCCACAGCCGCGCCTCGAGATGGCTCTCGATCTTCGGCAGGTAGAAATAGGGACCGCTGCCGCGCGCCACCAACTCTTCGGCGTTGTGAAAGAAGAACAAAGCAAAGTCGAAGAGGGCGCCCGACATCGGTTCGCCATCGACGAGGACGTGCCGCTCCGCGAGATGCCAGCCGCGGGGCCGCACGAACAGCACCGCGGTCTTGTCGTTCAGCGTATAGTGCCGGGCGGTCTCGGGATCGTCGAAGGTGATTGTCCGGCGCACCGCCTCGGCGAGGTTCGCCTGGCCTTCGACCAGGTTTGCCCAGCTCGGCGTCGTCGCGTCCTCGAAATCGGCCATAAAGACATTGGCGCCGCAGTTGAGCGCGTTGATGACCATTTTGCGGTCGGTCGGGCCGGTGATCTCGACGCGGCGGTCTTGCAGGTCGCGGGGGATCGGCGCGACGCGCCAGTCGGCACTGCGGATCGCCTTGGTCTCGGCCAGAAAATCGGGCCTCCATCCGGCATCCAGCCGGCGCTGGATCTCGGCTCGGCGCTCGAGCAGCCGGCGCCGCGCAGCGCGGAATGTGCGCTCGAGCTCGACGGCAAACGCAACCGCTTCCGGTGTCAGCACTTTGTCGTAGCCGGGCTTCATCGCTCCCCGGAGGACGACGCCCGTGAAGCAGATTGATGGTTTCAGTCATCAAGAACATCTCCTAGACGACGCATCAGCGGTCTGCAGCGAGCGTGACGGATCAACCGCCGACACCCAAAACTGCCTTCGAGCGCTCCCTTGCCAGATTTCTCTGCCTGTTCAAATCTTTTCGCTGGCGCAGCATCGGCCAGTACTTTTATGAGTAAGCCTGTCGTAAATCGCATGATGCAGTGCACCATGTTCTGGGTCAATCTATCAGTTGACCCGCGGGGGCGTTCTCAATCAAGGACACGCCATCTGGAGGAGGATTGTCCGCATTCGTACCGAGCTGATCTCAATCGAGACGGACACTCTGCCGCTGGACGGTGCCTTTCATCGGCCGGATGGAGCGGCGTCGGCGGGAGCGGTGCTGCTGTTTCACGGCAACACCATGAATTTCTATGTCGGCGCGCCGCGCTTTCTGCCGCCGGTGCTGACCCGCCTCGGTTTCGCCTGCCTGGCTTTCAACCGGCGGGGCCACGACATCCTCAGCATAAGGAACAGCCGCGCCGCCGAGGGCGCCGCCTTCCAGCTCACCCGCGAGGGCATTGAAGACAACCGCTGTGCCGCCGCCTGGCTGGCAGAGCAGGGCTTCCCGAACCCGATCGTGATCGGCCACAGTAACGGCGGCATGCTGGCGGTGAAGCACGTCTCGGACCATCCCGGGACACCGGCGATGGTGCTGCTCTCGGCCCATGGCGGCGGCCGCGACGGTCTGCGTCGGACCAGCCGCGCCGGGCTTCTTGCCGGTGACCGGCTCGATCAGATCACCGCGCAAGCCCGCGCGCTCGCCGTGGCGGGTCGTGGCCGCGAGCTGATACTGGTGCCGGGCTGGTGGTACGTGATCACCGCCGAGAGCTTCCTCGATCGCATGACCGAGATGCCGGACGTGCTCGAGCTCGCCCCGACGATCAAGTGTCCGACGCTGTTCATCCGCGGCGATCAGGAAGATCCCGAGACCTACCCCGCCGAAGCGTTCCAGCGACGTTCCGGCGGGCCCTGCGATGTCGAGATCGTGCCGAACTGCGATCACGTCTACGTGCGGCGCGAAGCGGCGGTCTGCGACCTTGTCGTCAACTGGCTTCAACGCTCGCTTATAAGCGGTCGCTGACACAGAGAAAGCGTCCTTCACTCGCCGCGCCATCCGATGCCAGGCGGCGCCCGCAAGCTGACCAGGAAGCCGGGATAGACACTTGGTCGTCTCTCGCTGCGTTGATTCGAGAGCCGTTCGGCGCATAGTGGATCGACCTCGCTCCAAGGATGGACCGCCATGCTGCCGACCCCGAAATTCCATCATCTGCACCTGAATTCGATCGATCCCGAAACCGCGATCGACTTCTACACGCGGCAGTTTCCGAGCACCGCGAAAGGGCATTGGGGCGATTTTCCGGCGCTCAAATCGCCCAACGAGGTCATGATCTTGTTCACCAAGGTCGACACCCCGCCGATCAGCGCGCCGCAAAGCGCGATCTGGCATTTCGGCTGGCATGTGACCGATGCGCGCCACAGCCTCGAAACCTACCGACCCGGCCGGAGGTCGAGCTATCGCCGCTCTACACGACCGACGAAGGCGGTTCCGTGCTGATCAGCAGCGACACCTGGCCGAGCATCGGCGGTGTGCTTGGCCTGACCCGGGCGCAGATCGCCGAAGCAAGGGAGAACGGCGTGCGGCCGGCCGGCGGCGGCGGGTTCGCGTACATGACGGGCCCCGACAATGCCCTCGTCGAATATGCCGGGAACCATCCGGCCGAGCGCTTCAATCACGTCCATCTCTACCAGGAGGATCCGCTGTGCGCGCAGCTTTGGTATCAGAGACATTTGAACGCGCCGCCGCGCGCCGGCTGGGGCGATGTGCCGGTGACCGAGGCTGACTGCAGGGTGCCGCGCGGCGTCGACCGCACCTGGCCGGCGCTCAACCCGGAAGGAATGTTTCGCACACCGCGGGCAGGCGTCGAATTTGGTGATGTGGCGCTGATCTGGTACGCCAACCAGGGCGACAGTCCGCTGGTCAGCTCCCGTGGGCAGCTTCAGGATCACATCGCTTTGAGCGTCACCGATTTCGATGCATGGATCGAGAAGTTACGCGGCGAAGGCGTCGTCTTTCTCGAACAACCCTACGCTCTGGGCGGTACCCGCGCCGTGATGATTGAAGGCCCGAGCCGCGAGGCCCTCGAGCTGGTCGAGGCTCGATAACCAAAGAGCGAGCCCGGAGGCGTAAAAGAGGCCCCCGGGCATCGGGATCACACTCGACGCGTTGACGCGTTTATCACAGCAATTTGCGGCACCCCGATGTCTCCATTGTCGCGGGCATTGCCGCCCGTCAATCGACGGACGCATTGCGATCGTGCTTTCTTCGACGGGCACGTGCCACACCAGAGATAGCGAGCGCCGGCTAAGAGACGTGTGAGGTACTTCACAGGCCCGGAGATTTTTAGCGTGGGCGAACGGACAGTGCCGCCTCACAACCCGCGTTCACGCCATGATGCGCTTCGCGGCGTTCGATAGGGCGGCGTAGCCGCAACGGCCAGCGGTGCGGAGCGGCCGTCCTGGTCTCGGATCCACTAAATCACTGGATTGTGTCGCCTTTGCAACTCGCCACCCGTTCGGCGACGCGCGCTGCCAAACGGTCGTACCCTTCCGCGATATCGGACATGATACGCCTCGCCTCGGGATCGTTGATCAGTTCGGCTATGGTCCGGGTTTCTTCGGCGCGGCTGTGCCAGTGCTCGGCATCGTCGATGAGGGTGTGCATTTGCGCTCCTCCCGCACGGGGCCGGTGTTATTACCGTTTAGATTTGACTGCCAAAACAGCGTCGCTGGTTAGCAACCTATTCTTGTAAAAGTGCCGGCAAATTCGCGGTGGTGATCGAGAAAAAGCGCCGCCAGCCGTTCGCAACCTCTTTGGTCTATTTCGTCGAAGCGCGCGAGCAGCGGGCTGTCGAGATCGATTACGCCGTGCACGCGACCGGCCTCTACTACTAGAGGAACGACAAGCTCCGAGCGCGAATTCGGGTCGCAGGCAATGTGGCCCGGAAAATCACGGACATCGGGGACCAGGATACTCGCGGCGCGCGCCGCGGCGCTGCCGCAGACGCCGCTGCCGATCGCGATTCGCACGCAGGCGGGCTTGCCCTGGAACGGGCCGAGCACCAGCTCGGTGCCGCGGGCGAAGTAAAAGCCGGCCCAGTTGAGGTCGGGCAAACCGTGATAGATCAGCGCAGCCGTGTTCGCGGCATTGGCAATCAGATCAGGCTCCCCGGCAAGCAGGCCGGCCAGTTGCGCGGCGAGATCGCGATAAAGTTCGGATTTGTTCGAAGTCATCCCACACCCCTCTGCGCGGCGCCCATGCTAGCTTGTCGGCCCATGCTAGCTTGCCGAAGGTGCCGCCTATATTATTGATAGGCGCCACTATCCGCGGCTCGCAATGCTGCTCGGCCTGACTATCCGCGACGTTGTCCTGATCGATCGTCTCGACCTCGCCTTTCGTCCCGGACTGTGCGTGCTGACCGGCGAGACCGGCGCCGGCAAATCGATCCTGCTCGACGCCTTGGGGCTGGCGCTCGGCCGGCGGGCGGAGGCTGGGTTGGTGCGCCCGGGGATCCAACAGGCGTCGGTATCGGCCGAATTCTCGGTCGGGCGCAATCATCCGGCGCACGACATCCTGCGCGACGCGGGGCTCGGCGACGATGGCGAGGCGATCATCATGCGCCGGCTGGTTGGCGCCGACGGCCGCAGCCGGGCCTTTGTCAATGAAGAGCCGGCCAGCGTCGGGTTGCTGCGCGAGCTCGGCGACAGCCTCGTCGAGATCCAGGGCCAATTCGAGCAGCGCGGGCTGCTCGACCCGGCCAATCATCGCATGATTCTCGACGCCTTTGCCGACCATACGGTCACGCCGCAGGCGCTTGCGGAAGCTTGGCACGACTGGCGGAAGGCGCAGCAGCGCGAAGCGGAGGCAGCGCGGCTGCTGGCGGCGAGCCGCGACGAAGAGGATCTGCTGCGCCATCACCTCGCCGAGCTCGATTCGCTGGCGCCGGAAGAGGGCGAAGAGGATTTGCTCGCCGCCCGCCGGACATTATTGCAAAGCGCCGAGCGTCTCGCCGAAACCTTGACCGAGGCGATCGGCGAGCTCGACGGGCAAGCCGGTGCGCAGGCCGCTCTCGCCCGCTCGGTGCGCCGGCTGGAACGGGCCCGCGAGCGCGCCCAAGGCCTTCTCGATTCGGCGCTCGCGGCAACCGAACGGGCCGCCGCCGAGACCGCCGAGGCGCTGTCGGCGCTCGAGGCGACGGCGCGGCAGCTCGAGCTCGATCCGCGCGAGCTCGAGAAGGCCGAAGAGCGGCTCTTCGCGTTGCGCGCGCTCGCGCGCAAGCACCAGGTGCAGGTCGGCGATCTGCCGCTCTTGCGTACGCGAATGGCGGCTCGGCTCGGCGAGATCGAAGCGGGCGCCGACGGTGTTGAGCATCTTGTCCGGGCTACCGCCGAGGCTCGCGCCGGCTTTGTCGCTGGCGCCCAAGCGGTCTCGCGCGCGCGGGCGGATGCCGCGGCGCGGCTCGATCGTAGGCTGGCCGCTGAACTCGAACCGTTGCGGCTCGACAAGGCGCGGTTCCGCACGGTGCTGACGCCGCTCGCCGAGACCGATTGGGGCGAGCACGGCTGCGAGCGCGTGCATTTCGAAGTCGCCACGAACCCCGGCGCAGCCTTCGGGCCGCTCGCGCGGATCGCCTCCGGCGGCGAGCTGTCGCGCTTTATGCTGGCACTGAAGCTCGTCCTCGCCGGCACCTCCTCGGTGCCGACCCTGATCTTTGACGAAGTCGACAGCGGGATCGGCGGCGCCGTCGCGGCCGCGGTCGGCGAGCGGTTGCAACGCCTTGGCACGACCCTGCAGCTTCTCGTGGTCACGCACTCGCCGCAAGTCGCGGCCCGCGGCGCCTATCACTGGCGCGTTGCCAAGAGCCTCTCGGCGCGCCAGACCATCACTCGCGTCGAGGAGCTCGATCCGAATACCAGGCAGGAGGAAATCGCCCGCATGTTGTCCGGCCGCAACGTGACCGCCGAAGCGCGCGCCGCCGCCGCCAGCCTGATTGCCGGAGGCCGCGCGTGAGCGCTTCTAGCGCTTCCCGGCAGCGCCGTGACGAGCCCCTGGCACGGCCGGTCGAAGCGCTGACCGAGGAGGAGGCCCGCGCCGAGCTCGCCTCATTGGCCGAGGAGATCGCGCGCCACGACCGGCTCTATCACGCGGAGGCGGCGCCCGAGATCTCCGATGCCGACTACGATGCGCTGCGCCGCCGGAACAGCGCGATAGAAGCGCGCTTCCCGGAGCTGATCCGCTCCGATAGCCCGGCGCGCCGGGTCGGGGCGGCGCCTGCCACCGGTTTTGCCAAAGTCACCCATACGCGGCCGATGTTGTCGCTGGAAAACGCCTTTGAGGAAGCCGATGTCCGCGACTTCTTCGCCGGGGTCCGCAATTTCTTTCGGCGAACTGCAACCGAAGCGCTGGTCGCCGAGGACACGATCGAGATCATGGCCGAGCCCAAGATCGACGGGCTGTCGATCGCGTTGCGCTACCAGAATGGGCGTCTCGTCTTGGGGGCGACGCGCGGCGACGGCGTCACCGGCGAAAATGTGACCGCGAACATCCGCACCCTCGCCACCGTGCCGGAGATGCTGGCCGGCGAGAGCTGGCCCGAGCTGATCGAGATCCGCGGCGAAGTCTATCTCGAGCGTGCCGGTTTCTTCGCGCTGAACGAGGAGCGCGCGGCCGAGGGGGAATCGGTTTTCGCCAATCCGCGCAACGCCGCGGCCGGCTCCTTGCGCCAGCTCGACCCGGCGATCACGGCGCGGCGGCCGCTCAAATTCTTCGCCTATGCCTGGGGTGAGACGAGCGCCCCCTTCGCCCGCACCCATGACGAGGCGCTGGCGCAATTCCGAGCCTGGGGATTTTCGGTCAATGAGCGTTCGCAATTGTGCCGCGGCGTTGACCAGTTGCTCGTCTACTATCGCGAGATCGCCGCCGAGCGCGCGTCATTGCCCTACGACATCGACGGCGTCGTCTATAAGGTCAACGACCTATCGTTGCAGGACCGGCTGGGGATGGTCAGCCGCGCCCCGCGCTGGGCGGTTGCCCAGAAATTCCCGGCGCAGCAGGCGCAGACGGTATTGCGCGACATCTCGATCCAGGTCGGCCGTCAGGGTTCGCTGACCCCGGTGGCGATGCTCGAGCCGATCACCGTCGGGGGTGTCGTCGTGCAGCGCGCCACCCTGCACAACGAAGACGAGATCCAGCGCAAGGACGTCCGGATCGGCGATACCGTCGTTGTGCAGCGCGCCGGCGACGTCATCCCGCAGATCGTCTCAGTGGTCCTCGACCGCCGGCCCAAGGACGCCGTGCGCTATCAGTTTCCCGATCACTGCCCGATCTGCGACAGCCTCGCGGTGCGCGAGCCCGGCCAGGTAGCGCGGCGCTGCACCGGCGGGCTGATCTGTGCCGCACAGGCCGTCGAGCGGCTCCGCCACTTCGTGTCGCGCGACTGCTTCGATGTCGAGGGGCTCGGTGAGAAGCACATCACCGTCTTCTGGCAAGACGAGCTAATCCGCCAGCCGGGCGACATCTTCCGGCTTGATCCTGAGGTGATCGCCAAGCGCGAAGGCTGGGGCGAACTCAGCGCTCGGAATCTGATGGCCGCGATCGACGAGCGCCGGCGAATTTCACTCGACCGCTTCATCAATGCGCTCGGCATTCCGCAAGTCGGTCAGGCAACGGCGAGGCTTCTCGCCCGTCACTATCGCTCGCTCGCCGCGTGGCGGCGCGAGATGGAGGCGGCGGCGGACCCGGAAAGCGAATCCCGGGCGGGTCTTCTCGACATCCACGGCATTGGCGAGGAAATGGCGGCCGACATCATCGGCTTCTTCTCCGAGCCGCATAACCGTGCCGTGCTCGACGACCTCGGAAAAGAGGTCACTGTCCTCGATTATGAAGCACCGGCGCAGCGCGCCGCCTCACCGCTCGCCGGCAAGACGATTGTCTTTACCGGGTCGCTGGAGTCGATGAGTCGATCCGAGGCAAAAGCTCGCGCCGAGGCGCTTGGCGCCAATGTCACGGGTTCGGTCTCCGCCAAAACGAACTATGTGGTAGCTGGCGCCGATCCGGGATCAAAGGCAACCAGGGCAGCCGCCCTCGGCGTCAAACTGCTCGACGAGGCCGGGTGGCTCGCGCTCGCCGGTGAAGCCCCGGGATGACGGCAGCCGGTGTTCCGCACTATTGAGGGGGAACGTCGGGAGCCGGTGCTCGGCCCGGTGGCGGCCCCGGTTTCCGAGAGTGGACCAGAGCCGACCATCGGTCTCATCACATCTGCGGAGAGGCCGAACCGGATAATCGGGGTGCGTCCTTCGAGACAGTCGCTACGCGGCTTCCTCAGGATGAGGAATGTTCTCCATGCCATCAGCGGCGCCCCTCATGCTGAGGAGCGCCCGAAGGGTGCGTCTCGAAGCACGCACGATCGCGATGCCGCTCTTCGCCTCCCGAGCGGCTTGCGCGATGATCACGGTCAACCGAACCGGCCCCATCAGGAGAAAAGAGGATGGGTGCGCTGGCGCGGGCCGATCGGCTCGCTGGTATTGCACCTGCTGCCGCTGTTGTTGCTGATCGATTGGCCGCTCGCACCGCCGGACGAGCCGCCGCCGATCCCGGTGCAGCTCGTCCTCGAGCCGCCGCCGGAGGTAAAGCCGGCGCCGCCATTGCCGCAGCCAAAGCCTGTCCCGCCGCCGGCCCGGGGACGCCTGGCATCGGAGGATCTCGGGGAGCCGGAAGCAAAAGAGCCGAAGCGCCCGACCGGCGATCCGCCCAAACCAGCCGACACGACCGCCCAGAGCGAAACGGCGCCGACCGAGCCGCCGCCGCCTGAGAAGCCGCAACAGACCGCGGCAATCGTGCCGCCGCTGCCGCTGGCGAAACCCGACGCGCCGAAGCCCAACCTCGTCCCGAAACCGCCGCCCAAGCCTAGTCCCGCGGCACATCAACCGCCGCGGCGGGTGGAAGAGCCGGCCAATCTGGCGCCGCGGCGCGCGCGGTTCCCCGGTCCAGCCGCAAGCCGCGATGAATATCTCGCCTATATGCACTCGCTGATCCGGCAGCATTACAACTTGTTGTCGGCAGGAATGCTCGGCGACCGCCGAGGCATGACGGTCATCGAGTTTGTCGTCCTCGACGACGGCAAGATCGCATTGCTGAAGGTACGTCGCAGCTCGGGCTTTCCCGACATCGATCACCGGGTCGCGGAGATGATCGAGGCGGTCGGCCGGTTTCCGCCCTTGCCGCAGTGGTTTCAAGGCATTGCAATGCCGTTCGAATTCGGCTTTCCGTTCCCCGAGGCGTTGCGCGAGTGAGCTGGATCGGGGCGGGTGCGCAGCCCGAATTGGGGCCCAATTGAGCGAGGCAGCACGCGTCCACCGAAAACGGCATCGCGGCACCGCGACTGCGCTGACGCTCGCGGCGCGCATCGCGCGTCATTGGATCCCCCGGACCCCGCGAAAGGGGGGGTTCCTGGCATTTCTGGGCCCGGGTCTGATCACCGGCGCCTCCGATGACGACCCGAGCGGCATCGCGACCTATTCGCAAGTCGGGGCCCAATTCGGCTACAGCATGAGTTGGGTCATGCTGTTCACCTGGCCGCTGATGGCCGCGATCCAGGAGATCAGCGCCCGAATCGGCCGGGTCACCGGGGAAGGGATCGCCGGCAATATCCGCGAGCATTATCCGCGATGGCTGTTGCTGGTCATCGTAACCTTGCTGCTGGTCGCCAACATCATCAATCTCGGCGCCGATCTCGGGGCGATGGCGCGCCGCGCTGCAGCTGTTGCTCGGCGGCCCGGAGCGGGTCTACGTGGTCGGCTTTGCCGTCCTCTGCGCGCTGCTCGAAGTGTTCTCGCGCTACGAAGACTATGTCCGGATCCTGAAATGGACGGCGGTTTCGCTGTTGGCCTATGTCGCAACTGCGCTCGCCGTCGATGTGCCTTGGCATCGGGTCGTTCACGCTACCTTCGTGCCGACGGTCATCTGGCGCCAAGACTACCTTGTCGCGATCGTCGCGGTCCTCGGCACCACCATCACCCCCTACTGTTTCTTCTGGCAGTCGTCGGAGGAGGCCGAGGACGAGCGCATCGATCCTGCCGCTCACCGGCTGATCGACGCCCCCGAGCGAGGCGCCTGCCGAGATCGGCCGCATCCGCATCGACACCTATCTCGGGATGGGATTTTCCAATCTGATCAGCCTGTTCATCATCATCACCACGGCGGCGACGTTAAACGCGCACGGGATCACCGATATTCAGACCTCGGCCCAGGCGGCCGAGGCGCTGCGCCCGATCGCCGGGGTCTTCACCTTTGCCCTGTTCGCCGTCGGCATCATCGGCATCGGGCTGCTCGCGGTGCCGGTGCTGGCCGGGTCGGCGGCCTATGCGCTCGGCGAGGCGCTCGGCTGGCCGACCGGGCTCAGCCGGTTGCCGCGCGACGCCAAGGCGTTCTACTGCACGATCGCGGTCGCGACCCTGATCGGCATTTGCATCAACTTTCTCGACATCGATCCGATCAAGGCGCTGTTCTGGTCGGCGGTGCTGAACGGCATCGTCGCGGTGCCGCTGATGGCGGTGATCATGGTCATGGCGATGCAGCCGAAGGTCATGGGGCCGTTCATTCTGCCGCGCCCGCTTTGGGTGATGGGCTGGCTGACGACCGGGGTGATGGCGGTCGCCGTCGCTGCCATGTTTGCGACGTGGTAGAGATCGCCGATTACGAATGATGGTGAGAGCCTTGGAAAATCGTGTCGATCCGATCGTCACATCGGTCATCCAGCATCGCCTGCTGGCGATCGTCGAGGAGATGGGCGAGGCGATGCTGCGCACCTCGTATTCGCAGATCCTCAATTCGAGCCGCGACTTCTCGACCGCGATCTGCGACCTCGACGGCCGGCTGATCGCGCAGGCCGAGCACGTGCCGATCCATGTCGGCGCCTTGCCCTACGCGGCCAAGGCGGTGACCGAGTTCTTTGGCGAGCGATATCCACCGGGGCGACGTCTTCCTGCTCAACGACCCCTATCACGGCGGCAACCACCTGCCCGACCTGACCGCCTTCGTGCCGGTCTTCGAGGGCGAGCGGCCGCGCTTCTGGTCGATCAACCGGGCGCATCAGAGCGATATCGGCGGCGCGACGCACGGCGCCTACAACGCCGCGGCGACCGACATCTGGCAGGAAGGCATCCGCATCACGCCGCTGCGGCTCTACGACCGCGGCGAGGTGCGCCGCGACCTCCTCGAGATGATCGCGACCAATGTGCGCCACCCGCGCGATTTCCGCGGCGATCTCGCGGCGATGATCGGCTCGGCGCATGTCGGCGAGCGGCGCCTGCTGGCGCTGGCCGCGGAGTTCGGCTGGCCGACTGACCAATGCGGCGATCGAGGCGGTGCTCGACGGCGCCGAGCGCCAGACCCGCGCGGTGATCGCGCAATGGAAGGACGGCGTCTACCACGGCGAGGCGATGCTCGACGACGACGGCCGCGGCAACAGCGACATCCACATCCGCGCGACCGTCACCAAGCGCGGCAGCGATCTGACGATCGATCTCTCCGACTCGCATCGCGCAGGTCACGAGCTTCATCAACTCGTCCTACCCGAACATGTATTCGTCGGTGGTCGTCGCGCTGTCCTACCTGATCGACCCGGACACGCCGAAGAACGACGGCACCTTCCGCCCGCTGACCGTCATCGCGAAACCCGGCACGGTCGTGTGGGCCAATCCTGGGGCGCCGGTCACCCTGGCGACCAATCATTGCGGCCAGGAGATCATCGAGGCGATCATCAAGGCATTGGCGCCGGCCTGCCCCGACCGCGCGATGGCCGGCTGGGGCCGGCGCTTTCGCATCGCCATTCAGGGCAAAGACCCGCGATCCGGCAAGCCCTTCATCTGGCATTTCTTCCAGGCGCGGCCGGGCGGCGGCGCCTCGCCGGCCGGCGACGGCTGGCCGGGCGCCGGCGAATGGCAGGCTGCCGGCGGGATCAAATTCGGCAGCCTCGAAGTCACCGAAGTGCGCTTCCCGCTGTTCTTCCGCCGCCACGAGTTCCGCCCCGATTCCGGCGGCGAGGCAAATATCGCGGCGGACCCGGCGGGATCGTCGAGATGGTCGTCGAGACCGCCGAGACGGCGGTCGGCAACACCGCCGGCGACGGCGTGCGCCACGGGGCCTGCGGCATCCTCGGCGGCACCGACGGCATGCCGCATCGCTATACGCTCATACTCCGAAGGCCGGCCGCCGCGCGCGATCAAGACCAAGGAAATCGGCCTCGTGATCCGCCCCGACGATGTGCTGGTGCTCGAATCCGGCGGCGGCGGAGGCTGGGGCGATCCCGCCGAGCGCGACCCCGATGCCATCGCTCGCGACATCGAGAACGGGTTTGTGACACGGACCGAATTGCCCCTCACCCGCCCGCTCCACGGGTCCCTCCCTCTCCCCGCAATGCGGGGAGAGGGCTGGGGTGAGGGGCATCCCGTGTACCGCATCGGCATCGATGTCGGCGGCACCTTTACCGATCTCGTCGCGGTCGACGATTTCGGCGGGGCGACCCTGGCCAAGGTTCCCTCGACCCCCGAGACCCGTCGATCGGCGTCGCTCGACGGGCTGAAGCTGCTGGCCGATACGCTCGGCGTCGAACTCGCAGCGCTGTTGGCCGGAGACCGAGCGCATCGTCCACGGCACGACGGTCGCGACCAACGCGCTGCTCGAACACAAGGGCGCCCGGGTCGGATTGCTGACGACCGAAGGCCATCGCGACGTGATCGAGATGCGCGAGGGGCTGAAGGACGACCGCTACAATCTGCGCCTGCCGCCGCCCGAGCAGCTCGTGCCGCGCCGATTGCGGCTCGGGGTGCGCGAGCGGCTGCGCGCCGACGGCAGGGTCGAGACGCCGCTCGACCCGGCGTCGCTCGACGCGCCATCGCCGCTGTTGAAAGCAGGAACGGGTCGAGGCGGTGGCGGTCTGCTATCTGCACGCCTAGCGCGACGCCGACGCACGAGCGCGCGACCAGGGAGGCGATCGCGCAGAGGTTGCCCGGCATCTATGTCTCGCTGTCCTCCGACGTGCTGCCGCAGATCAAGGAGTATCGAGCGGGTCTCGACGACGATCGTCAACGCCTATGTCGGCCCGGTCCTGTCGCGCTATCTGGCGCGGCTCGAGCGGCGGCTCGCGGAGGCCGGTTATCGCGGCCCGACCCTGATCATCCAGTCGCATGGCGGGGTCGCGCCGATCGACGAGGCCGGCCGGCTGGCCGCCGGCGCGGTGCTCTCCGGCCCGGCCGGCGGCGTCGCCGGCAGCGTCTATGCGGCGCGCCTGTTCGAGGAGGGCAATCTGATCCCGTTCGACATGGGCGGGACCAGCACCGACATCTCGCTGATCGTCGAGGGCCGGCCGAGCCTGGTCGACCGGCCGCCGGGTCGCCGGCCACACGATCGCGCTCAACAGCCTCGACATCGCCAGCATCGGCGCCGGCGGCGGCTCGATCGCCCGGGTCGATGCCGGCGGCATCCTGCATGTCGGCCCGCAGAGCGCCGGCGCGGTTCCCGGTCCCGCCTGCTACGGCGCCGGCGGCGACGCGGCGACCGTCACCGACGCCAACCTGGTGCTCGGCTATCTCGATCCGGCGAGCTTTCTCGGCGGCCGGCGCCATCTCGACCGCGCTGCCGCCGAGGCCGCGGTCGACCGTGTCGCCGCAGCTCTCGGGATCGGCCGGCTCGCGGCGGCGCAGGGCATCCATCGCGTCGTCAACACCACGATGGCCGGAGGGGTGCGGCTCGTCTCGGTGCGCCGCGGCGTCGACCCCCGGCAGTTCGCGTTGCTCGCCTTTGGCGGCGCATCGGGGCTGCACGCGACCGAAATCGCCCGCCAGCTCGAGCTGGACGCGGGTCGTCGTGCCGCGCGTCGCCGCGGTGCTCTCGGCCTGGGGCATGCTCGCCACCGATCTGCGCTTCGAGGTCTCGCGCACCCATATCGGCGACACGCGAGCGCTCGACGGCGCCGCGGTCAAGCGGCTGTTCGACGAAATGGAGGCGGAGGGCGTGGCCCGGCTGCGCGCCTCCTTCGACGGGCCGGCGCGCACGACGCGGTCGGTCGATATGCGCTATGGCGAGCAGGTCTTCGAGATCGCCGTGCCGCTCGACGAGGTCGATTGGGACATCCGCCGACCCGCTGCCGCAGATCGTCGAGCGGTTTCACCGCCGCCACGAGGAGCTCTACACCTACTCTCTGCCCGACCAGGAGACGGTCCTCGTCAACGCGCGCGTCACCGTCGCCGGCATCCTCTCGGCATTGCCGCAGGAGCCCCATCTGCCCGAGGCGTCGCCCGCCACCCCCCGCTCCGAGCGGCGGATCTATCTCGACGACTGGGTCACGACCCCGGTCTACGATTTCGACACGCTGGCCCCGGCACAAACGATATCCGGGCCGGCGATTGTCGAATCTGCAATGACCACAGTCTTGCTGCGCCCGGGCGAGCGCGCCACGGTCACCCCGCAGGGATGGCTCGATATCGCCATCTCCCAGCCTCGCTGAAATCTCTAGCCCGGGCTGAACAAAGGTAGGACACTATCTTACCGACGGGGTGAAGTGATCCGGGCAGTCTCGGTGTGCGTTGACGGGTCTGCCGCCAATTTCGACCAACGGGCTCGGTAAATCCCAACTTCTTAGTGTGGCGCTGGGATCACCTCGGGCCACGAAGGGCAGAAAACAATGTCACGAACCGAAGTAATCAAAACCACGGCGGCAAAAGTTGCAGCCGAGCTAGCGCGTCGAGGCGTCGGCCCGGACGAGACGGTGACCATTACCATCGATCTCGATAACGAGCTGATCCCCGGACGGCGGGAAGCGCGCGCGCGGGTCGTGGCGGCTGGGCTGAGCGATGACGACATCGACCGGCTGATCGATGAAGCGCGCACCGAGGCGCAGCCACTGCTCGGATGAGGGCGGTTATCGACACCAATGTCTTCATCAGCGCGGCGCTCAAGGAAAAATCCCTGCCGGGAATGGCCGCTCATCTCGTCGCGGAGAGCGGCACCCTGCTCAAATCGGCGGTCACCGAGCAGGAATTGTTCGTCACCCTATCGCGGCCGCGGCTCGCGCCGCTGATCCCGCCGGCCTTTCTTGCCTGGTTGACCCTAATGGCTGCCGCGGAACTGGTGAGCATCACCGAGCGGATTGGAGCCTGCCGCGATCCAAAGGACGACAAGTTTCTCGAGCTGGCGGTCAACGGCCATGCCGATTTGATCGTTTCGGGCGACACTGATCTGCTGACCCTCAATCCCTTTCGCGGAATTCAGATCGTCACGCCGGCGACCTTCGTGCAAGGCGTGGCACGGTAAGGGCAACTTCGCGGTCGTATAGCCGGCATCCTCTCGTCATTGCCGCAGGAGCCTCATTTGCCCGACGGGCCAGCGGCGGCGCCCCGCTCCGAGCGGCGGATCTATCTCGACGACTGGGTCTCCACTCCGGTCTACGATTTCGACGCGCTGGCGCCAGCACAAACCATCGCGGGACCGGCCATCGTCGAGTCCGCGATGACGACGGTGCTGTTGCGCCCAGGCGGGCGCGCCACGGTTAGCCCGCTGGGCTGGCTCGATATCGTCATCTCCCACCCAGGCTAGTGCCCTGCCTGAGGTTGAAAATCGCAGAAGTGGATTCTGGAAAATTCACGCTGGGCTAACTAGCAGGTCGGCGATTCTTGCGTGGCTCTGTCAAAGTCACGTAACGTTGTCGATGCGATAGGCTCACCTTCGAGCGCATAGAAATCCTTCTCAAGAGCCTCATAAACATTGCGCACGCTTTTCTCGACATAGTTTCCGGCAAGAGGATCGCCGTACAATGACTCGTCTACGAAATGACGGTAGTCAAAATGGAATAGATGTGAGGCTGACTTATTTACTGTATTTAAATTAAGGAAATTTGTGAACATTACACTTTTCCCTGAGTCTCTGGAACTGTTGCTTAAATAAGGCTCAAGGCCGATTCTGTGATTGTTATTCCGATCGAAGCCGTATCCGAGAATATAGACAAGTCCGGAGTCGGCAATCCATCGACGGGCACGGGTCAGCGATTCTTGGTCTTCCTTGTCATACGGGTCGATCGTCCGAAGGTTCGCAGAGGCCGCCAGACACCGGTCAAGAAAAGTCTTTCTTGGTAAAAACTCATCTTCGTGATTTAACGGGGTAACGAATGACTGTCCGAGATTTTGAGCCGTGTGCAAAACGATTGCGTCTTCGTCGGTAGGAATCTGCGAGTGTACCGAGCCGTATACATGAATAATACGGTCGTCTGTCAACAACTTCTCAACATGGGCGCGTCGCAAAAGGTCTATAGAGGTGAGCGCTTGAAAGAGATGATATTCGAGAGACGTATCATAGTTGAAGGTGATAAAATGCACATCGTTGTTAAGCAACTCCTCAGAGTCATTACAACCATAAACGAGTTTGTGTACGATGAAACGGTACCAGTCGTCTCGATATTTGGTGATATCGATTGTGGTCGGAGTCGTCGGGAGTCGCAAGGGTTCATTGGCTAAGATCTGACGACGGTTTTGATTCGCTCGTTCGAGAAGCCAAGCGGCCTCGCATTCGAGAATGACCGCTGCGATCATCAATTTGCCGATTGGGCGCAAGCTCTCGTTCCAAGCGAGAAAATGATCAATTAAGAGAGGTCGAACCGATCTCAACCGATCGATAAGTATCTTACATTCGTTGCGGACTTTTTCCCAACCGTACCTCGAAGACCCGTCCAATGGTGAGCGGGTGGGCGCAGGCTGTTCGGCGACATAGTTGGGGTCAATCTTCTGCTCAACATAGTTAGGAATGAACTGTATTACCTGACCGGATCTTAGGCGCTCCTCACAATAGGCGGAAAGTCGGTCAGCCATGGAAATAACGCTCTCGACCAAACCTTCCCCAGTTGGATAACCGTAGTGCCAACTCGCGCCGGCACCCAGTACGAAAACCGTGCTGTTCATGAACATGCTTATTAACCCCTCGCTCTAAGGTGTGGCCCTCTTCACGCCGCGAGCCGGGAAATCGTGCTCGGGTGGACGTTGTAGCGATGTCGCTGAGCGTTTCGCGTCGGTCGCGGCGGCGAATCGCTTCGCTCCGCTGGTGCGGGCGTGGATCAACTCGCGCTCGAAGTCCGTCAGCCCGCTGAGCAAGGTCAACATCAAACGCCCGTGCGCCGTCGTCGTGTCGGCCCACGCGTGGGCGAGTGATCGAAACGCGGGTTCCTTAGCGGCAATTGCCGCGAAAGTGTTGCGAAGGTCCCGGGTCGAGGCGCCAGCCGGTCGAGCCGCGTCACCATCACCACGTCGCGGGAGCCGATTTCGGCCAACAACCGGCGAAACTGCGGCCGGTCGGTTTTTGCTCCCCTCGCTACTTCCCGGAATACCAGTTTCGCTCCGGCGGCGCGAAGCTGGCGCCCCTGCGCAGCCTCGCTTTGCGATACCCGGGCGTACCCGTAGATCATGTGCCAATTTGTGCAAACAAACTTATGCAAGAAAAGCCCGATTGGATCAACAACCCGTTTCCCTTGCGTAAGTCTTAATTCGCACAAAGCAGACGGGTGCGGGGGCGATTGGATTGCGGTTTGGTCGATCTCGTCTCCAGAATAGAGGCGACGGCGAAGCCAAGTCGCATGTCCCGGACGGAGGTAGCGCTCACATGGACATTGTGCCGGACACAAATCAGCTCTCGCAGGTGATGGTGCAAGCTACGGCGCCGGCCTTCATTCTCGGCGCGGTGGCCGGCTTCATCTCGATCCTGCTGGGGCGGATGACAAATGTTATGGACCGCATCCGCAGCCTGAATGAAATCGCCGACGGCGATACCGCTCGGACCCACCTCAAATCTGATATTCCGCGCTTGCGGAGGCGCGCCAAACTTTTGAACAGCGCAACACACTTGGCGCTTGTCAGCGGAATGTGCACGTCGTTGCTCCTTGTGGTGGGATTTGCGAGTGCGTTCTTCAGGCTCCACCACGAATACGGAGCCGGGATCCTTTTTGCTGTCGCGGTCGCCCTGCTCGGTGGTTCGCTCTTCAGATTCAGCCAGGACGTAAGGATCGGGCTCAGCGAGGGTGATCATTACCGGTGAGTGCAGCCGAGGTTGTTTCGTCGCCTACCGGCTCCTCGCAATGACAAACCGCGCGCGGAACTATTTCCACAGTAAATATTTGTGTAGGATGAGCATATCAGTGTCTTCTAACGTCATCATTATTGAATCTGTTTTTCGGAATGGCACTTCAACTGAAGGAAAGAGAGTGGGATTCGTAAGGGCAATATTCCCATGTTTGTGACCGAGAGAGAAACGTATGTTGGCCTTCGCGTGAGTGACGGATGCACAATCACTGTCCTCTGAGGTCTTTCTCGAAGGCGAGTATTGTTCGCTCGCCGCGGGAGCAATGCTAGCGTCAGGCGGAACCGGGCATACCAGACGGGTCGCGCGCCGCATGCCGGACGGCATGAATGATGACCTCGGTCTCCGTCGCCTGGTAGAAAACCAAATAGGGGTAAGGCGTCGTCGTCATCCGCCGAATGGCCGGGTCGGTCGTGCGGCGGCCGATGTGGGGATACTGCAACAGAAGGTCGGTAAGGGCCTGAATGCGGGCGTGAACCCGCCGCGCGCCTTGCGGTGAATGGGCGGCGATGTAATCGAGGATCGCGCTAAGATCGGCAAGCGCGGGAAGGGTGTAGCGAAGCCTCAGAGACCGTGTTTGGCCCACACCGCCCGCACCTGCTCATCGGTCGCAAATTCGCCACGGGCAGCGGCAGCTTTTGAGCTGGCGATAGCGGTTTGCTCTGCGGGCGTGAGCGGCACCGGCGTTTCATGATCCGCGCCGGTCAGCCGGAGAACAACATAAGCGATGTCGTCTTGCGCGTCCGGAGGAAGGTTGCGTGCGGCTTCGAGCGCTTGATCGAGAAGTTTTGTCATTGGTGGCTCGGTTTGCAAGTTCCCCGCAATCAATCTGTACATTATCACACGTCTCGCTTACTGCAAAGCTAATGCTTTCCGGCTCTGCCGCAAGCGCCGTTTGTCTAAAGGGCTGAGGGGCCGGCGACGGCGGCCGGCAGGGGGCATATAACGCGCTGTTATGCCTCTCCACATGGTCGCGGGGATGGAGGCGGGCGAGGGAAATGTCGTCCACAACGCAAATTTTGTTGGTCATGGCTCCCGCCTCCGAAATCCACGCATAACCCACCAGACCCCGAAACAACGGGCAGCGACTGCGCGGGGTGCTCACGCGACCGGCAGCAGGGAATTTGGCTTCGGTGACAGTTTCGGGCTACGATGAATGTTTGCTCAATCGCAACGGTAGGCTGCACCGCGCACGGGGCCTTGACCCGGCGCGCGTGGGCATCGGGACACTCTGGGCGTTTGCCGATCTTTGCCAAAATCACATGTTTCATAAGTTGACAAATTGCGATTGATGTGATATACGCACGCCCCGCTTGATCGAAGAAGACGCGGCGCGCCGGGCTCGGGCGAGCGCCGGCGCTGCGCGCCTTGTGCCGGTCGATCGGCGATACGCGAGGAGGAGACATCCGTGGCTGATATGCCGCTGCAAATAACAGCGAAAACAGCGGGCCGGGGGCGGCCCTTCGAGAAAGGCCGGTCGGGCAACCCCGCCGGCCGGCCGCGCGGGTCGACCAACCGGGCGACCAAATCCGCCGCGGTCATGCTCGACGGCGAGGCAGAGGCGTTGACCCGCAAGGCCGTCGAGCTCGCCCTCGGCGGCGACGCGTCGGCGTTGCGGCTGTGCCTGGAGCGCATCGTCGGGCCGCACCGCGGCCGCCCGGTGGAGGTCGACGCTGCCGCCGATCAGGAGCGCCGCCGATATTGCCGGCACGATGGGCGCGCTTACCGCCGCCGCGGCGCGCGGCGACGTCACCCCCGGCGAGGCGGCCGAGATGGCGAAAGTCGTCGACACCTTGGTGCGGTCGATCGAGACCAGCGACTTCGACCGCCGGCTACAGGAGCTGGAGGCCCGTGCTGCGTCGAAGCGCTGATGCTCGTCAGGTCGGCGGCTACCCGCGCGGCCAATCGTGACGGATCGGGTCGCTTCCGTCCCAATCGACCGCCGCCTCGCGAACCGCGTCGAAGATACGGCGCCGGGTCGGGGTCAGTTCGGCCATTTCGATGACGGTGCCTGGGTGGCCTTCGTTGAGGAAATAGACAAAGGGGCCGCGCGGGCTCTCGCCGCGCTGGCCGATGGTCCAGCCATTTTTCACGGCCTGGTCGAGCAGCTCATGATAGTTCTCGGGCCAGCTCGACCAGTGCTGCAGCCCCTCATGACCGGCGGCGAGAAAATCGCGGTACATGCTGGGCTTGTCGTCACGCTGCTGGATCAGCTCGAGCTGCACGTCGCCGGAATTGGCCAGTGCGATCGTCAGGTGGATATCGTCATAACGCTGGTCTTTGTACCAGAAGCCGTTGAGCGGCAATTTTTCGGCGATGTACCACGGACCGATGCCGCAGACCTCGACCCAGTGGCGCATTGCCTTGTCGATGTCGCGCACCACAATGCCCATCTGCCGCAGCGGGCCAAAGAAGCGGCTCATGCTCTCCCCCTTGTCTCGATGGCGTCCGACGGGGTCTCAGTGGCTCTTTGCCGCTTGCCAGTGTTCGAGAGCCTCGTGCGGCTTTGATATCGCCGGGTCCATGATTTCGCCATGCGTGCCGGTGCTGGCGGTCAATTCGATCACGTAACCATTGGGGTCGCGAAAATAGATCGAGCGAACAAAGCCGTGATCGACCGGGCCACGAACCTCTCGCCCTTCCGATTTTCCTTTTTGCAGCATGCTCTCGAAGGTGTCGTTCTCGACCCCCAGCGCAATGTGCAGATCCAACGCGTCCTGATTTTTGAAATCGAACGGCGATCCCGGAACTTCGAAGAAGGCAAGGCAGGAACCGTCGTCCATCTCGAAGAAGGTGTGAAGCGCACGGCCGTAATCGATTTCGAAGGCACTGACCAGGCGAAGGCCGAGAAAATCCTCGTAAAACGCCCGTGTCTCCTCCGAATCCCGACAACGATAGGCGTTATGGTGCAGACCCTTGATCATAGGAGCCTCCGCTAACCGCGCTCTGGAAAGTAGAGAGATTATGTCCGGCCATTGTCCAGTTCAAGCCCAGGGCCGGTCGGGCGTCTCGCGCCCTTTATCAACAAAAAGGCCGGCACCAACGAGGGTGCCGGCCAGATCGATCTACGCGGTCGATTGTGGCTTAGAAGTCGTCCATGCCGCCCATGCCACCCATGCCGTGATCGTGCGGCATGGCGGGTGCGGGCTTTCCGCTCGGGCTTTTCGGCCACCATCGCCTCGGTGGTGACGAGCAGGCCCGCGACCGAGGCGGCATTCTGCAAGGCCAGCCGCACGACCTTGGTCGGGTCGATGATGCCGGCCTTGACCATGTCGACATATTCGCCGGTCTGCGCGTCGAAGCCGCGGTTCGGGTCGTTCGATGTCGAGCAGCCGGCCGACGACGATCGACCCTTCGGTCCCGGCATTCTCGGCGACCTGCCGGACCGGCGTCTGCAATGCCCGGCGGACGATGTCGATGCCGACCTTCTGGTCGTTGTTCTCGGGGGTCAGCCCGTCGAGCGCCTTGGCGGCGTAGAGCAGCGCGACACCGCCGCCCGGGACGATGCCTTCCTCGACCGCAGCGCGCGTCGCATGGGTGGCATCGTCGACCCGGTCCTTGCGCTCCTTGACCTCGACCTCGGTCGCGCCGCCGACGCGGATCACGGCGACGCCGCCGGCGAGCTTGGCCAGCCGCTCCTGCAGCTTCTCGCGGTCGTAATCCGAGGTCGTCTCCTCGATCTGCTGCTTGATTTGGCCGATGCGGCCTTGGATATCCTCCTTCTTGCCGGCGCCGTCGATGATCGTCGTGTTCTCCTTCTCGACCCTGATGCGCTTGGCTTTGCCCAGCATGTCGAGCGTCACATTCTCGAGCTTGATGCCGAGATCTTCGCTGATGACCTGACCGCCGGTCAGGATCGCCATGTCCTCGAGCATCGCCTTGCGGCGGTCGCCGAAACCTGGAGCCTTGACCGCGGCCACCTTGAGACCGCCGCGCAGCTTGTTGACGACCAAGGTCGCCAGGGCCTCGCCTTCGACGTCTTCGGCGACGAGCAGCAACGGCTTCCCCGATTGCACCACGGCCTCGAGCAGCGGCAGCAGCGACTGCAGGCTCGACAGCTTCTTTTCGTTGAAGAGGATGTACGGCTCGTCGAGCTCGGCCACCATCTTCTCGGCATTGGTCACAAAATAGGGGCTGACATAGCCGCGGTCGAACTGCATCCCTTCGACCACGTCGAGCTCGGTCTCGAGCGATTTGGCTTCTTCGACGGTGATCACGCCCTCATTGCCGACCTTCTGCATCGCCTCGGCGATCATCCGGCCGATCTCGCGGTCATTGTTGGCCGAGACCGTGCCGACCTGCTGGATTTCGTCGTTGGTCGACACCTTCTTGGTGCGCTTTGCGATGTCGGCGACGACCGCTTCGACCGCCCGGTCGATGCCGCGCTTCAGATCCATCGGGTTCATGCCGGCAGCCACCGCCTTGGCGCCCTCGCGCACGATCGCCTGGGCGAGAACCGTCGCCGTGGTCGTGCCGTCGCCGGCGAGGTCGCTGGTCTTCGAGGCGACTTCGCGCACCATCTGGGCGCCCATATTCTCGAACTTGTCGGCGAGCTCGATTTCCTTGGCGACGGTGACGCCGTCCTTGCTGATCCGCGGCGCACCGAAGGATTTGTCGAGAACGACATTGCGGCCCTTGGGGCCCAACGTCACCCTGACTGCGTTGGCGAGAATATCGACGCCGCGGAGCATCTTGTCGCGCGCATCGGTATGAAACCGTACTTCCTTTGCCGCCATGATATCCTCCTGCTTACGCGACCACGCCCATGATGTCGGTTTCCTTCATGACGACGAGGTCCTCCCCGTCGATCTTGATCTCGGTCCCCGACCATTTGCCGAACAGCACCCGGTCGCCGACTTTGACGTCGAGCGGGTGCAACTTGCCGTCGTCGCCGCGGCTTCCGGGCCCGGCGGCGATCACTTCGCCCTCCATCGGCTTTTCCTTGGCGGTATCGGGAATGATGATGCCGCCCAACGTCTTTTCCTCCTGCTCGATGCGGCGGATCAACACGCGATCCTGCAACGGTCGAAAATTCACGGGAGTCCTCCGTCTGAAGCTCGAATGCGCAATTGGCACTCTCTGCGCGAGAGTGCCAGCAACATAAACCGCGCCGCCGCGGCTTTCAAGCGCCCGATGTCCAAACCCGGCCGGAGCGGCACACCCCGCCGATTGCTATAGGCCGATTGCTATAGGACGTGCCAGCGCGAATCTCGGATTTCGAGGCGGCCGGCCCGACGGTGGCGCTGCAGAGCCATCCCGAGGTGGTTTGGTCTGACGGTCAACCCGAATTGCTTGGCAATGTAATTCCTGACCGCGTCCGCCGAGACGCCTCCCGAATGCGCCTGCACGGCGCGCAATGTCGCTTCGCCGAGCGGCATCGCCTGACCGGCGGGTTGCGAAGCTCGCCGCCGCCGCGCCGGATTTTTGACGCTCTTTCCGTTGTCACCAGACGCTTTCGACCGGGCGCCTGCCGAGCGACCGCGTGCCGGCGGCGCGCTTTTGCGTTGTCCAAACCGCGACAGCACCCGTTCCGCAACCTCCAACTCGTTGAGCCGGTCCTGCAGCTTGGATCGTTCCGCATCGACTTTCACCAGCTGATCGGAAATCCGCTGTTTTTCTTGGGTGACATCGGCCATGATCGGCATGTGTTCGCTCCATTTCATTCGCTACCAATATACAGGCGAGAACGGTTCTCGCTGCTGGTAATCTTGATTAGATAGTTACTCAAAGCCGGCAAAAAAGCCAAGTCGCACAAGCGTAGCCGATGCTTCGAGGTCTGCCGTCGCCGATCGATCACCCTGGTGCCGTAGTGTTCGCTAGATTTCACCCTCAAGCCGCGCAAGGTTTATGACCATGGCTCCGGCTCAGTGGAGCGCACCGCGGCACGCGATTGAGAATCGCCGAGGGTCGAATTTGCCCTTGACTGCGGGGCAGGGACGGGTTTTAAATCGCAATGTCGTCAACTAGCGGGAGGGTGTGCCACAGACATGACGCCACCCGGGGAAACCCAGTTGCCGACCGCTTGGCATCGGCAACCAAGTACAAAGTCCAAGACATAGCTCGGGCCATAGTTCCGAGCGCGGAGCACAGCTTCGCACATCGACCCCCGCCTGACGCCTGGAAGCGCGCGGGGGTCTTGGCGTTTTGTCGCCACCCTCACCTTCGCCATCGGCTATGATCAGCGCGCCGCGCCACGGGCAAGCAGGGAACGTCAAGACCTCGGGAATGATGCTCGACAGCGCGGGACCAACTTCACGGGTTTATTTCTCGCAGCGGCTTCGCCTCCATTATGTCGATTGGGGCAATCCAGGCGCGCCGCCGCTGCTGCTCCTCCATGGCGGGCGCGACCACTGCCGCAACTGGGACTGGGTCGCCGCGGCGCTGCGCCGCGACTGGCACGTGCTCGCACCGGATTTGCGCGGCCATGGCGATAGCCAGTGGTCCCCCGACGGCAACTATAACATCGCCGGGTACATCTATGACTTGGCCCAGCTGGTTCATCAGCAAGAGCTCGCTCCGGTTACTATTGTCGCTCATTCCCTCGGCGGCGTGATTGCGCTTCGCTACGCCGGCATCTACCCCGATTGCGTCAGAAGGCTGGTTGCGATCGAGGGGCTGGGGGCGTCACCAAAGCGACTTGCCGAGCGCAAAAGACGCGGGATTGCCGAACGCATGCAAGACTGGATCGGCGAGCAGCGCGCTCTTTCCGGGCGCATGCCACGGCGCTACGCCTCGATCGAGGATGCTTTCAAGCGTATGCAGGACGAGAACCAGCACCTGTCCCCGGAACAGGCGCGGCACCTTACGCAGTACGGGGTCAATCAGAACGAGGACGGGACCTACAGTTGGAAGTTCGACAACTATGTCCGCGCCAACCCGCCCTACGAAATGACAGCTGGTGAAATCGAAGATTTATGGGCGCGGATCGCCTGTCCGACCCTGCTGGTCTACGGCACGGAAAGCTGGGCGTCCGACCTGCTGAAAGACGGCCGGGCCCGGCATTTCCGCGACGCCACGGTAGTTGCGATCGAGAATGCCGGGCATTGGGTGCACCATGATCGGCTCGACGCCTTTCTCGATCTCCTACGCGGATTTCTTTAGAGCATTCCCGCGATCATAGCCCGAGTCCAAATTGCTCAGGCTTTCCGGCGCCGTTTTGACGCCTCGGCCGGCGTCTCAGCGCTGCTGCGTTGGCGGCCGCCAGTCACCGGCAAAAGTAGACTTGGCTGTGCCTTGGAAGCGCTCGTCGATCGGGATTTTCGGCGCGCCCTGGCCGGAGCCGCCGATCGCGTCTTCTGCGCCACGCCGCGCGACGCGGCACCAGTTTTATTTGCACTCTCTTCCGTCAGACTCCGCTTCAGCGCATCCATCAGATTGATCACTTGGGCCGGCTTGCGCTTAGGCGGGCGCGCCGGCAGCTTGCCGGCAAGCTTCTCTTCGATCAGATCTTTCAATGCGGCTTGGTAATGGTCGACAAATTTGCCAGGCTCGAATTTTCGGGTGCGACGGGCGATGATCTGTTGCATTAACGCGAGCTCGTCCTTATCGACCGGTTGGTCGCCGATCCCGGCAAAGAACTGGTCGGCGGCGCGGACCTCCTCCGGAAACCGCAGCACATTGACCAGCAGGCCCGCGCCGTAGGGACGGATCGCGACGATCCGCTCGCGCATGTTGATGACAACTTGACCGATCGCCGCCGTTCCGCTGTCGCTCAGGGCTTCACGGATCACGCGATAGCCTTCTTCGGCGAGGCTGCCGTCCGGGACCAGGTGGTAGGGTTTGTCTACGTAGACCGGGTCCAGGGCGTTAATATCGACAAATTCGGTGATATCGATCGTATCGGTCGTGTCGAGACGCAGCTGTTCGAGATCCGCCGGCTCTACCGTCACATAGCGGCCCTTTTGATACTCGTAACCTTTGATGATTTCAGCGTGGTCGACAGGCCCGAGGCCCGGCACCACGTTCTGGTAATGCACTCGTTCGCCGGAGGGTTCATGGATCTGATGAAAGTGGACGCGCTCCTTGTCGGTCGTCGCCGAGTAGAGGCGTACCCCGATCGTTATTAGCGACAGTTTGAGAAACCCGGTCCAGTAGGGTCGGGTTGCGGCGGCTATCGGTCAATCTCCTTCGAGGAGTCAAACGATGCGGCGAACGACCTGTTCCCCGAGCGACGCGGTGGCCGAATGCTTGTCGCGATGGCCGAGAAGACGAATTTTGCCATTACCACGAGGCGGCGTTGGAGATTCCGGCGGGCTATCGTCCCGCTGGATCGCAATGGCGGGTCACGAGGCGTCACCAAAGATGGGGTGGATCACCTGATCGCCCGGCTCGATGCCGAGCCGCTCGGCGGTCCCGCCATTCAGCTCGACGACTGCGCGAACCGGTGCCGCGGCGGCGATAACATCGAGCGACTGAGGAACCGCGCGCTGATGGATGTTGACGATCCGGCCTTGCGCATCGACAAACAGCATGTCCAGCGGGATCAGGGTGTTGCGCATCCACATCGTCGCCACGGTTGGCTGTTTGTAGTCGAACAGCATTCCAGCGTCCGGCGCCAGGCTTCTCCGGAACATCAGACCCTGGGTCATCTGCGCCGGCGTTTCGGCGACCTCGATATTGAAGTGGTGCCGCCCTGTCGGGCTGACGATAGTCAGCTGCGAGGTGGGAAATTGTTGCAGCTCCGCGGCAACCGAGCGAGATAGGGCCGTCACCAGCATGATCGGCATCGGCAGGAGCGCGCGGCGGGAAATCATCAACGGCATGATCTGTGGCCTCGGTAATACCGGTTACCGGGAAACCTTCGGATTGGTCAACCATCGATGGGGGGTGCTTGCCGTTAGACTTGTGACGCCTGGCCGCTGCCGGTAGCCTTCTGACGGCCGGCTCCGATGCACGACACGATCGAAACTGTTTTCGCCGTTACGGCGCTCCTCGGGCTCGTCAGCCTGTTGTTGCCACTCGCCGAGCGGCTCGCCATCCCCTATGCCGTGCTGCTTGCGCTCGTCGGGATCGCGATCGGCGGTTTCGTCAATCTTCCTTCTGCCTATCGGCCAGGCAGCATTATCGGCGACCTGGTGAACTGGCTCCACGATTTTGGGCTCAGTGCCGAGTCGCTGCTCTACGTATTTTTGCCGGCCCTCTTGTTTGAAGCGGCGCTCAACGTCGATGTTCGCCAGCTTAACGACGAGGTGGCGACGGTCCTCCTCCTCGCCGTGATCGGGGTGATCGTTTGCACACTTGTCGTCGGACTCGCGCTGTGGCCCATCGCGCCGGTCGGCATTCTTGCCTGCGTGGTCCTCGGCGCGATCATCGCGACTACAGATCCGGTCGCGGTCGTCGCGATCTTTCATAACATCGGGGCGCCGCGTCGCCTCTCGACCTTGGTTCAAGGCGAGAGCTTGTTCAACGATGCTGCGGCGATCGCGATCTATTCGCTCGCCGTCGCGATGCTCGCCGGCGACCGGCCAGCCCGGCCGCTCGATGGAGTCCTGACGTTTGTCCGCGATTTTGGCGGCGGCCTTGTGGTCGGGTATCTCGCGGGTTGGGCGGTCACCCTGTTCATCCCAATGTTGCGGGCGAGCCGCTTGGCGGAGGCGACGCTGACGATCGGCTTTGCCTACGTCATTTTCATTGCCTGCGACCATTACCTCGACGTTTCCGGGGTTGTAGCAGTCGCCGCCGCCGCACTCGCCGTCAGTGCCGGAGGACGGCGCCGGCTGGCGCCGTCGAACTGGGAGAGCCTCGTTGTCACCTGGGAGCAGCTCGCCTTTTGGGCGAGTTCTCTGATCTTTCTATTTGCAGCTATGCAGACGCCGGGGCTCCTCGCCAAAGCGACCTGGGGTGATTTGGCACTGCTCGGCGCGCTGATCGTCGCTGCTCTGATTGCGCGCGCGTTGACGCTTTACGGGCTGATCCCGCTGCTCAGTTTTGCCGGCATCGCGAAACCGATCGATGCCAACTACAAGCTTGTCATGTTGTGGGGAGGGATGCGCGGAGCGGTGTCTCTCGCTTTGGCGCTTGCCGCGACCGAAAACACGGCGCTGCCCCCGGATGTTCGCCAATTCGTCGGAATCCTTGCTACCGGATTTGTCCTCTTCACCCTGCTGGTAACGGCGCCGACGATGCGGCCGCTGATGCGTCTTCTCAAAATCAGCAGTCTGGCTCCGGCGGAAGCGGCGCTGAGCAGGCGGGTGATCGGTCTCTCGCTGTTCTCGATTCCGCAGGAGATCGAGACGGTGGGGCGCCAGCACCAGATTTCGCCCGAGATCGTCGCCGAAGTGACGAAGATCTACGATGCAGATGACCAGGACTCCGCCGAAGGCGTCAATCAGCAGCTTTCGGACGAGTTGCGAGAGCGGGCGGCACTGTCGGTGCTGGCCGATCGCGAGGAGGAATTCTGCCTCGATTATTTCGAGAGCCGGACCGTGTCGCGGCGGGTCGCCGCCGGTCTTCTCGCCCATGCCGCGCGACTGCGAGACGGCGCCCGCAGCGACGGCATCCTCGGCTACGAAAGAGCGGCAGCTCGGATTCGCGGTTTCAGCCCTGCCTTACGCGTGTCCCTAGCGCTCCACCACCGGATCGGCTTTGCCCGGCCGCTGGCGCGGTTGCTGGCTGACCGCTTTGAGGTCCAGTTGGCTGCTCGATACGTGCTGCAGAACGTGATTGCGTTCAACCGCGACCAGATCGAGCAGGTATTTGGCGCGGCATCAAAAGCAGCGATGGCCAAACAGCTCGAGAGGCGCATAACCGCGGTCGACCGGGCGCTTGCGGCGGTCAAGCTGCAATACCCGACCTACGCGCGACAGCTTGAATTGCAGTTCCTGGCGCGCATGGCGGCGCGGCTCGAGGACGACCGCTATCGCCGGCTGCGTGCCGAGTCGATCATCAACCAGGAGATCTACGAAGACTTGCAGCGTAAACTGCGGCCACGCCGCAGGGCCGTGGAGATGCAACCCACACTAGACCTTGGGCTCAAGCGCGAAGATCTCGTCACCCGAGTCCCGATGTTCGCGGCGCTGGATGCGAAGGCTCGGCGCTCTGTGGCTCGCCTGCTGCGGCCGCGCCTCGCGGTGCCCGATGAGGCGATCGTCCGCAAAGGTGAACGCGGCGATGCGATGTATTTCATCTCGTCGGGCGCGGTCGAGGTGCGGATTTCTCCGGCCCCAGTTCAGCTCGGCAGCGGCGATTTCTTCGGCGAACTCGCCCTCCTCGTCTCCGATCGCCGCACCGCCGATGTGGTGGCGCTGGGCTATTGCCAACTGCTCACCCTGGCCGCCCGTGATCTCCACCGCCTCTTTGGCACCGAGCCGGCGCTGCGCGAACAGATCCACGCGGTGGCCCAAGCGCGCACTGCCGCAGCAGGAACGGGATGATCCGAAAACCGCTGCAGCCGGCCACGCTGGCCGCACAGGCGCTTGGGGCGACCGATGCCTCGACCGGCGCGGTCGTCTTGCCGATCCACACCGCCACGACCTTTATTCGCGATCCCGATAACCAATATCGGCGCGGCCGTAGCTATGGGCGAGCCGACAACCCGACTTACGATCAACCGGAAGCCTTGTTGACAGCTCTCGAAGGCGGTGCGGCGTCGCTCTTGTTCTCCTCCGGGATGGCGGCTGCTGCTTCGGTCTTCCAATGCCTAACGCGCGATGCCCATGTCGTAGTGCCGCGGGTCATGTATTGGGGGTTGCGCAATTGGCTGAAGAATTTCGCCGAGACTTCCGGGGTCGAAGTCGAGTTCGCCGATGCGACTTCGCTCGACGCGCTGCGCCAAACTATTCGCGCCGGCCGGACACGCCTCCTGTGGATCGAAACGCCGGCGAACCCGCTGTGGTCGGTGACCGACATCGGAGGTGCCGCCGAGATCGCCCACGCCGCCGGTGCTCTGCTCGCGGTCGACAGCACCGCAGCAACGCCGGTTTTGACCAAGCCCTTGGCGCTCGGGGCCGATCTTGTCATGCATTCGGCGACAAAGTACCTGAATGGCCACAGCGACGTGATCGCCGGGACACTGACAACGGCGCGTGAGACTGAGTTCTGGGCGCGGCTCTGCGCGGCGCGCAGCGGTGGGGGTGCGATCCTTGGTGGTTTCGAGGCTTACCTTCTGCTGCGCGGGATGCGAACCCTGTTCCTACGCGTCGAGCGCGCCTGCCGGTCGGCGCAGCGGATCGCCGAGGCGCTGGCGGAGGATGCGCGCGTGCTGGAGGTGCTTTACCCGGGGCTGGCGAGCGACCGCGGACACGCGGTAGCGGTGCGTCAGATGAGCGGCGGCTTCGGCGGCATGCTCAGCCTGCGCGTCCGGGGCGGGGCCGAAGCGGCGATCACCGTCGCCGCCCGCGTCGAAATTTGGAAGCGGGCAACCTCGCTCGGTGGTGTCGAAAGCCTTATCGAGCACCGCGCGTCCGTCGAAGGCCCCGATAGTCCGGCGCCGCCCGATCTCTTGCGCCTCTCGGTCGGTATTGAAGACCCGGGGGATTTGCTTGCCGATTTGAAATCGGCGCTCGGCGGGTGAGCCCGGCCAAAGTGGCGGCAACCAGCCAGAGACCGGTTTCAGCCTTGCGATTCGCCTAATCGCGACTGTCGTGGCCTTGCAAAAAAATAGAAGCCGGGGAGGATTAGGCTACAAATAGGTTAAAATCAGCGCTTAACGCAAGTCATTGCCGGGGCTACGCATCGTTCAGCGTGTTTTCGGGCGAATTTCTCGGACACTTGGCTAAATAAGCGTAGAATTGCCGGATGTTTGCAACCGGCGCCGATCGTCCATCGGAGCTCGCGAGCCTACACACCGGTCGGCGAATCCCAGCGATCGTCCGGAGAGTACTGGCGCGGCGCAAATCGATCAGTGCCCTTCTCTACCTGATCTCGATGGGGGTCATTGCGACATGGATCATCGGTGTTTTCCTTGGCCTCGGCTTTTTTTTGCTAATGGATGAACCGCGGCGGTCGGTTTCCGGCTCGGGCGCAGTCGATCAGCCGAAGCCGACCTCGCAAGGCGACCATCCGGTCGAGGCTGCCGCGGGCCCCAACATCGATGTGCCGACGAGCTTGGATGCACCTGTTCCGCAAGTCTGGGTCAAGCCTCCGCGATCATCGGGCAAAGAGGCTCACTCGGGTGTCGGCAATGGCGACCCCGCCGGTGCGGCGCCACCAAATCAAAATGCAACCGCTGTTGACCAGCCGGGGGTAATGTCAGCCGGGCCCGGAAAAGAGCAAACTGCCGTCGAGCGCGACAAGGGCGTGCCTCCGGTCGATATTTGGCCGACCTTCGGATCCCTCGGCGAGGTTGCGTCGGCGCCGGTGCCGCCCGGGATGCTCTCCGGCGTAACCGAGCCGCAGAGGGCGCCCTCGCACGCGACAGAATCACACAAACGGCATCGAAAACGGCCGCCGGCGGCACGAGCGTCCCAGCGCCATGCGCCGGTCCAGGCAATACAAGACGTCCTGCAGAAGCACTCTCGTCTGCTAAAGTGAAACTCGAGGCTGTCGATCTTGCTGAGGCGCTTCGACAATGATTATAACAACCCCAGCTCGAGCCTCGCCTCATCGCTCATGCGGTCTTGGGTCCAAGGCGGTGTCCAGACCAGCTTGACCCGCACATCGGCGACGCCGGGGACGCCGCGGATCGCGGTCTCGACTTCGCCGGGCATGGCGGCGGCGACTGGACATGAGGGGGTGGTCAGGGTCATCTCGACATAGACGGCACCGCCCCTCTTGACGATCAGCTCGTAGATCAAGCCGAGTTCGACGAGATTGACCGGTATTTCGGGATCTTGCACGGTTTTGAGAGCCTCGAGCACCGGTCCCATCAGCGCGGGATCGTCCTCGCCCGCTTCCGGGCGCTCGACCTCGTCGTCGGTTGGAGGCGGGTCGGGCGTAAAATCGAACGGATCGCGATCCATCGCTCTACTCCGTCTTGACTGGCGTGCCGGCGCCGCCCTTTAGCGCCGTTTCGAGCGCATGCCAGGACAGGGTCGCACACTTGACGCGGGCTGGGAACGCCTTGACCCCGGTCAATGGCTCGAGCCGATCCATCTCGTCGGCCAACGGCTCCGACAGCGCTTCCGCCGGTTCTCCCCCGGTCACCCTCGCGCGAAATTGCGCGAAGAGGGTGCGCGCCTCGGCGACGGTCTTGCCCTTGAGGACTTCTGTCATCAGCGACGCCGCCGCGGTCGAGATCGCGCAGCCGCGACCCTGAAAGCTGACATCGACGATGCGGTCGCCGTCGAGCGTCAGATAAACTGTGACCCGATCGCCGCACAACGGATTGTGTCCTTGCGCGAAATGCGTCGGATCAGCGATCTTGCGAAAATTACGCGGGTGACGACCGTGATCGAGAATGATGTCCTGATAGAGTTCGCGCAGATCCATCATCGTGCGAACATCTCCCGAGTGGCCTCGACCGCGGCAACCAACTGATCGATGTCGCGCTCGTCATTATAGATGCCGAGCGACGCGCGTGTGGTTCCTGACAGCCCGAGGGTTTCCATCAGGGGCTGGGCGCAGTGGTGGCCGGCGCGCACCGCGATATGATGCTGATCAAGCACTTGGGCGACATCGTGGGGATGCACGCCTTCCAGATCCAGTGAGAGAATGGCGAGTCGCCGCTGGCCGGCGCCGAGCAGCCGCAATCCGGGAATGCGTGACAGCCGGTCGACACCGTAGCCCGTCAGCGCCTCCTCATGCTCGAGGATGTTCTCGCGCCCGAGCTCCTCAATGAAATCGATCGCCGCACCCAATCCGATCACTCCGGCGATGTCCGGCGTGCCGGCCTCAAACCGATGCGGAGGATCCTGGTATTCGGTCTTGTCAAAGCTGACGTGGGAAATCATATCGCCGCCGCCTTGCCAAGGCGGCATCGCGGCGAGCACATCATAGCGTCCGTAAAGCACCCCGATGCCGGTCGGTCCATACGCCTTGTGCCCGGTGAAGGCATAAAAGTCGCAACCAAGGGCCTGCACATCGACCGGAAGTCGCGGCGCGGCCTGGCTACCATCGATCAACACCTTGGCACCCGCCGCGTGTGCCCGCCGCACGACTGTCTCGACCGGGATGACCGCCCCGGTCGCGTTGGCGACATGGGTAATAGCGACAATCCGGGTGCGCGGCGATAGGAGTGCCCCAAAGGTCGCCATGTCCAGCCCACCCGTTGCGTCGATCGGCACCACGACGAGCCGGATGCCGATGCGGTCGCGCAGTAGCTGCCACGGCACGATGTTGGAATGATGCTCCAGCACACTGATCAAAACTTCGTCGCCTTCCTTGAGGAAAGCCGGCCCCCAGCTCTGCGCAACAAGGTTGATCGCTTCCGTGGTGTTGCGCACGAACACGATCTCGCGCGGATCGGCGGCATTCAAAAAACGCCGCACCTTCTCTCGGGCCTCTTCATAGAGCTCGGTCGAGCGGGCACTCAGCCGATAGACGCCGCGATGCACATTCGCATAATCAAGGCGATAGTAATCCGTGATGCGATCGATCACTGCGCGCGGTTTCTGCGCGCTGGCGCCAGAATCGAGAAATACGAGACCCGGGTTATTGGCGAAGATTGGAAATTCGCGCCTTAGAATGCGCGGGTCGAAACCGCCCGGTCCAGGATAGACGCTCCTCAAACTCGCCGTCGTCATCCTTAATCCTCCAACGTCGCCAGTCGGCGCGCGATCCGCGAGAGCAGGTGCTCGCGTATTAGCGGCGGATCGACAAGCCCCACTGCCTCGTGAACAAAAGCCTCGATCAGCATCCGGCGCGCCTCCTCATGCGGGATGCCGCGGGCCCGCAGGTAGAAAAGAGCCGCTTCGTCGAGATCACCGACGGCGGCGCCATGGCTGCATTTCACATCGTCGGCGTGGATTTCGAGCTCGGGCTTGGTATCGATTGCCGCACGCCGCCCCAAAACCAGGTTGCGGCTCAGCTGGTGGGCGTCGACCTTCTGCGCGCCCGGGCGAACCACGATGCGGCCCTGAAAGGCGCCGTGGGCGCGCCCCGCGGCCACACCTTTGAAGATCTCGCGGGTTTCGCCGCCCGGCGCCGCATGGTCTACCGTGGTCAGGAGATTGGCCTCTTGGCGGTCGGACAACAGGAAGACACCGTTGAGATCGCAGCGGCTTGCCTCGCCCTCGCTGCGCACCGTCGTTTCGTGCCGAACGGTTCGACCGCCCAGCAGCAGGACAAAGTCGGAAAACCGTGAAGCCGCACCCAGCGTTGCCAGCGCCTCGCCAAGATGGAGCGCCGCCGCTGCCTCTTCGACAAGCGTAACCCGGCTCAGCTCGGCCTTGGCGCCGAGCCGCAATTCGACAACGTCGTTGCGCCAGTAATTGCCCAGGCCGACGAAGCTCTCGATCACAGCGGCGCGGCTGCCTTCCGCGAGCGAGACGAAGCTGCGCGTGTGCAAGGAGCCGCCGGTATCGCCCGACGATAGATGAACGATCTCGATCGGTTGGTCGAGAGTGACCCCACCGGGGATGTCGAGGACGAAGCCGTCCGCGAAAAAGGCGGCGTTGAGCGCGGTGAAGGGGCGCGCCGCATCGAGCGGCGGCGATTGCAGCCCGGCACGCACTAGATCCGGCCGTGCGGTGATCGTAGCCGACATCGAGCCGAGCCACACACCGGGCGGCAGTCCCGCGATTGTCGAAAGCTCGGGGGCAAAGCGCCCATCGAGCAGCACCAGCCGAGGATTGCTGTCGAAAGCGGTGATTTCGGCGAGCTGGGCGCGGCTCGCGGATGTGGCCATAGCGTGTTTCGCACGGGCCGGGAGCATCGGCCTTTGCTCGAGCGGACGCAGATCGAGGTAACGCCAAGCTTCGCTGCGCCGAGACGGGAAGCCGAGCTCGGCAAAGCGCGCGAGGCTGCCTTTGCGATATCCGGCGAGCCAGTCCGGCTCGCCCTCCGGCCGGCCAAAGGCGTCGCGCCCGAAGGCCTCGAGGTAAGGCCGTGCTTCAGGCTTCACCGGGAAATCGACGACGGCACTCATCGGCAGTTTTCCGTAAGCTCAGGCAGCGTCTTCGACGACGCCGTAACCGCGCCGTTCCAGTTCCAATGCGAGGGTCTTGTCGCCAGACTGGACGATGCGGCCGTCTTGCAGCACGTGCACCCGGTCCGGCTCGACATAATCGAGCAGCCGCTGGTAGTGGGTGATCATGACGATGGCGCGGTCGGGCGCGCGCTGCTGGTTGACGCCGCGCGCCACAATCTTCAGCGCATCGATGTCGAGACCGCTGTCGGTCTCGTCGAGAATGGCGAGCCGCGGCTCCAGCATCGCCATTTGAAAGATCTCGTTGCGCTTTTTCTCGCCGCCCGAAAAGCCGACATTGACGGCGCGCTGCAGCAGATCCTCACCGATATCCAGAAGCTTGATCTTGGCGCGCACGATCCTGAGAAACTGGCCGGCATCGAGCTCCGGCTCGCCGCGATGGCGGCGCTGCGCGTTGATCGCGGTGCGCAGGAAATACATGTTGTTCACGCCCGGGATCTCGACCGGGTATTGGAAAGCGAGAAACAGCCCCTCGCGCGCCCTCTCGTCGGCCGGCATGCCGAGGAGGTCGCGGCCGAGATAGGTAACCGTCCCTTCACTAACCTCGTATCCGTCGCGACCGGCGAGCACCGCGGCGAGCGTGCTCTTGCCTGAGCCGTTCGGTCCCATGATCGCATGCACCTCGCCGGCTTTCACCGAGAGATCGATGCCGTGCAGGATCTCGCGGCCATCCGATCAGCCGCGCATGGAGATTGTTGATTTCGAGCATCATTCCACTATTCGGTTCCTACCATCGGGCAAGCGGCCGGACCTGTTTCACCTGTTTTATCAGGAGCAGATCAGGCTGCCTCAACCGACGCTGCCTTCGAGGCTCACGGCGAGCAGCTTTTGCGCCTCGACCGCGAATTCCATCGGCAGCTCTTTCAGCACTTCCTTGCAGAAGCCGTTGACGATCAGCGAGACCGCGTCCTCGGCGCTCAGCCCGCGCTGCCGGCAATAGAACAGCTGGTCCTCGCTGATCTTCGAGGTCGTCGCCTCGTGCTCGACCCGGGCCGAGGGATTGCGCACCTCGATATATGGCACCGTATGTGCACCGCAGCGCTCGCCGATCAGTAGCGAGTCGCATTGCGTGTGGTTGCGCGCGCCCTGGGCCCGCGGCTGCACCCGGACCAGACCGCGATAAGTGTTTTGCCCGCGCCCGGCCGAGATCCCTTTGGAGACGATCGTCGAGCGCGTGTCCTTGCCGATATGGATCATCTTGGTTCCGGTATCGGCCTGCTGGCGGTTGTTGGTGATGGCGACGGAATAGAACTCGCCGACCGAATGGTCGCCCTCGAGCACGCAGCTCGGATATTTCCAGGTGATCGCCGAGCCGGTCTCGACTTGGGTCCAGGATATTTTAGCCCGTGCTCCGCGGCAGGCGCCGCGTTTGGTGACAAAATTGTAGATGCCGCCGCGGCCCTCGGCGTCGCCGGGATACCAGTTCTGCACCGTTGAATATTTGATCTGTGCGTCTTCATGCGCGATCAGCTCGACGACCGCGGCATGGAGCTGGTTTTCGTCGCGCTGCGGCGCCGTGCAGCCTTCGAGATAGCTGACATAGGCGCCGGCATCGGCGATCAGCAATGTGCGCTCGAATTGCCCGGTCTTGGCGGCGTTGATCCGGAAATAAGTGCTGAGCTCCATCGGACAGCGTACGCCGGGCGGGATATAGGCAAAGGAGCCGTCGCTGAACACGGCAGAGTTCAGCGCCGCAAAAAAATTGTCGTTCTGCGGCACCACCGTTCCGAGATATTTGCGGACCAGCTCGGGGTGCTCGCGCACCGCCTCGCCCATCGAGCAGAAGATGATGCCGAGCTCGCCGAGCTGCTCCTTGAAGGTGGTCGCCACCGAGATGCTGTCGAACACCGCGTCGACGGCAACCCCCGCGAGCGCCTCGCGCTCACGCAGCGGGATGCCGAGCTTCTCGTACATAAGCAGCAGCTCCGGATCGACCTCGTCGAGCGATTTCGGGCCGCCGTTTTGCTTTGGCGCCGAATAGTAGGTAGCTGCCTGATAGTCGATCGGGGTCAGCTGGAGCTTGGCCCAATTAGGCTGGGTCATTTCGCGCCATGCGCGGAACGCCGCAAGCCGCCATTCGAGTAGCCATTCCGGCTCTTCCTTCTTGGCCGAGATGAAGCGAACGGTGTCTTCATTGAGGCCGGGCGGCGCCGTCTCGGCTTCGATATCGGTGACAAAGCCGTATTTGTAGCCGTCTTGCGAGAGCGAGCGGACGGTGCGGAGGGTGTCGCTGGAAGCGGTCATGCAGAGTATCTGGGCTCGTCAGGGGGTGACGGAACGGATGCGGCAACGTTGCGCACGACAAAAGCGGCCGGGGTCAACATGGCGTCCAGCGAAACCGCGGACAGCGCCTGCCCCACCGCCCGATTGATCGCCGCCCAGTGCGGCCGGGTCGGGCAGTAGGTCGTCCGGGCGCATTCGTCGACATGCACCGAGCACTGGGTCAGCCCGATATCACCGTCGATCGCCGCCACCACCTCGGCGACCGAAATCGCCGTCGCGCTGCGCGCCAGGCGGTAGCCGCCGGCCGCGCCCCGCGCTGCCGTCACCAGACCGGCGTGAGCCAACGCCTTGAGGATCTTGGCGACGGTGGCCTGCGGCAACCTCGTCTCGGCGGCCACCGTGGCGGCATTGACCTGGCGGTGGGGAAACGCCGCGAGGTGGGTCGCGACGATCACGCCGTAATCCGCGAGCTTGCTGAGGATGATCATCGCCCCTCGGTACCCCGATCTCGGCCAATTCGGACTGAATTAGTCCGTTATAAATCGTTGCTCGCAATGCCTGGGTCAAGCCCAAAAGGGCGGGGCGCACGATCCGCTCTGTACCGCTTGCCTCGCTCTTGTTTGGATACCACTTGATCCTCGCGCGTTTTGCACCAAAACCCTGAGATGAAACTCCTTGTCGTCGAAGACGATCGTGAAACCGCCGCTTACCTGTCCAAGGGCCTAAACGAGAGCGGCTATACCGTCGATTGCGCCAATGACGGTCGCGAGGGCTTGTTTCTCGCGAGTTCCGGCGACTACGGCGCGATGATCGTCGATCGCATGCTGCCGGGCATGGACGGCCTAGCGATGCTGGGGGCGTTGCGCGCGGCCGAGATCCGTGCGCCGGCACTGATCCTCAGCGCGCTCGGCAGCGTCGACGACCGCGTCAAGGGGTTGCGCGCCGGCGGCGACGATTATCTGGTCAAGCCGTTTGCCTTCAGCGAGTTGCTCGCCCGCCTCGAGGCGCTGCTGCGCCGCGGCGCCGGCCCGACAACCGCGACAAAGCTGCGGGTCGCCGATCTCGAACTCGACTTGCTGACGCGGACCGTCAAGCGCTGCGGCAAGCCGATCGAGGTGCTGCCGCGCGAGTTCCGACTGCTCGAATACCTGATGCGCAACGCCGGCCATGTGGTTACCCGCACGATGCTGCTCGAGCACGTCTGGGACTATCATTTCGACCCGCAGACCAATGTCATCGATGTTCACGTGAGCCGGCTGCGCCAGAAGATCGACAAGACCTTCGATCAGCCGCTGCTGCACACCGTGCGGGGCGCCGGCTACTGTCTGCGCGCGCCCGAGTAGCCCAGCGCGGCGCGCGCCAATGGTCGTCGAAAAGCTTCGCCTTCCGGCTGAGCGATTGTGGTCCGGGCAGCAAGTTCTCGGCAACGCGCGGCGGCTAATCCACACTCATGCGTTCCGCCTCGCCGCGCTTTATTTCGCGGTATTCGCGGCCTCGGTGCTGGGCGTGCTGCTGTTTGTCTATTGGACAAGCGCCAATTTTGTCGAACGGCAGACCGAAGCGACGCTCGAAGCCGAGATCACCGGCCTTGCCGAGCAATACGCCCAAAGAGGCTTGAGCGGCCTCGTCCAGATCGTCGCTGCGCGCAGCGCCGGCGACCGGGGCGACGCGATGATCTACCTGGTGACCGATCCCAACGGAAGACCGCTCGCCGGCAACATCGCCGGTTGGCCCGCCGGCGTGCCAACCCATTCCGTCTGGCTGTCCTTCACGCTCGAAAGAACGGTCAACGGACAGCTCGAGCTCCACCCAGCCCGAGGCCGGCTGTTCATCATCCCCGGCGGCTACCGATTGCTGGTCGCGCGCGACATCAGCGACGCAGCGGCCTTCCGAAGCCAGGTCAGGTCGACCTTGCTGTGGGCCGGGTTGATCGCGCTCGGCGTCGGTCTGGTGGGCGGCACTGTGATGAGCCGCAACCTGCTGCGGCGGGTCGAGCAGGTGAACCGCACCAGCGAGCGTGTCATGGCGGGGAATCTGTCGGATCGCGTTCCGCTCGACGGCACGAGCGACGAGTTCGACCAGCTCGCCGCCAATCTCAACCGGATGCTCGATCAGATCGAGCGTCTGATGACCGCCATGCGCGAGGTCACCGACGATGTCGCCCACGACCTGCGGACGCCGCTGTCGCGGCTGCGCACCCGGCTCGAGCGGGCCCTAGTCGATCCGATGGGTGTCGATCCAACAGGTGTGGATCCGTCGGGAGGCACTCTGGGCGGGGGTTCCGGCAAGAACGCGGCGATCCGCGCCGCGATCGACGAGGCCGACCGCCTGCTCGCAACGTTCAACGCCCTCCTCAATATCGCGGAACTGGAGTCGGGGGCGCGCCGCGACCCGATGGGGCCGTTGGACATCTCGGAGGTCGCGCGCTCGGCGGCCGAGCTCTACGAGCCGGTAGCGGAGGAAAAGGGCTTCGTCTTGAAGGTGTCGACCGAAGCCGATGTAAAAATCCGCGGCGAGCGGCACCTGCTGTCGCAGGCGCTCGCCAATCTGCTCGACAACGCACTCAAATATGCCGGCACCGGCGAGATCGAGATCCGGACCTTTCGCCGCGGCGCTTGCGCGGTGCTCGACGTGGCGGATCACGGCCCGGGCATTTCCGAAGCCGATCGGGAGATCGTTTTCGATCGGTTTATCCGTCTTGAACCCAGCCGCACCACGCCCGGAAACGGTCTTGGATTGAGCCTTGTGCGCGCAATTGCCCGGCGCCATGGTGGCGCGACCGTGCTCGAGGACAATCACCCGGGTCTGCGGGTCCGGGTCGAATTTCCTGCGTTGCCGCAGCGAGCTCCGACACCGCCCGTATCGTGAGGCGCTTGTCCTGGGGCGCCTACCCGCTATCGGTGCGCCGCTCGCGATCCTCGATGCGGCGCGCGGTCGCGACCATCATCTCGCGGAATTCCTCCGCCTCGAGACCGGCACTGCGCAACACAGGCGTCATCACCTCGTCCGCGAGCAGATCTTCGAGGCTCGGCTCATAGCGGCAGCACTCAAAGCGCTCGTCCATGACTCCCCTCCTTACCTGTCGGATTGTACGCAGGATCGCCGCGAAGCATGTCCGCTTTGTGTCCGCGGATCGAAAATTTCGCGGCAAATTGTATAAACGCCCGACGGAATTATCTCATCGGTAGCGTCAACGCGGCGTCAACACTCGTCCGGTTACATACCGCCGCGCGGGATCACCAAATCGCTGTAGCTGACGAGCGCAATGCCAAGCTCGGCAATTCGGCTTTTGAGCCGGGCACTGAGTAAGGCGGCGAACTCTTCTTTATGACGATATTCCGGCATCGCCGCGACCAGCCTGGCAGTCCGCTCGGTTGCCGGGTGGAGATAGATCTCGCTGACGCCGTCAGGCAAATGCGCAAGCAGCCGAAACAGTCGATCTTCGACCATGCCACCGCTCCATGCGAGGCCGAAAATATTGTCGTTGACGAACAAACCTGCGCGCCGCAATCGGTGGCGCAGGGCTCGGATCCAGAGTCCATAGAGCGGCGCCGAGTAAGCCTCGTCGGGGAACGCCCGGCGCAGCGTCTCGATCGGCTCCGACGGTAGGCGCACGGCCTTCATGCCGTAGTCGCGTCCGATATTGACGATTAGCGCCGCGACAATCGGATGAAGATGCATGTGCTTGTGGGCATTGACATGGTCGAGACGAAGGCCGGTCGCGCGATAAGCGTCGAACTGGGCTCGGATCTCCCGCGCCAATTGGCGTCGACTTTGCGGCAAAAAGAAAAACCGCAAGGCTGCCCGAAGCATATTCCGGTCGAATTCGCCATCCGAGCGCAAGAGGCCGCGGATCTCGGCAGAAGGCAGAACAGGGCTTGCGTCGACAAGCGCGAGATGCAGGCCAACCCGCAGCTCCGGCAGCCGGTGGGCCCGCGCCACGGCATCGGCCGCCGCCGGGCCGCCAACCATCAAGCTCGCTGTCGAAAGGATACCGTGCCGGTGCGCTTGTTCGACGGCATTGTTGACCGCAATGTCGAGCCCGAAATCGTCTGCGCAGACGATCAGGCTTCTCAGCTCGCCATCTCCCGGCCGCGCAGGAAGCGGAAGAACTCGACGCCCTCGCGCAGTCGGCGCCTCATCATCTCCCAGCTCGTGAGCATTTCGGCGATTTCCCAGGATCTTGCCGGGGCGGAAATAGAAGCGCTTGTAGAACACCTCCATGCTGTGAAAATCTCTTTCTTCGACAGATGCGGATAGCTGAGCGCCGCCAGCTGCACGCCCTGCTCGTTGACCAGTTGTGCATGGCTCGTTTCGAGCCAGCCATTGTCGACCGCCTGCCGGTACAGCGTGGTGCCGGGGTAGGGCGCGGCCAGCGACACCTGGATGGTGTGCGGATTGATCTCCTTGGCGAACTCGATGGTCTCCTCGATCGTCTCGCTGCGTCTCGCCCGGCAAGCCCGAGAATGAAGGTGCCGTGGATCAAGATGCCGAGCTTGCGGCAGTCCTTCGGTGAAGCGCCGCGCGATGTCGGTACGCAGGCCCTTCTTGATGTTGTGCAGGATCTGGTCGTCGCCCGATCTCGTAGCCGACGAGCAGCAGCCGCAGGCCGTTGTCCTTCATCACCTTCAAGGTCTTGTAGGGCACGTTGGCCTTGGCGTTGCAGCTCCAGGTCATGCCGAGCTCGCCCATGCCGCGCGCGATGGCTTCGACGCGCGGCAGGGGGACGTGTCGGTGAAGGTGTCGTCGTCGAACATGATTTCCTTCACTTCGGGCATGTTCTCCTTGATCCAGCGCACCTCGGCGAGACGTTCTCCGCCGAGCGCACCCGGTAGCGGTGGCCGCCGACGGTCTGCGGCCACAGGCAGAACGTGCACTTCGAGCGGCAGCCGCGGCCGGTGTAGAAGCTGACGTAGGGATGCTTCAGGTAGCCGATGAAGTAGTTCTCGATCTTCAGATCGCGCTGGTAGACCGGCGCGACGAACGGCAGATCGTCCATGTTCTCGAGGATCGGCCGCGGCAGGTTGTGCACGATGACGCCGTCCTGGCATTGCGGATACGAGAGTCCCTTGATGTCCCGCAGCGGCAGGCCTTCGGCCACCTCCTTGCAGGTGTAGTCGAATTCCTCGCGGCAGACGAAATCCACCGCCGCGGTGGCTTTCAGAGCCTTCCGGGTCGACCATGGTCTTGGCGCCGACCAGGCCGATCTTGAGCCGCGGGTTGTGGTCCCTCTTCAGCGCTTCGGCGAACTTTCGCGTCGGTCGGAAACGACGGCGTGCTGGTATGCATGATGACGAGGTCGTAGCCGCGCGCGATCGCCAGCGCTCTGATCGACGCGTCAGTCCGTCGGCGGGCGCATCGAGCAGGCGCGAATCCGGCACCAGCGCCGCCGGCTGCGCCAGCCAGGTCGGGAACCAGAACGACTTGATCTCGCGCTTGGCCTGATAGCGCGAACCCGCGCCGCCGTCGAAGCCGTCGAACGAAGGCGCCTGCAGAAACAACGTCTTCATCATGGGCCTAATCTCCGTGGGCCTTGTCTGCGTCGACTGTCATGCGACCGTTCGCCTCGACGTGAAAAGCCTGATCCCGCCAGAAGACCGTTCGTCCGAAAAAGCTGGCGACGAACACGGCAAAGGACAAGGCATCGCGCATCAGAAGGAGCCGCGCCTTTGGCGGTGAAACCCTCAGCGCTTTCGCGATGACCCGCGCCGTGGTCCATCTTAAAACCCAGGAAATCACCACAAAGCTGCATGCGGTCAAGCCAAATCCGGTCGCCGCGGCGGCGAGCAAGGCCAGCGCAACCGGATGCGCCAGTACCGACCCGGCGAAGCCGGCCGGCGCGACGGCCCGCACCGTCCGCGCCCAGCGCAGCTCATGTTGCCAGAGGCTCCTGAAGGATGGTTCGGAGACCCGCGCTTCGACGAGATACGGCGACAGCACCACCGCGAGCCCGACGGCCCGGACCTCCTCGCCGATACGGTGATCGTCTGCCAGCTCGTCCCGTAGGCGCGTGAACCCGCCGATGCGCTCCAAAGTCGCGCGGCGGAGTGCGATCGTCGCGCCAAAGCAACCGCCGCCCAGCCCCAATGATTGAGCCACCAGCGCGCTCGGGAGAAAGCCGAAATTGATGTGCAACGCGCCCAGCTCAGACCATTTGCCGCCGGTCGAGACCGCCTTGTAAAGACAGGTGACCGCACCGGTCAGCCGGTCGTGCAACGGCGCGGTCACCGCGGTGAGGTACCGTGCGTCGACCCGCATGTCACTATCGGCGAGCACCAGGATGCGGTGCCGTGCCGCTTCGAGCATGTTTTCGAGATTGGCGACCTTGCGATTGGAGCCGTGGGCACGCGCATCGACGACGAGTGCGATGTCGGCGTCGGGCAGGTCGCGAATGAGCGCCCGCGCGGCCGGCAGGGCCGTGTCGTCCGGACCGTTGACCCCCAGGGCAATTTGCACCGTGGAGTAATCCTGTTCGGCAAATGAGCGAAGGTTTGCGTAAAGCCCCGGCTCACTGCCATGCAGCGGTTTCAATACGGAAATCGCCGGTCGATCGGCCGAGGTTGGCAAGGGACGTCGGACAAACCGCAGCACCGCTACGGCCGCGCAGATGAGATAGGCCCAGGTCGGCACCAGCACTATGGCGATGGCGAGATTCGGATTCATGCAGATACGCCGAAATTCTATGCCGAAGCTCTACCCATCGGGGTCGCGCGCGGCGCCCGGAGGGTTGTGTCAGGGATGCCGCGCGTTCATATAGTTTGCGCAGGCGCAGGTCGGCGACGGCCCGGGCCTGCCGCGTTTAGGCTGCGAGGCGATATTATGCGGGTGGTGCTGGCCCAGCCGAGAGGGTTCTGCGCAGGTGTGGAACGCGCGATCGAGATTGTCGAACGCGCGATCGAGAAGTATGGACCGCCGATCTACGTCCGTCATGAAATCGTCCACAATCGCCACGTTGTCGAGCGGCTGCGCGCCAAAGGGGCGCATTTCGTCGACGAAATCGACGAAATCCCAAAAGGGAGCGTCACCATTTTCAGTGCGCACGGCGTCGCCAGCAGCATTGAAGAACGCGCCGCCGACCGAGGGCTCCCGGTGATCGACGCCACCTGCCCGCTGGTCTCGAAGGTGCATAGCGAGGGCCAGCGCTACGCGAACCAGGGGCGCGAGATCATCCTGATCGGGCATGCCGGACATCCGGAGATCGTCGGCACGATGGGACGGATTACCGGCCGCGTGCATCTGATTTCCACTCCCTCGGAGGTGGCGCGTCTTGAGGTCGCCGATCCCGACAAACTCGCCTTCATAACGCAGACGACCCTCAGCGTCGACGATACCCGCGCCGTTATCGAAGCGCTGAAAATCCGCTTCCCGACGATCGTCGGCCCCGATACCAAGGACATTTGCTACGCAACGCAAAATCGCCAGCGGGCAGCGCGCGAACTCGCCGATATCGTCGACGTTGTCCTGGTCGTTGGGGCACCGAACAGCTCGAACTCGAATCGGCTGCGCGAGATCGCCGCCGAAAGCGGGGTAGCGAGCTATCTTATCGAAGATGCCCGTGCCCTTGATCCTAACTGGATCGCGGGCGCGTCGGCTGTCGGCATCACCGCCGGCGCATCAGCTCCGGCCGAATTGGTCGAGGAGGTGATCCGCCGGCTCGGCGAGATTACCGAGGTCGAACTCTCGGTACTGCCCGGCGTCACCGAGAATGTCCGCTTTCGGATGCCGTCGCAGCTCGCCGATCTCAACGGCTGACGGCGAAGCTCCCCGGAGACAACCAGACGAGGCCTTACCGTGCCTATTCCGCTGCGCCAAACAATTCGCGTCGGCGCTTACGTGCTTACTCAGCACTTGAAGGGCGTCCGGCGCTATCCTCTCGTGCTGATGCTCGAACCGCTGTTCCGGTGCAATCTCGCCTGTGCCGGCTGCGGCAAGATCGACTACCCCGACGCGATCCTCAACCAGCGCCTCAGCGTCGATGAGTGCGTCGCAGCCGCCGATGAATGCGGCGCGCCGATCGTGGTCGTCGCCGGGGGCGAACCCTTGCTGCACCGCGAGATCGAGCAAATCGTCCGGCGCATAATCGCCAAGAAAAAGTTCGTCTATCTGTGCACGAATGCCTTGTTGCTCGAGAAGAAGATCGACCTCTTCAAACCCAGCCCATTTTTTGCCTGGACCGTCCACCTCGACGGCGACCGCGGCGACCACGATCGCTCGGTCTGCCAGAGCGGGGTTTATGACCGTGCCGTTGCGGCGATCCGGTCGGCGAAGTCCCGCGGCTTCCGGGTCAACATCAACGCCACACTGTTCGATAATGCCGACCCGGAGCGGATCGCCCGTTTCTTGGACGACGTCACCGATATGGGGATCGACGGCATCACGATGTCGCCGGGTTATGCCTATGAGCGGGCGCCCGACCAGGAGCATTTCCTCAACCGGCGTCGCACCAAGGAGCTGTTCCGCGATATTTTCCGGCACGACCGGGACCGGCGCTGGGCCTTCAATCAGTCGAGCCTGTTCCTCGATTTTCTCGCCGGCAACCAGTCCTACCGCTGCACCCCGTGGGGCAATCCGACTCGAAACTATTTCGGCTGGCAGCGCCCCTGCTATCTATTGGGAGAGGGCTACGCCAAGACCTTCAAGGAGTTGATGGAAGAGACCGATTGGGACGCCTATGGCACCGGCAACTACGAGAAATGCGCCGACTGCATGGTCCATAGCGGCTACGAGGCGACTGCCGTCATGGATTCGGTCAGGCATCCGCTGAAGGCTGCGGCCGTAGCGTTTCGCGGGCTGCGCACCGAGGGTGAGATGGCACCCGAGATCCCGCTCGACCGGCAGCGGCCGGCCGATTACGTTTTCTCAAAGCATGTCGAGGAAGCGTTGGCCGAGCTAAGCGGGCGCGACGAGCTGGCGGAGAGCGTCAGCCGGCCCGGCTAGCGCCGATAGCGCCAAACGGGTTTCCCGAGCCAGCCGGATCAGGGCTCCGATCTGCCCGGGACGCCGAAGTACCGAGGCGAGCACACGCGCAAGATCAGGAGTTCCGGCCTCGGAGAGCGGGATCAGGGCAGCCGGCGGCAACTGCCGGCATGCCCTATCAGCGATGGTTCGCGCGACGATAAAGGGAATGCCGGCCCGTGCGGCGATGCGAGCCACCAAATCGCTTTCGAGATCGACGGCAAGAGCGCCGGTTTCCCGCCAAGTGCGGAGTTTGTCCGTTTCAGTCGCAAGGATCGCGTCGGCCCCGAAAACCGGCCCGCAAAAGGCGCCAATCGTGCCCGCGAGATCGGCCACTCGGGCTCGAAACCAAGCATCGGCTTGCCAGCGCTGGCCGTCAGCGACGACCTCGTCCGAAATCACCACGTCGCCGGCCCGCAGGTCCGGCGCCAGAGCGCCGGCAATTCCGAAGCTGATCAGGCACCCTGCGCCTTGCGCCGCGCTTTCGACGAGCGCGGCGGTTCGCTCTCGATCTCCGGCACCGATCACCACAGGAAAGCCTGCTGCGCGCGCGATTTTTGCTTCAGCGGCCAAACCTGATGTGCAGAGCACCGTTGACACTAGGTGCATACGCAAAATGCTCCTTTTCCGGCACCGTGCGGCCGATCGTATAAGCCGGAACCCAGGCCGCTTAGTTCAGATCCCGTATGAAACCTGCCGCGAGTTTCCCCTCAGGAGGCGACGGTACCGAGCCAGGGCCCATAGCGGGAAGAAGGCACGGTAACCGTGATAGCGCAAGTAAAAGACCCGCGGAAAGCCGACAGCGGTATACCACGGCTCGTCCCAATTGCCGTCCCGATCCTGGGCGTCGATCAAGTAGGAGACACCGCGGGCAACCGCCGGGTGGCCCGCTTCGCCGGCGGCCATTAACGCCAGCAAGGCCCAAGCCGTCTGCGACGGAGTGCTGTACGGTGCGTCGCCGCGCGGCGCCCCCGCCGAGTAGGATTCGCCGCCTTCCCCCCAACCGCCGTCTTTGTGCTGGCGCGCGAGCAGCCAGCCGACGGCGCGCCGCACCTCGTCCGAATCAGCAGCGATCTCCGGCGCCGTTGAGGGCGGCAAGCACCGACCAGGTCCCATAGATATAATTGGTGCCCCAGCGGCCGAACCAGCTGCCATCGGGCTCCTGCTCGGCTTGCAAATAGGCGATCGCCGCCGCTACGGCGGGGTGATCCGGGCCGTAGCCGATCTGGGTCAGGAAGCCGAGACAGCGGGCGCTGACGTCCGCGGTAGGGGGGTCGAGCAGTGCGCCGTGATCGGCGAACGGGATGTGATTGAGATAATAATGCGTGTTGTCGGCGTCGAAGGATCCCCATCCGCCATTCCGGCTCTGCATCCCGACAACCCATTCGGCCGCTCGCTCGATCGCCACGCGGTAGCGCGCCGAGCCGAAGCGGTCGAGAGCGAGCGCGACCGCCGCCGTGTCGTCGAGATCGGGGTAATAGGGGTTCTCGAACTGGAAGGCCCACCCGCCGGGCCGCAAGCCAGGGCGCGCCACCGCCCAATCGCCCGCCACCTCGAGCACTTGCTTTGACTCGAGCCAGTCGAGTGCCGGCCTGACCGTCGCCGCGAGGCGCGGATCGTCGACCTCCATCAGTGCATGGCACGCCAGCGCCGTGTCCCACACCGGCGACAAGCAAGGTTGGCAGTAGCTGCGCTCGCCATCGAGGACGAGAAGCTTACGAAGCGACGCCAGTGCCGTCGCATAAGCCGGGTGATCGCGGTCATAGCCGAGGCAATCGAACATCATTACGGCGTTGGCCATCGCCGGAAAAATGCCGCCGAGGCCGTCTTCGCCATTGAGGCGCTCGGTCACGAAGGCGACGGCCTTTTCGATCGACCGTCGGCGCGGGTCGGCCGGAAAAAACGGTTCGGCGAGTTGCAGCAGCCGGTCCAGCATGCCGAAGGCAACAGCGAGAGGCGACGACGTTGGACCGCTGATCCAATCGCGCACGGATTCCGGCGGTTCGACAAATAGCTCCCTGACGGTAATGGCGAGCGGGTTACGGGCCTGCGGTCGCAGCGCCATCACCACGAGCAGCGGCACCAGAACGGTGCGCGACCAATACGACACCTTGGCGATGTGGAAGGGGGACCAGCCCGGCAGCAGCATGATTTCAACCGGCATGACCGGAACCGCCCGCCACGGCACCTCCCCGAACAAGGCGAGCAGGATGCGCGTGAACACGTTGCAGCGTCGCGCACCGCCGCGTGCCAGGATCGCAGTCCGAGCTCGCGCCATGTGCGGCGCGTCCGGGGAATCCCCTGCCGCCTTCAACGCGAAATAGGCCTTGACCGAAGCGCTGAGGTCGACGGCGCCGCCGTGGAACAGCGGCCAACCGCCATCCGTACCTTGGGTAGAGCGAATGTACCGAGCGATGCGGGCTTGCAGGTCCGGCTCGATATGTCCGAGATAGTGCTGCAGCAGGATGTACTCCGACGGAATCGTCACGTCGGCTTCCAGCTCGAATACCCAGTGTCCGTCGGGGTGCTGCAACGCAACCAAAGACTCGCTAGCCCGTGAGATCGCTTCATCGAGCCACGCCGCGGAAGGGCGACGGCTCGCCAGTTTACTTTCATTGGTCGAGACTTCATTCATGGCAGGACATGGTCTTGTTCTTGTTGAACTTTAGCGGTGATGCGGCGCCGGCGACCGCTATCAGCAATACGCGAGGGTCCGGGAGAGGAGCGATCGATCAGCGAGCGCGCCGCAGCAAAGCCGGAGCGAATAGCGCCTTCGATCGTGGCAGGCAAGCCCGTATCGACATAATCGCCTGCGAGTAGAAGATTGCTCCATGCCGTGACGGACTGCGGACGGCGTTTCAGTTGCTCCGGGCTTGCCAGAAACGTGGCTTTGCGCTCCTTGACGATTCGTGCCGGCGGAATCGGATGGTGGGGGAGCAGATAAGCCATTGCGACGTCGCGCCAGAACAGATCGCGCAGTTCCGATGCCGGCCGGTCCACCATTCGGTCAGCCGCGCTAACCGTCACCGACAACACTCCGTGCTTGCGAAAGATCCACTCTGCGGCTCCGCCTACAACCCCGCAAAACAACGGGGAATCCACCGGCGGATCGCAGCGGAAATGCGCATTCACGATCGGGGAGTAAAGCGTCGGAACAGTGAGGCTGGGAACTAGCCGCGCGGCGATCGGCGCCGGAACGGCTAGGACCACGCGATCGTCACGTCCGAGCTCGATCGAACCCGCATCGAACAGGAGCTCGGAAACTCGACGGGGCCCGAAGGTCAATGCTCTCAGGCGCGCACCAAAATGGATTTCTGCGCCCCAGGCGTGCAAACGAGCGAGGGCCGGCTCGACAAAAGTCTCCGAAAGGCCGACACGAGGCAGCAGAGGACGGCAGGCGCCGCCGCCTCGCCCGAGCGTCTGGCTCAGGATCTCCCAGAAGAGCGCGGCCGAGGCCTCCGAGGCGCTGGTATTCAAGGCGGCGACAGCCAACGGCTCCCACAAACGGCGAAACAAATTCTGCCTCGAGTTCGAGCACCTCAGCGACGGTCGCCGCCGCATCCGCCCGCCGAAGCGCCAAGGCGCCGAGATATTCGGTTGCCCGGGTCCGCGGAACCCGTCTGTTGGCGCACAGGATCCACCAGGGCAAAGCACCGCGATTGGGCTGCACAGTCCAGCGCTGTTCGCTGGCAGCGTCGACAAAAGGAAAGCCCGCCACCGCCGGACCGTCGAGGGTACCGCGCGCCCCAATCTTTTCGAGATACTCGAGCGCCGTCTCGTTGCCGGCCAACACGAGATGGTTGCCGTTGTCGATCCGGCAGCCGAGTTCGGCATCGAAGTAGGAGCGGCAGCGCCCTCCAGCGTGCCGGCTGGCCTCGTGCAGCATTACCCGGTAACCGCCCTCGGCCAGCACGACCGCCGCCGCAAGGCCGGCAAGCCCGGCCCCGACCACGTGCACTAACCCCCCGGATGGTGCCGTCACAGGCTATGCCCTCCCGGCCCCTTGGAGCGGAAGGGCGAATTCGCGCGCTTACCCGCTCTCATACCAGGCCGTGGCGCAGCGCCAACCAGAGCTTCCGCGATTTCGAGACACTCAATCGCTTCGATGGGTCGCGCCATCCCGAACGCCGCAAATCCGCCAATGTAGTCCAGTAAATCGCCGCCATGACGGCGGCGGGACGCATAGCGCGGCGCGCGCATTGCGCCATCGCTTGCGCGGCCTCGTGAAAGTGTCCTTCGGCGATCGCAGCAACGTCGTGGCAGACTGCCGGCAATCCCGGATGCCGCAGGATGGGAATTGGATCGAACCCTCGGATGCCGTGCCGATCGAGAATTTCGCGCGGCAGATAGAGACGCCTTCGCGCGGCGTCCTCGGCGAGATCGCGAAGGATATTGGTCAGCTGGAGTGCTCGGCCGAGCAACTCCGCGACAGCGTGGGCGGCATCGCTGGAATCGCCGAACACGTGCACCGAAAGATGGCCGACCGCACTAGCGACACGCGCGCAATAGAGGTCTAACGTAGCCAAATCCGGCGCCCGAATGTCTTCCCGAGCGTCCATCTCGATGCCGGCCAGGATCGCCAGAAAATCTTCTCGTCGCAGAGCGAAGCGCCGCAGCGGCTCCCGCAAGGCACGGGCTACGAGATGTTGCGGGCGCCCGCTATAGAGGGCATCGATCTCCTCTCGCCAGGCAGCAAGAGCCGTCAGTTTGTGCTCGACCGGCTTTTCCTCATCGGCGATGTCGTCGACTTCGCGGCAGAACGCATAAACCGCGTACATTCCGTTCCGACGATCCCGCGGCAAGACACGCATCGCCCAGTAAAACGAGGTTCCGGCCGCTTCGACCCGCTGCCGGATGGTCTCGCGCAGGGCGTCGTCGCGCGGTTGATCGGTGGTGGCGCGAAGCGCTGCCTCGCTCATCGCCGAAGGCTCCCCGACACGCCGATGACAAAGGCGGCCAAGAAGTCGGAGCGGCGCAGCTTGACGCGCGCTGCAACCGGGTCGCCGCGACGCAACCGGTTCAGCAATCGGGCCGCCAGCTCGACAATAACGGCACATTCCCAACGCAGTCCGCGGGAGACGACAAGCGGCGCCAAGTTGCTGGCCTCGTCGATTAGGACAGCGGTGCGGTCGAGCAGCCCATCGAGGACGCGGCGCAGTTCCGGGCTTGTCGCGCCGGCCGCCAACACCCCGACCTCCGACCCAGCCGCGGCAAGATCGGCGAGCGGCAAGTACACGCGGTCGAGCTGGCGAAAGTCGTCTGCGCAATCCTGCAAATGATTAAGGACCTGCAATGCCGAGCACAGGGCGTCCGAGGCCGGCCAAGTGCTGCGGCTTTCGCCGTGCAGGTCGAGAAGCTGCCGCCCGACCGGCGAAGCCGAATAGCGGCAATAGTCCATCAGATCGTCCCAGTCGCGGTAGCGCAGCTTGACCGCATCGAGCCGGAAGGCGTGCAACACGTCGTGACAGTGCTGGGCGGTCGTCCCGGTCTCGAGCAAGCTCTGGCGCATTGTCGCCGCGGCGGGAGAGGCGTCCCCCGACGCCCCGTCCAGGATCGCCGCCATCCGGTCGAGCCGCGCGATCTTGTCCTCGGCAGCCAAAGTCGGGCTGTCGGCGATATCGTCGGCGTTGCGGGCGAAGCGGTAGAACGCATGCACATGCGGCCGCAAGTCGCGCCGGATCAAAAATGACCCGACCGGAAAATTTTCTGCGTTGCGCCATTTGCCCGAGGGCGTCTCGACGCTCTCGGAGGCGTGCTGCCGCGTTTCGCCAGACAGTGCAGTCACTGCAGATATCCGTTGGCCTTGAACCAGGTGACGGCGTCGGCAATGGCTGCACTTGCCGGCCGCGGGCGATAGCCGAGCGCCCGCGACGCCTTCTCGGAAGTGAAATACATCTTCTTGCGCGACATACGAACGCCGTCGAGCGTCACAAAGGGCTCGCGGCCGGTCAATCTCGCCGCGACTTCCGCACCGAACGCGACCGGGAACAGCGCCGCGTGCGGAATGCGCAGCCGGGGCGGGCGCTTGTCGACCGCCCGCGAGACTTCGGCGAGGATCTCGGCAAGCGACATGTTGTCGCCGCCGAGAATGTAGCGCTCGCCGATCTGCCCCTTTTCGGCTGCCGCGAGATGGCCTTCCGCGACGTCGTCGACGTGGACGATGTTGAGACCGGTGTCGACAAAGGCCGGCATTTGGCCGCGGGCCGCTTCGACGATCAGGCGGCCTGTCGGTGTCGGCTTGACGTCTCCGGGTCCAACCGGGGTCGAGGGGTTGACGATGACTACCGGCAGTCCACGCGTGAATGCAAGCTCCCGCACCACCTCTTCAGCCTCGAATTTCGACCGCTTGTAGGGCCCGATCATCTCGTCGGCGCTGCTCGGAACTGCCTCGTCGGCCGATCCTCCGGGCACCAGACCCAGGGTGGCGACGCTGCTTGTATAGACGACCCGTTCGACGCTGGCGTCTAGCGCTGCCGTCAGCAGATCCCGTGTTCCGGCGACATTGGTGCGGAACATCGGTGCGGGATCCGGCACCCAGATGCGGTAATCGGCGGCGACGTGGAAGACATATCGGCAACCGGCGACAGCGTGCGCGAGCGATCGCGTGTCCTCCAGCGAACCCTCGGCAACTTCTACCGACAAATCGGCCAGGTTGCGCCGGTCGCTGTTCGGCCGGGCCAGAACCCGGACGGGGTATCCTTTGCGCAGCAGTGCGCGTGCGACCGCCGACCCGACGAAGCCGGTCGCTCCGGTCACGAGGCTCAAACCCGTCGAGAGTGGCATTGTCCTTCGATTTTGACGGCTTCCGGCAGATCGCGCTTTCGTTCAACCGCACCGATGGTGTCTCGCGCAAACGGCATATAGGCCTTGTGGCTCTCAGTACAAATCCAGCCAGCGCCCAAGAAGAACGCAACGTGTCGAGCATCGGTTGCAAGATCGCGTTCGGCTGTTGCCGACCAGCGTCTGATCCGGAAATGCGGGGGTCACTTCGCGTTTGCGGGAACCTGTGCCGCACGGGCGCGCGCCGCTTCCGCCTTGTCCGTTTCGCCGAGCACGTCATAGGCATGGGCGAGACGGGTCCACCCTTCCTTGTCGTTCGGATTCTGCTCGAGCCGCGCGGCCAGTCGACCGACCATGCCGTGGATCATCGCCTGCCGTTCTTGTGGGGACATCGACTGCGCGGCCGCGACGTCCTGAGCTGTCGGTCCCGCGGACGGTTCGGCGCGTGTTGCGCCCGATGGCCGATCGCCCGATGGTTGGTCGCCGGGGGCGATCTGGGCGAGCCGATCCGCTACCAGCGCGCGCCACGGCGCCTCGGCGGGCGCGTCGGCCAGCAAAGCACTGAGAGCAGCCTTGGCGGCGTCCCGATCACCGCGCTGCAGCGCCGCTTCCGCGCCATAGAAGCGGGCGCGCGGGTCGTTGCCGGCTTTGGCGAACTCGGCCGTAGCCTCCGCGGTCACCGTGCCGTTCGCCGCGAGCACGAGCAGCTCGCCGAATTCGGCGTGAAGAGCCGGCTCGTCCGGCGCCAACGCGATCGCGCGGCGGTAGGCGTCACCTGCCTCGGAGAAACGCTCCAGGGAAGTGAAGGTGCGGCCGAGCAGGATCCAGCCCTCGACATGGCCGGGCTCGCGTTGCAGTCGCGCCTTGAGCTGGTCGGCCGCGGCTGCAAGCTCGGCCCGGTCGTGTGGCCCCGCCGCCGCGCCCGCCGCCGGCTGGTTGATCGCCGTCGGCGCCCCGACCGCGAAATAGATGGCGAGCCCCGCCGCTGGCAGCAGCCCGGCAATGCCAACCGCGGCGCCAATCCGCCATGTGGTCTCGGCCGCGCTGCCGGCGGGCAGATCGCGGTCCCGCTTCTCCTGATCGGCCGCAGTCAGCATGCGCCGAGTGAGCTCGGCTCGCGCCGTTCCGGCCTCATCCGGACTTAGTCTTCCCTGCGCGATATCGGTGTCGATCTGCGCGAGTTCCCGGCGAAACAGCGCAACAACGGTTTCGCCGCGATCCGCGGCTCCTTGGCGTGCCCGCATCAAGGGTCTCAGCAACACCGTCAACGCCACCGCGATCAGCAGCCCTGCGATGCCCCAGAACCAGATCATCCGCCGTCGCCCAGCATTGCTGCGGCGCGGGCCCGTTCTGCATCCGTCAGGGCGGGGAGCTCGCGGTCGGGGCGCCGGCGCCGTGCCCGGAGCAACAGGAGTACCGCGCCCCCCAGCACCAGCACGGGCGGGGCGAGCCATAATAGGTAGGTTGCTGGCTCGAAAGGCGGATCGAGCAGCACGAACACCCCGTATCGTGCGACGATATAGTCCAGCACCTGCTGATCCGAGTCGCCGGCGGCGAGCCGTTGCCGCAGCAGAACGCGCAGATCATGGGCGAGATCGGCGTTGGACTCATCGATCGACTGGTTTTGGCAGACCAGGCAGCGAAGCTCCTGGCTGAGCGCGCGGGCGCGTGCCTCGAGTGCCGGATCGGCGAGCCGCTCCGGGGGTTCGACCGAGTGGGCAGGCGGCGCTCCGATCATCGTCACCAGAAGCGCCGCGAGTAGCAGTCGTCGCGTCATCCGGAATCCGCCGACCGAGCGGGGGCGATTGCGGCCGATGCGGCTGCCGTCGATGGTCTTGCGGCCGGCAGGCGCCCGCGCAATCGGCGATCGCTGAGCGAGACCAATCCGCCGAGAGCGGCGAGGATCGCGCCGAACCAGATCCATGGAACGAGCGGATTGTAATAGGCGCGCAATACCCATCCGCCTTTGCCGTCGGGATCGCCGAGCGCCAGGTAGAGATCGCCAAACCCGTTTGTCGCGATCGCAGTATTGGTGGTCTGGCTCTTCGCCACCGGGTACCAGCGGCGCTCGGGGTAGAGCGTCAGCGGCGCGCTGCCGGGTCGCTGGACGACGATCTGCGCGCGTTGCGCGTGGTAATTGGCGACGTCTCCCTCGCTGACCCCGGCAAAATGCAGGGTCCGACCGGCGATCTCGATGGAGTCGCCCGGATGCAGCGTCTCGATCCGCTCGCTGCGCCATGCGGTTGAGACGACGATTCCGGCGATCAGGACGCCAATCCCGAAATGCGCGAGGGCGTACCCCCAAGTCGTGCGCGGCAAATGCCGCAGCCGCCGCCAGCTCTGACCCAATGGCAGCTTGGCGAGGCCGCTGCGATCGGCGAGGTCGGTCAGCACGCCAAGCATGGCCCAGACCGCCAGCGCGATCCCGGCGAGAGCGGCGGCGGGCGCGGTGTGGTCGAACGCGAAGACGATCACCGGGACAAGAAACGCGCCGACAGCAGCTGGAGCGAGGCGGCGCAAAGCCGCGGTCAACTTGCCCCGTCGCCAGGCCAAGACCGGCCCGATCACCATCGCCACGATGCCGGGCGCGAGGATCGGCACAAACGTCGCATCGAAGAATTGCGGGCCGACGGACAGCTTGACGCCGCTCCACACCTCGGCGAACAGCGGATAGAAGGTGCCGAGGAACACCGTCGCCATGCCGGCGCAGAGCAGCAGGTTGTTGAAGACCAATGCGCCCTCGCGGCTGACCGGGGCAAACCGGTTGCCGATCTCAAGACCCGCGGCACGGAAGGCATAGAGTACGAGGCCGCCGCCGATCACCAGCGCGATCAGCACAAGGATGAAGACGCCGCGCGTCGGGTCGATCGCGAAGGAGTGGACCGAGGTCAGGACGCCGGAGCGCACGAGGAAGGTCCCGATCAGGCTCATCCCGAACGTCAATATCGCCAGCAGGACGGTCCAGCGTTGCAGGGTCTCGCGCTTCTCGACGACCGCCGCCGAGTGCAGCAGTGCGGTGCCCAGCAACCACGGCATAAACGAGGCGTTCTCGACCGGGTCCCAGTACCACCAGCCGCCCCAGCCGAGCACGTAATAAGCCCACCAACTGCCCATCGCGATGCCGATGGTCAGCCCGCACCAGGCGGTCAACGCCCAGGGCCGCACCCAGCGCGCCCATTGAGCGCCGATACGTCCTTCGATCAGCGCGGCGATCGCGAAGGAATAGGTGATCGAGAACCCGACATAGCCGAAATATAGAAACGGCGGATGAAAGGCGAGACCGGGGTCCTGCAGCAGCGGATTGAGGTCGCGGCCGTCGATCGGAGCCGGGATCAGCCGGTCGAACGGGTTCGAGGTGCCGATGATGAAGGCGAGCGTGCCAAAGCCGAGGAGGCCCTGGATCGCCAAGGTCCTCGCCCGCAAGGTCGTCGGCAACGACCGCCCCAAGGCAGCGACCAGCCCGCCGAACAAGGTCAGCATCAGGACCCAAAGCATCATCGAGCCTTCATGGCTGCCCCAGACCCCGGTCACCTTGTAGAGCATCGGCTTTGCGGTGTTCGAGTTCTCGAAAACGTTCCGCAGCGAGAAATCGGACACGATATGGGCATGCATAAAGACGGCAAATGCCAGCCCCACCAAGCCGAGCTGCAGCAACGCCGCGGATCCCGCCAGATCCATCAGCGGCCGGCTGCGCACTGACGCCCCGACCAGCGGCACCGTCCCTTGCACGAGCGCCACGAGCAGCGCGAGGACCAGCGCGAAGTGACCGATCTCTACGAGCATGCTGGAGCCCTAGGCGGCGTCCTGACGTCTCTGGTCATTGCTGCGCTCAAACTCATCTGAATTTACCAACGTATCCTCGCACGATCGCCGGTCCCGTGCTAGGCGAGGCGACGCGAGGAGAGGACACCGTTTGATCTGGTTGATACAATTGTGCCCGCGCCGAACTGATCTAAACACGGGATGCTGGGCTCGCATCCACGCGCAGGAGCGAGGGATGGCCGGTTCGATTGAAGAAGCCCGGCGCCAGTACGCCGAGGAGCTGCGCTTCACCGCCAAGGTGGGTTCGCGCCGTGTTGTCAACGCCTTCGCGACCGTGCCGCGCGAGCAATTCTTCGGGCCGGGGCCGTGGCGCATTCTCAGCCCGATGGCGACCGCCGGATATTGGACGACCGAAGATGCCGACCCGCGCCGCCTCTACCACGATGTGCTGATCGCGATCGATGAAAAGCGGCGGCTCAACAACGGGCAGCCTAGTCTCTGGGCTCGTTTGTATGACCAGCTCGGGTTGACCCCCGGCGGCCATGTCGTCCATGTCGGCGCCGGCGTGGGCTACTACAGCGCGATCCTCGCCGAGATCGTCGGCGCGACCGGTCAGGTCACGGCGATCGAAATCGACCCCGCGCTGGCCGAGCGTGCCCGGCAAAATCTGGCCGAGCGGTGGCCGCAGGCCACAGTCGTCGTCGCCGACGGGTTCAAATTCTGCCCGGATCGTCCTGCCGATGCGATTATCGTCAATGCGGGTGTCACGCACATTTCGATGGCCTGGCTCGACGCGCTCGCTGCCGAGAACGGGCGCCTTCTGGTGCCGCTGACCAACGCCGATCGGTGGGGCGGTTCGCTGATCGTCGAGCGGCACGCCGCGGAGACGCGGCGCTATCCGGTCCGCTTCGCCGGCCAGATTGGCATCATCCCCTGTATTGGCGGTCGCGATTCGGCCGCCGAGGAGCGGCTTCAGGCGGCTCTGGCGGGTTCGCGGCTCAGCACTGTCCGATCCTTGCGGCGCGCGCCCGAAGAGCCCGATGCAACGTGCTGGCTGGCCGGCGAGGGTTGGTGGCTGTCGACGGCCGGCGTCGAGACGAACCGCTCCTGATCTGCCCCGGGCTTACGCAGCACCGCCGCTGAGCAGCATGCGGCCGTAGGGCGCCATCGCGGCCTGGCGGCTCGCGGCATGGTGGGTCACGATCGTCATCAGGTCTCGCCGGATCGCCCCCAGCCGGTCGTTGTCGTAGACCCAGCGGGCGCCGTCCAATTCGCACAGGCGATCGAGCGCCCAGCCGACCTGATGCTGGGCGTAGACCATGTCGCGCCGGGCGCGTAATGCCTCGGCCTCGGTGATCTTGCGGCCCGAGCTGACCGCCGCCGTGCTCGATTCACGCCCGCTGTGCAGCAGCAAGGTTGCCACATCGATCGCCGCGGCGGCCTCGCCGACCGTCATCTGCACGATCTCGGACTCGGCGACCTTGGTCACGCCGCGCGACACCCGGTCGGCGAGCCCGGCGCAGGCGATATCGAGGGCGCGGCGGCCCAGCGCGATGCAGACCGGCGGCAGCGAATAGGACACCAGGAAACCGCGCGGCGCCCGCAGCACCGGATAATCGGGATGCACCAGTGCGCCCGGCGGCGTGCCGGCAAAAAGGTCGCTGACCATGACCGAGCGGTGCTCGGGCACGAACACGTCGTGCACGGATAGCGACTTGCTGCCGGTGCCGGCGAGGCCGAGCGTCTGCCAGTCGTCGACGATCTCGATCTCGGCGAGCGGCACCAGCAGATAGGCGATGTGCCGCGGGTCGCCCATCTCGCCGAGAAAGGCCCCGAGGATCGCCCATTGCGCATAGTCGCAGCCGCTCGAAAACGAGTACTGCCCGCTCAGCCGCCAGCCCCCGGCGACACGCTTGGCGGCAGCGCGCGGCGCCAGCGAAGACGCGGCGACCGCTTCCGGTTGGTCGCCCCAGACGTCGATCTGCGCCTTTTCGGGGTACTGGGCGATGATCCATTGATGCTCGGCCAGTACCGCGTAGACCCAGGCGGCGGAGGCGCAGCCATAGGTCAACTCCTCGACGATCCGGGAGAACAGACTGAACCGGCCCTGCTGCCCGCCGAACCGCCGCGGCTGCAGAATGCGCAGGATGCCGGCTGCGTGATACTCGGCGATCGTCTCGGCCGGTAGTTGCCGCGCCGCAGCCGCCGCCGGCGCGCGCTCGGCGAGAAGTGGGATCAGCGCCCGCGCGCGCTCCAGCGACGCGCGCTCCTCGTCCGGCAGCGTGCTGTCGTCGCCAGATAGGGAAACCGGGTCGCAGTGCGTCATGCGTTAGCCATCAGATGCGCGGTCCCCGCCGCTGTCCACGATCCATATTGATCGGTATACCCGCTAGAACGCTGCGCACGAATCGCGAGTGATAATGCCTACCGATTGCTGTTTGAACTGCGCCTTGTAAGCGTCGATTATCGCCGACAGCCGTCGCGCAAGATCGGGTTCTCGCTTGGCCGCGACAAGCACTATTTTGGTCCGGCCCCCGGCGATTTGCCCAGTCCGCGGGTTACGCCATTGGCCCTCGCCGTCGAAGACGGTAAAGCCGTCGGGAAAGTTCGGTGTGATGGCCTGTGCCGTAAACTCAGCCCACTCGGCATCGCTCACCGGCTGGCGCCCCTTGACGCCGCGGGCGAAGAACAGCTCGGCGACGAGCATCCTCTGTTCTGCCGGCAGCAGGCAAGAGGTCGGAGTGGCTGGTAGTAACGGCCCTGGCGATTCGACGCAGCCGGCGAGTAACAAAAGCCCCGCCAGGGCGGCGACTACTCCGCTCAGAACGGGGGCGGCAGCTTCGGCGAAGCAGAATGGAGTGAACACCTGGCCCGGAGCGACGGCGGTATCGCTTCCCGCCTTCAGTTCAATGGTCCGCGGATCGTCGGTGTCGAGGTCCACGCAAACCAACGCGTCAGCTAACGGCTGATACGAGCTGCTCGTATTGCAGCTCGTCAGGCCGACGCCGGAACCCCCTCCGTCACCGTTTCCAGCTGACCGACGGTCTCGCGGCCAAAGACCAGCGGGATGAAGGCGCCGATCGTCACCACCACCAATATCGTGCCGAAGAATATCGTCGCCGAGCCGGTGTGCGGTGCCATCAGGAAGGGCGCCAGCACTCCGGAAAAGACCCGCCCGGTCGACTCGCCAAAGGCATGTCCGCGCCCGCGCAAGGCAGTCGGGAACTGCTCGGAGAGGTAGACCCGGAAGGCGGTCGCGGCCGAGAGCGCCGTGAAGCCGGTCAGCAGCGCCCCCGCGACCATCAGTACCGTTGCATAGGAACCTGCTCGATGCGCCATCAGCATCATGAAAAGGCCGGGCAGCGAGGCGGCGAGGGCATAGAATATCGTCCAGCGTCGCCCGATGATCTCCATCAGGAAACCGGTGAAGCCCTTTCCCGGTATGCTCGCGGCGAACACCAGCGAGCTGACCCCAAAGCTCACGGTTACGGCGGCGCCCTGATCAACCAGAGCCTTTGGCAGCAGGACCGAGATCAGAAAAAAGGCAGTGCCGACGAAGACATAGCTGGAAATCCCGATTGCCGTCCAGCGCAGTTGGCCGCGTCCGAACAACGCCCGATAGGGCGGCAGCTCTTCGCTTGCCGTCCGCACGTTGTCGCCGAACGCTGCTGGCGCCAGCGGTGGCACCCGATTGCCGGCGCGGTGGATCATCCGGTTGACGGTGGCGACCGCCGCTGCGGCGTGGCCTCTGCGCAGATACCAGCGTGGGCTTTCCGGGATCAGGAAATAGATCAGCGGCGGGATGACAAAGAGGGCGAGGCCGCCGGGCAGCGCCATCAGCCGGAAGGCGTTCGGATTGCCGGCGAGCAGGAAGCCGACGAAGGGCAGCACGGCGAACGAGCAGGCAAGTGCCATCTCATAGAAGGCGCTGTAGGTGCGCCGATGCCGCGCGGGCATCAGCTCGGCGGCGATCGGGAACGGCGCAAAAACGGCAAAGCCGCCCGCGAGGCCGGTCAAAAGACGCACGATGATCAGCTGCTCGCCCGTCTGTACCAAGGTGAGCAGCAAAGTGAAGAAGGTTATCCCGGCCACGCCGATCAGCATGATGGTCTTGCGGCTGTAATGGTCGGAAATCGCCGACGCGATGAAGCCGCCGACGACGATCATCATCGTCGAGGCGACGGCGAGAAAGCGGATCTGGTCGGGCGTCAGATGCAGCGGCTGCTTCGCCAGCACCAAGAGCGAGCCGGTCATGACGAGGTCGTAGCCGTCGACGAAGCCGACGAGCGAGAGCACCGCGATCAGAATCATGTGGTAGCGGCTGAACGGGATGCTGTCGAGCTTGCGGCCCAGCACATGGGCAGCGGGTGATGTCGAACCGCCAACCGGACGGATTTCCGCCATGCCGATCGCCTCGCCTCAGGCCAGCGCCGGAACCCCTTCGGTAACGGTTTCCAGCTGGCCGACGGTCTCACGGCCGAAGACCAGCGGGATGAAGGCGCCGATCGCCACGACGACAAATATCGTGCCGAAGAAGATCGGCGCCGAACCGGTATGCGGTTCCATCAGGAACGGCGCGACGCCGCCGGCGAACAGTCGCCCGAACAACTCGCCGAAGATATGCCCACGCCCGCGCAATGCTGTCGGGAACTGCTCCGACAGATAAACGCGGGTCGCGGTGAAGGCCGATAGCACCGTGAAGCCGATGATCAGCCCTCCCGCCACCATCATTACGTTCGCAAAGTCCCCCGCGCGGTGCGACAGCAGCATCAGCGCGAGACCCGGCAGCGACCCGGTCAGCGCATAGGCGATCGTCCAGCGCCGTCCGATGATCTCCATCAGGAAGCCGGTGAAACCCTTCCCGAAGAAGCTCGCCGCGTAGACGATCGAGGTCAATCCCAAGCTTGTGCTCAAGGCAAAGCCCTGATCGTTCAGCGCCTTCGGCAACAGTACCGAAATCAAAAAGAAAGCGGTTCCGGCGCAGATGCCGCTCAGAATCCCGACCGTTGTCCAGCGCAGCTGACCTTTGGCGAACAATGCCCAATAGGGCGGCAGCGGCTCGCTGGCGGCTTCCCGGTGATCGCCGAGCGCCGCTACCGTCAGCGGCGGTACCTTGTTGCCGGATCGCGCAATAATCCGGTTGACGATGTCGACCGCGGCCTGCGGCTGGCCCTTGCGCAAGTACCAGCGTGGGCTTTCGGGAAGCACGAAATAAACGATGACCGGGATAACGGTCACTGCCAGCCCGCCCGGCAATGCCAGAAAGCGAAAGGCGTTGGCGTTGCCGGCGAGCAGGCCGGCGATAAACGGCACCACGGTAAACGAGGAAGCCAGCGCCATCTCATAGACGGCGCTGTAGGTGCGCCGGTGCTGCGCCGGCATCAATTCGGCGGCGATCGGGAACGCCGCCGAAACGACGCCGCCGGCGCCTACGCCGGTCAACAGACGCAGGATGATCAGCTGCTCGGCGGTTTGCACCAGCGGGATCAACAAGGTCAGAAATGTAGTCAGGAATACGCCGATCAGCACGATGCTCTTGCGGCTCAAATGATCGGACACCGCCGAGAAAAAGAAGCCGCCGAGGCACAGCATGAAGGTCGGGCCGACGGCGAGCCAACGTATGTCGGTGTCGGTCAGGTGCAGCGGCGCCTTGGCCAGCACCAAGAGCGAGCCGGTCATCACCAGATCGTAGCCCTCGATAAAGCCGACGAGGGCCAGCACGGCGATGATCAGAACGTGGTAGCCGCTGAACGGGATGCTGTCGAGCTTGCGCCCGAGCTCAAAGCTTGCCGGAGTTGCCGGCCTGTCGATTGCGCGAATTTCTGCCATGGCGACCTCCCAGATCGTCGAACCCGGAGGGACCATGCGGAAACCATAATGGGCGAGGTCGATACGTTGCCGTTTGCGCCGGAGAAGGTTCTGGATCCGCTGATTTACGGCTTCGCTGACACCTCACCGATTTGGCAGCCGCACCGAGCGCCACCAGGTTGACCCATTGCTCCTAGTTCCAGTCGGGCAGCGGCTTATTTTCGCTCGCCTGCTTTGACCTACCCGCACCCCGTGGTCGGTGGTTAGCGTAGCCCGCTATCCCGAAGTTGTCATGCGGGAAAACCGCATGATCGGCTGAGCCGTGGCCCTTCGGTTTTAGAACCGCTCGAAAAGGCCGCTCGTTGTAGCGGCCTCCTAGCCAGCCGCGCTGGGTTACATCGGTCCCGACGGCGGGAGACCTCGAAGCGCCCGGAGAGGACCTATTCTGCGGCCGCTGCTGGAATCGCGACGGGTTCTACTTTTGCGGCGCAGAATTTGAATTCGGGGATCTTGCCGAAGGGGTCGAGCTGCGGGTTGGTCAGCACGTTGGCGGCGGCCTCGGCGTAGCAGAACGGGATGAACACCTGGCCCGGGGCGACGGCGCTGTCGCTGCGCGCCTTCAGCTCGATGGTGCCGCGCCGTGTCGTGACGCGGATCTGTTCGCCGGCGGCGATGCCGAGCCGGCGCAGGTCGGCGGGCGCGAGACTGGCGACCGCTTCGGGCTCGATCTCGTCGAGCACGCTCGCGCGACGTGTCATCGCGCCGGTGTGCCAATGTTCGAGCTGGCGGCCGGTGGTCAGCACCATCGGGTATTCCGTGTCGGGCTCCTCGGCCGGCGGGATGATCGCGGCCGGAACCAGCCGGCCGCGGCCCGATGCGGTCGGAAACCCGTCGCCGAACACGATGTCGTGCCCGGGCTCGGTTTCGGAATCGCAGGGATAGGTGACCGAACTCTCGCGCTCGAGGCGCTCCCAGGTGATGCCGTTCAGCGACGGCATCGCCAATTTCATCTCGGCGAAGACGTCGCGCGGATGGGTGTAGGACCAGTCGAGCCCGATGCGCCGCGCGATCTCCTGGATGATCCACCAATCGAGCCGGGTATTGCCGGGCAACGGCAGGGCGGCGCGGCCGATCTGCACCTGGCGGTTGGTGTTGGAGACGGTGCCGTCCTTCTCCGGCCAAGCCGAGGCCGGCAACACGACATCGGCGTATTTCGCGGTCTCGGTCAGAAAGATGTCCTGGACGACGAGATGCTCGAGATGGGCGAGCGCCTCGCGGGCATGCTCGACATCGGGGTCCGACATCGCCGGGTTCTCGCCCATGATGTACATGCCCTTGATCTCGTCGCGATGCACCGCGTCCATGATCTCGACGACGGTCAGGCCGCGTTTGTCGTCGAGCGCGCGTCTGCCACAGCGCCTCGAAGCTCTCGCGGATTTTCGGGTCATCGACCGGTTGATAGTCAGGAAAGACCATCGGGATCAGCCCGGCATCCGAGGCGCCTTGCACATTGTTCTGGCCGCGCAGCGGATGCAGCCCGGTACCCGGCCGGCCGACCTGCCCGGTGATCAGCGCCAACGCGATCAGGCAGCGGGCATTGTCGGTGCCGTGGACGTGCTGCGAGATGCCCATGCCCCAGAAGATGATCGCCGCCTCGGCGCGGGCGTAGGTGCGCGCGACATCGCGCAGGGTCGCGGCCTCGATGCCGCAGATCGGCGCCATCTTCTCTGGGCTGTAGTCGCGGATATGATCGCGCAGCTCTTCGAAATCATCGGTGTGGGCCTGCACGTATTGTTTATCGTGAAGGCCCTCTTCGATGATCGTGTGGATCAAGGCATTGAGCAGCGCGACGTCGCGACCGGGATTGAACCGCAGGGTCGCCGTCGCATGCCGCGTCAGCGTCTGGCCGCGCGGATCCATCACGATAAATTTTGGCGCCGCGCTTTGCCGCCTTCTTGAAGAAGGTCGCGGCGACCGGATGGTTTTCGGTCGGCTTCGCGCCGATGACGATGATGACGTCGGAATCCGCCGCTGCGGTAAACGGTGCCGTGACCGCGCCCGAGCCGATCCCCTCCATCAGCGCCGCGACCGATGAGGCGTGGCAGAGCCGGGTGCAGTGATCGACATTGTTGCTGCCGAAGCCGGTGCGCACCAGCTTCTGGAACAGATAGGCCTCCTCGTTCGAGCCCTTGGCCGAGCCGAACCCGGCCAGGGCCCGCTTGCCGTCCCGGTCGCGAATGCGTTTGAGGCCCGCGGCGGCCAGGTCGAGCGCCTCCTCCCAGCTCGCCTTGCGGAAATGCGTGCAGGGGTTGGCCGGATCGATCTCGGTGTCGTGCTTGGAGACGCCGTCCTTGCGGATCAGCGGCTCGGTCAGGCGGTCCGGGTGGTGGACGTAGTCGAAGCCGAAACGGCCCTTGACGCAGAGCCGGTTGTGGTTGGCCGGGCCGTCCTTGCCGTCGACCGCGACGATGCGGTCCTCGCGGATCTTGTAGGTGAGCTGGCAGCCGACCCCGCAATAGGGGCAGACGCTGTCGACCTCGCGGTCGGGGGCGTTGCGCATAGACGCCGTTCGTCGTCGACCAGGGTCGCCGGCATCAGGGCGCCGGTCGGGCAGGCCTGCACGCACTCGCCGCAGGCGACGCAGGTGCTGTTGCCCATCGGGTCGTCGAAGTCGAAGACGATCTTCTCGTGGTAGCCGCGCGCCGCCATGCCGATCACGTCGTTGACCTGCACTTCGCGGCAGGCGCGGACGCAGAGATTGCACTGGATGCAGGCGTCGAGCTGGACCGCCATCGCCGGATGGCTGCGGTCGGGCGCGGGTGCGGCATGCTGCGGGAAACGGCTGTCGCCGACACCCAATTTGTCGGCCCATTGCCAGAACCGCGAATCGGGGTCGTGCGCCGCGGCCCGGTTCGGCTGATCGCCGACCAGCAGCTCGAAGACCATTTTTCGCGAAAACCGCGCCCGCTCGCTGGCGCTGTGAACCTTCATGCCGGGAGCCGGCTTGCGCACGCAAGACGCGGCGAGCACCCGCTCGCCCTCGATCTCGACCATGCAGGCGCGGCAATTGCCGTCGGCACGGTAGCCCGGTTTCGGCAGCCAGCAGAGATGCGGGATCTCGATGCCCTGGCGGTCGGCCACCTGCCAGATCGTCTCGCCCGGCGCGGCCTCGACCTCGGTCCCGTCGAGAAAAAAGCGGATCGGATCGGTCATCGGATCTCCGCCAATGCCGTCATCCCCGCAAGAGCGGGGGTCCAGGAATGCCCGGCGCATCGAGCTTGCCGACCTGGATTCCCGCCTCCGCGGGAATGACGAGCTGGTAATGAGAGATCACGTTAACAGGTCCTCGCGGAAATGTTTCAGCACCTGTTTAACCGGGTTCATTGCCGCCTGGCCGAGACCGCAGATCGAGGCGTCGCTCATCACCTGCGTCAGCTCTTCCAGCAAGCGGCTCGTCCCAGTGCGGCGCGGTCAGCAGCTTGACGGCCTTCTCGGTGCCGGCGCGGCACGGCGTGCATTGGCCGCAGCTCTCGTCCTCGAAGAAGCGCAACAGGTTCAACGCCACCGCCTTCATGTCGTCCTTGTCGGAGAGGACGACCACCGCGGCCGAGCCGATGAAGCAGCCGTCGGCTTCGAGCGTGCCGAAATCGAGCGGGATGTCGGCCAGTCGCCGCCGGCAGGATGCCGCCCGAGGCGCCGCCCGGCAGATAGCCCTTGAAGACGATGGCCCTCGGCCATGCCGCCGCAGAATTCGTCGATCAGCTCGCGCGCGGTGATGCCGGCCGGGAGCGAGCTTGACGCCCGGGTCACTGCACCCGCCCCGAAACCGAGAAGCTGCGCAGCCCTTGGCGCGCCGTTGCGGCCCTGGTTGGTGAACCAATCCGCGCCCTTCTCGACGATGTCGCGCACCCAGTAGAGGGTCTCGACATTGTTGCATCAGGGTCGGCCGGCCGAAGAGCCCGACCTGCGCCGGAAAGGGCGGCTCGCTGCCGCGGCAGGCCGCGCTTGCCCTCGATGCTCTCGAGCATCGCCGATTCCTCGCCGCAGATATAGGCGCCGGCGCCGCGGCGCAGGTGGATGCGCGGCATGCCGCGCCAGCCCAGCCGCCTCGACCGCGGCGATCTCGCTTTCGAGGATCGCGCGGCATTGCGGATATTCGTCGCGCAGATAGATGTAGATCTCGGCCGCCTCGACCACCCAGGCGGCGATCAGCATGCCTTCGAGCATGCGGTGCGGGTCGGTCTCGAGAAAATAGCGGTCCTTGAAGGTGCCGGGCTCGCCCTCGTCGGCGTTGACCGCCAGCAACCGGGGCGCCGGCTCTTGCAGTACCAGGCGCCACTTGCGGCCGGTCGGAAACCCGGCGCCGCCGAGCCCGCGCAAGCCCGAGTGCTCGAGGATCTCGATCAGCTCCTCGGGCTTGCGCTCGCCCGGCCAGGCAAGTTCCGAGAAGACGATAGCCGCCGGCCGCGCGATAGGCATCGAGGCCGGGATATTCCGGAATCGGCGGGTGCGTCTCGCCTGCGGCGACGGCTTCGGCGACACTGTCTGCGGTGGCGTGCTCGTGCAGCGCATGGCCGATCGCCACGACCGGCGCGCGATGACAGCCGCCCATGCAGGGTGCTCGGACGACCCGGACGTCGGCGTCCGAGTCGCGCTGCGCAGATCGGCGAGCAACTGAGTGGCGCCGGCCAGTTCGCAGCTGAGGCTGTCGCAGACCCGCACGGTCAGCGGCGGCGGTGGCGCCTCGCCGTCCATGACGATGTCGAAATGCGCGTAGAACGAGGCGACCTCGTAGACTTCGACAAGGGCGAGCCGCATCTCTTCGGCGAGGGCGGCGAGATGCCGCGCATAAAGGCAGCCGAAATGGTCCTGCAGCAGGTGCAGGTGCTCGATCAGCAGGTCGCGCCGCCGCTCGCGATCGCCGAGCAGCGCCGCGACCTCGGCGAGCGCGGCGGGATCGACCTGCCGGCCCTTCGGGTGATCGGGCCCGCGCCGCCGGCCCGAGCCTGGGTGGATGCGGCGATCGTGTCTTACAGGGGCGTGCATGGTCGCATCGGGGCTCAGACAGCCCCTTCTTTATGCAATTCGGCGATCTCGTCCGTGCCGTAGCCCAGCCAATCGAGGATCTCGTCGGTATGCTCGCCGAGCAATGGCGAGCGCTTGACCTCGACCGGCGAGTCCGAGAGGTTGATCGGCGAACCGACCTGGACGTAGCGGCCGCGCGTCGGGTGATCGACTTCCACCAGAAAACCGCGTTCGTAGAGCGATCGATCCTGGTAGATGTCCTTCATCGACAGGATCGGGCCGCACGGCACGTCGACCGCGTTGAGCGCCTCCATGACCTCGAACTTGGTCTTGGTCATCGTCCATTTCTCGATGATCGAGAAACATTCGGGGATCTTTGGCAAGCGCGCCTGCGGCGTCGCAAATTGCGGATCGGTGATCAGCTCTTCGCGGCCAGCGAGCTTCATCAGCGGTTCCCAGCATGGCGGCTGGATGATCACATAGACATAATCGTTGGGCCCGCCCGGCGCGCAGCGCAACGCCGCGCCGGGCTGGCCGCCGCCCGAGGCATTGCCGGCCCGCGGCACTGCGTCGCCGAATTCCTTGTTCGGGTATTCGGGCAGCGGTCCGCGCGCGAGACGCTGCTGGTCGCGCATCTTGACCCGGCACAGATTGAGCACCGCGTCGGTCATCGCGACCTCGACCCGCTGGCCCTTGCCGGTGCGCTCGCGCTGGTAGAGCGCGGCGAGGATGCCAGCGATCGTATGCACCCCGGTGCCGCTGTCGCCGATCTGGGCTCCGGTTACTGTCGGCGGCCCGTCCTCCCAGCCGGTCGTGCTCGCCGCCCCGCCCATGCACTGGGCGACATTCTCATAGGCCTTGCAATCGGCGTAAGGCCCCGGGCCGAACCCTTTGATCGAGGCGTAGATAATGCGCGGGTTCAGTTCCTGAAAGCGTTTCCAGGTAAAGCCCTGACGATCGAGGACCCCCGGACCAAAGTTCTCGATGACCACATCGCTGCGCCGGACCAGCTCCTCGATGACGGCTTTGCCCTTAGGCGACTTCAAATTGACCGTGACGCTGCGCTTGTTCGAGTTCAGCATCGTAAAGTAGAGGCTGTCGGCGCCTTTGACGTCCTGCAACTGGCCGCGGGTGATGTCGCCACGGCCGGGCATCTCGACCTTGATCACGTCGGCGCCCATCCACGCCAGCAGCTGGGTGCCGGTCGGGCCGGCCTGGACATGGCTCAAATCGAGGATGCGCACACCTTCCAGAGCTTTGCTCATTTGTCAGATCCTATTACGCCGTCATTCCCGCGAAAGCGGGAATCCAGGGTCTGCGGGCTCAACGGTTGCCCTGGACCCCCGCTTGCCCTGGACCCCCGCTTGCCCGGGGGCGACGATTGGAGGTTTGTTGAAACTCTAGCATCGTCCTATCTCGTGTCGAGAAAATCGCCGTGCTGCTCGACATGCGCGGCGAGCCCCAGCGTGTGCTCGCGCGCCAGCCGCTCGGCGAGCTCGGGGTTGCGGCGTTCGAGCGCCTCGATGATCCGAAGATGGTCGACGACCGAGCGGGCCGCGCGATTGTCTTGGTGGATCGTGATCTTGCGGATCGCGCGCATGTGGATGAACAGGTTTTCCGTCATTTCGGCGAGCAGCACGGAGCCGCTCATCCTGATGATCGACTGGTGAAAGGCGATGTTCGCATCCGAGTACTCGGCGAGCCGCTCGCTGCCAGCCCGGAACGCATCCATCAGCCGGCGCAAATCGGCAATTTCCGCGCCGCCAGCGCGCTCGGCGGCGAGCCGCGCTGCCATGCTTTCGAGCGCCGCCATGACCGTGATCATCTCGACGATCTCGCGCTTCGTCTTGCGCACGACGAAGATGCCGCGGCGCGGGCGGGTGCGGACAAAGCCTTCCTGCTCGAGCAAGGTCATCGCTTCGCGGATCGGCGTGCGGCTGACCCCGAGCCCCTCCGAGAGCCGCCGCTCGTCGAGCCGGATCTCCTGCGCGTGGTCGTAGATGTCCATCGCGGTGATCGCCCGCTTCAGCGCGGCATAGGCCTCCTTGCGGAAGCTGCTGCTGGTGTCCAGCCGCGGCACGTCGAGGGTGGGCCGGTCTGACTTTTCAACGGGGAGTGGGCTGGCGTCGGACATGACCTAGGTATATGGTATACCAGAGGCCTGAGCAACCGCTTTTGCGACGTAAAGGGTAGGGATTCTCAGGCAGACCTCGTCACGGCTTCTGCAACGGCAGAGCCGCTTCGGAATAATGGAGCGCCCACGGGGATGAGTCTCGGACAGGGCAGCACGAGCTTGCCTCCTACCGTCGGGGGTCGGCGATAATGCTGCTCAACCGCGGAGGCTTGATTTCGTCAGCCACGAATTTGCATGCCATCGGGAATGGCCAATGGGCAGATGCCGCAGCGTCGAATTGACGCGGGTGAAATCCCACGCCAAGTGGCGCTGCGCGAGCTGAAGGAGGCTCGGTAGCGGGGCGGAGATCTTCGCCGAGTCTTCTCGTCTATGACTACCAGAGCATCCGAGTCCGCCCTGGTCAAGGCCGCCGTGACGAACGGTTCCTAGCAATCGGGGACTGACACCTTCGGAGCGGCCGCCCAAATTCGCGGCCTCATCTGTTAAAGTGCCTTACCGGGATGCGGCGTTCGAACGCCGTCCTGTGCGTCGATCGCGGATCGCGATTATCCTGACCCTATACCGAGGGTGTCGGGTACCAGAGCTGATTGCGGTTGTCGAGTCGGCCGGCACGACGATGGCGTTGCAGCGCCATCCCAAGGTGGTTCGGCCGGACCGCCATCCCGAACTTCCGCGAGAGATAGTTGAGAACTTGGCCGGCGGTGGCGCCCTCGTCGTGAGACTGCACAGCTTTTAAGGTCGCGTCGCTCAGCGACACGCCCGGCATCGGTTGATTGCCTCGCGCTTTGCGCTTCGTACCCACGGCCGGCGCAGTCTTCTCCGGACGCACTTTCTCCTGCTTCTCGGTTCTAACCGCTTTCTTTCCGAATCGTGACAAAACACGTTCGGCGATTTCCAATTCATTGAGTTGAGCATTCAGCTTTTCGCGTTCGGCATCGAGCCGCTCGAGCCTCTCGGAAATGCGCTGCTTCTCCTGACCCATCAACCTAGTCATCTATTCGGTTCTCCTTGGTCCCAGCCCTCAAAGCCATTCGCACTTCGCCGGGACCCTGTACAGGTTGAAAATAAACTACCGAAAAAGACCAGGGGCGCAGAACTTCCAATTCGGACGGATTTTTGACGTCGACAGGGCGGATCTTCGGAGACGACGTATCCGTGTCGTAGCCAAGGCCAGCGCTGGCTTTTCGCCGCTCTTTACGCCATCACAGCACCGGGACGCTCGACTGACGAACCCTAGGGCATAATCGTGCGGTGGAGGATCGAACCAAAACAGAAGACGAGATCAAGAAGGCCGAGCAATACGAGGCTTTCAAACAGACGTTTTTGCGCCTGCTCGACGATCCGCAAGTTCAGCAGAAGATCGTCGCCTTACTAGCCGTCAGATCAAGCAAATCCGGCGCGAATAACAGCCGCCGAACTCAGCCCGACGCATCTCACTGAACTCGATCTGCCACTCGTCGACAGCCAATTGGTCGGAGAGACCCGTAATTGACTAGTGGTGTGAAGGCCGGTGCGAGCTGAAAACTCGCAGCGGCCCGCTAGCGCCGGGCTTCAAGGCCGGCGATCGCAGCGGCCTTTTCTGCATCGGTCATATGAGGGTCGCGACGAATCATCTCGATTTTGCCGTCGATAAAGGCTCGCGCCTGGGCGCGGTCTTCTTCTGTCTGCGGCGTCTTGCGGGCGAAAGCGTCGCGCATGTCAACAATCGGGCCGGAGGGTTTGCCCGGCTGTTCGATTATCAAAGGCGGCTCCGGCGGGGGGTCAATCGGCATCGCACCTTCTCCGCCCGCCGGGGACGCAGCGGGTCAGCTGTTGACGACGAAAGCGTAATTGCTATCGAGGAACACTAAATTGAAGCCCACATTATCAGTTCGGACATACGAATTCGCAGCAGAAAGCAGATTCCCAGCTGCCCCAGACCCCGTTGTTGTCCGAACTGATTAGCTGCGCGCCTAGCGCTCCCATCGGGTTCGTGTTGACATACAGCGATTGAAACGTCTCAACGATCGGGGCCCAGGAGCCTACCCAACCGGTTTTCTGCTGCGAGTCGGTGGCGGCATAGTCGTATTGGTAAACCAAATCCCAGCCGCCGCGCACGTTGTTGTAGAGCAGCGCCTGGTTTCGATACGTGTCCGTGCTGATCGCCCAAGTGCCGTTCCACACCGGGAGCACCGGGTAGGAAGCGCCATGCGCAGACATGGTGGTGATATAATTATCCAATGATGTGAAAGGGACATCGGTCTGCCAGGGGTCGCTGCGGGCCCAGTCGTACACCCGGAAATGCGGGATGCCCTGACCGTCATAGGAAACGAATGCCTCCACGCCGAGCCCGGATCGGTTGGTCGCGGTGAGATAGAGCCAGGTGTTGACGTTGCCGCCCGGCGGCGCCGGGCACACAAAGTCACAGCCGAACGATGTGCCGAGACCCCAGCTCGTCTTGAAGTCCGGGTTATAGAAGAAGCCCTGACCGACGCCACCGGGGCGCGGCTGGGTGACCGTCTCCGCCGCTTCCTCGCCCAAACGATCGACCAGACTGGCAACTGCCTGGTCGCGCGCCGCACGGTCGAAGCGGGGATGGGTGTAAGCAATGTGCAGCTTGCTTCGCCGGAAAGCTGCCCGAAACTCTTCGTCCACAGGGGTTTTGGCGGATATCGCGGCGAATGCCGCGTGATGGTCCTCCGTGTCTTTATGCGGTCGATTGAGCGGCGGGGTGGGGCTCTTTACCAGATCGCTGCCGGTTTTCATTTTAACCTCCTCGCATGCGCGCTCGGCGCGCCGAGCGTTGCAGCACAATTCGTCGCTCCCCCGTGCGCGGAGGGTCACCTTTAAACGTTTTCTTTTCCTTAAGAGGATTTGGGTGGACCCCCGCGCGGCGAAATCGCGCGCCGCCCGGCGCCTCGCACGATTGGCGCCGGTTCGCGCATGAAACGGGCCCGGTCTGCCGCCGATCAGGATGTGGTCGCGCGCGCCGCCTTCAGCGCCGCTGTCCACCACAGCAGGTCGTCGATCATCGCCTTGGCGGGTGCCTCGAGCTCCGCCAGTCCCGCATCCACGTCGCCGCCCTGGAAGTGCGCCCAGAGGGTCGCAGCGGGGATGTGGACGGACGAGCGGATCGGCGCGAGCTGAAGCTCTATTGCCGTTTCGCGGAGCTGCTGGACGCTGCGCGCGCCCGCGGCACCGCCATAGCTGACGAAAGCAGCCGCCTTGCGGTTCCACTCCGGGTAAACCCAGTCGAGGGCATTCTTGAGCACCGCAGCGGGGCCGTAGTTGTATTCCGGCGTGACGAAGATGAAGCCGTCCGACCGGGCAATTTCGGCGGTCCATCTCTTGACGACTTCATTCTCGTAAGGCGGGCGGCCCGGCATCGCGGGCGGCACGGGCTGGTCGAAGAAGGGCATCGGAAAGTCCCGGAGGTCGAGCAGCTGCGCCTCGATGCCACTGCGGTTCTTGAGATGTTGAAGAATCCACCGCGCCGGCTTTTCCGAAAAGCGACCCTGGCGGGTGCTTCCGACGATCACAGAGATAACGGTCATGTTTTGCTCATCTTGGATGGTTGAACACAAAGGTCCCCGCTCAGTCTCGGGTCGAGCGAGCGAGACCCGAGGGCACAGTTTCACGCCGCCGCGGATCCGACGGCCCGCCCACGTATAAAACTGTGACTTAGACTAGGTTAGTAACCGTGCTAAGCTGCGCAAGAAGGCACAGATTTGGTACTGGAGCACACCGAGGTGACCGTCGAGCTTCCTGATCCCGCGAGCGAAGATTGCCGTGCCGTCAGTTCGGTATTGGCGCGTGTCGGCGACAAATGGAGCGTCCTCATCATCGTCCTGTTGGGCGATGGCCCGAAGCGCTTCAACGAGATCAAACGGATGGTGGGCGGCATCTCACAGAGAATGCTCACCCTGACGCTTCGGGGATTGGAGCGGGACGGCTTGGTGAAACGAACCCAGTTCCCGACGATCCCGCCGCGCGTGGACTACGAGTTGACCGAGCTCGGGCGGTCTTTGTGGGAAGCTGTCAAGCCGCTCGGCGAGTGGGCACAGGGTCATGTGCAGCACATCATCAGGGCACGGGCCGCGTTTGATAAGAAAAACAACGCCCAGCCCGTCGCTGGTGTCTCTTCAGAAAGGAGCATAGGACGGGTGAACCCCGGCGAAAGCCGGGGATAACCCGCCGTGCCGCTACGCAACGAGTGGCGAGTTGCGCGGCGCTCCACCCGCCGACGAATTGCTGCCGGCCCTTTAACGAGAAATCAGGTTGGGAGTGGGCTCTAACGGCAACCCTGGGTGACCCGTCAATGCCTCGCCTTCGGCTTGCATCTCGCGGGCCTTCTTCTTCACGGTTGGGAGCACGGCGGCGACTTTTTCCAGATCCAGATCGGCCGCGATCCCCGGGTAGCCGGCCCGCTCGATCATGGCTCCCAGTTTTCTGTTCTCGAACTGCTCGAACACCCACCCGAGCGGGTCCTCGACCAATGTCTTGTCCCAAAAGATGCGATGGTTCTTGTTGCGCGGGCCATAATGGTAATGCGGGGCTTGCCAAAAACAGTCGAAGGCCAGGATCTCGGTTTCTTCGACATAGGATCTTCCGGTCGATCCGCCGGTATCGGCCAAGACATGGACGGCGAGGCCGCCGTCTCCCCCCGCCTGCCGCCGCATCTCGAGCCCAAACCTGATATTCCCGGCTTCGAAGATATCCGTGCCGCGATTGTGTTTGACCGTGTTCCGCTTGGCAGCAAACAGCGCTCTCGCGCAGGCTTCCACCTCGGGCAGCAGGCGCCCCACCTCTGCGAGATCGGTCGCCGCAGCGATCTGCGGGTACCCGGCTCTCTCCAGCATCTTCGGGAGCTTCTTCTGCGAGGGTCTTGATGGTCCAACCGATGGGGTTCCCGTCGGCTATCGGGTCCATTCGGTAGAGCTGGCCCATCGCGCTGTCGGCCGCCGCGGGCAGGCCATCCAGATCGGGATTTTCCGGCCCGTAGATGTAGCTCTTCTCCTGGTCGAAGCAGTTGAACCGCAGCAGGGTCGTTTCTTTGCCGGCGACATCCGCCGCCACGGCGATCGATACCCCCTGGTCAGCGTGATCATGGATGTTGCCGTCCCACAGTTCGTGTCTGACGCTGAACGTCAACGGACCGGCCGTGAATTGCTGCGATGCTGGTGTCATGTACAGACACTCCTTTTTGTCAGAGGTTGCCGCGAGCGTACAAAACCGGTCCGATTATCGCATGGCGATATCATAAGTCGAGACGTGCGGCGGGTTGCGCGGCGCTCCACCCGCCTTACGGCCGCTCTTCAGCCGCCCTGCGCCGCCTCCCGGACATCAGATAGACATTGGCTCGCGGCTCGAAGAGAGGATCGGCCGAGGCTTCGATGCCATGCACCCGCGGGATCGGATCAAAGATGATGTGCTGCTGCTCGCTGGCGTTGTTCGGAGCGATTTCCTGCAAGCTGATTTCGCCGAACGCGAGTTGAGGCCGCTCCTCGGGCCAGCGGACTGTGGCATCGTCGATGGCGTCGCCATCCTCGGCCAATTGTACGGCTACGCGAAACCTGACCGGTTCCTTTGCAACTCGCTCCTTGATCTCGTCGAAGAGGAAGTTTGGACTGCGCGCGGCGGCTTCGGCCTCGTCGAGATATTCGTTCCCGGCTACCGGCAGCACCCGATAGCGCCCGTAGCGGCTTCGCCCCTCCCCATTGGTAAACTTGAATGCGGACACCGCGAAAAACGACTCCCTCGCAAAGCTGGTCGGGATCGGCTTGGGAATCTGCACAAATGTCGCAGCCGCGGGATGGGCGCCGAGGAACCGCTCGATGGCATTCGGGTGCGACCCGGCGGGGTCGGTGGCAATCAATGCATTGAGGAACTCCACGAGCCCTTCCGCGGTGCGCGCCGGGAAGCTGTCGACCGAATGACCAATGATGTCGGTGTGAACATGCTCGGCAAGGTGGAAGCGAACCGCAAAACCGCGAGGGCTGGCGCCCTGCGGGTCGTTGTCGGCAACTGCCGGAATTCCGGCAAAATTCGAGAAGCGGACCGTCACCGGCGTGGAATTCCGCTGCAGATGCGGCGCCCGCGTCAGCGAAGCGGCTTCTGACGAAGGGGTAAACACGCCCTTCAGCAGGATGCCCTTCGCATGCGCGGGTCTGAACCCGGGATGGACACCACCGTCAACTTTGGCAAAGGCTTCGATGATTTCATGGCTGAGGGACAACAGTTTTTCGTCCGTGGTCAGGGGCATGGCATGGCTCTCCGTTCAACGGTCCCACCCGGCACCGCTCCACCGAGAGAACGCTACACCTGATCGAAACGCTGCGGCGGAGCGGCGGATTTAATGTGGGGTATCGTCGTGAACCGACCAGCAAGAAGCGCGCCTCCAGCGGCATGGAGGATCGCCCGCATCCTCGTTCCGGCCGTCGCGAACTCCGCTAGGGGAGACGGATCTCTTGCGCGTGGTCGTGGATGTCCATCGCGGTGATCGCCCGCTTCAGCGCGGTACCCTTTGCCGAGCGCACCCCGAGCGAAGACTTCAATCGCCGCGCGGCGTCGACCCACGGTTGCGCACCGGAGCCCGGCAATACCGGTGTTTGCTTTGGGGTCGCGCCTGCCCATGTCCACAGCATGAAAGGCACTGCGCCACTCTCCGCCGCCTTCCGGCGGCTGCGCGAGGCCGGTTTGCGGCCGACGCGACAGCGGCTTGCCTTGGCGCAACTCCTTCTCGAAAACGGCGACCGCCACGTCACGGCCGAATAGTTGCACGGGGAAGCCGTGACCTCGGGGATGCCGGTGTCCCTGGCGACCGTTTACAATACGCTACACCAATTCACCGAAGCCGGGCTGCTGCGCGAGACCGTCGTCGAGCCGAGACGCTCGTATTTCGATACCGACACGGCCGATCACCATCATTTCTTCTGTGAAGCGACCGGGAAACTGCAGGACATCCCGGCACCGCAATTATCGGTCAGCGGGCTGCCGCTGCCGCCGGCCGGCACCGAGATCAGGCGGGTCAACATCATCGTCCGGATCCGCCCGGGGCGGGCGAATTAATTGTAATAATTCTAATTCTTGACACGGCGCGCCGGCACCCCATATCGCGGTCGTCGGCGGGCGTTAGCCGTCAAGCGGTCTCGACGGGTCGTTGTAGCGGCCGACCGATACCGCGAGCCCGGTTGGGGTGCGAACCCCAAATTGCGGAACACGATCGGAGTGAACATGGCAAGTGAAAGCAAGTGCCCGTTCACGGGCGGGACCCGCGCACACACGAACCGTGACTGGTGGCCGAACCAGCTGAACCTTCAGGTTCTGCACCAGCACTCCACCCTATCCAATCCGATGGGTGAGGCGTTCGACTACGCCAAGGAATTCAAGAGCCTCGACCTGAACGCCGTGATCGAGGACCTGCATGCCTTGATGACGAACTCGCAGGATTGGTGGCCGGCCGACTTATGGCCACTACGGGGGGCTGTTCATTCGGATGGCGTGGCATCTCGCCGGCACCTACCGCATCGGCGACGGCCGCGGCGGCGCCGGCGCCGGCCAGCAGCGCTTCGCGCCGGTCAACAGCTGGCCGGACAACGCGAGCCTCGACAAGGCGCGCCGGCTGCTGTGGCCGATCAAGCAGAAATACGGCCGGAAACTCTCCTGGGCCGACCTGATGATCCTCGCCGGCAACGTCGCCCTCGAGTCGATGGGCTTCAAGACGTTCGGTTTCGGCGGCGGGCGCGAGGACGTCTGGGAGCCCGACGAGTCCATCTACTGGGGCCCCGAAGGCAAGTGGCTGGCGGACGAGCGCTACACCGGCGACCGCGATCTTCAGAACCCTCTCGCCGCCGTGCAGATGGGTCTGATCTACGTCAACCCGGAAGGACCGAACGGCAACCCGGATCCGCTCGCGGCGGCCAGGGACATCCGCGAAACCTTCCGCCGCATGGCGATGAACGACGAAGAGACGGTCGCACTGATTGCCGGCGGTCACACCTTCGGCAAGACCCACGGCGCCGGCGATGCGACACTGGTGGGCCCGGCGCCGGAAGCCGCCCCGATCGAGGAGCAGGGCCTCGGCTGGAAGAGCCGATTTGGCACGGGCAAAGGGGCCGACGCGATCACCGGCGGCCCGGAAGTCATCTGGTCCGCAGACGCCGACGCAGTGGAGCAACCACTTCTTCGAGAACCTGTTCAACAACGAATGGGAGCTGACGAAGAGCCCGGCCGGCGCCTGGCAGTTTAAGGCGAAAGGCGGCGCCGCAACGATTCCGGACGCCTACGACCCGTCGAAGCGGCACGTGCCGACGATGCTGGTCACGGACCTCTCGCTGCGGGTCGATCCGGTTTACGAAAAGATCTCGAGGCGCTTCTACGAGCATCCGGACGAGTTCGCCGATGCGTTTGCCCGGGCGTGGTTCAAGCTGACGCACCGCGACATGGGCCCGATCGTGCGTTATCTCGGCCCGCTCGTGCCGAAAGAGCACGCTGATCGTGGCAAGACCCGATTCCCGACTGTGGATTATCCGCTGATCGGGGAAGAGGACATTGCGGCTCTGAAGGCGAAAATCCTCGCGTCCGGCCTGTCCGCTTCCCAGCTGGTCTCGACGGCTTGGGCGTCGGCGTCGACATTCCGCGGCTCCGATAAGCGCGGCGGAGCGAACGGCGCGCGCATTCGCCTCGCGCCGCAAAAGGACTGGGACGTCAACCAGCCGGCGCAGCTGGCGACGGTGCTGCAGACGCTCGAAGCGATCCAAAGGGACTTCAATGCTTCACAGACCGGCGGGAAAAAGGTCTCGCTGGCCGACCTGATCGTTCTCGGCGGCTGCGCGGCGATCGAGAAAGCCGCGAAGGCCGCCGGGCACGACGTGAAGGTCCCCTTCACGCCGGGGCGCATGGACGCGTCGCAGGAGCAAACCGACGTCGACTCCTTCGCGCCGCTCGAACCGACTGCCGACGGGTTCCGCAACTACCTCCGCGGCATGCAGCGCATCTCTCCCGAGGAGCTGCTGGTGGATCGGGCGCAGTTGCTGACCTTGACGGCGCCCGAGATGACGGTTCTCGTCGGCGGTCTGCGCGTCCTGGGCGCAAATGTTGGGAAGTCCACGCACGGCGTCTTCACCACGCGGCCAGAGACGCTGACGAACGACTTCTTCGTCAACCTGCTCGACATGAGCACGCAATGGCAGCCGTCCGCTGCGCGCTGAAGGCGTGTACGAGGGGCGCGACCGGAAGACGAACGAGGTCAAGTGGACCGGCACCCGGGTCGACCTGATCTTTGGTTCGCACTCGCAGCTGCGCGCCCTCGCGGAAGTCTATGCGTGCGCCGACTCGAAGGAGAAGTTTGTGAAAGACTTCGTGGCGGCGTGGACCAAGGTGATGAACCTGGACCGCTTCGACCTCGCCTGATCTCTGCGGAAAGGGACCCGGCGGCGCGTCTTGCGATCGACCTGTCGTCGTTGGGCATGGTCGAGGATTTCCGGCAGGTTCTGGCCACCGTTCTGGCGGCCGTTGCGCGCGGCGAGATCGCGCCCGCCGAGGGCGCGCGCATCGCGCGGCGGGTGCGTGCCCGGTTGGCGCGCTCGCAGGGTTGGTCAAATCCCTCTCCGCCCCTTTAGGGGGGAGAGCCTGCCCCGGACCAGATGCGGGGAGGGGCCCAGCCCGATGAGCTGGGAGGGTGAGGTGGGCGGTGATGGCGCTCTGAAATCCCCCGCCTTACCCCGACCCTCCCCACCCCCCGGTGGAGAGGGGGACAACGGTGCGCCATGGCTCGTGCTCATTGACGGCTAGGGCCAACTCTCTTTAGACCCTGCCCGACTCTCGGGAGGGTGGACGATATGAGCGCAGAGGAAATGCCTGGGAACATGACCGACGGCTTTCACCTGGTGGTGGAGGCTCTGAAGCTGAACGGCGTCGATACGATCTATGGGGTGGCCGGCATCCCGATCACGGATTTGCTGCGCTTGGCGCAGGCCGAAGGAATCCGTTACCTGGGCTTTCGCCACGAGCAGTCGGCCGGGAATGCGGCCGCGATCGCCGGGTATCTGACGCAGAAGCCGGGCATCTGCATGACGGTCTCGGCCCCCGGCTTCCTGAACGGGATGGTCGCGTTGGCCAACGCCACGACCAACTGTTTCCCGATGATCATGATCAGCGGGTCGAGCGACCGTGCGATCGTCGATCTCGAACAGGGCGATTATGAGGAGATGGACCAGTTGGCCGCCGCGAGGCCCTATGCCAAGGCGGCCTACCGCATCAACCGGCCGCGAGACATCGGCATCGGCATTGCGCGGGCGATCCGCGCCGCCTCCTCGGGACGCCCGGGCGGCGTCTATCTCGACCTGACGGCCGAAGTGCTCGGCTCGGCCCTCGACGTGGAGACGGCGAGGAAGTCGCTGGTGAAGGTCGTCGACCCGGCGCCGCCGCAGCCCCCGGCGCCGGAATCGGTCGCGCGCGCCATCGAGCTGTTGGCGAACGCCCAGCGCCCCCTGGTGATCCTCGGCAAGGGTGCGGCGTATGCGCGGGCGGACGAGGAAATCCGGTCGTTTATCGAGACGACGCGCATTCCGTTCCTGCCGATGTCGATGGCCAAGGGCCTGCTGCCCGACGACCATCCGCAATCGGCCGCCGCCGCGCGCTCCTATGCGATCGGCAACGCCGACGTGGTGATGCTGGCCGGGGCGCGCCTCAACTGGCTGCTGTCGCACGGCAGGCCGCCGCTGTGGTCCGAGGGCACGCGGCTTGTGCAGGTCGACATCTCCGCGACCGAGCTCGACAGCAACCGGGCGATCGCCGCACCGGTCGTCGGCGACATCAAGTCGGTTTTCGCGGCGTTCAACGCTGCGCTGAAGCCGGGACAGATCAGACGCCAGGCCGCCTGGGTCGACGAGATCGGCAAACGCAAGCAGCAGAACATCGAACGCATGGCGGCGCGGCTCAACGCTGACCCGAGCCCGATGAACTTCTCCAGCGCGCTGCGCGCGGTGCGCAACGCTCTGGCCACCCAGCCGGATGTCTATGTCGTCAACGAAGGCGCCAACACGCTCGACTTTGGCCGCAACATCATCGACATGGATAAACCCCGCCACCGCCTCGACAGCGGCACCTGGGGCGTCATGGGCATCGGCATGGGCTATGCGATCGGCGCGGCTGCAGTGACCGGCAAGCCCGTCGTCGCGATCGAGGGCGACAGCGCCTTCGGGTTTAGCGGCATGGAAATCGAGACGATCTGCCGCTACGAGCTGCCGGTGGTCACGGTCATCTTCAACAATAACGGTGTCTACCGCGGCGACGCGCCCGGCCGCGCCTACTCGCCGACCGGCCTCCTCCGCGACGCGCGCTACGAAAAGATCATCGAGGCGTTCGGCGGGGCCGGCTACTACGTCACCGACACGCCCAGCCTCACCCAGGCTTTGAGCGAGGCGCTCGCGTCAGGCAAGCCAGCCCTGATCAATGCCGTCATCGACCCGACGGCCGGCACCGAGAGCGGTCACATCCAGAGCCTCAATCCGCGGAGTGCCGTCGCCCAGAAGACCTGAAAGCGGCTCATCGCTCGAGGGTCATTCCGGGGCGTGGGCTTCGCCCGCGAGCCCGGAACCCATGAACACGGGCCTATCAGAATTGGGCGAACGCCGGTGTTCATCGATTCCGGGCCCAGCCCTTATGGGCCGTCCCGGAATGACTGGTTTGCTGTTGAAGTCGCAGCCTCAGGGGGCGATGAAGCGGTCGATCTTGCGGTAGCGGAACAGCCACTGCCGGTGCTCTTTGACCAGCTCGTCGCGGTAGGCGCCGCCCGAGCCGATCTTTGGTCCCTCCGGGCTGTTTTGTACGACGGTCCAATTGGAGCGGACCCGTGCGCTCGCACCGTCGAGGGCGATTGCGATGTTGGTGACTAGATGGATCGCTCGGGGTCGTTGTTCTCCGGCTCGCTCCCGCAGATTGCGGGCCAATTCGGCTATCGCGGCGCGCCCGGTCGCCCTGCCGAAAGCGGTGTCCCAGGTGCCGTTCTCGGTGAACAATGCCGCCATCTCGGCGAAGTGCCCATCGTCGAGCCGGAAACAGTATTCGGCCAGGACCTCGCGGATCGCGTCCTTCTCTTCGACTGCGGTCGGCATCCATCTCCTCCTGCGTGGCGGTGTCGCGGATGGACCGCATAGTGGGACGTCGGCCTGATGCCGGGCAACCCTCCGGCGGAGGAATTAGCGTACCACGGCGCTGCACCAGTCCTCGCGGCGGTCGAAGCGCAGCGAGACGGCTTGACGATCGCGCCAATGGGTGGCGTAGGCCTCGGCGACCACCGGCGATGCGACCAGGTTCAAATCTTCGGAATTGGCCGATGCCCCGCGGGTCCAATTATAGGAGCCGTTCAAGGTGACGGCGCCGTCGATGACCATCGTCTTCGCATGCGCAATCCGCGCGATATGATCGATCCAGACCGGCACCCCCGCGCCCGCTAGCGGGTCGATGCCGCTGTTGCGGCCGCAGGGTGTGCTCCTGTCGGCGATCAGCTTGACGGCGACGCCGCGCCGGTGCGCGCGCAGCAGCGCCTCGACGATGCCGGACCCAGTGGTCAGACCGTAGGCGCCGACCAGGATCTCGTGCTGGGCCCGGTCGATCGCGCGCACCGCAAAGGCGGCGCAGTCGCTCTCCGGCGCGAAGCAGGTCTCGATCGTCGCCGACGGTGCGGCTGGCGCGGCCCTGCCGGGTATGGCCGCGGCAGCCACAATCAGCAGATACGCGCCGAAGCGAATATGAAGCACTGCGCTATACCGGTGACCGAGAACCCTCTATGCGCACATTTCCTATCGTTGATTTGCTCAAAATCGGTTAATCGCGCGCCGCTCCGCCGAGCCGCTGCGCTTGCCTGCCGGAGCGGTCGCGGCCTAACCTGCCCTGCCTCCGCGAGCGCAGACCAGGAGCCGAGACGTGATCGTCGACGTGCATGCCCATTACCTGCCGAAGAAGTTCAGCGACTTCATGGGTGATCGCTTCTGGCCGCGCGTCGGCGTGCCGGTGCGGACCGGCCTCGCCTGCCACCCGTTTTCGGATTCGCCAGAGGACATCAGCGGGCGGTTCGAGCTGATGGACGCCGCCGGCGTCGAAAAGCAAGTCCTGTCGCCGCATTGGCCGCCCTATCTGCCCGACGAGCGCGAGGGCGTCAGGGCCGTGCAAATGCTCAACGACGGGTACGCCGATCTGGCGCACCGCTATCCCGAGCGGATCGCCTCCTATGTCATGTTGCCGTTGCCGCATATCGACGCGGCGCTCAAGGAAATGGAACGCGGCTTCGACCAACTGGGCTGTGTCGGCGTCAATATGAACATCATCTGCCTCAACCGCTCGGTCGCCGAAACCGAGTTCGAGCCGATCTACGAAGAGATGAACCGGCGCGGCGCGATCCTGTTCGTTCACCCCGCCGGAACCGGCATCTGCTCGCCGTTCATCGTCGATTACGGCTATCGGGCGGCTGTCGGGACGTCGCTCGAGGACGCGACCTTTGTTTTGCACATGATCGCCAAGCAGATCCCGCACCGCTATCCGAACATCAAGTTCATCGTGCCGCATCTCGGCGGACCGATCCCGATGTTGCTGAACCGGCTCGACCAGCAGGGCCAGAGCGCGGGCGGCCATCCCGACCTCGCCGAACCGCCGAGCGTCACCGCCCGGCGCTTCTGGTACGACACGGTGTGCTACGGCTCGAAGGCCGCGTTCACCTGCGCCCTCGAAGCCTTTGGCGCGGGCCACCTGGTGACCGGCAGCGACTATCCGGTATTGCAGGATTACGAGGCCTACAAGGAGACCTTCGCCTATATCGGGCGCCTCGGCCTGCCTCAGGCCGACGTCGACAAGATCCTGCACCACAATGCGCAGCAGCTGTTCGGCTTCAACCATTAAGGAAACTCAGATGAGTGAAGAGGACGGATCTCCGGGGTTCGCCCCCGAGCATGACGCGCCGATCCCCTACATGCAGCGGATCCGCGACTACTATCTGGCGCTTGGTTACGGCGCGCCCTATCGCTGGGCGCATTATGCCGAGGTGCCGTTTCAGCCGCTGGCAAAGCCGCTCGCCGAGTGTCGGGTCGCGTTGGTCACCACGGCGGCTCCCTACCAGCCAGGAAAGGGCGACCAGGGTCCGGGAGCGCCCTATAACGCCGCCGCCAAATTCTACAGGATCTATTCGGGGGATAGCGCAATCGACCACGATCTGCGGATCTCCCATGTCGGCATCGATCGGGTGCACACCACCGCCGAGGATAGCAACAGCTGGTTTCCGCTGCCGCAGCTGCAACGCTGCGCGGTGGCGGGCCGGATCGGCGAAGTCGCGCCGCGGTTCCACGGCGCACCGACCAATCGCAGCCATCGAACAACCCTCGAAACCGACTGTCCGGAGCTGCTGGCGCGGTGCCGCGCCGATCATGCCGATGCGGCCATTCTCGTCGCCAATTGACCGGTGTGCCACCAGACCGTGAGTCTGGCCGCCCGGCATTTGGAAGCGAACGGCATCCCGACAATCGTCATGGGGTGCGCCAAGGACATCGTCGAATATTGCGGCGTGCCGCGCTTTCTGTTCAGTGATTTTCCGCTCGGCAATGCGGCGGGGCTGCCCAAAGACCCGCCGTCGCAGGCCCTCACGTTGGAGCTTGCCTTGCGCGTCCTCGAAGCGGCGCCGGGGCCGCGGACCACGGTGCAATCGCCGCTGCGGTGGAGCACAGACCCGGCGTGGAAGCTCGATTATTCGAACATCGAGCGCCTATCGCCGGAGGAGATCCGCCGCCGGCGGCAGGAGTTCGACCGGCAGAAGGAAATTGCCAAGACCGTCCGCACCGAGCCCGCACTCAATGACAGTGCCCCTCGATCACCTGGACAGTGACCCGATGAGCAAACCTTTTGCCGGTGTTCGCATCCTCGATTTCACCCGTTACGTGGCCGGGCCGTTCGGCAGCTACCAGCTGGCCCTGCTCGGCGCCGACGTGATCAAGATCGAGCCGCTCACCGGCGACGAGATGCGCCGTTCGCAGCTGAGCAAGGAGTGGTCCGAGCGCGGGATGGCGCCCTCCTTCATGGCGCTCAATGGCAACAAGCGGAGTATCGCCCTCGACCTCGCCAAGCCTAAGGCAGTCGAGATCGTCCGCCGGCTGGCCAAAGGCGCGGATGTCGTCTGGGAGAACTTTCGCCCCGGTGTGATGGAGAAGTTCGGGCTCGCCTACGAGCAGCTCAGCGCGATCAATTCGCAGCTGATCTACTGTTCCGTGTCGGGCTTCGGGCAAACCGGGCCGGAGCGTCGGACGGCGGCGTTCGACGGCAAGATGCAGGCGATGTCAGGGATCATGTCGATCACCGGGCACGAGGAGACGGGGCCGACTTGCGCCGGCTTTGCGCTGTGTGACACGATCGGCGGCATGACCGGCGCCTTTGCCGTGGCGAGCGCGCTGTTTCAGCGGGGGCAAACCGGCAAGGGGCAGCTGGTCGATGTCGCGATGCTCGATGCGGCGCTGAGCTTTCTCGGCCCACAAGTCGCCGAGTACACGGTGACCGGGCATCGGCACCGCCAATTCGGCAATCTCTCGACGACCGGTAAGCCGACCGGCAATCGGTTCGCCGCCGGCGAGGGTCATTTGATGCTCGCGGTGATGACCGACCGGCAGTTCGAGAAGTTGATGCATGCCTTGGGCCGGCCGGAAATCCTCGATGATCCGAGGTTCAAGGATTGGCCGGCGCGCGGCGCCAACGCGGCGGCGCTGCGCGGAATCATCGAGGCGGCCTTGGCGAGCGCCGACGCCAAGACCTGGGAGGCGCGCTTGACCGAAGCCGACGTGCCGTGCGCCAGCATCTGGACGATCGGCGAGATCGTCCACCATCCGCAGCTCGCGCATCGCGATGTGTTGCAAACCGTCGATAGCGGTTTTGGCCGGCTGACCCTGGCCGGGTCGGGGTTCCGGCTCGCCGAGGGCGGCGGCAGCCTCGAGCGTGCGCCGCCGACGCTCGGCGAGCACACCGACGAGATCCTGTCGGAAGCCGGCTACGCGGCCGGCGAGATAGCGGCGTTGCGCAGAGAAGACGTCGTGTGATCTGAACTCGTCCGGACGCTGCAATCGCCCGTCGCCCAAATTTCAAGTTATCGGTGCCTGTTTCGGCCGGCTAACGTTCGGCAACATCCAAATCGTCCGCAATTGACGATAAATTTGGTGCCCCCCGGAGTTGCGCCGCGGCCGATATTTTCCTTTGAACATTAGATAGTAGAGCGTTAACGTGAATTCCCTGGCGTTTAAATCCGTTCAATGTTTGGGGACGGAGCGGGTTTTCCCTTGGTGCTGCCGCAGCGCGCCGAGGCTATCGGAAATCATTTCGGGAGGGGGACATGGGTGTGCGCACGAACCCCAAGGCGTGGCTCGCGATCGCGACAGCCGGCGTTTTCGCCGGCTTGGTCGGCGCCGGCCCCGCGGCCGCGGAAGCCCCGGCGCAATTCACGTATCAGGTGTCCCATTCGAAATTTGGCAATATCGGGACTTATACCAACACGGTCGAGCCAACTCGCGACGGCGTCACCGTTCAAACCCAGGCGCATTTCGAGGTGAAGCTGCTCGGCATCCGCATGTATCGCGAGGAAGCCGACCGCACCGAGCGCTGGCAAGGCAATCGGCTCGTTTCATTTCGCGGCGTCACCGACAAAGGCGACGGCCCCGCCGAGGTCAAAGGCGAAGCGCACGGCAACAACTTCGTCATCACCTCGCCGCAGGGCACGATAACCGCACCGTCGTCGGTTCATCCGGCTAACCCGTGGTCGGCGAACTTTCTGCGCTCCAATACAATGATGCGGCCCGATTCCGGTAAGCTCGAGCAGGTCCGCATCGGCACCGGCCAGGAAACCACCGTGAAGCTCGATGGCGGCACCGTTCCTGCGGTGAAGTATGAGATCGACGGGGCCACCAAATATACCGTCTGGCTCGACGCACGTGGGGTGCCGGTCAAGTTCCTGGTGGACGACGACACCGGCAAGGTGACGTTCACCCTGGAAAAGTGCCTTCATTGCAATATCGACGTTTCCCAGTTGGAAAAGAAATAATCTGCCGTTCTGCTTTGTCCCGCGGCGGGGGCCGGGCGACTAACGGGGCGTTATGAAGGACGGCGGTATCATGACGACGGTCGTCGATGCCGCGGTCCGCGATCGCGCGGCACGGCGGCTTGGTCGGGCGCGAGCCAGGCTGCCGACCTTCGCCGAGCTCGCCGAGCCATCGAAAATTCCCGAGGCACAGCTCCGAACGGTGCGCTGCGCCGATCCGGACCGGCCCGATCCGGCCAATCTGTTTCGCCTCCACTGGTACAATGACGAGCCTCGCACCGGTTTGGCGGCGACGCCCGGCCACCTGGTGCTGCTGCCCGAGCTGACCGGGGCGCGCTCCCCGATTGTCGTCGGCGCTCGGCTGCCGTTTTCCGATGATCGGCGCGCACAAGGTCCTGGCGGCCTATGGTTGCCTGATCCCGCGCCTGGTGACCGGACGGTTCGATCCGACCCGACACAAGGCGGTCTGGCCCTCGACCGGGAATTATTGCCGAGGCGGCGTCGCGATTTCCCGCATTCTCGGCTGTCGCGGCATCGCGGTATTGCCGGCGGGCATGAGCGAGGAGCGGTTCGAGTGGCTGCGCGATTGGGTTACCCGGCCCGAGGACATCATCCGCACCCCCGGCACGGAGAGCAATGTCAAGGAAATCTATGATGAGTGCTCTGAGCTCGCGCGGGATCCCGCCAATCTCGTGCTCAATCAATTCGCCGAATTCGGCAATTGCCTCGCCCACTACACCTGTACCGGCCCGGCGCTGGCGCGCGTCTTCGAGGCATTGCGGGCATCGCGGCCGAGCCTGCGGCTCGCCGCCTTTGTCGCTGCCTCTGGGTCGGCCGGGACACTGGCGGCCGGGGATTACCTAAAAGAGCGGCACAGCGCCCGCATTGTTGCGGTCGAGGCCAGCGAGTGCCCGACACTGTTGCGCAACGGTTTTGGCGAGCACAACATCCAGGGCATCGGCGACAAACACGTCCCCTACATCCACAACGTCATGAACACCGACCTTGTGGTCGGGGTCTCCGACCGCAGCACCGGGGCGCTCGACCTGCTTGTTCAACAGCGCGCCCGGGCTGGCCTATCTGGCGGAGCGCCGGCACATTGACCCCGCAGCAGTTGCCGGGCTCAAGCTGTTGGGCCTTTCCGGCATCGCCAATCTCGTCGCCGCGATCAAGATCGCAAAGCGTCTTGAGCTCGGCGAAGAAGACGTGCTCCTAACCGTCGCGACCGACAGCGCCGCTCTCTATGGCAGCGAGCGGCGGAAGTTTCTCGCCGCGAACTACCCGGACGGGTTCGACGCGGTCAGCGCCGGTGAGGTCTTCGGGCAGCATCTGCTCGGCGCGGCCGACAACGACGTTCTCGAATTGACCCACGGTGAGCGCTCGCGGATATTCAACCTCGGCTATTACACTTGGGTCGAGCAACAGGGCGTGCCGCTCGAAGAGTTTGAAAGGCGTCGCGGCCAGGGTTTCTGGACGCAGTTGCGGCAGGCCGTCCCGGCCTGGGACGCGCTGATCGCCGAGTTTAACGATCGGGCCGGTTTTGGAGGTCCTGGTTGACGAGCGACTACAGCGAGCTTTGCCGCCGCACCCGAGAGCGTGACCGGAGCCTTCGGGACAAGGTGATGTCGCTCGAAGCGGCGGCCGCGCTCGTCCCCGATGGCGCCTCGGTCGGCATCGGCGGCAGCACCTTGTCGCGCACGCCGATGGCGATGATCTGGGCCTTGATCCGAGCCGGCCGCAAAGACCTCTCCTGTTCCCGCAGCATCACCTCGAGCGAGGGCGAGTTGTTGTTCGCCGCCGGGACCAGCCGGCATATCGTGACAAGCTGGTTTAGCCAGGGCATCGTCTGGGGCGTGTCGCGCATCATGCGGCTTTATACCGAAGCGGGGCGCGCTCGGTTCGAGGAATGGAGCCACCTGGCGGTCGGCCTGCGCTTTCGCGCCGGCGCGATGGGCGTGCCGTTCCTGCCGATGCGCTCGATGATGGGTTCGGACATCATCGGCCAATTGCCCGATACGAGGCAGATCGATTGCCCTTTCACCGGCGAAAAACTGCTGCTGGTCCCGGCGCTGAACCCCGATTTCGCGCTGATTCACGTGCAGCGCTGCGATGCCTTTGGCAATGCGCAGATCGATGGACTGCCGTTCATGGACGTCGATCTGGCGATGGCGGCGAACCGGGTGATCCTGACGACCGAGCGGGTGGTTTCGAACGACCAGATCCGCCGCATGCCCGATCGGACTAAAATCCCTTTCCTGGCAGTCGATGCCGTCGTCGAGGTGCCGTTCGGGTCGGCGCCGCACGAATGCTACGGTCTCTACGAGCCGCTGTTCGAGCACCTCAATGACTATGCCGCCCAGCTAAAGCGGGATCCCGAGGAGGGCGTCCGGGCTTATCTCGAACGGTATTTCTACGGTCCGAGATCATGGAACGAATACCTCGAGCGGCTCGGGCTGGAGGAACTGCTCGACGCCAGCCGCCGCGGGACGAGCATTTATGACGACTAAAAACCCGAGGCGGAGCACTCGTATTGCTTCATTTCGTCATGCCCGCGAAAGCGGGCATCCCGGGCCATCGACGCGGCCGGCCGCCGAGGCCTCCTGGACCTCCCGCTTTCGCGGGGAGTGACGACAACGGCGAGGGCCATGGCCCATTTTATTTCGCGCGGACTCCGGCATGACGATTGAGACGGCAGGCTATACTGCGAGCGAGCTCCTCGCGGTGATGAGCGCGCGGCTGCTGCGCGATGGCCAGGTCGTATTCGCCGGGGTCGGCGTGCCGTTATTGGCGGCGACGTTGGCGCAAAGGCTGCACGCTCCCGGCCTCACCATTCTGTTCGAGGGCGGGACGATCGGCGCCTTTGTCGAGCCGGGAAAACTGCCGCCATCGACCAACGAGCAACGCTGCACGCGCCGGGCGAACATGGTGCTGAGCAGCACCGATGTGCTGCTTCTGCTGCAGCGCGGCTATATCGATGTCGGCTTTATGGGCGGCGCGCAGATCGACCGCTACGGCAACCTCAACAGCTCGTTCATCGGCGACCCGCAGCATCCGGCGACCCGTCTGCCGGGCACCGGCGGCGGCAACGACATCGCCAGCCTGACGCAGATGATCGTCGCGATGAAGCACGAGAAACGCCGGTTCGTCGATCGGGTCGATTTCGTCACCAGCCCCGGCTTTCTCTCCGGCGGCGACAGCCGGCGCGAGGCCGGACTGATCGCCGGCGGGATGTACCGCGTCGTCACCGATCTCGGCCTGTTGGGCTTCGAGGAACGCTCGAAACGGATGACGTTGTTGGCGCTGCACCCGGGCGTCACCGCCGAAGAGGTGCAAGCGAATACCGGTTTTGCGCTGCTGACCGCAGGGGATCTCACGGTCACCGATCCGCCGACCGAAACCGAGCTGGCCGTGCTGCGCCACCTCGATCCCGACCGGCTCTATACGGCCTAGCGTCTCGCGTGGAACGATGACGATCTTTTCCAACACCTTTGGCATCGCCCTGCGGAATTTCACGACGTATCCGGCAATGCCGGACCCGCAGGCACTGATTGCCTATGCCGTAGAAGCCGAGGAGCTGGGCTTCAACTCGCTCTGGGTCTGGGACCACATCTTTCTCGGGGTCGATCCGCCGTTCCCGATTATCAACTCGCTGACTTTGCTGAGCGCGGTGGCGGCGCGCACCACTCAGATTAACCTTGGCACCGGGGTGCTGGTGCTGCCGTTGCGCAACCCGGTGGTACTCGCCAAGGAGCTGGCGAGCCTCGATCTGATTGCCGGGGGCCGCCTGCTGCTCGGCCTCGCCTCCGGCTGGTACAAGCGCGAGTTCGACGCAGTCGGCGTACCGTTCGAAGAACGCGGCCGGATCATGGATCGCAATCTCGAGATTCTGCGCCGATTGTGGACCGAGGAGCAGGTCAATGGCGAATATCCGCCTCATCGGCTGCGCGGCTCCAACCTGTCTCCGAAGCCGACCCGCCTGCCGGTGATGTTGATCGGCGGCTATGTCGACCGCGTGCTGAAGCGGGCGGCGCTCCACGGTGGTTGGCTGACCTATTTCTACACACCCGAAGGGTTTGCCAAATCCTGGGCCAAGGTCTGCGATTTTGCCGAGGAGGCCGGGCGCGACCCAGCGAGTTTGCTCAACGCCAACCAGCTGCCGATTTGTGTCGGGCCGTCGCGCGAGGCGGTCGAGGCGCCAATGATGGAATGGCTCGGCCAGGAATGGGATTATGCCGCGTGGAGCGATTCGACCAAGGAAGCGGCGATTATTGGCACGGTCGACGAATGCGTCGCGCAGCTTCGTGCCCAGCTTGCGGTTGGCGTGCAGAAGTTGATCTTCATTCCCTATCGCTACCAACCCGACCAGGTCGAGATTATTGCGCGTGAGATCATTCCGCGGCTGCGAGGCGAGCGATGAAACGGGGCGATCGAGACGTACTTGTGGTCGTCGACGTCCAGAACGATTTCTGCCCGGGCGGAGCGCTCGCCGTTCCGCGTGGTGATGAGATCGTCCCTGCGGTCAACCGGCTCGCGCGCCAATTTGCTCACGTCATCCTGACCCAGGACTGGCATCCGCGCGGCCATGCCTCTTTTGCCAGCTCGCACCCGGGCAAGCAGCCTTTCGACACGATCGAACTCCCGTATGGCAGGCAGATTTTGTGGCCGGACCATTGCGTGCAAGGCTCCGAAGGGGCGGCATTTCACCCGGCCCTCGATGTCCGGCATGCCGAGCTCGTCCTCAGAAAAGGCTTCAGAGCGAAGATCGACTCTTATTCGGCGTTCCGCGAGAACGACCATCGGACAGCGACCGGTCTGGCGAGCTATCTGCGAGAGCGTGGTTTCGAACGAACCACGCTGTGCGGGCTCGCCACGGATTTTTGCGTTTTCTTTTCGGCGATCGACAGCCGCGAGGCGGGTTTCGAGGTCAGCGTAGCGACCGGCGCGTGCCGTGGGATCGACGTCGACGGCTCGCTCGCCCGCGCGATGCGCTCGATGAAAGAGGCCGGGGTGACCCTCCTTACAGAATGAGCAGCCGCTCGCAATCAAAGCGGTGACTGAGCTGACGTGGCGTGATCTGTTGAACGATTAGCGGACGGTTATCCATCCGATTGCCGCGGCTCAACTCGGCATCTACCGCTATTCGACGATGACGGGCTTGATCTCGCGCAGGCGGGGGAGGACCTCCTTCGAGAACAGCGTAATGTTCTTGACGGCTTCGGCGTGGGTGATGAAACCGGTCTTGCCGACCATGATCAGATGGCCAAAGCCGCCGACCTGGTCGTAGAAATTCATGATCTGCCGGTAGACCGTGTCCGGGTTGCCGGCATACATGCGGCCGCCGGCCATCGCCTGCTCGGCGGTAACGCCGGGCCGGTTGAGGGCCGAGTTGCGTCCGGGCCGGCCGACCCCGCTATAGGCGCTCGGGTCGCGATAGAGCTGCGGCGCGAACTGCACTGGGGTTTGGCCCGGCAGCAGCTTCGAATATTGCGGCGCCGACTTCATGCTGGTGTTGACGAACCACAGCAGCTTGCTGCCGACGCGCACGCCTTCTTCGTCGGTGTCGCCGACATAGACGAAGGCCGAGTAGCCGAAGCGGTCGGTGGCGGGTTTCGCGAGACCGGCCTCCGCGCGCCCCTGGCGATAGGACGCCCAGGCGCGTTTTGTAACGTCGACGCCGCGCATCACCATGATGTTGACCATCCCGCGCCGGCCAAGCTCCGCGGTGTCCTCAGGGTCGGAGGTTGCCGCCCACATTGGCGGGTGCGGGTCCTGCCAAGGCCGCGGCCAGATGTTGACGTGGCGATGGGTGAAGTGCTTGCCCTCCCAGCTGAACGGTCCATCATGGTGGGTCAGGGTCTTGCCGATCAGATCGATCGCTTCCCAGAAGCGCTCGCGCACCCCGATCGGGTTGGCGTTGCCCGAGGCCATCTCGGTGCCGCCCGATTTGACAAAGCCGATCTCGAGGCGCCCGCGCGAGATCACGTCGGCCGTCGCATACTCCTCCGCCACCCGCACCGGATCCTGCCGCACCGTGACCAACGTCCCCATGCTCAGGAGGCGTATATTCCGGGTTTGGCGGGCGACGATGCCGAGGATGACCGGGCTCGCCCCATAGAGGCAATTGATCCCGGCATGATGTTCGCTGGACGTGATGTTGAGCCCGAGCTCGTCACACAGCAGGTACTCGTCGAGGGTTTCTTCGAAGAGTTGCGCGGCCACCTTGGGATCGCAGTACCTGTTGGGTAGGCTGGCTCGCACCGAATCCGCGCGATTTCAGAACGTCGTCGGGGACGAAAGGATACGGGTTCTCGCAATGAAACCAGGCGTCCATGCCCCCTCCTTGCCTCAACTGCACTGCTGTATATACCACTGGCACATCAAGGGGCAGCGCCGGTGAGTGAAGCGTGACAATAGAGGGGACCGAGCCCGGCGCTCCGGCGGCGCCGCTCCGGCTGCCGCGTCTTTATCCCTATGCCGCGGCAATGTTCGCCGGCGTCGTCGTGATCACCGGGTTGCGACTGATTTGGCTGGCGCTGCAGCCGGCCGATCTGTTCCCGGACGAGGCGCAATACTGGGTGTGGTCGCAGCGGCTCGCGCTCGGCTACTATTCGAAGCCGCCGCTCGTCGCCTGGCTGATCGCCGCTGACGACCGGCCTCTTCGGCGACAGCGAGTTTGCGATTCGGCTGTCTGCGCCGCTCCTCCATGCCGGCGCCGCGATCTTGGTTTATGGCATCGGCGCACGGCTCTACGATCGGCGAGTCGGGTTCTGGTCGGCGCTGGCCTATGCCAGTCTGCCGGGAGTTTCGGTTTCCGCTTTCATCATCTCGACCGATGCGGCGCTGCTGTTGTGCTGGGCAGCGGCGCTCTACGCCTTTGTGCGAGCGCGCGAGGAGGGCGGATGGGGGTGGTGGCTCGCCGTCGGGCTGGCGGCGGGACTGGGCCTCCTCTCGAAATACGCGATGGCCTATTGGATCTTCTCGGCGCTCGGCTATGTGCTTTTGCTCCCCGCAGAGCGGCGCCATCTGCGCCCATTACTGGTCGCAATCGGCGTTGCACTTGTCGTGTACTCGCCGAATTTCTGGTGGAATTGGAGCAACGGCTTTGTCAGCTATCTGCATACCCGGGACAATGCCGCGCTGACCGGGCCGCTGTTCCACCCGGACGCCTTCTTCGAATTCCTGGCATCCCAATTCGGCGTATTCGGGCCGCTGTTGTTTGCCGGCCTGATATTGCTTATCGCGACGCCGCGCGCCCTGGCCGAACCGCGCGCCCGGCTGCTCGCCGCTTTTGCCCTGCCGACACTGGCGATGATGATTTTCGTCAGCTTCTTGTCACGGGCCCATGCCAATTGGGCGGCGCCGACCTATGTCTCGGCGACGGTGCTGGTCGTCGCCTGGGCCTTGCGGCGCGGCTGGCGCGGGCTCGTCGCCCTGTCGATTGTGCTGCATCTCGCCGCAGTCGGGCTGCTCTTCACCGGCCGCGAGGCGCTGGCCGCTCTCGGTCTCGAGCTGCCGGCGCAGTATGATGTACTGCGTCGGGTGCGCGGTTGGCGCGATCTCGGCGTCGAAGTCGGCGCGGCACTGGCGGCGCATCCCGGTTTGACATTATTCGCTGACGATCGCGAAGTATTGGCCGCGCTAGTCTATTATGTCCATCCGCATCCGTTGGGCGCGGTCAAATGGCAGGTGACTGGCCGAATTCAGGACCAGTGGGACCTGACGCACGGCCTCTCCAGACGCCTCGGCGAGAATTTTCTGCTGGTGTCGGAGCATGAACTGGTCAACGAGATGCGGCCGAGCTTCGCCGCGATCGACCGCCTTCGATCCATCGTCATCCCGCTCGGGCCGGGTGCGGCCCGCACCTACACTCTCTATCTCGCCCGCGACTTCAAGGGATATCGGCCGGGCCGCAGCTAAGAGGCGCAGCACTCCTCGGCGGCTTTGTGCAGGCGATGTCCGAGGTACAGGTTGAGCTTTAACGCAGGATGGCCGGCATGAAGGATCGTTGTCGGCGCTATCGGTTCTACCGAGTTCGAACAGAAACCAGAACTGCCCAACCACCTTTTCGAATGAGGCGTGTGTCACGATCAGGACGTCGGCGCCGGCGTAATCGTCGTGCCGGGCAATCAAACCGTATTGGTGGGCATCCGGGCCGAGGCAGATGACCGGAAGGTTGCCACCTAGTGCATAATCGATTTTTCCGGCATCGGACCATCGCAGAGCCGCCACGACCAGCCCCGGCCGGTCGAGGAGTCCGCGATCGGCGAGATCGTGCCGTAACGAGGTCCAGTCCACGACATCGCGGGTTGGGTCCTTGCCATGCGGAAACTCGCCGATCAGGGCGGGGAGCCAGTCGAATTTTACTTCGCTCGCCAACAGTGTCGTCCCGGCAACGACAAACGCGGCGGTTGCAGCGAGCCAGACCCGAACTGTGCGGCTGGTGCGCCAATGCCGAGCGGTCGCGTCGCCGAGCAGCGGCAGCAGCATCAAATAGCCGGGGGCGGCCCAATGGAAAAGCACCTTGCCCCACAGCGCGGCAACCATGAAGACGATCAAGGTCGGCGCGGCCAGGCAGACCCACAACCAGCGTGCCGCGTCTTGCGGTCCGCGCCGCGCTGCGATCACGCCGCACGCCACCAACGGGGCCCATATCCAGGGGAGCAGAAACCCAGCTTCGCCGGCCAGGGTCGTGATCAGTCCGAAGGGGTGGAACCGCCCGCCGGCCCGTCCGCCCTGGAACAGGAAAGAGACCCACCCGTGTTCGGCATTCCAGATCAGTGCGGGAAGAAAGATCGCTGCTGCGGCGAGGCCAGCGAGATAAGGCTGCGGTCGCGCGAGCCAGCGCCGGCTGTTCGGCTCGGTCAGCAGAAAGCCGACGGCGCCGATGATAATCAGCCCAGCCGAATATTTGGAACAGAGTGCGAGGCCGGCGCATAAGCCTGCCCCCAACCACCAACCCCAGGCGGTGCGGCCATCGGCGGGCAGGGCGGCAATCAAGCAAGCGGTAGCCGCCAGAAGCGCGGCAACCAGCGGGCCGTCGGGCAACACCCATGTTCCGGTGCTGATGCCGAAGACCGGCGCCAAATTCAACACGACTGCCGCCCAGAGACCGGCCTCCGCGCCGAAAAGCACCGACGTTACGCGGTACATCAACCCGGTGCTGACCGCGAACAGCGCGATAAACGGCAAACGCACGACAAGGGCGCTGTCGCTGCCGGCAAGATGCGTTGCTCCCCACGGCAGCCACCAGCTGATCGGCGGATGGTCGAAATAGCTGAGCTGCAGCTTGCGGCCGGCCGCAACCATATAACTCTCGTCGACGCCGAGGCCGAGAGCCTCCGCAAACAAAACCCTGGCGAGCAACGTCGCTATTATCAGCAGTGCGACGCTTCCCGCCGGCGTTTTTATCCAGCTAGCGAAGCCCCGTAATTCGCGGGGGAACACGATTGGAAACGGTTATCGGCGGCGGAAATATTCCTCGTAGGGAGTGTCGTTCTTGACCAAAACTCCGCCATCCACCGTCAGGGCGACGCCCGTGATCATTCGCGCCGCATGACTGGCCAGGAACAAAATAGGATCGGCGATGTCATCGGCTTCGCACATGCGGCCCAACGGGATCTTGCCGCCCCGGGCCGCTTTGACTTCCGGTGACGGGATTGCGCCGCCAAAGCCGGTGGCCGTCGGACCCGGGCAGACCGCATTGACGCGGATGCCGTCGGGTGCCAGCTCGTAGGCGGCATGGCGTGTCAAGCCGAGCAAACCGGCTTTGGAGGCCGTGTAGTTGGCGGTGCCCCCGAACGAGATGCGTTGCCCGGCGATCGAGGCGACATTGACGATGGCGCCGCCGCGCTGGCGCTGCATATATGGCAAAACCGCCTGAATGCCGTTGAAGGCACCGGTCATGTTGACGGCGATGACGCGGTCCCAATCCTCCGGGCCCATTTCGGGGATCATTCGCCGCACGGTCGTACCGGCACCGTTGACGAGGATGTCGATGCCCCCCGCCGCACCGGCGATCGCCTCGGCGACGGCGGCAAAGGCGGCACGGTCGGCGACGTCGATCACATGTGCGGTGGCAGCGCCGCCCCGGGCCATAATATCCGTGGCGACCGCCTCAGCCGCCTCGGCGGCGCGATCGAGAACCGCAACCCGCGCCCCGGCAATAGCGAAAGCGCGGCATGTCGCGGCGCCGATCCCGTTCCCGCCACCGGTGACGACGGCGATCTTCCCGGCAAAATCATCGGTCATTGCAGTCTCTCCTCGAGGGCTGGCGCGGCCGAAGTCTACAGACGGTAGGCGTTGTCGAGAATAGCCGTCGCGAGCGCCTCTGCCGGCCCGCGCAAGTTCCGTCCCGGCCCGGCGAGCACAAATTCGATGTGGCCGAGTTCGGGAAGCGTCGCGGATGGCGGAAACGCCGTCAGCCCGGCGGGGACAAAACCATCGCCTTGCACCGTGACGCCGAGCCCGGCGAGCGCCGCCGCATTGAGGCCGCTGAAGCTGCTGCTCGTGCAGACAATGCGCCAACTTCGCCCGGTCCGTTCGAGCGCCTCCAGCGCGATCGCCCGGCTGATGCTCGGCGGCGGGTAGAGGATCAAGGTATCGGCCGGTCGGGATCCGTCAGGGCCGGGGCGCTGCCGACCCAGACCAGTCTTTCTCGTCGAACCAAGCGCCCGCGATCCTCGCCCGGACGTCGCTTGGCCAGGACGAGGTCGAGTTCTCCGGCATCAAGCGTCTGCAACAAACCGCCGCTGAGCCCGACGGTCAATTCGAGATCGACGGCGCGATGAAGGCGGGTGAACTCGCGCAGCACTTGCGGCAGGCGGCTTTGCACGAAATCTTCCGAGGCGCCAAAGCGCACCCGGCCGCGCAGTTCCGAACCGGCGAAATAGCGCCGGGCGCGATCGTTGGCTTCGAGAATGCCCTGAGCGAGACCGAGCATCGCTTCGCCATCCGCGGTCAATGCGACCGAATGCGTATCGCGCACGAAGAGCCGCCGAGCTGCGGCCTCCTCCAGGCGGCGAACGTGTTGACTGACGGTCGATTGCCGCAAGCCGAGACGGCGCCCGGCCTCGGTGAAGCTTCCGGCCTTTGTCACGGTTACAAAAGTTGTCAGCAAGGCGGGGTCGAACACGGCTCGCTCATCACGTTTCGTGATTACAATAATCCGAGTGATCGAGCTTCACAATAAGCCGCTGCGTCGACATCATGGTCACCGGCAAAAGAGGTTTCTTGATGTGGAGCCGGTCGATGAGCGCGTTTTCCCGTTTCCGGCCAGACGAATTCACCATAGCGATGCTGGCGACAGTGGTTCTATCGCTGTTGGTGCCGTGTCGCGGCCCGAGCGCCGGCATTTTTGCCGGCCTCACGGCGGTTGCAATCGCGCTTTTGTTCTTCCTTCAAGGCGCACGCCTGTCGCGCGCCGCAATTGTCGCCGGGGCGCTGCATTGGCGCCTGCATCTGGTGGTATTCACTGCCACCTTCTTGCTGTTTCCGATCATCGGCGTCGCCTTGCAGCCGCTATCGGGAAGATTGCTGACGCCGCCCCTATATCTGGGGCTTCTGTTCCTTTGCACCTTGCCGTCCACCGTACAGGCATCCGTCGCCTTCACCTCGATCGCCGGCGGGAATGTCGCGGCGGCGCTGTGCAGCGCCTCGGCGTCGAGCATTATCGGTATGTTCGCAACCCCGTTGCTGGCCGCTCTCGCGTTGAACTCGCACGGTGGGTTCTCGCTCAACGCGCTGCGATCGATCGGGTTCGAGATGCTGCTTCCGTTTATTGTGGGTCATCTGTTGCAGCCGTGGATCGGGACCTGGGTGAAAGAACGGCGGACGGTGTTGGGCGGGGTCGATCGCGGCTCGGTGCTGCTGGTGGTCTATACGGTCTTCAGCGGCGCCACGCTGAGCGGGATCTGGCACCAGCTGGCCTTGGGACCGCTGCTCGCGCTGTTCGCGGTGTCGGCTGTTTTGCTCGGACTGATGTTGACCGTCACCGCTCTAGCCGCACGCACCCTGGGCTTCTCACGCGAGGACGAGATCGCGATCATGTTCTGCGGCTCGAAAAAGAGCCTCGTCACCGGCATACCAATGGCAAATGTGCTGTTCGCCGGACAAGCGTTGGGGCTGATCGTCCTGCCGCTAATGGTGTTTCACCAAATCCAGCTGATGGGCTGCGCCGCACTCGCCCGGCACTATGCGAGGACCTCGGGCGCACGGTTCGAGCCCGAAGCCCCGGCGACGCTAAGGGCGTGAGGCGGTGAGTTCGTCGAGCAGCGCTCTCGCCTCTTTCAGATCCCCGGCGCATCATCATGCCAACTGATGAAGTAGCGCTCGTGCCTGCTTCAGGTCGGACGTGTCGAAACCCTCGGTGAACCAACCGTAGATCGGCTTGAGGAGATCAGCGGCTCTGCTGTGCTCACCTCGTTCGACCAACAAGCGGGCCAACATGGTTGCGGAGCGGAGCTCTAAGAGACGGGCCTCCTGCTGGCGGGCAATGCGCAAGGCGTTGCCCAACGACATTTCGACGGCCTCAAACGGGGCGCCCTCACGGTGCAATAAAGAGGCCTCGAGCCGATCTATTTCCGCGGCGAGATAACCTTCGCCGTAGTTGACGCGGTGTGCGCGGGCAGCGGCCAAGTGAGTGCGCGCGGCAGTCAGTGAGCCCTGCCGCAGATAGCTTTCTGCCAGGATAATCTCGCATTGGGTGGTATGCAGCACGGCTCCGGTCTCGTACCAGCGCTTGATGCCCTGTTGCAGAAGTTTGAGGCCGGCTTCAAAATCGCCAAGGCGGTGCATTGCCCACCCTTTAGTGCGTTCGCCGAGGGCGAGCCACTGGGGCAATCGGTGCTCCATCGCCGTTTCGATGGCCTCAGACGCGAAGCGAATGGTAATCGCCGGCTCATGATGTAACTGGAAGATGTGGGCGGCAACGCCTAGTGCCCAGGCAAGGGCGTGCGCGCTGTTCTGACGGCGGGCATGCGCAACGGCGGCTTCGACGAGCCGTGCTCCAGATTGTAAAAATCCCATCAAGATTTCGGCCTGCCCGCCATAGACGCGGCAAACCATGCCTGGATGCTCGCCATAGACCGTAAATTCGCCATCCGCTATAGCGTCGGCAAGCGCAGCTCCCCGGACAAGGATTTGGCGGAATTCGCGAAGTTCGCCTGCCATGAGCAGCGAGTAACCCAGTGCCCGATGGGCTACTGCTAATTTGACGGGATCCCGATCGGCCTCGGCCGAACCAAACAGGTCACGAGCCAGATCGGCCGTCTTTGGAACGGGTTGGCGCATCAGGCATGAATTCCACGCCACACGTCGGGCGGCAAACTGGCGCGGCGACCCTTGCAGCTTGTCCGAAAGCTCCTTCGCCCTAAGCGCGCAGCTCTCGACCCGCAATGATCCGAAACCGAGCACGGCAATCAAAGGAACAGCGAGGGCGAGCGAGAGTTCGAGCTCGCACTCGTCTCGTTGTCGGCTTGGGGGCAGTTTTTCCACCAAATCGAGAGCACACCCGAAATGGCTAGCCGCTTCGGAATGGGCGGATCGGCCGACACTGCGTAGGCCGGCACGGCGCCAAAAGTCGATCGCCGGATCGATCAAGCCGGCTTGCGTAAAATGGTGCGCCAAGATCTCCGGCTGCGTGCCAACGATCTCCGAGAATTCTTTGTAGAGGACGTTGCCGATGCGTGCGTGCAATTCCTGGCGCTGACCGCGCAATAGGGTGCTATAGGCGGCGTCCTGGACCAGCGCGTGCTTGAACGCGTAGACCGCATCGGGCGGTGTGCCGCGCTGGAAGACCAGCTCGGAAGCGACGAGCCGAGCGAGAGAGGTCTGCAGCTCATCTTCGGGGAGACGGGCGATGGTGCGAAGGAGTGCGTAAGGAAACTCGCGGCCGATCGTTGCGCCGATCTGCGCTACATGCCGCACCGGGGCCAAGCGGTCGAGCCGCGCCAGCAGCGACTCGTGCAGGGTTGTCGGGATCGCGAATGGTGGCAGCGCTCGGTCGAGGACATAGCGATCCGTTTCCTCACGCAGCAGATCGCTCTCTAGGACGCTCTTGGTCAATTCCTCGATAAACAGCGGCACGCCGTCGGTTCGATCCACGATCTGGTCGACGACCTCATCGGGCAGCGCCTTACCGCCGGCGATCTGCATAGCCAGAGCCGCCCGGTCATGCTGATCGAGCCGATTTAGCGCCAGAACGCTAACCGCCGGCTGGGCCGTCCAGGGCGGATGAAACTCGGGTCGGAAGGTTACGATCAGAAGCACCGGAAGGCTGCGGACCCGCTCGACAGTGAGGTCGAGCAGCTCGAGCGAGGTCGGGTCGACCCAATGGGCGTCCTCAAAAACCATCACGACCGGCTGCCGGCGGGACAGACCTTCGAGCTGTCGGACCAGTGCCTCCAATGTTCTTTCCTTCTTGCGCTGCGGACTGAGGTTCGGCAACGGGTGACGCTGCGTACCTCGCAATGACAGCAGATCGGCGAGCAATGCCACATCTTCGTCCGGCGACGCGGCCTGGGCGAGCAAGGCCTCGAGCTTCTCCAGCCTCACGGCCGACGGATCGTCGCGTGCGAACCCCGAGGCTCGTCCGAGCTGGTCGATAAACGGATAGAGGGCGCTGTCCCGGTGATATGCCGAGCAGAAAAAACGCAGTCGGAGATGCAGCTCGGCATGGAGGCGCTCCTCCAGTCCCGCGACGATACGCGATTTCCCGAGGCCGGGTTCGCCGGAGATCAGCACGACCTGGCCTTCGCCTGTCTTGGCCCGAGCCCAGCGGTGCAACAGCTGGTCGATTTCCTTGTCACGGCCGACCAGCCGGGTCAGCGTTGATCCCCGCAACGCCTCGAAACGGCTCTCGACCATGCTGGGACAGAGCACCTGCCAGGCCGGCACCGGCCCGACCATCCCCTTGACCTCGATAGCGCCGAGATCGCCGTATTCGAAAAGGTTGCCGACTAGTCGCCGCGTGCTCGCCGCGATGACGACTGCATCCGGCCCGGCCAAGGCTTGCAGCCGCGCGGCAAGGTTCGGGGTTTCACCGACCACCGATTGTTCCTGCACCGGGCCTGCGCCGACCAGGTCACCAACGACCACCAGCCCAGTAGCGATCCCGACGCGCGTTTGGAGCTTGACGGATTTGACATCGAGGCGACCCACAGCGTCGATGGCTCCCAGCCCGGCCCGCACCGCCCTCTCGGCATCGTCCTCATGGGCTTGCGGGTAACCGAAATAAACCAATACGCCGTCGCCCATATACCTCGAGACGAAGCCATCGAATCCAACGACGATCTCGGCGACTGTGCGGTGATAGGCGGCGATGACCTCGCGCAGGTCCTCGGGATCGAGCCGCGACGACAGCGCGGTCGAGCCGACCAGATCGCAGAACATCACCGTCAGCTGGCGGCGCTCGGCCTCGCCCGGCGCCGGTGCGTCGCGGGATACCGCGGCCTCGGCGGCGGGCGCCTCGGAGCGGAGCGCGGCGATGGCGTCGAGCAAGCGGCGGCGGTGCCCGACCAGACCGACGCCGAGGTCCTTCAAATCTTCAGCTGTCAGGCTCGGCAACACGCTCGCATCGATTTCGTTTTCGCGGAACGCCGGCTCGTATCGCTTGAGCCCGAGGCTCGCCAGCCACGCCGCTATGTCCATCGGACGCTCCCGAGCTGATCGAGCAGCGCCTTTGCTTGTTCCAAATCGGGCGTGTCGAAACCCTCCGTGAACCAGCCGTAGACCGGCGCGAGGAGGTCGCGGGCTTCGGCGGCGCGGCCCTGGTCGCGGCGCAGCCGGGCGAGGCTCACGGCGGCGCGCAATTCAAATAGCTTCGCCTCCTGCTTTGCAGCGATGCTCAGGGCTTCGCGATAGAGTTGCTCGGCGGCCTCGGAATGCCCTTGTCGCAGCAGCAACTGACCTTTGTGCCTGTTTAGCTCTGCCTCCAGCAGGCGCTCGCCCGTTGTTCCTGCGATCTGCAGAGCGTGGTCCAGCGCGGTCAGGGCCTCTTCAATTTGCCCGGCGATGTCACAAGCCCTGGCGAGGAGGGCGGTATGGTGGGGCATCAACAATTCATTCCCGTTGGCGCGATAGGCCGCCGCACCGCTGCGCAGAAGCGATATCCCCTCGACGACATCGCCATTCTTGGCCTTGACCCAGCCTCGATAGATCGTTCCGAACGCACGCCATTGCGGGAAAGCCTGCTCGGTCGCCACCGCGACCAGGTCCTCTACAAGATCATCCAGGTCTCCGTTATCGTCGGCGATCGAAAGCCGGATGGCACCGATCATCAAGGCCGAAGCGATGGTCGGCGAATGAGCCAGCCTCCGCGCCTCGGCGATGGCTGCATTGGCCCGGACCAATGCCTGATTCGGAAAGCCGAGACAGAGAAGAACGATGCCCAAATGCGCCTGTGCTACCACCTGGGGGTGGCTTCCGGTCTGGGGGCCGAGCGAATGGTGGGAATTTGGATCGTAAAGCGAAAGAACCTCTTCCAAATGCGATCGGGATAAAGCAAACCGACCGCGGACCCCGTAGCCCGTACCGCAGGATTGGTGACTTAGAACGAGCCCGCGGGAATCGTTGCGTTGACGGCTCACACGCAGCAAATCCTCATCGAGCCGCAACGCCAAATCCAATTCGCCGCAGTACACGTGATAGCGAGACTGCCCATAGGGAATGTGAAGGTATTCCGCGGGGTAACCGAGCTGCTCCCACAACTCTCGGGCACGGGCATAGGCCTGGCCGGTTTCCGGCGCCGCCTGGCCTTTGACGAATCGCAACGCTGCGCCCAACGCGCTGCAAAATTCGAGCTCCTGATGTTGGCGATCGGGGTTACCCGGGAGCAACGCCAGCTGGTCCAGCGCCTTTTGAAATTGTGCTGCCGCTTCCGCGATCGCCGAGCGGGCGGCGGACCGCTGACCGGCCTTGCCCCAGCAGGCGACAGCCTTTTCGACCAGCCCCGCTTCCGCATAATGCTGCGCGAAGAGCTCGGGCTGAGTATCTATAAGCTCCGGTGATTGGGCCTCGAGCGCTTCGGCGATCTGCGCATGCAATTGCTGCCGGGTGCTGCGCAGCAGACTACTATGCGCCGCGTCCTGCACCAGAGCATGCTTGAAGGCGTAGACCGCATCGGGTGGCCTGCCTCGCTGGAAAACCAGCTCCGAGGCGACGAGGCGAGCGAGGGCGGCTTGCAGTTCATCCTCTGGAAGACGGGAGACGCCACGCAGCAGCTCGTATGAGAATTCGCGTCCGATTGCCGCACCGATTTGTGCCACCAGCCGCACCGACGCCAGGCGGTCGAGCCGCGCCATCAGGGAATCGTGCAGGGTAGTCGGGATCGCGAGCGACGGCAGCGCGCCGTCGAGCACGTAGCGATCATTTTCCTCGCGCAGCAGGCCGCTCTCCAAGATGCTCTTGGTCAATTCCTCTACAAACAGCGGCACCCCGTCAGTGCGGTCGACGATCTGTGCGACGATCTCGTCGGGCAATGCCTTGCCGCCGGCGATCTGCTCGACCAGGGTCGTCCGGTCGCTCCGGTCAAGACGGTTGAGCGCCAGCATCGTGACCTGCGGCTGACCGGTCCAGGGCGACTGGAACTCGGGGCGGAACGTCACGATTAATAGCAGCGGAAGGCTGCGGGCGCGCTCGACGAATAGGTCGAGCAGTTCGCGCGAGGTCGGGTCGATCCAATGCGCGTCCTCGACGACCATCACCACCGGCTGCTGGCCCGCCAGACCTTCGAGCTCGCGGATCAGCGCCTCCACTGTCCTTTCCTTCTTGCGCTGTGGACTGAGGTTCGGCAGGGGATGGCGCTCCGAAGCAGGCAATGACAGCAGATCGGCGAGGAATGCCACATCCTCGTCGGACGGGGCGGCGCGGGCCAGCAAGGCATCGAGTTTTTCCAACTTGGCCGCCGGTGGGTCGTCGCGTACGAACCCCGCAGCCCGGCCGAGCTGGTCGATAAAAGGAAACAGCGCGCTGTCCTGGTGATAGGGCGAGCAGAAATATCGCAACCGTATATGGGGCTCGGCGTGGAGGCGCTCCGCCAATGCCGCGGTGATGCGCGACTTGCCGAGGCCGGCTTCGCCCGAAACCAGCACGACCTGGCCGTGGCCTGCCTTGGCGCGCGCCCACCGGCGCATTAGCAGTTCGATCTCCTCGTCGCGGCCGACCAGCGGGCTCAGCGCCGATCCGTGCAATGCCTCGAACCGGCTCGCAACGGCGCTTGGACGCAGCACCTGCCAAGCCGGCACGGTGCGGCCGATGCCCTTCACCTCGACGGCGCCGAGATCGCGGTACTCGAAGAGATCGCCGACCAGCCGGCGCGTGCCCGCCGCGATGACGACCACGTCCGACTCGGCTAGGGCTTGCAGCCGGGCGGCGAGGTTCGGCGTTTCGCCGACCACCGATTGCTCCTGCGCCGATCCCTCGCCGATCAGATCGCCGACGACCACCAACCCGGTGGCGATCCCGACCCGCGCCTGGAGCTTGACGGATTTGACATCGAGGCGGCCCACAGCATCGATGACGCCCAGCCCTGCCCGGACCGCCCGCTCGGCATCGTCCTCATGCGCCCGCGGGTAGCCGAAATAGACCAGCACACCATCGCCCATGTATTTGGCGACAAAGCCCTCGAACCCGCCGACCACTTCGGCGACGACGCGATGGTAGGCGGCGATGACCTCGCGCAGATCCTCTGGATCGAGGCGCGCGGCGAGCGCCGTCGAGCCGACCAGGTCGCAGAACATCACGGTCAGCTGGCGCCGCTCGGCGTCACTTGCGACAGCGCCAGCGGCGGCTGGCGACGGCGCTGCCGTGGCAGCCGGTTGACCATCGCCGAGCGCCGCGATGGCGTCGACCAAGCGGCGGCGGTGGCCGATCGACGCGACGCCCAGTTCGCGCAGATCCTCGGCCGTCAGCCGCCGCAAAACCTCCCCGTCGATGTCGTTGTCGCGGAACGCGGGCGCATATTGGTCGAGCCCGAGACCGCGCAGCCACTCGGCCACATCCATTGAGTTCGCCCGAAACCGGCAAGCCGCGGAGCCATTACAATCCCAGCGCCATTCTGTCCAGGATGGCTAAGAGGTCTCTTCGGGAACCTGTCGCCTTCCGGTTCCTCTTTTGAGCTTGTGCCGCTGCAGCGGCGGCATTATAGATATTGGTACCCATATATATACTCCCATACCGAAGGGTCATAATGAAGACAACCGTGGAGATTTCCGATTCCTTGCTGCGCGAAGTCCGCGAGGTCGCGGCGCGTGAAGGCGTCACTTTGCGAACGCTGGTGGAACGTGGGCTTCATCGCGTCGTCGCCGAGACACAGCGCAGCGCGCCGTTCAAGCTGCGCCGGGCCAGCTTCAAGGGCAAAGGGCGGCAGACGGAGTTCCGCGAGGCCTCGTGGGACAGGCTGCGCGATCTGGCCTACCAGGATCGCGGCGCTTGATCGCCGTCGATACCAACATTCTCGTTTATGCACATCGCGAGGATTCACCATTTCACGAAACCGCCTTCCGGCGCGTGACGGAGCTCGCCGAAGGGCCGGCAATTTGGGCGATCCCCTGGCCGTGCCTGCATGAATTCCTTGCCATTGTGACGCATCCGCGGATCTACGCGCCGCCGACACCGTTGGCCCCGGCCCTCGACCAGGTCGATGCTTGGCTCGAATTCCCGACCTTGGCGCTGTTGGCCGAGTCGGCGGCGCATTGGCCGACGTTGCGCGCGCTGCTCGCCGGCGGCCGCATTGCTGGGGCACAGGTCCACGATGCGCGGGTCGCGGCGCTGTGTCGCCAGCATGGCGTGCGCGAGCTGTGGTCGGCGGACCGAGACTTCAGCCGTTTCGCCGGGCTCGGAGTGGTGAACCCGCTGGTCGGCGACGGATAGACTTGACGAGCCGCCGCTTCACGCCAACTCGTCGAGCAGCGCCTTTGCCTCTTTGAGATCGGGCGTGTCGAAGCCCTCGGTGAACCAGCCGTAGACCGGCGCGAGAAGATCGCGGGCTTCGGCGCGGCGGCCCTGGTCGCGGCGGAGCCGGGCGAGGCTCGCGGCGGCGCGCAATTCCCAGAGCTTGGCCTCCTGCTCCTGCGGCGATGCTCAGGGCTTTGCGATACAGTTCCTCGGCGGCCTCGGAATGCCCTTGCCGCAGCAGCAACTGGCCTTTGTGCCGGTTCAGCTCCGCTGCGAACCAGCGCTCCCCTGTCCTTTCGACGATCTGCAAAGCATCGTCCAACAGGGTCAAGGCCTCTTCAATTTGCCCTGCGATCTCACATGCCCTGGCCAGGAGGGCGATGATAATGGGGCATCCACACCTCCGCCCCGGTGGCGCGGTAAGCGGTCGAACCGCTGCGCAGGAGCGATATCCCCTCCGCCACATCGCCATTCTTGACCTTGACCCAGCCGCGATAGATCGTTCCCTGCGCACGCCAGAGGGGGAAACCCTGCTCGGTCGCCACCGCAACCAGCTGGTCTGCCCGCTCATCCAGGGCTGCGTTGTCTCCGACGAGCGAAAGCAGCCTGGCGCCGATCGCCAAGCTCACAGCCAAAGACGGCGGATGAGCCAGCCTCCGAGCCTCGGCGATTGCTGCGTTGCTCCGTGCCAATGCCTGGTCGGGAAAGCCGAGACAGAAAAGGACAATCCCCAAATACGCCTGTGATGCTCACGTGGGGGTGGATTCCGGCCTGATGGACAAGCGAGCGGTGGGAGATCGGATCATAAAGCGCAAGCACCTCTTCCAGATGCGACCGGGATGACGCAAACCTGCCGGCAAACATCAGGTTTCGACCGGAGGAGTAGTGACCCAGAACGAGCCCGGCGGAATCGTTGCGCTGACGGCTCAGACGCAGCAAATCCTCGTCCAAGCGCAGCGCCAAATCGAATTCGCCGCGGTACATGTGATAGACGAGACTGCCCATAGGGAATCTGAAGGAACTCCGAGGGAGAACCCAGCTGCTCCCACAGCTCTCGTGCGCGGGCATAGGCATGGCCCGTTTCCGGCGCCGCGTAGCCTTTGACGGCTTGCAACACCGCGCCCAAGGCACTGCAAAATTCGAGCTCCTGTCGCTGGCGTTCGGGGTTGTCCGGCAACAGCGCCAGCTGGTCCAGCCCCTTTTGAAATTGCGCGGCCGCTTCCGCCATCGCCGAGCGGGCGGCGGACCTCTGACCGGCCTTGCCCCAGTAGGCGACGGATTTTTCGACGAGCCCGGCCTCGGCGTAATGCTGCGCGAAGAGCTCGGGCTGGCTGTCCATCAGCTCGGGGGAATGGGTTTCGAGCGCTTCGGCGATCTGCGCGTGCAATTGCTGCCGGGTGCTGCGCAGCAGGCTGCCGTGCGCCGCGTCCTGCACCAGCGCGTGCTTGAAGCTATAGACCGCGTCGGGCGGCGTGCCGCGCTGGAACACCAGCTCGGAGGCGACGAGGCGGGCGAGAGCGGCTTGCAGCTCGTCCTCGGGAAGGCGGGAGACGGCGCGCAGCAGCGCGTAGGAAAACTCGCGTCCGATCGCCGCGCCGATCTGCGCCACCAGCCGCACCGACGCCAGGCGGTCGAGCCGCGCCATCAGCGAGTCGTGCAAGCTCGTCGGGATCGCGAATGGCGGCAGCGCCCGGTCGAGCACGTAGCGATCCGTCTCCTCGCGCAGCAGACCGCTCTCCAAGACGCTCTTGGTCAATTCCTCGACAAACAGCGGCACGCCGTCGGTGCGATCGACGATCTGGGCGATGACCTCATCGGGCAACGCCTTGCCGCCGGCGATCTGCTCGACCAAAGCGGTCCGGTCGCGCCGGTCCAGGCGATTGAGCGCCAGCATCGTCACCTGCGGCTGGCCGGTCCAGGGCGGCTGGAACTCGGGGCGGAACGTCACGATCAGCAGCACCGGCAGGCTGCGGACCCGCTCGACGGTGAGGTCGAGCAGCTCGCGCGAGGTCGGGTCGATCCAATGCGCGTCCTCGAAGACCATGACCACCGGCTGCTGGCGCGCCAGACCCTCGAGCTGCCGGATCAGCGCCTCCAGTGTCCGCTCCTTCTTGCGCTGCGGACTGAGGTTCGGCAGCGGGTGGCGCTCCGAAGCCGGCAATGACAGCAGATCGGCGAGGAATGCCACATCCTCGTCCGGCGGCGCGGCGCGGGCCAGCAAGGCCTCGAGCTTCTCCAGCTTGGCCGCGGGCGGGTCGTCGCGCGCGAACCCGGCCGCCCGGCCGAGCTGGTCGATGAACGGGAACAGCGCGCTGTCCTGGTGATAGGGCGAGCAGAAATAGCGCAGGCGGAGATGCGGCTCGGCGTGGAGGCGCTCCTCCAATGCCGCGGTGATGCGCGACTTGCCGAGGCCGGGTTCGCCGGAGATCAGCACGACCTGGCCGTCGCCCGCCTTGGCGCGCGCCCAGCGGCGCAACAGCAGGTCGATCTCCTCGTCGCGGCCGACCAGCGGGGTCAGCGCCGATCCGCGCAATGCCTCGAACCGGCTCGCGACGACGCTCGGACGCAGCACCTGCCAAGCCGGCACCGGCGCGGCGATGCCCTTGACCTCGACGGCGCCGAGATCGCGGTACTCGAAGAGATCGCCGACCAGCCGGCGCGTGCCCGCGGCGATGACGACCGTGTCCGGCTCGGCCAGGGCTTGCAGCCGGGCGGCGAGGTTCGGCGTTTCGCCGACGACCGATTGCTCCTGCGCCGAGCCTTCGCCGATCAGATCGCCGACGACCACCAGCCCGGTGGCGATCCCGACGCGCGCTTGCAGCTTGACGGATTTGACATCGAGGCGACCGACAGCGTCGATCGACGCCCAGCCCCGCCCGGACCGCCCGCTCGGCATCGTCCTCATGCGCTTGCGGGTAGCCGAAATAGACCAGCACGCCGTCGCCCATGTACTTGGCGACAAAGCCATCGAACCCGGCGACGATTTCGGCGACGGCGCGGTGATAGGCGGCGATGACCTCGCGCAGATCCTCGGGATCGAGCCGCGCCGAGAGCGCGGTCGAGCCGACCAGATCGCAGAACATCACCGTCAGCTGCCGGCGTTCGGCATCGGCTGGTGCCGGTGCATCGCGGGATGCCGCCGTCACGGCGGCGGCGGGCACCGCGGCGCCGAGCGCGGCAATCGCGTCGAGCAGTCGCCGGCGATGCCCGACCGAGGTGACGCCGAGATCCTTCAGATCCTCGGCCGTCAGCTCGGCAGCACCTCTGCGTCGATCTCGTTGTCGCGGAACGCCGGCTCGTATTGCTCGAGCCCGAGCTTCCGCAGCCAATCTGCGACATCCATCGCCGACACGCGCCAGTGAACGGACGACCGCAGTGTCCTACGTTTTTGCCGGGATAGCTACGGTCGCGCGGATGGCCCCGCCGCACAAAAGGCCAAGTTTTGGGCTAGGATCGCATCAGCTCGACGCATGTTTTATTGCATTTCGACGGGACGGCCAGATGAGTCTGTTTTTGGTTCTTTTTTGGTCCTCGATTGTGGTGCGCGCCACGCCGCGAGCTAATTCCCGGTTCGGCGGACTTATTCCCCGTGTAGGCCCGCAGAATTCCCCGTTAATGCGGCTACGGGAATTAGCCGGCAAGATTTTGATTTGCCTAACTTTTTTGGTGCCAGAACGGCACTTTTCGAGAACAATTCGACAAAATTCCCGGTTCCGACGGGAATAACCGGGAATTTTGCCGCCAGAACCCTCGCCGCGTGCTCGATGGCGCGAGATTGGCACAGGCATTGCTCCTTATGCGATGATCTTATCCGCGAAGGAGGACTCGATGACCCGTGATGAATTGACCCGGCAGATCCTCGCCGCCAAACGCGCCAAGGCCCTGACCTGGAAGGAGATCGTGGCGGAGATCGGGGGCGGATCGGCGGTCTATCTGACCGCTGCGCTGATGGGCCAGATGAAGCTGCGCCCGGATCAGGCAGAACGAGCGGCCAAGCTGTTCGACTTCGGCGAGGACGAGAAGCTCCTGCTGCAGGAGATCCCCTATCGCGGCTCCTTGCCGACCGCAGTGCCGACCGACCCGCTGATCTACCGCTTTTACGAGTTGGTTCAGGTCTACGGCACGACCTGGAAGGAGTTGGTCCAGGAGGAATTCGGCGACGGCATCATGAGCGCCATAGATTTCGACATGTCGATCGAGCGCCAGCCCGACCAAAAAGGTGACCGCGTCAAGCTGACCCTCAGCGGCAAATTCCTCCCATATAAGGAGTATTGAAGAACCGAGGGAACCCCCGATGGACGCGATCGACCTCAACTGCGACATGGGCGAGAGTTTTGGCGCCTGGACGATGGGTAGCGACGCCGAGATGCTGAAGATCGTCTCTTCAGCGAATGTCGCCTGCGGCTTTCACGGCGGCGACCCGCTCGTCATGTTCGAGACCGTGAAAGCGGCCAAGGAGAACGGCGTCGGGATCGGCGCGCATCCGAGCTTTTTCGATGTCTGGGGGTTTGGCCGGCGCCAGATCCGGGGAGAGACGCCCGAGGACATCGAAAAGATGGTCGTCTACCAGATCGGCGCCCTGCAGGGCGTGGCGCAGGCCGTCGGCCACCGGGTCGAGCATGTCAAGGCGCACGGCAGCCTCGCCAACCTCGCTGCGGTCGACCGCCCGACAGCGCTCGCGATCGGCCGTGCCATCGCCGACCTCAGCTGCGAGCTGATTTATGTCGTGATGGCCGGCACCGAGCTGGAGCGGGCGGCCCGTGAGCTTGGGCTCAGAATGGCGCGCGAGATCTACGCCGACCGTGCCTACGACGACACCGGCAACCTGGTCTCGCGCAAGCTCCCCGGCGCGGTATTGCACGATCCCGAAGAGGCCGCCGAGCGGGTGCTGGCGATGGTGCAAGAAGGGGCGATCATCAGCAATTCGGGCAAGCGCATCCCGGTCTCGATCGACACCGTCTGCGTCCACGGCGACAACCCGGCCGCCGTGACGATGGCGGAGCGCGTGCGCGACAGGCTCGAACAGGCTGGGATCTCGGTCCGACCGATGGCGTCGGCCCGGCTCGCCTAGAGACCCATCTATGAACGAAACCCTTCTTCCGACTACGGTCGTCGGCAGCTACCCGCAGCCGGACTGGCTGATCGATCGCGAGAAACTGACCCACTTGCCGCCGGTACGGGTGCGGGCACAGGAGCTTTGGCGCGTGCCGGCAGCGTATCTCGAACAGGCGCAGGACGATGCGACCGTGCTCGCGATCCGCGATATGGAACGTGCCGGCATCGACATCATCACCGACGGGGAGATCCGCCGCGAAAGCTATTCGAACCGCTTTGCGACAGCGCTCGCCGGTGTCGATCTCGACAATCCGGCAACCGTTCGAGGGCGGTCGAGCGGTAGCGTTGTCGTGCCGCGCATCGTCGGCCCGATCCGCCGGCTGCGGCCGGTCGAGGTGCGCGACGTCGAGTTCCTGCGCCGCAACACCGATCGCTCTATCAAGATCACCCTGCCCGGCCCGTTCACGATGTCGCGCCAAGCTCAGAACGAATATTACAAGGACGAGGAAGAGCTGGTCATGGATTACGCCGCGGCGGTCAACGCCGAGGCCCGCGATCTGAAGGCGGCTGGGGCCGACGTGATCCAGCTCGACGAGCCGTGGGTGCAGGCCCGTCCCGAAGAGGCGCGGCGCCTGGCATTGCCGGCGATCGACCGGGCGCTCGACGGCATTCCGGGGCCGACCGCGCTCCACCTTTGCTTTGGCTATGCCTATGTCGCCCGGGACAAGCCGAGCGGCTACTCCTTCCTGCCGGAATTGACCGGCACGATCGCCGAGCAGATCTCGATCGAGGCGGCGCAGCCCAACCTCGATCTCGCGACGCTCGACGGCCTCGGCGACAAGACCGTCATCTTCGGCGTCATCAGCATGGGCGACCCGCAGCCGGAAACGCCGGAGATCGTCGCCGACCGGATCCGCCGCGCGCTCGAGCACATCCCGCCGGAGCGGCTGATCCCGGCCCCCGATTGCGGCATGAAATACATCGCGCGCGATCTTGCCTTTGCCAAGCTCAAGGCGCTGGCCGAGGGGGCAGCGATCGTGCGGCGCGAGCTGACCGGCGCTTAGCGGAGCGGGTGGCCCATTTCCGGCTCGTCGATCGGGACAATGATCTTGCCGACTGGCCACAGCGCAATGCCGGCGAGCTTCAGGTGCGCCCAGGCGAAGGGCAGGCCGATGATCGTGATTGCCAGGCCGAGCGCGATGATCAGGTGGGCCAGAGCGATCCACCAGCCGGCCAGAATGAGCCAGATCAGGTTGCCGATGACGCCGAGCGGACCGGTTCCGACATCCTCGTGCCCGGTATATTCGGCGCGCGAGACCGCCTTGTGACCGAACGGCAGAAAGGCGTAGACGGCGATATTGAACGCCGCACGCGCCCACGGCAGACCGATTATCGTGATCGCCATGATCACCGCGGCCAGGAGCCAAGCCGCCGCCATCCACACGCCGCCGGTGACGACCCACAAAACATTTAGGAGGAGGCGGACGAGAGGCATTCAGTCAGAGTAATTATCATATCGGGCCGATCCCAGGCGCGTCGCAAAATGTCGGAGCGCTCGTGACAGCCCCTGGACCTGGCAGTTCGGCGAGCTGGCAGCCGGGAGGAATGATGCTCAGTACCGAGTACGATTACGTCATCGTCGGGGCCGGATCGGCCGGCTGTACCTTGGCCAATCGGCTGAGCGAAGACAAGGACGCGCGGGTGCTCCTGCTCGAAGCGGGAGGTTGGGACCGTGATCCGTGGATCCACATCCCGCTTGCCTGGGCCCGTATGCTGCAGCGGCGAAGGCATGATTGGATGTACTTCGCCGAGCCCGAAGCATCGATGGACGGGCGCCGGGTCGAATGTGCCCGCGGCAAGGTGATCGGCGGGTCTTCATCGATCAACGCAATGGCCTATGTTCGCGGCCATCGCGGCGATTATGATCGCTGGGCGAACGCCGGGTTGTCGGCCTGGTCATACGCGCACGTGCTGCCCTATTTCCGTCGCCAGGAGACCTGGGAGGGCGGCGCCAGCGCCTATCGTGGCGGCGACGGGCCGTTGACGACCCGGGCGACGCGCTATCGCGATCCACTGGTAGAGGCTTATCTGGCGGCCGGCGAGGGCGCCGGCTACCCGCTGACCGAGGACTACAACAGCGCGCAGCAGGAGGGGTTCGGCCGCTCGCAGCAGACCATCCGCGACGGTCGCCGGTGCAGCGCCGCGGTCGCCTATTTACGCCCGGCATTGACTCGGTCAAATCTCAAGGTGATCGTCAATGCGCTGGGCGAACGCATCCCGATCGAAGGCAATCGCGCCGTCGGGATCGAGTATCTGATCGGAGGCGAGCGTCATATTGCTCGAGCCGAGCGCGAGGTCATCCTGGCCGGAGGGGTCATCAACTCGCCGCAGCTCCTGATGCTGTCCGGCATCGGCGATCCCGAAACCCTTCGGGAACACCAAATCCCGGTCAGCGTCCCGCTGCCCGGTGTCGGCCGCAATCTACAGGACCATGTCTCCGTCACGGTCGCCTATGGCCGCAAAGAGCCGGGTCCGTTGCATCGGAAGATGCGCGCCGACCGGATCGCGGTGGAACTCGGCAGAGCTTATTTTCGCGGCGAGGGGATCGCGGCCGATTGGCCGGGCGGGGTCATGGCCTTCTTGAAGAGCTCGCCGGGGTTGGCTCTGCCCGACATTCAACTCCTGTTCGGCGCTGCGCCAATGACGGCGCATCCCTACTTCCCGCTCATTGTCCCTCCCTATGCCGACAGCTTCGGTTGCCGCGCCGTGCTGTTACGCCCGGAAAGCCGCGGCCGCATCGAGCTCGCATCGCCGGATCCGAAGGTGCCCGTCCGCATTCGCCAGAATTTCCTTGCCACCGAGAGAGACTGGGCGACCTTGCGCGCCGGTGTGCGCATGGTGCGCGAGGTCGGCGGCCAGGCGCTCCTGGCCCCCTTCAGCGCCGGAGAAATGTCGCCGGGTCCGAATTGCCGTTCTGACGCCGAGATCGACGCGCATATCCGGGCGACCGCGATCACCGTTCACCACCCGCTCGGCACCTGCAAGATGGCGCGGCCGAGCGACCCCGCGGCGGTTGTCGATCCGGAACTCAAGGTCCTGGGGCTCGACGGGCTGCGCGTCGCCGACGCCTCGGTAATGCCGGATCTGATCGGCGGCAATATCAACGCCGCGGTGATCATGATCGCCGAGAAAGCCGCCGATTTGATCCGCGGTCGGGCACCGCCGCTGCCGGTCAACGTATAGCGGGAACCGTCGCCAACGGGTTAATCTGGCTGCGTGACGGACGGAGACTTGGTACCGGTGACGCAGAATATCTACGACAATGAGGAGTTCTTTGCCGGATACAGCCGCTTGCCACGTTCGGTCGAAGGCTTGGACGGAGCTCCGGAATGGCCGGCCCTGCGTGCTTTGCTCCCCGATTTGCACGGTCTCGCGGTTCTGGACCTCGGCTGCGGCTTCGGTTGGTTCTGCCGCTGGGCGCGACACCAGGGTGCGGCTCGCGTTCTAGGCATCGACGTTTCCGAAAAAATGCTGGCGCGGGCCGCCGACGGCACGCGGGACAGGGCTATCACCTATACTCGGGCCGATATGGAAAGGCTCGAGCTGACGCCGCGATCATTCGACCTGGTCTATAGCTCCATCGCCCTGCACTACGTTCAAAACCTGGAAGAACTGATCTCGGTTGTGTACCGGGCGCTTGTCGATGGCGGGAGCCTAGTGTTCTCGGTCGAGCATCCGATCTTCACGGCGCCGGCTCGGCCGGGCTGGACCCTCGGCGGCGCGGGTCAGAAGACTTGGCCGGTTGACGGCTATTTGGCGGAGGGACCTCGGTCGACGGATTGGCTCGCCAAAGGTGTGGTGAAACAACATCGCACGATTGGCACCTATCTTAATATGCTGGTGCGAAACGGCTTCGCGATTTGCCAGGTCGAGGAATGGGGTCAGACCGAACAACAGATCGCGGCGCAGCCGAACTGGGTGGATGAGCGACAACGCCCCCCGTTTCTGCTGGTGGCAGCCAGACGGCACTACTAGCGGATGTTGCCTTTATCGTGCGGCTGTCGGCCGTTATTGATCCGTCATTATGCGGCCACGGAGGTGGCGGAGATCGCAGGATCAAGCAGCTGTTCATCGGGCCGCAACCGCAGCGCCAGTCCGGCGCCGATCAGCAACAACCCCATCGACCCGAGGAAGGGCAAAGTCCAGCTTCCGGTTACGTCGATCGTGAAGCCGAACACGAACGGCGAGATGATCCCTGCCATGCCGAAGCCGAAATTCATGATTCCGCTGGCCGAGCCGGCATATCGCGGGGCGATGTCCATCGGTACCGCCCAAATCGGAGCCACCACCAACTCGACACAAAAGAACGCCAATGACAAGCACAGAGCGACCACAGTCAGGTCGTTCACCAAGACCACCGGGATCAGGAAGAAAAAGCCGCCAAAAAGGCCGCTGGCGATAACCCAGCAACGAGCCCGGCGCAAATTGCCGGTGCGTTTGAGGATGCGGTCGCTGACCACGCCGCCGAGCGTGTCGCCGATCACGCCCGATAGAAATACGCCGGCGGAAAACAGCGCCGAACTCTTCAGATTGAGATGAAAGTTCTGGAAGAAGAAGGAGGGGATCCAGCTCAGGAACAGCCACAAGGTCCAACCATAGCAGAAATCCACCGCGGTCACCGGCAGCACTCGCCGAGCGAGGCTGAGCCAGGGCACCTTCGGACGGCTGGCGGCCGGCTTTCGGCCGGTGTCCAGCTGCTCGAGCTCAGCCGGGGTGATGCGCGGGTGAGCGCGCGGATCGTCGCGGAAGAACCACACCCAGACCGCCATCCAAACAAAGCTGGCGGCGCCGAGGACGACAAAAGAGCCGCGCCAGGATAACAGTACGATCAACGAGGCGATCAACGGCGGTGTCAACGCGTTGCCCATCCGGGAGAACGAATGGGTGATACCCTGCGCGAAGCCCCACTGAGTGGGCGGCATCCAGGCTGCCATCGCACGCGTCGCCGTCGGAAACGCCGCCCCCTCGCCAAAGCCGAGGGCCAGCCTTACGAGGACCAGCGCGGTCAGCCCGCCGACCGCTCCGGTCAGCGCCGTGGCGGCGCAGACAACCAACCCCGACACGGCCAGCGTCAGACGCGGGCCGAATTTATCGCCGAGCCAGCCGCCGATCAGCTGGAACAGCGCATAAGGGTAGGCAAAGGCGGAAAAGGCGAAGCCGAGAGCGGTATTGCTGAGGCCGAGGTCTTTCTGGATCAGCGGTGCAGCCGTCGAGATGTTCACCCGGTCGATGTAGAAAATGAAGTACATAAGGCACAGCAGGAGCAGCACTTGATTGGGGAGGCTGTTCCAGGCCGGGCGGGTTAGCGCCCGAGCGGCGATCGGTATGGCGTTATCCGCGGGGTCGTGTGTGTTCATTTTAGGCTGCCGGCCGTGTCTCGCCTTTGATCTGGGTGCGGAGCATCAGCCGGCGCGCATCGGTGTCGAACGGATCGCGACGGTGCATTGTGCAGCGGTTGTCCCACAGGACGAGGTCGCCGACCCGCCAGGTATTGTACCAGGTCAGCTCGTTGCGGGTCGCGTAGATCCAGATCTGATCGAGCAGAATCTTCGATTCCGCCAGCGCGAGGCCTTCGATATAGGCATTGCGGCGGCGGCCGAGATACAGGCATTTGCGGCCCGTTTCGGGATGCGTGCAGACGAGCGGGTGAACCGTGCCAGGGGCGTCGCGGGGGTCGTCCGACGGCGTCACCCCAGCACGCAAGAAGCCGCCGCTGTTATACGTCCCGTCATGCTTGACCCGCAGCCCGGCGACGCGCGCCTTGAGCTCGGCCGGCAGCTCCTCGTAAGCACGGTACATGTTGACGAAGCCGGTATTGCCGCCCGCTGGCGGCACCTCGAGCGCATAAAGAATGCTGGCCTTGGGCGGGTCCTCTTGGTAGGACATGTCGGTGTGCCATACGAGGTCGCCGGCGCCCAGGCTGCCGATCACGACCCCGTTCTCGACCACGTTCGAGACGATGTAAATCTCGGGATGACCCTCGACAAAGCGTCGCCCGGTTTCTTGTATCGGCGCCAGATCCAAGTCGCCGAGACGTCGGCTGAAGGCGACAAGCTGATCGATGTCCAGATGCTGACCGCGAAACAGCAAGACCAGATTTTCGAGCCAGGCGTGGTGGACCGCTGCAAAAACGCGCTCGTCGACATCGCGCAGATCGATCCCGCGGACCTCTGCCGCGAGGGCGCTACCGGTCGGGATGACGCTGATGTCCGGGCGTGACGCGCCGCCAATCTGTAGGTCAATCGCCATGCTCGATCACCCCTGAAAACGAAGTAGGCTCCCAAGATACCAAACCTGCGGATCCGGTTTCGACCGTGCAAATTCTGGACATGTGCAGCGCCGGCTTTCTACACATATCTGAACCCGCCAAGTTGGCCCGTGCTGCTCGCAGTATCATTGATCTAGCCAAACGTCCGCTAGGTCTTGGCCGATATACTGGCTCGGCGTCATGTTCCAGCCTTTGACGTTCGCCGTTGTCGGAACGATGCGATTGTACCAGAGGATCGGTACGGTGTACGCCTCGGTCAGCGCTCGGCGCTCGAACTCGCGGACGATACGCGCCCGCTCGCGCTGGTCGGAGGTGACTGCTTGGCCGATGTAGAGGGCATCGAGATAGCGGTCGGTCGAGGAGGAGTAGTTGACTGGTGAAAGGTCGCGCGACACGTATTTTGTCAGCTGCAGGGTCGGGTCGTCGAAATAATCGCCGATGAAGTCGATTGCGGCATCGAAGTTCCCGTCTGCGAGTGCCGTCGTCCAGCCCTTCAAGTCGAGTTTCTGTTGGTCGACGGTGAGGCCGATCGCGCGCCACGCCTCGGCGACATAATCGCCGCCCGGGATCCACGGCATCGGCAAATTGCGATTGGTCAGCTTCACGGTCAAACCCGACACCCCGGCTTCGGCAAGCAGCCGCCTGGCTTCGGCGCGCGAGGCCGCGATGTCGCGCCAATAGCCGGGGATCTTCGCCAGGTCGGCCTCAGGCGTGGCCATGCCGAAGCCCGGCCGGAGCAAGCCGCCGACAAACTTCAATACGGTCCCGCGAGACAGCGCCTCGGCGCCTTCCCAACGGTCGATGGCGAGCGACAGCGCCCGTCGCACCCGCGCGTCGTCATAGGGTGGGTGCTTTGTGTTGAAGACGACCAGCAGGTTGAGGAGGGTCGGGCTCTCGTAGATCGTGAGCTTGTCGCCGAGCGATTCAAGGAGATCATCGCGCTCGTTCGGGGTGATAAACCGGAATTCGGCCATGATCCGCCCGTCCTTGAAGCTCTGGATCATCTTACTTCCGGTGACGAAATCCGCCCGGTAGCCGTCGAGATAGGGCTTCCCCGGTTGAAAGTACCGGTCGAATTTCCGGCCGGTCCAATGGTCCCCCTTGACGTGCTCTACAAAGGTGAATGCGCCGCTCCCCAGCACGTTGTTGACCGGGAAAAGCGGATCCTCTTTGAGCTTCGCGGCGCTATAGATGCAGTTCCACTCGGAGGCGAAGTTTTGCAGCATCGCCGCCTCCGGCCATTTCAGGTGGAAGACGACGGTCAGTGGGTCCGGCGTATCGATTGCGCCGATCGCCGAATAATTGACCCGCCGCACAGAAGTGACCCCTGGCGGCGGCCGGACGATCCGCTCATAGCTCGCCTTGACGTCCTCCGCGGTCAACCGAGAGCCATCATGAAACAGCACGTTGGGGTGCAGCTTGAAGGTGTAGGTGAGCTTGTCGGGCGATACGATCCATGATTCGGCGAGATCGCCTTCGACTTGCGGGTAATTAGCGGTGTCAAATTTCAAAAGGGTCGAGTAATGCGGCGCGATCGGATGCAGCATCGCAAAGGATACGTTGGCGTGGCAGTCGTAGTTTGGCGGCTCAGCGTCGACTGCAAACTCCAGCGTGCCGCCGTACTTTGGCGCCGGGCCGGCGCACGCGATCGGGGCGATCGCGTGGAGGAGGGCAGCAATGCCAAAGATGATCGATACTTGCCGCGCGCACACCACCGCAAAGCCGTGCGCCGCAGAACTCCGCGCCCTAGAACGCGGCACCATAGAACACCGCGCCACCAGAGTGACGCACCCAGCCAATTGTAAAAAGCCCATGCGAGGCCTAGACCAGCGGCTCAAATTGGCGCATCACCGCACCTGACCCTTCTGCCAGCGCTCGAATTGGCCGAACAGCTCGTTCTTTTGTTCTGCGCTCAGCGGGGTGCCACCCGATGCCTGTTGCCGCTCGTCGATGAACCGCGCAAAAATCGCCCGCAGATCTTGCAGGTTGGGCGCTGCGGCCACCGGCGCATTACGCTGCAGCCATTGCTCGGCGGGCGGGAAGCGCCGCCAGCCGGGAAGCTCGGCGGTGATGTTGACCTCACGCCATTTGGGATGATGCCCCGGATCGAGCAGCGACGGGAAGCCAGTGAAGAACGCTTCGACAAAATTCACCAGATTGCGGTAACGCTCGGTTCCCTGCTGGAGATTGGCGGCGAACAGGGCCGCGCCTACCGCGACAGTGTCGACGCTCTGATCTTGTGGCACCAGACCTGGGTAATCCGCCGCCGTTAGCCGTGTCGGCACGTAGGTAGCAGTCACCGCGGGATTGAGGGGAATGGCAAGAAAATGCAAGCCGTCATTGCTGCTAAGGTCGTGGAAGATCGGCGCCGGTTTGCCCGCGACAAATGCCATGGCGGCGATCTCGCCTCTGCGCAGCTTGTCGAGTGCCGTCTCCTGATCGTCGCTTGTCGCGGTAACCTGTACTTTCATTAGATCGAACAGCCGGGCCGCCGTGATTGCCGTGCCAGCGCCGGGTTGATCGACGTTGACTTTATGATTTGCCAGGTCTGCGACCGCCTTGATGTCTTGCCGCGCGAGAAGATGGAATTCCTCATTGTAGAGCTTGGTGATGTAGGTGGCCCAATACTCGACGCCGGGAAGCAGGTTCTGCTGGCGCGCGTAATCGAGCACGTCAGTCTGGAGAATGGCCATGTCGACGCCGCGCAGCAGCTTAAGGTCGGTCAGGTTTTGCAGTCCACCTTTGCCGACGACCGGCAAAACCCGGCGCGTCGCGCCGTCGTCGATGACATTGGCGAGGTCTTCGGCGATGCGCACCGAGATGCCGGCGGCACGCGCCGTCTCGATCTCGACGAGACCCCGGTTGATGCTGGCCTCCGGAGGTGGGCCTGCAGTCTTCGCGAGCGTCGCGCGGACTGTCGGAAAAGCAATGGCGACAATAATCGTCACCGAAATGGCCCAGCGCTTCATTTGCGATTACCGTCCCTGCTGGAATCGACGTTATCGAGACGACGTTTGGCCTCGGCCGCTCCGAGGTCGACAGCGCGGCTGTACCATAGACGAGCCTGGGCTGTGTCGGACTGAATTTTGCCGAGGCCAGCGCGGCCGAGAAAAGCCGGATCGAAGCTCGCTCCAAGATGCAGTGCCGCCCGCCCATTTCCGGCATCAGCGGCCCGCTCGTAAAACAAACGCGCCGAAGCAATGTCACCGATGCGCAGGAGAGCATCTCCGTGATCCACCAGGTCCGCGATATCGGCGGCGGAAAGGCCAGGATGAACCGGCGCGGCAAGAGACATGGGGGCTGGGTCGGGTGAGGTTGCAGAAGTCTCCGGAGGCGCTGCCCGTCGATGTCACCGCCAGCAACTCTCGGCCCGACCGGGTGGCCTCAGTCTGTGAAACTGTCTCAGAAACGATTGGAGAGGCGGAATTCGGCGCCACACCATCTGTTTCTGCCGGGTCATCGGCTCGCAATGGAAGGGCTTCCGCTGCAGCCCGACGCGCCACAGCGGGAATGATCGAGGAGGCAGTTGCCGCATTCGAGCCGGCCATTGGGTGGCTAAAAACCACCGGCTCCGACTTGTCGGCGGTTGGCCGCTGAAAGCTGTCCGAAGTCACCCAAAGACCATGGATAAGAGCGTCGATCCGTGCGACCAGGTTCGGCGAGCCAGCGCTGCGGAAGGTTCCACCGGCAGGCTGCAATAGCAACAAGAAAGCGACACCGAAGAATACGGCGATTGTCGTGGTTGCCACCACGCCGATAGAGATCAAGTATAGAATCAGCCCGAACGACAATCGAGCCGCCGGAACACGCCGGCGCAGCTGTGGTTCCGGTGGCGCCGCGACGATTAATGGCGGCGCCGGCGATCGCTCTTTATCGGCTTCGGCGGGCCTCTCTGGCGCCAGCGGACCCGAGCCCCGGCGACCGAAGGAGAAGCGCCAGAGCGGGTTATCGAGCATGTTGCTGTTCTGCCCCGATGAGTTATCGAGCGCCAAGGTCGCTGCACCGTGACTAAACATATTTTGGATCGCTCTTCGTGACATAGTCTTACGGGGTTACGGTCGCATAATCGGCCGCCCTCCTCTTCGAGCAGTCAGGCGACCGTGGCAGTTTGCAACAAAATGCTACACAATGTAACAAAAATCTGCATGACGTCTGTCTTAACGTCCACCCGGTTGCGCGAGACTTAAACCCAACCGCTTCATCGGCTTAACTGTTAACCATTAGCGGCCGAGCCGAAATTGTGCTTTCCCGCAAGGAGCCAGCGGGCTCCCCGGCCTTCTGCTGACCGGCTATTACACGTAATGAGCGAAATATGGGCATTTTATATACCTTTTGGAGTCTGGCCAAGGTCCGAGATCCGCGGCAAAGGCGGCGCGCGCCGTTCGTGAGGGTGACGATAAGACGCACTCGACATCGCCAGGGTCGGGTTGGTGTTCGTGCCCCTAGCGGCTAGCGCAGGTGGCAGGCGACGGTGTGGCCGCGGCTGACCTCCCGCAGCAGCGGGACCTCGATCCTGCAGCGCGCTTCGGCATAGGGACAGCGGGTGTGAAAGGTGCACCCGGGCGGCGGGTTGATTGGGCTCGGAACATCGCCCTGCAGCACGTGCTTCTTACGCTTCAATTGCGGGTTGGGAATGGGCACTGCCGCCAGCAGCGCTTCGGTGTAGGGGTGCAGCGGATTGGTGAACAGGGTCTGCTTGTCGGTGTGTTCGACAATCTTGCCGAGATACATGACCGCGATGCGGTGGCTGATGTGCTCGACGACTGCCAGATCATGGGCGATGAACAGGTAAGAAAGGTTTTGGTCGCGCTGCAGGTCCATCATCAGATTGATAACCTGCGCCTGGATCGACACATCGAGCGCCGAAACCGGTTCGTCGCCGATGATCAGCTTGGGGCTCAAGGCGAGTGCCCGGGCGATGCAGATGCGTTGCCGCTGGCCACCGGAAAACTCGTGTGGAAAACTGCGCATTTGCATGCGGCGCAACCCGACCTGGTCGAACAGAGCGGCAACCCGCTCGTCCTTTTCCTTGCCGTGGGCGATACCGTGAACCTGCAATGGCTCACCAACGATATCGCCGGCCGACATGCGTGGGTTTAGCGACGAGAACGGGTCCTGGAAAATAATTTGCATTTGCCGCCGATGGGGCCGCAAAGCGGATTTGCCCAAACGCGTGATGTCGTGCCCGTTGAGCTTGATCGAGCCGCCGGTTGGCTCGACAAGGCGCAACACGGTCCGCGCCACGGTCGATTTGCCGCAGCCGCTCTCACCCACCAGACCCAACGTCTCGCCTTCATTGACCGTGAAGCTGACACCGTCGACGGCATAGACATGCCCGGCAGTCCGCCGCAGAAGCCCCTTTTTCACCGGGAAATGCTTTTTCAGCCCCTCGACGGCAATCACCGGGACCGGTCCGCGGGCCTCGGCACGCTCCTCGACCGCCAAGTCACGCATCCCGCGCACCATAGAGCCTTTCCGAGTGCCAGCAGGCTGCCCAATGCCCCGGCCGCTTTTGCTCATAGGGCGGAAACTGCGAACGGCATCGCTCGTCCGCGAAGGCGCAGCGCGGTGCAAAGGTGCAACCCGGGGGGAGGTTGGTCAGCGCTGGCACCATGCCGGGAATTTCCTGCAGCCGCTGGACCGAATTGGCGGTCCTTCCGCCCATGATCTCGAGGCGCGGGATGGACGCCAGGAGGCCGTGGGTATAGGGGTGCAGCGGCTGGCCGAACAGCGCGTCGACGTCGGCTTCTTCGACTTTTTTTCCGGCGTACATGACGATGACACGCTGCGCGGTCTCGGCAACGACGCCGAGATTGTGGGTGATCAGAATGATTGCGGTGCCGAGTTCCTTCTGCAATTCGAGGATCAAATCGAGGATCTGCGCTTGGATCGTCACATCCAAGGCGGTCGTCGGCTCGTCGGCGATCAGCACTCGCGGGTTGCAGGCGAGCGCCATCGCGATCATTGCGCGCTGCCGCATGCCGCCCGACAGCTGATGCGGATATTCGCGCGCCCGCTGCGCTGGCTCGGGGATCTTGACCAGGCGCAGCATCTCGACCGCCTTGTCGTTGGCGGCGCTCTTCGAAAGGTCCTGATGCAGACGCACCGCCTCGGCGATCTGGTGGCCGATGGTCAGCACCGGGTTGAGCGAGGTCATCGGCTCTTGGAAGATCATCGAGATCTCGTTGCCGCGAACATCCCGCATCTCCGCTTCATCGATTTGCACCAGGTCTTTACCCTCGAGGGTGATCGTGCCGTCGACGATCTTGCCGGGTGGCGACGGGACCAGGCGCATGATCGAGAGTGCCGTCATCGACTTGCCGCAGCCGGATTCGCCGACCACGGCCAAGGTCTCGCCGCGCCGCAGCGAGAACGAAACATCATCGACCGCCTTGACGACGCCGGAGCGGGTGAACAGGTAGGTCCGCAACCCTTTGACGTCGATAACCGTCCCAGCCGGTTCGCCCGCCGTCGTCGCGGCGTAGACGGCCGCTGGCTTGCGGCTGGTCGTCATCTGCGCATTCGGCATCCGCGATCGCTCGTCTGGTGTGATCGGTTCATCATGATCGGCCCGCGATCAGCTGCGCTGCCTCGGGTCCAGGATGTCGCGCAAGGCATCGCCGAGCAGATTGGTGCCGAACACGACAAAGCTGATGGCGAGGCCAGGGAAGATGACCAGCCAAGGCGCGGTCCGGACGTATTCGGCGGCCGATTCCGAAAGCATCCGGCCCCATGAGGGATGCGGCTCCGGTATCCCGAGACCCAAGAATGAGAGCGTCGCCTCGGTCAGGATTGTCGAGCCGAACTGGGCCGTAGCGAGGACGATCAGTGGCGCCAAGGTATTGGGCAGGACGTGCCGGAGCGCGATGCGCAGATCGCTCATGCCGATCGCCTTCGCCGAACTCGACAAAGGGCTGCTCCCGCAGCGACAGCGTGCTGGCGCGCACGACCCGCGCCGAATAGGGGATCAGCGGTATCGAGATGGCAATGATCGTGTTGTGGAGCGACGGGCCGAGCGACGCCGCCATCAGCAGCGCCATGACCAGCAGTGGCAGAGATTGCAAAATGTCGATCAGGCGTTGGGAGGCGAGGTCGATCCAGCCGCCGAGATAGCCGGAGAGCAGACCGATCACCACGCCGATGCTGACCCCCAAACTCATCGAACCGCAGCCTACCGCCAACGAGATGCGGGCGCCGTAGACGATCCGGCTGTAGACGTCCCGTCCCATGAAATCGCAGCCCAGCCAGTGCGCCGCGCTCGGCCGCGCCAACGACAGCGCGGAATTTGTCGACAACGGGTCGTAGACCGTGATCAACGGTGCGAAGAAAGCGGCAAACAGGAATACGCCCATGATCACCGCTCCCGCCGCCCCCAACGGATAACGGCGGGCAAAAAAGCGGATGGCGCTCCATCTGCTGTCGACATTGGCTCCGGCCTTGGATAACTCGGCGCGGTATTCAATACTGCTCACGACGTTTCCTCCGGCTGAACAAAGTTGCTTGCTTTAGTCCGAATATTTGATCCGCGGGTCCAATGCCGCATACAGCATGTCAACCGTAAAGTTTACGATGACGACGATGATAGCGATGTACATGATGAGGTTCTGGACGATCGGATAGTCACGCCAACGGATGGCTTCGACGAGAAAGCGTGCCACTCCCGGGATGTTGAAGACGGTTTCGGTGACGATCAAGCCGCCCATCAGAAAGGCGGCCTCGATCCCGATCACCGTGACGACCGGCAGGACCGCGTTTTTGAGAGCGTGATGATAATTGACGACGTTCTCGGAAGCGCCTTTCGATCGCGCGGTGCGGATATAATCCTGGCGCAGCACCTCCAGCATCGACGAGCGGGTCAGGCGCGTCATCAGCGCCGAGCTGCGAAACCCGACGACGGCCGCCGGAATGCTGTACATCCCGAGCGCAGCCCAAAAAGATTGCGGCGCATCCGTGTAGATCGGGATCGTGCCGAAATAGCTGACGAAAAACATCAAGACCAGCAACCCGAGCCAGAATGCCGGCATCGACAGACCGGAGAGGCTGATGACGCGCAGGAAGTAATCGAGGCGAGTATTCTGCTTGACGGCGCTGATGACCCCAAGCGGCACGCCGAGCAGCACCGCAAACGCCAGAGCCAAGCCGGCTACTCTCGCGGTGATCGGGATGCGCGGCAAGATCTCGGCGAGGGCAGGCCGGTCGGATACGTAGGAATAGCCGAGATCGCCCTGCAGCAACCCGCCGATCCACTGCGCGTACTGGACCGGCAATGGCTTATCGAGGCCCAAATCCTCCATGATCTTGGCCTTCTCGGCCGGGTCGACAAAGCCCGCGGCATCGAACAGGATATCGGCGATGTTGCCCGGGGCGAGGCGCAGCATCAGGAAGATGATGACCGAAATCCCGAACAATGTCAGGAGCATCAGGCCGAAGCGCCGCACCAGATAGGATCCCACTGCTTTCCTCCCTGACCTGCGACAGGCGCGTCCGCCAGCGGCCGTCAAAGCAGGATAGCATGCCTCGTTGCGTCCGGTCGATCGCGTCTACGTGATGCCATTCCCGCCGTCGGGACGCGGCCGCAAATCCTCCTTCTCCTCCCCCGGGTGTAAAGGCCGGGGGCGGAGAGCGGCAAAGGCTTAGTTTAGATGGAAGCGCTACCTGTCGAGCCAGAGATCCTCGAACCGGTTGCCGTTGAAGATGCTGTTGACCATCAGGACGAGCCCCTTCAGCTGCAGTTGCCAGCAAGTTCCGCCCGGGTTGTGATAGATGATCGGACGCGCGACGTCCTCTTGCCGCTTTTTGTCGATTTCCCACACCAGCGCCTTGCGCTTTTGCCGATCGGCTTCAAGAGATTGGCGGTCGAACAGCTGCTGCAGCTCGGGATTGCAGTAGCCGGTATAGTTCCGTTCGGAGCCGCAAGCGTAGTTTTCGTAGAACTGCTGGTCGGGATCGTCGACCCCGCTGCCGGTCACATTAAGCCCGATCTGATAGTCCTTGCGGGCGATCTTAGAAAACCAGTTGGCCGTTTCTATCGTGTCGAGCTCACGCGGTCTGAAGCTTAGCTGGGTGCCGTCCTCGCTGATTTCCCAGCTGGTCGCGAAATCGGGCACGATCGACTGCAGGCTGTTCTACTTCACGTTCTGGTCATAGATGACTAGGTTGTTGAACACCCCCATCATCGGCAACACGGTCGAGATCGTCGCCTCTTCGAGGATCGACATGCTGGTGGGGCTGTCGCGGTGGTAGACCCTAAGGACTTTTGCGCCTATGCCGGCTTGGCAAGCAGCACACCGGCGGTTGCAAGCGCGCGCAGAATCCATATCATCTCCGCCTCGTCCTGCCTGTGCACCGCGCTCGTGCTGCACCGCTACCGGTCGCCGCTGGTAGTCGCCTGCAGCCTAGCATATTCCGATGCAGCGATATTATTTCGCGCACCGGGCAGCGGCGGGAGCCCCTTTTCTGGCCCCCGCCGTCGCTGAAAGGTGCGGGTCCGAGAAGCTCAGTTGGCGAGCCGCAAGTCCTCGAAGCGCGAGCCGTTGTAAATGCTGTTGACCATCGTTGTCAGGCCCTTGAGGTATGGCTCGCGGCAGACCGCGGCGCGATTGTAAAACAGGATCGGACGGGCGTCGTCCTCGATCAGCTTGCGCTCGATTTCCCAGACGATCTTTTTGCGCTTCTGGGGGTCGGGCTCTGCCGATTGCTTGTCGATCAGCCTGTCGACCTCGGCATTGCAGTAGCCGGTATAGTTGCGCGCCGCGCCGCACACATAATTTTCATAGAACGCCACGTCCGGATCATCGACCGCCGTCTCGGTGACATTCACCGCGACCTTGTAATCCTTGCGCATCAGCATCGGATACCATTGCGTCGTGTCGATCGGGTTGAGCTCGGCGTCGATGTAGATCTCCTTCAGCTGGCTGAGCAGGACCACCGCGGCGTCGCGGTAAGCTTGGACATTGCGCGTCGCCACGGTAAGGGCCAGCCGCTTGTTGGGGCCGTAGCCCAGCTTCTCCATAATCTTGCGGGCTTGCGCGCGGCTGGCGGCGACGTCCGGGTCATAGCCCGGCAGGCTCCGCATAGCGTAGGGCGGCATGCCCCATATACCCTCGGGCGGCGGCTGCATAACGCCGCCGATGGTTCCCTGGCCGTCGGCGATGATGTCGACAAACGCCTGGCGGTCGAGGGCCAGCGACATCGCGCGACGCAGCTCGGCGTTGTCAAAAGGCGGCACGTTACGGTTCACGAGGAGGTTGCGGCTGACGTTCGGTATCGTCATGTCGCAGATCGCTTGCGGCAGCTGTGTCTTCACATCCTTCAATTGCGGCATTGTGACGCCGAAATAGACGTCCTCCTTGCCCGCAATGAAGGAGAGAAGACGGGTCGATACGTCCTTGATGATCCGGTACTCGATGCCGTCGAGGTAGGGCCGCCCCGGTTTCCAGTAATCCGGATTGCGTAGTAACGTGATCGACTGGTTTGGCTTGAATTCGACGAATTTGAACGGTCCCGTGCCGATCGGATGCTGGCGCATCTGCGCCGGGGTTACGTGACACGGATAGATCGGCGTCCAGCCTGTCGCGAGCATCGCCAGCATCGAAGGCTGCGGCCGCTTCAAGTGAAGGGTGACCTCGTAGTCGCCGTTGGTCGACACTTCCGACACGTTCTCGAACCACGACTTGCGCGGGTTGATCCGCAGTTTTTCCGCCGCTTTGCCCTGCAGGAGGTCGAGAGTGCATTTGACATCGGCCGCTGTGAACGGTTTTCCGTCATGCCATTTGACCCCCTGGTGCAGCGGGAACGTCAATTCCGTGCCTTCCTCGCTCCAGCGCCACTCGGTGGCGAGTTCCGGTACGATCGACTCCGGTGTGTTCTGCGGCTCGTCCTGCTTGAACATGACGAGGTTGTTGAACACGCCCATCGTCGGCCGGTTGACCGCAATCGTCGATTCCTCGAGCATCGACATGCTGGCGGGGCTGTCGAAATGGCCGATTTTGAGGGTGCCGCCGGATTTTTGCGCGAACACCGCGTTCGGTAAGGTTAACGCCACTACGAGCACGCCCGCCGACGCGAGCACGCGCAGGACTCGCTTCATTCCGACCTCCTCTGTTCGTGGCGCGGGGTCAAAGACTCCGCCGCTGCGTCCTCGCTGGCCCGTTTATTGGGCTCTCGTGCAAGAACGCAGCAATTTGAAGGTTAGCACATCGACGCAGCATCCCAAAGTCGGCGCTTTCCACGAGGACGTCCCTGAGTCGGGCAAGCGGAACTTTGGCACGGCGCGCTCCGCCCGACCCCGTTGCAGGGAACGATGCCAAGGTCTCGCCAAACCATTCCGGCCGCCTGTGCCATGGCCAAGGAGCCAAACGTGTTGACAGAGTCCACACCCGATCTTGCGGCGGGCGCCTACTTCCCCAATAATGCAGGAGCCCCCGTATGGAAAAAGCGGGTAAAAGGTATGAGCAGCGAGCCGCAAGGCTCGACGCGACGGGCTTTGTCTTTTCAGTGGCCCCCGGTAATCGGGCGGCTATCTGTCGAGCCAGACGTCTTCCATTCGCCAGCCATTGTAGATGCTGTTGACCATCATTGTCAGGCCCTTGACCCGCGGCTGCCAGCAGGTCGCCGCGATGTTGTGAAGAATGATCGGCCTGGCGCCATCCTCCTGCAATTTGCGGTCGATCTCCCACACTAGCTTCTTGCGCTTTTCCTGATCGGTCTCGGCCGACTGACGATCGAACTCCTTATCCAGCGCGGGGTTGCAGTAATCAGTGTAATTTCGCGCCGAACCGCACGCATAATTCTCGTAGAATTGCTGATCGGGATCGTCGACGCCGCTGCCGGTGGCGTTGAGACCGACCATGTAATCCTTGCGGGTAACCTTGGCGTGCCAATTGGCGGTCTCGACCGTATCGAGTTCGCCGTCGATATAGATCTCCTTCAGCTGGTCGATCAGGATAACCGCCGGGTCGCGATAGCTCGCAACGTTGCGCGTGGCGACCTTGATCGATAGCCGCTTGTCGGGTCCATAACCGAGCTTCTCCATGATTTCGCGGGCCTCGGCGCGGTTCTTCTGCACGTCGGGACCGTAGCCCGGCAAGGTCTGCAGCATCTCCGGGGGCATGCCCCATAATCCCGCGGGCGGCGGCAGCATGGCCCCGCCGATCTTTCCTTGACCCTCGGTCAGAATGTCGATGAAGGCCTTGCGGTCCAAGGCGAGCGCCATGGCGCGGCGCAGATCGGCATTGTCAAAGGGCGGCTTGTCGCGGTTGACGATCAGGTTGTCGGTAGCGTTGTTGGTTTTCAGTTCGCAGATCGCCTGCGGCGCCTGGTTCTTGACGTCCTTCAGCAGCGGGACCGTCACCACAAAGGGCCAGGTCATGTCGAATTTGCCGGAAATAAAGGCGAGCAGCGCGGTCGACCGGTTCGGGATGATCGTATATTCGATGCCGTCGAGATAGGGCCGGCCCGGTTTCCAATAATCTGGGTTGCGCGCCACCCTAATCGACTCGTTCGGCTTGAATTCGACGAATTTGAAGGGGCCGGTGCCGATCGGATGCCGCCGCATCTCACCCGGCGGCACATGGCAAGGATAGATCGGCGAATAGCCGGAGGCGAGCAGCGCGATCAACGCCGGCTGCGGCCGTTCGAGATGGAATACCGCCTCGAACTCTCCGTCGGCGGTGACCTCCTTGACGTTGTGGTACCAACCCTTGCGCGGATTGATGCGAAGCTTGTCCTTTGCCTTGCCGAGCAGCAGATCGAAGGTGCATTTGACATCGGCGGCGGTGAATGGCTTGCCGTCGTGCCATTTGACGCCTTGCCGCAGTTTGAAGATGAGTTCGGTTCCCTCTTCGCTTGACGACCAGCTGGTGGCGAGATCGGGCACGATCGATTGCAGGCTGTTTTGCGGCACATGCTGATCGTACATGACGAGGTTGTTGAAGACGCCCATCATCGGGACGACGACGGAATAGGTTGCCTCCTCATGGATCGACATGCTTGCCGGGCTGTCCCAATGATAGACCTTGAGAATCCCGCCTGACTTTTGCGCGACTGCCGGAGCGGCGGCCAGCGATGCAGCCAGCAGGGCGCCCATGGTTGCAAGCGCTCGAAGATTCCTCGTCATCAGCTTCTCCATCACCGCGTCGCGTTACTTATCGAGCCACAGAGAGCATCAAACCCGCCGCTGCAACCATGCGAAGTTGGCACCTCATATACCGCTCAGCGCCGCGGCGTGCTATTGGTCGAGCCAGAGATCTTCGAAGCGCGAGCCGTTGTAGATGCTGTTTACCATAACGGTCATGCCTTTTAACTTCGGCTGCCGACAGGTCACGCCGGTCGGGTAGAAGATAACCGGCCTGGCGTCGTCCTCGATCAGCTTGCGCTGGATCTCCCACACCAGCTTGCGGCGTTTGCCCAGGTCGGTTTCGCGTGATTGTTCATCAATCAGCGCATCGACCCGCTTGTTGCAGTAATTGGTGTAGTTGCGCTGTGCACCGCACGCGAAGTTCTCGTAGAATTGCGTGTCGGGATCGTCGACCTCGCTCTCGGTGATGTTCATCCCGACACTGTAGTCCTTACGCATCACCATCGGATACCATTGCGTGGTGTCGACCGCGTCGAGTTCGCCGTCGATATAGATCTGCTTCAGCTGGTCGATCAGGATCACCGCCGGATCGCGGTAATACGACACGTTGCGTGCAGATACCTTGATCGGGAGCCTCTTGTCGGGGCCGTAACCGGCCCTTTGCATCAAGTTCCGGGCCTCGTCGCGGCTCTTCGCGACATCCGGTCCATAACCGGGCAGCGTCTGTAGCGTTTCCGGCGGCAGTCCCCACAGCCCGTCGGGCGGAGGTTCCATCGCCGCGCCGGAATAGGCCTTGCCCTCGTAGAGGATGTCGATGAACGCCTTGCGATCCAGGGTCAGCGACATTGCCCGCCGGATATCGGCATTGTCGAAGGGGGGCTTCTCGCGGTTGACGAGCAGATTGCGGTTGACGTTCGCCGTGACCTCCTCGCAGATCGCCTGCGGCGCCTCGCTCCTGACCTGCTTCAATACCGGGGTCGTCACCCCAAAGATCAAGTCCTCCCGCCCGGCAATAAAAGCCAGAGTTCGTGTCGACATGTCTTTGATGACGTCCCATTCGATCTCGTCCAGATAAGGCACGCCCCTTTTTCCAGTAATCCGGATTTTTAGTTACCGTGATCGATTGGTTCGGTTTGAAACTGACGAATTTGAACGGACCGGTGCCGATCGGATGCTGGCGTATTTCGCGCGGCGGCACATGGCAGGGATAGATAGGCGACCAGCCGGATGCCAGCAGCGAGAGGAAGGAGGGCTGGGCCCGTTTTAGATGGAAAGTAACCTCATAGTCGCCCTTCGTGGTTATTTCTTGGAGGTTCTCATACCATGACTGGCGCGGATTAATGCGCAGCTTTTCCGCCGACTTGCCCGACAGCAGATCCCAGGTGCAGACCACGTCCTTGGCCGTGAATGGCTTACCGTCATGCCATTTGACATCGTGGCGCAACGGCAGCGTCAGCTCGGTGCCCTCCTCGTTCCACGACCAGCTGGCGGCAAGATCGGGGACAATCGATTTCGGGCTGTTTTGCGGCACATGCTGATCGAACACGACCAGATTATTGAAGACGCCCATCATCGGGCGGTTGGCCGCCACCGTCGATTCCTCGAGGAGCGACATGCTGGGCGGGCTGTCGAAATGCGCAACCCTAAGAGTGCCACCTTGTTTCTGCGAGAACGCGGGCTCTGCCGCCAACATCATCGGCAAAAGACTAGCCGCGGCAGCGAACCACGTGAGATTCAGCTTCATTCAATTTACCTCCCGTTCGTCACGCCGGCTCATCGAACCAGCCGCAGCAGTCTTGCCGGCCGTTATTCGGCTCTATTGCGAGACTGCACGACGAGGGAGGTTAGCATAGATTGGAGGAGGGCTTGCAACCCGGCTCATATTGCCACGGCCTCATTGGCTCCCGGGGGCGCGGTTCGCTACTTGTCGAGCCAGACGTCCTCGAAGCGCCAGCCGTTGTAGATGCTGTTGGTCATCAGTGTCAGTCCCTTGACCCAGGGCTCTCGGCAAGTGGCTCCGGCCGGGTAGAAGAGCACCGGGCGGACCCCGGCCTCGGCGAGGATGCGCTCGATCTGCCACACGACCTGCTTGCGCTTTACCGGGTCGGCCTCCATTGATTGCTGGTTCACCAGTTTGTCGAGCTCGGGGTTGCAGTACCCGCCATAGTTCCGCACCGCGCCGCAGACGTAGTTCTCGAAGAACATCTGGTCAGGATCATCGACGCCGCTCTCTATTGGAACCGCGCCGACGGTGTAGTCCTTGCGCGCCATCTTGCTATACCAGAGTGCAGTATCGACGAGATCGAGTTCGCCGTCGATGTAGATTTCTTTCAATTGCGAGATCATGATCACCGCCGGGTCGCGCCAGGCCGGGAAGTTGCGCGTCGATAATTTGATGGCCAAGCGCTTATCCGGCCCGTAGCCAAGCTTTTCCATGATCTTGCGGGCTTCGGCGCGGTTCTTTTCGACGTCGGGCCCGTAGCCCGGCAGGGTTTGCAGCACCTCCGGCGGCATGCCCCAGGCACCATCCGGCGGCGGCATCATGTTGCCTCCGATCAACCCCTTTCCCTCGTTGATGATTTCGAGAAAGGCCTGGCGATCGAAGGCCAGACCCATGGCCCGGCGCAGTTCCGGGTTGTCAAAGGGCGGAGCGGCCGGATTGACCAGCAGCGTGCGCGGCACGTTGGCCGTGTTGACCTCGCACACCGCTTGCGGGGCTTGGTTTTTGAAGTCCTTGAGCGTCGGAATGGTCACACCCAATGGAATCATATCGAACTTCCCGGCAAAGAAGGCCAGGTTGCGCGGCCCGGCTTCGCGCATGATCGTATATTCGATGCCGTCGAGATATGGCCGGCCCGGCTTCCAGTAATCGGGGTTACGAGTTCAGCTTGATCAACTCGTTTGGCTTGAACTCGACGAATTTGAACGGGCCGGTGCCGATCGGGTGCTGGCGCATCTCGCGCGCCGGTATGTGGCAAGGATAGATCGGCGACCAGCCCGAGGCCAGCAGCGCGATCAAGGCCGGCTGTGGCCGCTTGAGCTTGAAGCTGACCTCGTAATCACCCCGTGTCGTCACCTCTTCGACATTGCTATACCAGGATTTGCGTGGGTTGACGCGGAGCTTGTCGTTTCCGGTTCCCATCAGCAGGTCCCAGGTGCATTTCACGTCTTTCGCGGTGAAGGGCTTGCCGTCGTGCCATTTGACGCCCTGGCGCAGTGGGAAAGTCAGCTCGGTGCCGTCCTCGCTCCACGACCAGCTGGTCGCCAAATCCGGCACGATCGATTGCAGGCTGTTCTGCGCAACATCCTGCTTGTACATGATCAGATTATTGAAGACGTGCATCATCGGCTGCAAGGCTGCCCGCGTCGATTCCTCGAGGATCGACATGCTGGCCGGGCTGTCGAAATGCGACATTCTGAGAATGCCGCCCTGTTTCTGAGCGAGCGCCGCCTCGGAGCCGGCCATTACCGCCACCATGGCCGCCGCTGCAGCGAGCGCGCGAAAATCCCGCCTCATCGCCTTTCCTCCCCTTTGTGCGTCGCCGAGCCACCACGGCCGGCACCGCATCCCTGCCCGCTCCTTTCCGGAATTCTCGGTCAAGGCGCCGACAGCCGCAAGGCTATTACCAATGCAACCGAAGTGTACCCTCAAAGCCACTCCGCCATATAAGTGAAACTGATCGAGGGTATTTAGAGAACACCTCAGAGCCGCGCCGTTCGGAATTTACAAAAAGAGAGGGGAAATTCGATGATCGCCAGAAGTCTTATCCGAAGGGCACGGCCCGCTCGCGAAGTTTTGGGCTGCTCTGCGTTTCGGTGTTGCTCTCGAGCGGCGCCGGACAGACTGCTTCGGCCGATCAGATGAACGGCGGCGGAATGCTGGTCGTCAGCCGCATCCAATATGTTGCTCCAACGCCCGCGCCCGAGCCCTTTCCAGAAATTTTTAACGATCCGGACGTCAGTGACGTTCAGGGCAACATCTTTCTCGACTATTACAAGCCGTCTCCCGGCGCGCCGCTGCTCTCGACACTGCCTTTAACCACTGCTGCAGTAAAACAGGGACAACCGATCATCGCGACGAGCTTCAGCTCGAAATCCGAGGGCTCGCTGCACCTCTCGCTCGACGGCCATTATCTGACCTATATTGGACATAACGGTGGGGCCGGCCTCGAAGGCGTGTCGAATTCCGAGACGACCAACCCCATTGCTCAGATCACCAGCGCAAGTCTCCCATTCTATGATCGCGCGGTTGCACTGATCAAATACGACCGCACGGTCACCGTCACAAAAACAAGACTTTGCCTACAGCAGCAACAATCCGCGTGGCGCTATTTCATTGGACGGCAATGAATTCTACATGGCGGGCAACGCCCACTCGACCACCAACGGGACGGCACCAGCGGACCGGTGCTGATCGTCGGCGCCCCGCCGGATCCACCAATTCGATCCAGCTCGGGACGGCACAGCGACGGTCTACGCCAGCACCGCACAGACCAGCACCATTTCAGGCGGTGAGCCCGATCTGACAAAGCTGGTTGCCGTCACCGACCTGATCATTGCAACCCAGCTGCCGGTCGGCCATTGTCCGGATTACGGCCAATCGACCAATTATCAATTATCAAGCGACACTCGAGCGCTTTGTAACGTTTCAGCAGTCACGCTCGAGTGCAGTCTTCCGCGGGTCGCTTTCGCCCCCACTCGGGAACCGCGCTACTCGTCGAGCCAGATGTCTTCGAAGCGCCAGCCATTGTACTGGCTGTTCACCATGATAGTCAGCCCCTTCACCTTGGGTTGCGAACAGGTCCCAGCGCGGAAATGATAGATGATCGGCCGCGCCCCGTCCTCTTGGAGCTTCTTGTCGATTTCCCAAACGAGTTTGCGGCGCTTCTCCTGGTCCCCCTCCATCGACTGCGCCGCGAATTGCTTTTCCAGCTCGGGGTTGCAATAACCCGTATAGTTGCGCTCCGAGCCGCAACCGTAATTCTCGTAGAATTGCTGGTCCGGGTCGTCGACGCCGCTTCCGGTATTGTTTTGGCCAATCTGATAGTCCTTGCGCGCCACTTTCGGAAACCAGTTGGCGGTCTCGACCGGGTCGAGTGCGCCATCGATGTAAATTTCCTTGAGCTGGTCGATCAAAATCACGGCCGGATCTCTAAAGATCGCGATGTTCCGCGCCGAAACCGTGACCTTCAGCCGGTTTTTCGGCCCATAGCCTAGCTTCCCCATGATCTGGCGGGCTTCCGCGCGGTTTTGACGAACATTGGGATCGTATCCCGGCACGGTTTTTAAGAGCTCCGCCGGCAGGCCCCAAATCCCCGCCGGGGGTGGCTGCATTGCCCCGCCGATGTCGCCCTGGCCTTCGGCGAGAATGTTGATAAAAGACTGGCGGTCGAGGCTCAGCATCATCGCCCGGCGGATCTCCGGGTTGTCGAAAGGCGGCGCGTCTCGGTTGACGATCAGGTTGGTGCTGGCATTGCCGGGCACCAGATCGCAGATCGCCTGCGGCGCCTGGGCCTCGACGTCCTTGAGCAGCGGGATCGAGACCTCGAAGGGGAAGGTCATGTCGAACTTGCCAGCGATGAAGGCGAGGATCGCCGTCGAGCGGTTCGGGATGATCGTGTATTCGATGCCGTCGAGATAAGGCCGGCCCTTTTTCCAATATTCAGGGTTGCGCGCCACTGTGATCCGCTCATTTGGTTTGAATTCGACGAATTTGAACGGGCCCGTGCCAATCGGGTGGCTGCGCATGTCGCGCGGCGGCACGTGGCAGGGGTAGACCGGTGCATAACCCGAAGCGAGCAGCGCGATCAACCAGGGCTGCGGTCGCTTCAGAACAAACGTCGCCTCGTAATCGCCGTTCGTGGCGATTTCTTCGATGTTGTTATACCAGGACTTGCGCGGATTGAGGCGGAGCTTGTCGCTCGCCTTGCCTGTTAGCAGATCCCAAGTGCATTTGACGTCCTTGGCGGTAAGCGGCTTGCCGTCATGCCATTTGACACCGGGGCGCAAGTGGAAGGTCAGCTGGGTCCCATCCTCGGTCGTCGACCAGTTGGTGGCGAGGTCCGGCACGATTGAAGAAAGGCTGTTTTGCGCGACATGCTGGTCGTACATGACGAGGTTGTTGAACACCCCCATCATTGGGATCTCGGTCGAATTCGTCCCTTCCTCGAGGATCGACATGCTGGCCGGGCTGTCTCGGTGGTAAATTTTGAGGGTGCCGCCCGATTTTTGCGCCATGGCCGTTTCGGCGGCGAGCATGCCGAAGAGCAGGCAGCCAACCACCCCAGATCGTCGAACAATGGGCTTCATGAAGCGCTTGCCTCCTCTGATTTTATTGTTTCCAACGCGGCACTTTGCCGCTACCGCGTGTTCTTAGATCGGTGGACGCTGTCGCAAAAGAGTGAACTCGCAGGACAAGAGCTCATCATCTGCGACCGCGAGGTTGACATTTGGCGGAATGATCAAGGCTGCATCGGGTCGAGGCTGTACAACTGACGATTTTTTATGCGCACTGCAGCATGAAAAATCTCATTCCTTCCAAACGCATTGACATTTTATGTTGCGTCGCAACATTACCTCCCGACACTAGCGCGCCAGTGCGGCCCGCGCCGCTCGATATCCGCAGCCTGGGGTTACAGGGATGCGTTCCAAGGAGAGGCAACGGAATTCGACCGAACCGAAGGGTGAGCTCGCCTCTCGCATCCTGGCAATGCCAGCCGACTGCAACCCCAGAGGAGACATCTTTGGCGGTTGGATCATGGCGCTGATGGATTCCGCCGGGAAGATGTCGGCGACGCCCTATGCCGGCGGACGGGTGGTAACGGTTTCTGTCTCGAACATCACTTTTCTTCACCCGGTGCATGTCGGCGATACGGTCTGCTGCTACACCGAAGTCAAGCGCACTGGCCGCACCTCGATCACCCTCGATGTCGAGGTCTGGGTGCTGCGCCAGGGTCAAGGCGAGCGCATCAAGGTGACCGAGGCAGAGTTCACTTTTGTTGCCGTGAACGATGATGGCCGTCCGCGCGAGCTGGTGGCGGTGCGGCCCGGGGAGCCCCGGTCTGCTGCTCGGGAGCCCGGCCGGGCCAGCCGCCACTAAGAGAATTCCGCACCAGCGATTTGCGCTAACTAGCCGTCGCGAGGGCGATCGGGCCATCCGCTTCGGCTGGGGCAGGAGCCTGCCGCTTTCGTAGTCGCTGAGGATTGCTCCGCGCTGGGCCACGGCCGTCGGGCTATTCGGAGGTCGTAAGGTGCCTATCAGACCATGCGGACGGTCGGAACTTCAGCGGGGATGATCAGGTTGCAGCCGGTCGCCGCCCTTACCTCATCGACCCCTACGCCGGGGGCGATCTCGCGCAGTGCCAGACCCTGCGGGGCGATCTCGAAGAGGCCGAAATTGGTGGCGACGAGATTGACGACGCCGCGCGCTGTCACCGGGATGGCGCAGCGCTCGACGAGACGCGGCTTGCCGTCTCTGGTTTGATGCTCCATCGCGACAAAGACGTGTTTGGCGCAGGCCGCCAGGTCCATCGCCCCGCCGATGCCGCCGCCCTTCTGGCCGGCCATCTTCCAATTCGCCAAATCGCCGCTCTCGGCGACCTCATAGGCGCCTAGCACGGTGACGTCGATCCGCCCGCTGCGGATCAGCGCAAAGGAGTCGGCATGGTGTACGATCGCCGCGGCCGGCCGCAACGTGACGTGCTGGCCGCCGGCATTAACGAGGTGCAGGTCCTCCTTCCCCGGCTCCGCCAGCGGGCCGTATCCGATCACACCGTTCTCGGAATGAAAAATGATCTCTTTCTCGCCGAAATCGAAATTCGAGCACAGGGTCGGGATGCCGATCCCCAAATTGACGATCCAGCCGTCGCCGAATTCCATCGCCAGCCGGTCGCACATCTGCTGACGGGTCAGCCCTTTCGCCCTCTCGCTCATCGTCCGACACTCCCTGGACGCTGCGGCCACCAGCCCTCTGGCGGCGGCGGGATCTTGATGACTCGGTGCACAAAGACGCCTGAGGTATGCACATCGTCGGGGTCGATCGCACCCACCGGCAGAATATCCTCCTCGACCTCGACGACGGTGACCCGCGCCGCCATCGCCATGATCGGGTTGAAATTGCGTTGCGATCGCCGGAAGCGGAGGTTGCCCGAGGCGTCCGCCTGATACGCCCGGATGAAGGCGTAATCGAGCGGCAGCGCATGCTCCAACAGGTATTCGCGGCCGTTGAAGACACGTGTTTCCCGGCCTTCGGCGAGCTCCGTGCCGACCGCCGCCGGGGTGTAGAAGGCCGGGATCCCGGCGCCGGTCGCGCGCATCCGCTCGGCCAGCGTGCCCTGCGGCACCAGCTCCGCTTCGATCAGGCCTTTGTCGACAAATTCGGACAGGATCAGCCGTTGCGAGGCCCGTGTCGGTGCGGTGAAGGCGCAGATCACTTTCTTGACCTGGCCGTTCTGGATCATCTGACCCATATCCGGCGCGTCGGCGGGCAAGGTGGCGCCGCCGCGTGTCGAATTGGAGACGCAGGTCAGGTGCTTGGCGCCCTGCTTGGCGACCGCTTGATAGAGGTTGATCGGCATTCCGACGACCGCAAACCCGCCAAAGCCGAGGGTCGCGCCGTCCGGGATGTCGCGGACCGCATCGTCAAAGCTCGCATAGACTTTGCTCTTGGCGCTCATTCCCCGACCCGTGATCTTGTCTTTTCCCGACGCCATCATGGGTCAAGGAACGGCCCAGCGGCAACCCGAGTTTATTTTCTGGCCTCGGTGTAGGGATAAATCATGTCGCCGGTCATGTACTGCGGCGGGGCGAGGATCGCGACCGTCGTGGGCCGTTTGAACTGCTCCAGCTCGTTGCCTTTGATGTCGTGGTATTGCACCCAGATCGGACGCCCTTCGGTCCATTCGCCATCCGCTCCGAAGGCGATGTCGCCGACGACGGTGTGGAAGGTGTGACCATGGATGTATTGGGCCAGCGTATCCTCGTTGAGGGTTTTGGTGGCCTCGACCGCGGCGCCCAGAATCTGCAATTCGGAATAAGCGAAGGGCGGCAGGAAATAGCCCAGCGGATCGACGCCCTCCGCGGTCGCCTTGGCCTGGTACTTCTTCAGGAAATCCATGATGCCAGGAAACTCCATCGTCGGCACCGGCTCCCACAGCTCGACATTGACGATGCCGTTGATCTGCGGGCCGAGCTGGGTTTTGAGCGCCGCCGTCGGCAGCCCCACAAAAGCGCCGCCGAGCATGTTGGTCTTCAGCCCGATTTCGGTGACGGCATGAATAATGCCAACGGTGTCGGGCGGATAGGATGCGACATAGACGATTTCCGGGTTGCTCGCCTGCACGGCGCGGACGATCGGCGTGTAATCGACCGTGGTCGGCGGGTAGGTGCGGTCATAGACGATCTTCAATCCGGCCGCCTTGGCGTTCTCGCGCGCCCCGTCGGAGGCATTGCGCGAGAACTCGGCGTCGGCGGCGACGATGGCGACGGTCTGCGGCTTTGGCGTTTGCGCCATTGCCAGATCGAAATAGCCTTTGGAGAAAGTCTTGATCGCGTCCGGCCCGAAGACCAGCATTGAAAAGTATTTCGGATAATGAAATTGGCTGTTGGCGGCGAGCGCGAACAGTCCGAAAAATAGCCGATTGTTCTGGATCACCACCGGCAGTGCCGGGACGACGAGGTTGGTGCCGTAGCTCGACACCAACAGGTCGACCTTGTCGATGTCGATCAGCTTTGTGTAGATACCGGGAACCAGCGAAGAATTGCTCTGATCGTCATAAAACACGAGCTTGACGGGTCGGCCCAACAGCCCACCCTTGGCATTGACGTCCTCGGCCCAGATCTGCATCGCGAGCAAGCCGGTCTTGCCGACCACCGCCAGCGGACCGGTCAGCTCCATGCTGAGTCCGATTGTAATCGGCTCCGCCGCGCGCGCACCGGACGACGACAGCACGGCCGCTGCGGCGCAAGCAAAGAGTACTCGCCGAATAGGCGTCATCCCCGTCCCCTCCTGATCATCCTATTGTTTCGAGCCCGAACGGCAGTGAACGGAAGCGCTTTCCGGTCGCCGCAAAGATAGCGTTGCCGATCGCCGGTGCGACGGGTGGCACACCCGGTTCGCCAATACCGGAGGGTGGCTCTGTCGACTTTACGATGTGCACCTCGACTTTGGGCATCTCGCGGATGCGGGTTGGCTCGTAATCGTCGAAATTGCTTTGCTCGACCAAGCCCTTGTTCAAGGTTACCCGGTTGCGCAACACCGCTGACAGTGCAAAGCCGATCGCACCCTCGATTTGCGCAGCGACGACATCCGGGTTGATCGCGACACCGCAATCGACGGCGGCGACGATGCGGTCAACCTTGACCACTGCGCCGGTAAACGAAACTTCAGCGACCATGGCGACCCGCGTACCGAAGGACTGATGGCAGGCGACACCGCGGCCGTGGCCAGCGGGCATCGCCTCACCCCACTCAGCTCTCTCGGTGGCCAGCCGCAATACGGCCGCATTGCGCGGTTGCGTGGCAAGTAGATCGAGGCGAAACGCCGCCGGGTCTTTGCCCGCCAGGCCGGCAAGCTCGTCGACCACCGTCTCCACGACAAAGGCCGTGTGACTATGTCCGACCGAGCGCCACCACAGCACCGGCACCGGGGAGGTTGCATTGTGGGCCTCGACCGCAAAGTCGCCGATCGCATAAGGGGTGTCGACCAGGCCTTCGACGCTGGTGTCATCGAGACCGTTCTTCACGGCTATCTGCTCAACGGGCGTGCCGGTAGAGATCGACTTGCTGACCAGCACGTGTTGCCAACCGGCGATGCGGCCATCCGCATCAACACCGGCCTTGACGCGATGCAGAACCATCGGCCGGTAGAAGCCTCCTTTGATGTCATCCTCGCGCGTCCACACAAGGTGAACCGGGGCGCGGCCGTTGATGGCTTTGACGATCGAAGCGAGTTCGGCCGTCCAGTCGCCGACGGGGTTGCCGCGCCGTCCGAAACTGCCGCCGGCCAGCAATGTGTTGATCTTGACCTGCTCCGGCTTCAGCCCGAGGACCTGCGCGGCAACGGCCTGATCGACGCTCTGAATTTGGCAGCCCGACCAGATTTCGGCTTCGGTGCCGCGCAGCTCGATCACGCAATTCAGCGGCTCCATCGGAGCGTGGGCGAGGTAGGGGAGGGTGAACTCGGCATCGACAGTCTTGGCCGCGCGCGCGAGCCCGGCCGCAGCGTCTCCACGCCGCACCGCAGTCAGACCCGCGGTTGCGGCGAGTTGCCGGTATTCCGCCAGGATTTCGTCTGTCGAGCGCGTTTCGGCCTTGCTTGTGTCCCAACTGACCTCTAGCGCATCGCGGCCGCGGATTGCGCTCCAGGTATCCGTTGCCAGCACGGCCACGCCCGCGGGGACCTGCACGACATCGACGACATCGGGAACCTGCTTTGCCGCTGTGGCATCGAACGAGGCTACCGTTGCGCCGAACAGCGGCGGCCGCTTGATGACCGCCGTGAGCATTCCCGGCCGCCGTACATCGATTGCGAACAGGGCTGTCCCAGTCGTCTTGCTCGGGGTATCGAGCCGCGGCACGCGGGTGCCGATCAGGCTCCAGGCCTTCGCCGGCTTCAACACGATCGTTCTTGGCAAGGGCGTGCGCATCGCATTTGGGGCGAGCTCGCCGAACTGCGCCTGGCGGTGCGAGCGCGGATGAGAGAGGACGCCTTTTTTCACCGCTATTTCGTCGGGCGGCACCTGCCATTTCGCGGCGGCCGCCGCGGCAAACATCATACGGGCCGCGGCGCCGACCTGACGCATCTGCACCCACGCCTCGGCCATCGAGGTCGAGCCGCCGGTCCCCATCACCGGGCCGAACAACAGATTGTGGTAGAGCTTCGGATTATTCGGCGCGAACTCGAAGCGCATCATCGCCCAGTCAGCGTCGAGCTCCTCGGCGACGAGGGTAGCCAGACCGGTCGTAACTCCTTGCCCCATTTCGAAATGCTTGCTGATGACCGTGACGGAGTTGTCCGTTCCGATCTTCAGAAACACATTGGGGTCGAAAACGCCCGCTGCGGGTCCGCGCTGGGCGAAAGTCCGCTGTAGAAACGGCACGAAGCTGCCCAGTACAAAGCCACCGCCAGCGGCGGCTGTCGTCTGCAGAAACAAACGGCGGGAAATCGGGATGGTCATGGCCATCCACCGCTAGCCGAGCGCCGCCGCCGCGTCGTGGATCGCCCTGCGAATGCGGACATAGGTGCCGCAGCGGCAGATGTTGCCCTCCATGCCCAGATCGATATCGGCATCCGTCGGCTTGCTGTTTCCAGAGAGCAAGGTGATCGCCGACATGATTTGTCCGGATTGGCAATAGCCGCACTGCACGACGTCGAGTTGCTGCCAGGCCTGCTTTACGGCCTCAGCCACTCGCCCCGAAACGCCCTCGACTGTGATGATCGTTTTCCCGACTGCATCGCCGACCATGATCGAGCACGAGCGTGCGGCCTCGCCGTCGATATGGACGGTGCAGGCGCCGCACATGGCGCGGCCGCAGCCGAACTTGGTGCCGGTAAGATTCAGCCGATCGCGCAACACCCAGAGGAGCGGCATTTCGCGGGCGACATCGAGCTGATAAGACCGATCATTCACCTTCAAGGTGATCACCGTTCATCTCCTGCGCGCGGCCGAGGGTCAATCCGGGCAGGCGCTGCCGCCGGCGACCCAGACCTTCATCAAAGCGACAAATTCGGCATGGGGAACCGGGACCGGCTCGCGTCCCCGGCCAGGCTCCCAGCCCCACAGCACCAGCGGCTCGCTATCCATGTGCTCGACGAGGGCCTCGGGCGAGCGGCCCCCGTTGCGCGCCGGATCTCTCAGCATCCGGCAGAGATCGCCGACCGAGAGTCCCTGCCACAGCATCGCGACCGGCGCCAACTGCCAATGCCGTCCGCCGGGTGTTCCGGAAGTCGGGTTGTTGCCGGTCTCGTTGTGACAATCACCGCAGCGCATGGCGCCGACCCCGTGGTTGTCCGGGCCGCGCACCACCAGCGGCACATGGAGCCGGCGCGAATCCCCCTGTAACGGCGAGTTCAGCTGATGGCAGTTCAGGCACCGAGGATGTTGCAGGACTGCCGCGATCTTTCGCCATGCCGCGAGGCTGTCGTCGGATGCCTGGGTCCAACCGGTATTGGGCACTGCGAACAGCGCAGTGGAGGCGAGGAAAAAGAGCTGCCAAAGACCGGCTCGCAGATCAGTCAAGTTCGCTGACCTGCGCCGGCGTCAGGTAGCGCGTCTTGGCGCCGCGCAGCAGCAGATAGAGCTTGGCGGTCTCCTCGAGCTCCTCGATCGCATTGACCGCGGCGTCGAGGTTCGACCCGGCGACGACCGGTCCGTGATTGGCGAGCAATACGGCGTGATGCTTGCCGGCGAAGCCGCGCACCGCTTCGGCGAGCGCCACGTCGCCGGGGCGGAAGTAGGGGACGAGCGGCAATTGGCCTACCCGCATCACGTAATAGCCGGTGATCGGCGGCAAGACGTCCGCGGGGTCGATCTCGGCGAGGCAGGAGACCGCGACCGAATGGGTCGAATGCAGATGCACGACCGCTCCGGTGACAGGACGTTCCTCGTACATGACGCGATGGAGAAAACTCTCCTTGGTCGGGGGATCGCCCGAGACGAGCCGACCGCCATTGTCGAGCTTTGACAGCCGCGCCGGGTCGAGCCGGCCGAGCGAGGCATTGGTCGGAGTCATCAGCCAACCCTCAGCGATACGCACGCTGATATTGCCGGAAGAGCCGGCAGTCAGACCGCGCGCAAAGATCGATTGGCCGATCTCGCAGATCGCTTCGCGCTCCGTTGCCTCGCTCATCTCGCCTCTCCTATCCCGTCGTTGCGAGGAGCCGCAGCCAGCGAAACAATCTCGACGGTCCAGACGCGTGACATGACCGAAATTGCTTCGCCGCGCTCGCAATGACCTGAAGGGGGATGGATCATTCTTGTTCTCTCGAAAGGACGGAAAAGGCGCGCAGAAAAAAATCGGGCCCGCCGAAATTGCCGGATTTGAGCGCCAACGCCAGCTCAGGCTCGCCAAGGCTCATCGTCCATGGCACGCCGGGATCGATCTGCCGGCCGATGCGCAAACCGGTGACACCGAGCGCCTGCACGATCGCTCCGGCGGTCTCGCCGCCGGCGATGACGAGGCGCCGTACCCCGCGCGCAACCAGCCCGGAGGCGATGTCGGCGAGCATTTCCTCGACCAATGTCCCGGCTCTCTCGCGGCCGAGCACCTTCTGGATTACAGCGATCTCTTCGGGCGGCGCTGTCGCGCTGATCAGGACCGGCCTTTCGCCAAGCCTCGGCGTCGCCCAGGCGAGCGCCTCCTCGGCAATGTTGCGGCCTGCCGCCGCCGCAATCGGGTCGATGGTGAAGATCGGCGCCCGCTCGCGCATGTGGGCGACCTGGGCGCGCGTCGCTTCCGAGCACGAGCCCGAAAGCACCACGGCCGCGCCCCCGACAGGCGGCAGCAGATCAGCGGCGGCGCCGTCGCCGATCAGACCCTGGCGGCGGAAGTTTTCGGGCAGCCGCAACGCGATTCCCGACCCGCCGGTAATCAGCGGGAAATCGGCGGCGGCCTCACCGATCGACCTCGAGGTCATGATCCTCGATCGCATCGACGATTGCGTGCCGAAAACCGGCCTGCTGCAGCGATGCGAAAGCGTCGCGAATAGCAGCCGCGCCCTGCGCCACATCGAATTGCGGCACGAGCCCGACCTCGCCGCGGGTCTGACGCTGCAGGACGCGTACCAGGCTCGGGTCGCGCATCGGCGTCAGCGGATGGTCACGCATGCCCGATTCTGAGAGCAATACATCGCCGACGAACAGATAGCCGAGGTAAATTGTCCGCCCGTTTTCGGGAAAAGCTGGACAGAACAGGGTGAAGTCGGTGTCGAGCGCGTCCATCAGCGCTTCGGCGACGGGACCGATGTTACCGGCGTCGGTCGAGTCAAAGGTCGAGCAGTATTTGAACAGGATCTGCCGCGCCCCGGCCTTCTTGAGCCAGGCAAGCCCCGCGAGAACTCTTCTCGACCGCCTCGGCAGCTGGGATCGTACGGCTCTTCAGCGCAACAACGACCGCCTCGGCGTCGCCGACTTCTGCGTGCGGTGACGGAACGTCGATCAGTTGGACGGTGCGCATCCCATGGCGTACCAGGGTATTGCACAAATCGGTGGCGCCGGTGAAATCGTCGGCGATCGCCCCCAGCAACACGGTCATGGCGCCCTCTTCGCGACTTCTTGTGTTACAGTAACCTGCTGCCGTTTCGCCCGCAAACGAGGACCCTCCTGTGCCGAAATTCGCCGCCAATCTCAGCTTCATCTTCCAGGAAGTCGGGTTTCTCGATCGCTTCGCCGCGGCGGCCGCCTGCGGCTTCAAGGCGGTCGAATATCTTTCTCCCTACGAGCATCCGCCCGAAGTCATCGCAGAACAGCTGAACCGTCACGGGCTCGTGCAGGCATTGTTCAACATGCCGCCCGGCGACTGGGCAAAAGGAGAGCGCGGCGTCGCTGCCTTACCAGGGCGGGAGCAGGAATTCCGCGACGGCGTCGAACAGGCGCTGATCTACGCCAAGGCGACAAACTGCCGACTGCTGCATGCTATGGCTGGCTTGTGGCCGGCCGGGCGCGCCCCTGTCGAAGGCGAGCGCGTCTACATCGCGAATTTGCGGCACGCGGCGGAGCGGCTCGAGCGCGAGGGCATCACCGTGATCATCGAGCCGATCAACAACCGCGACATCCCTGGCTACTTCCTCAATACGACAACCCACGCGATGACGGTGATCGATCGGGTCGGGCACCCCAACCTCAAGCTGCAGCTCGATCTCTACCATGTGCAGATCATGGAGGGCGACCTCGCCCATCGGATCCGCGCCCTCGCCGGCCGCTACCCGCACGTGCAGATCGCCGGCAACCCGGGCCGGCATGAACCGGATGTCGGCGAGATCAATTACCCGTTCCTGTTTGATCTGTTCGACGAGCTCGGCTATTCGGGCTGGATCGGTTGCGAATATCGCCCGCGGGGAGAGACCCGAGCCGGGCTCGGTTGGGCAACACAATACGGCATCCAGGGCTGAGCGATGCGCGTCGTTATCACCGGGGGTTGCGGCTTTCTCGGCCGGCGGGTGGCCCTGCAGCTGCTCGACCGGGATGACATCGAAGATTTGCTGTTGTTCGACAACGCTGCCTCGGCGTTGCCGCTGCCAGAGGACCCCAGACTAAGGGTTGTCACCGGCGACATCGCCGACCGCGAGCGGGTGCGGCGGGTGATTTCGCCCGGCACGCATTCGGTGTTTCATCTCGCCGCGGTCGTCAGCGGCCAGGCCGAGGCCGATACCGATCTCGGCTATCGCGTGAACCTCGACGGGACGCGCGCGGTGCTCGACGCCTGCCGGGCGCTCGGCACCTGCCCCCGCGTGGTCTTCGCCAGCTCTCTTGCGGTTTACGGCGGTACGCTGCCGCCGGCGGTCGGCGACGGGACGCCGCTGACCCCGCAAACATCGTACGGGGCTCAGAAGGCGATCGGCGAACTCCTGGTCAACGATTACAGTCGCAAGGGCTTTGTCGACGGTCGCGCCGTGCGCCTGCCGACCGTCGTCGTCCGGCCGGGCCGACCCAACCGAGCCGCCTCGAGCTTCGCCTCTTCGATCATTCGCGAGCCGCTGGCGGGCCGCGACGCGGTCTGCCCGGTCTCGCCCGAGACGGTCATGGCGCTGGCCTCGCCGCGCCGCATCGTCGCCGGCCTGCTGCACGCCCATGACCTGCCCGGCGACGCCTTTGGTGCGAGCCGGTCACTGCAGCTCCCGGGTTTTTCGGTCGCGGTCGGCGAGATGGCCGAGGCGGTCCGCCGCGCGCAGGGCGCGGAGGCCTATGCGCGAATCCGCTGGCAGCCCGACCCGCAGATCCAAAGCATCATCTCCGGCTGGCCGCAAGCGCTCCGCGCGCCGCGCGCCGAAGCGCTCGGCTTCACCGCCGACAGCGGTATCGACGAGGCGATCCAGGCTTTTATCGAGGACGATCTCGAAATGCAGAAGCGCCTCGTTTAACAAACCGTACTGGCCATCCCAAGAATTTCGCAACACTGCGGACGGCGGCTCTCGACCCTTCTCGGCCACTGGGCTGGCCATGCCGCTCACCTCTTCAATGTGACACCTTTTGTGACATCTTTATTGCGTCATCGCGATTGCTGCGCCGAGCGTTACGATCGCCAACACCGTGCTGAGCAGCACCGTGGCGTTCGATTCGCTTGAGTAGACTTTGTAACGCAGCGCGAACATCGAGGTAATCGTCGCGGTCGGCAACGCGCCGAGAAGTATCAGCTCGCGCCGATACTCGCCGGTCATGTCGAACAGCAGCACGAGCGCCCACATTACAGCCGGCTGCGCCAGGTTCTTCATGACGACGTTCACGATCGCGGCGAGGCTCAGCTTGAGCGTTTCACCGGTCAGCAGCAGGCCGAGCGCGAACAGCGCCACACCCGAGGTGGCGTTGCCCATCAGTGCAAAGGAGTTGTGTATCGCCTCCGGCAGATGCCAACCGAGCAACGCCACAACCACGGCGATAACCGGCGCGATCACCAACGGTTGGCGGATTGAACCCAACCCGGCGTGCCAGATCACCGTCGATCCCTGATGGCCACGATTGCCGCTCTTGCCCGCTTCCAGCAAAGCAAGAGTCACCGGCAGCAGCACCAGGCTGGACACCAGATTGCCGACCACTACCGGCAACACGGCAGACGGACCGGTCACCGCGGTCAGCACCGGGATGCCCATGAACGCCATGTTCGGGAATGAGCCGTTCAACGCCTGCAGCGCGCTGGCATCGACACGCAGCCGGAACACGACCAGTGCAATCACCAAGTCGGCCAGGTAGATCGCCAGGAGGCCGACGGCAATCGCGACGAAGAAGCGCCAGTCTTCGAGCTGGCTGGGCGATGCGCTAGCTAGCGGTGCCGATAAACAAGTCAGCCGGCAGGCAGAAATCCAGGACCAGCACCGCCAGCTCGCTGCTCGCCGCTGCCGCGATAACGCCGTAACGGCCAGCCAGCCATCCTAACAGGATGACAAACGCGACGGGTGCCAATGCGTTGATGATGATCAGCAGCATGTCCGTAATGTCAGGCCGGGTATCGAAAAACGCGGCTTCTAGAAAATAAACGCATAGGATAATCCAAGCCGAGCATTGCACGAGGCAACCGGCGGGCTCGCGATTTCGCCTGGCTCGCTCGCCGGCTGGATGATTCGCCAGATGCTCCAATCCTGTCGGGTGACGATCGCGGCTCGATCCACAGGCGTCGGCCCTGCAACCGGGAACGTGCGCCTGGTCGCTCGCATCTCAGCGCCGGCATCCTTGCAATGTCGGACTCCCCCACAATAGCGTGGTCCGCCCGGGTCCAAGCCGGCGTATGATCCGGAATTATCGCATGGCAGGAACCGATCGGCAACCTCAGCGCGCATGGTCCACAGCCGTGGCGCACACCATAACCAGGCCAGTCATCGTCGTGGTGATGGGTGTCTCCGGATCGGGCAAAAGCACAGTCGCAGCCCTGCTCGCGGCCGCGCTAGGCTGCCAGTTTCAGGAAGGCGACGACCTGCACCCGCGCGAGAATGTCGAGAAGATGCATGCCGGGACTCCCTTGACGGATGCGGACCGGATCCCCTGGCTCCGCAAGATCGCCGAGGAAATCGACGGCTGGCGGGCGCGGGGCGAATGTGGCGTGCTGACCTGCTCGGCGCTGAAGCGATCCTACCGGGACATCATCATCGGCGACCGAAACGACGTTGTGCTGGTCCACCTCAAAGGATCGCGCGATCTGATTTACCGACGCATGGCCGCGCGGCATGAGCACTTCATGCCGGTTGCCCTGCTCGACAGCCAGTTCGCGACATTAGAGGAGCCCACGCCGGACGAGCACCCGATCATCGTCGATGTCGGCGGCAAACCGGCCGAGATCGCCCGCGAGATCGTGCGTCAGCTCGAGGAGAGGCAGCATGAAACTGGCGGGCCCGCGCCGCCCGCCACGACCGGCCCGCGATAGGATCGATGACCGCGGCGGCCGCACGCCTCCGCATCCCAAGGGTGCGCTAGGGCATCGGCGTGCTGCTGGGGGCCGGGGTGCTGGTCAATTATTTCGACCGCATCAACCTCTCCGGTGGCGCGCCGCAGCTGCAACAGGAATTTGGTCTGACCGACGGTGAGCTCGGCTGGCTCTTCAGCGGGTTCTTTTGGTCCTACGCGCTTCTGCAGATTCTGGCCGCCGGCATCGTGCTGGCGATCGGCATCGTCGCCTACGTCTCCATCCTGGGCCGGCTGGAGCCGATCGCAGATCCGCCGGCAGCGTGATGTGTCGAGGCCTTGAAAATCGCGCAAGACTGAATTTTCGAATTCCCCGGGATCGGCTCTTTGCCCGGCCGCGAACCCGTGTATCGGATTGAGACTGCCTAGCAGAAGTCCGAGGCCATGGCACTGTGGCTTCGGGCCTCACGGAAGACAGCTCGCCGGAGATAGGCGCGCGTCGGTCGAGAACGATCCGAGTCCCAATTGCTGGGCGGCGGCCGGAGAGTAGTCGCCGGACACGGCTGGAGCAGACAATGTTGTTCACTGTCTCGGCCTGGGACACTAACTGTCCACAGCATGTCCCACAGCTTTTTCGAGGCCACTGCGGTCGCGACCACGCTTACTACGCTTGACGAACGGATCAAGACTTTGAAACCGGCGGTAATCCGGCCACTCGTGCCCTGGCCAAATACACTTTTTTCGCAGATGTTAACTACTTCACACCTCCTGACCGACCCCTGAGCTATCTACCGAGTGTGGGCGGATGGGCCATCCATCCGAGAAATGTCGGTTAGGGAGACGATAAATGACGGTCACGCCGAAAGATATCTATCAGCTGATCAAATCATATGAGGGGCAATTTACGCCCCCCGCACCCTACGTTACGATTAACGTTGGCACTCTCGATGTCAATTCCGGGGCGTTCAATGGACTGACGACGGAACGCAGCACGGATCCGGAGCCGATCGAGCACGGTCCTCACGACACGCCGCATAGCCCACCAGGCCATTTCGTCGGAGCGAGATGGATAAAACTCACGATCGGTAACGACTGGAAGCCGACGACGACGATTATCCCAGCTCCGCAGGTAGCGCTTGCGCCGGTGCTTCTCTCCTTCGCTATCTCCCACCCGATCGCCGCGGCTTGGAGTGTCTCAGTCAATGGCGAAACGGTGCAAGTAAACCCCGGCCAGACCAGCGTGGCGGTGAATATTTGGGACTCCGCCAACGCGAGTTGGAGGGTAGAGGCCGGCGGCAAATCCTACGCGGACACCATGCTGATCCAACGCCCCGGAAATCTCGGCGGGGCTCTCGGGGGCCTCACGATCCCCGTGCTGCCGGTGAGCATCGTCTACGCCCCACCAGTCAACTCCCTTCGAGAGAGTGTCGCGAGTTACACCGAAGGCCAGACCATCGGCGATTCAGCGACGCTTGATATGGATACAGACACCGTCAAGACGGTCAACACGGAAGCCTTCGGTCTGGAGGCATTCGAGCTGTGGCTACAGGCGGCGACGGCGGGGCTTACCGCAGGAGCGTCTGAAGGGGGTGTACTTGCTTCCGACCAAAAAAAGGCAGCTGGGTACTTTTCGGACCTGTCGTCGCAACTCGGTCAGCTGGACGCATCTCAGACAAGCGGGATAAGCGACGAAAGCAAGGTAACCCTGACGAACACAATGAGTACCAGTACTGCGCTGAGTACGAGTGCCGCAGCGGGCGGACCGGGAGCGGGCGATCTTATCCACTTCTACCAGAACGTCTTGCTGGCTTGGGGATTGTACGAGGGGCAGCTCAAACTCGTGCCGCTGGGCTACACGGAAAGGTTCTATCCGGCGGCTGCAGTATCGAGCCAAGCCGCAACCATCGGAATATCGGCCGAGGACGCGCAGGCGCTTCTTGCCCTGGATCCTTTTGTAGCGGGCGGTCCTGCCGCTGTATTGCCGGCCGACCGGTTCAACTTTATAGCAAACTACGGGTATGGGTTTGGCGCGAAGTTCGAATTGAACAGATCTTTCACGCGGGAAACGAACTTCGAAACGACCTCCGCGACTTATACTACAAAGACAGACGGTTGGCAGCCGGGCCCGATCCTCAAGGCTCTCGGCTTTGGGAGTAGTGAGACGACGACTACCAAATTAAGTAATGCGACAGGACAGAAGGTCTCCAAAACAGTTACCATGGATGCCAACTTGTGGTCAGGTCCAAACGACAATTTTGTCATTAATCTGTGGTATGATAAACTGTTCGGTACTTTCGCATTTCAACTGGACCAACCGGCATCCGTCCCAAGCCTGCGAGGTGATGGAGCGCAACCAAATCAAAAAATAACGCTGTCGGCCGGAGGCAAGGTGTTCGTAACCGTGGCAGACCAGAACGGCCACTATGCCTTTTACGCCCGAGGTATCCCACATGGCCATGCGATACTTACGATCGGAAATGCCGCAAGCCAGGTAGTGGAGGTTGGGGCATAACGTCTCGCTGGCGCGGCGGTTACTCAGGGGATGGATCTGCGGTTTGCTCAAACCCTGACATCGGGCGCTCGGTCCTCGCATGCTCAACTGACCCCGCCGCCGGTAGTCGCGTGCTGACTAGACCAATACGCCTGAGTACTGGGCGATCCGTCTCACAATGTGCGGGTAACGAGGGTTGCGCCGGGTAGGCCAAGAGTTGGCTTTGTGCCCGATCGCAGATTGTCTAGTCGACCCACAACATTGCCCAAAAGGCATCGCTTTATATTGACAATTCCGCATCGATATAGTAAAGCTATCACGGCTTCGTCGTCGTGGCGGTGTCCGACTCCGCGTGCGCCAAACACATCGAGGGGTCCTGAGCTTAGACTATGCGACGTGCGGTCCGTCGCTGTTTTTCCGCTGCAAATAACAGCGAGAACAGCGGGCCGGTGAGGCTGCGGCCGGGATGGGTCTTGCCGATTTACAGCGGCGCCCGGCGCGTGGCAATTTGGCCGGATGGCGGGACGGCTCGCAGGTAAGCGCGCTCTGGTGACGGCCGCGGCCCAGGGGATCGGCCGGGCGACGGCGCTGGCCTTTGCCGCCGAGGGCGCGCGGGTGCTGGCGACCGACATCGCCGAAGACAAGCTGGCGCCGCTGGCCGATGCGCTGATCGCGACCCGGCATCTCGACGTGACCGATGAAGGTGCGATCACCACGCTCGCCGGCGAACTCGGACCGCTGGACGTCCTCTTCAACTGCGCCGGCTTTGTCCATCACGGCACGATCCTCGACGCGGCGCCGGTCGAGTGGGACGCGTCGTTCGTCCTCAATGTGCGCTCGATGTACCTGACGATCCGGGCATTTCTGCCAAAGATGGTCGAGCGCGGAACCGGAGCGTCGATCATCAACATGTCGTCGACGGTGTCCTCGATCAAAGGCGTGCCCAACCGTTGCGTCTACGCGGCGACAAAAGCCGCGGTGATCGGCCTGACAAAATCGGTCGCCGCCGATTTCATCGTCTCGGGCATACGTTGCAACGCGATCTGCCCGGGCACGATCGAGACCCCCTCGCTCGGCGAGCGCATCGCCGCGCAAGGCGGGCAAATGGTCGGCAGCGACGCCGCCCGCCGCGCCTTTGTCGAGCGCCAGCCTCTCGGCCGCCTCGGCACGCCGGAAGAGGTTGCGGCGCTGGCCGTCTATCTCGCCTCGGACGAGTCGCTGTTCACTACCGGCGCGATCCATGTGATCGATGGCGGCTTCACGCTTTGACTCAGACAGGAGATACCCGATGAAGCTTCTGCGCTATGGACCCGCGGGTCAGGAAAAGCCGGCTTTGCTCGATCGCGACGGCAAGATCCGCGACCTGTCGGGCATGGTTAACGACATCGACGGCGAAACGTTGGCCCCGGCCTCGCTCGACCGGCTGAGGCGGATCGATCCGGCAACCCTGCCGCTGGTGCCCGACACCCCGCGTCTTGGGCCGTGCGTCGCACGGGTACCAAAGATAGTTGCCATCGGTCTCAATTATCGTGCGCACGCCGCGGAGACCGGGGCGGCGATCCCCAGGGAACCGATATTTTTCATGAAGGCGACCTCCTGCATCTGCGGACCGAATGACGACGTGATCATTCCCAAGGGTTCGCAAAAGACCGACTGGGAGGTCGAGCTCGGCATCGTGATCGGCAGTCTCGCCCGGTATGTTCCCGCCCACGACGCGCGCAGGCACATTGCCGGCTATTGTATCGTCAATGACGTATCCGAGCGTGAATTTCAGATCGAGCGCGGCGGCCAATGGACGAAGGGCAAAAGCGCCGACACCTTCGGCCCGATTGGACCGTGGGTGGTCACCGCCGACGAGGTGCCCGACCCGGGCAGGCTCGGGCTGTGGACCGAGGTAAACGGCAAGCGGGTGCAGAACAGCAATACTTCGGACCTGATCTTCGGGATCGACGAAATTGTCAGCTATGTCAGCCACTTTATGACTTTATTGCCGGGTGACGTGATCCCGACTGGCACCCCGTCCGGGGTTGGGCTTGGCATGAAGCCACCGCAATTCTTGAAGCCCGGAGATCGGATGCGGCTTTCGGTCGAGGGCTTGGGAGAGCAGAACCAGCGGCTGGTGGCGTTTCCGGAGTAGGCCGGCGACCCCAAACGGGGGTCGTGGCGATCGAGGGAATGGGTGGCGCTAGCGGCATGTGGGTGCTAGCGCAATGCGACGTATTTACGCTATATTTTATGTTCCACGCGCTCGCCGCATTCAATTTGCCGTTTAGAGGCCCTATGTACGACCGCCGCCCCGGATTCTTCCGCGAGGACCTGCCCCCCGGCCGTCGCGTCGAAGCCAAAGTCAAATGGTTCAATGCCAGCAAAGGGTTTGGGTTCGTCACCCTGTCCGACGGATCGCAGGATGCGTTCCTGCCGATGGCGATCCTGCGTCGCGCCGGCTACGAGGACGCACGCGAAGGCGCTTCGATCACATGTGAGATCAGCGCCGGAGCGAAGGGTCCGCTGGTGACCACCGTCTTGAATGTCGACAACAGCACCGCGGTGGCATCGCTGAGCGGCGGCGGCATCGATCGGCGCAGCCCCCGGCCTGCACAGACTATGGAAGGCGCGGTGAAATGGTTCGAAGCCGAAAAGGGCTACGGGTTCATTTCTCCCGACGGGGGCGGCAAAGACATCTTCATCCACGTCACCGCGTTGCGCCGGAGTGGCGTCACTGCGCTCGCCCCCGGTCAGCGGGTCAGGGTCGAGGCGGTCGACGGCAAGAAAGGCCTCGAGGCCGATCGCATCACCTTGCTTTGAGGGTGTCGGCGGACCGCGGTGAGAAAGCGTCAGGTCAAGCCTGCGCTTCGGTCGGATTACCATGCCACTGTTATCGGCTCGAGCCGTTATGGTCTGGTCTGCACGACCCTCGGATAGCCCGTGAGGATGAACTAGCGTAGTTGACGTGCTACCACTAGGTTAAGGAACGCGCCCGGACGGCAAACTGTGCAGGGCGCCATGTCGCTTCTGCGCGCCGTGCTGTCGATCACAAGAAGAGCGAGACAATGGACCTGCACGATACGATCCGGACGTACCGCCTGTTCTCGGGTTCCTACGACATTGTCTTCGGGCCCGTCTTTCACCCGGGGAGAAAAGAGGCGGTGCGCATCGCCAACGATCGGCCGGGGCAACGGATTCTCGAAGTCGGTGTCGGCACCGGGTTGTCGCTGCCGCATTTTCGGCGGGATTCGCGGATCACCGGGATCGACGTCTCGGCGGAGATGCTGGCAAAGGCTCGGCAACGCGCCGCGCGCCTGAAGCTGGCCCATGTCGAAGGCTTGCATGTCATGGATGCCGAGAACCTCGAATTCCCGGACAGCTCTTTCGATGCGGTCTTGGCGCTCTACGTCGCCTCGGTGGTTCCCGATCCGGCGCGCTTCGCCGCCGAGATGCGCCGCGTCTGCATCCCCGGCGGGACGATTGTCGTGGTCAATCATTTTACCAGCGAAAACCCGCTGGTGCGCTTTATGGAAAAGCGGCTTGCCCGGCTCGCCCGCCATATCGGTTTTCATGCCGATTTTCCGTTCGACGCGTTCCGCCGCGATAGCCGGCTGGCGATCCGCGAGGTACGGCCGAGCAACCTGTTCGGCTATTGGAAACTGTTGCGCTGCGTCAACGAAAAGCCGGCTTCCAATCCGGACTGAAGATCGCCTCCTCCATCCGGTCGCTCGGCGAGTGAGGGCGACGGCGGCCGATCACGGACTATTGCGCCGGATACCACCTCGGGGCGCGCTTCTAAGCGAAGCTCGACAGGCCGCCATGCACGAGGGCGAGCGTCGGACGAGGAAAATCGCTGCCGCTCGATCGCGGCCACGGTCCGCCGCGAGAAATCGAGGTTGTCCGCCGGGGATAGGGTGCGCAGATGCTGCAGGAAGGCGAAATCGGCTCCGGCCTGGAAATGGCGCCCGGCGCCCTGCAACACGACGCATTTTAGCGGCCGCTCCCGCTCGAGCCTGCAAAATGTTTAGCTCAAGCCGTCGTCATACGCGTTGTTGACCGCGCGACGGTTGAGCGTGACCGTCGCCAGCCCGCGGGCATCGATCTCGAACAGCACGGTATTATTGTCGGACATGATCGCAAGCTAGCGTCCGGCCGCCTCGGCCATTCGCCAAAGACGGATCTCGTGCAACAGAGCCTCGACCGCCCCGCAGGCGAAGCCGAGCGAGGTCTCGTCGACGAGGCGGCCATCGCGGATCTTGTCGGCTGATAAGCTGATGATGACCTCGCGGGCCAGTGCGACACGCGACAGCATCGAATCGAGCGCGACGCGCAGGTGTTCGAGGCAGCGAGCGCCGCCAAGCGCCCCACGCGATGTCGCCATGATGGCAACCGGCTTGTACGCCATCACCGAGGCGAAGGCGGGGCGCGACGCCCAGTCCAGCGCGTTTTTGAGGACGCCGGGAATGCTGTGGTTGAACTCCGGCGCGCACAGGACAAGACCATCGCTCTCGGCGATCGCCGAGAGCATCGCCTTGACCGGCTCAGGACGTCTTTCCCCCTCAAAGTCCTGGTCGTAGAGCGGGATCGGTCGGAGGTCGTAGATCTCGAGATCAGCGCGACCTGCGAATTTCTCGCGCAATGTTTCCAGCACCGCGTTCGAATAGGAGCCGCTGCGCAGGCTGCCGGACATCCCGATCAGGCGGGTGGGGCTCGTCTTGTCTGAGTTCAAGCGCGTTCTCTGGGTGCGGGGGCCGACCGATCCTCATAGCGAAAGCCGCTCGCCAACGCCAACCCTCTCGCGCACGATACAAAAGCGCTGGCACCATTGGGGTTGGACTACAATGCTCGAACTCAGGCCAAACTGCGAGTGCTGCAACCGGGACCTGCCGCCCAACTCGCTCGATGCCCGGATCTGCTCATTCGAGTGCACGTTTTGCCGCGAGTGCACCGAGAGCGTGCTCGCCGGACGCTGCCCAAATTGCGGCGGCGAACTCGTGCGCCGGCCGATCCGCCCGCCCGACCGGCTGCTTCGCCACCCGGCTGCAACACAGCGCAGCTTCAAGCCGGAAGGATGTGCCAGGGCATGACTCTGCGCGCGGCCCGACGCGGGCTGGTACCGCCGTTCATCGCGATGGATGTGCTGCGCGCCGCCAACGAGCGCGAAGCTGCCGGCGCTGACGTAATCCACCTGGAAGTCGGCCAGCCGGGAAGCTCGGCGCCCGAGCCGGTGCTGGAGGCGGCCCGTCTTGCGCTGGCGAGTGAGCGGATCGGCTACACAGACGCGCTCGGGATCGCGCCGTTGCGCCAGGCGATCGCCGCCAATTACCGGGTGCAATACGGGATCGTCGTCGATCCCGCCGAAGTCGTCGTCACGACCGGTTCTTCCGCCGCCTTTACGCTGGCCTTTCTTGCCGCGTTCGAGCCGAGGGACCGAGTTGGGCTCGCCGTCCCGGGCTATCCGGCCTATCGCAATATCCTGTCGGCGCTCGAGATCGAGCCCGTGCTGATCGCGGTCGGGGAGAACGCCCATTACCAGCCGACCCCCGAGCTGCTCGCCGAAGCCGGCGCGCTCGACGGGTTGATCATCGCCAGCCCGGCCAACCCGACCGGAACGATGATCGCGGCCGCGGATCTCGCGCGCCTCACCGGCTATTGCCGCGACAACGGCATCCGCCTGATCTCGGACGAGATTTACCACGGCATCACGTACGAGACCGCGGCGACTACGGTGCGCGGCTTGGGCCGCGAGGCGGTCATCGTCAATTCCTTCTCGAAATATTACAGCATGACCGGGTGGCGGCTCGGCTGGATGCTGGTGCCGCCTGACCTGGCGCGCTCGGTCGAGTGCCTCGCCCAGAATTTCTACATTTCGCCGCCGGCACTGTCGCAGCACGCGGCGCTCGCGGTGTACGGCTGCGGCGCGGAGCTCGACGGCCATGTCGCGCGCTATCGGGCCAATCGCGATCTGCTGATCGGCGCTCTATCCGCCGCTGGGCTTGCCCGCTTCGCCCCGGCCGAGGGGGCGTTCTACCTCTATGTCGACATATCCAGCCTGACGCGCGACAGCGAGGGTTTCTGCCGGCGGCTGCTTGCCGAGACCGGGGTCGCCGCGACACCCGGTCTGGATTTCGATCCGATTGACGGGGGCGGCTGGGTTCGTTTTTCGTTCGCCGGCTCGACCGGGGAGGTGGCGGAGGCGGCGCACCGCCTGCAAGATTGGCTTCCCGGCTTGACAAAACGGTAAATTAGAACAAAAATAGAACAACGACAGTAACTGGTGTTTACGGGGTTATGTCCCGCGCGGAAAGCACCCTTCTTCCACAGCTCCGGGAGCGCGTCAGGCGGATCGAGCGGCCGGCGGCGGCGCACGGAGTGTTGTCCTTCGGCATTGCCGAGATCGATCGGGCATTGCCGGGCGGCGGCCTTGCCCGGGGCGTATTGCATGAAATCCTGGGGGTCGGCGGTGACGAGGAGGACGGCGCGGCCGCCGCTGCCTTTGCCGCCCATATTCTCGGCGGGCTCGCATCGACAGGAGACGGTCTGGTATTATGGTGTCTTCCTCACACTGACCTCTACGGACCCGGTCTCGCTGCCCGTGGGCTCGATCCCGGGCGGGTTGTATTGGTCCGGGCGCCGCGCGATGCGGAGATCCTGTGGGCGATGGAGGAGGGGTTGCGCGCCCCCGGCATCGCCGCGGTGGTTGGCGAAGTCGGGACATTCCCCGCGGTGGCGAGCCGCCGGCTGCAGCTCGCCGCGGAACGCTCCGGCATCACAGCCTTTCTATTGAGGCGCTGGCGCGACGGCGGACAGGCGGCGCGCGAACGCGCGCTGCCGAATGCTGCGACGACGCGATGGCGGATCGCTGCTCTGCCTTCGCGGTCTATTCGCGATGAACCGGGGGTGGGGTGCCCGCGGTGGCGGATCGAGCTGCTGCGCTGCCGCGGTGGCGAGCCGGCCTGTTGGGAGGTGGAGGTGGCGGATGCGACGGATCATGTATCTCTGGTTACCGCATTGGCCAATCGACCGACGGCGCCTCTCTCATCGCAAAATCTCCGGCGCACCGGCTGAGGAGATCCCGTTCGCCACGGTCGCCGATGCTGCCGGGCGGCGGCTTCTCGCCGCAGTCAACCCGGCCGCGGCGCTCGCCGGTCTGGCTCCCGGGATGCCGCTGGCCGATGCGCTGTCCTTTTTGCCCGGTCTCATCAGCGCCGCGGCGGAGCCGGCGGAGGATGCCGCTGCGCTCAAGCGGCTGGCGGAGTGGTGCGGCCGCTACAGCCCGTGGACCGCTCCCGACGGGATGGACGGGGTGCGGATCGAGATCACCGGCTCGGCCCATCTCTGGGGCGGGGAGACGGCGCTCGCCGCCGATCTGAAGACCCGGCTCGACCGTTGGGGTATCGCCGGCCATATCGCTATTGCCGACTCCATCGGTGCCGCCTGGGCAATGGCCCGCTTTGCAGAGGTCAGCGGGAGCTCGATCAATGTGCCGGCGGGCGATGCTCGTACCGCCCTAGCCCCGTTGCCGGTGGAGGCTCTCCGCCTCGACTCGACCACGGCCCGGGGTCTGCGGCAGGTCGGCTTAAAACGGATCGGCGAGCTCCAGGCAATGCCGCGCGATGCGCTGGCTCGCCGGTTCGGGCAAAAAGTGGCGCAGCTCCTCGATCAGGCGCAAGGCGATATGTCGGAGCCGTTGTCGCCGCTGAGCGAGGCGCCGGCGCAGCGCGTGCGGTTGAGCCTCGCCGAGCCGATTACCGACCCTGCCGATCTGATGCTCGCGGCGGAACGGCTGATCGCGGATCTCGTCGGCCGGTTGACGCGAGAAGGAATGGGAGCGCGGCGACTCGATCTCGCCTTTCACCGGGTCGACAACCGGGTCGAGCGTATCCGGCTCGGCACCGCTCGCCCGAGCCGTGATCAGCGCCATCTCGCGGCCCTCTTTAAAGAACGGCTCGCCACCGTCGATCCCGGCCTAGGTGTCGAGGACGTGATCCTCGCCGCCTTTGCCGTCGAGTCCCTGCCGGCTGAGCAGATCGGTTTTTTTAGCCGCGACGCGGACCAGAGCGGCATCGCTTCGCTGTTTGACCGGCTTGGCAACCGGCTCGGTCTCGCCGCGCTGTCGCGGCTCGAGCCGCGCGAGAGCCACATGCCGGAGCGCGCCTCGGTGCGAGTGCGGCCGGGCGGAAAGGTGCTTGTTCGGCGGATCCCCGAGAAACCGCCGCGGCCGATCCGGCTATTCGAGCCGCCGGAGCCGGTCGAGGCGTTCTGGCTGCTGCCCGACGACCCGCCGTTCCGCTTCACTTGGCGGCGCCGGCGGCACCGGGTGACGCGGGCCGATGGGCCGGAGCGGATTGCCGAAGAATGGTGGCGGCCGGAAGGCTCCGGTGCTCTCGGTGCGCTGCGTGACTATTACCGGGTGGAGGACGAGGAGGGGCGACGCTTTTGGTTGTTCCGGGCGGGTCTTCCTGGTGTGGACCGCCCCCCGCGCTGGTTTGTCCATGGCATCTTTTCCTGATACCCCGCCTGCAATGACCGGCCAGTCGATGGATTACGCGGAGCTGCAGGTCACCACCAACTTCTCGTTTCTGCGCGGCGCGGCGCATCCGGACGAATTGGTGCTGACTGCGGCCGCACTCGGCCATCAGGCGATCGCGATCACCGATCGCAATAGCTTTGCCGGCATCGTGCGCGCGCATCATGGGGCAAAGGAGGTTGGAATCCGGCTCGTCGTCGGCTGCCGGCTCGATATGCGCGACGGCACGAGCCTCCTCGCTTTTCCTGAGGATCGCGCCGCTTACGGTCGCCTCACGCGTCTATTGACCCTTGGCAAGCGCCGCGCTCCCAAGGGCGAATGCCATCTCGACTACGCCGATGTAGTCGCGCACGGCGATGGTCAGATCGTCGTTGTCCTGCCGCCCGAGGTGACGGATATCGCGGATTTCGCGACCCGGGTTGCGGCGGATTTCAAGGGCCGCGCCTACCTCGCCGCTCACCACCTCTATCGTGGAGATGATCCACGGCGCCTCGTCCGCCTTGCAGCTGTCGGTAAGGCAGCCGGATTGCCGCTCGTCGCGACCAACGACGTGCTCTACCACTTGCCGGAGCGGCGTCCGTTGCAGGATGTGCTGACCTGCATCCGCGAGGGCTGCACGATCGCAGAGGCAGGCTATTGCCTTGCCGCCAATGCCGAGCGCCACCTGAAACCGCCGCAGGAGATGGTGCGGCTGTTTCGCGGTCACCAGGACACAGTCGAACGCAGCCTCGAAATCGTCGCGCGCTGCCGGTTCAGCCTCGATGAACTGCGCTACGAATACCCCGAAGAGCTGGTTCCTGACGGGCTGACGCCGCAGCAGCGCCTGGCCGTGCTCGCCTGGCAAGGGGCTGCGTCGCGGTTTCCCGACGGCGTCCCAAACAAGGTCCGCGGTCTGATCGAGCATGAGCTCCAGTTGATCGAGCGGCTTGATTACGCCCGCTATTTCCTGACCGTCCATGACATCGTGCGGTTTGCGCGGCAGCGCAGCATCCTCTGTCAGGGGCGCGGCTCGGCCGCCAATTCGGTCGTCTGCTACTGTCTCGGCATCACCTCGGTCGATCCGGCGCGGATCGACGTGTTGTTCGAGCGTTTCATTAGCGCCGCCCGCAACGAGCCGCCCGACATCGACGTCGATTTCGAGCATGAGCGGCGCGAGGAGGTGATCCAATACGTCTATGAAAAATACGGCCGCGACCGGGCCGGGCTCGCCGCCACCGTGATCTGCTACCGCTCGCGTTCGGCGATCCGCGAGGTCGGCAAGGCATTGGGCCTCAGCGTCGATGTCGTCGCCGCGCTCGCCGGCATCGTCTGGGGGTGGAGCAGCGACCCGATCGCCGACCTGAGGGTGCGCGAGGCCGGGCTCGACCCGACCGACCGCACCTTGCGCCTCGCGCTCGATCTCGCCGCGCAACTGGTCGGCTTTCCGCGCCATCTGTCGCAGCATGTAGGCGGTTTTGTGATCACCCGCGGGCCCTTGTCCGAAATCGTTCCGATCGAGAATGCGGCGATGGAGGACCGCACCGTCATCGAATGGGACAAGGACGATCTCGACAAGCTCGGCATATTAAAGATCGACATCCTCGCGCTCGGCATGCTGACCTGCATCCGGAAGGCCTTCGCGCTGATCGAGAACCATTATGGCCGTCAGCTCGATCTCGCCACCGTCCCGGCCGAAGACCCGGCGGTCTACGAGATGCTGAGCCGCGCCGACTCGCTCGGCGTCTTCCAGGTCGAAAGCCGCGCCCAAATGACGATGCTGCCGCGGCTCAAGCCTCGCGAATTCTATGATCTCGTCATCGAGGTCGCGATCGTACGGCCGGGCCCGATCCAGGGCGACATGGTGCACCCCTATCTGCGGCGGCGCTCCGGACGCGAAGCGGTGGCGTACCCATCCGGGGAACTGCGCCAGGTGCTGAGCAAGACCTTGGGGGTACCGCTCTTTCAGGAGCAGGCGATGAAGATCGCTATTGTCGGCGCCGGTTTCGCTCCGGAAGACGCCGACCGATTGCGCCGCGCGATGGCGACCTTCAAGCGCAATGGCGATATCCACCTGTTCCGCGACAAGTTCATCGCCGGCATGGTCAAGAACGGCTACGACCGCGATTTCGCGACGCGCTGCTTCAGCCAAATCGAAGGGTTCGGGACCTATGGCTTCCCCGAAAGCCATGCGGCGAGCTTTGCGCTGCTGGTTTACGTCTCGTCCTGGATCAAATGCTTCTACCCGGAAGTCTTCGCCTGCGCCTTGCTCAACAGCCAGCCGATGGGGTTTTACGCCCCGGCGCAGATCGTCCGCGATGCGCGCGAGCACGGGGTCGAGGTGCGCCCCGTCGATGTCAACCACAGCTTCTGGGACTGCACGCTCGAACCGTCATTCGTCACCCCCGCGGAAGCGGGGGTCCAGGGCTACTGTTCAGAACTTGCAACCCTGGATTCCCGCTGTCGCGGGAATGACGATAGAGGCGGACAGCGATACTCAGTTCGCCTCGGCTTGCGGCAAATAAAGGGGTTCGCCGAGGCCGATGCGGAACGGCTCGTAGCAGTTCGGGAAAACGGCTATGCGGATCCCCGCGCTCTATGGCAGCACAGCGATCTCGGCCGCGGGGCGCTCGAACGCCTCGCCGAAGCCGACGCCTTCCGCTCGATCGGGCTCGACCGTCGCCGCGCGTTGTGGGCTTTGAAGGCGCTCGGCGAGCCGCCCCTGCCGCTCTTCGCCGCCATTGCGGGACAACCCTCAAAAGAACCGGCGCCCCCCAATGGGGGGAGAGGGCAGACGTCCGAAGGGCGCGCCATGGCCCTCTTGCCAGAAATGCCGCTGGGCGAGCATGTCGTCGAGGATTATGCCAGCCTCAGCCTGACCTTGAAGCGCCACCCGCTGGCCTTTCTGCGCCACGAACTTGCCCAGGAGGGCCTGGTCACCGCCGCCGAACTCGCTCATTTGCCGGTCGATCGACGCCTCTCGATCGCCGGGATCGTGCTGATCCGACAGCGTCCCGGCAGCGCCAACGGCGTCGTCTTTATCACCATCGAAGACGAGACCGGGATCGCCAATCTGATCGTCTGGCCGCAAATGCTCGAACGCTTCCGCCGCGCCGCGCTCGGCGCGACCTTGCTGCGCTGCACCGGCAAATTGCAGCGCGAGGAGAGCGTCATCCATATCGTCGCCGACCGGCTCGACGACCTGACCGCACGCCTCAACACCTTGCGCGATCGCACCGGCGAAGAGCCCCGGCCCGGGTCAAAACCGCCCTTCGCGTCGCCCGCGAAGCCGCCTGGCTACGATGCCCGCGACATCGTCATTGCCAGCCGGGATTTCCGCTAGCTCATGCAACCCATTCCACCGTGTCCGATCACCGGTCTCCCGGCAACCCGCCGCATTCAGCCGGTCAGCGGGCGGCTGATCATCGGACTATGGCGCGGAGCTTTTGGGATTTCGACCGAACGTCAGCTCGCCGGCATCGAGCATTTCGGGTTGTGGGAATCGCCGTGCGGGCTCGCCTTTTTCGAACCGATGCTAGCGGGTGACGAAGCGTTTTATCGCGAGCTTCATCGGCGCCGGGATTTCCAGCGAGTTTTGGCCACTCCCGGCCTCGCCAGGCCTGAATTCAAGCATGTTGCAGAGATCGTCCAACCGGGGGAGAAGGTTCTGGACGTGGGCTGCGCCGAAGGCGGCTTGGCGCGGCATCTGCCGCATGCAACCTATGTCGGTCTCGACCCGAACTTTTCGGCAACGGCGGCAGGGCCCGACGTTCGGAATGAAACTATCGCGGAGCACGCCGCATTGCATGCCGCAGAGTATGACGCCGCCTGCGCGTTACATGTCATCGAGCACGTCGCCGATCCGTTGGGGTTTGCCGCCGATCTGAGAGATTGCATCAGACCCGGCGGACGTCTCTTTATCACCGTGCCGGGTCGGGGTTCGCTGATAACCGAGATTCCGAACTTCGTACTGAACGCACCTCCCAATCACCTGAGCTGGTGGAACGAGGGCGCCTTGCGCGCGTTGGCGGAACGCCTCGATCTAGTCGTCGAGGCGCTCGACGAGCTGCCCTTCTGGCCGTGCGACAGCATAATCTACTGGATGGGCCGTTTCGCTCCCAAGCTCACCGGTGAGCGCTATTTCCGTGCCCATTGGGCTTGGTACGGGGCGCTCGCCTGGGGCTGGCTCGCCGGTCGGGCCGGCGACACATTATTTCAGGTTCCGGCATCGGCCGAACCTTCGGGATTACTGCTTGTGGCGCGCAAGCCATCGTGATCGCGTCGATCGCCGCGGCTGTCGCGGTTTTCTTTTCCTTCGGCTCGCTCGCCTTGACGGTGCTCTTTGCCGCCCGGCTGCGCATTCCCGATGATCGGTTATCGACGCGCGTCGCCCTGGTATTGCCGGCAACGGGGCCGCTCCCCGGAATCGAAGGTCTGCTGGCAGCATTGGCTGCCCAGTCCCTTCAGCCCTGCCGGCTGATCATCGCGATCGAATCCCGTGAAGACCCCGCCTATGCGCGGGTTGCCGCGCTCACGAAGCATTACCCCGAGCTCAATATCGAACTGGTGGTCGCCGGCTTGTCGCCAGTCCGCAGCCAAAAATGCACCAATCTTCTAGCCGCGCTGGCGAGCCTCGCCGCCGCCGATGCACACGTCGTGTTTCTCGACGCGGATATCCGGCCGCAGCCGTGGTGGCTCGCGGCGCTGGTGGCGCCCTTGGCGGCAGGGCGCGCCGACATCGTCAATGGGTACCGCTGGCCGACCCCAACCAACCTCTCGGTCGGCGCCGCTCTCGTCGCCGGGATCGATCGTGCCATCGCCGTTTTGCCGCGGTTGAGCCGAGCGAGACCGATCTGGGGTGGTTCTCTCGCCGTAACGCGCCACGCCCTTGAACGACTCGAATTGCCAACAACAATCGGGCGGACCCTGACCGAGGATCTGCCGATCGGCGACCGCGCCGCGGCGGCTGGCCTCAGGGTGTTGACGCGGCGGGCGATCCGGCCGCCGACCCCGCTCGGCGGCAGCATGCGAGAGCTTTGGGGCTTCGCACGCCGCCAGTACCAGTTGATACGACTTTATCGATCGGGACTGTGGTGTTTCGCTGCTTTCGCCGTCACCACCGACCTGATCGCGCGAATTCTCCTGCTGGCCGCGCTGCCCGTCTCGGGACTAGCCCTCCCGACGCTTCTGACGCTCGCCGGCCTCGGGTCCGTGACGACCGAGATTCGTCTGGCGATTGGCAGGAAACTCGGCGCGGCGGACCAGATCGGCGTCCGCGCCTCCCAGCATCTCAGCGCCTGGGCCATTCTGCCGGCCCCGGTGTTTCATGCCGCGGTGATCTGGGGTGGTTTCGTCGTCTCCTCGGTGCAATGGGCCCATGTCCGCTATGGCGTCGATGAGACGGGCAAAGTAGTCGACGTCGCTCGTCGGCCTTACTCAGATCCGTCGATTTAATCGCGGTGCTCGACGAGCATTCGCAAATCGTCACCGGGCCGCAAGGTCAGCCGGCACACCGGCGCGACCACCGCATCGGCCGCCAAACGAAGACGGGCGCGCTGGGCCAAGGTCGCGAGGCAGAGGATCGCCTCGGTCAACCCGAAGACCGCGCCAGCACAGATGCGGGGCCCGACGCTGAACGGAAGATAGGCATGCCTGACGCGGAATTGGGCATTCTCGGGCAGAAACCGCTCGGGAATGAAATGGTCGGGCTTCCGCCAGAATTTACGATGCCGGTGGAGCAGCCACGGGACCACCATGACGAGTGATCCTGCCGGGACTGGCCGGCCGCGGATGGTCTCGTCGCGTAACGCCTGCCGGGCGAGCAGTGGGACAGGAGGGTAGAGCCGCACCGTCTCCTCGAATACCGCGCGCGTAAAGATCAGCTTGGGAACATCCTCGAGTGTCGGCGAGCGACCGCCGAGCACCTTCGCGAGTTCAGCGTGAAGCCGTTCCTCGACCGCCGGGGCCTGCGACAGCAGATACCAGGTCCAGGCGAGCGAATTTGCCGTCGTCTCGTGGCCCGCCATAAAGATTACCGCCGCCTCATTGCGCACCGCCGCATTATCGAGCGGCTCGCCCGTCTCCTCGTCACGCGCCTCGAGCAACAGGCGGATCATCGACGCCTCACCGCCGGATAGCCGCTCTCGGCAATCGCGAATTACCTGATCGAGGACCTGGTGAATGCGTTTGGCGGAGCGGTGGATCGCCGGCGAATGAAACCGCGGAAGCCAGTCCGGCAAACCAAAGAAATAGGTGATGTCCAACTGACCGATCAGCTGCTGGTACTCGCTGAACGCGGCAATGATTTCAGCGGCGCGCTCGCCCCCGAGCTGCCGTCCGAAAACGGTCCGGCAAATAATCTCCGCGGTCAGCGTCGCCATCTCGGTCAACGCATTGATCGGCGTTTCCCGTGCCAGGCGGGCCCAGCGTTCGGCGGTTTCGCCGGCGGCCTGAACCATCAGCGGGGCGAACAGCGGCAAACGCGAGGCATGCACGATCGGCGCAACAATGCGCCGCCGGCGCCGCCAGGTGTCGCCGTCGCTGATGAACAGACCGTCGCCGAGGAGCGGCGCGAGCCCGTGCCGCATCTGCGGACTCTTGCGCTCGAAACTGTCGTGGTGATCGACAAAAGCGGACGCGGCCGTATCCGGGCTGTTGCAGACGACCAGCGACCGCGACAGCAGGCGGGTCGAAAACACTTCCCATTCGAAGCACCGGTCTTCCCAGATCGCCAGCAAGTTGCGCCGCGCCAAGCGCAAGGTGGTAAGCGCCGAGAGCGGCTGTCGCGGCCGTTCAGGATAGGGCGGAACAAAGTCGTGCATCGGCTGGCTCGCGCGATGGTGCGCGAATTGCGCTATCGCATCGAAATCGCCGCTGTGATCGGCGAGGCGACTTCGGCAGACGGCGCCGCAACGCCACGGGCCGGTCGCGCATAAGTAGCTTCGAGCCGATCGACCGCGGCGTTCACCGCGAGCGACAGCCCGACTTCGTTGAACAGCGAGCCGGGGATCAAGCAGCGCGCCGCAAGCACCCGGCGGAAGGCGTCAAAGAGCGCAGTATCGGGCGGCGTCGGCGCGTTCCAGAAATTGTCGAGCTCGCCTTGAAAGGTCAGTCCGGTGATGTCGTAAACCGCCTTGCCGAGCGCGATCACCGGCAAACCGCAGGCAAGCCCCAACGTACCCACCGTGCTGTTGACCGTGACTACCGCCGGCTGGCGGGCGAGCAGTTTACCTAGATCGCCGCCGTCGAGAATGATTACCCGCTCGGCGATCCCGAGCTCGACCGCAAGGTAGCCGGTTAGTGCCGCCCAATCCACCAGTCCGCTGTCGAGCGGATGCAGCTTGACGATCAGCCGCGCCGCCCCCGGCGCATGACGGGCGAATGAGGTCAAAATGTGCTCGATCGCCAAATGCATTGCCCGAAAGGGCGAATGCACCCGCACTTGATAATCGCAGTCGAGCTGCAACGGAAACAGGAAGAGGGGGGCTTGGCCGTCGGGGAGTTCTTCGATCGCCGCCGCCGCGCGCCGTTCCGCGCGGCGCTTCAATGCGAGGCGGCGCAGCCAGCCGGCATATTCGATCATCTGATAATAAGGCCGATGCGTCGCGTAGTGCGGAAACCGCCACATTCCAGCCATCGAGGCAATCGTGTAGACGACGTCCTCTGCTGCTCGCCGGCGAAAGCTGCCCGGCACCGCCGGCGGATCACGCCACTCCGGCAGCGCGCGCGCCCGCTCGCGGTACCAACCGGGATCCCGCGGCAGGGCGGAATGACCGTTAACCCCACCTTCCTCAAAGGTGATCCAATCGGGACGCAGATATCCTTCCTCGACCACGTGAATCCGCAGCATTCTGCCCTCGGCGACACGGATAGCCGCTCGATGCAGCGGCCGGCAATCGCCGAATAGGATAACGTCGCTGATCGCCTTATCGACGATCAGCCGGTCGAGAAACTCCGGCCACGCTTCGGGCCGGCCGCAAAAATCCACCGCTCCCGGAAGCCGCCAGAAGGCGCGATCGCCGCCATTGAAGTTGACCCGGTACACCGCATGACCGCGTTTGGCGAGCGCCTGCCCAAGGCGCTCGAAAAATCGCGTCGCCATTCCCTGCAGAAAAAGAACCCCTCGAGTGGCGGGCATGGCCCTTACCACCCAATCGCTCGCTCTGCCGCTTGTGCGGAATTCTCGACCACCGATAGCAGATTCCCCAGCGGGGACCTCGTCGCGCTCCGAGCGAGCGTTGAGGCGGTTGAACCCCAGGCTGGTTAATCTCGGCCAACTGACCGGTTGATGTCCATGATTTTTTGCGTCGCGGCATAAACAGGCGTCATTTGGTTGACAGAGGCCTTCACCCCTACGTTGCGAAAGTCGCGAGCGCAAGCGTCGGCCAAGCGACTATAGCGACCGAGGGGCCGAGATAGCGTTAGTATCAGAACCGACCGTCAATAACGCTGATCAAAATCCGATGACCGATCCGCGCCCGACGCTGGAAGCGCCCGACGACGATCCTTACCTTTGGCTCGAAGAGATCGACGGTCAGGCGGCGCTGGCCTGGGTCGAAGCGCAAAACGCCGCGACCTTGGCGCGTTTCGGCGATGCGCGCTTCGCCGCCGATCGCGACACGCTCGCGGCGATCTTCGACCGGCCCGACAACATCCCGCTGATCACCAGGCGCGGCAGAAAAGTCTTCAATTTCTGGAAAGACGCCGAGCACCCGCGCGGCCTGTGGCGCGCGACAACGCTCGACAGTTACCGTGACGAGGCGCCGGAGTGGGACATCCTGCTCGACCTCGACGCGCTGGCGGCGAGGGAGGGCGAAGACTGGACCTGGGGCGGGGCCTCGACCATTCCCGTCACTCACGTCCGCGCCATCCTGAAGCTGTCGCGCGGTGGCGCCGATGCGGTAGTGCTGCGCGAATTCGACTTGCGCTCGCATGACTTCGTTCCCGACGGTTTAACGCTGCCGGAAGCCAAGGGCAGTGCGGCTTGGCTCGATCATGACGCGTTGCTGCTCTCCTCGGCCTTGGGCGAGGGGATGGCCACCCATTCCGGCTACGCCCGCACGGTAAGGCTTTACCGGCGGGGGACCGACCCACTCTCGGCGCCGGTTATCTTTGCGACGCGTGATGATTTCATGGGCGTTTGGGCCGACGTCGACCGCAATGTGGAAGGGGAAAGACTGGTTTTCGCCGAGAAGCCGAGCTTCTTCGAAACAATCGTGTGGCTCGGCGACTCCACCGGCCCCAAGCGGCGGATCGACGCGCCGTCGGACGCCTGGGTGCGCTGGCACCGCGGCTGGCTGGCGGTCAAACCGCGCACTCCCTGGTCAACTGGCGGCGAAAGCTACCCACCCGACACCGTCCTTGGCATTTCCTTCCCGGGTTTCCTTGCGGGAGACCGCCATTTTACCAAATTGTTCGAGCCCGCCGAGCGACGCGCGCTGCAGGCGTTCTTCTGGTCCGGCGGTCGGCTCGTTCTGTCGATTCTCGATGACCTGAAGCCGGTTTTCGAAGTGCTGACCCCAGGCGAGGACGACTGGTCGCGCGAGCTCATCACCGGCTTGCCCGATATCGGGGTGGCCCATGCTTGGTCGCTCGACGTCGAGGAAGACGAGTTCGACCGGCGACTTGCTGGCCAGCGCGCAAGACCCCCTTACGCCGCCCTCTCTTTTTCTCGTCCCGCCGCTCGCGGCACCGCAGCTATTGAAGCGCGCGCCGCAGGCCTTCGAGCCCGCCGGCCTCGTCGTGAGCCGCCACGAAGCGGTCTCGGAAGACGGCACCCGCATCCCCTATGTCCAGGTTGGGCCGCCCGGCGAGACCGGCGAGGCGCCGGTCCACCTTACCGGTTATGGCGGGTTTGGCATCTCGCAACTGCCCTATTACAACGCCCCGGTCGGCAAGCTGTGGCTCGAGCGCGGCGGCACCAGCGTCGTCACCAACATCAGAGGCGGCGGCGAATTCGGCACGCCCTGGCATGAAGCGGGACGCCGGGCAGGCAAGCGGTTGTCGCATGACGACTTCGCCGCGGTCGCCGCCGACCTCATGCGGCGCGGGGTGACGCGTCCCGGCCGCATCGCCGCCGAGGGTGGATCGAACGGCGGCATTCTGATCACCAATATGCTGACCCGCTATCCGGAGCGCTTCGGCGCGCTGTTCTGCACGATCCCGCTGATCGACATGCGCCGGTATTCGAAATTGCACGCCGGGGCAAGCTGGATCGCCGAATATGGCGATCCCGACGATACCGAGGACTGGGGATTCCTCGGTAAGATTTCCGCCTACCACGCCGCCGCCCCCGGCCGGCCTTACCCGCCGATCCTGATCGCGACGAGCCGGCGCGACGACCGTGTCCATCCCGGGCACGCCCGCAAAATGGCGGCCAAGCTGCAGGCGATGGGCTACGAAGCCTATTTTTACGAGCCCGCCGCCGGCGGACACGGCTATGGCAAGGACAACAAGGAGCGCGCTTCCTTCACCGCGCTCGGCTACAATTTTTTGCGCCGCGCCATCAGCTGGGTCTCGTGACCCCGGGAGGAAAAATGAAGTTCGGCATTTTCTACGAGCTGCAATTGCCGCGGCCCTGGGCACCCGATAGCGAGCTCGTCCTTTATCATAATGCGCTCGATCAGCTCGAGTTGGCGGACCGGCTCGGTTACGACTTTGCCTGGGAAGTCGAGCATCATTTCCTCGAGGAATATTCGCATTCGCCGGCTCCGGAAGTGTTTCTCGCCGCGGCGAGCCAGCGCACCCGGCAGATCCGCCTCGCGCATGGCATCATGCAGCTGACGACGGTCCATCCCGCGCGGGTCGCCGAACGGATCGCGGCGCTCGATCTGGTGAGCCGCGGCCGCGTCGAATTCGGCATGGGCGAGAGCGCCAGCATTACCGAGCTCGAGCCCTTCGACTCGCAGCTTCGACGAAAAGCGCGCGGTCTGGGAGGATGCGGTGCGCGCGATCATCCCGATGTTCAAGGAGGGCGGCTGCGAATACCACGGCAGCTACTTCGATTTTCCGCTGCGCAATGTCGTGCCCAAGCCGGTGCAGAAACCGCATCCGCCGCTATGGGTGGCGTGTTCGGCGCTCGAGACGATCGAGATGGCCGGGCGCCGCGGCCTCGGCGCGCTTGCCTTCCAATTCCTGAGCGCCGACGCGGCACACGCCTGGGTGCACGCCTACTACAATTCGTTCACCAAGCGGCTCGACAAGCTGACCGATTATGTGACCAACCCCAACATCGCATTGACCAGCTATTTCATGTGTGCCGAGACCGACGAGGAGGCGCGCCGCCGCGCCGACGGCATACCGTTTTTCCAGTTCGCGCTGCGGTTCTACGGCCAGAACGCGTTTCGCAAACGGCCGGAACCCGGCACGGTCAATCTGTGGGACGAATACGAGAAATGGAAGCGCGCCAACCCCGAGGGGCTTGCCCGCGCATTGTCCGGCGGGCTGATCGGCTCGCCCGAGACATTGCGGCGGAAGCTGCGGCGGTTCGAGACCTCGCACATCGACCAAGTCATCCTGTTGAACCAGGCCGGCAAGAACGCGCACCAGCACATCTGCGAAAGCCTCGAATTGTTCGCCCGTGAGGTAATGCCCGAATTCCACGCCCGCGTGCCCGAACAAGAGGCTTGGAAACAGAGCGTGTTGAGCCGGAAAATCGAGCTCGAGGAGATCGACACCGCGCCGTTCCGCGACCGCTACGGCCTCAATTCGGTGCAGCTTACCAATGCGCAAGCGGCCGAGTAGCCGGAAGGGGCGAGGCCGCCGGCGTCGCGTGTCATTCGAGGTTTTCGTGTGACGAGATCGGTGACAGGGACTGCTGGCTCGGCATGCCCAATCTTTACCCGCTGATTCGACCGCTGCTGGATTGGCTTCCGCCGGAAGCGGCACGCGATTTGACGGTGCGGGCGCTCGAGGGCGGCTTGGGTCGGCTGCTGACGGCTGGGGCGGCGCGTCAACCGGATCCGCCGATTTTGGCGCAGCGGCTTTGGGGCCGTGACTTCCCGAACCCGCTCGGGCTCGCGGCCGGCTACGACAAGGATGCCCGAGTGCCCGAAGCGATGTTGCGGTTCGGCTTCGGGTTTGTCGAAACCGGCACCGTGACCCCGCGGCCGCAGTCCGGCAATGCAAAACCCCGCGTGTTCCGTCTCGACCAGGACAAAGCGATTGTCAACCGTATGGGGTTCAACAGCGGCGGGCTCGAGGCGCTCGTCGGCCGGCTGTCGCGACATCGCGGCAGCGGAATCATCGGTGTCAACCTGGGCAAAAACCGAGATTCCACTGATGCTATCTCCGATTACGAGGAGGGCATCCGCCGTACGGCGAAGCTGGCGGACTATCTCGTCATCAACATCTCGTCGCCAAACACCGAGGGCCTGCGCGATCTGCAGCGCCGGGCAAACCTGGAAACGCTGCTGGCGCCGCTGCTTCGAGCCCGCGAGGCGAGCGGGAGCCGGGTGCCGCTGCTTGTCAAGGTCGCACCCGACCTTACAATGACAGAACGCGAGGACATCGCTTCGGTCGTGCTGGCTGCCGAGATCGACGGCCTGATCGTCTCCAACACGACGGTGGACCGGCCGGCCGGACTGATCAACCGCCATGCACAAGAAACCGGCGGGCTCAGCGGGAGGCCGCTCTTCGCCGCATCGACGGCTCTGCTTACCGACATGCACCGGTTGACGAAGGGGCGGTTGCCGCTGATCGGCGTCGGAGGCGTCGCCAGTGCACGAGACGCCTATGCAAAGATTCGCGCCGGCGCCTGTCTCGTGCAGCTCTACACCGCTCTGGTCTTCGCCGGCCCTGGTTTGGTGACCGAAATAAAAAAGGGTCTCGCCAAGTTGCTTCGCGCCGATGGCTTTGCGTCGATTGCCGAGGCGGTCGGAACCGGGCAGAACGGTGCCGCGGCGACGCGGCCGACCGGTTCAATGACACGCGCCGCCGAGGCGGAACGCCGCCCTAATCGTGCTTCTCTGCCGCTATATTGATCGTGCCGTCGCGCCGCGCCGCCTCGACCAGTTGCTGGAATTCGCTTTGCGTCTCGCAGATATGGGCAATGCAGGAGGGGTCACGCCGTGCTTCGGCGATCAGAACCCGTTGGTCGTACCTCGCGGCGTCGAGGCGGAGATAGCGAAACGAACTCCTCGACCCGTCCGCCAAAGTAAATATGTCATAACCGTACCCGCCATTGCGCTCGAGCAACGGCCCAATCAACATATCCATCGCGATCACGTGCTCCTCGTCAAGCGGAACAAGCCCAGCAATCCCTGTGCCGAGCGCTCTCGCCGGAATTCCTACCAAAACGAGCGTCCTTTGCCCGACCCGCTATTGGCCGAGCTTACTCTCACCAATCCGGCGCGGTTTGACCGGCACTGCTCTATTGGATCTCTGCCCCAAACGCGTGCACTGCAACCCATGTTCCGTTAAGTTCGGAAACATTCAGTAAATGGAAGAGCTTTTAAGTATGTTTTCCAATAATTTCGCCTGCTTCCGATCGAGTCGGGAAACTGTCGCAAGATGACGCGCCACGGCGTTATGGGTTATCGTCGCTTTCGCCGGGCAACAGGGTTGGTCCGCCTCGACAATACTCACTTTGCGGAGTCGTGATGGTGCTCCGGCTGATTGGCGGCGTGAGCGAGTTGGCGCCGCGCTATGACGGGTTCATCCTTGATCTGTGGGGTGTGGTCCATGACGGCGTCGCGCCGCTGCCCGGCGCCATTGAATGCCTGCGCTCGCTGATCGCGGGTGGCAAGCGCGTCGTCTTGCTGTCGAATGCGCCGCGGCGTGCCGACGATGTTGCCAGACGCGTCGCGGCGATCGGGGTGCCCGCCGGACTTTACCACCATGTCATGTCGTCGGGCGAAGAGGCTTGGCAGCACCTCGAACGCCGGGATGATCCGTTTTATACCGCCCTCGGCCGGCGCTGCTTGCACATCGGCTCAGAGCGTGATCTGGAAATCCGCGAGGGGCTCGCCCTCGAATTCGTCGCTACCGCCGCGGAGGCCGAGTTCATCCTCAACACAGGACCGGCGGGATGGGACGACAGCATCGAGGATTATGAGCTCATGTTGCGCGGCGCGCTGACGCGCGATCTCCCGATGGTGTGCGCCAATCCCGATCTCGTCGTCATGTATGGCGCCCGGCTGGCGCTTTGCGCCGGCGCACTGGCAAAATGGTACGAGGAAGCGGGCGGGCGCGTGCGCTGGCACGGCAAACCCTTCCCCTCGGTCTATGATTATTGCCTCGGCCTGCTCGGCATCGAGGACCGCTCGACGATCCTCGCGGTCGGTGACAGCCTGCGCACCGACATCGCCGGTGCAGCCGGGGCCGGGATCGACAGTCTCCTGATCGCCGGCGGCATCCATGCCGAAGAGTTCGGCACGAGTGGCGGGCGAGTGCCCGATCTCGGGCGAATCGCAGGCGCGCTTCGCGCTGGCCGCTATAATCCCGTCGGCGTGGCCTGGAACTTCGTCTGGTAACGTAACGGAGCCGTCTGCGGCCCGAGGAGACATTGCCAATGTATGCGATTGGGCGTCGATGCATTACCGCGTTATAAGAGATCGCACGGTTGAGACCGGTATAGGTCTAGACTAAGTCAGCACCACGACCTTTCCGCCCGCCTTGTTCTCCTCCATGCAGCGATGCGCGTCAGCAATTTCGTCAAGGCGGAACGTCCTGCCGACCTGGACGTGCAACGTGCCCGCCGCGATCTGCTCGACCAGTTTCTCGAGCGGTGTCAGCATGAAATCTTCCGATTCACCGGCATACGTGGTCAGGCTGACGGCAGTTGGGATCGCGTCCATCGGGCTGAAATTGTCGAACGACCATTTGTTGCCGACCATCCCCGTCATGCAAACGATCCCGCGCTGTTTGGCGCAGCGCAGCGAGTCCTTTAGCGTCGTCGTGCCCACCAGTTCGAGCACCTTGTCGATCCCCCTCGGACACACCTCCTTGACCTGTTTGGCGATCGAGCCGGTATCGATGAACACCTGATCGACGCCGCTTGCACGCAGCAGTTTATCGCGGTCGGGCTTGCGAGTTGTCGCCGCGACAAAGGCACCGTGGCTCCTGGCGATCGCCGCGGCTGCCAGCCCGACCGAGGTCGTGCCGCCGCGGATCAGCAGACGCTCGCCTTCTTCGAGTCGAAGCGACTTGAACAGCGAACCCCACGCCGTTTGCAGCATTTCCGGGATAGCCCCGAGCGTCTCCCAAGCGAGTGCGGTCTTGATGACCTGCACCTGCGCCGCGGGTACGCAGGTATATTCTGCGTAGCCGCCGTCGAACAGCCGCCCCATGCCTCCCATCGCGGTCGCGACGGTATCGCCTTGGCGGAACTCGTTTCCTGGCGCTTTCTCGACAAGACCGACCGCCTCGATGCCGAGGATACGCGGGAACTCGACGCCGGGTGAATGGCCCTGCCGGGTGAACAGCTCGGAACGATTGAGCCCGAACGCCTTGACGCGGATCAACACTTCGCCGCTCTGCGGGATGGGGATCGGACGGCTCTCGATCTTGAGTACCTCCGGCCCACCCGCTTCGTGGATCACCGCGGCTTTCATTGTCGTCATCAGTCGGGTCCGATGGTTAGCTTCCTGGACGTCAAGCCCTCTTCGTTCATCTTCCGCGGCTCCAGGATCGTACGCCTCCATCGAGAAGTCATCGTTCTATCAGGCGCGGAATTCCTGAATAATCTTGCGAGCTAGGAACGCGCTTGCTGCTATTTCGAAGCGAAGGTGCCTGCAGCCGCATCGGCCGGCCGCCGCTGATCGCTTTAGGTTGATTCGCCATGTTCATGCTCGATCGGCCTGACTTAGTGCCGAAGGCCTCGTATTGTCTTGTACAGTACGAACTTCGTGCTTGAAATATCGTATCGTACAGTACATATCAAGGGCGACGGACTTGGCTCACGCAGTTGTGAACGAGAATGACGGCTTCAAACGCAGCCTCTGCCCGCATCCCACCCCGCAAGCGTCTCGCCGCACGGCGGGAAGCTTTTTTGGCCGCGGCCAGGCAAGTGTTCGAGAAGAAGGGCTTTGCCGAGGCCACGCTGGACGACGTGATCGCCCTATCAGGAGGTTCGCGGCAGACGCTCTATGCCCTCTTTGGGGGCAAACAGGGCCTCTTCGAAGCAATTACGAGCGACACTTGCGAAACGATCTTTCAAGGGTTGACCCCGGAAAAACTCGCAACGCGCGCGACGGATGAGGTGCTTAAGGAGGTCGGTACCCGCTATCTTGCTATCGTGACCTCCCCGCCCTGTTTGAGCTTGCATCGTCTCGTCGTCGCAGAAATGCCGCGTATCCCGGAGGTCGCTCAGCGATTTTGGGAGCTCGGCCCCGGCCGCAGCCGCGCCTTCCTGGCGGAATTTTTTGACCGCCAGATCGAGCGCGGTCTGCTCCGGATGCCAGACAGCCACGCCGCAGCGGAGTATTTCCTTGAAATGCTGTCAGGAACCGTGCGGCTGCAATGCCTCATTGGTCTGCGCCAGCCGCCAACGCCGCGGGAAATCGAAGAGATCGTCCAAGGGGCCGTTGCTCAGTTCCTGAACGGCTGTTTGGTAGTGGCCGCTCCGTGGCCTACTATTGCTCCGCCGCGTACAATTTCCTGAACAAAACCATTTTGCTGCCGAGCAAGTATGCTACATCTCGGCGTCGTAGAAAAATTCCTCACGTACGATCTTTCCGTTACGGACCGTATAGAGGCCGACCTCGTCCATCTTCATTCTCTTTCCGGAAGGCTTGTTCGTCACGTCGTATTGGAATCCGACGACAAACCGGTCCCCATGGGGCCAGGGGCCCGTCACCGAGGCGGAATGAACCTCGTGATTTGCGAGCCACCACTCGTGCTTTCCCTTCACAGCCGCGAGGCCCTTTATTTCCTGTTGCGCACCAGGCATTGCAACGGCTTCCACACTTACCACGTCATCCGCGAAAAGAATGGCTAGCGCTTCCATGTTCCTTCCTTGCTTACATAGCTCGGCAAGTTTCTTGGCAATCTCGATCGTATTCATGTGATCTCCTTTCAGCTCGTAAGAGACATGTCGCGCCTTCCGGTCTACCAGCGTTCGGCTACGAGTGAGACGCCTAATTTAAGCGGCATTCGCCAGATAGCCGCCCATTTCAGGCTGATGTTGTCCCGGACTGGCGTCCGTGGCAAGCGTGAATCGCCGCTGCACCTTGTGGACGGGCGTCGGGGCGGCCCGACGCCTCGCTGAGCTACGAAAAATGTTGTGTTTGCCGTCATCGAGACGCACCTTTCCCACGGATTGCATCGAACGCATGACGATCGAACGCCTTACGCTGTGGATGTAACGGGCGGTGGTCGTAGTTCGGCGACCAGCCGCAGGATGTCGGTGAACAGTTTCTCGGAATGGCGACCTCGGCCATCTGGAAGTCGACACAGCGGCCGTGGCTGACGAGCTTAGCGTACGGCCTGTTTGGAGACCTAATGCTGCTTCTCGCGTAATGGAAAGCATGTTGAGACATTTCAATGTAGAGCGGCCGACCCTGCGATCCTTGGGCTTGCTCGCCCTGTTTTACGGCAGCTCTGCGATGGCAGGATCAGAAAGCGCAGCGACGGGCAAGGTTGAATCGATCGAAACATCCGTCTGCCGCCTTATCGAATCGTCAGCTCGAACTCAGAGTCTGCCGGTCGCGTTCCTGACACGGCTGATATGGCAGGAAAGCAGCTTTCGACCCAGCGCGATCAGTCCAGCTGGCGCGCAAGGCATCGCGCAATTCATGCCGAAGACGGCTGATGCGCGTGGCCTTGCCAATCCGTTCGATCCCGAAGAAGCAATACCAAAATCCGCCGAACTTCTCGCCGACCTTAAGCAGCGTTTCGGCAATCTTGGACTGGCCGCCGCCGCCTACAATGCCGGTCCTGCCCGTGTTGCGAACTGGCTCGCCGGCCACGGCAATTTGCCGGCCGAGACCCGCGACTACGTTCTGACCATCACGCGACTTCCGGTCGAAGACTGGATCGGCGACGCCGTGGCGGAAACGATAACCGGCAGCGCAATATCCTCGAAGCTATCCTGTTTTCAAGCGACCGCCGCCATTCGCCGCTCAGAACCTCGCTCCGTTGCCGCCTCGGCGCTCTTTGCACCTTGGGGCGTACAGCTCGCCGGCAGTTTCTCGAAGGCGGCGGCGCTGGCCGCTTACACCCGCGCCCGGAGCAGCTTTTCCGCTATTATTGGCAAGATCGAACCCATGGTCATCGGCGGTCGCGTGCCCAGCCGCGGCTTCGCTCCATACTATCAGATACGCGCCCCTGCGCCCTCGCGCGCGGCAGCTGACGCACTTTGTGAAAAGATCCTCCGCGCAGGCGGCGCTTGTGTCGTCCTGCGGAGTTGAAGCGGTTCTGGAACCGAGCCCCGATCGAGATTGGGTCAGGACGCGCCGGTTACGTCATATTAATAGTCTTTCACCTTGCATGCTCATACCGGCTCGATGAGCAGGCCTTCGTTGCCTCGAAGGTTCAAGGTCGAACCAACAGGTTCGCCGCGGCGATCCCCATGTGTGGAGATCGCCACCCTGGCCTTGGTGGATGTAGTGGTGGACCAGGCCCGCGGATTAGCGGTAAAATTGAGTACGACAATTATCCGATTTTCGCCATTGCTGCGCTCATAGGTAAGGACATCGCTTTTCGGTGACAAAAGACGCCATTCCCCTTGGGAGAGGGACGCATGTTCGCGCCTATAGTGGAGCAGGCTTCGCACCAAGGAAAGGATTGACGTTTTGTCGTTGCTCATCGCCACGACATTGCGCGCCTCATTGTCGGGCGTGAGCGGAAGCCAGGGCTCATGTGTTGAAAAGCCTCTGAAGGCGCTCGCATCCCACTGCATCGGAGTTCGTGCGGGATCCCGCCCGATACCGAGGCCAGGCTCATACTTAGCCCAGGGATCCCTGATCAGGTGCGGCGCTATCTCGACGTGGCCGATGCCGAGTTCGTCGCCGTAATACAGCGTTGGCGTGCCGCGCAAGGTCAAGAGAAGCATGGCCGCGACGCGAGCTTGTTCAGGTCCGACGCGCGCCGCTATGCGCGGCCTGTCGTGATTGCTAAGAACCCAGTTCGGCCAGCCGCCGTCCGGCAGAGCCGCCTCGTAATTCTCGATCAGCTCGGCGATGTGGGGCGCCGTCCAGGCAGTATTCAGAAGCTGGAAGTTGAACGGCAGATGCGCCCCCATGAGGTTCTCGCCGTAATAGGTGACGAGCCTATCAACCGGCAGATAGATCTCGCCGAAATACCCGGTTCTCAAATTCATCAAGCACCCGCCGCATTCCCGCGATCACCTCATGCACTTCGGGCTGGTCGGTCGAGTAGATCTGGATTAGGCGATCGATTTCCGGCTCATCCGTGGTCCAAGCCGGATTGGGCGGGTTGTCGCGAAACGCCGCATCCTTGATGAGATGCCACATCACGTCGACCCGGAATCCATCGACCCCTCGCCGCAACCAGAAACGCAGTGACTCATGCATCGCGGCGCGCACGTTCGGATTTCGCCAATTCAGATCCGGCTGCTCAGCAAGATAGGCGTGGTAGTAGTATTGACCGGTGGCTTCATCCCATGTCCAGGCGCTGCCGCCAAAGTTGCTGATCCAATTATTCGGGGGTCCGCCATCTGCAGCCGCATCCCGCCAGATATACCAGTCGCGGTTTGGATCGGCGCGTGACCGCCGGCTGGCGATGAACCAAGGATGCTCGATCGATGTATGATTCGGAACAAAGTCGAGGATGACTTTGAGTTGCTTTGTATGCGCTTCGTCAATGACTAGATCGAAACTTTCGAGCGAGCCGAAGATCGGATCAATCCCGCAGTAATCCGTGACATCGTAACCGAAGTCATGCATGGGCGAAGGATAGACCGGCGAAATCCAGATCGCATCAACTCCGAGCCAAACGAGATAATCAAGCCGCTGCCGGATACCATCGAGATCACCTATGCCATCCCCGTTCGAAATCCTGAAAGGACCGCGGGTAGACTTGATAGATTGTGCCGACCTGCCACCACATATCAGGCATGATGAAACTCGTGCAGCGACTATAGCAGGCTCGACCATCCCGGACTGTGCCCCGATTGAGGGCTTAGCTCAAACACGTCTTTACAGCAATTCAATGGGCGAAATCAAAGGGGTGAGCTTACGGTCGGCCCTTTTTACACCCTGCCGGTATTGACCCACTTCGGTACCGTCATCGTCACCGCGCCTCCAGCCGATATGCGACCTCAGTTGGCGGAGCGCTTGCCGGACGAGGCGCCGATCTGATCATCGTGGACGATCCTCTGAACGCCAATGAGGTCCATTCGGAGACGGCCAGGAAGCGCGTGATCGACTGGTATGGCGGCGCACTCGTCTCGTGCCTCAATGACAAACAAACGGGCTCCATCATTGCGGTCATGCAGCGCTTGCATGAGGATGACCTCGCTGGCCACCTCGTGCGACAAGGCGGTTGGAATCATCTGAACATGCCAGCGTTCGCGTTGGAGGAGGAGACCATTGAGCTCGGGCGCGGCGGAACGCATGTGCGCCGGAATGGCGATATTCTCCATCCGGAGCGCGAGAGCCGAGAGGCCCTCGAGGCGATCAAAGCAGAAGTGGGAAGCCTGCTTTTCTCCGCCCAATATCAGCAATAGCCGGTGCCGGTCGAAGGCAATCTCATCCGGCGGTCGTGGTTCCCGGCCTATGACGCCTTGCCCGCCGGGCCCGCGGGGACGCGGATCGTCCAGAGCTCGGTCGCAACGACTATTCGGCAGGCTCGACTTGGCTTGTCCATAAAAACGATGCCTACCTCGTTCATGTCTATCGGGGTCGCCTCGAATATCCGGATCTGCGCCGCAAGGTCATCGGTTTGGCGGCCGAGCATTGCGCGACCACAGTCCTGATTGAGGTTGCGGGTCCGGGCATGAACCTTTTGCAGGATCTCAGGGCCATGATGCCCGGCGGAATGACGCGTCCGATCGACCGCGGCGGTCGAAGATCAGGCCGCAAACGCCCCTTGCTCGCAGATATTCGACAAACGACAAACAGCGTCAACCCGCTCTGCGCCGTCAGTGATTTGTCGCTCGCCGCCAGCTCGAACGGCAGAACTGTCCGCGACGCCGGGGCGGGTCACTGACAAATGCGGTAGCGGTCGCTCGACCCGTGTTGCAGGATGTCGACGTGCAAGTGCTCGGCATGCGCCGCATCGGACCCTGGGCCGAGTACCGTTGTGAACCACCCGCATGCGGCGACGCGGATGGCATCGACCGTGGCACGCAGATGTTCGTCCCCATTCGGTTTGATGGGCAGTGTTTCGCCATTCGCGAGCTCGAAGCTCGCGACGTCCACCGCCAGACCGGACGCGTGCGCGCTGATCTTGCCGGTCTCTGCGTGGTTGCGGTTGCGGCATTCGTAACCCGGTCCCGTGTGAACCGACTTGAGTTCGACCGCGAGCTCGCCGGCAATGAGCGGAGCGACGAGATCGCGCAGCCAATTGCCGAACCGTTCACCGAACTGACAGGAAAGCGTCGGCTCTTCGGGTAGGCGGATCGACGTTCTCCACCGCGTTGGCAATTTGACGGCCTTGAGCCGCACGGGCGTCGCGATGGCACATTCCGGGTTGACAGCCGGAGGAAGCGTGACCTGCTCAAATTCGATTCCGGCGGAGCTGAGACGATCCAAGCAGGCCTGGTCGATGGTTGGCGCTCGCTTGGTCTGTTCCGCCGGCGCGAGGGCGTTTGGGCCGGGATGGGAGGGCGCCTCGGCCGGGCGCGGAGGTGGCGGCAATGGGGGGGACGCGGCAGGGGACGCGCTGGAGGCTTGCTGCGGGAAGGCGAGTAGTGCGGTGACTATGAAAAAAGCGCGAATGCGCATGCGCGCCTGCGGGAGCTGGGCTTATCAATGGTTCTTTCTCTTTATTTGCGTAGCCCGCTCGGCATAATATTTTTCCAGAGCCTCGATAAATTCGGTGGCGCTTTCGAAGAGCCATTCCTCCCTCTCGAGGACAGGACGCAGCCGATTCGGCGCTAGTAGTGGGTAACCATCAGCGATCATTGCCAGCACTTCGGCAATGGCCTTGGCCTTGCGATCCCGGCGCGATGAATGGATCATTGCTTTGTCCGGTTGTCTCAAAATTTCCCACGCGGCATCAAAGGGACGTCGCCACGCTAGAGGCATTAAACACGGCATTTCGTCAAAACTTCGATAACATCTCGCCTTGGCATAACAATGAATAGCCGGTGTAACATCGGCGCAACACCTCGCGGGCGGGGTGCGTTGGCCAGTGCCCCTGATCTGTGGGGAGAGGACCACATCAGGGGCGGCCTGATGGGCAGCCAAGAGGGGCGAAGGAGGCCTCGGTACAAGCCCGCGATGCTATTTATCGCTTCTGGGCCCTAAAAGTTCCAACTGGGTAGAAATATCACGGCATCGTGACAAAGACTCAGCGCGGCGTGCTGCGTGTTTTGAGTCAACTTCCGTTATCGCGAACTCTGAGCCTAACCTCCGCAATGGGTGGGTTGGGGGCGGCAGCGTGGAGAACGGCATTCTGACCTGCCGCTGGCATCATGCGCGTTTCGATCTTGCGAGTGGCTGCACCTTCGATCTCTGGGCGGACGATGTACCGAACTGCCCGGTCGAAGTGCGCGGTGGGGAGGTATGGGTCAGGTTGAATTCGGCCACCGGGAGCCCGGTGCCTACTGGCGGCAGCGACTACACGAGGGCATGGCTCACAATCTTGGGCTTGTCATTGCAAAAGCATTGCAGGGTCAACTAGCGCTGGAGTCGGCCCGCTCGACATTGTGCGCCAGGCCGCGGTCTTCGGCGCCCGGAATCGGGACGGATGGGGCAGGGGAATGACCATCCTAACTGCCCTGGGCAACCTCCTGGCTATCCTGCCGAAGGAAGAGACCTACTTGGCGTTGTTCCATGGTGTCCGTCGAATCGCGGCCGATCGTGACGGTGCTGCACCGCGCAGACAGCGCTCAGCGCTTACCAGTCGACCTGATCCTCATTACGCTCAAGCGGTGGCTACGGCGTTGGGCGGCCGTCCGTCATCGCGAGGCAGCCGAGCGAACAGCACTTACCGCCATCTCGATGGGCGTTCGGCCGGCGGCCCTGGCAGACCTGCTATTCGCGCCGAGACCGATCGCGTCTTTGCTGATAGCGGACACTCGCTCGACTTCATCAACAAAGCACTCGAGTGCCTTGACCTCATCGGTTGGCAACACGCGGCCGATGTGCTGCCCACGGTCATCGGCCAAATGGTCGCGGCGCGCGGTGCGGATGAATCAGCGGAGTGGCGCCAGCCCGCAGACCTCATAGCACTGTGCGAGAAAGCTGCCACCGACCTACCGGCCCTTTTCGCAGTTGGTCGTGATCGAGGTCCGTGGTTGCAGCACGCCGAGTTGGATCATGCGCCCGCAGACGGGCATTTTCAGCCGCCAAATCCACACCGGGATGTGGGATCGCCGCCTGCGTATCGGAGCGCCACGGCGATCCCGCATCCCGCCAGGCGCGCAGCCTCGAAGGGGCAATCCCCAGCTCCTGGGCAATCTGGCTCAACGGCCGGCCGGTGGTCGCCAGCAGCCCCACCGCCTCCCGTTTAAATTCATCCGTGAATTGACGACACGCTGCATCCATCAACACCTTCCTGCTCCCTCAGGAGCTTATCAAAGGTGTCCGCTATTTCGAGGAGGGGGGTCAGCACCGTGCTCCTGCGCGACCAGGGCGAGCGGCACACCGTCACTGTCGTTCCAAACGGATATTTGTGGCGCGAGACGACCTACGCGATCCTTGTGGTCGATTTTGGCGAGTATGGCGAGGTTACCATCACCCAGGCGATCAGAATCGTCAACGACGGCGCCCGAATCGCGGGCATCCTGGGGCGAGGGACAGCGTTCATTTGCGCGGCCTGACTGTCCGTCGTCAGAGTTTTTGAGACAATTGGCGTCGCCGAGGAAGGGAGGCGCTGGCCCATCTGTGTTTGACATTAAGCAGCCTGCGCGTGGTGCTGCAAGTGGCGATTTGCGATAGTGTCATTTGATCCTTTCGCGTTCGAGGAGGATGGTCTAGCCGCCCGAAGTAGACGTCGGCCGGGGTGAGATTATCAACGCGGCGACCGTCTTTCCGGCGATCGAATCAGTCCGCCCTACGCAGCATGTAGAGATCCTGGACCGGATTCCCCTTCGCTCCTTCAGGAACGGCATCGACGATCTCGAACCCTTCAGCCAGCGTCTCGCGCACATACGATTCCGGATGAAAGCATCTACAGATGTTTGCACCACCGTATTGACCGCGCCGGACAACGGGCCGCCCTGAGTCGAAATCTTCTAGTTCTTTGTCGTCGAGACGCCCGTTGTCGGCGTTGCCATCGACCGTCAGAAGGAGAATTCCACGAGGCCTCAATATTCGGCGAAACTCGTCACGCCATGCCGTTTGTGCCTTGATGTCCAAGTGAGTGAAGACCGAAAACGCGTAGACCAGATCGAAACTCTGGTTGGCATAGTCGAGCATGGCAACCATCGAATTCTTGCTGATGCTCGCGAAAGGGACGCAGCGCCGACATGCCTCGACGAGATAGTCATTTATGTCGGTTCCACAAATTCGCGTATCCGCGAAGCCGTTCCAATACCGGATGACCCGCCCACACCCGCAGCCAAAATCGAGGACGTCCTTGAGACCTCCGATTGGCGTCCCGTTCCTTTCAAGCGTCTCGCGGATGCAATCAAATCCCCGCCGTCCATATTCAAGAAAGGTAGGAATGTCGGCATTACCGGCCACCAACAAGCGAGCCCAATACCCCGGTATCGGAAGCGTCTCATTGTTGCCGCCGAGCCAAAAATGGAAATTGTGGACTAACGTCGTCGGAGTCAAGGCTGCAGCAAGCATTCGAACTTTGTAGGCTTGTGGCATCAATCGAAGAGCTTGAAGCAAAGCAATGATTGTGTGTCTCATACCGACTCTCGAAAAGAATGACCCATCGGCCCTCCCAATGTGGTGGCGGGCTTGACCTGGCCATCCAGAGGCACGCCTTCCGTGCCTGGACGCCCGTCTCAAGGCCGGGCATGACGGTGAGAGTCACGAACACCGAGATTTGGTATCAATGCCGCCCTATTCAACCGAAATCCCCCAGACGCCGATTTCAGCCTCATACTACGCCATATTGGCCAGAGCAATCGCTTGAATGGGGTGGGATTCTGGCGGTCAAAAATGCAATTCTTAGGGGGCCTCTCGTTCAAGGAGGCCCACCATGTCCGAGCCAACCGAACCATCCTTCCTGGCACACTTCTCAGTGTTGCTGCGGGACCCTCTCCAAGCGGCCAAGGTGCCTCTTCCGCTTCCAGAAGTCCTGCGGGCGACTGGAAGGTCGTGCAGAGGTTCGAGCCTGCGAACCAATCCGCCCGGAGCGGCGCATATCAGTACCACTACATTTTCGCCTCGAGGCCGCTTCCGCGTTCGGCAAGGCTGCGATTCTTCTCAGATCACCATCAACGACCCGGGACCAAACTGTCCAAGATGAGTTTGAGGTCAGGCGGCGATACTCGTCGGCGTCGACCCAGGCCGCCAGCACGCTCCTTCCGGCGCCGTTGACCGTAGGAAAGTCACGCTCGCCTAGGAAGGCGGGTGCTCGTGGTGGCCCTGCATCTTCCGCAGGAAATCCCTCGACGTGAACGTTTGGACTTCCTGCCCGGCCTGGATCCGGTTCAGGGGGTGGAGGAAGTTGTGGAGGGCCACGTTGCGCGGCCGGAGCTGGCAGTTGTCGCACTCGCACGTCTCGAGCCGGTCGCTCTTCTCGGGGAGCGACCTGGCCGCGGTGCGGACATCCGCGTACTCGCGCGAGGCCCAGACCTCCGCGAACCGGCGCTCGTTCGTCACCTGGCCGATAGGCGCCGCGCACTGGCAGCAGGGCAGGACGGAGCCGTTGCCCAGGATCACCGTGAAGTACCAGCCGACATAGCACGGGACGACCGGCGGCCCTACCGTTTCGCTCGGCATGTAGGGAGGGATGGTGGTACCGAACGTTCCCAGGTTGTTCTGCACACCCAACGCCGCGGCCTTCTCGCGCGCCGCGGGCAAGGAGGCCTGGAGCTCCCGGTACTGCCCCCCGTTCAAGGCGAGGTCCGGCGTGCCGTCGTGGATCACGGTGTGGATGAACACGGCTTCCTGGGCCCCAACCTCGTGCGCGACCTCGATCATGCTCGCGATCTCAAAGTAGTTCTTCGACGAGATCACGAAGGAGAGGCTGAGGTAGGGGAGGTCGCTTCCCGCCGCAATCTTGCAGTCGGACAGGACGCGCAGGTTCTTCTTCACCTTGAGGTAGTCCTCGGGACTCTCCGTGACGTGGATGTGGGGATACGTCTCCGGCGTGCCGGCGTTGAGCGACACGTGCACGCGATCCGTCCGAGCCGCGACGAGCCCTTTGGCGATCGGCTCGAACAGGCGCGAGCCGTTCGTAACCATCTGGAGTTGCATGCCTCGCCCCTTGGCGTAGCAAATCATGTCGAGGGCGGAGCGATTGAGGAGCGGCTCGCCACGCCCGGTGAGATCGATCCGACGTGTGCCCATGTCGTACAGGTCGTCGACGATCCCCTTGAACTGCTCCACCGGCATTACCCCGGGCCGGTCCAGGCCGAAGCGCTGTGCCGTGTCCGCGTTCTCACGGTCGTCGGGCGGATGGTCCCAGCAGAAGACGCACTTGTGATTGCACGGATCGCTGATCCCTATCTGCGCATGGAGAGGACCGGACGGCGCACGTCCTCCCGTGAGGCCTAAGCCTCCGGCGGCCACCATGGCGTACTGCTTGAAGTTGACGCCGATCGACTTGATGGAAGGCATGCCGAAACCTCGAAAATCACCTGCCAGCATTGGAAAATCGGCAATGAAATCTTATTTTGACGCGGGGCACCATGTTTGTCAATGCTTTGAATTTTGACCCAGGGGAATCGCTTGAACAGTTTATCCAGTCCCGGTGGCGCGATCGCCTCCGGACGGCTTGGAGCTCGTCGAGCATGTGCCGCGCGGCGCGCTCGGCAACCCGGAGCAGGACCTCGTCGTCCTGCGCAGGCGCTCGGCGTCGTTAACATCTTCATACCCAGCGAGCCGACCGAACACGGATTGCCGCAACATTCCGGCGGGAGCATGCTGGCCATGCTGGCCATTCCTGCCCGTGCTGCATCGGCGAGCATCTTAGCCCGCCAGCGCGCTGAGCCGGAGCGCGTCGTCGAGTTCCCTATACGCGATCAATCCGGCGTCGGAGGCCACCACCGATCCGCGAAACTGGACCATCAGCCGGCGGTCGAAATCGAGTTTGAGAACACCCTCTCTCGATTCACCCGCCGGGTTCGCCATGACAGCCCCATCAAAGTCACCATAACATCTTGATTATTGGAGACGAATCGTGGCTATCACGCCGGAAATCAACGTGTCATCCGGCGAATGCGGGCTTACGGGTCCGTGCGGGGCCCACCCCAGTTAATTTAACGGCCCCACGTGCACCCCTCGGTACCGGCGCACACAACCTTGCCCAAGCCCGCCGAACGCGGCAGTCCCGGCGTCCTGAACGGATTGCATTTCGGCTGTCCGGTTGCGATGTTCACCATCGTTGCCTGGGTGCAGCGCGCGGGATTCTCGTAGAACGACCCGCCCTCGATGGAAATATTCGAACCGCTATCCCGGGCATGAAACAGCGTGCCGTGGATCTTGCTGTCGGCGATGGACACTCTCCCGTTGTTCGCCGCCTCGATCGTCTGGTTCCAGACTTCGGAATCCCGAATATCGAGCGAGCTGCCGGGCGCAAGCGCGGCGAGCACCGCGAGCTGCAACACCGAGCGTTCGACGCGCACTTTCGCGTCCCGGCCGAAGATGCCGATTTCGTTGATGGTTGAATTCTTGATGGTTAGATCCGCGTTATCGCCGGCATAGATCTGCCAGGCGATGGGGCCGAGTTGGACATCTTTGAGCGTCAGCCGGTCACTGATCTTGCGATTCTGCAAGCCGGCCTTGAGGCCATCCAGCGTTTCCCGCGAACCGACCACAGTGTACGAGATCTTGAGTTCGCCGGTCGCTGGGGCTCGCGCGTCGTTACCAGTGATCGTGAGCGCCGAGGCGGGCTTGACCTCGATACCGATTCCAGGTTGGGCGTCATCAACCTGCAGCGACCATCCCACATCTAGACCAGTGCCGGCACCGATCTGCCACGAGAACGGACCGTTCACGTCGGGTAGCTTCAATGTCCCCTTGGCGCCACCCGCGTCCAGCCAGACACCGGTCCGCGTGCCGGTTCCGCTAATTTTCGCGGACGACGAGTCGTTGACATAGATCTCGGTCGGGACATGCTGGGTATCGGCGATGGTCAGCTTGGCGGAATTGTGAAGATTGGCGAGTAGCCACGACTCTTCATCGACGAGCGTCGAGCCGGTCACCTCGAAGGACGATCGGTTTCGGGCTTCATAACTCATGTAGACGCTGCCTTTGCCGCGGTCTCCGGATTTCTGTGTGCGAAACTCGACGTGGTCCAGCTTGATCGTCGCGCCATCCGTCGAAGTCATCGAGCGTTGCTGGCTGAACTCATTGTCGACCGCGAATACTGCCCGTTCATCCGGCCGGCCCTGGATCCATAGCGTCGCGTCGTCCTGCACGATGACGTTGCCGCCCACGACCAAACGCCCGCCCTTACGCCCGGTATAGTCGAAGTGCAGGAAGGCACTTCCTGTCACGGTCAAGTCGCCGCCGACAGTGCAGTCTTCGACCACCGTCACGCGGCCGCTCACCGTCATCGGCTGTCGCGGATCGCAGTCGCGTCCGTCTTCGGGAGCGACAGCCGCGCGCGCGGAGCCTGTCGCCGGCGCCCCGAGTTTCGTCAGGAGCGTATCGAGGATTTTCTCGGCGTCCCCGATCTTCCCGCTTTGGAGCAGCTTGTCGACCTGTTGCATTGCTTCCTGGATCGGCCACACGTCCCCACCGGACTCGCGGAGCTTAATAGCGCTGGCGCCGACCTGGCTTATTTTGGCTTGAATCCGGTTGGCGGTGTCTTCGGGAGCGACAGCCGCGCGCGCGGAGCCTGTCGCCGGCGCCCCGAGATTCGTCAGGAGCGTGTCGAGGATTTTCTCGGCGTCCCCGGGCTTCCCGCTTCGGAGAAGCTTGTCGACCTGTTGCATTGCTTCCTGGATCGGCCACACGTCCCCACCGGACTCGCGGAGCTTAATAGCGCTGGCGCCGACCTGGCTTATTTTGGCTTGGATCCGGTTGGCGGTGTCTTCGCGCGCGGAGCCTGTCGCCGGCGCCCCGAGATTCGTCAGGAGCGTGTCGAGGATTTTCTCGGCGTCCCCGATCTTCCCGCTTTGGAGCAGCTTGTCGACCTGTTGCATTGCTTCCTGTATCGGCGACACGTCCGCACCGGACTCGCGGAGCTTAATAGCGCTAGCGCCGACCTGGCTTATTTTGGCTTGAATCCGGCTGGCGGTGTCTCCGGGGGCGACAGCCGCGCCCCTGGAGCCTGTCGCCGGCGCCCCGAGATTCGTCAGGAGCGTGTCGAGGATTTTCTCGGCGTCCCCGATCTTCCCGCTTTGGAGCAGCTTGTCGACCTGTTGCATTGCTTCCTGGATCGGTGACACGTCCGCACCGGACTCGCGGAGCTTAATAGCGCTGGCGCCAACCTGGCTTATTTTGGCTTGAATCCGGCTGGCGGTGTCTTCCTCAGATAGAGAGTTCGAGCAGCTCCAAGGCGCTATCAGGATCAGCCAAGACAATGCAATGCCCAAGGCGTTGACTAAGGTCGCGGTTCTCATCTTGTTGAGCTTGGCGATCACTATGGTCCCGACGCGTAATAGATTTCGGTATTGCCGAAAATATCCTCGTACCACACTAAGTTAGCCCCGGCTCCGTTCATAAACACGTGCGGATGAAGCGAACTGTACCTTGTATTCGTCAGTCTATCAGAGGCAGTCCAACTCGCGCCTCCGTTTGACGAGTACTGATAGTAGATTTCCACGTTGCTATCTCGGCTGTCGTACCAAACAACTAGTCGTCTGCTCTAAGCCTTCCGACAGTAGATTCGATAGTTGTCCCGGACGTTGACGTGCACCGTCCGTTCCTGGATGTGAAGTGCCTTGAACGCGCGTTCCAGAAATCGCCCGAAGGACGGGGTGTGGTTGCGCAGGACCCAGGCGATTCGTTCCAGGCGAATTCGACGACCGGTAAGCTCGCTGCGCAGGATCTTGAATCCCGCTTTGTGCAGGAACTCGGCAGCCATCTTGCGGGACAGGAACAAGGTGTGATCGAAGATATAGTGCCGATGACGCCGGCCCATGGTCATCGGGTAGAGCGTATCTATGATCGGAATCTCAATCGCGAGCAGGCCCATGTCCTTCAGAATTCTCCGAAGTTCCAATAGCGTCTCCATCGGCCGCGTGAGATGCTCCATGACGTGAAACATCGCGATGACGTCAAACGTCCGATCATCGAAATGCAGGTCCGGTGCCCGCACCTCGTGTACGCTCAGACCGAACTCGCGACGCGCATATTCCGCTGCCCACGGATCGGGCTCAATCCCGATCCCCTCGTAACCGGCCTTGCGCGCGAGCGCGAGAAAGTGACCGGTGAGACACCCTAGCTCGAGCAACTTTCCGCTCGCCTGATAGCGCTTGATCCGATTGAGTATGTCCAGGAAATCATCGATCTGGCTGTCCTGCTTCTGCAGGATCATGTCGGCCAGCGGTTCTGGATGCTGTTGCCGCATCTCCGGCCATGCGACGGTCCAGCGGCTGCGGGTGAACCTGAGCTGGCAGTGGGTGCAGCGAACGACGTTGCCGCATTTCTTGTGTGCGAATAGTGGCTGGTGGTCCGGAGACCCGCACAGCGGGCAGTTAACGAAAACGTCGAAAAGGCCGATCGTGGAGCCCGTCCGCTCCAAGGTCGCTGTCGCAGTCATGGTCGCCGCACCCTCGATGTGCACGAACGTTTGCTGGCCGGAGCAATCGGGCACGCGCCCAGTTTCAGGTGCCAAGCACGGGCCAATGGGCGTGTATAAGGAAAATAAACACCCTTAATTGTAAGAGAGGGTAGTGATGAACCAGTGAGTTGTCAAACATGCGAGTCCTCGGCCTGGACTCGGGGACTTTTCGCGCCCTTCATCGTCCCGACCGACCGGCGCCGGCAAGACCACGCGCGTCGATTTGATGCTAGGTCTGTTCGTTCCTACCTCGGGAAGAATCTTGGTTGACGGCCGCGACCTGCACGACGACGTTGCCGCGTGGCAGCGCAATATCGGATACGTCCGACAGGACGTCTATTTGATGGATGACAACATTCGGCGCAACGTAGCCTTCGGTTTGCCGGATTAGGAAATCGACGACGAGCGGGTGTGGCAAGCGTTGGACGCTGCCCAGATCGAGCAGTTCGTGCGCTCGCTGCCTGGCGGATTGAATGCGATGATCGGCCAACGCGGCGACCGTCTGTCACACGCGCTATCGTGCTCGGTGGCCCGGCCTGGGGTCCACAGTCTCCTGGCCCTGCGCCATCCGGGGCAGGTTGAGGCTGATCCCGGCATACAACCACAGCAACACGAGAACCGGATACTCCTGGAGGGGATCCATCAAGCCGTTCACCGCCACACTGCAAAACACCACCACGAGCGCGTTTGCCACCAACCTGATCTCCGGGTCGGTCGAGTGCCGCGATTGTCGCCAGGCTAGCAACGTCACCCCGGCGAAGAATGCGACGTATAACAGCGCACCGAAGACGCCGATCTCGGATGCCAGGCTGAGATACATGTTGTGGATAGGCTCCAAATAGAACTGCGTGTTCGGATCGTAACGGTTGTATGTGACGTCGACATACTTTGGCATCTGTCCGGTGCTGTTGTTCAATCCCACCCCGAGAAAAGGATTGTCGAGGATCATCTTCGCGGCCGTCTCGTACTGAAGGAAACGCACGGACACCGAGTCCTCGCGAACCGTGAACTGCTCGTAGAGCTTAGGACTTGCCGCCGCCACCGCGGCTATACCGAGCAGCACGATCAGGACCACCTCTTCGCGCTTTAACATGCGGTCTCGTATCATCATCAAAAACGCGAGTATGATCTGAACGGCTGTCGTGATGTAGAAGACCCTGGTAAAGGTGAGCACCAGGCCCAGTAGCCCGAAGGCCGTCAGAGCCGCAAACGCGAACCGCATTCTGAACATGGCGTTCGGAACACAAAGAAACAGCGCAAACGGAATCACCATCATGCACAGGTGGGCGGTCGAACCTGGCGATCCCAAGGTCCCGAAGCCCCGCACCGCGGACCCCTCATCGGAGCGGTCCACCGTCAAGTACTCCTCGATCTGCGACAACTCCTGATGGGTGTCGCCGAATGTAAGGGGAGTCATGTACCCGGTCTCGAACCGCGCCACGGTCATTCCCGCCTGGGTCACCAGGATTATCACCCCGACGACAGCGAGCACCCGGACGGCGCTCTTCGAATCCAGGCAGTTGACCGCGAACAGATACACAATGAAGAACTTGATCTGCTGCGATATCTCGACAAAGCCGAGATAGGGAGACGCGGCCCCCACCGTGGACAGCAGGGATATGCCAAGATATCCGACGGCCAGCCACGTGAGAGGTGGAAAGCGCATCGGCCTCCCATGGAACATGCGGTCGTTGGCCCAGATAGCGAGAAGAACCAGAAGTGCCAAGTCGGTCCCGGTAATTTGAAACGTAAAATTTTGAATGATGTAGTCAATCTTCAACCTGTCGATCACCGAGAGACCATCGTTCAGGTTCTTGCCGATAGTGAACTGCAAGGACAACAGAAAAATAGCAAACCAATACAGACGAAAATTTTTGACAAACACCGTCGACAGCACCAACGCCAAACCTAACGGCAGCAATGCCACGTAAGCCGTCTTCGTCACGTACAACGCAAGCGCGACCAATGTACCGATGCCACCCCCGAGGCAGAGCATGAACAGGAACCGGTGCGAAAGAACTCGGTTCCCGACCCAGGTCCGCCGTCGATTGGACGCGGGCGGCAAAGTAGTCATTGGCGGCACACGAACTGGCGTCTGGCCCGAAGACGGTCGGGGACGGTTTTCCTGCAAGCGAGCAGTCTGCCGGACCTGGCCAAGGCAGTTTGTTTACGGCCCGATCTCGGGCAGGGAGACGTTGGTGCGATCGGGGCCGGAGGCCCGGAAATCGACCTGTCGCATTCCATACTCGTCGTAGTGGAACAAATTCCAACGGACGGAGCGGCGAGCAACGGCACCGCCCCGTCGCGGTCCTGAATGGACGCAGGATGAACCTGCAGCACGAGCGGCCGCCCATCGGTGTCGACCTTGGCGTGACGCTTGCGCCTAGGCATCTTTTTGAAGAACGCCGAATGTTGAGGCCGCTTCCAGGCGCGACTTCTATTTGACGTCCCCGGCGGTAACGGTGAAACCTGCACCTTGTTACGCCTCATTTTGTTGTGGCGCTGCGATGACAGCCATGCTACAAATACTACGCGGCTCGTAGTTCGCGCGATCACCCGAAGTTGAAACTGGTGAGACGATGGTAACGGCGGGCGTCTATCCCAACATCGATCTTCCCGGCGTCAATTTCTATAGTCCAATTGGAGTTGTCAGCGGCCTCGGCTCGGCGGGTCGCGGATACTTGGCTGCTCTGCGGGCCGCCGCGGTTCCGGTATCCCTTGTACCAGTTCACGAACTGTTCGTCCATCAGTCGAGCGTGGGAAGCGCCGAGCGCCGGCAACGGCCTCGTTACCCAATCTCGGTCGCCCACATCAACGCCGATTCCGTCCATCGCTTCCTGCACTTCCACGCACGAACCTTTGCGCGCGCGCAATACAAGATAGGGATATGGGTATGGGAGCTGCCGGCACTTCGCGACGAATGGTGGAGCGAGTTTCGTCACTTCGACGAGATTTGGGTGCCGTCGACCTTTTGTCAGCGGGCAGTTCAGGCAATGACCGCAAAACCGGTGATGGTGGTGCCACACGTGGTGTCGGCGAGCGGGGCGCCGCAGCCCGGATGCCGCGAGAAGCTGCAAATCGGTGGTGACGAGTTCGCGTTTCTCTATGTGTTCGACGCTTCGAGCATGGTAGAGCGGAAGAATCCGCAATGCCTCGTGGATGCCTTCGAAGCCGCGTTCTCGGTTCATGACCGGGTCCGTCTCGTGCTCAAGGTATCGAACGCCGACAAGGACCCCGAGTTTTCCGGGTACTTGGATGCACTGGTCGAGCGCAATGCCCGCTGTGTGGTGTTGCGCCAAACGATGGAAACTCACGAGCTCGCGGGGCTGGTCCGCGCCTCCGATTGTTATGTTTCGCCGCATCGCACGGAGGGCTTCGGGCTGACCGTGGCCGAGGCGATGGCCCTTGGGGTGCCGGTAATTGCGACGGACTACGGTGGCACGGTCGACTTTGTGACGGAGGAGGTCGGATTTCCCCTTCGCTATCGTTTGGTAGAAGTCGATCGGGACCACGGTCCATATGCAAAGGGGGCGATATGGTCGGATCCGTCACGCGAACACTTGCGGGAATTGCTGCGCAGCGTCGTCGCGAATCCGCGCGCGGCGGCGGCAACGGGGCAGCGGGCCCGCGCGCGCATGCTCGAGGACTACTCGGCAGCAGCGGTGGGACGACGGATTGGCGAACGGCTCGCGGCAATCGCGTCGGGGTAGACGACACCCGCCGGTTGGAGAACGGCGTTGAACGACCTCTCACTGCTACGCCGCTTCGTCACGGTTTCCCGTGACTTTGGATTCGTCATCGCGATGAGAGTGGCGTACTCCAAGGTCCGGGGCAAGCTGTGGCCTGCTTTGGCGCTGCCTGACGCGCCGGTCCACAACGCCAGGCACCGAGAGGTGAGCGTTCTTCTCAGCACCGCCGAGCAAGGCGCCGCCACATTGGATGCCGTTGTCGAAGTTCTTGCCGGGCGGGGCGGATTGGACTGGGAGGTCTGCGTCTGCGAGCGCTCTCCGGTGGAGCCGGAGATGGCGCGCGCGCTTGCGCGCTTCCGCGGAACGCAGCCGTGGATTCGCATCGTGACGACGGATGAGTCTGTCGACGACGCGACGGCCGCTCAATGGACGTTGGAGCAGGCCACGGGACAGTTTGTCGCGTTCGTGGCACCGGGATACACGCCCGAAGCCGACGCAATCGCCAGGCTCCTCGCTCGGTTGCACAACGACTCCGGAATCGATGCCGCCGTGCTGGTCGGAACTGACAGTGGTTCGGGCAGTCCGCCATCCTCGATCCCATGGGCCGATTGCTGCCTGTTGTTGCAGAGGAAATCCGGATATTTGGCGGCCCTCCCAGGGCGCTGGCCACTCACAGCGCCCGCCCTAGCCAAGGATCTGGACGTGGCGGGCGTGCCCACCGCGTACATGGCGGCATGGGAGAGTGAAGTGCTGGATTGAACCTGCGCGAACAATCGCGGCGTAAGAGACGGTTTGGGCTGTGGCCGTTATGGTGCCCCGTTTTCCCAGCGGGGCATCAGGTTAGTTGTATTAGCTGGTACTTGCTCGCGCGACTGCTGCCCCCAACCGGACATCATCAGGAAGCGGCGCACGGACTGCTCCCGAGTGCGATTTGTGGATACTGAGCTCAGTCCTGGCTGGATGGGAAACTCATCATGTCCTTGATCGATGAGAAAGAGAAGCCGGACGAGATTCTCAGCAATACCGCGGTTAGCACCACGTAGAACAACAGCAACCAGGCGGGACGGTCCACATCGAGCAACGAATAACATACCGATCCCACCCCGATGCTGATCAACGCCGGTTTCAGTGCAAAGTGGAACCAGTTCACTCCGGTCAATTCCCGAGCGATCAAGAGATAGCGCAGAGTTGCCGAGGCGCCGGCGCCGCCGACCCGCCCGATCGCGGACCCAATCGTTCCCAGGGTCGGCAGCAGCACCAGGTTCAGCACGATGTTGGTCAGGGGATTGAAGGCCAGACAGCTGACGTCCTCGCGCTGTCTTTGCGCCGCCGTCAGGATAACGCTCATCACGAAGTCGGCTGATTCGATCACCAAATAGATCATCAGGATTCTGAGGATCCAGAGCGCGTTCCCGAAGCCCGCTCCGAACAAAGTCTCCAGGATCAGCCCGGCGAACACCCAGCCCCCGACGCATGTCGGCACGACGAGCGCGAACAGGACTTGAAACCAGGCGCCAAAGCGATTGGGATCGCGGTTACCTTGCGTGTTGAAGCTGTAGGCGATCCGGGTCATCAGGAGTTGGATAAACAGATTGGGGATGATCAGACCGATTTCCATGATCTTCGTTGCCGCGGCGAAGTGGCCGACGGCCGCGATATCCACCCATGCGGACGCCATGATCATGTTGATGCGCATCGTCAGCATGCCGAGCATGTTGCCAATGCCGAAGGTGAAAACCGTCCTCGCCGTTCGCATCAGGAAGCCGGGATTGAACGGCGGCCACACCGGGAGCACTCGGCAATACAGCAGAGTCAGAGCGATGGATGCCGACGCGACCTTAGCGACGACAAGGGTGATCATCAGGGCGATCGCGCCGTAACCTGACACGAGCAGGTATAGGCTGGCGGACATCACGATCGTGACCTCGGCCAGCAGCGCCAGGAACGTCAAATGCATCTTACGCAGGGCCAGGAACACCGAACGGCAGGCGGTAGTGAGGAAGGCTGGGATCAAGGCCAGGCTGGCGATGGTGATGACTTGAACGAGGTATGTCGAGTACCCCAGCAACCGGACCGCGGCCAGCATCAGACAGAGGGCCACGAACCCGCTTCCCAGTCCCAGCAACATCGCATGAACAACTTGTCCGGCGGCATCCCGGCCGTATCCGCCAACTTCGCGCATGAGGAACTCCGGAATCCCGAAGCTGCTCACACCCTGAAACAGCATCAGCCACGCGGAGGCGAGTGCGTACGTGCCGAGCAACTCTGGGCCAGACACTCGCGAGATGATGATGAACAGGATCCCGCTGGAAACCAGCGACAGGGCGGCTTCGCCAAGTACGAACGCCAGCTGGAGCCAAGGTTTCTGGGGCATCTCGAAACTTTTCCTTCTGAGAACTGTTCCCGTTTTGCGACGCGCGGCTCAAGCATACTGCGCGCACCGAATGCATCGCGACCGATTTATGGCCAAGCCCTCGTGGTCGAAACGATCTACGCCGTCGGATCACCCGTCGCCGTCATGTCGCTATGTTTTGGTCAACGCCCGCATGAGACTCTGCAAAACGGAACGGCCACTGCGGTAGGATTGGGCATAAGGTACTGGGGTTCAGCCGTCGTATTCACGCCTTGGCTGTGTCCGCTGTGGTCGTTCGATATCGAGAGAAGCACGAATGCCAGGGACCCGATGGACCGCGCGAGAAACATTCGCATCCCACTACTCCTCACTCAGCGCCGAAACTGGCGCAGACCGCGAGCGTCGCTTCGGCTGCTTCTCGCCATGAGTACCGTTTCACCCGCTCGACGGCCCTCGCGACCAGCGTGTCGCGCAAGGCTGTGTCGGTGAGGATCCGTTCCATGCTTCGGCTCATGTCGTCGGCATCGTGCGGATCAAATGTGTCGGCGGCATCGCCCGCGATCTCGGGCATGGAGGTGGTGTTGGCCACCGTTACAGGTACCCTGGCCATCATCGCTTCATGAACCTGCAGGCCCCATCCTTCGTAGAACGAAGGATAGACGAAAAGGTCGGCCCCTTGGTAGAGCGCCAGCACGTCCTCGGACGGCACATAGCCGAGAACCTTGATGTCATCCGCGAATTGACTGCTCTCTACGCGGCGGTAGAACTCCGGGTACGGCCACAGGCTCCGCCCGGCGATGACAAGCTGATGAGGCAGCCCGCCGCGGGACTTCAAACGTCCAAATGCCTCGACCAGACCCTCGAGGTTCTTCCGAGGGTGGATATCGTTCAGAGATAGAATGTACTGCTGCCCGATGCTGTACCGAGTGCGTACATACGAGATCGTAGCCGCGGACAGACGCTCGGTGAATTCAGTGCGTACGCCGTGCGGCACCACGACAATTTTCGCGGAGGGGACGTGCAGGATGCGCATGATCTCGCGCCGGGAGAATTCCGTCGTGGTGACAATTCGGTCGGCCCGCTTAACCGAGCTTCGCGTTGCGAGCGTCCTGGGTAAGGCTATATGAGGCGGCAGCCAGCCCGGATTCGCCAGCCAGAAGACATCGGCAAGCAACAGGACCGTCTTGCAGGGCGCGTAGGCGGGCAGGGTGGAAAACGAGAGAAGGACATCGATCGGATGTCGTTCCAGCTCGATCGGATAGGCGATCAGGTTGCGCAGAAATGAGCTTCTCGCGTAGCGAGGCAGCGTGACGACTTGACAATTGGGTCGATGATCGATGCCAAGTTCGTCGTCGAGGGCGTACACCTTGAACCGCCCCTGCGGCCAGCACTCCAGCATCTCTTTCAGGAGTTGCCTGGCATGAACGCCATGTCCGGAGAGGGACCCGAAGCTCATGCCCTGCCACAGGAACTTGCCATCGTAGCCAACGGTCAGGGCCATGTCGACGTCACTTCGTTCTCCGCTGCGGATTCCGACGGGACCGGCCACTGGTGGCGCTCCTCATCTGGGTCGTCATGGATGATCTTCGAGTTGTCTCCGGCGGTCAAGTTGTGGTGGCCTCGGGCGGCCCGGGGGGCCGCTTTTTTCGCAGGCTGTCGCCGTTGAGCTCGATGCGGTAGGAGTTGTGGACCAGGCGGTCGAGGATTGCGTCGGCGGCGGTCGGCTTGCCGATGATCTCGTACCAGCGGTCGACGGGGAGCTGCTGGTGACGATGACCGAGCGGGCTTCGTTGCGGTTCTCGATGATCTCCAGGAGGTCGCGCCGTCGCGGTCGAGCCGCAGCATCTGTCGTATCGGCCACATGGTCAGCTCTCTCTTCGTCGGCATCCCGTCCTCCTCGTCGTTGAATGAGGCAGCGTGATGCCGAAGTGGCTGACCCAGAAAGCAGCCCCGCGGTCCTCAGCCGGCTGGCCGGATAACGATCGGAACGGTGGCCGGCTTCACCTCGGAATACCTGGCCGGAATAAATCGAAATCTGCACCCCACCGCTGTTCGGCGCCCTTGCTCTCCATTGACGATCGTCTCGAGTTATCGTAGAATTCGCGGGCAAGTGACAAGTCACTTGAGTGAATCGGCTTTTGATCGTTAAGGTTTGGAATAGGCGCGACCCGGACGACTGCAGTGCACTCTCTAAACGTGTCTTAGGCGCGATGTCGGTTGCCGTCCGCCACAACGGCGCGCTTGTCGACGGCTTGAATGAAGCATGTGGATTCGGAGGCGACGCCCCCCAGAACTTGAATTGAGGACACGGGGCGAGGCGTATCACGGGAGGACGGACGCTCGGCCGCGTTACCGCCAACTCCGTATTCCTTCGATGACGCGCCAAATGCGGAGCCCAGGGGGCGGTTATCGGCAAACCAAGCAATTCACGCCAGCGCGGCGCCGGCAGGCGATGGTGAAATCCGCTGTGCCGGTATCCGCCCTGCAAGACAAGTCATTGACGATTCCATCAGTGGCTCTCCGGGGTAAAGTCGCGTGCGGTTGCGTTCGCCTTGCCGTTCGCGGCGAAGGCAAGCTTTAAGACCTTCAGGAATTTGCGCGGGTCTGTTATATCATGACCTTCCCGCGGCAATCTTGTGACAACTTTTAGTATGGCCGAAGATCTCACTGTCCTCATTGCCAACCTTGGTCAGCTGGAAAACCTCCGTTCATGCCTCAAGTCTATCTTCGATACCGCTAGCGGCGAAACCTCGTTACGGGTGATCGTCGGCTTCAATTTCCAGGGTGAGAACGATAGCCCGCGAGCGCTCGCAGGCGACTTTCCCCAGGTGGAGCAGTTGAGGGCGCCGGGGAAGCTCGGATATTGCCGCGCCTACAATCAACTTATGGCGCGGAGCACCGGCCGCTACGCCCTGCTGCTGGACGACGACACCATCCTCCGTGCCGGCGCGATCGACGGCATGGTGCGTTTCATGGACGCGCACCCCGAAGTTGGGATCGCCGGATGCCGAACCACCTACCTGGACGGCAGTTATCAGAAGACCACGGCCTTGATGTACACCATGGGAACGGAAATTATCAACGTTTTGCGCCCGGCCGCTTTCTGGAACGACGGCATCGATGAATCCGTCACAAGCTGGAAATCGGCCGGCTGGCTGAACGGCCATTTTCTCATGGTGCGGGCACAGGTGATTGAGGAGGCCGGCGTGCTCGACGAGTACTTCTACACATTCCAATGCGAGGCCGATTGGTGCCTGCGCATTCGCAGTGCGGGCTGGGAGGTCGCTTACGTCCCCGACTTCGAGGTCATGCACATCGGCGGGGCCAACAGAGTGGCGAGCCACAGGAATCTCGTCATGAGCCATATCAACCGTTACTACTTTATTCGCAAGCACTATGGCAACGTCGCCGTTCACGTGTTTCGACTGATCATGAGTGTAGGCGCAATGCTGCGTCTGCTGACATACGCCGCCGTGTGGCTCGTCAGTGCGGACCGCCGGCGTGAAGCCGAGCCCAAGGTCACGGCGTACTGGAAGACCGTGCTGCTTGGCGCCGCCGCCCACCCCGAGGACCAGCCGGAGGAGTTACGGCGCGAGAAGGCAAATTCCGAATTGTTGCGGCTAGACATTCCGAGGTGAAGCCGGATACAAGAATCACCGGCACGGATCCAGCAGGTGATCCGGGACTGCGGTCCCGAGGAGAGCAACTATAATGGTCTTCCGTCAATCGTTGAAGGAGCATCTTCCTGCTAGTGGCATTCGCGCGTTCCGAGGGCTTTTTGAGGCCTTCTACATAGCGGCTGAGCCCCTCGATTTTGCCGCTCGGGTACTGAACAATCGGGCCGATTATCCACCCATTAGGTTGAGAAAGCGTATCGGGTCCTTGCGCCAGATGGAAATGGCAAGCGCGGAGTTCATGGCGTATCTAAAGTTGCTTGCTCATGTGCAGCGAAGCGACCGTGTTTTGGATATTGGTTGTGGGTGTGGCCTCATGGCTCTCCAACTTGCTAATTATCTTGACGCTTCAGGACGTTACGTTGGGATCGATCCCGATCGAGGCGCGATAAATTGGTGTCGGCGGCACATCTCTCCGAAATATCCGGCTTTCAGTTTCGAACACATGGATATCGGCACCCCATACAGCCCGTCTGGCCGCGTCGCTGCCGAGGAGTACCGCTTCCCATTCCTGGCCGACAGTTTTGATTTTGTGCTCTTGAAATCCGTCTTAACCCATATGAGGCCGCAGCAGGTCAATGGCTATCTCGAAGAGATTCGACGAGTTCTCGCACCACGAGGTTCGGCGCTGATCACGTTGTTCCTGATGAACGATGAGCAACGGCGGCTCGCGGCCGCTGGCTTGAATGAGTTATCCTTCAAGTACGGCGATCCACCGTGGTACTACGGGTTTCCAGGTGAACCTGAGAATCGCTGCGCCTTCGATGAAGGGTATATCCTTGACCTATTAGCTCAGAGGGGTCTCGCCCTTGAGAGCCCCATCGTCTACGGCACATGGTCCGGACGGGCCGATGGCATATCATGCCAAGATATGGTACTTCTCAAGCGCTCTGATGCATGATGCCTCGTCCCCGAGGCCGGGGTGGCGAAACAATTGGGGCAATTGTAACTAGCGGCTGGGGACTTCGCGAAATTCTTTGTCGAGTTCAACACACGCTATGAAGGTAGGCCTGTGCTGCCTCTTGCCGTAGCCCGTGGTTCGCGAACACGCATGCCTAATCTCATCAGGAGACGTCAACCGTTACTACTTCATTCGCCAGCACTATGGCAACATGGGATCGCGCTAAAATAAATTCCAACCAAAATCGGGAGTGCACCTTTTGATGTAAACATAAATGACAAATAATATTTAATAACTACGATTTTTTCCGTTGCTCAATGTTGGTTAAGCGTCGCCAAATTGAACTTCGGGTATTTACATTACAAAAGTGCCGAGTTACGTTTCCTTTGGCGTTGCAACATCACCGTCACAAACGCCAGTCTAAGGCGAAAAAACACTTGGGACGAGGTTGGTACCTTAAGCTTGTCCGTAACGTGTAGTCCGCGATGGGCGTTTAATGGTGGCAGAAGGAGCAGGGAAATGTCTGTTCAAGCTTTAGCTACAACAACGATGCCTTTTAACCCCATCCAAGCAAATGACATCGACGAGGAATTGGAGCGCAGCCTGACGACAGAGTGGGATGCGCGAATCATGACGTATCCGAACGAGCGCTTTCCATTCAATGAATGGATATTGAACCGCGTTCGCATGATGGGATATGCGTTGGACGAACTGGACTACCTGCACGAAGCGGTCCCGCAGCCGGAAGTCTTCAAGGTCACCAAGCAACTCTGCGCCGATACGAACTTGCCCGAGTTCCAGCGGATGGTCAACCGCTTCGTCCGCGAGATCGTGATCCCGAAGGGCAAATTGCGGCCGCCGGTTGCGGTGCAGCGGTACATGAACGTGCGCATCATGCTGCCGACCACGCCGGATTTATTCTTCCCGTTCCACACCGGCTTGCTCTACGGTCACGGCATCGCATCGCGCAGCCTCTGGCTGCCGTTCGTCGACGTGACGGCGGACGAGGACCGCAGCCGGTCGATGCAGATCATCGGCATTAAAAGGTCGCGCGAGCTAATCAAAATCGCGATCGAAAAGCGGCTCAGCATGGAGGAGATGACGGAACTCTTCGGCAGGGAGAGCCACCAGATCAAGGCCAAGCCGGGGAGCTTCTGCGCCTTTACGCAGGAAAACATCCACGGCTCCGGAAGGCCCAACACCACCGGCAAGACGCGGGTCAGCATGGATTTCCGGCTCGCCGAGGGCATGTATGGCGATCTACTGGGGCGGAAGATCCCGGCCGGTTATTCCCACCTGATTCCCGAGACGGAAGAGGAGGAAGACGCGCTGGCGCAAAAGCCGCCCAAGGAGGAGTCGTTCAACAACGGCAAAAACAACATCTTCTATGTCGCCAACAACACCTCAGCGACCTACCCGATACCGGTGCACCTGCAGCGCTACATGCTGTTGGATTACAGCAAGAAGCATGGTCTCACCGCCGATTTGGAGCTGTTCGATCTGGAGGACATGCTGCATCTGCCGACATTGTGGCATATCGTCGAACACCGGAACGTCAATGTGGTCATGTACAGCATCTTTGCCCTGCCGGAAGAGGAGCCGGAGCGCAATCGCATGCTCGAGGCGGCCCTCAACAAGGGGATGATCCTCCATTTCGTCAACGAGGGCCTCGCGCTGACCTCGGACGAGGATCTGAGGACGATCAAGCACTATCTGGAGTTCTCCAAGTACGGCAGGTCGCGGCTGCCGATTGGGCTGCCGCTGTCCGACCTCAGCAGGGCGTATTTCAACAAGTGGTCGGCCTCGCTGGCGGAATGGCGCAACTAGCAAAATTAGGCACTGCCTTGCCAACCTGATCTTTGGAGGAGAGCGCCAATGAACCCTCCCCCAAACGCAACTAGCGCCGGTCTCACGGTTGACCAGAGACCGGCGCCTCTTGCTGAGGTTGTTGCTGAGGCCGGGAGGAGCCTTGGCAGGCTGCACGTAGTGCCGGTGCGTGATGTAGCCGCAGCTTCCCACTGGCTGGCGGAGGCGGTCTATCGAGGCTTTGAAATCCTGATTGCTTTCACCGGACTGGTGGCAGGGCTGCCGCTGATGGTGATCGCGGCAGCCCTAATTCGTGTCGACTCACCCGGGCCAGTGCTGTTTTTTCACCAGCGCCCGGGACGCTCAACGGCCATGCGCGGACGCGATCTCAAAGGCAGAGCGGATTTGCACCCGCCGCCGGGCGGCTTTGAGGCGGACAGTTTGTATTACGTGCCGAGCTACTTCACTCTGGTGAAGTTCCGCACGATGTACAGTAATGCGCGGACCCTATTTCCGCAATTCTACGCTTACAATTATACGCCGGAGGAGTTCCACCGGCAGTATCCCACGATCCAGCACGATCCTCGGGTCACTCGGGTCGGACGGGTTCTGCGCAAGCTCTCCGTGGACGAACTTCCGAACTTGTGGTCGGTGCTGGCCGGTGATTTGCGGCTGGTCGGGCCGCGTCCGGAGGCTCCCGAGGTCTTGCGATACTATACCCCGGAAGAAATGCACAAGTTCGCCTACAAGCCCGGGATCACTGGCCTGGCGCAGATAAACGGCCGCGGGTTGCTGAATTGGGGTGAGACCCTAGGCTGGGACCTGCAATACGTCCGCACGCGGAGCGTCGGGCTGGACCTGAAAATTATTTTGATGACCTTGAAGCGCGTTATTACGCGCCACGGCGCGTTCTGAGAGCACCTTGAGCATCGAAGAGCCATGACTCCAAGCTTGATATTCCTCATGCAGGCGCTTGTCATCGTTGTGCTTCCGGTGGCGGTGTTGCGCTTTTCGAGGTTGAAGGGGCTGGTGCCGCTGGTCGTCATTCAGATTATGGTGGGAATCGCTCTGGGGCCGTCGGTGTTCGGCCGGGTGGCCCCCGCATTTTATCAGATGTTTTTCAATCCTGCATCGTTGGCGTCGCTTTCCGGTATCGGCTCGATTGCGGTTCTGATTTTCGGCCTGATTACCGGACTGCATCTAGGACCCGGTATCTTACGCGACAACGGGCGCATGTTCTCGGCCGTGGCCGCCGCGAATGTTATGGTTCCGACCGCATTGGGCTGTCTGGCCGGGTTCTGGATCCTCGCTCGCCATCCTGAGGAGCTCCCGCCGGGTATCAGTTCCGCGGAGTTCGCCGTGGCGGTCGGGATCTGTACTGGCATGACGGCACTTCCCGTCCTCGGGGCTGTCCTGCGCGAAATGGATTTGCTGGGCAGCCGTATCGGCCATCTCGCGCTTGGGATCGCGGGGATCAACGATGCGGCCCTTTGGATACTTATGAGCGCCCTCTTGACGGCCAGAGCGGGGCAGGTGGCCGGAGGACTGATTGGTCTCGGCACCCTCCTGTTGCTCCCGCTCTATTTGGTCTTCATGGTACGGGTCATGCGGCCGCTGCTCGGCAGCATGGTGGTTGCACGGATGCGGGACGGAATAGTCGACGAGCGCACCCTGGCAGTCGTGGGCGCCGTCACCATCGCCTCCGCCCTGGCCACGGAGACCATGGGATTGCATTACATTATCGGAGCCTTCGTAACCGGCGCCGTGATGCCCATGAATTTGCGCAAGCCGATCCTGGATCGCCTGCAGGTGCTGACGGTGGCGCTGTTGATGCCCTTCTTCTTTGCGTTGACCGGACTGCGAACTTTCGTCGACCTCGGCTCGCCGGCATTCCTGGAAGTCTTTCTCATTGCAACGGCGGTCGCTGTGGTCGGCGTCGTTGGTGGAACCGCGGTGGCCGCCCGCCTCGTAGGTGCGTCGTGGCCTTTCGCCTTAGGGCTCGGAGCCCTGCTTCAGACCAAAGGCCTGATGGAAGTGATCGTGCTGACGATCCTCTTGGATGCCGGGATCATTTCAGCCAACGTCTTCGCGGCGCTGGTCCTGATGGCGGTTGTCAGCACGGCGCTCGCCATGCCCCTTGCCCGGCTAATGCTGGCCCGCGAGGCCGTGCTGGGCCAGCAAATCTGAAACGCGAAGATCGCGGTGCCGCATCGCATAAGCGACAGCGAGCGTGCCAAGCGGCCGCAGCTGTGGAGAAAGCACGGCTTCCACCTGTCCGGTGACGCCGGTTAGCGGGACCCGCATCAAGCCTCGTATCGCGGAAACAGTCCTTCGAACTGAGCCAAGGTCTGACCCGCTAGGTCATGCGCGGAAATCACAGGTGCCGGATTGCCCCAATCGATTGCAAGTTCCGGATCGTTCCACCTCAAAACCTTCTCGTCGGACGGGCTGTAAAGTTCGTCGCACTTATAGTAGAAGTCCGCGTTCTCGGAACGCACGATGAACCCATGCGCGAGACCGCGTGGAATCCAAAGCTGCAGCCTATTTACGTCATCGAGTTCGACCGCAACGTGGCGTCCAAATGTCGGACTGCCGGTGCGCACGTCAACCGCCACGTCGAGCACGGACCCGCGTAGCACGGTGACCAGCTTGCCTTGGGGCCTCGGATTCTGGAAATGCAAGCCGCGCAGCACGCCATGGGCCGAGCGCGAGAGGTTATCCTGCACGAAGCATTGGGCGATACCGTTCGCGCTATATCGATCCCACTGATATAATTCAGTAAAGAAGCCGCGCGCATCGCCGTAAATCTTCGGCTCGACGATCAGGACACCAGGAATTGCAGTTTCGATAACCTTCATGCTCCGTCCTTCCGCCTTGTGCCGCTGCCCTAATCCAATTCCAAGCACGGTCGCCCGCAAGCTTGCACCCAATACGCTTGAGTGATGCGATAGACGAGCAGATCTAGAAAAGCAATGTTCTGCGTACCAAGTCTGAAACTCTTGCTAGGATTTGAAAAATCAATGATCTGTCACCTGCTGTCGGCCATTGTTCGCAGTAATTCTCGTCGTTCCGATGGTGGCCAGTGCGCCGGTGCTTGCTATCCATCCGCCATTCATCAAGAACCTAGCGGAGGGGATGTTGCCCGTCTACGGCGAGAAACATACAACATCGGCAGCCGCAACGAACGCACCAACATCGATGTGGTAGAAAAGATATGCGACTTGCTCGACGCGAAGGAGCCATTGGGCAAAGGACCGCGACGGAGATTGATCACCTGCGTTGCCGACCGACCGGGCCACGACCGCCGTTACGTCATTGATCCGGCGAAGATCGAAGGGCAGCTGGGTTGGCGGCCCGCGCACATCTTCGAACAGGGTCTCGTCAAGACCGTTCAGTGGTACTTGCGGAATGCGGCCTGGTGGCAGCCGATACTCGAGCGCGGGTACAGGACAACGCGGATCGGTTTGGCGGATCGGTTTGATGGAAGCGGCTCCCATCGAAAAGTGATTGGCGCCGAAATCGTCAGTTCGGTTGGGATGCCATAGCGCCGTTGGAAGACAGTTGTCTGGTCAGCCGCCAGCAGGCATCCGTGGCCGTTCAACCTCGACGGACGGAAATCGAACTGAGAGGACGACCGTGTCGCCGACTGCCTCCCAAGAATGCACGATATCGGGTCCAAAAATAACATAGTCCCCTTCCCTCTGCAGCCTAACAACCTGCGGCGTCCCGCCCAGGTCGAAGGTCACATGCAAGGCACCTTGGATCAGGACGGAAATCGTAGTGGCGTTTCCGTTAGCCCACGGATGGGATCGCTTTTCGCCGTCCTTGTGTATGCCCCATTTCAACTCAACGTCCGTCTGATGCCGTGGTCCTTGCTCGGCCGGAATGAACTGGCCGACGAACCAACCCGTGTTACGCACTTGATCCACGGCAGCATTACCAAAGTAGAACAAGGCCTTGCTGCCCAATCTTGCACCCTTCGTGGAAGACAACGCCTCTCCATTCATCAAGCGTTAAGTCCATGTTCGGCCGACCTCGCGGATGCAAGTGATATCCGAGGAAGCCCGCGATGTCATCGGCGCCGTTTGATTTGCCACAGGTCACCAACTTTCGATGACCGGCGTAAAGCAAAGTTGAAAGGAGGTGCCAATTCCCGCGCCGCGTGTAGGGCGACGAAATGACCATGAAGCCCGGAGGTCTGATTTTGCGGCGGCTTCGTGTGTGTGGATAAGGTAGGACAGGCGAGATCGCGAGCGGCCGCCGATTGGGCGACGGTCGCATGCCTAGAACTGCGTCACACGGACGCAGAATTCATCAGGATCATCTCGGATCAACCGCAATTCGCTGGTGAATTGTGCAGAATCCTTGCCAAGGATCTGGCTTCAGCAATTCGAGCCAATGTCGTACAGAGACACAAAATAATTATCAACTTGTTATTCGATGACGCTCTTTCTAAATTACCATTCGTGCGACGGCTGTCGTTTTACCCCACCTTTTAAGCGATTGCCTGAAGCACGCCGCATGACGCTCCCCTCAGCGCAGCAAGTGCGTTGTGTTATCGCCTACTTGCGCGCACAACAAAGTATCGGTTCCGCCACCAGTCGGCTGCACCCATATAGAAAGGGATGACCATGCAAGTTGAACCACAACCGCAACTCTCCTGCTATACGGAGCACAGCTTTTGGCTTCTTCCGGCCGAACCACACAAAGGGCAGTTGCGCTCAATTGTCCAACAATTGGCGAAGAAATATGACGCCATCGAATTTGAACCGCATGTTACCATATCCTGCGGACCTTCCGATGACGATCAAACCCACATCATAGCGCGCGGGGTCGCACGCCTGTATTCGCATGTAGAATTAATACCGGTGAAACTTGAGCACACGAGCGAGTACACAAAAACTCTGTTCATACAATTTCAGGAATCCGACGTCGTTCGCCGCATGTCCGACGCTATAAAAGATCGTCATGCCCGGCTCGTGAATTATGTCTTGAGCCCGCACTTGAGCCTTCTTTACAAGACGATGCCTCTTGCGATGCTGGCCGGAATTTGCCAGGCGTTCGATGTGCCAAAAGGGCCTTACGTCTTTGACCGGTTGCGTGCGATCGAAACCGAAATTCCGCTCACTGGGCCTGATCAAATCAAAAGGTGGCGGACGGTTTTTGAGTGCACGATTGGGCAACTGTGACGAGGAGCCGCCGGCCGCGCGGTGCGCGGTCGATGCGTCACCATTTTTGTCCGGTGGGCACTTGCCGGTCTCGAATTATGGGGCCGCCGGCCGCTCGTCGCTAGCTGCCGCAAAATTGCTTGGCCGGCCCGCCGGACCGAGGCCGGCGAAATATAGTGGGGGACGCATGGTAGCGGAGGAGCGCTTTCGCATCAACTCCTATCGCCGCCACCACGGTCATGTCCTCGTCCGTGTGAATGCCGTCGATCTGGATCACCCGCAACCCGAGGCCGGAAAGATCACGCGCCATCCATTCCTTCAGTCGCGCCGCCGACAGCGCGACAAAACGCTGGGAGGCGGCCGATTTCGATAGGCCAGAACCTTTGGGTGCCGGCACTTCGCCCTCGGCCAAGCGAACCGAACGTTTGAACTTGCGCGTCGAGACGTTGATCAGCATCTGGTTCACGGCCCATTTGCCGAGCCAGTCTTCCGTCATCGCCCCTTCCCAACTGGAAGAGGCTGCTCCTTGCCGTCGAAGCCACGAAGGCGCGGGCGTTCAATCGCCACCTTGCCGCCGTGAAAGCCAATCTTGCCGTTCGTCTTGCCCCAGCGATGCGCCCTTCGGTTCTTGCCGCGCGCGTGTCGCGGGCCGCACGCCGTTCGCGCGTCGTTTTTCATCATCTCGGCAAGCGCCTCGATCCCAGAGGCAAGGCAGAAACTTTCGAAACTCGCCGTCATATTCGCCAGCGCTTTCGATCTTGACCCCTCTCGCAGGAACCGCAGTGGATGTGATAAGTCTGGTCATGGCGTTGCTTTCCTCTCGTGGAATCAGCACCCCGAGCCTACAAGCTCAAAGCGAGCAACGCCGCTCCTCCTATTTCAACAATCACCGGGACATCGCGCATTTCAATCCTCAAGGCCAATAGTGGTAAGACGTAATCAAGGAGAACAAGTAAGTCCAGGAAAATCAGTTATTGTTGCGCCGCCGGTCGCCGTCACTTGTGAACATTGATAGAGCGGATTGAAGGGGTTACAGAGTGGAACGCCATTGTTGTTTGGCGGGTAGCCGCCAACCGGCGCGCAACTTTGCGGAGAAATTCCATTCCGAGATTCTCCCACGTTAGTCATCGTGATACTAGAACCAACGCCTGCGGCAGAAATGTAATTGCCGTGATTCTGGCTATTGGTGATATTCATTTTACCACCATTCATCGCCAGTATAGCTTCAGTCCAAATTTGCGTATTATTAATATTCATTTTGGAACCGGGGCCAACGGCACCGGTGATAGCTAACTGGAGTATGCTATCCGAGATATTGACAATTCCATTAGTAAAGGTAGCAAGCTCATTGATTATAGAATTCTTTATAGACACCGGGAATCCGTTGCTTTGATCCACATACACTTGCCAAGAAAATGGATTAAGATAGACATTATTTAATTTCAGATTCCGACCTTGATCTGTGAATAGTTTAGTAACAAAACCGTCAACAGTTAATCCGTTTATGATTACTGGCGCGGTGTTGTTTTCAACATAATACCCAAAAACAACATTTGCATAGTTGATCCCGGGTAACGCATTTCCATTTACTATCAGCGTAGAGTTTGGGTGAGAATTTAGACCTATCCTCCCATTGCTTGAGGTAATATTGACTGAATAAATATTCCCCCTGCTAGGTGTAAATTTGAAATTAAAGTTTCCATAAGTATCTAATCCAGGGATATTCACTATACCTGCGTCCCCTGGTGCAAAGTTCAGCCACACTCCCGCAAAAGAGGAAGACGATACGGAAATCGTCGACGCATTAAAAGGATAAATCTCGGTCGGCAAATTCTGCGTATTAATAGTGTTCAGCTTTGAGTTGTTATAGAAATTCCCAAGGAGCCAGCTTCCAGTATTTGTATTTAGCTTTGAGTTTTCAAACCGGACGACAGAGTTGTCGTTAGCGTTTAATGCCATCGAAAAATTATTTTGGCCTGTCGCGTTTGTTACAAACGATGAGCCATTCAACGTTAATTGTGAGCTTCCATTTAGGGCAATCGAATACTGACTATAATTGACCTGTGGGAACGTTAGAGCTCCATTCGCGACAGAGAGCACGGATTGCCCGCTAAGCGTGATATTGCCTTGTACGGAAAGGTTGCCCCCGGTCGCAGTCAATGTTGCGGTTCCAGAGAGGTTTATATTTCCAACAACTGCACAATCACCTTGTATGGTGGTTGCCCCCGAGGAGGTCGTAAGGCCAGACGACGGGCAGCTCGCCAGAACAGGATCAGCGATGAAGCTGACTCCTGATATCAAGATAGGATAGAGGATCTTCTTATCACAAAAAGTAAATCTCTTCATTTGAAATCCCTATTTTAAACCATGTTTAGAATAACGCTAATTGGCAATGCGGCAACTTGGATCATTTCTTTCCTAGCCAATTTGTTATTGTAATATTTAATTTCATCCCAAGCCTCATCAAGCTCTTCGTTTAAGTTGGCATAGCCTTCATGAGCATTTTGCGGAACGTCACGCCGGTTTACACTCATATGTTACGTATATGCCTGGAACGTTGCCAGGACGTTGCCGGCAATAATCAAAACTATTCGGATTTTGAAAAAAAGCCGCTGTGGCTCGGCCGTTTCATGGGATCGCGCGAGCCGTGCTGCCTGACTTGGCGGAGCTGGAGACGGCTCTTGGCTTGTGGGCGCGCGGGCTGCTGGTGCGGGCGCCCATGGCGTCGTTGTTACGCTGGCCAAAACGCTGGCGCGCATTGCCTGGGTGGTGCTGACGGAAGATGGCGGCTACGTCGCTGCCGGCGAAGCGGCGGCTTGAAAACCTGAGACTTTGAACGACCTCGCGCAATGGCCGCTGCGATTATGAGGTTCGGGCCGCGCGGATCTCCGTCTTGGCCGGGGACAAGACCCCGAGACCGGATACGTTGAAGCAGACGGACTAGAGCCAGATAAAAGTCACCCCTTGCATCAACAAGTGGCCGGTGAGTCCCAGCTTGGTCGGCTCGCAAGGAGAGCGCGGCACAAGAGTATTTGTTTATTGTGATCGGATTAGCATGTGTTAAAGAGTGAGATCACCAGCTGAAGTTGCAGCAAGGCAAGGTGGGTGCAAATGTAACAAGTCGCAATCTTCGACATGCTTCGCCGGCACCACTGGATGATCGTCCTCCTAAGCCTCGTCGCCGCCTTCGCCGGAGGCCGTTCCTCATGACCGAGCGATACTTGGCCTCGGCCGTTGTGCTCGTGCGTCCGCATCGACCGCTCCAGATCGACGAGCGCAACATCAACAAGAATCTCTATGATTTTCCTGTCACCCAATCGGTGTCGGTCGAGACACCCGGCAAGACCTACATCGAGATCATCAAGAGCGAGTCGCTGATCGGGAAGGTCGTCTAAGGACTGGACGTGGAGGGGAGAACGACAAGAAGAGCGCTGGTTTCCTGTCGAAGTTCTTGCCCGCATACCAGATTCGTTTGTCCCACGCCCAATTCATACGCGACCGCATGCAGGCCAAGCTCGATCAAAGCCGGCTGGATTACATGGAAGCGCTTCAGCGTTTCGAGACTCCGAAGTTTGCGCGCTCCGCCATGCAGGAGCTGAGGTTGGAAGAGCTGGACCTCAAGGCCGCGCAGGGCGCCCATCAGAGCACCGTCAAGGATTTCAAGGGTGCGGAGAACAGTCTTTCCTATCCGTTGCCGGAAGTCCGACTGGTATCCGAGTCACCCGCTACAGATTTTGGCCGCCCTGGTTTCCAGGCGCCGCGGACTTTTTATGCTGCGAGAGCGATCGCAGGACGCCGGCGAATTCGGCGCAAGCCTGGGCTGCGGCCAAGATCAGAAAGTGAGCGAAAAGGCCGAGCGGAACAAGGATTCGCATGGGGCTCCACACCGACCGCTGGAGATGCTTGCGATAATAGATGTAGCTATGGAACTCGAACGTCAGCAGCGAGCGAAACCGCAGCCGCGTGCTGGCCGTGGTGCCGCCCTTGTGGAACAGATGAATTACGTTCGCTGCCGGAAGATACCAGCACTGGTACCCGGCGTCGGCAATTCTCTTACAGTGGTCGGCATCGACATGGTAGAATAAACGAGTGTCGAGGTATCCGACCTCGTCAACGACCTTACGCGGCATCATCGCCGAGGCACCGGAAACATAGCCGGCGTCGACGATGGACGGTGTGGTCATGTCCCGGCCGAGGTGCAGCAGATGTTTGCGCGTAAAACGGTTGTTCGGAAACATCCGGGAAAGGATCGAACGGGCGCCGAATAGCGCGGAGCCCGGGTTGGGGAGTGACTTGACCGACCCCTGGATCGTCCCGTCCTCATTGAGCAGCCTGCAGCCGACGACGCCGGCCTCGGGGTGCATTCTTAAAAATGCGAGCATGCTGTCGAGCGCCTGCGGAAGGACGATCGTGTCGCTGTTCAGCAAAAGCAGGTATTGCCCTCGGGCCTGGTCGAATGCCCGGTTGTTAGAGAATGTATAGCCGCGGTTGATCTCGTTCCGCGACAGGCGAACTCCGGGAAAACGGGCGCGCACCATCTCGCTCGTCCCGTCCGTGGAGGCGTCGTCGACGACAATGATCTCAAACGGTTCGCCCGGCGGGTTCCGGTAAATCGACTGCAGGCAGTTCGAGAGAAGCTCGCGCGTGTTGATGGATGAGATGATCACGGACAGCGCGATGGCGCAGTCAGTCCCGCCATCACCGGCGGATTTCCGATCGGTCCGGAATTTCATTCCTGCGCTCATGAGTGGACGTCACGGTAATGGCCTTGATAGGGCTGGCTCGGCCGGCCATGGAATTTCGGATCGAACCGGTTTAGCACGGCGCCGATGAGCGGCGCGCCGATCTGGTGTAACTGCTCCTTCGCCCTGCGCACTTCGTCCCGACGCGCGTTTCCGGCGCCGACGACCAGGAGGACACCATCCGCGATCCCGGCAAGCAGGAGCGCATCACTCGCCGCCAGGATCGGAGGCGAATCAATTAGCACGATGCCGAACGGCCTCGAAATGACCTGAAACGTCGTGCGCGCCTTGGACCAATCCACCGCCGGGAGAAAACCTGGCGGTCTCCTGCCCGCGGCCATCACCCTGATCGGCCCGGCCTCCCGAGAGTCCGCGAACAACTCGACGAGATGAATGGCCTCAGCGGCCTCGACCGCACCTTCTAGAACTTCGCCGAGGCCGACGGCGTCGGCGATTCCGGCAGCCGAGGCCAACCGCGGCCGCCGAAGATCACCGTCGACCAGGAGGACTGAATAACCGGCGAGCGAGGCGGTAATCGCCAGGCACGAAGCGAATGTCGTCTTGCCTTCATTGGGTTGTGTGCTCGTGACTAGAACCGAATTGCCGGAATTGAAAGCTGCACTTAGCCGCAAGGCGCCGAAGAGGGCGTCATAAGCCTCTCGCAGCTCCGGCGTGTCCGATACCATGCGCGCCAGCGCGCTAAGACGCTGCACGCCTCGCTGTTTGCCGATCAATCCGGTCGTCGCGCGATATATCAGGGCTTCCATGAAGCAATCTTTGAAGAATCTCAGCCTCAAAGTCCAGCCCAATCTTTCACGAGACCGTGCCAGGATAATCCGTTCCGTCCTACGATAAAAAAATTACCGCGCGAAGGCGATCCAGCCCGTCACTGGACGGGGCAGATTTGCGACGGAGTCCCGGTTCGCTTCGCCGCTGAGTCCATCGGAAGGGTGAACAGTCGTGAGGATACTCGTCTGGATCGCATGTTGGAATGCTGCCGATATCATCGGCGTCGCGCTCGACGCGGTTTTGCAGCAGACATCGGCGGTGGAAGGCGAGCCTGGGGGATAGCCGGTTCACGTTCTATCGGCAATCCGAGAACGGCGGGGAATACGGGCGGGGATGGTTCTTCTTCCAGCAGTCACAGAGGTGCGACCTGCTCCTGATTCTGCACGATGCGACGTGCTGCTGCCGGAGTTTCTTGAAGTGGGTGCGAATGCTCTACAGGCAGAACCGAAAGCTGCCTTTTTTGTTGCCAATGGCTATGCGATGGAACACGATGGGCGGAGGAGCGCGGCCCTGACGGACCGTATCTCCGTGGGTTGGGTCGGCTCGGTGCGCGAGAGGGTTTGGTCAACGTGGTGGAGAGTCATCTGGATAGCGGTTTCGCCTCCGCACGATGCCGACGACATGAGCCGAAGCATGGAACGGATCCTCACCGACACGGCCTTGCGCCCACAGCGGACACAGCCAAGGCGTGAATATGACGGCTGAACCCAGTACCTTATGTTCCAAATCTTCACGGCCGGTCCACGGCAACCGCGGGTGATCGCAGCCTACCGAAAGTCCCTCCCGGCGCCCGTGCACTAGCCCAATCCTACCGCAGTGGCCGTTCCGTTTTGCAAAGTCTCATGCGGGCGTTGCCGGGCCGGATCGAGAGCTATCGACGGGCCGGCGGTGACCTGCGCCTGATCCAGCCCCAGGTCAAGCGGCTTGAAGAAAATATGAAAGACGGGCGCCTCGACGCGAGAAACAAGAGCTCGATCTAATCGAGGCGACCATCAACTCGAAGGTTGGGGGTAAATCGAATGTGGGCGCCTCCACACGGGGTTCGATGTCGCCGCCCTGCAACAACAAATACGGGCACTGCCGCAGAAGATTGAGGCCTTTCGACAGCGCCACGGCGATATCAGCCGGGGGGGAGGCATGGGTGGAGAGCATTCAAGGGCACATCGGGGCCGGTGGGTTGGAGAAGGCATTTGAAGAACTCCAGGCGCTTAATCCGATGCTCGAATCGCCGTGAGCGCTTTCAGTGTCGGTATCGTGCCCAACACCGGCACCCCGAGCTCATCATCCAGGTCGCGGATCGCGCGGACGCGTGGGTTAAGTGATTCGAAGAACAGCGCCCAGCCAATCGCCACAATCATGGCCGTTGCGAAGCTCAGTCCCCCGTACACATACTTCAGTGGCTTGACCGGGTACAGACCTGGCACCGCGCGCGACACGATGCGAATTTCGGTGGCGGTAGAAGCCTCCTTTACGCGTGCCTCCTCGTAGCGCTTGCGAAAGAACTCATAGCTCTCTTCCGCGAGACGCTCGGTGAGAGTAAGGGCGTTCATTCGTGTCTCTTTTTTAGGGTAGGCGACTAGCTGTACGCGCAAGGTCGAGATCTGTTCTTTTAGCTCCGCTATCTCCGCCTCGGCCGCGACTACGACCGGGCTATATTTGAGGTGGCTGCCCTCGGCCAGGGCACGAAGCCCCGCCAGCTTCCCCTCGGTCTTCGCGAGCGTATTTTCCAGGTCCGATACGATCTTCAGTTTTTCGTTGTATTCCGAGTTCAGCTCGAACGTTTCGCCCGAGTCCTTGTACGCGAGTATCGCGGCCCGGGCCTGCTCGAGCGCTTTGCGACTCTCATCAAGCTGCATCTCGGAGAACTCGCGTGCGCGCGCCGACTCGCTGCGATACGCCGCTGAACTGTGGTCGAGGAAGATCTCGGCTGCCATGTTGGCAACAGCCGCCGCCTCGTTCGGGTCACTGGAGCGATAGGCGATGTCGAAGGCGTAAGTGTCCTTCCTCGCAGTACCAACGAGGTAATTCTCGATATCCTCGACGGCCAGATCGAACGGGGACGCGGGAATGTCTCGTCCGTACTTGGAGTAATTGCGCACGGTCCGGATCGTGTTTTTGACCCAGGTCTTCACTTTGTCTTCGATGGCCTCGAACAAACTCTCGTACTTCTTCGGTTTCTTGATGTGCAGTTGAAGGGCGTCAACGATCTTCACCGCCACCGCCGGGCTCTTTATTACTTCCATGTAAGTCTTGCTCGGCGCGTCGATGGGTGCGGACAGGAATACTGGAAAGTCGCGGATCTCCTTCTTGTCGCCACCGCTCACGTTGTATTTGATGTCTTCGAACGGTCGGGCGAGTACCAGCGCGGTGGACTCGTACTGTTCAGGGAGCACGTAGGTCAATCCAAGACCGACGCAAGTTGCGATGATTGGCAACCAGATCAACACCCATTTATTGCCGACGAGAATCTGCCAAATGCGGTAGAATTCCATGGTCGCTACTCCGTCCCCAATCCCAGGTTCCCGACGTGCCTACCCCTAACGGTACACGTTACGTGGGGTCCTCGCGCCTGGAAGGCTAAGTGTATCCGCAAAATCGGTCCATCGCTATCGCGAAGGCTCTGGTGCAAATAGCCGGCGCAAGCTAACGCTCTCCCGCATCTCCCGCGGAGACTTCACGCGCCAAGCACCGCGTTCAGTCTGCGGGCGTGGCTCGGCCTTGAACGTCCAGGCGCCAATTCGAACTGTTGGATGCGATGCATCAGCTCGATGCCCGCGATTGTGATCCTCGCATTCCTGAAATTCTTCAAGCCCAACATCACCGCGATGCGCTGCTTCACAACACAATGGTCCCGCTCAATCAGGTTGTTCAGGTATTTCGACGAGCGGAGCTTCGTGTCCGCGGGTAACGAACCATTGGCTTTCAGCTCGAGCACCGCGCGATGAGAGGCGGCATAACCGTCCAGGGTGATCATCAGCGGAGCGCGCGGTTGGCTTTTGATCGCTTTGCGAAAGTATGCCTTTGCAGCCGCGACATCGCGCTTCGCGCTCAGCCTCAAGTCGACCGTCCCGCCCGCTCGGTCAACGGCACGGTAAAGGTAGCACCACTCGCCGCGGATTTTGATGTACGTTTCGTCGACCCGCCATGATCGGCCGACAGGCCGGGCGAACTGCGCCCAGCGCTTCTCGAACTCCGGTGCGTAGCGCTGCACCCAGCGCATGATCGCCGTGTGGGCCACCGACAGGCCGCGTTCAGCCATCATTTCTACCAAGTCTCGCTTTGAATCGGAGATACCAATGCACACAGAGGGAGATACCAACGCACCCACAGGATGTCAACGCCGGCGGGGTGCAGTCCAGATTTTGGTTGGAATTTATTTTAGCGCGATCCCCAGCATGACGATATTACCGGCTCAAGCGGCGAGGTCAATGATTTGATCGGAAGGCTTCTCGGTGAGGCTCTGCCAACTGTCCACCTTGCGCATCGTGATCTGGCCGGAAGCCAGCAGGGCCCAGAACAACATGCGGCGGTTTTCGCCGAGGGCAGCACGGTCTGCGTCTTGATCCGCCGCTTGAACTCTTCATGCAAACGTTCGATCGCATTCGACGTGCGGATCGATTTCCATTGGCCTTTCGGGAAGCGTGTGAAGGCGAAGAGCTTGTCACCCGCCAGGCGACATCGTCGCCGAGCGCAAGAACTTCACTTTATATGTCCCGATCGCGACAGCTCCTGATCAGCGTGGTGCTGACGCTGTTGCTCTGGCTCGTCAACTGGTGAGGCGGTGATTCCAGAAGTAGAAATTAGAATGGCGTCATTCGTCCACGCTTGATATCGCATCCTCAACTGGATCTCACGGAAGACAGCGTCAACGAATTCATCAAAGTCAGGTCCTCCCGGGTCAGCGTAAGGCTCGGTGTAGGGGCGCCACCCGGCGAACCTTTCTGTCTTCGGGCGCTTGAATCTGTCTTCGGGCGCTTGAAGAATTTGGTCGCCCACGGGCATAGTTCCTCAACACCTGTTTTCGGAAAGCCGATGCGATGGGTGACGTGTGTCACCGCGCCGATTTTGTTGGCGGACTGTCCGCCATCAGCGCCTATGAGACAGATTGGCCGGGTTGAAGAAGGGAGGATTTCTGGCTCATCGTAGCCTTTCAAGGAGCGAAGATGAGTATCCGTTTTGGTCAAGGTCTAAGTTCTGACCATGTCCGCCCATCTCGCAGGAGAGCATTTGCCATTACGACGAGCTTTCTCATGATCGCTGTAAGGGCGACTTTCCCAGATTTTCCTGCGCGAATGAGCTGATCGTATTTTGCCTTGAGACCGGGATTGTACCGCGTTGCGACCAGAGCGGGCATGTAGATGGCCCGCCGTAGAAATGCTCGTCCGCCCTTGATGCGTTCCTTGCCTTGCCATTTACCCGACTGCCGCGACATCGGTGCGAGGCCGGCGAGACTTGCAGCCTGCTTTCCTTCGAGCGTCCCCAATTCCGGCATTTCAATGAGCATCGAGAATGCGGTCGTTTCCGCAATGCCTGGAATGCTGGTCAAGATGTCGAGTTTGTTCGATAGCACCTCATCCTGTGCAACCTTTTCGGTGATGGCGGCATCAACCTGCTGAATTTGTATCTTGATCTGTTTGAGGCGTGCATTGATCTGATTTTTGAGCAAGGTTTGTCTGGTTGTCTGCAGCCTGGTCTTTGCCGCCACCTTATCCTTCATCAGAGCCCGGCGCGCAGTTATCAATTCTCGGAGTATATGTAGGGCTTCGGTCTTGGGCTCATGGGCTTTGAGGCCCAGAATAGCGCCCATTTTTGCTAACATGATAGCGTCGACACGATCAGTCTTGGCCAATCGTCCGGTCGCTTCGGCAAACCTGCGCGCCTGGCGCGGATTGACCTTGGCAAATGCCGTACCATTGGCAGCAAGCGCTGCTTCAAGGTTACGGTGATAATGGCCCGCTCTGCCATTCGCAACCTGGATGTGATGGTTATCTGGAAACCGATAAGCGTCCAGCGTTTCTTTCGAGATATCAATGCCGATTGTGATCTTCATAAGCCTTTTCTCTGCCTTGTCTTGTAATGCGAGCCCGGAGCCCGCGTATCCGTTCAGGCCGAAAGAAAAGACGGGGGCAATCACACTCATCTACGGTCCATGGTGACCAAGACAGAACCGATCCGTCCCCCGCCGCTGCCTGGCATATTTGGGGTGCCGGGCAGCGGCTCCCGGTATCGCATGGGAGCCGGTTCCTCATAAGACAAGATAGAAATCCGGGCCGGTAAAGGAACCGGCGGAAAAGGTCGTGAAAGACATCCGGCGGGCGACACGCCGACAATTCTCGGCAGAAGAGAAGATCCGGGCGTTGTCACGTTCGGCGCTTGCCGGGCTTGACCTCTGGCGCTTATCCTTCATGATGACCAAAATCAGCTACATGACCAAAATCAGCTACGCCGGTTACCGCTTTCCGCCCGTGATCATTCAACAGGCGATCTGGCTGTACGCCAGATACACTTTGAGCTTCCGCGACGTCGAGGATTTGTTGGCGGAACGCGGAATCGCAGTCTCCTATGAAACCGTGAGACGATGGGTCAATCATTTTGGACCCAGGATCGCGGCCGATCTTCACAAGCGCCGGCCGAAGCCACACACAACCTGGCATCTGGACGAAGTCTATCTGAAAATTGATGGTCGTTTGGTTTATCTGTGGCGCGCCGTCGATAGCGAAGGAGAGGTTCTGGATGTCTTGGTCCAGACCAAGCGGAATAAGGCCGCAGCGCTGAAATTGATGCGCAAACTCCTGAAGCAATATGGCTTCCTGCCGGAAAATCTGGTGACGGACGATTTGCGATCTTATCACGCCGCCGCGCGTGATCTTGGGATCGAGCATCGGCATCGTACAGGCCGGTGGCGAAACAACAGGGCGGAGAATTCGCATCAACCGACCCGACGACGAGAAGACAAGATGCAGAGTTTCAAGAGCGTGGGGTCAGCCCAAAGATTTCTCTCAATCCACGCCACGATCTACAACACATTCAACGTCCAACGCCACCTCATCTCAGCAAGAACGCACCCGAGCCTTTCGGGCCTCAGCCATGCAGACGTGGCGCGAAGTCGTCGCCGCCGCGTGATTTCAGCTGTGGAACCCGACGAACCCGCATCAAACTTTCAACAACGTGATGGTGTGGACGGCGCCCGCACCGGCATCTGGCTCGATTGAGAGCTGTGCCAAGATGGTTGTCGTTGAGCAACCCTCTGAAGGAGCGCCGTCCATGGGAAAGTCTATCACCGATTTGTCTTCTGTCACGACTGTTGGCCTCGATCTGGCCAAGCATGTTTTTCAGGTACATGCGATCGACGCCTTTGGCCGCGTGATCGTCGCCAAGACGCTCCGGCGCAAGGACGTGCTGGGCTTCTTCGCCCAATTGCCCGAGTGTCTTGTCGGTATGGAAGCCTGCGGCTCGGCCCATCATTGGGCGCGCGAGCTGATCAAGCTTGGCCATGACGCGCGAATGATGCCGCCGGCCTATGTCAAACCTTATGTGCGCAGGCAGAAGAATGACGCGGCCGACGCGGCCGGGATCTGCGAAGCTGTGACAAGACCTTCGATGCGCTTTGTCGGCGTGCGCACGCTGGAGAACCAGGCGGCGCTCATGCATCACAAGGCGCGCGGAATGCTGGTGGCGCAACACACGCAACTGATCAACGCGCTTCGTGGGCATCTGGCGGAAATTGGGGTCATCGCGGCGCAGGGGTTCAAAGGCGCCCGCGAAATGGCGCGTGTCATCCTGGCGGAAGGCGACGAGACGATTCCGGCCTGCGTGCGCGCGGCGCTCGTCCCGCTCGTGCGTCAACTGCGCGCTCTGGATCAGGAGATCGCGCGCGGCGATCGAACCATCGCCGCGATGGCTCGAGACGACGAAATGGCGCGCCGGCTGATGACCATTCCCGGCTTGGGCCCGGTGACGGCCTCGGCGATGGCCGCGAGCGTTCAGGACGTCTCCGCTTTCTCAGGTCCGCGTGAGTTCGCCGCCTTTCTCGGCCTGACGCCGAAACAAAACTCGTCCGGCGGCAAGGAGCGATTGGGCCGCATCTCGAAGATGGGCAATCGATATTTGCGGACATTGCTCGTCGTGGGCGCGCATGCGGTCCTCTATCATCGCAAGCCGCACGACGACGCGCTGCGATCCTGGGCGAAGAAGCTCATGCAGAGCAAGCCCTTCAAGCTTGTCGCCGTCGCGCTCGCCAATAAAATGGCGCGCATCGCCTTCGCGATCATGCGCGGCAGGACAACCTATAGCGCAGCCCCGGCGTAACGACCGCCGACATCGTTAGCAGCCAAGGGCTGCAAAAGAATCGAGGGTGACCAAGAGGTGATGCGAATAGCGCGGTTTGATCCCAAAGCCCGTGGCATTGTCTGCGCCGTCAAGCGCGCCAACGTGATTGGGGCAAGGGATCAGCGGACAACATCAGGGCCAACGGGCGTCATGACCCACATCAACAGGCCGAAGACATGACCGCACCCACGATCAAACGCAACGCCGCAAAAAAACCCTTGATCAGCGGGCGCCGTCCAGACATGACAACGCCCTCAGGACCCTTGGCATTGAAGCGCATCACCCAATCACGGATGGTCTGCAGCCCGACGCCGCCGATGCGCCACGGATCGCTGCGCGCGCCGCCGTCAAAAATCTCGGCAAGTGCCAGCAGACGGCGGGCAAAGGCGGCATCCTTACTCCGCTTGGCTAGGGTACGAAGCTGAAGTCCTGTAAAATCAGTCCGAAGGGCAACCGGCACAGACATGGCGAATCTCCATCATTCGCCAAAATGAATCATGCCGCCGCCGGTTTGAAAACCCTCAATGAGTCAACCTTTCAAAGACGTGGTATCAGTTCCGCTAGGTCGTTTTGATCTGCGGGACAAGAGGTGATCGCGATGCCGCCGAAAATCGGACGCTTATTGCGCCGCCTGCCCAAAATTGTTTTCGTCAATCTCGCCGTGCTGATTGGCCTTTATGTTTTGACCGAAGCCGTTCTTCATGTCGTTTCGAGCGGCTCCAATCCGCTCGTCGCCAAGTCTCCGCTCAGAATTCGCGATCCGGCGTACACCCATACGCTGAAGCCGAATTTCGCCGGTTACGACTTGTGGAATGGCAGACAGTACCCCGTTTTCACCAATTCGCTCGGCTTTCGCGACGCCTCCGTCCGAGACGTTCCGCTGGCCGCCGGCCGTAAGCGCATTCTGTTCATCGGCGATTCCGTCACGGAGGGCATAGGCGTCGCCTACGAAGAGACCTTCGTAGGCCGCATCGCGCGCGCCTTCCCGGAAGCAGACGTTCTCAACGCCGCCGTCGAGTCCTATTCGCCATCCACCTATTACGGGAAGCTCAAATATTATCTCGACGCCGGCCTGAAATTCGACGAGGCCATCGTCTATATCGATATTTCGGACATGCAGGACGAGGCCAGCACATATTATTACGATGAAAAAGGTGTGCTGCAAATGTATATGGACAAATGCTCGGCGGCTTTTGTGCCAGGAAAGGCCAAATGGCAGGAGATTTTTTTTATCGCCGATTTCTTTTATCAATTTTACGAATCAACGAAGCTGCGCTATGTCATCGATCGCGCCACTTTCGAGTTTTTGTCGCATAACGGCCGCGCCTACAGCCGCGATTGGGGGCGCGCCGCCTGGACATACGACAGCGCCGCCTCCTGTTTCGGCGCGCTGGGGGTCGAGGGCGCGATCGTCAAGGCGAGGCGGCAAATGGACCGGCTGCACGAACTTCTTTCGGCGCATGGAATCGCCTTGTCGGTTGGCGTCTATCCATGGCCGCAACAGTTGCTCTACGACACCGAGAATTCGCGGCAACCGCGGATTTGGCGCGACTGGTGCGCCGGAAAATGCAAGCAATTCTTCGATCATTTTCCCGCGTTCTTTCGCTACAAGGAAAAAGACCCCGATTTCGTGAGAGGTTTGTTCATTTGGGGGGACATTCACTACAATACTCGCGGCAACCAGATTCTAGCGGACGATTTTATCGAGAAATGCCGTCCGTGATAGTCACGCCTCAAGCGCCGTGGCCAACGGCTTCGACTGTGTGATGTCCCTTATTGGTATGGCTCCCGTGAAGACCTTTCCAGCTCCAAAACCCCAGCAATCTCGTCATCCGGTGGATGTCGGCTAAGGGCCTGTCAAGAAACAATCGCTTCGTGTAATTGGTTTGAGGGAGCGATCGTGTAGTTCCACTCGCCGTGGAAAGCCGCGCGTTGGATGTTGAGGCTGGCCATTTCGGCAGCCGAGACGACGATGCCTTTGGGATAGCTGTTGGCGTCGAGTTCGCAGCAAACCTTCAATCCGGTTTCGGTGGTTGTCGCGGCGATCAGATCGCCGATCACGCGATAGCTGATCAAGGTTTGGCGCGCCAGTTCTGGGTGATGAACGAGAACAGGTGGTGCTCTATCTTGTTCCATTTGCTTGTTCCCGGCGGGAGGCGGTGAACCTCGATCAATATGCCGAGTTCATCGGCGAGCCGCTGCAACTCGCGTTTCCACAGCCGCACGCGCGAACCGTTGCTGCCGCCGCCATCGGCGGTGATGAGCAGACGCTTTGCCAGAGGATAGGGAACACGGCCGACTTCCTGCCGCCAGCGGCGAAGGGTCTGCACCGCGAAAGCCGCCGTGTCATTGTCGATGCCGACGTTCACCCAGCCCGTGTTAGCGGCAAGATCATAAATTCCGTAAGGCACGCCGCGACCGAGTTCCTTGATCAGAAAGTCATGGACACGTACTTCCTCGGGCTCACCTTGGGGCCGCCATTCCCAGCCGGCGTTCTTGAAATCGCCGAACTCCTTCTTTTTCGTGTCCACCGAAATCACCGGCTGGCTCTCGGCCAAGGCGGCCTGAACCGCGTCGTTGATGAAGTGGAACTGGGCGTCGCGTCCGGGATTGTCGGCGCCTTCTCTTGTCTTGCGATTGGCTTGCAGGCTGAACTTCTGCTTCTTCAACAACTCGCCAACGACCGTGTGGCTGATCTGGTGGCCGAGCTTTTTCAGTTCGGCGGCCAGCCGGCGCAGGCTCTTGCAGGTCCCGCGCAGTGGCGACATCGGATCGCCGCGCGCGTCAAGCTCGACGAGCGCGTTCAGATCCTCAAGGAGCTTTGGGTCCATCGAAACGAGCGATTTGCGGCCGCCTCCTACCCGGCGAACGCGACCGGGCGATGGCGGCATCGGCGCCTCGAGATCCTTCAAGCCGCGCCCGATCGTGCTCGCGGCGATGCGTGTGATGCGTGAAACCGCCGCTATGCCGCCATAGCCGGCCGCCTTGGCTTCCGCAGCAGCAAAAAGGCGCCGCTGACGTTCGTCGAGATGAGGCATCGCCGCGTTGCGCTGCTGGAGGGAATCTTCATCAATCATCCCGCAACGCTACGATGCCGCGCTGGCGCTGGGAATCCCCTTTCTGTCCCTTTGAGACCAAACCCGATTCAGCTATTCCCTGATGGGCGCTAAGCCCCTTGATCTTTACGAGATACAGCTCGACGCGCAGGGAATCGGCGGACTCAATGTCGTCAAGTCGCATAACCTCGTTCTTTATGTAGAACTCCAGCTCGCGCCGGAGGAAGCCGCCTAAATCGCCGGGAGCCAGCTATCTCAAGGGAACGGGTTTCAGCGATGACGAGATCGTCCAGAGGCTGCGGGATGGCGGCGCCATGGTCGTGAACGTTTCCCTCGCGAAAGAGGAAGCCGCCGGCGCTAAACTCCGCATCGAGGGCGACGATCATCCAACGCCATTGGCGAACTGCCTCAGGGCCTCGTTGCTTAGGGATTACATCGAAAACCGGATGCCTGGAATTCTGGTTGCGGGAGCGCACTGACTGGCGCAAAAGCCGTCAGTCTGATTCGAAAGCGTTCTTATAATCGCGGGCGAGCGCGGGGTTCTGTTCGTCTTTGTGAAGCATGCAGTTTCCGGCCGCGAGAACCTCGATCCCGGTCCCCATGAAGCAAGCAAACGCATCCTCCGGCGTGCAAACGATAGGCTCGCCGCGCACGTTGAAGCTCGTGTTCACCAGCACTGGACAGCCTGTCAATTGCTCGAACCTCGCAATCAAGGCGTGGTAGCGCGGGTTCGTCTCCTGATGAACGGTTTGGACGCGGGCGGAATAATCGACATGGGTGACGGCCGGAATATCGGAGCGCACGACGTTCAATTTGTCGATGCCAAACAGCGCTTGCTCCTCGACCGACATCTTGCGGCAGTGCTCGGGCTTCACATTGGCGACGAGCAGCATATAAGGCGAATCCGCGTCGATATCGAACCAGCCGGCGACGCGCTCGCGCAGCACCGACGGCGCGAAGGGGCGAAAACTCTCGCGGTATTTGACCTTCAGGTTCAGGGCTTTCTGCATGGCCGGGGAACGTGGATCGCCGAGAATCGAACGATTGCCGAGCGCGCGCGGGCCAAATTCCATCCTGCCTTGATGCCAGCCGACCGCCTGCCCAGTGGCGAGCGCCGCCGCCGTGTGTTCGATCAGCGCGGAATCGTCGACGACGGTGAAGACGGCGCCGCTTTCCGAGAGCCGCCGCTCGATATCGGTTTGTTCGTAAGCCGGCCCTAGATACGCACCTTGCATGGCGTCCGGTTGTTGTGTGCCGCTCTCACGTTCGCTCCCCTGATTTTCGGCGTGATAAACGGCAAGCGCCGCGCCGAGAGCGCCGCCGGCGTCGCCGGCCGCCGGCTGGATGAAGATCCGGTCGAAACAGCCATCGCGAAAAACCTTGCCATTGGCGACGCAATTCAAGGCCACGCCTCCGGCGAGGCATAGATTTCGAAGCCCGGCCTGGGCTGCAAGCGAGCGCGTCAGGCGCAACACGACTTCTTCCGTCACCGCCTGGATCGAGGCCGCGAGGTCCATGTGGCGCTGCTCCAGCGGCTGACCGGCGCGGCGCGGCGCGGCGCCGAACATCGCGTCGAAGCGACAATTGGTCATCGTGAGGCCGGTGCAGAAGGCAAAATAATCGAGGTTCAGTCTGAACGAACCGTCCGGCTTCACATCGATCAGGTGATCGAGGATTGCCTTTGCATATTTCGGTTCGCCATAGGGCGCTAGCCCCATGGCTTTATATTCACCGGAATTGACCTTGAACCCTGTGTAATAGGTGAATGCCGAATAGAGCAACCCGAGCGAATGTGGAAAATGAATTTCCTTGATGATCCGCAAGTCGTTGCCTTGGCCGAGCGCGGCCGAGGTCGTCGCCCATTCACCGACGCCGTCCATCGTCAAGACGAGCGCCGATGGAAATGGTGCGGGAAAATAGGCCGAAGCGGCGTGCGAAAAATGATGTTCGCAAAAGCGCAACTTAGATTTGTCGCCGAGCGCTGGGGCGATTCCTGCGAGTTCACGGAGCAGAAGATCGCGCTGAAACAGTTTTTCGCTAATCCACAGCGGCATGGCTTTGCGAAACGAAGCAAAACCGCGCGGCGCGAATGCGAGATAAGTTTCGATCAGCCGTTCGAATTTCAGGAATGGCTTTTCGTAAAAGACGACGCGATCGACGCCGCCAGCGCCGGTCTTGGCCTCCTTTAGGCAGTAGGCTATCGCGTTGGCGGGAAAGCCAGGGTCGTGTTTCCTGCGGGTGAAGCGCTCTTCCTGCGCCGCGGCGACGATCCCGCCGTCGCGGACGAGCGCGGCGGCGCTGTCGTGATAGAATGCGGAAACGCCAAGGACGAGCATCTCCGGTCCGTCAAAAAAGCGTATAGATAAAAGGCGCGACGACCGAGCCTTGGCTCAGCACGAACAAGCCGCCGAAGATCAGGAAAAGCACCAGTAGGGGCAGCAGCCAGAATTTCTTCCGTGCGCCCAGGAACTCGAAGAGCTCGGCAAGAATTGACATTGGTTTTTTCTCCTCAAAACTGTTTTTTCATGGAGTCCGGCGCGGGACTTGGCGGTTCGCGCTCGATCCAATAGGTCCCGGCTTGGGGCTTCATTTTGAGACGCAGAAGATCCTCGCCCTTCTTGCGCAGATACCAGCCGAGCGGGACGACCGCCCCGAAAAACAAGATCCCCATCACGACGGGATTGACGATTCTGTTCAAGGCGAGACCCAGCTTGAACCATCCGCGGTTCAACGGCATCAGCCAATGGGGGCGAAGGAGTGCGACGGCCAGGATGGCGGTGGCCAGAGCGATCAGCCCCCATTTAGGCGAACCGGCCTGGTGAAACAATGGCCAGAGGCCCAGGATCGCGAAAACAACGCCGAACGCGAGGCCAAACGTCCGATTCGACCCGAGGGTTACCTTACGGAAGCTCGTAACCGTTTCATGTGTTTGCATCAGGCACCGATGAGCTACGGCTGATTTTGGGTGACGCCATGAATCAAGCGGCGGATTTGGCTTCGGGCGCGACCTCGATTCCGTCACGGAATTTGACACCTTTGATGACTTTCGGCAACTGGTTTTGACCTTACAGTCGCCGCCAGGTTTTCGACGCCGCCATTACAAGCTTGAAAACCATGAGACGCGCGGTGTCTTGCGACAACGCGCCTTTCATGCGGACCGTGCGATGCCTCACCGTCGCTCGCGTGCGCGCGCCAACTCGCTGCGATACGCCTCGGAACTGTGCTCGAGGAAGATCTCGGCTGCCATGTTGGCAGCAGCCGCCGCCTCCTTCGGGTCACTGGAGCGATAGGCGATGTCGAAGGCGTAAGTGTCCTTCCTCGCAGTACCAACGAGGTAATTCTCGATGTCCTCGACGGCAAGTGGTCTGATTCATTCGGACGATTCCCAAATCGGCCGAAGCAGTTCAAGCTCTCATTATGAGAGCAGGAATTGTCGTCAACGTCACGCGAGAAGATCGCCTCCGGCTTGAGGCGATCGTTGCGGATCGCAGCGCACCACAGAAGCACGTGTGGCGCGCCAAGGTTATCCTTGCCACCGCCGACGAATGCGGCACTGGCAGGCGCGGTTCATGGCGGAGGGCGTCGAAGGGCTGGCGCGCGACAAGACGCGCAAGCCTGGTAAGACTCCGGGTCCTTGTCGGCGTTCGATACCTTGAGCACGAGACGGACCCGGTCATGAACCGAGAACGCGGCTTCGAAGGCATCCACGAGGCATTGCGGATTCTTCCGCTCTACCATGCTCGAAGCGTCGAACACATAGAGAAACGCGAACTCGTCACCACCGATTTGCAGCTTCTCGCGGCATCCGGGCTGCGGCGCATCGCCCGCCGACACCACGTGCGGTCATTGCCTGAACTGCCCGCTGACAAAAGGTCGACGGCACCCAGATCTCGTCGAAGTGACGAAGCTCGCTCCACCACTCGTCGCGAAGTGCCGGCAGCTCCCATACCCATATCCCTATCTTGTATTGCGCGCGCGCAAAGGTTCGTGCGTGGAAGTGCAGGAAGCGATGGACGGAATCGGCGTTGATGTGGACGAGCGAGATTGGGTAACGAGGCCGTTGCCGGCGCTCGGCGCTTCCCACGCTCGACTGATGGACGAACAGTTCGTGAACTGGCACAAGGGATACCGACGTGAACGGTCCGTTCTCGTGGCAGATCGGTGCCGGCACTGGTCTAGATGTGGGATGGTCGCTGCAGGTTGATGACGCCCAACCTGGAATCGGTATCGAGGTCAAGCCCGCCTCGGCGCTCACGATCACTGATAGCCACGATTCGTCTCCAATAATCAAGATGTTATGGTGACTTTGATGGGGCTGTCATGGCGAACCCGGCGGGTGAATCGAGAGAGGGTGTTCTCAAACTCGATTTCGACCGCCGGCTGATGGTCCAGTTTCCCGGATCGGTGGTGGCCTCCGACGCCGGATTGATCGCGTATAGGGAACTCGACGACGCGCTCCGGCTCAGCGCGCTGGCGGGCTAAGATGCTCGCCGATGCAGCACGGGCAGGAATGGCCAGCATGGCCAGCATGCTCCCGCCGGAATGTTGCGGCAATCCGTGTTCGGTCGGCTCGCTGGGTATGAAGATGTTAACGACGCCGAGCGCCTGCGCAGGACGACGAGGTCCTGCTCCGGGTTGCCGACGAGATCACGAAGGATAGGCTGAGGTTGGGGAGGTCGCTTCCCGCCGCGATCTTGCAGTCGGACAGGAAGCGCAGGTTCTTCTTCACCTTGAGGTAGTCCTCGGGACTCTCCGTGACGTGGATGTGCGGGTACGTCTCCGGCGTGCCGTCGAAGAACTACTTTGAGATCGCGAGCATGATCGAGGTCGCGCACGAGGCGGGGGCCCGCGGCGCCCTCTACCTGATGCTGCAGAACCGGATCTATCGGGGCGAAATCCTTCACCAAGGCACAGCCTACCCGGGCCAGCACGAGGCCATCCTCGATCCGGAGCTTTGGCAGATCGTCCAGAACAAGCTTGCGGTTCATCGGCAGGAGCGTGCATTGGCGGTGGGCGCGGAGGCGCCGGGTCTGTTGGCCGGTTTGATTGTCGATGCCGACGGCAATCGGATGACGCCGACCCACGCCACAAAGAAGGCCAAGCGATACCGCTACTACGTCTCGGCATCCCTTCTGGCAGGAGATCACCCGCAAGCCCAGAAAGGAATGCGCGTCCCGGCGGGGGATATCGAGGCGTTGGTGCTCGACCGACTGAGGGCGTTTTTCTCCTCCAGGATTGAGGTCTCTGACGCGCTCGCATCGCTCCAACTTGAGGCTCACAAGCTCGATGCGGTCCTGCGCAGTGCCTTAAAGCTTTCGCAGCGATGGCTCGCCATGCCGCCCGTAGAGATGAAAAGCCTCGTCCGGGACATTGTCGAGCGGGTAACCTTTGCGGCCGACGGATCGACATCTGGCTGAACCGGGTGAAGATCGCCGCGGCGCTGGAGGCGGACGGAGCGAGCCAAAGGCCTGATATCGACCCCATCACCCTGTCGATCGAAGCGAAGCTGCGACGCGCCGGCAAGGGGAAGCGCCTCGTCATCGCGAATGGTGCCGAGGCCGAAGTCGACGCAGGCCTCGTCGAACTGATCAAAGATGCTTGCACAATCCAAATCCAGTTCCTCTCAGGATCGGACGCCAGCATCGAGGCGATGAGCGGACGCCTTGGGATGAACAAGTGCCGGCTAACCTCCCTCATGCGATTGTCCTATCTGGCGCCTGAAATCGTGCGCGCGCTCCTCGCGGGCAGTCAATCCAACGCGCTGACGCCGAGCCGGCTGCTGCGGCTGAGTAAGGACCTGCCGCATGACTGGAAGGAACAGCGCTGTTTCCTCGGCTTTGCCGCCTAACCTCCATCAAAACCCAGGCGAAACGCTCCACATCCGACAACCCGAAAACGGCCTTAAGAGACCCGGCGGCCGTTCGCACCCCACACCCAGACATTTTGCGTCTCTGGTTGTCGCCGATGCGTTCGCCGGGGCGCTAACGCGCGGAAGTATTAGGACTTTTCCGGCGACCATAAAAATCGAAAATACGCAGCGGTATCGAGAGGTTTTGTGGCTGACGAGACAGTCAACGGCTAACCGGTCTCACCCTGTTACTCCCTGTTTTCCCCTGTTATGTTCGGAAAAACAGGCAAAATTCCCTTCTCGTCGAATGACCTCCGCTGAACTTTCTTTTAAGTTCTATCGACTTTTCCGCCGGTTATAGTCGTTTCCCTTCATTGCGAGAACTGCGATCATTTCTCCACGGAACAGGGATATTTTTTTATGTTTCAGGGATGCTCGACTGGGCAACAGGGGAAAATTCCAAACGACTGCGAAAGCAACAACTGCGGTCTTCGCCGTCATTCGCTAACTTTGCGTAGCCACAGCCCACGCGCCCGGATGCACCGTGCCCGCGTACAAATATGGGCTCAGCAGGCCCTTCGGGTCCAAGCGCCGGTCGGCAAGCTTCAAAAACCAAGGATGTCTTGACGCGACTTGCGCCCGTGGTACGCTGTTCCGCGTATAAGCGTTACCAAGGGAGTGGCAATGGCAACGAATGAGAAGACCTTCGGCGGGGCGATCAGCGAAGCCCGGAAGGCAAAGGGGTGGGCTTTGAAGGACCTCGCGTCGCACGTTCTCCGCGAAGACGAGGAAGCGATTTCTCCTCAATATCTGAACGATATCGAGCATGACCGGCGCAGCCCGTCGTCGGATCGCATGGTGCAGCAATTCGCCGAAGCGCTGGGGATCGACCGCGACTGGCTCTATTATCTCGCTGGGCGTTTTCCCGAAGACGTACGCGACAAGAAGCTTTCCGAAAAGCAGGTGGCGGAGGCGATGGCCGCGTTCCGGGGCGGCCCCCGAAAGGGCAAGGGCCGCAGCTGATGGTGAAATACGTTCCTGACCGCACCGGCCGGTTCTCGCAGCGTCCGCACTACGAGCCCCAGGAACTCGACCGCGAATGCGAGAACATCATCGCCGGCTTCCTCAAGGAACGGCATGGCGCCGCGAAGTATCCCGTTTCGACCGATGACCTGACGGTGCTGATCGAGCGCGACACCGAGTCCCTCGACCAGTTCGCAGACCTGTCCGGCTATGGCTGCAATGTCGAGGGGCTCACGCATTTCCAGCCCGGCCGGAAACCACATGTGAGGATTTCGGCTTCCCTGGCCGGTGATGAGAACCGCCTTGTCCGTCGGTGAAAATATCCGCCGCAACGGAGATGCGCTCGCCGACCAGTCGTTTTGCCGCGAACCGACCTCCGTCCACCATCGGGGCCACTGCATCGATGATGATGCGGGGCGCCTCCGAGGCCGCCTTGAGGGCTTGGCGCCGGCGCTGACTGCGTTGCGTCACCGGGCAGGCACGTTTGACATGGACGAGGCGAACTTCTGCGGGCGCCAATGGTGCGTTCGGCTCGCCCGCGCCGTCCAAGGATCTCGGATCGCCAAAGGCGCCACCAGCGGCCGGCGGCACCGGATCGAGCTCGACCTCCAGCGCCTGCGGTTGCGTCAGATCAGGATTGATCAGCACTACGACGCCGGCGCTCGCCAAGGGGTAATTGAACATGACGGGACGGTCACGCATCTAACGGCGCTGCGACGGATAGGTCAAGAAGACAAATAGTTATCAATTGATACCGCCAAAGAGACCGAGACAGAAAAATGGATCGAGGCCTCCAATTTTGACGCTCGCCGGACTGACCACTGCCGGAAAAGCAAAGATAAGAAAGGTACGTGGGAACGAAAGTTTGTCTTCGAAAAACTTCGGAGCGCGCCGAACCATAGCGCGCTGGTCCTGACATAAACTAGCTTGTACGTCTCGACACGCACAGGATACCCGCGCTCATCGCTGCCGCCGACGAGGGTCAAGAGCGGCGGCGTCGGTCAGTAGAGCAAATCAACGACGGCCGCAGACGAGCTCATGCGCGACGTTTTCTTAGAAGCCCTGTTTCTGGCAGCCAACGCCGCCGAATTGGTGGCTGGGCCACTCTTACCTCCGGCAACGGCCGATTGCTGACCCTGTTTGTCGCTACGCTCCCCGGCAATTGGGCTGGGCGACCGTGAACAATCAGATCCGCCTCGCGCATCGCTGGATTTTCTTATTGCTGGTTTTCGGCCGACCTGATCATTAATGACCTTCGCCCACCGGGAGCGCGAGGCTCGGCTAGAGCGGTGGATTGCCTGCCCCGGCCGGACCAATGGTGGCTCGAAGCACCTGTAATGACCCATCCTCCCGTTTCACTCCGGTCATCGTGACTGCCGAGCCGACTTTGATGTCGGTAATACGTGCTGCCCGTGCAATCCAAACCGCAGTATCCGGCCCGATGGTGATTTTCCGATCCCCGTCTTTGTCAGCTACGGTCAGAACAGGCCCTTCGGGAGAGGCATTTGTACTCTTGATAGTGGCGACCAGCTGCGCGTTTTCAAGCCCGGGTTCTGCATCGGGTCTGTTCGACCCCGGACCGAATAAGACGATCTGAGTTGCGATGAGGTCGCCGCTTTGACCGCTCTTGGCCTGAATGCTCACTTGAGACCCTGCTTTTAGATCCGCTCCGGAGCCTTTTGCGACCGAGTTCACGCGCGGCTCCGAATCGAGGCGTGCCACGAGGCTTATGCCCCGACTTAGCGAGAGGGCGGCGAGGTTGCCATCAAGCTTCTCAATGGTGCCACTTATACGCAGCTCACTCGCAGTTTGAGCCTGCGCGGGCGTGATCGCTACCGCGGATGCGATGATTAAAGCGGCGAATATGTGCACGGCTTTCTTCCCGACGGGAACCAGAGCTCGAACCTACAACGCACGGGCAGCCTGAAGGATCCGCTGCCGCGGGCACTTGGTAAGCCTGCCCGTGCCTCCATCACGAGGACAAGTCTCTACGAGACTCCGCCGCTCAGGACTCTGCTGAAGAAGTATGCCGATTTCAGGTTCCCGTGCTCTAAGGAAACTGGGGCACGCTGTGCCAGGATATCGCGGTCTTCGCCGCCGAGGGAGGCCGACGGCTTCGAGCGCCATTCACAAAGCAAATGAACTGATCCTCACTGACGCGCTGATCGAGATCTCCGGCTTCTCGCTCGATCAAATCGATCAAATCATCGTCGGCGATGGAGAAGGGGCCGAAAAGGGACCGCTTGCGCCCGAGTCCGACCTTGTCGCGGTCGCGCGTCTGGCCATATATTCACCTCGGTAAGCATCGCATTATTTGCGGGGACGCCACCGATCCAGCAGCGCTTCGGTCGAAGGATCGGTCAGTTCGTAGCGCGACAGTCAGCCTGGATCTGCGAAAAGCCGAGCCAACGCCATATCACTATTTTGGCTCGGGACCGGGCGGACCGCCAGGCACCCCAGGGGGCGGAATGACGGGCGTCGAATTAGGCTCCGGAACGGGTGCAGGTTTTACAATTTCCGGGTCGACACCGGGCGAAGGCTTGATCACGCCCCCGCTGGCGTCCAACTTGTCGCTTAGATTTTTTTCATGGTCTACGCTTCCGCCTTGCGCGCCACCGGGGTGCGACGCATCGGGCCGCGACAAATCCTTCTCTGGAATCGTCTGGTTGCCCGCAGGATCTCCCGGCGCGGTCTGCGCCGATGCGCCGGCGGCCCCCAATCCCAGCAATCCTGCAAAAAACAGTGGCAGCACAGCTTTCATCAGCCGTCTCCTTTGCCTTCCAAATCGACCAAACATCACGTACACTAAGTCGGCGCGGCAGCTCTGGTAGGGTCTGAACGCGTTCGAGACCGCACTGAGTGAGATGGTTTGTGAGCGCCGTCGGTAATCTACTGGACCTGTTCTAAATGCGTCAGTGCGGTTTCGGCGTCGGTCGTTGCGACGTCGGCATGGCCCTCTTTGCCCTCATCAATTGCTTGTTCGAGATGTTTGATCGCTTCTTCGGTGTGAGAGTTGGCCTTCGCCTTCTCAGAGGCCGTCGCATGGGTCAGCGCTAACTCGGCATGAGTAGCAAGGATATTGGGGTGTCCCATCTTGCCATGGTCAATGGCTTGCTTTGCGTCCGTGATGGCTTCCGCGATATGATCTTCAGCAGCCAGCGAAACCTGCGGCATTAGAATTAGAGCGAGGCCGAGGCCCAACATGGCGACAACGAGTCTACGGGACATAGCGAATCCTCCTTGAGTTGATGCATCGTTCCCCCTCGCCCCTTCTTGTGGCGAGGAACGGTTTCTGCTGCGCAATCAAGCAACACCTTGCGGCGCAAGCATACGACCGAAGCCGAGGCCTCATTAACTCAGGGCAGCCTCCAAGAGTTTCAAGCTGAGCGATTGAGCTGTCGAGCCTCCGATAAGGCCCATCGTTCGCGATCGTTTGGAATTATTCCGCGAAGCCGCCGCCAGAAACCGCGCAAATTTACGCAGTTAGCCAGCACCGCGTGGCAAACGTGGCGCCGCCGAATAGTCGCGATCTTGGCCTTATCGACAAGGTCGAGCGTGGCGGATAGTCGCATCGACCCGCCTTGGAACCTCCCGGAGCGACGTACGTTTAGCTGGCCAATCGAGCATTTGATGTCATCGAGCGAAGTGTGAGCCGAGGCCGGGCGTGGAGCTGGCCGGGTGAAGGCCGCGCCCGAACTTGGAATCAATTTATCTTAATTTCGATCTTGACGCGCCCCGCCAGGCGCCCAGCATCATGGTGTCCTTTGAGACCGTGCGCCGCCGGGTAAACCATTTCGGACTCAAGATCGCGGCCGATCTTCGCAAACGCCGTCCGAAGCCACATACGACTTGGTATCTCGACGAAGTCTATCTCAAGATCGATGGCCGCATGGTCTATCTGTGGCGCGCCGTCGACGCCGAGAAGTGCTCGACGTGTCGATCCAGAGCACAAGGAACAAGCGTGCCGCGCTGAAATTGATGCGCAAGCTGAAGAAATATGGCTTTGTCCCAGACAAGCTCGTCACGGATGAGCTGAGGTCTTATGCTGCCGCAGCCCATGAACTTGGAATCGCAAAACGCCATGAGCGCGGTCGATGGCGCAACAACCGAGCCGAGAATTCGCATCAACCGACCCGACGACGTGAACGCAAGATGCAAGGGTTCAAGAGCGCCGGGTCAGCGCAAAGATTTCTCTCAGTGCATGCGGCAGTCCACAACATCTTCAACGTCCAACGTCATCTCACATCGGCAAGAACGCATCGAGCCTTTCGGGCCTCGGCGATGCAGCATGGCACGACGTCGTCGCCGCGGCATGATATCGCGAAGTGAAATGTCTATCGCATGCAATTTCCGATAATGTGACAGTGCCCTTGACCTATATTTTCCTATATCCGTCCACACGACCTAACGCATTTTAGGCACACTATCTCTGATTACCGCTATTATTGAGCTACGCTGAATTCGACGCGCCGGTCCTTGCGAAGGTGATCTTCGATCGTGCTGATACTGCGGCCTTCCTTTGTCCCGTTTTTGCTGGCCAGGGAATGGGAACTGCCGTAACCCTTCGCGCTCAGCATGGCGGGGTTGACCTTTGCATCGACGAGGACTTGGCGCACTGCATTTGCACGCCGCTGCGACAGCCTCATATTAGCGGCCTGCGTACCAATACTATCCGTGTGGCCGCTAATCCGAACCGTCGTTCCGGCGGGCAATTGTTTCATCAGACCGGCCGCCTGCTGCAAGAGAACCTTCGTGTCCGATGGAACCTCGGCGCTATTGGTAGCGAAATAAATGGTTGGGAGATTAAGAGTTCGACTGATTCGCGCCAATTGGGTTTTCGACGCTCAAACCAGATGTAAGCGTCGAAGACGCGGTCGGCGTTTCGTTGGCACTGCTACCTGCAATTGTAGCAAATCCGAATTGGGGCCCAAGAACGGATTTCAGCGAACTCATGATCCTATCTCGGTCTGCTTCAGGAATCGCTCCTCCGACACTAGCCGCATTTCCTTCAAACAGCGCCTCCAACCCCGGAATCTTGAAATTATCGAGAGCTGCCTTGAAACCCTTGGCCCAGTGCGCCGGGCCAGCATTCAAGTCGACCGAGAGGTCGCCGGTAATTTTCTGGGCTCCGAACACCGTTTTGAGCGAGTCAGTAATGGAACTGCGAGTAGCGTCGTCTCCGACTGTGCCTGAGTAAGCAATGAGCCCGTTCTCATTGTGTAGCGCCAGCCGCGCTGGTATCGAAGGCACATGCGGGGACGCCACAGGCGCATTTTGCACCACAGTCGGCGCGGACTGGATGGCCCCACGATCGCCTGCCCCAATGAAATATCCGAGGAGCAATCCGAGCGTAATCAGCAGAGCGGCGCCCGGAATGAGCAACGGTCTGAGCCCGGCAGCGGCGCCACTGTATTCCGTTCGGCTCGGTCGAATTTGCTCTGCTCGATGCTGCGTAATTTCGTTGATGGGGGTGGCTGAATGTATGGCCGAGTCGCGGAAACTCGCTGCCCAAGCACTAATTGCTGGTGGAATAGCTCCGCCTTGGGCTTGCAGGACGATGATTTCGGGTATTGCATAGCCCAAAATCGTTCTGGCGAAGCGTTGGTTTACACCGATTTTATTGGCAATGCCGCTAATCACATCGCTGCCTAGCGTCTGCTCTACCTCTTGTCCCGACAGCGGCACTGGGTCGGGTCCTCCTAACCAAGAAGCAACCTCGACGGCGAACCCCGCGGCCTTGAACCTATTCACGAAACCGCCAAGACCGCCTGGCTGTCTCTTGATCAGGCCCAAAGTTTCTTCGACAAGAGGGTAGGCCTTGGGCCCGAGACAGTATCGCGAGCCGATTTCCTGAATGAGCTTGTCAAAGGTCGCCATCTTAAGGCCTTCTCGAAAAATGCCGAGTGACCCTGCGCGTCTTGCGGGAGGACTCCGGGCCCTCCTGAGGGACGGATAACTCCCGCCGGGGGCGAAAGTTGCGCCACTGCACACCATTTTATGTTTAGAGGACGATGAGCTATCTAATCCGAACGCCTACGCGTCGGCCTGACCGTCCAGTGAGTAGCCGCACAGGGCGAAATCCGGCAGCCCGCATAGAAGGTGGAGTTTTGCGGCGCGCCAAAAACGCGGCGCGGCGCCCTTGCCAGGTAGGGAACATTTGCCGGAGGCGTAGTGGCCAGACACCCACAAGTCCGCCCGCAGCGACTCCATGAGCCGCGGACGCCAAAGCCGCGAGACCGAATCAGAAGGAGAAGATGACGTCGCCCGCGGATGGCCGTGACACTCCTTCGCGACGCCAAAGCAAAGGCATCCCCATCGCATACCTGCTATATCCCGACGAAGGCCATGGTTTCGTGCAGCCTGAGAACAACATCGTCCGGGGAATCTCGGCCAAGATGAAAACCATTGAGGGTAGCACCCGGCAATGGGCGGACGGGGAGATGCCATGCTTTGGAGGAGAACGGCGATCGCCGCGGTGCTGGTGGCGATCGCCTCCGGCGGTCCGTGCGCGGCCGAACCGGTGCGGACGCTGGCGCGGGGTGTGCTTCGGATCGGCACCTACTTCGTCAACCCACCGTTCGAGTATGTCGCGGACGGCGCGGACATCGGCTTCGAGGTCGATCTCATGGAGTTAATCGCGCGGCGGGTTGGGCTCAAGCCTGCGTTCGTCAATACGAGATGGGAGACGATCCTCCAGGAGATGCAGGATGGGCGATATGACTGCAACGCCCCAGCGCGAGCAGATACTCGCCTGGTCGGTCCCTTATATCACGACGACGCTGAGCCTGGTGGTGAATGGCGCGAAGATGTCCGCAATCCACAGCCTTGCGGACCTGAAAGACGCGTCGGTCGGTGTACAAGCGGCGACCACGGATTACGACGCGGCGGTGGCCATGCAGAAGCGGGGCGAGATCGGCAGCGTCAAAGTCTATCCATTCGACCGGATCGAGGAGGCGATGACGGATCTCGAGGCGGGTCGAATCACGGCGGTGATGAAGGTCGCTCCGGTGGCGGCCTGGCTGGCGGCGAAAGGCCCCGATCTGCGCATCGCGGCGAAAGTTCCAGACGATCCGCAGCCGTTCGGAATCGGGTTCGGGAAGAATGAGCCGGCGCTATTGGCGGCCGTGAACGGCGCGTTGGTGGTGATGCAGCGGGACGGGAGCATAATCCGGCTCAAGAACAAGTGGGGGTTCCGTGACCGGCCATTAGGCGGCGGCTTCCAGGCATTCGAAGGCTCTGGACCGCCATCGCGCAGCGTGCCGGCGAGGAGCTTGACGGTGTCAACGGCGGAGTAAAACCAGGCCGTCGGCGGAGCAAAACCAGGCCAGTTTGCCGTGGACGTAAAAGGTCGATGTGCCGCGTCGCCCCGGCGGAGATGGCCAGGGTTTCGTAGCCGGGGCGGACACGGCGTTCAGGAGGCGCGGATGGTTTTGCCAATTTCGACTGCCGATGAAGGCGAGCGCTCAATCAGCTTGCTGCGGAACGCCATCTTGCGGAGAGCGTCGCGGGGCGGCTTCGCGCCCAGCACCGCGAAAGCTTGCTCGGCTTAGACCGAACATTTGGTGATCGGCAGCGCGTCAACGACCTTTCTGCGGCGGCAAGCTGACGGACGAAGCGCGGAGCCGGATCGAGCGCGAACTCCTCCCGCTGCGCATCGCGCAGCAAACATCCCCTCGGCTGCGAACCTCGTGAAGGCGGGGCACGACGTGACAGTCTATTACAATCGGACGCGAGCGAAGGCCCAGGGCACCAAGCAGCGGTTCTCGATTCCGAGCCACCGCTGGCTCGCGACTCCTCGGGTTGGTTTCGGACAATCGGGGTGGAGTAGTCCGGGAAGATCCCGTCCCCACCGCCACATACCGCGCAATCTGGCGCCGACGTCGACTGGACGTGCCTTGCGTCTTGATGCCCGCCTGCCAGGCTAGCGGCCACGCACCGGCGGTCAGCGCGCCCCTGCTAAGGGCGAGAACCGTCAATTCGTCCCCACTCCAGTAACTTGGCGGTGGCGCTGGTGAGCGAATTCACAGCGCTCTGCACAAATCCGAAAGCCCCATTGCTTGCCGGGCTTGACTGGGTCGTCGGTGTTACGGCCTTGGGATCGGCGCTCGGTGCCGGCTCCGTGGTGAGTGGCCTCACAGGCGTCCCCTTGGCCTTGTTCGCAATCTGACGAGGTTGGCCATGACTACCCAGATGTCCTGCCGTGGCGGGTTTTAGCGGCTTCGCCACGCGGCCCACCGCTTTCGCCGTCGGAACCTTGGCTGCCGCAGGGGATTGCGACGCTGGAAGCGGCGCCTCATTGATTTTTGCTTTCGTGGGCGTGCCGTTAGAGACTTGCGGGGGCGTGCCGTTAGAGAGAAGTGTGCCATCCGGCCGGACCAGATCGGTCTTCACTGTAGCCGACTCGACGGGAGCCGCCGTGCTGAGCGGCTCTGCCGGCATTGGCGCCTGCGCCGGCGCCGCCGGTACGGCCGGAGGCCCATTATCGATTTGGGCGTGAGATTCAGCAGGCAGCGTTTTCTCCTCCACTTGCGGCAAGTCAATGGGTTGTTTGGTGCCATTGTCGAGAGCCACCGGCGATGGTTCTGGCGTTTTGCTGAGAATAGCGGCGTCCTGGCCGGGAACATCCGCACTACTTGTGGCTTCCGTTTCTTGCTTGGCTGCTCCGCTCCCGGCCTTGAATGATGCGATCTCGGGTGGGCCTGAAGCCCGGTTTTTAAGGCCGAAACTTACGGCTACGCCTGCCATTGCAACGATGACGATCGCAACCATCACATAGAGCGGGCGCCGTGATCTGTTTTGCCCGTCGGCGACGCCGGCGTGTCGGGAAACCGGCTGGTTGTCCTGATGGAGGAAACGTTGCGATCCTATGTCCACGCTCGAAAAAGCATTTGACATGTCGGTTTCTGAAACCGTCGTCGTGGCTTGTTCTCGCGGTGCGCCCAGCAATCCGGCCTCGATTGCTGCGAAATCGCCGCTGATGAGGGGCGCTCGCGCGTTTGGCCTTTTGTACTCGACCGTTGACCGCTCGGCTTCCGACGGAATCGCTGTCTGTGGCTGCTTCGTGCCCAGCAACCCGGCCTCGATCGCAGCGAAATCGCCGCCGACCAGGCGCACTTGCGCATCAGGCTGATTCAACTCGCCCGGTTCACCTGCATCCTGCCACGCCCTTGCTGAAAGCTGGATATTTGGTTCGAAATCGGTCTTATGTGGCTCGTCATCACCGATGATGCGGCGAAGTTCGGCGAGTGGATCACCGTCCATTTGATTGGTGGAGCATGGCGGGCATAGGCGCCATTCAAATTCGTCCAAATCGATCATCGGGCGCCGTTTCGTAAAAATATCGCTCATACTTCCGGCCTCCTGTTACGCTAACGCGGTCGATCGCGTCGGCCGAACCACGTCGCGCGATTGAGGATCCAAGCTCGAACTGGTCCTTCGTTACTAAGATTTCATTAAGAAATCGGAATTGTGGCTGATCTTTGCCGCGCTCAAACGGGGACCCAACCTCGAGAAATCTTGCCAAAGAAACACCATCGGATGCGGCTAGTGGGCGAGCTCCGCCGAGCGGATTGAATCCCGCCGAGCCGCGGCCGATCTGGAACAATCCCAAGCACGGCGCGAAATGGATTGTCCAATCCCAATCGTTTCACGCATATAATGTTAGTTGCCTCGGTCGCCCGCGCCGCTAACGGCGTTTATGACCGATGCCGTTTTTGAGCACGGAACAGGTGGCCGATTATCGGAGGCGATCAGACAGGAGCTAGAGATATGATCAAGCAACAGGTCGTTTGTTCTCGCGGCCGCGCTCGGCGCGGCATTATTTTCAAGTCCGGCATGGGCCGGCGAATGTCCCGCCGGCCAACTGGCGTCGACGTCACCAGCCCGCCGCAAACCCGGCCAAGGGGGTGACGGACACTGTTATTTCGGCGATCGATCTGTCGCAAGAGCCAGCCAACATCGCTGGCCGGACGCTGCGCCTGCGCAAGCTCGTCGTGCAACCAGGCGGCGTCGTTCCCTGGCATAGCCACGGCGATCGTCCCGCCATCATCTATATCGACGAAGGTTCGATCACCGAATACGCCAGCAATTGCGCGGTGCCGATCCTGCACAAGGCGTGTCGAGACAATCGACTTCGAGCCCGAGATTGCGGAGTTCATGCACCAGCCACGGCGTCATCGTTCCGGTCTCGATCCCTATGCGGGCGTCACTCCCCGCATGCCGGCGGACCAAAATGCTGATTTGTTCTGGATTTGTGGGGCACTGGCCCCGCCATCGTCTCCGACCGGCGTCGTCGACGACGCAAATAACTGTTATCTTCTGCGAAACGTCCAAACCAACAAAGCGGGTCATCAACGTACCTCCGATGGTGCGAATCACCGAGCAACACCGCCCGGATCGCGGTACTATCGCTGGATCAAGCGCCGACCGCGATTATCGGATGTCCACACCATCACGTTGCCAAATAGTGCGCGTATCAAATCTCCTGGCACGTTAGGCTCACGCGGCGGCGACGACTTTCGCGCCACGCCTGCATGGCCGATGCCCTGAAGGCTCGGTGCGTTCTTGCTTGAGGTCAGATGGCGTTGGACGTTGAAGGTGTTATAGGTGGCTGCGTGGGTTGAGAGAAATCTTTGCGCGGATCCCACGCTCTTGAACCCTTGCATCTTCCTCTCCCTTCGTCGGGTCGGTTGATGCGAATTCTCCGCGCGATTGTTGCGCCATCGACCGCGTTCATGGCGTTTTGCAATTCCAAGATGACTGGCTGCGGCGGCATAAGATCTCAGCTCATCTGTGACGAGCTTGTCTGGAGCAAAAGCCATATTTCTTCAAGCAGCTTGCGCATCAACGTATGGCCCGCCCCGTCTGCGAGAATTTTTGCGTTCGTGCCTGCTTCAGACCACGTCGAATTTGACGCCCTGCGCGAGCGGCAGCGTCCGGCCGTAGTTGATGGTGTTTGCGGCCCGGCGCATGTAGGCCTTCCAGGCGTCGGATCCGGACTCCCGTCCGGCGCCGGTCTCCTTCTCGCCGCCGAAGGCCCCGCCAATCTCGGCGCCCAAGGGGCCGATGTTGACATTGGGGATGCCACAATCGGGGCCGCGAGCCGACAGGAAGGTCTCGGCTTCGCGCATCGCAAGCGACGGCCCGCTTCGTCGCGGCGCCCAAAATCCGATCACGGCCCTGGACGGCGCCTTGTCCTGCGCCTATCTCGACGCTGAGATCGACCGTCGATACTTGGCGAGATGCGCGGTGCTTGGCGCAGGCCCTGCACCGGCGCGCCCATCGTCCTAAGCGAGGATCAGCATGAACCGTCCCCTCTCCCGCCTCGCCACGCGTGCCGCCTATGGCGCGAGCCAGCTGCCGCGCATCGCCTGGTATCTGGGTCACGGCCTCGCCATGACCCGGATCACGCGGCGGGCGCGCGAGGACGGAAGCGCGCGGCCCCGCCCCCATACCGACGCGCCAATTCCGGACCGCAAACAATTCTTCGCGGACATGGGCGCTCTTTGGCGGCAAGACCTCGCCAATGTCGAAGCGGGCGTCTATCCTCTCCCCGCGGATCATGACGGCTCATTGAAAATGCTGCTCGACCGATCGCGGCTTTTCTTCGAGGATCTTCCCGCCGTCGACCGCCGCCGGGAAAGCGGCGACCACAGCGAAGTACTGTCCGAGGAGACGCGCGGGAAGCGGCCCCGCTACTATCTCCAGAATTTCCATTTCCAGTCGGGCGCCTGGATGACGGACGAGTCAGCCCAGCGCTACGATACGCAGGTCGAAGTGCTCTTCAACGGCGCTGCGAACGCCACGCGGCGTCAGGCGCTGCCGCCGCTCCGTGAGGTCTTCGCCGGGCGCGACCAACGCCGGTTGAGTCTTCTCGACGTTGGCTGCGGGACGGGCCGCTTTCTCGATTTCGTCAAACAGAGCTGGCCCCGGCTGCCCGCGCTCGGCCTCGATCTTTCCGAGGCCTATATGAAGGAGGCCAAGCGTCGTTTACAGCGTTGGTCGCGAACCGACCTTATGGTGGGCAACGCGGAATCGATTCCGCTGCCGGACGAGAGCCAGGACGCGGTAACGAGCATCTTCATGTTCCATGAACTGCCGCCCAAGGTGCGCCGCATCGTTCTCAGTGAATTCGCGCGCGTGCTGAAACCCGGTGGACGCCTTGTCCTCGTGGACTCGCTTCAGCACGGCGACGAACCGGACTATGACGGCCTGCTCCAACTCTTCCCGCAGAGTTTTCACGAGCCCTATTACCTAAGTTACATCAAGGAGGACTTCGCCGCGCTTTGCCAAGACCGCGGGTTGACCTATATCCGCAACGCGAGGGCTTTTGTTTCGAAGGTTATAGTCTTTGACAAGCCGGCGAGACCCGCGGTGACCGCGACGAGAGCAGCCTAGACTTGACCGTCGAAAGATCGTTGTCATCGAAGGTGGTGCGGACAACGGTCGCGAACGGCAGGTCGTCGCGGATGGTCTTCAGTGTCGCCAGGATCTTGACGGTCGTGTCGTCGGCATGGATGCGCCCCGCGCCAAAGACATGAGCCCGGATCGCCTGATCGCGGGCCTATCAGTAATTGGCGAGGTGCGCCTACGGCGATACGGATGAAGCCGACGATCTGCGCGACGGAGACGGGCCTCGTCTTGGGCGTCGTGCTTTGGACGGCGAGGATGCCCCTTTTGCTCGGGGCGGAGCCTCGCCGGGCGCTGGAAAGGACGGGGGGCACCATCATGCGCGGAAACCTTGAGAAACGGGGTCCGGCACCATTTCGGAGCGCGGTGCTGGCGTTTCTGCTGGTCGGTGGCCTGCTTCTGCTCATGCTGCTCTGCGGCTGGCTCTATGCGGGGACATCGGGAGCGGTGATCACCACCGTGCTCGGGGCGATCGCCTTGATGCTGGTGCGCAAGGTCTCGCCCCAGTTCGTTCTTCTGCTGAGTGGCGCCCGATTGATCAACTCGGCATAATCGCCGCTCTGTGCCGGCGCGCCGGCATTGCCCAGGTTCCGAGCCTCTATTTCCTCCATCCGGCGTTCCGACGGCCTTTGCCATCGGCGTTGGTGACTAGTCCATCATCGTGGTTAGTTCAGGGCTGCTGCGCCTTCTCATGACCCGCGAGCTGACCGGCGTGCTCGCGCATGAAATCACACATATCGCCAAGCATGATGTGGAGCTGATGCAGCTGGCGGGGATCGTAGGGCAGATGACACACGGGTAATCGCGCAGGTCGCCAAGGACCGGATCCGCCGGGCTTCGCCAATCGGCGGCCGAGGAGGGGCCGCCGGGTCCGGACGAGCGCATCGCCATACCGGACTATTTCCCGGACGAGCGGAAGCGGCCGTCGGCGCCTTCCGTCAGAACTCGGGGCCAGTTGCCACCGGCTGGATGGATGGGTCGATAGGGGGACGACAACTTTCGGGAGCCGAGATGATGCGCTGTCCCGGCATTGTCATATGTGGTAGGCGCATCGGCTCTGTCACGGTGCCAAATAGAGCACATAACAAATCTCCTTGTGGGCCCAAAAAGATCGAGCCGAACGCACAAGACAACGCATTGAAGCATAACACCGCGAGCGCGGCGTCAGCGAAAACCTTGAGGGAGGTTACAGGGCAAGGAAACCAAGTCATGAAAAAGACAACTCTAGCCGCGCTCGCAATGAGCCTTGCCGCGGCAACATCGGCACATGCTGAAAAGCCTACAGACCCCCAGACCGAGCTAATCGTAAATCTCGCCGTCATCACCGCCAGCGTCGATCGTTGCCACTTCGAGATCGACAGCCGGATCATTGGTCTCGATCTTTCGAAAGAGCTCATGCTGATCGAAGATGCGCCGCCAGGCGCCAGGTATCATTACAACATGGCGTCTGCGCTCACGACGGGCGCAAATGCCGTTCAAGGGGCTTATGACGAGGATCCGCGAGAATGGTGCGAGAGCACGTGGCGCAACTATGGTCCAGACGGCGTAACCAAAAGGGATGGATTACGCGACAGGGCGCGCCATGACAAACGACAAACAGCGTCAACCCGCTCTGCGCCGTCAGTGAATTGTCGCTCGCCGCCAGCTCGAACGGCAGAACTGTCTGCGACGCCCCCATCGCACCCTCCAGGTGAATGGCCCCGCGCTTCGCCTGTGGCCACTCTGGTTCACCGAGCCCCTGCCGCTCTGGTACGGGCCTTGGAGTGAATCGCGCAGAATGCACCCGTTGCCGTGGTCGCGATATTCCCCCAACTGCCGGCGAACGACCCGCCTTGGGATCGGTTCTCTATTTCGCTCGACAAATCGTGCTGGAGCCCGGGGATTTCCAGCCCGACCCAAGGGCCATCCGCCCAACCGCCTGGCTCGCCCCGTGGCGCGGCCTGCCGCATCCGCTCAGCGATATCGAGCAGCGGCTCGCAAAAAAATTCCCGCAGGTGACGCCGAACTGACGCCGCTTTTCAGCTTCAACCAGATCATTGAGACGGTGCGCGGGTCGAAGCCTCGGGTTGATCTCGTCTGGATGGAAGGACGGCTGAAGGCGCGCAGGCTGCCGTGGCCCGGATAGCCGTCGAGCTCGACCACGAAAGCGACAACCTAAAATGGTTGTGAGCTTACCCGCGGCGCTCGCCACATCGTCCAGGTTAACGGTCCACCCGGCAATGTCTCGATCCCGTCCTGCAACATCTTAAAGCCGAGACGAGCGTACAAATTGGTGGACCTGCGCTCCTGCGTTTCCAGGTAAATCGACCAACCGTTGTCGTCAGCTTCGTTCAACAGACACTTGGCAAGAACGGTGCCGACACGTTCGCCCTGCCTTCCTCCCAGAAAGTAGCCGTGACAGTGCGGCTGCTTGGGGCGAAACCCGTTGAGCGTCGTCTGGGCGCGGAACAGCTTCATGAGGCCTAGGGGACTGACCGCAACAAGGCGCGCATAATGCGGCAACAAACGCAAGATTCGGGATTTGGACATCGGATAGCAGCCGGGAGGATACCAGATGAGCATGCCAACGATTTTATGGCTGCACGCGACGTCCACCCGACCGAAGCGAATAGCGTCCTTGAGGATGGTGGCGAATAATGTCTGTAAAATCGTGCTCCGAGACGCAGCCTTACGAAAAGCCAATCGAAACAATGGATGTTCATCGAACGCGTAGGCGAGCATCGTAGTCGCGTCCTGCAGCTCCGCACACGACAACGTCGTCAGTCGTCGAAGCTCGAACTTCGGCGGAATTGGCCTCACTTCAGGTGGCGACGGAATCTCCATTTGGTGCTTATCACTTAAGTGTACAGAAAGGGATTGCAAGCGCGACTTCCGTTCTCCTCGCATGCAGCAACGTAATCGCCGATGAGACAGGACGGTTCATAAATAAGGCCAACAGCACCACTCGAAACCATCCGGCTACAGCGACGGGGCAAGAAACGTCGAGACACCGAATCCCTTCGGCGCCCCTGTTGCCGAACGTCATCGGGGGCACGATGCTTGCTTGCTCGGTTCTCATTTTGCCCGCGAATCGTACTCATACCCGCATCGGATTCAACTGTTTGTGACGGAACACTAGACCTGCAGCGGCCCGCCGATTACGTCGTCGGCCGGCACGTCGAGCAAAAACTCGCGGAAATCGGTGAAGTCGAAGGTTCTGGCAAGCAACTTTCGGCTGCGGAATAGAGCCACAAAGGCCGCCTGCGCATCGTGGGCGATCCGCAGCAATTGCGGGATCTGGCTCGGCTCCCGTAAAATCGATTCCGCGATCGCACCGAGCGCAAGCGAGCCATCCGGTTTCAGCGCCACAAGGGCCGCGTGCGGCAGCCGGCGATGCGCGGGATCGGCCACGACGCGATAGGCGCGAAGGGCAGCTTATAGGCGGCGGCGATCCGGCGGCCATGTGGGATTCCATATCGGCGGCATGCACCCCCGTTTTCATATGCAGGGCGTGCTTTTCTTCATGCCCAGCCAGCGGCGCATCGATCCCGGCGATATCGGCGATCGCGGCGCCGCCGAGCGCACTGGAAAGTCGCTTCGACCAAACCGGATCGCTGGAATAGCGCGTGCCATCCTCGGAGATAATCGCGCGGGCGATAAGCGCCGAGCCCGGCGCAAGTCCGGGCGCCAACCCCCCTGCGACACCAAAACTGATGATGGCTGATGCCTTCATCGCGACGGCCGCTTCCAAGGCGCGTGTTAGACCCACGGGGTCACCGCCGCCCGCGATCGCATAGACGCGCGGCCCGGCGACAAGCCTCGCTTCCGTCTTAAGCCGGTGACGGCGATGACCGGGCAGGTGGTCACATTCCCACCAGCACCGGATGCCGGTTGCCTTTTTTCAGATTGCGGAAGCGCGCCATCGCCCAAAGCGGGAAATATTTCGCGTAGCCGTGATAGCGCAGAAAAAAGACCCGGGGAAAGCCCGTCGCTGTGAAACGCTCTTCCTTCCAAAATCCATCCTCCGCCTGAGTCCGCGTAAGATAGGGCACCCCCAAAGTGACTGCTTTGTCCTCGACCAAGCCGGCGGCCATCAACCCAAGCAAAGCCCCTGCCGTCTGCGACAGCGTACTCGGCGCCGGAATGTAGCCCGCATAATCCAGGGCGTAACTCTCCCCACCTTCTCCCCAGCCGCCGTCTTTGTTATGAATGCTTTTGAGCCACTCAGCGGCTTCTTGGCGCTTCGCGGATCGCGCTGCACAGCGTTAAATGCGCGAAGTACCGACCAGGTTCCGTTTTGAGCAGAGCGGGCAAGCGATTGAACATCTGTGTCCCGGTCAGTCTGATACGAATAGCGGACTCTTCTCTATTCGGGCAGTGGTGGTCAAGCGCTTTCAGGCTAACAACTCCAATTTTTGTCGCTCGTGGGCCCGCGCTTCTCTTCGGGATCAGCCGCTGGCTCTCCCAGCATGGGATCAGCAGGAAGAGACGGAACAATCTGACTCGCGTACTGATCGCGGTAGAGCGATCGACACAAGAGTCCAAAGCGAACTCGTCTCATCCATCGTCCCGCGAGGGACGTCGTTGCGCTGGATTGTCGCTCCGACAGTTTGGCGTTCGTCGCTCAGATTGTCGGCGCCATTTCCCTTGTCCAGCGGAACTCGGTTCCATCACTCCACATGCGATGCATAATCACGGCGAGCCGTCGTGCCAGTGCGACGATGGCTTTTTTCTGCCCCCGACGCTTGGCAATGTTCATCGCCCATGCCTTCAGCCACGACCATTTCTGCACGCGGGTCAGCATGACCTGCGCGGCCTCATAGAGCAGCGCTCTCATGGCTCGTCGCCACATAACGAGATTCGCCCAACGCGATGGCTCTCGCCGGACTGATTGAGAACCGGCGTCAGCCCGAGGGATGGCCCAACAGCCTTCGAGTTCCTGAAGCGCGCTGGAACGTCGACCGTGCTGATAAAGGCCAAGGATACGACCGGACCCACGCCAGGGATGGTCATCAACCGCTGACAGACTTCATTGTCGCGCGCGAGCAGGAGAACCTTGCGATGCAGCTTGGCAAACTTTCCACGCAAGACCCGGCGCGCGGCGAGCAAAGGCTCCATAATATCGGCTAACTCCGGCACTCCCTCGACGAGGTCGTGGATCCGCTGCTCGAAACCGACAACGCCAACGATACCGACTTTCAGTCCAAAATTGCGCAACAAACCACGGATATCGTTCTCGATCGCAAGAGCCTTTTCCTGGAGTATCTTTCGAGCGGCGAGGAGCGCCCTTCGTTTCTGGCTTGCAAGCGTCTTGACGTGCACGGGTCGGAATAAGCCGACTCGCATCATCTGCGCGATCCCGCGCGCGTCGTTGCGATCGCTTTTATTGACCTGCGCCTTGAGAAACGCCTTCGCGTGTCGCGTTTCGATGCAGATCGCCGGGACTCCTGCTTCCGCCAATCCACTGAACAGCCACTGCGACAGAGGCCCAGCCTCGAGACCGACACGTTCAAGCCGCCATGCGGGATCGCAAAGAACAGCGAAAAGGTCTTCGGGGTAACTTACCACCTTCATTTCACGGCAAATCCTGCCCGCCTCGTCGACGATGCATATGGACGTTTCTTTGACCGACACGTCCAATCCGGCATAGTGTTTCATGCTGCGCTCCTCCTATGATGCTTGTGGCTGCCTCAACACAGACCACGTCTATCATCAACCTGAAGCGCAGCACCCTTCACCCCCACGAAGGGCAAGCCGACCGGCCGAATACCCCATCTGACTCCGTCAATCCTGGTTCGAATCCAGGTCCCCCAGCCAGGGAGTTGGGTCTCCGGGGTGATATTTCCCGGTGTGTGAGAACCCACGACATTCCCGCGGGTTACGCTGGCGGATCCCAGTCTCTGGCCGGTAATTTTCGGTATTTCGGCCCTTGCCGGGTAGGTTTCGGGCGCCGGTCTCTGCTCGCCGTTTTTTAATTTCCGTTTAGCCGTGGCTGAGACGGGTTCGATTGCAGACAGAGACCGGTTCGCGGAGTGCCCTTCGGGGATCAGGCGGGAGCTAAGGCCGAAAGTTGGTGACGGCATGAAGGGGTAAGGCGGCGTATCGTGGGGGTGTTCAACGCCTCCACTTCTCCACCGAAGGAGTGATACGCCGTGACCGAGACTAACGTTTTCGAACTAACCCAGCCAGGAACATTTTCCGATCCGCTGACCGAGGTTTTACGCAATGGCGCGAGAACGCTATTGGGGCAGGCCGTCGAAGCCGAGGTTGCGGCTTGGCTCAGCACCCATACCGACAAGTTGACCGATGATGGCCGCCGGCGACTGGTGCGCCACGGGCATCTGCCCGAGCGCGAGATCGTGACCGGCATCGGTGCAGTCGCGGTGCGGTGCCCGCGCGTGCGTGACCGCGTCGGCGAAGGCGGAGAGCACATCCGATTTTCGTCGACGATTTTGCCTCCCTATGCGCGCCGATCGAAGAGCCTAGAGGTGCTGATCCCGATTCTCTACCTGAAGGGCATCTCCACCGGTGATTTCGAGGAGGCGCTGATCGCACTGCTCGGCAAGGATGCCGGCGGGCTCTCTGCCTCGACCATCGGGCGGCTCAAGGAGGCCTGGTCGGACGAGCATACGCGTTGGAGCAAGCGTGATCTCTCGGCCAAACGCTACGTTTACTTCTGGGTCGACGGCATCCATGTGCAAGCCCGGCTCGAGGAGGCCGCGCAGTGCCTGCTGGTGATCATCGGCGCCACGCCCGAAGGCAAAAAGGAACTTGTCGGGCTCATCGACGGCGTGCGCGAGAGCGCGCAATCGTGGAAAGAGCTCCTCCTCGACCTCAAACGGCGGGGGCTTGCGATGGGACCCGAGCTCGCGGTCGCCGACGGCGCCCTCGGCTTCTGGCAGGCGGTCGAGGAGGTGTGGCCGAGGACGCGCGGCCAGCGCTGTTGGGTGCACAAGACCGCCAATGTCTTGAACAAGCTGCCCAAGAGCCAGCAATCGAAGGCCAAGCGTGCGCTCCAGGAGATTTGGATGGCCGAGACCAAGAAGGATGCACTCGCCGCGTTCGACGCCTTCATCGAAACCTGGGGCGTCAAATACGACAAGGCTGTCGAGTGCCTGATCAAGGATCGCGACGCGTTGCTTGCCTTCTACGACTTCCCGGCTGAGCACTGGAAGCATCTGCGAACGACCAACCCCATCGAAAGCTCATTCGCGACGGTCCGCCACCGAACAGTGCGCTCCAAAGGATGTCTCTCGAACAAGACCGCGCTCGCCATGATCTTCAAGCTGGCCGAGGCCGCCGAGAAAAACTGGCGTCGCCTCGATGGCCACAACCAGTTGCCGAAAATAATTCTCGGTGTAAGATTCACCGACGGAATTGAGGTCGTCAAGCCGAAAGCTCAAGCCGCTGCCGCCTGACCCCTTCCGTCACCAAGATTTAGTGATAGCTCATCAGGCGGACGGCGGCACGAGTCCGCGGCATCGGCAGACACTTTGACCGAGCGATGCGCATCTTGAGCCGGAAGTCCGTTTTTTTGGTTGCGAGCATAAGAGCCTGCTTTGAGTCCGAACGACCGGGCTTGGCCGAGAGGCGCCGAGCCTCGTTTCCGGTTTTCACAAGCTGGGCATCGGTGAGCTTATTCGGTGACAGTTTTTTCGATGACATTGTCGGGATCCTCCATTCGGTGCGCAGCGGCGTCTCGCGCCGTCACCACCGAAGCCCCGCACAAGCGCGAAAGCCGGCGGGGCAGGATCCCCAAAGAGCCGTTGGCGCTCTACGAGGGCGGACCAGTGACGCTCTGTTCCCAGCCGAAGTCCAGTCCTTTCTAGATTAATTTGGTTGGCACCTGGCTTGCACGTGAATGGCCAAGAGAAGACGTCTGTTGAACGGCACTGACTTCCTCGCCGCCTGAATTATCATCTGAGTTCCCCACGGGCTTCCTCATTCAGCAAAGGACAGACGCAATGGCAACCGAACAGGACATTCCGCAACCCGCCGCTATGAGTTGATCGGACGATCCCCTCTCCAAGCTCTATCGAGAATTTGGGATTTTGGCGCTCGCGGCAACCGCGTATCGTGAAGTGACAACTGCACAGGACAACGCAAACGAGGCATAGAGCCGCGGTGGGAATAGCCGCGCTGACATGTTCGAGACGCGCGATTTCTATCTCGCCTGCTATTTGCGCTGCGCCGGTTACGAGCTGCGCCCGCCGCGCCATGCCGCCGGCTGTTACACAATGTAACGGCCAGAAACCGCCCTTGGACCCTGGGTCACCCCTTTTTACAGGCTCCCGAGGGATAGACGCGTCCCCTTTTGTTTGACCCCCGTTATCGGGCGAATTCGTTTCGCGTGTGACGGAACTCAAGAACACGCTCCACGACGATGTCGCCCGGCAGGCGCCCCGGCCTGAGCGGGCCGCTCCATCGCCACAGGAGACCAACCGCCACCAGGATCAGTCTTGGGCAGGACTAATGTCCGCGACATCAATGGTTACGGCTGAAGTCCCTGAACGCCAAGCCCACCTCGATGTGCCAATGCCTCGCTCGAGGATGCACGTTCAGTCGCCAGACGCTTGTGTGCGCTGCATTTTATCGAAACGTTTGACGACACGATCTCGCTTCAGCCGGGAGAGCCTATAGATCCAAAAGATCCCATCGAGCTGCGAAGGTTCCACGCGAGCTTTTAGGCTTTGCTGGGCGGCATAGGCGAATTGCTCGAATCTCGCGCAGGAAACCAACGTTGGCATGTATCAATAGTTTCCACGGAGTTCTCGGGTAAACGCCGATCCTGGCGCTAGCCGCGCAGGCGCGTTCCAATTGCCCAATGATGCTCGACGAGTTGGATCTTTATCCATTATTGGACGTGATGCGAAGCCCATGGGATAACGTGCGTTATCTCGGTTGCGCGGACGCTCGATTTGCGGAATGACGGGGGGTGGCTCCCGTCGCACTTGAGGAGCAATATGGAGACGCCTCCGGCAGGTGGTCCTTTATCACTGGCGGGAAACCGTTCAGACGACGCGTCAATGCGCGAAAGCAAAACATGAGTTCGTTCGCAATCGAGTCACGAAGTATGGAAGAACGTGGAAGACTTGAGAAATTTTCACTGCTCGGCGGCCCGCTTCACCGGCTTGGGCGGCGCCTGGGCCTCGTCCGCGAGGAAACGAACACGGTCGCGCTGGGGCTGGTTCTGGGTTTGCTCCCGTGGTCAATCTTGTTGGCGTTGGCGTCCATTGGGGGCGTCAGTGACAAGTTGTTTTCGCTTTCGGCGATCGCCGCGGATGTTCGTTTGCTGGTGGTCATTCCGCTGTTCTTCTTGTGCGAATCGTCGTTGGACCCTCGGTTGAGGGACTTTGTCAGCACGATCGTGCGTTCCGGGGTCGTGCCCAGCAACGCGCTGCCGGCCCTGGAATCCGAAATCGCACGCATAGTCCGATGGAAAGACGCGTGGCTGCCGGAAGCAATGTTCCTGTTGGCTGCTGCACTGTTATCGTTGTTTGCGGCGCAGCTGCACTTGTCGGGAAAAACGGCGGCGCTCGACCCGACCCGATCCCTAAGCGATGTTCCCTTCGCCGGTCTGTGGTATTGGATCGTTTGCCTGCCGCTCTTTCGCTTCCTGATGTTTCGTTGGATTTGGCGAATTGCCCTCTGGTGCCGCTTCCTCTGGCGCTTGGCGAAACTGGATCTCCATCTCGTGCCGATTCATCCCGACGGTGCCGCGGGGCTCGGATATCTGGAAGTTGTGCAGACCCATTTCACCGCCTTGGTGCTGGCGATCTCAATCGTTGTGTCCGCATCGTTCGCCGAAGAAATTTCCTCAGGCAAGACGGTCTTCGAGGTGATTTACCCCGCGCTTGCGCTCACTCTTATCGCGAACCTGGCGCTGATATTTCTGCCCCCGTGCGTCTTCGCCTTCAGGCTCAGGGCCTGCCAGGAGAAAGGATTGAGCGACTACATGGTGTTCGCGGCGCGTTACGTGAACGACTTCGAGAAGAAATGGCTGAACGCGTCCGCTATCCCAGCGGATCCTTTGTTGGGCACAGCCGATTTGCAGTCACTCGCTGATCTGTCCAACAGCGTCGGGATCGTGCGCAATATGCGCTGGGTCCCGGTGAGCACGCGTCTGTTGATAACTGTCGTGATCGCTGCGCTGCTACCGATGTTGCCGCTACTTCTGTTCAAGTATCCCATTGCGGAGCTGGTCCAAAGGGTCCTTAACAAATTGGCCGGCCTGTGACAGTTTGAACGTGATGAACAGCAGGCGAAAACAATTGGATTGAATTGGCTAGAACTTAGTTTGCGGGCGCAACGCTGCGTAAGTCGCTCCTGATTTGCTCGGATTCCAGGCATCGATCACTTGCAGATCGGCGGAAAGGCGCAGCCAAGGCGCAATCGCGAGGGCGACTTCATGTTCCTCGGCATGATGTTCGTGGCCGCGGCGGCCATGGCGGCCTCATCCTGGCCCATTCTGTCACCGCAGGCGGGCTTCTCGGCTCGGCCACCTTTGCCTTCGCTCGCGCATTCACATACAACATCACGCATATTTACGCATTGAAGCCGGCCGCGGTCTTTATGATCACGACATCTACGTTAGCCATAAACACTCACCTCACCGCGCGCTGGATAGCATTTCTCGGATACGCATCGGCTGCATTCCTTCTTGTTTTTAGTGGCTATCTGGACTGGGTTCTGTTCATCTTTCCTGCATGGGTTCTTCTTGTGAGTGTCTACATCCTGATCGATAATCTACGGGAGCCGCAACACGCAGCGGCAGCTGATGGAGACTAAGATGCAGAGGGAGAGAGGATGGATTCGCCATGGCGCTTTCGCGTTACGACGGGCGACGCGCCGCCCTTCTGAGAGAAGCGAATGCGATTGGAACCACCGCTCTGCGTGCGCGCTTGCTGCCAACGCCATGTGGCGCTTCGATCGCGACATGCGGTTCACATACCTCGATGTCTTGCGAACCATAGAAAAGGAAAGGACGCAATCTATGTCAGATACGCAGCAGAACGACTGGACCAAACCCGCGGCCATGGCGATCCCGAAAGGGGGAGTCTTCAATGATAAAGTGCAGCAGGGCAGATACGGCCCAATCTATCCCAAGAGTCCAGCATGCTATGGCTTCACGATCATCGCGAAGATCATCCCCGGCCGAGAGGATGTGTTTTACGAGTACGCTAGGAACATCGAGAAGGCGGTGGCGGACCAGCCGGACTGCCTCGGACAGGACGACGATTTGATCGTGATCGAGAGTGCTGAAGCAGCGGCGGCATTCAAGCGCGCGTTCGATGCGCGATTTGTCCGTGGTGAGGCTCTATCGGCTGGCGCGAAGCACTAGGACAGCCTCGGCACCCTTTGAAATGGCAGAGAAGGGTGCGCCGATTTCATCCTCAATTCATGAGCTAAATTGCTCTGCTTCTTGACCATCCGCAATCGCAGATATGCGACCCACGCGTTATTGGGTTTGCTGAGGAAGGCCATCTTGATTGGAGTCCGTCAAGCATATTACCTTCAGTGGACTACAATAGTTGTGCTACCTCTATTGGCTGACACAAGATTAAAAAATCTGATGGCATGTGATGTAGCAAGCCTGATACAACCGTGGCTCGCATTTCGTCCTATGGAATGGCCTGCATGAATGCAATAATCCCCTCGGATGAAGCAAACCGCATATGGCATAGGCGCATCATATTTCCAAGAATAAGCATCAATATCCACTGCAGTGACGTGGTAAGTACCGCGCGGAGTATGGTATCCGCGTCTCGCTGTAGCTATACCCCATGAGTATGTTGGCTTGCCTCCTACGGAGACATTCAAACGATGCGCTGCAATATGAACCTTGGCTAGGATGGAAGTCGCGAACGCGCTGCTCGTTCCTGTAACAGATAGGGCCAAGAGTGCTGTTCTTAATCTCATTGGAGAATGACCAGTCTGAAAAAATGTCAAAATATGCAAACCCAAAGACAAATCCCAACCAATCCTATCAATCAAAAAATATCAATAGCATTGGTGTGGAACCAATTAACCGGGGGGCAAATGGATAGCCCCGGCTGGGGAGGCTGTCTCGCGCTGGCGAGCGCGCTGTGCGCCGGCCTGATGATCGGCCCGCAACGCAGAAAACCCCCAGCAGTTAACCGTGATTTCGGCCCGGGAAAAATGATAGCCCGCAGTTTTCTTCCTTGCGCGATCTATCGTGATCCGGAAAATCACCCCCGTCTCGTATGCTCAGGTGGAGCCTTGGACGAGACAGGAGGCGGGGGGTGATGAGCGCGCGGCGATTGGCGGTGGTTTGCGGAACGGTCGTTCTCGCCGGCTGGGTCGCTGGCGGGCTCGCGCGCTTTGGTTCATCCGGCATCGATGATACCGGAGCGCCGACTTAGGACAGCTGGGCAACATCTGTGAACGTCGACGCCGAGCCCGTGGACGCACCGCAAGCAACCACAATGGACGGTCACTCCCGCGCCCATGCGGCGATCGTCGACGCCGCTTTGCCCGACCCTCGTCCGATGCTGCCGCCCGAAACACCGCACGTGCTGGTCGCGGCCGCGAGCACGCCTGATCCCTTGCAAGACCACACGAAGGAGGCATTGAGCTCGGTCGAAACTCTCGACGAGTGCTTTGTGTTAGAAATCTGCGTCGACCAATACCTCTGGTCGGTGTTGATGGAATACGTGATCGGAGGCATGGATCGGAGCTTCAAACTAAAGCTATATCATGCTCTTCGCGCCTTGGACGACGCTGGACTTTCGCCTGGCATCACGAGCGGATTCCGCGATGATTACCGCCAATCGCTTGCGAGCGGCACGAAGGCTGCGACTGAGAGCTCGTATCATGGTGGGAGCCGCCGCGGCGGCTATGGCCACGGGCTTGCGGCCGATCTCGTGAGCGTAAAGGGCGAGACACGTTCAGAGCGGTGGAGTTCAAGTAAAAACTTGTGGAAGTGGATCGATGCGCACGGCAAAGAGATTGGGATCGGGCGACCGTATCTCGATAAAGATCCGCCGCATGTTGCGCCGATCGACGGCAAAGAATACGCCGATCACCGCGGTGGAGCGAACGCGCAACTCGCGCGGGATTAGAAACGAACAGGCGCCACCGGTCAGCTGCGCACGACGATCACGGTATGAAGAAACGCGCAAGAACGGCGAGATCGTCGAGGGCGAGAAGCATTCAACCCATCAAGAACGCGGACCGCTTCGGGTCGATGCCGTTGAAAAAGTCCGCGATTAGGGGGGTGAGGCCTCCTTCGAGACTTTTTTGACCTCATATCTACGTCTCGTTCGCTGTCGCAACCTCACCGGGATTGCCACTTGGCTGAGTTGGGGAACCGGGAACGCCACGATGCAACGCACCTCATTCCATGGACGTGGCTGGCTCATTTGGCGATTGGTACGAGAGGTGGTTTGCGAGTGTCTTGAGGTTCTGCACGATTAGCCGCGAGGTGGAACTCGTCGCGGGCGCCGGTGAGACCCCGAAGACGCATGCGCTCGAAGCGATGGGTTACCTTGAGGTGTGCGAAACGCTCCACCTTCTTGCGCTCATTCCTCGACTGTTCAAATTCGGGAGTGTCCTTTAGAGTCGGAGGCTAGGGCGCGGAGTTGGTCGAGGAGCGTTTGCTTGGCTTCCAGCTCCTGGCTGAGCGCAATGCGTGGGTCACGGTTCATGAAAACCTCCAGGCGGCGCGGGGCGGCGGCGAATAGCCGGCGCGACGCGATGCACCGGGAGATCGCCGGCGCGGCTCCTCGCCGGATTCTGGAAATTCAATGTGGGGCGCCGGAAATTTACGGACGGGTACGCCGTCCGGCCCTTTTGCTAGCGGGAGGACTCATAAATTGAGCTTGTTGAGTACGGCTTCCTCAAGGTCCGCTTACCAACCCATAGCGACCGGATTGCGCCATAAGCAGTCATTCGCTGGCGAATCGGCGAATGGCTGATTTCGACCCAAAACTGCCATTAAGCCGGCGCCACCTCAAACCGTTGTCGCTGCCTGCTTTATGGGACCACGGTCCCATAGCTTGGTACGGTGACGGAGTGGGGGCGCAGCGGCGCCCTATTACTACTGTCTACCCACCGCCGCCCCATTATCATACGAGTGAAGTCAAGTTGGGGTGATCCCGATGACACGTTTTGCCCGCCGCGCCAGCTATCTGTGTATAGCTTCTCTGATCGAGTTGATTTTTGTTTTGTCGAACATAGCGAACACGGCGGACGTCAATCCGCTCCGCCCAGTAGATACATCCAGTCCGAGAGCAACGCTGCAAAGTTTTGTCGTGACTATGGACGAGATCTATCTGGGTTTGAAGGACGTTTTGCAGGAGTACGCAGCATCCCAAAGGCTTTACCTCACACCCGACGAACGACGGAAACAGCTTGAGGTGCTTTCAACCGCAGCAAAAGCGATTAAAGTTCTGGATCTGTCCGGTATCCCTCCTGTACTCCGAGACACTGTTGCGCCCGAGCGGGCGATTCAATTGAAAGAGATATTCGATCGGATCGAATTTCCTTCTTTTGAAAGCATTCCGGATCAGGACGCGGTGGCGCGCGCTTCATCCAAGCGTTGGCGTCTGCCGGGAACGGAGATCGATATCGCCCTTATCGAGAATGGGCCCCGTTCGGGAAAGTATCTCGTGTCCGCAGACACCGTGGATCGACTCCCCGAATTCTATGGGCGCGTGGAGAAACTTCCTTACAAGCCCGGCCCGGCAGCCGAACTGAGCGATGTCTACCGTCGAATGGCAGGCGGCGCAGCTACAATCTACGACGCCTATTCGAGTTCGCCGATCGGACTGGAGCGAATCGTGCCGATCCGCTGGATGCTGGCATTTCCGGCCTGGGCCAAGGCCCGGATTGCCGGCGTCGCGTCATGGCAATGGCTTGGTCTTATCACCGGACTCGTCGTCTGCGTGGGATTCGTCTATGGGGTGTACCGCCTAGGCAGCTTTCTCGCCAGCCGGAGGCCTGAGGAGTCGGGTCCCGGATGGCATGCTCTTCTAACCCCGCTAGCCATCATTCTGGTATCCGCATTGATACCTGTGCTCTGCGCGATCTTGCGGATCAGTGGAACCCCACGCGTGGTTATCACCTTTGTTCAGACCGGCGCGCTCTACCTCAGCGCCGCCTGGCTTTCCATGATTGGTGCCGGCCTCCTCGCTGAAGCCATCGTGGTGTCGGAGCGCCTGCGACAACGGAGCCTGGACAGCCAGCTCCTCAAACTCGGCATGCGCTTCGCTGGCATCGCGATCGCCATCGGTTTGTTGGTCCAAGGGTCTTACGAGCTGGGCTTCCCCGCTTATTCGGTGCTTGCCGGGCTAGGCGTCGGTGGCTTGGCTGTGGCGCTTGCGGCTCGGGACAGCCTCGCCAACCTCTTCGGCTCGATGCTGATCATGATCGAGAAGCCGTTTCGCGTCGGCCATGTCGTGAGGGTAGCTGGCAGCGAAGGCACGGTCGAGGATGTCGGCTTTCGCAGTACGCGAGTCCGAACATCGGATAACTCGCTCATATCGATTCCGAACAACTCCGTGGTCAATGCGACGGTCGAAAACCTCAGCCTACGCATGATGCGCCGCCAGCGGTTTCTCATCCAGGTCACCTATGACACCTCCCGTGAAAAACTAGAAGAGCTGATCGCCAGCATCAAGCAGGCGATCGCTGATCATCCGATGACAAACAAGACTAACTTCAATGTCAAATTCAATGATTTTGGAGAAAGTAGTCTGAACATTTTAGTTTATTTCTATCTTGAGACCACAAACTACTCGGCCGAGCTGGAGGCAAGAGAGGAAATTCTGCTTCGAATTATGGACGTCGCAAAACAATCGGACATTACAATCGGACATTGATTTTGCCTTCCTTACGCGCACGCTAGTGATCGAGAGCTTCGGGGACGGATGCCGACGTGTGCCTCAAAGCCCTTATCGGCGAGGTATCGGCTAAAGAGGCTGGGGGAGGTGATGAACGCGTAAGTCGCTAGAGGGCCCGCAGTCTACGCCTCATTCGACATTGGATGCAGCGGTCTTCTGGCGCATGTGATGGCCGATCAGTTTGACAACGTCCACGAAGGCTGCGGATTCGACGATGCCAGCAACTACATTCCCTAGGCGACGCTCAATCGCCGCCGCGCGAAGTCTGGGGGACGCGCGACGGCGGACGACCGGAAGGGGCGCGTGGTAGCAATGACATAAAAGCCGTTGCATTCGCGCCTTTCGTGCTAATGGCCCCCACCTTGGCTTCTATTTGCTCAAGCTCGCATTTAGGAGAGACACATGAGCAAGGACCACTATCGACAAACAGATCAAGACAATGCGTCGAAGAATTGCTACGGCATCAAGCGTCGCGATGTGCTACTGAGCGGCGGTTCAGGTGATCGCGGCATCGGCCTTCATCGGCGAGGCGTTGGTCATCGCGGCCAATAAGCCAGCCAACGCACAGGCGACTGCTGCAACATCTGCCGCTCTGGATACGGACGCCGCTCTCGAGAGCTATTCGGCGGAATTCGAAGACACCGCGCCGCGACGGCCCAAATAACGAAAATTGTCACTTATGCGTCTCGCACGCGTTGCCTTTGGGAGTGTTACACAATGCGAAATCCATCCGCCGAGATAATTGATCCTAAACCGCCCCTAATTCATCCCGGGCTGAAAACGCCGCGAGCGGCTGCCATCGCCGGTATCCTTTTTTCTCTCCTACTCATTTGCAGCCTTTGGTTATTTTGGCAGTCAGTGCCCGTTAGCCCACGCGAGACCGGTTCATGGCTAAAGACGAGTTCGGAAAGAGTGTCTCTTGCATTGAACCTCATTCCATTTGCAGGAGTTGCTTTCCTGTGGTTTCTCGGCGTCTTGCGTGATCGCCTGGGGGAGAAGGAAGACCAGTTTTTTGCGACTGTTTTCTTGGGAAGCGGTCTCTTGTTCCTTGGAATGATATTCGTTTCAGCTTCGGCTATGGGAGGTCTCATCCATACCTATTCAGTTGCAACCGGCGCGCTAGTCGGCTCTCCTTCATTTTCATTCGGCCGCGCATTCGCTTTTGACGCCATGCAGATTTACGCATTCAAGATGGCTGCGGTTTTTATGATCTCTACGTCTACGCTAGCCATAAAGACCCAGCTTGTCGCACGTTTGATTGCCTATCTGGGATACGCGTCTGCTCTGTTCCTTCTTATTGGCAGCGGTTATCTTGACTGGGCCCTGTTCATTTTTCCTGCATGGGTCTTGTTGGTAAGCGTCTACATCCTGATCGATAATTTGCGTGGCTCGAATAAATTAGGGTCGACGGAAGGAGGATAAGGAAGCGTCGGAGGACGTACTCTTTCACTCGCGCCACGATGGCGTCGTAGACCACCTCTCAGTGATCCAACGTCGTCACCGGTCTTCGGCTTGAAACCCCGGTGGCGCATGCTCCCACGGGTAACCCCTCGCTGCCTTCTCGTAGGCGAAGCGATACAAAGCGCGCATGTATCCCTGGTCGAATTGCTCCTTGTGCTCTGCCTGAAAGTCGTCGCCGATGTAAGCGACGTTGAAGCCTGCGCCAGCGCGCTGCACCTCCAGATAAATCCGATAGAGATCGCCAAGGCCTACATAGTTGATCATTATCGAGACGGCCTTGCCGGCAATCGGAAGGGTTGCCCTCTGCACATCGCTCCATTCGGTTGTCAAGCGGGAATTGCGAATGGTATAAGTGACGTAGGCCTCTCTGCGGAACCCGGACTTTTCTTGTGCAATGCGCACGTCGAGACTGGGCGGAATAAGAAACGCTTGGCTGACAGCGCCGCCATCGACATGCATTTCCTGATAGGATTTGCCATTAGCAGTGACGTCGAACAACACCGGTGGGAACGCCGCTGGTATGGATGCGGACGCAAGCAAGATTCGACAGATGAGATCAGCCGCGCTTGGATGGCCGCTTGCGGCGATCGCTCCGATGTTCCACAGGACTGGCAGACCGGCATCGAGATCGGTGGTCTGGATCAGCAGCAGTCGTCCTTTCTCGTATTCCGCGGCGATCTTCGCGAGCATCTCTTCGTTGATATAGTGTGAAATCGTTCCAAACAACGGACTCGTGTCGGCCATCGCGTCCTGCATAAGCGCGGCGAGGGGCAGGAACCTCTTCTTAAAGACCTTCGATGGGTCAATGTTAGTATAAACGTCAGTGAGAGCCGCATCATATTCAGGGCCCAGGAAAGCGAACGGCGCGGTCAGAGCGCCAGTACTCACTCCGGTGACGAGCTTGAATTTCGGACGGTCGCCATATGCGGTCCAACCGACGAGCAGTCCAGCGCCAAAGGCGCCCTTGTCTCCGCCTCCCGAAAGCGACAGGTACTGCGCGTTTGGCAGGACGCCGCCTCGGCTGACGCCAAGGCTTTTGGCTTCGCGAACGAGCGCTTGCTCTTGTTCGGTGGACATCGCCCCCGGATTATCGAGGAAAAAGCGCGCATTCCGGAGACCGAGTGCGATCGCATCACCACGTTCGGAAAGCGGAACAGCAGTGCGACGTCTGGCGGTGAAAATTGGGTTTTGCCATAGCCGGCGGCGCGAATCGAATTCGTCTGCACTTCTCATATTTTCACCGAACCGGATCGTGGACGTTCTGAACCCTGGATGGCAGTTGCGTTGTTGCGCATCACCAGCCTGAGCAATTGAGTGATACTAGCATATTCACCGTGAGTTAACCCAAGACGATCACCGATCTCCCTCTGGGAACGGAAGCTCAACATCTTTAACCCGGCCAAGGACGCCGGAACCAGGGCGGCGCGTTCATTCTGTCAGGGAAGGTCCATCCAAGAACGCAAAGCAAGAAGACGAAATTGGCCAACAGCGCAAGCAAGACCAGCCGGGTATTGCGTAGCGGCTCGGAGATCTGAGAGACCGTGAGACCTGCACCCATCGCGAGCATGCTCGACAGAGCTAAGGCCGAAAGTTGGTGACGGCATGAAGGGGTAAGGCGGCGTATCGTGGGGGTGTTCAACGCCTCCACTTCTCCACCGAAGGAGTGATACGCCGTGACCGAGACTAACGTTTTCGAACTAACCCAGCCAGGAACATTTTCCGATCCGCTGACCGAGGTTTTACGCAATGGCGCGAGAACGCTATTGGGGCAGGCCGTCGAAGCCGAGGTTGCGGCTTGGCTCAGCACCCATACCGACAAGTTGACCGATGATGGCCGCCGGCGACTGGTGCGCCACGGGCATCTGCCCGAGCGCGAGATCGTGACCGGCATCGGTGCAGTCGCGGTGCGGTGCCCGCGCGTGCGTGACCGCGTCGGCGAAGGCGGAGAGCACATCCGATTTTCGTCGACGATTTTGCCTCCCTATGCGCGCCGATCGAAGAGCCTAGAGGTGCTGATCCCGATTCTCTACCTGAAGGGCATCTCCACCGGTGATTTCGAGGAGGCGCTGATCGCACTGCTCGGCAAGGATGCCGGCGGGCTCTCTGCCTCGACCATCGGGCGGCTCAAGGAGGCCTGGTCGGACGAGCATACGCGTTGGAGCAAGCGTGATCTCTCGGCCAAACGCTACGTTTACTTCTGGGTCGACGGCATCCATGTGCAAGCCCGGCTCGAGGAGGCCGCGCAGTGCCTGCTGGTGATCATCGGCGCCACGCCCGAAGGCAAAAAGGAACTTGTCGGGCTCATCGACGGCGTGCGCGAGAGCGCGCAATCGTGGAAAGAGCTCCTCCTCGACCTCAAACGGCGGGGGCTTGCGATGGGACCCGAGCTCGCGGTCGCCGACGGCGCCCTCGGCTTCTGGCAGGCGGTCGAGGAGGTGTGGCCGAGGACGCGCGGCCAGCGCTGTTGGGTGCACAAGACCGCCAATGTCTTGAACAAGCTGCCCAAGAGCCAGCAATCGAAGGCCAAGCGTGCGCTCCAGGAGATTTGGATGGCCGAGACCAAGAAGGATGCACTCGCCGCGTTCGACGCCTTCATCGAAACCTGGGGCGTCAAATACGACAAGGCTGTCGAGTGCCTGATCAAGGATCGCGACGCGTTGCTTGCCTTCTACGACTTCCCGGCTGAGCACTGGAAGCATCTGCGAACGACCAACCCCATCGAAAGCTCATTCGCGACGGTCCGCCACCGAACAGTGCGCTCCAAAGGATGTCTCTCGAACAAGACCGCGCTCGCCATGATCTTCAAGCTGGCCGAGGCCGCCGAGAAAAACTGGCGTCGCCTCGATGGCCACAACCAGTAGCCGAAAATAATTCTCGGTGTAAAATTCACCGACGGAATTGAGGTCGTCAAGCCGAAAGCTCAAGCCGCTGCCGCCTGACCCCTTCCGTCACCAAGATTCAGTGAT
>CAVOTD010000012.1:0-92795 GCA_963698995.1 uncultured Alphaproteobacteria bacterium | reverse complement strand
GCCCGGCGGGCGGCAGGATAGCGCTTTGCCTGGAAATCGGCTTCGGCGGTACGCCGCAACCCGGTGATAAGCTCGGGCTGCTTCTTGTTCACCGGGATGCTGTCGATCAGCTCCTGCCGCCGGTCACGCGCCGCATCGGCAAGCTCCTTTGACTGATACCCTTGCGCCAAGACCGGAGAAGCAATGCAGACCAGGCAAAACACCAGCAACGCGCGCAGCATTGATCACCCCCGGGATGCCGGCGGCAAACTACCATTTCGCACGTCAGCAAGTCGCCCGGCTTGAGGCTTTGGCCGAAACTGTAGCAGTGTGCGGCTACGGCGGGTCAGTCAGCGTAGACAGGAGAAGTCATGAAGATCGGTTTTGTCGGGCTCGGGATCATGGGGCATCCGATGGCCCTTAACCTGATCAAGGGCGGGCACGAGCTCTTCGTCTACGGGAAGCGCCGTTTGCCGCCCGATGTCCGCGAGGCCGGCGCCACGGTTTGCGATACCTTGAAGGCGATCGCCGAGCAGGCTGAAATCGTGATCCTGATGGTGCCGGACACCCCGGACGTGAAGAGCGTGCTGTTCGATCCGGGCGGTATTGCCGAGGGGTTGTCTCCGGGCAAAATTGTTGTCGATATGAGCTCGATCTCGCCGATCGAAACCAAGCTGTTCGCCGCCGAGATCAACAAGAAAGGCTGCGACTATCTCGACGCGCCGGTGTCCGGCGGCGAGGTCGGCGCCAAGGCCGCGTCGCTGACCATCATGGTGGGTGGGCCCGCCCAGGCTTTCGCCAAGGTCAAGCCGATCTTTGACCTGATGGGCAGGAACATCACGCTGGTTGGCAGCAATGGCGACGGGCAGACCACCAAAGTCGCCAACCAGATCATCGTCGCACTGACGATCGAGGCGGTCGGCGAGGCGCTGTTGTTCGCGTCGCGCGCCGGCGCCGACCCGGCCAAGGTCAGGGAGGCGCTGATGGGTGGTTTCGCCTCATCGCGGATCCTCGAGCTGCATGGCGAGCGCATGATCAAGCGCAACTTCGATCCCGGTTTTCGGATCGAACTGCATCAGAAGGATCTGAACCTGGCATTGCAGGGTGCCCGTTCCCTGAGCCTTTCCCTGCCCAACACGGCGACGACCCAGGAGCTGTTCAACGCCGCCGCCGCGCTCGGCGGTAAGGGCTGGGACCACTCGGGCCTCGTCCGCGTCCTTGAGCACCTGGCCCGCCACCAGGTGGCAAACTAACTCCCTCGCCCCGCTTGCGGGGAGAGGGTTGGGGTGAGGGGCATGTTGTGCGTGGGAAGAACCAAAGGCGCGCTGAGCATGCCCGCTCTTTGCGGCGCGCCCTGACGCCAGCAGAGTTGAAGCTTTGGATAAGGCTTCGCTATCGGCAACTCGATGGATTCAAGTTCACCCGCCAAGAGCCGATTGGCCCTTTAATACGCCAACTTCACCTGCCGCAAACGGCACCTTATTATCGAGCTTGATGGCGGCCAGCACTCAGGGAGCGCTGCAGATCAAGTGCGCGATCGCGAGTTGATCGCCCTCGGTTACCGCGTCATCCGCATCTGGAATAACGATGTTATCGAGAACATTGACGGAGTTCTCGAAAGGATGCTGACCGAACTGCGGAGATAACCCCTCACCCCAGCCCTCCCCCCGCAAGCGGGGCGAGGGAGTTAAGCCTTGCCGAGGACTCGGTCGAGGGTCCGGACGGCGTTATCGGGGCCGGGCTCTTTCGCAGCCTCCGCCTCGGCAAGGTAGGCGTAGAGGCGGGCGATCGCGGCGTAGATGTCGTGAGACGGCGGGTTCTGTTCGAGGAAGTCGGAGATCTCCTCCATTTCGGCGACCCAGCGATAAGCCTTGTCGTACATCCGGGGGATGCTGTTGCGGAACTGACCAAGGAGGCCGGGCTGGCTCTCGGAAAGCTCGGCGATCAAGGCTTCGGTGCAGCCAAAGCGCGCCGCGCCCAGCATCATCGCCGAGGCGATGGCGGTCGTGCCTTTGGTGATCCCGGCATACGACATCTTGAGCCCGGAGGCGGCGCCGATCGGCCCGTCGATGGCGCGCAGATCGATACCCCAATCGCGCAACGGCAAGGCCTCACGGACATGCTCGCCCGAGGCATAGATCGAGGGTCCTTTTTTGCCAGGCTGTGGCGGCCCGCCGATGATCCCGGCATCGACAAAGTGGACGCCGGTCGGGGCGACAACCTCACCGATGCGGACAGCCGACTGCGGGCTGACCGCATTGCAGTCGATGTAGACCGGCTTGCGGTCTTGCGCGGCGAGGGTCGGCACCAGGCGGCGAGCGAGCGGCTCGGCTTCCCCGGGGGGCAGGATCGACAGGAAGAAATCGGCGCCCGAGAGCAAGGCGCGCTCGTCGGCCACCGGGACCATGCCCGCCGACTTGGCGCGCTCAGCGCTTGCCGGGCTGCGGCCGGAGAGCAAAGTGCGAACCTCGGCGCCGCTCTCGCGCAAACGCCGGCCCACGCCGGAACCCATCATCCCTTGAGCGATAACCCCGATGACCGCCATTGCCGACCTCCAAGGAAAAGATTGTCGGCCAGGGTATCGGCCGGGCGCCGCTGAGGGAAGAGTTCTCAGGCGGCGCCCTTTTGTCGTCTGGCGAGCGCCTGCTGCAAGGCGGGAAGGCCGACGCGATGGCAAAAGTCGCCAAAGACCTTCGCCGATGGTGCGGGCGGTCGCGAATAGCTCGAAAAGCGGATCCAAGATTTCGGCAATGCCGTTCAACGGCACCTTGTCCGCGAACGGAAGGTTAAGCCGGGTGCCCTCGAAGTCGCCGCCGACAAACAGGGCGTAGAAACCGGGCATACGCCCGACAATCCCGATGTCGCCCGTATAGGGCCGCGCGCAGCCGTTCGGGCAACCGGTGATACGGATGCTGAGCCGTTCGCTCTCCAGACCGTATAGGCGCAACCGCGCTTCGATCGCCCCGACGATATCGTCGCGGACGCGCTCGGCCTCGGTCAGCGCCAAGCCGCAGGTCGGCAGGGCCGGGCAGGCGAGCGTCCAGCGTTCGACCGGGGTCATGTCGCGGCCGAGACGTACCCCATATTCTTGCAGCACCGCCTCGATCGCGCCCTGATCCTCCGGCCGGATCTCGCTCAAGATAATGTCCTGGCTCGGCATCAGGATCGGATCGCAGCGGAACCGGCTGACGATCTCGCGCAACGCGGTGCGGATCCGCGCACTGCCCTGATCGGCGATGCGTCCGCTCGACACCGGAATGCCGAGATAGAGCTTGCCGTCGCCCTGCTCGTGCCAGCCGAGATGATCGGGAACCGCGAAGGGCGGCATGTCGCGGCACGGCTCGAGCACCTTGCCCAGATACCCCGAAAGCCGCTCTCGGGCCCAGTCTTCGCCGTTCTCGGCGATCACATATTTGAGCCGGGCATGCCGGCGGTTGCCGCGGTCGCCATGGTCGCGGTGCAGCCGCACCACTGCCGCGGCGGCCTCGAGCAGATCATCCGGTTGGACAAAAGCGACAAGGGTGGCAAGCCGCGGATAGGTCTTCGGGTTGTTGTGGGTCATTCCGTGGCCGCCGCCGAGCATGAAATTGTACCCGGTGAGGTGTTCCCCGTCGAACAGCGCTACGATCGCCAGATCGTTGGTCAGGACGTCGATCGTGTTGTCCTCGGGGATCGCGAGACCGATCTTGAATTTGCGCGGCAAATAGCGCTCGCCGTAGAGCGGGTCGGGTTCCTCCGCCGCACCCTCGTTTTGCTGCCAGGGCGCGCCGTCGACCCAGATCTCGTGGTAGGCCCGGGTTTGCGGCAGGAGGTAGGTCGACAACCGACGTGTCTCGGCCTCGAGCCTATCGTGGACCGGATCGCGGATCGGCGCTGGAACCGTCGTCACAGTGCGGACGACGTCGCCGCAGGCGGCGAGGGTCGTCAATAGCGCGGCATTGATCTCGGCGATCGTCGATTTGAGCCCGGGTTTGACGACGCCGTGGAATTGGATGCTCTGCCGCGTCGTGATCCTCAACGAGCCGTTCGCGTAACCGTCGGCGAGCGCGTCTAGAGCGAGATACTGGTCGGCATCGAGTCGCCCGCCCGGAATACGAACGCGCACCATGAATTGCCAGACCTTGTCGTCGCCGCGCTGCTTGCGCTCGGTGGCGCTGTCGCGGTCATAACCCTGGTAGATCCCGTGGAATTTCAGGAGGGAATAGCCCTCCTTGTCGAATGGCGCGGTGGCGTCCGCGAGATCGCGGGCAATATGACCGCGCAGCTGACGGCTCTGCTGCTTTACCGCCTCGGGTTTTGAAATCGCATCGATCTGAGCCATACGGCAGCCCTCTGGCGACCAGACGGCAAAGTGCCGCCTACCGATGTGGTTCAGATAGTTATAGCGACCTCTTTCTGTCAATTCTTACATAATTACAGAATTATAACGCTAAACGTGGTTCAACGCCCTCTCGATGTCACCCAGCAGGTCGGCTTCGGCTTCGAGCCCGGCCGAAAAGCGCACCAGCCCGTCCCCGATCCCGAGCTCGGCGCGCTCCTCGGGCTTGAGGCGTGAATGGGTCGTTGTCGCCGGATGGGTGACCAGGCTCTTCGAATCTCCGAGGTTGTTGGAGATGTCGACGAGGCGCAACGCGTCGAGAAAGCGAAAGCAGCCTTCCTTGCCGCCGGCAATGTCAAAGCAGACCAGGCTGCCGCCTTGTTTCATTTGCCGGCGCGCCAGCTGATATTGCGGGTGGCTCGGCAGCCCGGGATAGAGCACGCGAGCGATTTTGGGATGGCTCTCGAGATAGTTTGCGACCGCCGCCGCGGTGCGGCACTGCCGGTCGACGCGGAGCTCCAGCGTCTCGAGGCCCTTCAGCAGCAGCCAGGCATTGAATGGGCTCAAAGACGGCCCGGTATGCCGGTAGAACGGGCCGAGATCGTCCTTGACGAATTTCTCCGACGCCAGAATGGCGCCGCCGAGACACCGCCCCTGGCCGTCGATGTGCTTGGTCGCCGAATAGACGACGACATCGGCCCCGAATGTCAGCGGCTTCTGCAGCAGCGGTGTCGCGAATACGTTGTCGACGACGAGGATGCCGCCGGCCCGGTGGGTCAGGCGCGCGACCTCGGCGAGATCGATGATTTCCATCGCCGGGTTGGACGGGCTCTCGCAAAAGGCGAGCGTGGCGCCGCCGGCGAGTGCCGCCTCCCAGGCGCCGAGGTCGCGGCCGTCGATCAGCAGGGTCTCTATGCCCCAGCGCGGCAACAGGTCGGCGACGATGTAATGACACGAGCCGAACAGGGCGCGGCTCGACACGACGCGCTGGCCGGCACGCAGCCGGCACAACAGGGCCGCGAACACCGCCGCCATTCCGCTCGCCGTAGCGCGGCACGCCTCGGCCCCTTCGAGGAGCCGCAGCCGCTCCTCGAACATCGCCACCGTCGGGTTGCGATACCGCGAATAGACAAAGCGCGAGCCTTCCTGGGCAAAAGCCTCTTCGGCCGCGGCGGCGGTGTCATAGACAAAGCCCGACGTCATAAACAGCGCCTCGCAGGTCTCGTCGTGCGCGCTGCGGGTCGCGCCGCCGCGCACCAGGATCGTCGCGGGGTCGAGGCTCGAGGCGAGGTCGGGGGGCAGCACGGGTCGGGTCATCGGCGGGTCTCTCCAATCGGGGGCCGCGCCGATCCGGACAGCAAAAAGCCCCGGTCCCGCGCGGGCCAGGGCTCCTTTCAGAACTCTCGACCTTTTAGCGCTTATTTAACGTGGCCGCAAGCCGGTCGGCTCAAATCCACCACGATCACTGTCTTCTAACGTCTCGCCCCGCTCGCGTCAAGTCCCGAGCATGCGCGCCGGCTCTCGGTAACGGAGCGGTCGATCAGGTCGTCCCGTGCGAGGCCAGACGCCGTCGGATCAGCGTGCGCATAAATCTGTTGCGACTGCGGCCAGTGCCGGCAGAGAGAGGTTGGACTTGCGCAGTTGCAATGGGAGAAGGATGACCAGCTCCGGACACCGCCGCCGCTGCCTTTTCGGGCGAATAGCGCCGCTCAAAGTCCTCGTCACTAAAAGTCAGTCGGTTGTTGTCGTTCTGCACTGGCTTTTCCGACATCGGGGTTTTTCCTCCTATTGAGCTTATTGCTTGAATGCAGCTGCGGCGAGCTGCTATTGCCGCTGGTACTTGACGATGCGCCGTGCGCGGCCCCATTCGCCCGGCTGCACGACGTAGAGGTCGCTGTGCGAGTCGACCCAGATGCCGTGGCACGAGCGGTTGATCGGGCCGTCGCCCCAGCGCGCGAGACGCTCGCCGTCGAGGGTCAGGATGCTGATCATGCCGCCATTGTGCTCGGGGATGTAGACGGCGTCGTCGTCATCGACATAGAAAAACGCCGGGCCGATCAGTTCGGTCGGCCACACGGTCAGCAATTTGCCGTCCTGGTCGAAGACCTGCACCCGGTCGTTTTCACGATCGGCGACCAGCACCCGCCCGCGGCGGTCGATCCAAACACCGTGCGGCAGATTGAACTGCCCCGGCGCCTTTCCCGGCTCGCCCCACGAGAAGAGATATTTCCCGTCGGCCGAGAATTTGTGCACGCGAGCATTGCCGTATCCGTCGGTCATGAACATCTCGCCGCTCGGCGCAAACGCTATGTCGGTCGGCAGGTTGAACGGCCCCCCGCCATGCGTCACCTTTTTCCACGCAGCGGAGCTGAAATCGTCCTCCGGCACCCCGGTATCGGAGCGCTGGCCTTTGGCGCCGATGGTCTGCAGCAACTCGCCATCGGTGGTGAATTTCATGAATTGCCCGTGATGCTCGTCGGTCAGCCAGACAAAATCCTGCGTCGTCGATGCGGATCGCGTGCGGAAACGTGAACATCCCGGCGCCCCAGGACGACAGAAAACTGCCGTCGCGGTCGAAGATGACGACCGGATGCTCGGAGTTCCGATTGAAACAGTAGACCCGGTCTCGTGAATCGACGGAAACAGCGCACGCCCTGATTTCGATGCCTTCTGGAGGGCGAGCCCAATCCTCGTTGACTTTGTAGGTGTATTTGCCGCTGCCGACGATCGGATCCATCGTTTCCCCTTTCCATTTTTATCAGCGCGCACAGCTGGCTGACCTCATCATACCCGCCTGCACGCGTAAATGATGGGCATATTCCGCATTGGGAGTATGCAACAACAGCGCCCGATCCTTTCGTGCAAAGCACGTCAGAGCCTTGAATAGGTAACGGTCACGCCCATTTCCATCCAAACGGATGGCCATGAGATGGTATGGAATGACAGGCCGTGCCGGTGATCTTCGCTCGAAGACTGCGGACAACGAGAAGATCACCATCAACCTCGGGCATGTCGATCTCGGGCAGATCGACCTGATGGTCCGGGAGGGGTTCTATTCGAACCGCAGCGACTTCATCCGCACCGCCATTCGAAACCAGCTCGAGCGGCACGTCGATACGCTGAAGCAGGTGGTTGCGCGCAATCAAGTGGAGCTGGGGTTGCGGCACTTCAGCCGCGATGATCTGGAGGCGGCGCGCGCCGCCGGAAAGACCCTGCATATCCGTGTGCTGGGTCTGGCCAGCATTGCCAACGACGTCTCCCCCGAGCTCGCCTGCGCCACCATCGGCTCGATCGCGGTGTTGGGAGCGCTGCACGCCAGTCCTGCGGTCAAGGCCGCTCTGGCAAGCCGCATTCGTTGATCGGCGGAACTGGTAGATCGCCGCCGCCTCAGCCGAACCCTTCGAATAGAGGAATGTCACGATGAGCGACAGAGCGCCGCTCGGCATGCGTGAAGCAAGCCGCTTGATCCGAGCCGGCCGTCTGACTGAGAGCACGGCGCAGCTGCAGCGCATGCTCCGGGGGGCAAAGGTCAACCTTGAGGTGACCGATGCCGCCCAAGGCGCGGTCCGAGCGCAGTTGCCCGAAGCGCTGCGTCGCTTTTTGGACCGGATGACCGGCATCGGCCTTGCGCCCGATGCGGGTGGCGTGGCGCGGCCGTCTGCGGCGCAGTCTCGCGGAATAGCGGACCGGGGACGGTTTCTCACGAAGTCCTACAGCAACCAGGCCGGCAGCCGCGCCTATAAGCTCTTCGTGCCGAGCGGCTATTGCGGCCAGCCGCTGCCATTGATTGTCATGCTGCACGGTTGTACTCAATCGCCCGATGATTTTGCTGCCGGCACCCGGATGAATGTGCGCGCCGACGGGCACAACTGCTTTGTGGCCTATCCGGAACAGGCTGCGTCGGCCAATCCCTCCAAATGCTGGAACTGGTTCCGTCCGAGCGACCAAACCCGCGGCCAGGGCGAGCCCTTGCTGATCTCCGGCATCACCCGCCAAATCATTAGCGACTACTCGATCGATGAAAGACGCGTCTACGCTGCCGGGCTCTCGGCGGGTGCCGCGGAGGCCGCGATCCTCGCGGCGACCTATTCCGATCTCTATGCGGCAATCGGCGTCCATTCCGGGCTCGCCTGCGGTGCTGCCAGCGACGTCGCCTCGGCCTTTGCGGCAATGCGCCGGAGCCAGCCAGCCAACGGCAGTCACAGCCAATCCGCCAAGAGACGATCTTCGCGGACCGTCCGCGGCGATCGTGTTCCATGGCGATCAGGACACGACAGTACACCCGCAAAACGGCGATCAGGTCATCGCGCAGTTGCAGGAGCGGCTGAATCCCGATCTACGCGTGACGGTCGAGCACGGCAGGGTACCGGGCGGCCGCGCCTATACCCGCACCATCTACCGCGACCTCGATGGCGTTGCGATGTTTGAGCAGTGGATCACTCATGGCGCCGGCCATGCCTGGTCGGGCGGCAATCCCGTCGGTTCCTACACCGATCCGCAGGGGCCGGATGCAACGCGGGAAATGCTTCGCTTTTTTCTCGAGCACCCGATGAGTTCCTAATCGGTCGGTAAACATTACGGGCAAATATAGCCGGGGCCGTTCGGGTTCTTCAAGCAGCCGACGGCCTCCGGGAACAGGTGCTTGGGGAGCCACAGCACCACGTCGGGCAGAAAAATGCAGGCGGCGATCGTCGCGAAAAAGACCACATAGACCGACAATGAGGCGCGCAATGCCTGCGAGAAGCGCACCCCAACGAATTTTGAGGCCATCAGCAATGCCAGCCGGTAAGGCGGGGTGATCAGCCCAAAGGCGAGCGTGACGATCAGCACGACCCCATATGCACCGGGTTGATGCCGCCGGCCTCGGTCAATGCGGCGACGATCGACATAAAGATCACAATGCACGGGATCGATCGGCTCGATGAAATCGCCGACGATCGTGAAGATAGGGGTCATCGCCGGCGAGATTGGCGATCCAGCCGGAGACTATGATCGGGCCGCGCAGATAGGCGAGCATCCAGCCGAACGCCGAGGCGGCGCCGATCGTGATCAGCGGCAGCGAATAAATCAGGCCGGCCTGGGCAAAGTCGCGCGGCAGCCGGCGCAAAACCGCATAGGCATGCCTCCTTAATTCCACAGTCGTGCAGTGGCGATCTCCGCCCCCTGCGCCAGTGCTGCTAGCTTTGCCCAGACGACCGACGGCGCGACCGCGTTATTGACAAAGGCGAAGGTCGCAAAGCCGCAATCGGCGCCGGCAATCACCCGCTCGCGCCCGACGATGTCGGCGTAGCGACAGATCCGCTGCGTGATCAGCCGGGGATGCTCGACAAAGTTTGTCGTCGAATCGATCACACCGGGGATCAGGATTTTGTCGTCGGGGATTTTCGCGCCGCTCAGATCTTCCCATTCATGCGCATGGCGCGGATTGGCCGCCTCGAAGGATAGCCCGGCCGGCCGCGCTCGCATGCAGACCTCGAAGATCTTGGCGAGCGGGATGTCGTGGGTGTGCGGCCCTTCGTAATTGCCCCAGCACAAATGCATGCGCATCGCCTCAGGCGGAATATTGGCGGTCGCGTGATTGAGCGCTGCAATATTGCGCTCGGCAATGCGCAGGAATTCATCGTCTGTAAGGTGCTGATATTGGTTGTGCCGGGCCGAGCCGAGATCGGGCGCATCGATCTGCAAGATGAAACCGGCTCTGGTGATCGCCTCGTATTCCTCCTTCAGAGCATTGGCGAGAGCATCGACATAGGCGTCCTCGTCCCGGTAGAACCGGTCCGGCACGAATTTGGTCAGCACGCCGGGTGAGGCCGCGTTCATAAACGCTTCGAGCGGCTTGGTTTTCGTGCAAGCAGCGGCAAGATTGTGCAGATCGGTTTCGAGCGGTCGGCGGTCGCGGTAGGCGACCGGCCCAGTGCAGCACGGCACCGCCTCGCGGCTGAACCACGAGGTGCCGCCGCGCGCCTGGTTGAGACGTTGCATAAAATCGGGATGGTCGAGAAGGTCGCGATGCGCCCCGGTTTGCGGCGGCTTGTCGGTGTCTCCGCCGCGAAACGCCGTAATCCCGGACAAGCGGTGACGGACATAGAAGGTGTAGGAGATCTTGCCGAGCTCGCCATCGCAGACAATGTCGATCCCGGCCGCGACCTGCTTCTCTACGATCTCGTCGACGCATCCGCTCAGGCTCTTCTCGAAAGCCCGATGATCAAAGTCCTGACCGATCTCCCGCGCCTCGAGAAACGCCAAAAGATCAGGTGGGCGTGGTAGGCTTCCGACATGGGTCGTGAGTATTCGGTCGGTGCTGAGCTTCATGCTTCGGGTTGTCCGATCGGCAAGGCTCGAAATGGTTGCATGAGCACCCGCTCCATGCAAGGCTTTGACGATGTCCCTCCGGGAGACGGACTCTCAGTGATCCGGCGGACAGCGCCTGAGAATGTCGTGGCTAGGCAGATTTGGCCCGTGTGCCCGCGGCTAGAGCGGTTCGGCGGCTGTCCAGTGAAACGCAACAGCTCGTATTGGCGCGAGCGAGCAATAACCTATGAAAATCCGGAAGCCGGGCGCATCGTGGTTGTGGAGCGCGGTGGATCTTTCAAGAGTGCGGCTCTGAAGGGAGGAATAGTATGAGGAAGAAAAGGCAATCGCTCCGAACGATGGCGGCTATTGTCCTAGGCGCGCTTATTGCCGCCGCTCCGATGCGCCTCAACGCACAGCAGAACACCGACCCGGCGATCCGCATTGGCGACCACGACCTCGGCGGTGTCGTCAGCGGCGCGGACGGGCCGGAAGCCGGCGTCTGGGTGATTGCTGAAACCACCGAGCTTCCGACCAAATTTGCCAAGATCGTCGTCACCGACGATCAAGGACGCTATGTGATGCCCGACCTTCCCAACGCGCATTACAGCGTTTGGGTGCGGGGCTATGGACTGGTCAACTCGCCGAAGGTTGAGACGATGCCCGGAAAGGCACTTAATCTGAAAGCTGTGGCGGCGTCGAATAAGACAGCGGCAGCACAGTATTATCCTGCGGTCTACTGGTATTCGATGCTCAAGATTCCGGATCAAAGCGAATTCTCCGGCCCGCAAAGAGACAAGAACATGCCGGAGAACCTGACGAGCCAAGCCCAATGGCTGAACCAAATAAAGACCACCGGCTGCATGGCGTGTCACGCGATCGGCACCATTGGGACTCGCACGATCCACAAAAAGCTCGGCGACTTCGAGAGTTCGGCCGAGGCATGGCAGCGGCGCATCCAGTCCGGGCAAGCCATGGTCCAGATGGTCAATACCATCAACCGGCTCGACCCTCAGCTCGCTTTCCACTATTTTGGCGACTGGACCGATAGGATCGCCAAAGGCGAATTGCCGTTTGCCCAACCCCCTCGGCCGCAAGGCATCGAGCGCAACATTGTGCTGACCTTGTGGGATTGGAGTCGGCCCACCGCCTACCTGCACGACCTGACTTCGACCGACCGGCGCAATCCCACCTTGGACGCCAACGGCAAGCTCTATGGCTCGCCAGAGGAGAGCACGGACTTCATCCCGATCCTCGATCCGATGCACAATACCGTCAGCGAAATCAAACACCCGGTGCGCGATCCAAAGACGCCATCCTCCAAGGCTGCCCCGATGGCGCCGTCGCCTTATTGGGGAGAGGAGCCAATCTGGGACAGCCAGAGCAGCGTGCACAACCCGATGAGGGACGAGAAGGGCAGGGTCTGGTTCACGGCGAGGGTGCGTCCTCCGGCGAACCCGGATTTCTGCAAGAAAGGCTCCGGCCACCCGTCGGCGGAGGTGTTCCCGCTGCAAGAGGCAAACCGTCACCTCTCGATGTATGATCCAGCGACCGGCAAATTCACGCTGATCAGCACCTGCTTTCCGACGCACCATCTGAATTTCGCCGCCGACCCCAACAACACGTTGTGGACCAGCGCCGGCGGCCCGCAAACGCCGGTCGTCGGTTGGCTGAATCGCAAAATGTTCGAGGAAACCGGCGACGAGCAAAAGTCGCAGGGCTGGACGCCGTTCATCCTCGACACCAACGGCAATGGCAAGCGGGACGATTATGTCGAACCCAACCAACCGGTCGACCCGACAAAGGACAAGCGCGTTGTAGCAGGCCTTTATTCGGTCGCCGTAAACCCGGTCGACAGCACAATCTGGGGCACGTCGTTGGGATACCCCGGATACGTGGTTCGGGTCGACCCAGGACCTGATCCGACGCACACGGCCCTGACCGAGATCTATGAGCCGCCCTTCCCGGGCTATGGACCACGCGGCGGCGACATCGACAGCAATGGTGTGTTCTGGGCGTCGCTGGCGAGCGGGCATTTGGCGAGCTTCGACCGGCACAAATGCAAGGTCTTGAATGGCCCAACCGCGATCGGCAAGCATTGCCCCGAGGGTTGGACGCTGTATCCCTTCCCCGGCCCACAGTTCAAGGGTATCAGCGATCCCGGCAGCGCCGAGTCGAGCTATTACACCTGGGTCGACCAATTCAACATATTAGGGTTGGGCAAGAACGTCCCGATCGCCACCGGCAATCTCAACGACGCATTGCTGGCCCTCGTCGACGGCAAGTTCGTTACGTTGCGCGTCCCCTATGTGATCGGCTATTTCGCCAAGGGGGTGGACGGGCGCATCGATGACCCGAATGCCGGCTGGAAAGGTCGGGAATTGTGGACGACTTACGCCACCCGGGCAATGTTCCACCTCGAGACCGGCAAGGGGACCTTGCCCAAAGTCGTCCGCTTTCAGCTACGCCCGGACCCGCTCGCAAGGTAAACAACAACGAAGCGCCGCGCTTGATATCGTAAGAGAGGTGATCTCGATGAAGACCAGCCAAGACCGCATCCTGACCACCCACGTCGGCAGCCTGCCGCGCCCGCCGGAGCTGCGGGCATTGCTGGTGCGCAAGGACCAGGGCGAGCCCCATGACAAGGACGAGCTCGCTCGCCTGGTGCGCCAAGCGGTCGTCGACATCGTCCGCCGCCAGGCCGATGCCGGGATCGACATCGTCAATGACGGCGAGATGTCGAAGCCGGGATATTCGACCTATGTCGTCGACCGCCTTTCGGGATTCGCCGGACATGAGCCCGCCAAGCCTCGGCTCGATACGAGAGATCACCCGAATTTCCTTGCCGCTCTGGAGAGGATGACTGGTGCGAATGTCGCCAGACGAGCCCAGTGCGTCGGTCCGGTGACGGTGCGCGACCGTGAGCCGCTCGCTCAAGACCTCGCCAATCTGCGTGCCGCGCTCGACCAGGTCGCGGTGGTCGAGGGATTCATGACCGCGGCGTCGCCGGGTCTCGTGCCGGTGTTCCAGACCAACTCCTATTATCCGGCGCACGAGGCTTATGTCGAAGCCATCGCAGCGGCGATGCAGGAGGAATACGAAGCCATCGCCAATGCAGGATTTGTGTTGCAGCTCGATTGCCCCGATCTGGCGATGGCGCACCACACCAGTTTTCAGGAACTGAGCGAGGCGGATTTCCTGAAGCGCGCGGCGTTCCATGTGGAAGTGCTGAACCACGCATTGCGCAACGTGCCGGCAGATCGCGCGCGCATTCATATCTGCTGGGGCAATTACGAGGGTCCGCACGATCACGACATTGCGTTTGCCAAAGTCGCCCCGATCCTGATCAAGGCCAAGCCGATGGCGCTGGTCGTCGAGGCGGCCAACCCGCGGCACGCGCATGAATGGACCGTGTGGCAGGATGTCAAATTGCCCGACGACAAGATCCTGGTGCCCGGCGTGCTCGACACCTCGACCAATTACGTCGAGCACCCCGAGCTCGTCGCCGAGCGCATTTGCCGCTTCGCCGATATTGTCGGCCGCGAACGGGTGATTGCCGGCAGCGATTGCGGCTTCGGCACCTTCGCCGGTTACGGCAAGCTCGACCCCGACATTTCCTTTAAGAAACTCGGCGCGATGGTCGAAGGCGCCGCGATCGCCTCGAAACGACTCTGGCGGGCATAGCAGGCGAGACCGGCGTCCAGGAACCCATTTACACTGCCGCCATTGCGGGGTGCTCGCGGCAGTGGCAGAGGCAGACCTCGATTTAGTCGCTTCCAACTCCCTTCGCCGTAAAAGACGGAGGATAGCTTTCGCCAACCGAAGCTAACCTCATGTGATAAGATCTGCGCGGAAATCATCGTCGAAGGGTCGATCCCTTCGATATGTAAAAAAAAACGGGCTCAACCGGTGCCGTGAACAGCGAGAGGCTATCGGAGATGACTACAACCAACCGTCTCGGCGCAATCCTTAACGCTGATGTTGTGGGCTACTCGCATCTCATAGGAGCGGACGAGAAAAGCACGTTGGTCCTGGGTGCCATCCGCCGTCTTACCGTGGACGGGCCGGGCTATTCGGGCCTGCTAAAGGCGGGCGAAGAAGGCATGCTCGAACAGCTGAAAACGCTTCGTCGCGAAATCGTCGATATCAAGATCACAGAGCATGGCGGTCGCATCCTGAACGCCGCCGGCGACGGCCTGCTCGTCGCGTTCCCTGACCCAGTCGAGGCGGTGCGCTGCGCTGTAGAGATGCAGCGAAGCCTGACGGAGCGCAATGCGGAGGCAACTCCAGAAAATCGCCTGGCGTTTCGCATCGCGATCAATTCCGGAAGTGACCCGACAGATGACGTGATTAACACCACCGCGGGATTGCGTGCGCTGGCCGAACCAGGGGGCGTTTGCATCTCGCGCGCGGTCCATGAGATCGTCCGCGACAAGCTCCCTTACGCATTTGAGGACATCGGAGAGCGGAGCGTCAAGCAACCTCGCTATGCCCGTGCACGTGTACGCGATGAGCGCGGAAAGCCGTGGCGTCGGCGCTGAGCCCCACCGCGCAAATACCTCCTGTTTCAGCACAGCGGTGGATAAGCCGGAAGAGGCGCAGTCATTGTTGCAAGCTTCGTGGTAACAACCGGCATTTGGACCGCTGCTTGGTGGTGGGTCGGCAGAAACTTGGCGATTGCGCCGATCCCGGAGCCGCTGGTTGCGGCAAACCCGCAAGCCCTCGACAACCGTCCCCAACGCCAGCGACAAGCCGACCGTGGCGCCGCCGGTGTCTGAGCAAGCTCAACCGCCGGCCCCGGCGCCGGCGCAAACGCCGCTGGCGTCGGAGCAGGCTCAACTGCCGTCCCCGGCGCCGGCGCAAACGCCGCTGGCGTCGGAGCAGGCTCAACTGCCGTCCCCGGCGCCGGCGCAAACGCCGCTGGCGTCGGAGCAGGCTCAACTGCCGTCCCCGGCGCCGGCGCAACCGCTGGTGTCGGAGCAGGCTCAACTGCCGTCCCCGGCCTCGTCGCAAACATCGCTGAGACCGCGCTCCATTGTCGTTCTGCCCTTCGCAAACCTGTCGAACGATCCGGGCCAGAAATACTTTGCCGACGCGATCACCAACGAGTTGACCAGCGATATCTCGCGAATCTCCGAAATCTTCGTGATCGCCCGCAACACTGCCTTTGCCCCCGAGTTCGAATCGCCTGCCGCACCGGAGCTCGGTCGTGAGCTTAACGTCCGTTATGTCCTCGAAGGCGGGGCACGACAGGCGGGGGACCAGGTTTGGATCGATGCGCGATTGATCGATGCCGAAACTGGAACACAGTCTTGGGAAGAACGGCTTGAGACGGATCGCGCCAAAATTATCGAGGCCGAGAACAAGATCACTCTGCGCTTAGCGCATACTTTCGGCCTCGATCCCATGGAACGCGCAACGCTGCGGTTAGATCGCGAACGAGCAGTCGATCCCGATGCGCATGATTTCGTTATGCGAGGGTGGGCTTGGTATTATCGCCCATACTCCACTGCGACCTGGCAGGAGGCGCGTAGAGATTTCGAACGGGCGTTGGAATTGGATTCGGACTCGATTGAGGCCCGGATCGGCCTCGCAACGATTTTGGGCGGCAAACTAGCGGAGGGATGGACGCCCTCGTTACAGCAAGACGCTGCTCGCGCGGAAAAGTTGCTGCGAGACGCTCTCGAGCGCGATCCCAGTCGGTCGGCGGCCCACTTCGCGATGGGAGTGCTCCGGCAGATGCAGAACCGCCTGCCCGAAGCGCAAGCCGAATACGAGGCCGCGATAGCGCTCGACCACAATCATGCGCGCGGCTACCTGCACCTTGGTCAAACCTTGATGTTCCTTGGCCACCCCGAGGCCGGGGCCCGGTACATCGCAACCGCGATCCAGCTTGATCCCTATGACCCGAATATAAGCACCGCGTATTGGGCATTGGGTGCGTGTTATCTGCTTCTGGGCCAGGTGGATGAGGCGATTGATTTGCTGAGGAAAGCGCGAGCCGCGAATGATAGGGTGTGGTTCCCTCATTTATACCTAGCCGGGGCGCTTGGACTCGAAGGCAATCTCGACGAAGCGAAACGCGCTCTCGCGGAAGCCACCAAGCTTAACCCCGCCATCAATTCGCTGGCCCGATTGCGCGGCCAGAATCCTTGGCTGACCAACCCTCGGCACTGGGGCTTGCAGGAGCAGACGTTAAACGTCGGACTTCAACGAGCCGGTTTAGCCCAAGAATGACTGGCCTGTCGCTGCGCTCGCGGCCGGCCTTCGCTGCTTTTAGTGAGGGGAAACGTGATACTGGTAGGCCGCAAACTGGATTAGCAGGGGAATAGGCGGACGTTGCTCCAAAGCAGCGGCGCGGCTTTGACTCTTCTGATACTCGACGAACTCCCTGAAGAGGGCTTCAGCAGCGGCGCGGCTTTGACGGTTCTGATACTCGGCGAACTCCCTGAAGAGGGCTTCGCGCTGGTGTGGGTCGAGCGCCGCCTTGCGGTTCTGATACTCGGCGAACTCCCTGAAGAGGGCTTCGCGCTGGTGTGGGTCGAGCGCCGCCTTGCGCCTCTGATAATCGGCGAATTCTGCGAAGATCGCGTCGCGCTCTTGGGCGGTCGGAGATCCCGCGCTGCCTTGCGGAATTGCCGCGTAACGGTGCGACTCGCCTTCGTTCAACCCGGCTTTTTTGATCCATTCCTCAGCAGGGGGAAACCGCGTCCAACCTGGCACCGTAGCGGCCAGATCGATTTCATGCCACTTTGGATGGTGCGGCGGGACCTGCATCTCGTGAAGCTGAGCAAAAAATGCTTCCACAAAACGTGCCACCTTGCCGTAGCGATCCGTCCCGGCGGGCCAATTGTATGCGGCCAGAACGGTTCCCACCGCAACCGTGCCGACCGGTGCGCTCGTCTCGATCAGCTCGGGATAATCTTCGGCCGTAAGGGTCGCCGACGTGTAACTTGGAGGCAAGTTGCCGGTAGGCTTAATCGAGACGAAATGGAGGTTTTCGTCGGGCCGGAGGTCTCGAAACAGGCCGGCGGGCTTTGGCGTCAAGCAAACCAGAGCTGAAATCTCTCCCCGCCGTAATTTCGCGAGCGCGACAGGTTGGGGGAAATTCGTCTCCTCGACCGTTACGCCCAGCGCACCGAAAATCGCCTTTGCGGTGAACAGGGTCCCGCTGTCACGGATGCCCAAATTCACCTTTTTCGATGCCAGATCCTCGATGGACCGGATCTGTGTCCCCGCGAGAACATGAAGCTCCTCGTCGTACAGCTTGGTGATGTACCGAAGATAGTTCTCGATCCCCGGAAAGGGCGGGTCGCGCTTCAGCGCGGCGAGAACATCCGATTGCATGATGCCGATATCGACGCCGCGCGCGAAGACAACGTCCGTGGCATTTTGCAGCGCACCTCTACCGGCAACTGGAAGTATCCTTACCCTATCGCGCGCTCCACCTAGACTAGCCGCAAGATCGGTGGCTTCCCAGAGCTCGGTGCCTTCCATACCCCGCGACATGATGCTCACTAGCCCGGCATTTACCCGATCTCGCATCGCATGGCGGAGCTGGGGGGCAGTATTCGAGCCATTTTGCTGCGCCTCGCCAACTGATATACGCGCCGACCCGTGATCGGGGCTTTGAGCAAAGGCCGGCGTGCTTGCGATGAGAACAAGACCGCACAGGGTCCGAACCAATCAATTCACCGGCGACCTCCGTTCCAGTTGGCTGCTTACTCCTCGCAACACCTCATAAGCAGGAATGTTCCAATCTATATTGGAAAGATTCCGAGTTATAGTTAACAGATTTGGTTAATATACTTCGAACTAATAGGTTATCAGCTGCCGGCCGTATCCTCAGCCCACAATAGCGGTCGGCGGCGTGCTCGATATCGGCGACCTTGTAGCGGTCCTGCAGCAAATTTGTAGCCGGCGAAATAGAGCACCCGCGAGCCGCGCGCGCGAGGATAAAATGGATCAGGAGTAAGCTATTGAGATTCTTCAATTCCAGGCCTGGGAAACAGTGATAACAGGGCGGAGAATACGGATCGACAACGATTTCCGACATCAGCGGTTCTCCCGGGCGAACGGAGGCCAGCGATGTGGGTTCACCATATGTTCCCTTCAAGGCCCACAACTCAGATACCAGTCGGGAGGGAACATGGGACAGGAGTGCGGCTATTTCGGAACGTGTCAGGAGGCTGCCCAGGCTTCCGATAGCAACTCCGCCTGCTCCAGCACGGTTTGTGTCGCTTTTTCCTGCTTGTCGGGCGGATAGCCGTATTTGCGAAGGATGCGTTTGACCAGCACGCGCAACTGGGCGCGGACGTTCTCGCGCAACGTCCAGTCGATCGTCACGTTCTTGCGCACGGTTGCGACCAGCTCGCGGGCGATCGTCTTCAAGGTTGGCTCGCCCAATACCTTGACCGCGCTGTCGTTGGTTTCGAGCGCGTCGTAGAAGGCGAGCTCGTCCTCGGATAGCCCGAGCTCTTCGCCGCGCGAGATTCGCGGCGCGCATGTCCTTGGCAAGCCCAATCAGTTCTTCGATGACCTGCGCGGTCTCGATCGCGCGGTTCTGGTATCTGCGGATCGAACGCTCCAGCAGCTCCGTGAAGGAGCGCGCCTGCACGACGTTTCTCTGCGACCGGGTCTTGATCTCCCCGACCAGAAGCTTGCGCAACAGCTCGACCGCGAGGTTGCGTTGCGGCATGCCGCGGATCTCGGAAAGAAACTCGTCGGAGAGGATCGAGATGTCCGGCTTTTTCAGCCCGGCAGCGGCGAAGATGTCGACGATCTCCTCGGAAACCAGCGCCTTCGAGACGATCTGGCGTATCGCGTGGTCGAGCAGCTCGGGAGGCTTGCGGTCGTCCGGAATGCCTTTGATGAGTTGTGCACGCACTGCCTGGAAGAAGCCGACCTCGTCACGGATGCGAAGCGCAGCGTCGTCCGGCACCGCTAACGCAAAGCGCCTCCGACAGCTCTTTGACCGCTTGCAGCAGCCGCTCTTTGCCTCGTTCCTGAGCGAGAATAAATTCCTGCGCGGCGGGGATCATCGAGATCCGTTGCTGCGCCGTCCCTTGCGTCAAGGGACTGAGATCGAAGCCGTGGAACAATCCGAGGCAGATTTCGTACTTCTCGAGCATCGCCGCGACGGCTTCGGCCTGGTCGATCGCCGTCTGGCCTGTGCCGCCGCTCTCGGTATAGGTCGCGAGCGCCTGCTTCAGCTCGTCGGCGAGGCCAAGGTAATCGACGACCAGCCCGCCGGGCTTGTCCTTGAACACGCGATTGACGCGAGCGATGGCCTGCATCAGCCCGTGCCCGCGCATCGGCTTGTCGATGTACATCGTGTGCAGGCTCGGCGCGTCGAAGCCGGTCAGCCACATGTCGCGCACGATGACGATGCGGAACGGGTCCGACGCGTCGCGGAAGCGGTTCGCGAGCGCCTCGCGCCGCGACTTGTTGCGGATATGGGGCTGCCAGTCGGCGGGATCGGCGGCGGAGCCGGTCATCACGACTTTGAGCGCGCCCTTCTCGTCGTCTTCGTCGTGCCATTCCGGACGCAGCGTTATCAGTCTCGCGGTAGAGGTCGACGCAGATGCGCCGGCTCATGCAGACGACCATCGCCTTGCCGTCCATCGCCGCGAGCCGCTCCTCGAAATGCGCGACGAGATCGCGAGCGATGATCTTCACCCGGTTCTCGGAGCCGACGATCGCTTCGAGCTGCGCCCATTTGGTCTTCAGTTTCTCTTTGCGCTCGACCTCCTCGCCCTCGGTCAATTCCTCGAACTCGGGGTCGATCTTGGGTCGCTCCGATAGTTTCAATTCGAGCTTGGCGAGCCGGCTTTCGTAATAGATCGGCACCGTCGCTCCGTCGACTGACCGCACGCTGGATGTCGTAGATGCTGATGTAGTCGCCAAAGACGGCGCGGGTATTGGCGTCGGTCTTCTCGATCGGCGTGCCGGTGAAGCCGATGAACGAGGCGTTCGGCAATGCGTCGTGCAGGTGCCGCGCGAGACCGTCGATGAAATCGTATTGGCTGCGATGCGCTTCGTCGGCGATCACGACGATATTCCGCCGCTCCGACAGCACCGGGTGGCGGTCGCCCTTCTCCTCCGGCATGAATTTCTGGATCGTCGTGAATACGACGCCGCCGGACCCGACCTGCAATTTCGCGCGCAGATCCGCGCGGCTCTCGGCCTGAACCGGCTCCTGCCGCAACAGATCGCGGCAGCGCGCGAACGTCGTGAACAGCTGGTCGTCGAGGTCGTTGCGGTCGGTGATCACGACGATCGTCGGGTTTTCCATCGCCGGGTGCAGGATCAGCCGCCCGGCATAGAAGGCCATCGTCAAGCTCTTGCCCGAGCCCTGCGTGTGCCAGACGACGCCGACCCGCTTGTCGCCCGGCTCGCCGCCGGGGCTGTGGCGGGCGAAAAAGGTTCCAGCCGCCTCCTCGGCTTCCAGCGCAAGATTGGCCGCGCGCAACGTCTCCTCGACCGCGACATTGACCGCGTGGAATTGGTGATATCCGGCGATCTTCTTCGCGAGCGTGCCGCCGCCGAGATCCTCGAACACGATGAAATGGCGGACGAGATCGAGAAACCGGCGCGGCTGGAACACCCCGGCGAGCACGACCTGCAATTCGGGGAGGCCCGGCGCCGCATCCTCGCGCCCACTGATCGTGCGCCACGGCTTGAACCATTCCTTGCCCGCGCCGAGCGCGCCGATGCGGGCCTGCACGCCGTCCGAGGCGATCAGCGCCGCGTTATAAGTGAACAGCGACGGGATCAGAGCTCTGGTAATTTTCAAGCTGCTGGACGGCATCCCACACCGTCGCACCCTCGTCGGCCGGGTTTTTCAGCTCGACGACGCCGAGCGGCAGCCCGTTGACGAAGATCACAATGTCGGCGCGGCGGCTCTGCTGCCCCTCAACGACGGTGAACTGATTGACCGCCAGCCAATCGTTCTGCTCGGGCCGCTCGAAATCGATGACCTGCGCCTGGGCGCCGGCAATCGAGCCGTCCGACCGGGCGTATTCGACATTTACGCCGTCGACGAGAATGCGATGCAGCGCATGGTTGCGGGCGAGCAGGTTCGGCGCCTCGACTTGCAGCAATTTGCGGTAGGCGTCGAAGACCGCAGCTGTCGGCAAACCCGGGTTTAGCCGGGTCAGCGCACGATGCAGCCGGTTCTGTAGGATCGTATCGTGGTATCCCGGGTCGGTGCGCTCGCCGCCATCGACGTTGTACGCGATCTCCGGCCCGTGCCGGACGGTATAGCCCAGGGTCTCCAGCCAGCCGAGTGCGGCCTCTTCGGCGTCCAATTCGATGAAGCCGGCCATTACTTCGGCTCGCCGAGGAGCTCGGCCAGCGCCGCGCGGAGTTGCAGCAGGTTTTCCTCGACCACGCGCCACACGCGGGCGCGATCGATGACTGCATAGCCGTGGATCAGAACATTACGAAAGGCGATGATCTCGCGAAGATTGGGGATTTTATCCGCCGTCGCGGAATCGAGACGCGCCAGCTGCGCGAGCGCTTCGCCCACGATCTCGAACTGCCGCTCGACGGCCGATCTCAGGACGATATCGCCGTCGAACTCGGCAAATGTCTTTCCCGCGGTAATGGTCGCGATGACTTCCGCGGCCTCTCGCGCATCCCACAGCAAGCTTTTCGGATCACGCTTCAAAGACCGGCTCCCGCGAGCCCTCGATACTCGCTTTGAGATAGGGATTGCGCACTGCGCCCGGTTCAACGAGATCGACTGGGCGATTAAGGAGAGCCTCGAGCGCCTCTTTGAGCCCAAAATAGGTATCGAACGATAGCGCGTCGGGATGTCCACGATCGAATTCGACCAGAAAATCGACATCGCTCCGTTCGGGGTCGAAATCGCCGCGTGCTGCTGACCCGAAAATGTCCAGCCGCCGTACATGAAAGCGGCGGCACAGCGCCCGCAATTCCTCGCGATGCATCGAGATTTGCTCAATCATGTTGCGGGTAATACTTTCATTGGGCCGCCTCGGCGACGGCGCACCTGGCATCCTTCACCCGCAACTCGCCGGAGATGAGCTTCGGAAGAAGAGTGTCGCGGATCGCCGCGAGTGTTTCGGATTGGACGCAGTTGGCGAAGAGACGACGTGTAAGCGGCTCTACGATCTCGTCAAACGAGGCGATTATAGACGGCCGCGGAAGCAGGAGCGGCAATCCGCGCACTCCTGGCTGGTTGATACCTGGCTGTGCCGAATTTGAGTTGAGGCTGATGATTTCTTGGGTTACCCAATCCTGGTCGAGCCAGAAAAACATATATCGCTGTTGTTCCCACCGTTTAGCTCTAAGAATGAATACGTGCTCGTTGATTGCACATTCTCGATGGGGGAATCCACGGTCGAAGTAAGTCTTACGTCCAATCTGCGCGCCATCTTTGTAAAGGAGCACGTCCCCGGGCCTGAGTGCCGCGCCTCTCGTCTTGAGCTGCTGGAAAAATTCGATTGGGATAAATTTTTCCTTTGAAAAATCGTATTTCCCTAGCGCGATTATATTCTCTGCCCCAATGCTCGGGACTCCTTCATCAACAGCCCCCCCTTTCGGCCTTGCTCCGGATACGAGCTCCGCTAGCAGGTCTCCAAGTTTACCCGCCTGCCAGCCCTCTGGGATCTCACCGAGTTCGGAGTCGACCAGACGGGCGGGGAAAGGGTCGGCGATGGGCTTGGGAAGACCGGGTTCGCGGCCAGCGGCCTTGGCGCGGACGGGATCGAAATCGGCAAACCAAGACTTGAACAGCGCCCGCGCCATCGCCTCCAGCGTCTCGTTCATCCGCCGGTTCAGCTCAATCTTGTCGTCCAGCGCGCCCAGGACGCGGGCGATGGTCTCCCGCTCTTGAGGCGGCGGCAGAACAATGGGCAGTTCGGCCACGTCTCGTAGGTTCAGAGTGGCCTGCACAGTCGTGTTCAGCCGCGAGCCGATCAATTCCTGTACTGCAGGGGAGCGCAGTGCGATCTTTACCCAATATGCGCCGATTCCACTCCGAACGGGGATCACCGCCACAGCTCGTGCAGTGTTCCAGCCAGCAAGGGACGCCGGAACGACTGCCGCCTCTCCGACTGTGCCTACAAGAGTTAGCAGCAGCTCGCCGCCCCGCAAGCGAGTACGGACATACGCCGCCTCGATGTCCTCCGCGACCCTAAGGGGATCGTCGACGGCAATGCGGCCGCACCGCACGTCGCTAACGCGGACAATCGGCACACCGTCTGACACATGCGTGCCTGGCTGAACGATACCGTACGAGATACCTCGGCTGGGTTCGACGAGGTCGCCGAGGGGAGCAACTGGCCAGTCAGGCATACCCGAGCCCCCGCAGGTTAGCGGCGATCTCCGCGTCCAGCTTTGCTGCTTCGGCCTGCTGCTGCGCGCAACGTCGCGACCAGTCGGCGCATCTTTTCGTCGAACGGCTCGTCGTCGTCCTCGGCCGCGTCGGCTCCGACATAGCGGCCGGGGGTGAGCACATGGCCGTGCTTGCGGATGTCGTCGAGTGATCGCCGATTTGCAGAAGCCGGGCACGTCGGCGTATTCGCCCGCATCCTTGTCGCCGCGCCACGCGTGGTAGGTGCCGGCGATCTTCGCGATATCGTCGTCGGTCAGCTCGCGGTGCACGCGGTCGACCATCGTGCCGAGCTTGCGCGCGTCGATGAACAGCGTCTCACCGCGGCGGTCGCGGAAGCGGCCGTTCTTCTTGTCGCGCGCGAGAAACCACAGGCAGACCGGGATCTGCGTCGCATAGAAGAGCTGGCCGGGCAGAGCGACCATGCAGTCGACGAGGTCGGCCTCGATGATCGCCTTGCGGATCTCGCCTTCGCCCGACTGGTTCGACGACATCGAGCCGTTGGCGAGCACGAAACCGGCCGCGCCGTTCGGCGCCAGATGATAGATGAAATGCTGCACCCAGGCGAAATTGGCATTGCCCGCCGGCGGGATGCCATAGACCCAGCGCTTGTCGTTGCGCAGCAGCTCGCCGCGCCAGTCGCTGTCGTTGAACGGCGGATTGGCGAGCACGTAATCGGCCTTGAGGTCGGGGTGCTGGTCGTTGTGGAACGTATCGCCATGCGCGATCTGCGCGTCGATGCCGCGGATCGCGAGGTTCATCTTCGCGAGGCGCCAGGTCGTGTAATTCGATTCCTGGCCGTAGATCGAGATGTCGCCGATGCTGCCGCTATGCGCCTCGATGAACTTCTCGCTCTGCACGAACATGCCGCCCGAGCCGCAGCACGGGTCGTAGACCCGGCCCTTGTAGGGCGCGAGCATCTCGACCAGCACGCGCACGACATGGGTCGGCGTATAGAACTGGCCGCCCTTCTTGCCCTCGGCGCTGGCGAATTGCGACAGGAAGTATTCGTAGACGCGGCCGAGGATGTCGTTGGCGCGGTCGGCCGGGCTGCCGAGGCCGATATCGCTGACGAGATTGATCAGCTGGCCGAGCCGCTGCTTGTCGAGGCCGGGGCGGGCGTAATCCTTGGGCAGGACGCCTTTGAGCGAGGGGTTGTCGCGCTCGATCGCCGTCATCGCGTCATCGACGATCTGCCCGATCGTCGGCTGCGGCGCGTTGCCCTTCAGATATGACCAGCGCGCTTCCGGCGGCACCCAGAAGATGTTTTCGGCGCGGTACTCGTCCGGGTCTTCCGGGTCGGCGCCTTCGCCGCGCTGCGCGTCGAGCTCGGCGTGCTTCGCCTCGAACGCGTCGGAGATGTATTTGAGGAAAATCAGGCCGAGCACGACGTGCTTGTACTCGGCCGCGTCCATGTTGTTGCGCAGCGCATCGGCCGCCTGCCACAGCTTCGCCTCGAAGCCGAGCTTTGCGGCACTGTTCTCAGCCGCGCCGGCGCCATTATTCTTTGATCGTCCGCGCGGCATCGCCGCTCCCCTGCCAACCAATGGCTAGCGGCGGACTATATCATGCTTAACTTAAAATTGCTTTACTCCGCGGCCATTGCGGGGCGTTCGCCGAGGTGCTGCAGGCAGCGGTCGACCCAGAGCTTGGTCAGCTTTTCCTGGGCGCCGTTCTGGGTCAGGCGGCGGTGCAGGGTCGTGAAATCGACCGAGTCCATCTCCTGGTCCTGGTTGAAGCAGGAGAAGACGACGGTCTCGGTGCCGGTCACCGGGTCGCGATGGCGCTGCAGGCACTGCGCGCAGATCTCCTTCATCATGCACTGCATCGGCGAGTTGATCGAGGCAATCGCCCGATGATCCGGCCGGAAATAGCGCTTGAGGCCCGCCCGGCGCGCCTCGGCGACGGCGTTCATCATGCCGTCGGAGCCGATCGCGATGATCCGGTCGACCGCCTCCAATGGGATCTCGACCGGCCCTAGCGCGCCCGAGCCATAGGCCTCGATCGCCTCGACGACATTGCCGACAAAGGCGAGATCCTGCGGGCGGGCGGGGACAAAGCCCGGCGCCTCGTCGCAGCACCACACGACAGCGTCGGCGGCGTGCTCGATATCGGCGATCCGGTAGCGGTCCTCGATCGTCTTGTAACCGGCAATGTAGAGCACCCGCGAGCCGCACGCTCGGAGCGCCGCGCCGATCGAGAACAGGACCGCATTGCCGAGCCCGCCGCCGACCAGCAAGACGGTCTCGCCGGCCGGCGTCTCGGTCGGCGTTCCGGTCGGCCCCATCAGGATCACCGGCTCGCCCGGCTTTAAAAGGGCGCAGAGGTCGGAGGAGCCGCCCATTTCGAGCACGATCGTCGACAGCAGACCGGCCCCTTTGTCGAGCCAGGCGCCGGTCAAGGCCAGCCCTTCCATCGCCAAGGTCGTCCCATCGACCCGCGGCGCGAAGCTCTCGTAATTCTGCAGCCGATAAAACTGGCCCGGGTGGAAGGCGCGCGCCGCCATTGGCGCGCGCACCACAACCTCGACGATGTTCGGCGTCAGCCTGACGACTTCGTGAACCCGAGCGCGCAGCTCGTCGTCGAGCCGCGCCATCAGCTCGGCCGGCGAAGGCGCCGAGGGTGCCAACCGCGCCAGCATGCGGCTGACCACCGGGTAGCCCAGGGTGGCGCCGCCCATCGCCTTGACGACATTGCCCGAAAAGCTCGGATGGAGGTCGCCGAAAAAGCTGACGGCGCGCCCGTCGGGACGCAAGCTCATCAATACCCGCACCGCCGAAGGTTTCGCCACCCGCTCGGGCGTTGCCGGGTTTCCCTCCTCGTCGAGCGCGCGGAAATAGCGCCCGTCGAGGACGACGTTTGCGGGATCTTCGCGGCCGAGAACGGTGTTCGGCTGGGTTCCCGCCGCGACCAGGATCGTGCGGGCCGGCAGCACGACCTCCTCGCCCGGCCCCTGATCGGGCTCGGGCCGATGCCCGCCAACCTCCGGCGCGCGATGGCGGGTCAGGCGTAATGCCGCGGCCTGGCCGAAGACGTCGACCTCGACCTCGACCGGGGTCAGGAGTTCGGCAAAGCGGATGCCTTCCTCCATCGCCTTCGCCACCTCCTCGTGATTGAGGGTGTAGCTCGGCGAGTTGATCAGACGCCGGCGATAGGCGATCGTCACCCCGCCCCAGCTGTCGAGCAGCTGCACCAGTCGCGGCGCACGGGCTTCGCGCCGCGCCATCTCGCGCTCGGCGCGGATCGCCCGGCCGTGGGCGACGAACTCGGCGGCAACCTCACGCTCCGCCGCATTCCACTCGGCGCGCACCGCCTCCTCGCCGCGCTCGGCGACGAGGGTTTCGTAGCGCGACAGGAATTTCTCGACCTGGACCGGGTAATAGGCCGAGCGACTCGGTCGCCGTGTCGATCGCCGTCAGGCCGCCGCCGATCACGACGACCGGCAAGCGCACGGTCAGATTGGCGATGCTTTCGGTCTTGGCGGCGCCGGTCAGCTGCAACGCCATCAGAAAATCCGAGGCCTGCCGCACCCCCGGCGCCAGGCCGTTCTTCATCGGGATCACGGTCGGGCGGCCGGCGCCGGCGCACAGCGCCACGTGGTCGAAGCCGAGATCGAAAGCGCTGTCGATCGTGATCGTCCCGCCAAAGCGAATGCCGCCATACATCGCAAAGCCGGCGCGCCGTTCGAGCAGGAGGCGCACGATCTTCAGGAAATTCTTGTCCCAGCGCACGGTGATGCCGTATTCGGCGACCCCGCCAAACCCCGCCATGACCCGGTCGTCGAGCCCCTCTACGAGGCTCGCGACGTCGCGGATCGGGGCGAACGGGCGGCGCGCGCCGTCCTGCGCGACACCGCAGATCTCGGCGGGCAACGGCTCGAGTTTGAGCCCGTCGATCGCGGCGACGAAATGGCCGTCGTTCAGCAGATGATGCGCCAGCGTAAAGCCTGCCGGCCCGAGGCCGACGACGAGCACCTTGGAGCCGGTTGCCGGCCGCGGCAGCGGCCGCCGCAGATTGAGCGGGTTCCACCGCGTCAACAGCGAATAGATCTCGAAACCCCAGGGCAGCCCCAGCACGTCCTTCAGGGTGCGGGTTTCGACCTGCGGGATATCGACCGGGTCCTGCCGCTGGTAGATGCAGGCCTTCATGCAGTCGTTGCAGATGCGGTGCCCGGTCGCGGCGCAGATCGGGTTGTCGACGGCGACAATGGCAAGGGCGCCGAGGCTGTTGCCGCGGGCCTTGACCAAATTCATCTCGGAAATCTTTTCCTCGAGCGGGCAGCCGGCGAGGGTGACGCCGAAGACGGTTTTCTTGAAGGCGCCGTCTTTCTCCTTCAGCCCCCGGGAGCAGCTGTCCTTGCCCTGGTTGTGGCACCAGATGCAATAATTCGCCTGGTCGAGGGCGCCGGTCAGGTCGGTGCCGCGATCGGTCAGCGCAAATCCCTCGCGGCGCCGCCAATCATCCTCGGGCAGCCGCAGCATCGCAACGCCGTCGCGCTCGATCGTCTCGACCGGCACCAGATGATGCATGTCGAGCCGGTGCGGAACTTTGAACAACACGCCACGCCGGTGTTTGTGGCGGCCTTCGGGCGACAAGACCGCCCAGGCTGCATAGCGCTGCGCGGTATCGAGCGGGCCTTGATTGCTTGCCTCGTCCTCGAGCCACTCGGCCACATGCTCGGCGTATCTCCGCTCCCACGATGCAATCGTGCTGTCGGCATCCGATGGCTCGCCGATCAGCCGATCGAGCGTGTCGGCAAGCGCGGTCCCATCGATTGCCACGGCGTCGGCTTCCTTGATGCCTTTGACGGCGCGGCGCTGTACGAAGAGGCGCTTGACCGAATAGAGCGAGGCGAGCTCGTGATGGGCGGCCTGTAAGGTACGAACCTCTGCTTCGATCCCGAACAACTCGCCGATAAAATCCTCGAGATGGGGCGCGAGATCGACAACGAGGTTCGATTCCTCGAGATGCTCGATCGCATCCGGATCGCGCCGGGCCGTCATCAGGCGATCGTGCAAACCGACATCGGTCTCGGCCAAATGGGCGACAAATGCCCGATCGACACGAACAACGCCCTCGCGGTCATAGAGATCGGCAAAGCAAAGCCCGTGCTCGAGGACGAGGTCGGTCATCAGGGGTCAGGCATCCAGCGGCCAGGGACAGCGGAATTCCGTGCGCCTTAAATTGTAGTTAAGCGACGAGCAACTCCGAAAGCGCTAAGACAATTCGCCGCGACAGATCTGCGCCATCCGGGCGCGGTCGACACAGACATAAATTGGGTCGAACAGGCTTTCGATAAAGTCCGACCCGAGCGCGACGAGAAAGACGGCGCCAGTTGTGAAGACGTCTGTGAACCCGCTCACACCACGCGCGCCTCGGTCGTGCTATGCAAAGGTTCCGAGCTGCTGCGCCGTTGGCAGCTGCGACGGGAGGATTGCCAATGGTCGCACAGGCGTTTTCCAGCAATCCGGAAGCTCCAGCGAGATCAGCCGACAAGCAGCGGTGACCCTTCGGCCTCATTCCGAACAAACCTCATCAGGACCCGAACGGAGCGGTCTTCAGGGAGCAAGGTTATACCCTAGCGATCGTCGAATTCGACGATCAGGGCGTCTGCTACGACCGGCGACAAATGCATGCGCTCGAAGCGGCGCTCGCACCGCTCGCCGGCCAGGGAGCGGTCGTCCTGTCGTGTTCGTTCATGGCTGGCGGCATAACGGTCGCAGCGACGACAGCAATCTCGAATCGTTTCGCGAATTATTGACGCAAACCTCGCTCGATGCCGCGGGCCGGCCGGTGTTCGGGGTCTTCGTCGCCTGGCGCGGCCTCTCCTGGTATGGCCCGGATTTCCTGCCGGTGGATTACGCGACTTTTTGGACCCGAAAAGAGGCGGCATTGCGCGTCGCGTTGGGCTCGGTGCGGGAACTGTTCGGAAGTTGCGAGAATTCCGCAATGATCAGCTCGGAAAGCCCAACGAGCCTGTGCTCGTCATTGTCGGGCACAGCTTTGGCGGTCTGATCGTCTACTCGGCGGTGGCGCAATCGCTGATCGAAGCAGCCGCAACGAAGCAGGGCAGCATCGTGCCGTCCTTCGCCAATCTGGTGCTGCTGGTAAATCCCGCCTTCGAAGCTGCGCGATACCTGCCCGTCTTCGAACAGATCAAGGACAATCACGGCTTTGTCCCGAACCAACCGCCGGTATTCGTCTGTGTGACTGCGTCGAACGACTACGCGACGAGATATGTCGTTCCCGCTCGGCGCGAGCTTGGGCACAATCGGCGAGTCGACGCGGGGATGGGATCAGCGACAGGCCCTGTTGCACACGATGGGGCATCTCGGCTGGATGCGAACACACGAACTGTCGGCGCCCGAAGTGCGGCAACCCGCCTCGCTCCAGCGCATTCGCCACCGAGCAAGAGCGCCCGACCTGCCAACCTGATCACCTCAGGTGGTCAACCGGAGGTGTCGTCATCGCGAGGCGCGCTGTTGAAGCGCCTCCCGACATTCCCGGCCGACAACCCATTCTGGGTGGTCAGCGCCACCCCGGAAGTCGTCGACGGCCATAACGGGATCTTCGGGGATGTCTTTGTCGGTTTTGTGCACGACCTTGTCGCGACCCACATGGCCCGAGTCGGATCGCTGCCGTAATCTTGCCGCCGGTCTCCGCTCCGCTCAACCGGCGCGCAGCAGCACCGCATTGAGCAGCACATTGCACCCGGCGGTCAGATCCTCGGGCTTGGCGTCCTCGATCTCGTTGTGGCTGATGCCGCCGACGCAGGGCACAAAGACCATCGCGTCGGGTGCCACGCGCGACATGTAGACGGCATCGTGGCCGGCGCCGCTGACAATGTCCTGATGCGCGTAGCCTTGCGCCGCAGCGGCGGCGCGCACCGCAGCGAAGAGGTCGGGGTCGAACAGGGTCGGCGGGAAATACCAGAATTCCTTGACCTCGACTTCTAGGCCGATCGCGCCCGCGACCGCGGTGCAGGCCTCCCGCAACTCGCCGTCCATGGCGCTCAGCACCGCGTCGTCGGGATGGCGGAAATCGACCGTGAAGAACACCCGGCCGGGGATCGTATTGCGCGAATTGGGGCTGACCTGGACAAAGCCGACCGTGGCGCAAGCGTAGGGCGCATGCGCATGGCCGATCCGGTTGACTGCGTCGATCATCCGGGCGGCGCCGACCAGCGCGTCGCGCCGGCGCGGCATCGGCGTCGGCCCGGCATGCGCCTCCTGCCCGATGACGGTGATCTCGTACCAGCGCTGCCCCTGCGCGCCGGTCACGACGCCGATCGGTTTTTGCGCCGCTTCGAGGATCGGCCCCTGCTCGATATGCGCCTCGAAATAGGCGCCGACCGGGAGGCCGCCAGCCGGCTCTGGACCGGCAAAGCCGATCCGCTCGAGTTCGGCGCCGAGCGTGACGCCGGTGACGTTGTCGGGCCGCGCCAGACCCTCGTCGAGCTCGAAGACACCGGCGAACACCCCAGAGCCGACCATCGCCGGCGAGAAACGCGAGCCTTCCTCGTTGGTCCAGGCGACGATCTCGATCGGCGCCTCGGTGCGATAGCCGAGATCGTTGAGGGTGCGCACCAGTTCGAGCCCGGCCATGACGCCATAGGCGCCGTCGAACTTGCCGCCGGTCGGCTGGGTATCGAGATGGCTGCCGGTCATGATCGGCGGCAAGGCGGGGTTGCGGCCGGGCCGGCGCGCGAAGATGTTGCCGATCTTGTCGACCCGGACGGTGCAGCCGGCCTCCTCGCACCAGCGGATGAACAGTCGGCGCGCCTCGCCGTCGAGGTCGCTGGCGGCGAGCCGGCACACCCCGCCCTTCGGGGTCGCGCCGATCTGCGCCAACTCCATCAGGCTCGCCCACAGCCGCTCGCCGTTGACCTGCAGGTTCCGCATCCCACCCTCTCGCTTCCTTCGCCTCCTGCCCACAATAACGGCTTAAGGGGGTGTTGGCTCGCAGCGGTTCAAGGCTATACATCTGTCCACGGCTCGGCCGAAGGAAGATGCGATGGCGGGTGGCGAGCGGCTTACGGTTGGTGGAATAGAGATGGAAGCCGTGCGCCGTGGCGCGGGTCGCCAAATCTTGTTGCTGCACGGCTTCCAGACGGTCGATCCCGACGCGCGCTTTCTCGAAATTCTCGGCCGGAACGCGGAGATCATCGCGCCCTCCAGCCCCGGTTTTGGAAATTCGCCGCGGCCGAGGGATTTCGACACGGTCTACGACCTCGTGCACCTCTATCTCGAGGTTCTGGAAATGCTACCCGGCGACAAAGTGACCTTGCTCGGGTTTTCGTTCGGCGGCTGGCTGGCGGCCGAGGTCGCTGTTGCGTGCAGCCATCGGCTAGACAAGCTCGTGCTCGTCGATCCGGTCGGCATCAAGATCAGCGACCGCGAGACCCCCGACATCCTCGACGTCTTCAACAAATCGCCCGACGAGGTGCGGCGGCGCAGCTGGCATGACCCTGACAGGTTTGCACCGGATTTCAACGCGATGTCGGACGAGGCGCTGGTTGTCTACGCCCGCAACCGCGAGGCGCTCTGCCTCTATGCCTGGCACCCGTATATGTACAATCCGCCGCTGCCGCGATGGCTCGCTCGGATCAAGGTACCGACCTTGGTACTTTGGGGCGAGAGCGATCGCGTCGTCATGCCGGATTACGGCCGCGCCTACAGCCGGCTGATTCCGGGCTCGCGGTTCGAGCTGATCGAACGCGCCGGGCACCATCCGGAGATCGAGCAGCCCGAGGCCTTCGTCGAGCAGGTCGCCGCGTTTTTGGGAGTCACATGATGCAGGCCTGGTATCATTGCGAGAACGTCTATCCTTTTGTTCCGCAGGAGGTGCTCGATCGCGCCAACTCGGTGCGCGCCAGCTTGCCGAACAAGCATTGCGACCCGAAGATCGCCGCCGACTTGTTCGAGGAATGTCTCGACGAGCACCTGCTGTGCGACGAGCTCGGGGTCAATGTAGTCTCGATCGAGCACCATTCCGGGATCAACAGCCTCTACGGCGCGAGCCCGATGGTCCTCGGCATCCTCGCCCGGCAGACCAAAAAGGTCCGCATCCTGAGCCTCGGCACACTGATCACGATCCGCCCGGATCCGGTGCGGATCGCCGAGGAATACGCGACCGCCGACGTAATCTCGCGCGGCCGGCTCGAGATCGGCTTCGTCAAATCGGGCGACAGCGAGATGGTCTCGGGCAACGCCAACCCGGTCGGCTATGTCGACCGGTTCTGGGAAGCGATCGACCTCATTCAGAAGACCCTGACGTCCCACGACGGCCCGTTCAGCTGGGAGGGCAAGCATTTCACCCATCGGCACGTCAACATCTGGCCGCCGGTCTATCAACGCCCGCATCCGCCGATGTGGGCGGCGACCGGCGATCCCGAGACCTCGGCCGAACTCGGCCGGCGGGGCATGGTCAATGCCCTCGTGCTGCGCGGCCCGGAGGCCAGCAAACGCGCTTTCGATGCCTACCGCGACGCGCGACGCGAGGCCGGGCTGCCGGCGCCCGGTACCGACCGCTTCGCCTACGCGGCGCTCGCCTATGTCGGCGATACCGACGAGGAGGGCGTGCAGGTCGGCAGCAAGCTCCTTTGGTTCCTCAACACCAGCCTCAAGCAATCGCCGCAAATGTCGAAATTGCTGCCGGGGCGGATGCCGCCCGAGGCCGCCGCGCAGAACTATCGGACGGCCCCGCGTCCCGGCTCGCAGTCGGCGCGGCGCCCGGCCGACAGTCTGATCGGGATCACCGCCGAGCAAGCGATCGCCCGCGGCATCCTCTGTGCCGGCAACCCGGACACCGTCTACAAGCAGATCATGGACATCTACGACAAGGTTGGCGGGTTCGCTCACTTCATCTTTATCGGCCGGTCAGGTTTCCTCGACCACCGGGAGGCGGAGAAAGGCATCCGCCTGATGGCCAAGGAGGTCCTGCCGCGTCTACCGGCGGCGACAGTCACAGCCGCCGCCGAGCCGGCGCAGGCCGCGGAATAGCTCGATGGAGGTACGGAATGAGTGATACGACATCGTGGATCGATCCCGAGCTCGTCGCCGCCGGCCAACTGCTGCAGAGCAAAGGCCTCGTCGCGCCGGACCGCACCCAGGCGCCGCTTTCGGATGTACGCGCCGCAGTCGACCGTATCGGGGCCTTTCTCGGCGAAGGCTCCGTCCCGCTCGAGCGTGAGCAGGATCTGAGCCTGCCGGGTCCACATGGCCAGGTGCCGTGCCGGCTCTATCTGCCGGATCATGCCGAGCGGCCGCCGTTGCTGGTCTATGCCCATGGCGGCGGCTTCATGCAGGGCAGCATTCCGAGCTGGGATGCGATGCTGCGCGATCTGGTTCGCCAGAGTGGCGTGGCGGCGTTATCGGTCGATTACCGCCTGTCGCCGGAGCACCGCTTTCCGGTGGCGTTCGACGAGACGGTCGCAGTGATCCGGCTTGCCGCGCGCGAGGGCGCGGGCCTCGGCATCGATCCGAAGCGGCTCGCCGTCGGCGGCGATTCTGCCGGCGCCAACCTGGCACTGGCCGCGGCTCTCGCGCTGCGCGATGCCGGCGACGGCGCGCTCGGTTTTCAGTTGCTGATCTACGGGGTCTATTCGACCGACAGCGAGAGCCAGTCCTGGCAGCGCTTCGGCCGCGGCGCCGGCCTGTCGCAGACTCAGATGCGCTGGATCTGGGAAACCTACCTCGAACGGCCCGAGCAACAGAGCGACTGGCGCGCCGCACCGCTTCTCGCCGATCTGACCGGCCTGCCGCCGGCACATCTGATCATCGGCAGCCTCGACCCGCTGCTCGACGACAGCAACCGTCTCGCCGCACGCCTCAAGGAAGCTGGCGTGCCGTCGAAGCTGACTATCTACGAGGGCCTGAACCACGGCTTTATCCGCTACGGCCGCTTGATCGCCACCGCGCGGCGAGCTGTGGGGGAGTGTGCTGCGGCATTGCGCGAGGCGTTTGGTACGACCCTCTAAGTCGCTATGCCCGAGGCCGCATGCGCCCGTCGGCGCCCGCTCGTGGCGCGCTGCTCGGCCGGGCCTTGCGCGCGGGTCAAATTGAACGCCGTATTGACCAAGGCGACATGTGAGAACGCCTGCGGAAAGTTCCCGACCTGACGCGACGAAACCGGGTCAAACTCTTCCGCCAGGAGACCGACATCATTGCGCAGCGACAGGAGGCGTTCAAATAGCGCGCGAGCTTCGTCGATGCGCCCTTGCAGGATGAAATTGTCGGCAAGCCAAAAACTGCAGGCCAGAAAGGCTCCTTCTCCCGGGGGAAGCCCGTCGAGCACCTCTCCGGTGTCATAGCGCATGACGAACCCGTCGACGACGAGGCGCCGCTCGATCGCCGCGACGGTGCCGATGATGCGCGGGTCGGTCGGCGGCAGGAAGCCGACCAGCGGCAACAATAATAGGCTCGCATCGAGCGCCTTTGACCCGTAAGCCTGAACAAAACTGCCAAGCGCGGGATCGAAGGCATGGTGGCAGACATCCTTGTGGATGTCGTCGCGAAGCCGCCGCAAGCCTTCGAGCGCGTCCTCGCCGGCGTCCTGCCTGCCGAGTTGCTCGAGGATCTTGACCGCCCGGTCGAACGCCACCCAGGCCATTACCTTTGAGTGGGTGAAGTGCTGCGGCGGCCCGCGGACTTCCCAAATGCCCTCGTCAGGCAGACGCCAGATCCGCGCCAGATGACCGAGAAGGGTTCGGCCAATGGCAACCACGCGATCCACCGTCGGCAGCCCGTGGGTATGGGCGTGATAGAGAGCGTCGAGAACCTCGCCATAAACGTCGAGCTGCGTCTGGTTGACCGCAGCGTTGCCGATGCGCACCGGGCGCGAGCCTTCGTATCCGGGAAGCCAGACCGCCTCCCACTCGGTCAGCCGCCGCTCGCCGCCGAGCCCGTACATGATCTGCAGCTGGTCCGCGCTCCCCGCCACCGCACGCAGCAACCAGTCGCGCCACGCCCGCGCCTCGTCATAGAAGCCGGCATTCATCAACGCCAGCAGAGTGAAGGTGGTGTCGCGCAACCAGCAGTAGCGATAATCCCAATTGCGGGTGCCGCCAATCTGCTCGGGCAACGAAGTGGTCGGTGCCGCGACAATGCCGCCAGTCGCCGCATAGGTCAGGCCTTTTAGCACCACCAGTGAGTGCTTGACGTCTTCCGACCACACACCGGCGGGACTGCACCGCGAGGACCAACGGCGCCAAGTTGCTTCGACCCTCTGCAAGGCGTGTTCCGCATCGATCGGTTGCGACCGCGGCAGATGGGACGGGCCATAGCTCATCACAAACGGGACTGTTTCGCCGGCGCTGACCGCGAACTCGCCAACCGTCTTCAAATCCTCGCCGCGCAACGGCACCGGCGTGCGGAGCACCACCCGCTCCGGCCCTCCGATCGCCGATACCCCACCTTCCGAAAGCCGCTCGACCCAGGGCACGATCGAGCCGTAATCAAAGCGCAGGATGAACTCGACGCACATCGCAACCCGGCCGCGCAATCCGCGGACAATCCGTACGACGTCGGAGAAGCCGTGTCTTAGACTGATAAAATCGATCAGTTCGACCGCACCTTTCGCCGTCTCGAAGGTGGTGACGAGAATTAGCGAGCCGTCTCGGTAACGGCGCTGGACCCGGGCGGCGGGATCGGCTGGCGCGATCAGCCAGCGGCCATGCTCGGGCTCGCCGAGAAGCGCGGCGAAACATGCTGCGGCATCGAAGCGCGGCAAGCAGAGCCAATCGATAGAGCCGTTGCGCCCGACCAGCGCAGCCGTGGCGCAGTCGCCAATCAGTGCATAATCCTCGATGCGTTGCTTCGATGCCATCGCCTACCCCTGCTCTTCCGCCCCATTAATAACGCATTGCCGGGGCGCGCGCGCCACGATCTCAGAGGCGCGATGGGATGGCCTGGAGATTTGCCGGAACTCGACCCGGCTGATCCGATTCGCTCCCGGCCCTCTTCGGTGCACAGCTGCAGGTGGTCGCTAAGGAAAATTGGTCAGTGAAAATTGGTCTCAGGGCGAGCCGTGACCGCTCGCCTTGGGACCGGCATTGTCCGAATAGGGGCGAGCGGCGACATAGGGATCCCAATACGCCTTTGGCGTTGGATATGGCGACCCCTGGTAATAATTGTAGGTCGGGTAGTTGAAGGTATAACCATATCCCGGATAATAATAGTAATAAGGGATACTGGAAGCGCTGTTTTGGTATCCCGGATAATTATAGCTGTATGGCGTCCCGTAGTAATTATAATACTGAGCATGTGCGGCCGCGGCTGTGCCTGCCACCATTGCGAGCCCAACAATCGCAATCACCGCGGTTGCCGGTTTCCGCATCGCTAACCTCTCCGTTTGATAACCTGTCGTTCTTGCTAAACATTGACGCGTCAAATTCGTTCATAAAACCAGCTTCGAGAGGTTGAAAACCCATGATGAACCGAAAGTTGATATATGTCGTGAAAATAGAACGCGTCGGATAGGGAAATGATCAGGCATTAACGTGAAATCATCTGAATTTTAGTTCGTTAACGGTAGCAAAATTTCGAAGCTGCGAGGGAAGATAGTGGTTCACATCCGCGTTATCTTGAAAGCGCCGCGGGGTATCCGGCCGAAAAAGGGTTGCACTTGCCGCAAACTCGCCCCAAGTCCCAAACAGCAACCGGCGGGGGATCGCCGGAGAATGCATAGCGAAGCCTCGAAGGGTGCCGGAGGCAAGTGCATTATGCGCTATCGGTGCTTGCCTTCAGCTTGGTTAAAATGGCGGCGTGCCAATGGGGTATGTGGCGCGTCACGGTGCCGGCGGTTGCGGCGAAGGATTGCAGGAGACCGAGACATGACCAATTGGATCGCACGGCCCCCTCGGGCTAGCAGGGTTGCGGGCCTTTGCCTCGCGCTGCTGCTCGGTGGCCTAGCGATGCAGGGCGCGACAGCGGCCACGGAACCGCAGGAAGTTGTTCGAAGCTTTTACGGAAGCCTGCTTCACACGATGCAAAATGGCCGAACGCTCGGCCAAAGCGGCCGATATGCGCAACTGTCCCCCGTCGTCGACAAAACCTTCGACCTGTCGCTGATGGCCCGGCTCGCCATTGGCCCTTCCTGGGCAACGCTCACCCCGGCGCAGCAACAGCAGCTGACGGAGGCCTTCGAGCATTATGTCGCGGCAACCTATGCCGATCGTTTCGATAGTTATTCGGGTGAGCAGCTGCAAGTTATCGGCGAACAGCCTTCCGGCGCCGGGATGATCGTGCAGACGAAGATCGTCAAATCGAATGGCGAGTCGACGACGCTGAATTACCTGATGCAGCAGAACCAGGGCGGCTGGCGGATTTCCGACGTCTACCTCGACGGCTCGATCAGCCAGCTGGCAGTCCAGCGCTCGGAGTTCAACTCCATCCTCCGGCGAGAGGGTGTCGACGGTCTGGTGTTGTCCTTGAACCGCAAGGTCGATCTGCTGCGGAGCGTCGCCCGGTCGTCGTGAGCGATTGGCATCTGCGCCAACGTCGCCGAGCTCAGCCGCCGCCGATCTTCGGGATCAGGTAGATTTCGCTGTCGGGGTTGAGCGGGCGCGAGATAGGCGTCCTGGTAGATCTCGCCGTCGATCGCCACCGCCATCCCCTCGTCGATCTGGTGGCCGAAACCCGGGAAGCGGCGGTCGAGTTCGAGGATCAGGCGGCGGAAATTGCTCGCCTCCACCTCAAGCTCGGTGACGCCGCCGGTGAACCGGCGGGCCGCCTGCCCGAGATGACGACGCGCGGCATTTTCAGCGCTCCGGACATTCAGCGACGCGGCCGCGTTATTCCGCCGCGCGCGGCAGCTCCTCCGCGTCGATCGCGGCGCGCAGCCGCGGCGGCGACATCGGCAGGTCGCGCAGGCGCACCCCGGTCGCCGCCGCGATCGCATTGGCGACGGCCGCCATCGGCGGCACGATCGGCACCTCGCCGACACCGCGGGCGCCGAACGGATGCCGCGGGTTCGGCACCTCGACGATCACCGCCTCGATCATCGGCACGTCGGGCGCGACCGGACAGCGATAGTCGAGGAAGCCCGGGTTTTCGAGCCGTCCGTCCTTGTCGTAGATGTATTCCTCGTTCAGTGCCCAGCCGATGCCCTGGGTCACTCCACCCTGGATCTGCCCCTCGACGTATGAGGGGTGGATCGCCCGGCCGACATCCTGTACCGCCGTATAGCGCAGGATCTTGACGTAGCCGGTCTCTCGGTCGACCTCGACATCGCAGATATGCGTCGCAAAGCCGGGGCCGGCGCCCTGCGCGTTGATCGACACCTCGGCGCTGATCGGCCCGCCGGTGCGCCCCGATTTGAGCGCGATCTCGGCCAAGGGCAGGGGCTCGAAGCTGCCGGCGTTGGGACCGGCCGGATACGCCTTGCCGTCCTTCCATTCGACCGCGTCGGGGGTGATGTCCCAGATCATCGCGGCGCGCTGCTTCAGCTGCTCGACGACCTTTTCGGCGGCCTGAGTCGCCGCCATGCCGGTCGCGAAGGTGACGCGGCTGCCGCCGGTCAGGAACGAAAACCCGATCGAGCTGGTGTCGCCGACGATCGGGCGGACCTTTTCGACCGGGATACCCAGCACCTCGGCTGCCATCATCGCGATCGAGGCGCGCGAGCCGCCGATATCGGGATTGCCCGAGACGACGACGGCGGTGCCGTCCTCGTTGATGTGGCAGGCGGCGCTCGAACTCGCCGCCAATGTTGAACCAGAAGCCGGAGGCAACGCCGCGGCCCTGGTTGGGCCCGAGCTTTTCCTTTAGATGCGGATGGTTTTTGGCCGCGGCGACGGTTTCGGCATAGCCGATATTGACGTAGGTCGGCCCGTGCGCCGCCTTGGTGCCGTCCTTGGCGGCATTCTTCTCACGCAGCTGCAGCGGGTCGATCCGCAGCTCGCGGGCGAGCTCGTCGAGGCAGCTTTCGACGCCGAAGGATGAGATCGGCGCGCCGGGCGCGCGATAGGCCGCCACCTTCGGGCGATTCGAGACGACGTCATAGCCGACAATGTTGACATTGGGGATGTCGTACATCGCAAAGCCGCACATGCACCCCGGCCCGACCGGCGAACCTGGGAAGGCTCCGGCCTGGTATTTCAGCATAAGATCGGCGGCGACGATCGTGCCGTCCTTCTTGGCGCCGATCTTGACCTCGATTACGCCGCCCGATGTCGGCCCGGTGCCGCGGAACACCTCCTCGCGGCTCATCACCATCTTGACCGGCCGGCCCGATTGTTTCGACAGAGCGAGGGCGACGGGTTCGAGATAAACCAGCGTCTTGCCGCCAAAGCCGCCGCCGATCTCGGCCGGGATCGCGCGGATGTCGGAAATGTCGATCCCGAGCAGCTTGGCGCAGTAGGCGCGGACCATGAACTGGCCCTGGCTCGAACTCCAGATCGTGCACTGGCCGTCGCTGGCATAGGACACGACACAAGCATGCGGCTCGATATAGGCCTGGTGCACCGGCTTTGTCGTATAGCGCCGCTCGATGATGACGTCGGCGGCGCGGAACCCGGCCTGCGCATCGCCTTTGGTAAAGGCCACCTGCTTGGCGATGTTCGAGGGTCTGGTCGGCTTGGGCTCGACACCTTGGGTGAACAGATCGTCATGCAGCAGCGGCGCATCCGGCGCCATCGCCGCCTCGACGTCGATGACATGCGGCAGCACGTGGTACGTGACCTCGATCAGTTCGCAGGCCTCCTCGGCAATCGCCGGCGACGTCGCGGCGACCGCGGCGACCGCGTGGCCGTCATAGAGGACCTTGCCGCGCGCCATGCAATTGCTCGACAAATCGCGGAAGTTCATCGGCCCTTCGCCGACAAACGCCTCTTCCGAGGCGATCGGCGGAAAATCCTCCGAGGTCACCACGGCCTTGACGCCGGGCAGTGCCCGCGCCTTCTCGGTATTGATCGACATGATGCGGGCGTGGGCGTGCGGGCTGCGCTTGACCCTGCCGAAGAGCATGCCGGGCATCACCATGTCGGCGCCGAAATTGGCGCGTCCGGTGACCTTGTCGACCCCGTCCGGACGAACCGGCCGGGTGCCGACAACCTTCTGAAATTCCTTCGGCATGTATGTCATGCGAACCTTACTCCCGTTCTTCGTCGCCCCCGCGAAAGCGGGGGCCCAGGGCGGCGATAGAGCGCACCTCTGGATTTCCGCTTTCGCGGGAATGACGGTGTGAGGCCGATTACTATCCTACTCCGCGGCCGCGCGGACAGGCTCCGACTGGTCGATCGCGGCCAGCAATCGCGGCGGCGACATCGGCAGATCGCGCAGGCGGATCCCGGTCGCATCGGCGATGGCGTTTGCGACCGCCGCCATTGGCGGCACGATCGGCACCTCGCCGCAACCGCGGGCACCGAACGGATGCCGCGGGTTCGGCACCTCAATCAGCACCGTGTCGATCATCGGCATGTCGGACGCGACCGGCACGCGGTAGTCGAGGAAGCCCGGATTTTCGAGCCGGCCATCCTTGTCGTAGATGTATTCCTCGCTTAACGCCCAGCCAACCCCCTGCGCTACTCCGCCCTGCATCTGCCCTTCGACATAGGACGGATGGATCGCCCGGCCGACATCCTGGATTGCCGCATAGCGCAGGATCTTGACATGTCCGGTTTCCTTGTCGACCTCGACATCGCAGATATGGGTCGTGAAACCCGGCCCCTGGCCTTGCGCGTTGATCTGCACCTCGGCACTGATCGGACCGCCGGTGCGCGCCGCTTTGGCAGCGATCTCGGCTAGATCGAGTGGCTCAAAGCTGCCGGCATTGGCGCCGGCCGGGAAGGCTTTGCCGTCCTTCCACTCGACCGCTTCGGGGCTGATGTCCCAGATTACCGCGGCACGTTTTTTGAGCTCCTCGACGACCTTTTGCGCGGACTGCGTTACGGCCATGCCGCCGGCGAAAGTGACACGGCTGCCGCCGGTCGAGGCGCTAAAGCCGATCGCCGTCGTGTCGCCGACGACCGGACGGACCCTTTCGAACGGGACGCCCAGCACCTCGGCCACCATCATCGCCATCGAGGCGCGCGAGCCGCCAATATCGGGATGGCCTTCGGTTACCGTGACCGTGCCGTCCTCGTTGACGTGGCATGCGGCACTCGACTCCCCGCCGGCATTGTGCCAGTAGCCCTGAGGCGATGCCGCGACCCTGGTTGGGTCCGAGCGGCACACTCAATTGCGGGTGCGCTTTTGCGGCCTCGATCGTCTTCATATAGCCGATATTGTTCCAGGTCGGGCCGTGCGCGGCCTTCGCGCCGTCTTTGGCGCCGTTGATCTCGCGCATTTTGAGCGGGTCGATGCCGAGCTCGCGGGCCAGTTCGTCGATGCAGCTTTCGATTCGCAAACGAGCCGATGGGCGCGCCCGGGGCCCGGTAGGCGGCAACCTTGGGACGATTGCTGAGAACGTCGTAGCCGATCGCCTCGGCGTTGGGCAGGTCGTAGACCGCAAGTCCGCAGATACAGCCTTGCTGGACCGGCGAACCCGGAAACGCTCCCGACTGGTATTTGAGCACGGCTTTCGCGGCGGTGATCCGTCCGTCCTTTTTGGCGCCGAGCTTGACCTCGATAACGGCACCGGAGGTCGGTCCGGTGGCGCGGAACACCTCCTCGCGGTTCATCACGATCTTGACCGGGCGGCCCGACTTCTTCGACAGTACGTAGGCGACCGGCTCGAGATAAATGATCGTCTTGCCGCCAAAGCCGCCGCCAATCTCCGCGGGGATCGCGCGGATGCTCGCGTTATCCTCGGCGCCGGCGATCCGCGAGGTATAGGCGCGGACCATGAACTGGCCTTGGCTCGAACTCCAGATCGTCGTCTGCCCGTCGGCGGCGACCGATACGACGCAGGCATGCGGCTCGATATAGGCCTGGTGCACCGGTTTTGTCGTGTAACGCCGCTCGATGACGACGTCGGCTTCGGCGAACCCGGCCTCGACATCGCCCTTGGCAAAGCGAACCATCTTGGAGACGTTCGAGGGCTTGCTCGGTTTGGGTTCGACCCCCGCGGTAAAGATGTCGTCGTGTAGCACCGGCGCATCGTCTGCCATCGCCGCCTCGACATCCATCACATGCGGCAATACCTCGTACTCGACCTCAATCAGATCGAGCGCCTGTTCGGCGATCGCCGGCGAGGTCGCAGCGACTGCAGCCACGGCGTGACCCTCGTAGAGCGCCTTGCCCTTGGCCATGCAGTTGCGCGAGAGGTCCCACAGATTGTGCGGCATGGCGCCGATGGTGCGCTTATTCGGCGGAATGTCTGGGAAATCAGCCCGTGTCGTCACGGCCTTAACCCCGGGTAACGCCATCGCCTTGTCGGTGTTGATCGAGACGATGCGCGCGTGAGCATGCGGGCTGCGCTTGATCTTGCCCCACAGCATGCCGGGCATTTTCATGTCAGCGCCAAAATTGGCGCGCCCGGTGACCTTGTCGACCCCGTCGGGGCGAATGGGACGGGTGCCGACGACCTTCAACGTCTCTTTATCGAGAAATGACATTATGCCGCCTCCCCTCGCATCTCCGCAGCGGCGTCAAGCACCGCGCGGATGATCTTGTCATAACCGGTGCAACGGCAAAGATTGCCGGCGAGCCAGTAGCGCGTCTCTTCTTCGGTCGGGTTCAGGTTCTCGTCGAGCAGCGCCTTGGCTGCGACGATGAACCCCGGTGTGCAGAAGCCGCATTGCAATGCTGCATGTTCGAGGAATTTCTGCTGCACCGGGTGCAGCTTGTCGCCCTGGGCGATGCCCTCGACGGTCTCGATCTTGTGGCCTTCCGCCTCGGCCCCGAGCATCAGACACGAGCAGACGATCTTGCCGTCGAGGATGACGGTGCAGGCGCCGCAATCGCCGGAGCTGCAGCCTTCCTTGCTGCCTGTCAGGTTGAGCTCGTCGCGCAGCACATCGAGCAAGGTCTGCTGCGGTTCGCAGAGGAATTCGACTGGCTCGCCGTTGATGATCGTCGATACGTGATTTTTTGCCATTAGTGGACTCCCGCAACGCGCCCGGCGGCGCGCTCAAATGCAATGGTGGCCGCCCGTCTCGCGAGGACGCCGGCGACCTTGGTTCGGTATTCGATCGTGCCGCGCTTGTCGTTGATCGGTTTGCAGGCTCGCTGCGCCGCGGCGTCGAGCTTGGAAAGCGTCTCGTCGTCGAGCCGGTGCCCGATCAATGCCGCGGCCGCCTCATCGACGATGAGTTGCGTTGGCGCGACGGCGCCGAGCACGACGCGCGCATCGGTGCAGAGGCCGGCCGCGTCCAGGGTGACGTTGACGCCGCAGCCGACGACGGCAATATCCATCTCGGTCCGTGGGATAAACCGCAGATAGGCGTCGGCCTGGCGGGGCCGCGGCTTTGGCACGCGAAACTCGACGATGAATTCGCCCTTTTTGAGCGAAGTCTGTCCGGGCCCGGTGACGATCGCCTCGACCGGCGCCTCGCGCCTACCGTCGGGGCCGGCGATGACTGCGACCGCCCGTGCGGCGATCAGCGCCGGAGTACTGTCGGCTGCCGGCGAGGCGTTGCATAAATTGCCGACCAGCGAGGCCCGCCCTTGAATTTGCTGCGAGCCGATCAAGTCGACCCCTTCGACGATGCCCGGCCAGGCGCGGGTCAAGGCTTCGTGTTCGCTGAGCATGACCCCCGGGGTAGCGGCGCCGATCACAAAGTTGTCGCCGGTCTCGCGAATTCCGATCAGCTCCGGAATTCTTTTCAGGTCGACAATCAGTTCGGGGCGGATTCGGCCCGAGCGCAGCTGGACGAGCAAATCGGTTCCGCCGGCCAACGGTTTCGCCAACCCGGAGGCACTGGCCAGAGCGCTGACGGCCTCGTCAATTGTCGTCGGTGCGGTAAAGTTCAGACTTGGCATATTCGCTCCTGAAATCACAAGGGACCCACCGCCGCGATGACCAGCCGGCACGATGCGCCCCGATCGGAATGACGCTCTGGCTTACACTACCAGCCCATGCGGCGTGAAGCGCTATGTTCCGAGCCCGAGCCAGTGATCCACATAGAAGCAGACATTTTCCTCGATGACAGCGCGATCGAGGAGAGTTTTATCCGCGCTTCCGGTCCGGGCGGCCAAAACGTCAACAAGGTCTCGACAGCGGTACAGCTTCGTCTCGACCTTGCCCGGTCTCTCTCACTGCCGGAGGAGGTGCGCGCCCGGCTGGCCCGGCTGGCCGGCCGCCGGCTGACGCAAGAGGGCGTGCTGATCATAACCGCCCAGCGCTACCGGACGCAGCAACGCAATCGCCGGGACGCTTTCGATCGCCTGATCGGGCTGGTCCGCCGCGCGGTCCCGCCGCCAGCGCCGCGGCGGCCAACCAAGCCCAGCAAGGCCTCGAAGGAGAGGCGGCTCGAGGCCAAAGCGCGTCGAGGCGCCGTCAAGCAGCGGCGCAGGCCTGCCCTCGGTGACGATTTTCCGACCTGAACCGCCGATCGGATCGACTTGTCAGTGCGCCGTCACGAGCGCACCCTGACCTTCTCGGCAACCCAGGTGCCAATGATGTTGTACGTCGATATCCCGACCCTTCCCGAGTTCAGGGCGCTGGCGGCCGAGCGGGCCGGGGCCTGCGTTTCGATTTACCTGCCCACCACACCGCTGACGCAGGACACAGCTGTCAGCCGCGCGGAGTTGCGGGCTCTCGGCAAGTCGGCGCTCGATCAACTGGCAACCGGCGACCGCGATAAACGCCAGCGCGCGAGCATCGAGGACCATTTGGCAGGGCTCGCGGAGGATGAGGAATTCTGGAAGTTTCAGGCGCATAGCTTGGCCGTGCTGGCCACCCCAGACGCGATGCGGACTTTTCGTTTGCCAAACCGGTTGACCGCAATGGCCCAAGTCTCGGACCGCTTTCATCTGAAGCCATTGCTGCGCGCCATCACCTTCCCGCACGAGGCGTTCGTCCTTGCGCTGTCGGAAAATGCCGTGCGGCTGGTCGAAATGTGCGCCGATTTGCCGCCGCAAGATGTCAAGATTGCCGAGCTTCCGACGAGCGCGGCCGATGCGGTCGGGCGCGCCACGCTCAATGACCGTTCGCCGAGCAGGCGTATCCAGGGATCCGAGGGTCAGAAGGTTCTCCTGCGTCAATATTCCCGTCAGATCGATGCGGCGCTACGCCCGGTTCTCGCCGGCCGCGAGACGCCGCTGATCCTTGCGGTAACCGAGCCGCTCGCCTCGATTTTCCGTCTCGTCAACACCTATCCAAGGCTCGCCCAGAGTGGCGTGTCGGTGAGCCCGGATCGGATCAGCAATGCCGATCTCGCGGCCGCGGCGAGGCCGATCCTCGACGCGATCTATGATCACGACCTGCGGGCCATGCGCGCGCTCTTCGATAGCCGCAGGGGGCAGGGACGCGCCACCAGCGATCTTTCCGACGTGTCGCGCGCAGCGACCTTTGGCGCCATCGCGCAATTGATGGTCGACATCGATGAAGTCATCCCGGGGACGATCGACGAAACCAACGGGCGGATCACATTCGCCGACGGCCCGAGCGCAACCACCTATGGCATCGTCGATGAAATCGCCGGACGGGCGCTGTTATCCGGCGCTTCGGTGCTCGCGGTCCGCAAGGCGGACATCCCGGATCATGCCAGCCTCGCCGCCATCCTGCGCTTCCCGATCTAGCTACTGCCAATCTAGCTAATTCGCGGCGAAACAGTAGAACAAGCCGTCACCGCCGGTGCTGCGGAGGTCCGCCTGGCTGCAGCCGCCGTCCGGGCCGCGCGAGAGATGCGAAGAATTCCACGAATGCGACGCGTCATCGTCGCGCAAACCCTGCCGGTCGATGTGCCCGACCATCGCCGCGCCCTGTGTGCTGCTCGTCCAATTGCGGCAGGTCTTGTCGTCGCCGGGCGGAAAAGCGCGGCCGTCCGGCTGTGTGCCGGTCAGCGCGTCGTGCCGGTTTGGCGTGTCACCGCGGCCGTTGACGACGTCGCCTTTTTCGGTCAGCGCAGTCTGCTTCGTCAGATTGTTGCTGCCGTGCATCTGATCCACATCTGCGGCGATGACGACCCCCTTGCTGTTCCGCCACGGCCCTTTGCCGATGCGGTCGCGCGCATCGACGGCCGGCTGACCATTCGCGGCCTGAGCGCTGAGATAGGCGTGCCAGGTGCGGTTGCCGGCTCCCGCGGCCTGCGCCAGCTGCTGGCAATGCCGGTCGGCCCCCGCCAACCCGCCGAGATCCGCACCTTTGCCGGAGCCGATGCTGGTGACGAAAAAGCCCATCTCAGCTTGTTGCGCCTGCAAACCGGTGCCGGCGGCCAAAAGCGTCGCCGCGGTCAGAATAGGAATTGCCGTCCTTCTATTCACGCCATCCTCCCGACGATTTAGGCACTCACCGCCAGGTGGGACACCAAGAAACCATGGCGTTGGGCGAGGATTTCCGCGACCCGGCGGCGATGACAGTTCTGCCAATCGGCTTCATAGCACAGCAGACAGCTCGGAGCAGCGCGGGCGATGTCGCCGGCCTCCTGCAGCGCCAGCTCGGCTTCGGGGCGGGCAAGCTTCTCTTCGACGATGCCCCAAAACCGGTCCCACTCCCGACGCCGAGCGGCGAGGCGGCCTTCGGGCGGCGTGCCGAGCGCCCGCAGGTGGACGTAGCGCATGCCAGCTTCCTCGATGACGGCGGCGAGCTGCCGCTTCGAAAAGCCGGGCCGGCGTGATATCGGCCGGTCGCGCACATCGAGCAGCCGCGTTACACGAGCTGCGCTGAGGGTCGCAACAACGTCCCGTAGAAGCGCCTTCTCGTAACCAATTGTATAGAGCGGCGCGCCCGTCATGCGCTGCGATAGCGCTCGACCGCGCCGAGGTCGAGCTCGATCCCGAGCCCCGGCCGCTCCGGCAACCGGATCGTGCCGTCGCTCTCGATCCGCAAGGGCTCCTTCAGCAGATCGTCGCGCAGCCCGTTGGGGTTCTGGTCGAATTCGAGAACCAGCCCGTTTGGGATCGAGGCGATGTAATGCAGCGAGGCCGCCAATGTGACCGCACTGGCAAAAGCGTGCGGCGCGATCATGCGATGGTGGGCGTGGGCCAACGCGGCGATGCGGCGGCATTCGGAGAACCCGCCCGCCCAGGCGAGGTCGGGCTGCACGATGTCGACCGCACCGCGGGTGATCAGCTCGCGAAAGCCGTAGAGCCCAATCTCGGTCTCGTAACCGGCGATTGGGGTGGCGAGCGCATCGGCGACCCGCGCGCTGCCGTCGATGTCGTCGGTCGCGACCGGCTCCTCGATCCAATAGAGCTTATAGGGCTCGAATGCCCGGCCCATCTCGATCGCGAAGGACGGGCTCCAAGCGCAATTGACGTCGACCATCAGTTTCGCCCGGGGCCCGAGCGCATGGCGCACCGCGGCGACCCGCGCGATGTCCTCTTCCGGCTCGACCTGACAGAGTTCGGCGTGATCGACGAGATGCCGCAGATCGGTCTGCGTCGACGGGTTGCGCCCGACCTTCATCTTCATGCCCTTGAAACCGTGGGCACGGTAGCCCTCGGCCTCGGCCGCGAGATCGGCGATCACTTTGCCTTCCTGGTAAAAGCCGCCGCTGGCATAGACCTCGACCCGGTCACGGCAAGCGCCGAGGAGACGATAGAGCGGGAACTTCGCGATCTTGCCGACGATGTCCCAAAGCGCGATGTCGATGCCGCTGATCGCGTTCATGACGATGCCGCGGCGGCCAAACTGACGGGTGCGCGCGAACATCTTCTGCCATAGGCCTTCGATCAGCAGCGGGTCCTCGCCGATCAGCATCGGTTGCAATAGCTTTTCGATGACGCCGCAGTGGCGCCGCCGCCAACCCCGGCCTCGCCGATCCCGATCACCCGCTCATCGGTCTCGATCTCGACGAGAAGGCCGCCGCGGCGCGCCTGCATGCCGCCGGCGCTGCCGTAGGGTGGCTCGCAGCGATAGGAGAGCGGGATCGTGCGGATATCGACGATCTTCATGATCTCACGCCTCGCCCAGAACGGCCATCAGGTCGCACTGGATCTGCATCGGCGCGGCAAAGTCGCGCGAAGTCAAGGTGTGGCGCGCCGGCCGCGAGTGCGGATCGGGGAACATCGCGACCCAGTGCCGGTTCATGATCTCGCGCAACGAGCGGTCGGTGATCCACACCGTCATCTTGACGATGTCGTCCGGCTGTGCCGCCAGCCGCCGTCATGACCCGCCGCACATTCTCGAACATCAGCCGGCATTGCTCGTCGAGATCGGCGGGGACCTGGCCGTTCTCGGGATCGGTGCCGGAAATCGCGCCGGACAGGACAAACGGGCCGCGCCGGCTGGCGCTCGGGATCGGATTGACGTGCTTTGCCCCCGCCACATCGATGCTTCGCCGCCTTTCCATCGTCACCTCCCAGTGTCGGTATCAACGAGTTCAGGTTATACCAGCCTGATACGAGGCTCGAAGCAGCAAGCGGAGGAAAAAGTGCTGACTATCATCGATTCCAAAGCGGAGTTCGCCAAGCTGAAGATGTTGCGCGGACGCACACCGGAGACGCCCGAGGCCGAGCGCGAGGGCGCCTTTGCCCGATTGGCGCCATATCGCGACAGTGCCATCAACGTCGCCAAAGTTTTCCGGCGAAGGCCCCTGGGAGCGCCACCCGAACGGCGACGAGATCGTTCAGGTCGTCGACGGGGCCACGACTTTCCACATCATGACCGATGACGGGCCGCAATCCTATGCCCTCAAGGCCGGGATGGTGGTGATTGTTCCGCAAGGGAAGTGGCATCGCTTCGAGGCACCGGACGGCGTCAGCCTGATGACCACCACACCTCAACCGACCCAGCATCTGACCTTCGCGATCGACGATCCGCGCACGCTCGACTGACCGGGAGCGCTTGACGGTTGCCGGGGAGGAAGCCTACACAGCAAAATCCGCGCTTTTGACAAGCGCTTATAGCGAGGGAGGATGGGCGATGGCTCGCATCCGGCACATTGCACTCGTCACCGATGATCCGGCGAAAACCGCGGAATTTTACAAGGAACATTTCGGCCTGACCGAACTCTATCGGCGACCCGGGGATACCGGTGAAAAGGGTGTGTGGCTCAGTGACGGCTACATCTATTTCGCTGTCTTGAAGTATGGCGAGCCCGGCGCTCCCAAGCTCGGCCCGGGACAAACCTCGGAAATGCGCGGCATCCACCACATCGGCTTCTATGTCGATGATGAACAAGCAACGGCCAAAGCCCTGAGCGAGGCGGATTATTCGCCGGTGCCGATCCCGAAATCGGAAAGGCCGGAAAGGACCCCGATGGGCGACGCGGTCAACCTGAAGTACCTGGGTCCCGACGACGTCCACATCGATATCCGCAGCCGCGGCTGGAACGAAGCGATCAGCTTCGCGATGCAGCGTTATGAATTGACGCCGGCCGCGGAAGAGGACGCCGAGTAAACCGGCATCGGATCCGTTGCCCCGGCAGACCGCTTAGCGCGGCGTCGGGTACTGCTCGGCGCCGTAGCTGCGGCGCTTTGTGTTGAGCCGGCAGCGCGACCGGCGCCCCGAGCCACACCGCATAGCGGGAGTGGGTTCCATTCCAGCCCGCGGCCCAGTCAGTCGCGGGGTCTATCGAATTGATCACCCGTCGCCGTAATCGCAGCGCCTGTTCCACCTGTTTTATCAGGTCGAGATCAGGCATCGCCAACTCCCTCTAAGCCAACCTCGCACGCCCCTCACGGGCTGCGATGGCGGCCAGAATACGATGCGATTATGGCAACAACGCAGTTGTCCTAGGGCAAATCTGGCACGGCCAGACCGGAGCGCGCACCGCGATGCCGCGCTCCCAATGTCCTCGCCAGGCCGACGCCTAAAGCCCGGTCGATGTCGTGATTGCGCGGAACGACATAGAGACGCCGCTTGTCGACGCCCGTAGCGGCACAAAGCGCGTCGAAAAACTTTGCCGCGGCCTGATACTCGTTTTCCCTGGCCTCAGTGGGTCACGCTTCGGTACCAAAAATCAGGTCCGGCTGTCGGCCATTTCTGCGAAAGTCCGCCAACGGAAGCGGCACCCCCGCGCGATCAACTTGCGATGGCCTCGGCGTGGCGGAGAAAGCGGCGGTTGGGGGCGCTGCGCGGACGGGATCCGAGCCGTTCATATGCCAGCGACAGGGCGACGTCGCGCTGACCGGCGCGCACGGCCGCCTCGGTCAGGGTCCAGTCGACGACGTCGCGTTGTGCGTAGCTGCCGCCGATCTGCCATAGGTCGAAACGAACCGACAGCAACAATTCGACCGCCTCGGGGTAGGCGCCGCGGTGGAACGCCCTGAGGCCCTCGACCACCGGGATGCCGACCGTGCGATAGAGGCCCGCCGCTTCGGCGGGGCTGGCCGCCGTCTCGCGCATCGCCGCCAGCCGCGCCTCGACCCGCGCCTCCTGGCCCGACCGCAGTTCGGCCATAGCGGCGTGGATGTCGCCGAAGACGAGGCATTTCCCGTCGGCATGGCCCTGCCACAAATCCGCCAACTCGCGCCAGCGGTCGCCGGTGTCGTATCCGAGCGTGTCGAGGCGCCACAGCAGCGCCGCGGCGTTGGTCAGGCTGAGGGCCACCGGGCGCTGCGTGGCCTGCATCGGCCCGTCATAGAGCGCGAGCGCGGCGTCGTATTGCCCGAGCTCGAGGTGGAACAGCGATTTGTGCCACCAGATATGGACCTGGTTCATGTGACCGGGGGTCGACCACAGCGCCTCGCGCGCCGCCATCCATCCCAGCCCGTCTTCCGGGCGCCCGGTCATTTCCATGACATGCGCGACTGTATGGTGCGGCCAGAAACTCAACGGTTCGAGCTCGGCGGCGGCGCGCGACTCGTCCTCGGCGCGGGCATAATCGCCGGCTTCCTCCAGCCCGAAGCCATGCATTGCCAGCAACGTGCCGTAACCCGGCTGGTCCTTGGACCAGAACGGCAGAGCCCGCGCCGACCGGTCGCGAACCCAATGGAAGCGGCCGAGGAACCCGTCGGTCAATGCCGCGCCCTGATGCGCCACCAGGTCGAACGGGTAGCGCATCAGATGACGGTCGAGCACCGCGACGGCGGCGGCCCGGGCGCCTTGCACCAGGTGGGAGAGCGCGGCGAAGTGGGCTTGCTCGCGCTCGTTCAAGGTCAGGGGCCGGGCGGTCTCGAGCAACGCCGCCGCTTTGGTTCTCAGGCCAGGGTCGTTCGCCAAGGTGAATACCCAGGCTTTGCCCAAATATGCCATCGCAAAGTCGGGAGCGGCCTGGCATGTCGTGTCGAACAAGGCGATGGCGTCGCCGTGGACGAGGTTGAACGCTCGTACCGCCCGATCGTAGGTGGCGACGGCCGTTTCCGTCGCGCCGGAGAGGTAATGTCCTTGGGCGTCTTGGATCATGATGGCTCCCTTGCTTCCAAACGTTGACCGCTTGTTACCCTCGGGCCGTCGTGGCCCGTTATCTTCAACTGACGATGCCCTCACCTGATCGGACCGGCGATGCTAGACTGCCATGCGCGTCGCGATCTGCCAGGTGTTGCCCCAGGAATCGAGCACCGCCGCCCGTCGATCGCCGTAGGGCATGTCGGTCGGCATCTCGAGGGACTCGGCGCCTGCATCGATTGCGAGCCTATAAGTTTCGTCCGCGTTTTCGACATACACGTAAAGGAAAGCCGGCACTGTATCGCGTCGGCCGCCGCCGTCGCTGATCATAACAATCGAGTCACCGATTTTGATTTCTGCCGGCATTCCCTCTCGATATTCGCCGCTGGCGCCGAACACGGCCTTGAGAAATCCGACCAACGCCCCAACCTCGCCGGTGACAATTCTGGGCGTGACGGTATGCCAGCCGTGAGGCGTAAAGCTGTTCACGCTCAGTAGCTGGAAATCTCGACCGAATTTTGATCCGGGTCGTCGATATAGACCGATTGGATCGTACCGATCGCCCCGGCGCGCGGTCCCTGCATTCGGATCGGCACACCGCACTGTTCGAGATGGGCCATGACCTCGCCGATCGGCACCTCGGTGATAAAGCAGATATGCGCCGGCATGCGTTTTTCGCCGCCCATCGCCATCGCGCCCCCAGCGGCGTCGAGACCCTTGGCGGCATCGAGATGGATCTTCTGCTCGCCGAAATAGAGCGCGGCCCGGCCTTCGCCCATGCTCTCGGCCTTCATGCCGAGCACACGCTTATAGAATTCCACACTCCGGTCGATATCGGCGACGGTCAGGTTCAAATGGTCTATGCGTTCGATCTTCATGCGGCCCTCGTCGGTTTGGAGGAGGTCCAGAGCTTGCCACGACGGGGCGCGTCCTGCCAGCCCGACCGCGCCGGACTTCGCAAAGCCGCTGGGCAGCAGTATGCTAACCAGTTCGCTCCCAAAACCCTGCAACTCGGAGGATGCGCGATGATCTACGAAGTCCGTACCTATACTCTGCGCCCCGGGACCGTCGCCGAATTTGAAGAGCGCTATGAGAAGCGGCTGCCGCTGCGCGAAAAACACTCCAAGCTTGGGGCCTTCTGGCATACCGAGTTCGGCCCGCTCAATCAGGTCGTCCACGTCTATCCCTACGACGACCTGCGGCACCGCACGGCGGTTCGCGCAGCGCATGGCGCAAGACACCGCGCGTAACCAGCTCCCCGGCGGCGGCGAGTCTGATCGTGGCGCAGGAAGCCGAGATCATGAACCCGGCGCCGTTTATGCGTCCGCTGGGCAGCCGGGATTACGGCACCGGAAACGTCTATGAGATGCGCACCTATACCTACGCCCCGGGCGACATTCCGAAGGTGCTGGAGGCGTGGGCCAAGGCGATCGAGGCTCGCGAGAAGTTCTCGCCGCTCGCCGCCTGCTGGACGAGCGAGCTCGGCGGACTCAACAAGTTCGTCCATATCTGGGCGTACAAGGATCTCAACGAGCGTGCCCGCGTCCGCGAGGAATCGCGCAGACCCGGCGGCGCGTGGCCGCCGCAGGCCGGGGTCCGGCCTGTCCGGCAGGAAAACAAGCTGCTGGTTCCGGCGACATTCTCGCCGGTGCGCTAGCCGGCTGCGGCTGGAGCCGATGCGGGTCATCCGCATCGGCTCCTTTTCCTCGGCTCCCGCCCGCATGCTGTCGGAACGCCAAGCCCGCTTTGTCGCCGGCCGCCGGGTCGGTCATCTGGCGACCGCCGACCGACGGGCAGCGCCGCATCTCATGCCGGTTTGCTTTGTCGTCAGTGAGGATACGCTTTACATCACGATAGACGAAAAGCCGAAGGGCGACGTTAGGGCGTTGAAGCGCCTCAAGAACATCATCGAAAATCCGCTCGCCGCTTTTGTCGCTGACCGTTGGGACGAGGACTGGACCCGGCTCGGCTGGGTCATGCTGCGCGGCCCGGCCGAGATCCTGGCCGGCGGCGTCGAGCACGACCGCGCGCAGGAGCTATTGCGGTCGCGCTACCCACAATATCAGGGAATGAAGCTCGCCGGCCTGCCGGTCATCGCGCTCCGCATCGAGCGCGTAACGAGCTGGGGCGATCTCGCGGCAGACTAGGGTCCGATCGGCGCTCAGGATTTTCAGCGGCCGCTGAAGCGCTGGTTCATCGCGTTCTCGATCCTGTCGCCCGCGATGAACGCTCTGTGGGTTGACAGATCCGATAACCCGTCGGTTATGTGATCGGCTGGCGATGCCGGTCACGCCCGAACGAGCTTTTCAGTACCCTGGCCGATCCGACCCGCCGGGCGATCTTCGAGCGACTGTGCCGCGACGGCGAACAAACCGTACGAGCCCTGACCGATCGCGCCGGAGTCTCGCAGCCAGCGGTCTCCAAGCACCTAGGCGTCCTGAAGCGCTCCGGCTTGGTGCGCGATCGGCGCGAGGGACGCCGCACCCATTACAGCGCCCAGCCGCAAGGTCTGACGCCCCTGGTCGACTGGATGAGCCTCTATGGCGCCTTCTGGCGTGACCGGTTCGATCACCTCGAAGCCCTGTTGAGTAGGATGGACCAATGACGAAACCTGCCGCCGCCACGCGTTCGATCGTCATCGAACGGGAGATGCTGCATCCGCCCGAAAAGATCTGGCGCGCCCTGACGCAAAGCGCGCTGATCGAGGAGTGGCTGATGAAGAACGACTTCCAGCCGGTCCCAGGTCATCGGTTCAATTTCCGCGCGGCGCCGATGCCGCATTGGAACGGCGTCGTCGACTGCCAAGTGCTGAGCCGTCGAACCCAATCAACGGCTCTCCTACAGCTGGAACGCTTCGGGCGAAGAAGCGGCGCGAGGACTCAAAACGGTCGTCACTTGGACGCTGACGCCGACGAAGCGCGGCGTTCTCGTGCGGATGGAGCAGTCGGGCTTCCAGCCCGAAGACGAAGCCAACTACCAGGGAGCAAACTATGGCTGGCGGCGCTATCTCGCGGGCCTGGAGAAGGTAGTGGCGGGGCTGGGCTGACCATGCCGGTGTCCCGCTATCATCCGCTGTTGGTGAGTTTGCACTGGGTGCTCGCCTTGCTGATCGTCGCGGCGCTGACGGTAGGGTTTTTCTGGCTCGGGTCGATACACAACTCAGACCCGCAAAAAATCACCGTTCTGCGGGTCCACATGGCCGGCGGCATGCTGATACTGGTCCTGATGGGCATCCGCTTCTTCGTGCGAATGCGGACATCGCGTCCACCGGCCGCGACGACCGGTTTTGCGCTGCTGGATCGGCTCGCGCCGATCATCCATTACGGGTTCTACGTCCTGGTGTTGTTGATGGTGGCAACCGGCTATACCACGGCGATCTTGGCCGGGCTGCCGGCGATCGTTTTCGGCGGTTCAGGCGACCCCCTGCCGCCCACCTTGATGATCTATCCGAGCTTCGCGGCACATGGCTTTATAGCGAACCTCCTTGTCGGCTTTATCGCTTTGCACGTGCTTGCCGCCTTCTACCACCAGTTTGTCAGAAAGGACGGATTGTTCAGACGGATGTTGTTCGGACGACGCGCGCTCAATCTCTCCCTCCGTACAGAATAATTCTGCCGCGAGAGCAAGCCATGCGGTCTCGAGATCTGTCTCGCCAAAGCCAAGCGACGCGGTCCCTTCATTCAACTCTACCGCTAAAGCGCGTTGCCGTCTTCCAGCACCTCGCGCAAGACCAGCCAGCGCGCCAGCTTTCCGGCGAAATCGATGCGGGCATGGGCCGGGCTCGTCGAGGGCAGCGCCAGATAGGTGAGCTGCGGGTATCGCTCAAAGTGGCGGTCGTAGAGCCGCCGCGCGCCGGTGCCGTTGAACGCGACCGCGCGGATCAGCGGGTGCTTACCGAGCAGCTGGTCGATCGCGTTCGGCTGTTCCCGGCGGATTGTCGAGTCGGCGCTGGCTGCGCGTTCGCCGGTTTCGCAGACATCCCACAACGCGATCCGCTGCGCCGCGACAAAGGCCAGCCGATCCGAATAAGTCAACGCCGGCGGCGCGCCGAACAATGCGAAGACAATCGGCCAGAAGAGGTTCCGCGGATGGGCGTAGTATTCGCGGCGGCGCAGCGACTCTTCGCCCGGAAGCGTGCCGAGAACCAGAACTCGCGCCCGACCATCGACGACGGGCGGGAAGCTGCGTTTGGCGGCCGCCGCCGCGGGGCTGCGAGCGGACCCTTCTCTCACCCGACAAAGCGGCCGAGGCGGACCGCCGTCTGGCCCTTGGCGAGCCGCCGCGACGGCATGATAAGCACGCAATCGTCATAAGGTGTACGGACCTCGCGCCCATTGTCGCGGCCGATCAGCGTGCCCCTCGGCGACAGCACCTCGAGACCTCGGAAATCCTGAACGAATTCGAAGCTGTCGCTGGTGATGGTGACCGCTTCGGTGACCTGGATGATGCGTTGCCGCGGTTGCGCGTCGAAATCTGGTCCGGCGAGGGGCTGGGCATCTTCGCGCGTGACGATGCCGAGAGCGATCAGGAAGCGCAGCATGACATCGGTGGCGACCTCGGCGGCGCGCCGTTCCCAATGCTGCCCGCTCTCGATCAGCAGCGCCGTCTTGCTCGAGCCCGGGTCGCCAAACCCGCCATAGTCGCGCATCCGCGGGCCCGCAGTATGGCCGGCGTCGCACATGATCAGCTCGGGGATCCCGACCTGTCGCGCCAACGCCACCGATCGGTCGAGCGTCCCCGCCAGCATCAGCGGCGCCGTCGCGTACTGCATCGAATGGATGTCGAGCAGATAGTCGGCGGCGTCGACGATCGGCCGCAGGGCGCGGGCGCGAGCGAGCTCCGTCGATTGCCGCGGCCCGTCCAAGGTCGCCGGAGACCACAAGCGGTTGAAATCCTCGTCGACAAAACGCGACGCCACCGGGACGCGGGGATCAAACCTCTGATAGGCAGCGAAATTATCGAAAGCCAGGGTCAGCTTGCCATGCCGCGGCCGCCGCCCGGCGCGAAACAAGCGGTCGAGCGCAATCGCCCCGCAGATCTCGTTGCCATGGGTCAAGGCCGTGACGAGGACATGCGGTCCGGCGACGCCACTGTCGAACGTGGTGACGTAATCGATCCCGGTATTCCCGGCTCGGTAGGGTTCGATGTCGGGCGCGGTCAGTTCAACTGCAGTGTTCGACGCAGGCACGCGGCACTCCTTATGCTCTTGACCGGTACGAAGCAGTATTTTGCACCCGATCGGCTGTCCCGTCACGCCGGCAGCAGGCCGGACGCCTGCTCTGCCGGGTGCCGGACGTCGTCGCCGCAACGGCTCTCTTCGTCCCTTCCTCGCTTGCTCGCGAGCGGAACCGTCCGTACATTGCCATTCGGCAGATTTGCCGAGCGTCATCGCCGGATCGTTCATGAATAGCGTCTTCTTTGGGCATTCGCACCCGCTCCGCCCCGCCTGTCGACGAGGGGCTTAGCAGATGAGCTTCGAGATCCCCGGCGTGCTGTGGCGCCGCGATCCGCAGGCGATCGAGGTGCCGCTGGTGTTCGAACTCCCCGCACAGCGGCTCGTATTATCCCGAAGACTTTCGCTTTTGCTGCTCGCTCGACGCCCTGCGAACCGCCGAGGACGCTTATGTCGACGAGCTTTACGCGGCCGCACCGGAATTAGGGGCAACCTTGATCGGCGCGGTCTTCCCGCGCAGCTATCTCGATGCCAACCGGGCGGCGGATGACCTCGACACGGCGCTGATCGACGGCGCGTGGCCCAACCCGCTCGCGCCCTCTCACAAGACCCGGGCCGGCCTTGGCCTAGTGCGCCGGGTTGCCCGTCCGGGGATCCCGATTTACGACCGCAAACTGACGGTCGGCGAGATCCTGGCGCGGGTCGAGCAGTACCACGCGCCGTACCATCGCGTGCTGACCGAGACCTGCGACCGGTTGCACCGCAAATTCGGGGTGGTCTGGCATGTCAACTGCCACTCGATGCCGTCGCAGCGCAGCGGCAGGAAAGGCGGGCACTGTGCCGATTTCGTGCTGGGCGATCGCGACGGGACGACCTGTGCCGCGGAATTTACCGACTTTGTCGCCCGGGTGTTGCGCGGCCGCGGCTATAACGTCCGCATCAACGAGATGTACAAAGGGGTCGAGATCGTCCGGCGACAAGGCCGTCCGGCAGCCCACCGGCACAGCCTGCAGATCGAGGTCGACCGGGCGCTCTACATGGACCAAAAAACGCTGAAGAAAACCGCTGGGTTTGACGACCTGCGGGCCGACCTCGGCCATTTGATCGACGCCCTGAGGAGCTTTGCTGGCGCCCGGCCCGGTGAACGCGCCTGTGCGGCCGATGACTGACGGGCGATTTCCCGTCCGCCACCTGCATCCGCCATTTGCCGCCGGGCCTTTCGGGGTCGATACCGGTGGCCCGCGCTGGCCGGGTAATGACTCGCGCCCCGGCGGCGGCGCTCGATCGGGCTGCCCGAGAGCGTGCAATTACCCGACGAAACTGGTGGAGGCGTGATGGCAACGATTCCGAAAGTATTGCAGCCGCACATCGACACCGCCTTTCCGGCAAATGTTTGCTTGGTTGGGAGCGTGTTGCCGAACGGGTTTGCCCAGGTCAGCCCGCGGGGCAGCACGATGGTGTTCGACGACACGCATATTGGGCTCTGGGAGCGCGGCAAAGGCTCGACCAGCGACAACGTCGCCGACGGCGCGCCGTTGACGGTGTTCTTTCGCAAGCCTCAGCTTCGCGAGGAGGGCGTCCTGCCCAAGGGCGGCATTGCGCGCTTCTACGGCCGCGCCCGGATCTATCGCTCCGGCCCGATATACGAAGAGGTCTGGCGCCGTCTGGTCCAGCCGGAAAAGGACCGCGATCCGCAAAAAAACGGCTTTGCCATCCTGATCGAAGTCGAGCGGGCAGAGGATTTGGAGGGACAGCCGCTAGCGCTCTCCTGATCGTCAGACCGGCCGCCGCTCGCGCCGGTCGTTGCGGTAGGGCAGCGGCCGGCGGCGTATCGTGGGCCACTGCGTTGCATGATCAGCGTCTCTGGCGATGACGAGCGCACTGTCGCTCTATCTCGACGCGATACGGTTCGGCGCGGCCTTTATCGTTTTCCTGTCGCACTACGCTACCGGACGCATCAGCGGTGGTTTGTTCTGGTACCTCACGGATTACGGCCGAACCGCCGTCCTCGTGTTCTTCGTATTGTCGGGGTACGTCATCGCCTGGGTCACCGAGGCGCGGGAACGGACGATCGAGGAATACGCATTGAGCCGCGCCGCCCGGCTCTACTCAGTGGTCATCCCCGCCTTCATTGTGACCGCGACGCTCGATTTCGTAGGAAGAGCGATCGATCCGAGATTGTACGGGCCGGAATGGGGTCACAGCACGGCTCATCCCGCGCTCGGCTACGCCCTGTCGACGGTCTTTCTCGGCGAGAGCTGGAACTTGTCGGCGCTTCCCGGTTTCAACGTTCCGTTCTGGTCGCTCAATTACGAGGCTTGGTATTATGTGTTGTTCGCTGCCGTCACGTTTCTGCGCGGGCGGCGCCGGATAGCGGCTGCGGGCTTGGCAGCGCTACTGGCCGGCCCGAAGATTCTGCTTCTGCTGCCGGTTTGGTTGATGGGAGTTGCCGCGTGGCGATACCGAGCCGCCCTTCCCGATCGGCTGAGCGGGGTACTCGTCACCGTCAGCCTGGCCGGGCTGATCGCAATCGAGGCACTCGGCGGCCAGCTATTGTTCCGGCATCCGAACACTCACTGGCTGCCGCCCGGCTACTCGACCTACGATTACATCCTCGGCGCGATCGTCGCCCTATTCATCGTTGGTTTCGCCAAGTTGCAGCCGCCGATGCCAGGGGAAAGGCTCGGGCGCGCGGTCCGCGGGCTGGCTGGAACGGCGTTTGGGCTGTATTTGTTTCACTATCCGCTTCTGAACTTCTTTGGGACCGTGGTTCCGGGACCGCCCGATCGGGCGCTGCACCGACTGCTAGTATTCGGGCTCGCCCTGGGCGGCGCGCTTGGGCTGGCGCGCCTGATCGAGCCACGCAAAGGGGCGCTGAAGCGCGGGCTGCGTTCGGGGCTCGATGCGGTGCTTGGGAAGCGCCCGGGACCGGCTCTCGAGCGGCAGAGGCCTTCGTGATCCTTTAACTCGGGCCAGAGGTGCTGTCATGTCAGAACCCGAATGGCACCGCGCCAATCGCGCCAATTGGGACGAACGCGTCGGGGTCCATATTGGCCCGGGCGGCTATGACCTGTCTGACCTACGCGCCGGACGAGGACGGCTGAACGCCATCGAGGAGGCAGAGTTCCCGCCAGTTGAGGGCAAGCGGGTCGCCCACTTGCAATGCCATTTTGGGCGGGACAGCCTAATGTTGGCGCAACGTGGCGCCGAGGTGGTCGGCCTCGATTTCTCCGCCCCAGCCATTGATGTGGCGCGCGGGTTGGCGAGCGAGCTCGGTCTCGCCGACCGAGCGCGCTTCGTTCATGCAGATCTCCACGATGCGGTGCAAGCGATCCCGGCGCCGCATGGGTTCGACCTGGTATTCGTGACCTGGGGCGCCATCTGCTGGCTGCCGGACATCTCTCGCTGGGCTCGGATCGTCGCGGCGTTGCTGCGCCCTGGGGGGTCGCTATACCTCGCCGAAGGTCATCCCACGGCCTACGTTTTCGACGACGCGACCAGCTCTCCTGAAGGCATGCCGGGCTGGTTCGCCCCGTACTTTTCGCGCGAACCGGTTGTCGTCACCGACCCGGGCGATTACGTTGACCCCCAAGCCCGGCTCACCAATACGACCATTTACAACTGGATCCATCCGATCGGTGAAGTCGTCACCCGCCTGATCGAGTCGGGCATGACGCTCGACTGGTTGCATGAGCACGATGCGGTCGCCTGGCGCATGTTCCGTATCCTTGTAGAGGATGCCTCGGGCCTCTACCGCTGGCCTGAAAAGCCCTGGCTGCCGCTGGCCTTTTCACTCACCGCCACCAAGCGCTGACTAGCCGTTGATCTTTCAGGAAGCGAACTGCTCCTTGAGGACGCGCTCTTCGAGGTTGGAATCATGGTCGAAAAGCAAGGTCATCGAGATGTCCCGGTTCTCGTTGACTTCGACGGCCACCACATCGCGGACCTCGGTGAAGTCGGCGACGGCGCTCACTGGGCGCTTGTCGGTCTCGAGCCCGTCAATTCGCACCCGCGCCTCATGCGGCAACAAGGCACCGCGCCAGCGGCGCGGACGGAATGCGCTGATCGGCGTCAACGCCAGGACGCCGGCACCGAGCGGAATTATCGGTCCATGGGCCGAAAGATTGTAGGCGGTGCTGCCGACGGGTGTGGCAATCAGGATGCCGTCCGCCATCAGTTCGTCGATCCGGACAACCCCGTCGACGCTGACCCGCAGCTTTGCCGCTTGCCGGCTCTCGCGCAGCAATGACACCTCATTGAACGCGAGCGCCGGGTGCCGATCGCCGTGCTCGTCCCGCGCCATCATTTCAAGCGGGTGCAGCACGACAGGCTGAGCGGTGGCGAGACGTTCATAAAGCCCCTCCGCCCGGTAGGGGTTCATCAGAAATCCGACGCTGCCTCGGTGCATACCGTAGATCGGCAACCCTGCCGACAGAAAACGGTGCAGGGTCTCCAGCATGAAGCCGTCGCCGCCGAGCGTAACAATGACCTCGGCCCGGTCGGGAGGGACGCAGGGATAGAGGCTGCACAGCTCTTCGAGCGCCCGCTGCGCGGGCTCGCTCTCGGCCGCGACGGCGGCGATCCGGAATGGCCGAGCGGTCACCCGCCGGTGACGCTCATGTGCCGGGCGACGGCCGGCCGGTTATGGCGGCGGTCGATAATAAAGTCGTGGCCCTTGGGCTTGCGGTCGATCGCCTCGCGGATTGCCGCCTCGAGCGCCTCATCCCCTTCGGATTGCCGCAGCGGGGTGCGCAAATCCGCCGCATCCTGCTGGCCGAGACACATGTAAAGCGTGCCGGTGCAGGTCATTCGGACGCGGTTGCAGCTCTCGCAGAAATTGTGTGTCAACGGCGTGATAAAGCCGAGACGCCGTCCGGTCTCGCGCACCGTGACGTACCGCGCCGGTCCCCCGGTGCGATAGTCGGTGTCGTCCAGCGTCCACCGGCGCTGCAGCCGGGCGCGCACCAGCGATAGCGGCAAATACTGGTCCAGCCGGCTCTCGCCGCCGATATCGCCCATCGGCATGACTTCGATGAAGACGAGGTCGAAACCCTGCTCGCCGGTCCACGCGACAAGGTCGTCCAGTTCCTCCTCGTTGACGCCGCGCAATGCCACCGCATTGATTTTGACCGCGAGGCCAGCCGCCTTGGCCGCTGCCAGCCCGTCGAGCACGACGTCGAGACGGCCGCGACGGGTAATCTCGGCGAACTTTGCCGCGTCGAGCGTGTCGACCGAGACATTGACCCGACGGACGCCGCAATCGCGCAGTTCGCCGGCGTAGCGGGCAAGTTGGCTGCCGTTGGTCGTCAAGGTCAGCTCGTCGAGCGCGCCGGCAGCGACATGCCCACCTAGCGAGCGGAAAAGGGTCATGATGTTGCGGCGGACCAGCGGCTCGCCGCCGGTCAGGCGAAGCTTTCTGACGCCCAGCCGGATGAAGGCGCCGCACACCCGGTCGAGCTCCTCGAGCGTCAACAGCTCGGATTTCGGCAGAAAAGTCATCTCTTCCGCCATGCAATAGACGCAGCGGAAGTCGCAACGGTCGGTGACCGATACGCGCAGATAGGTGATGGTTCGTCCAAACGGGTCGATCATGACTGTGCTCATTCGCACCGCAGCTTGTCTCGTTAACATAGGAGCGCGACTGGGAAATGTCGCCCCCCGATCACTTGATGATTATCGGACGCTATCCTGGCGGCTCGTCGGGGAGCCAATCGCCAAGGACCTATGCTTCGGTGTAATGGGCCCGCCGCAGGACATTCGCTTCCACCTCGTCGATGTCCCCGTGCTCCTCGAGATCGGCGACCGCAAGCTCAACTCCGGTTTCTTCCGCACGAACTCGCCGAGTTGCGGCTTCGAAGTCGGACTGAATTCGACGCGCCTTTCGACTTGCAGCCTGGCAAGGCGGATCGTGCGCCGTGACTGCTGGAGCCGACCGTTGCGACGTGCCCAAGCTCTCGACCTCCTCGGCGAGATTTTCCCAATCAGCTGGTTCGGCACCGCCGACCGCGCGCGACGCCTCGGCCTGCTGTTGTGCCAGGCCGCAAAATCAAGCTCGTAGAGCGTCTTCGTATCTGTCATGGCTGCCCAATATGGCATCTGCCGCCTTGCGGCGAAAGCCGCCGCGACCCATCATCACGCATGCAGGAATTCACCGTCCGTCCGCAACCCGACGACCCGAGGCTGACCCGCACCGTGACCGGCATCGACCATGAGGGCCGGCGCGATCGAAACCGCCGTCGTCATGGAGCGGCCGCTGACCCTGTTCCTGAACGGTCGCGAGATCGTCACGATGATGACGATCGGCGATCATCCGGATTATCTCGCGGTCGGCTATCTGCTCAACCAGAACATGCTGCGGCCCGACGGACCGGATCATCGGCATCGACTACGACGACGAGCTCGAGACCGTCGTCGTCCGCACCGATCGCGAGACCGATTTCGAGGACAAGCTGAAGAAGAAGACGCTGACCTCCGGCTGCGCCCAGGGCACCGTCTTCGGCGACCTGATGGAGAAGTTCGAGGAGGTCCGGCTCGACCCCGAGGCGGTGCTGCGCACCTCCTGGCTCTATGCGCTGACCCGCAAGATCAACACCGCGCCGAGCCTTTATCTCGCCGCCGGGGCGATCCACGGCTGCGTCTTGTGCGAGGAGGACCGGCCGCTCCTCTACATGGAGGATGTCGGCCGGCACAACGCGATCGACAAGATCGCCGGCTACATGCACCTGCACCGCATCTCCCGCGGCCGGCAAGATCTTCTACACCACCGGGCGGCTCACCTCCGAGATGGTGATCAAGACCGTGCAGATGGGCATCCCGATCCTGATCTCGCGCTCCGGCTTTACCGCCTGGGGGGTCGACCTCGCGCGCCAGGCCGGGCTGACCCTGATCGGCCGCGCCAAGGGGAAGCGTTTCGTGGCGCTCGCCGGCAGCGAACGCATTGTGTTCGATGGCGATCTCCGCACGGTCGAGGACGAACATCCGCGTCTCGCCCGCAAGGCGAGCCTCGACGAGGACGCGGCATGAGGGTCGTCGGCATATTGCTCGCCGGCGGCCAGTCGCGGCGCATGGGCGGCGGCGACAAGGCGCTGCGCCTTCTCGGCGGTATGACCCTGCTCGAGCGGGTCGTTGACCGATTGCGGCCGCAGGTCGAAGCGCTCGTGCTCAACGCCAACGGCGACCCGAGCCGGTTCGCCAAGTTCGCTCTCCCGGTCGTCGCCGACAGCGTGCCCGGTTTCGCCGGACCGCTGGCCGGGGTCCTGGCCGGTCTCGATTGGACCGCCGCCCATCGCCCGGATTGCACACACGTCATCAGCGTCGCCACCGACGCGCCGTTTCTGCCGAGGGATCTCGTTTCACGGCTCGCTCGCGATATGGACAAGGCCGGCGCAGAACTCGCCTGCGCCGCTTCGGCTGGGCAGGCGCATCCGGTGATCGGCCTTTGGCCGGTGCGGCTGAGCGAGGATTTGCGGCACGCCCTCGTCGACCAAGACGTACGCAAGGTGGATGTCTGGACCGCGCGTCACCGCCTTGCTGTCGTGCCTTTCCACAGCACGCCGGTCGACCCGTTTTTCAACGCCAACCGACCGGAGGATCTCGACTTCGCCGCGACGCTGCTCGATGCCGATCAGGATGGGCGGGGCTCTACTGAAACGCCTTGACGGCGTTTAGCAGGGTCTGGACGACGCCCCAGGCCAGCGGAATCCCGACAAAGCTCCAGGCGAGCATGAGCTTGATGCCGTTTCCCGGCCCGGCCGATGTTTCACCCTGGACGGCCGATTGACGCAATCGAGGTTAACAAGGTTCAAGCCCCCAACGGTTGGTGCAAATGAGCCGGCCGATCATAGCCTCGCCAAGATCTCTTGTTGCCGGCGCTGCCGAGCGGCGATCCATCTCGGAGATAGAGCTGCCTGTAACCGGCCCAATCGATGTGCGCCTATCGGAACTGCTCACCGCTCGCTTGTGCCATGAGCTGAGCGGACCGATCGCGGCGATCAACAACGGCATCGAGCTGCTCGCTGAGGATGAGGAAGGCGAGGGTCGTGAGGCCTCGCCGGGGACAAGCTTTTTACGCGACGCCGTGGCGCTGGTCGGCGACAGCGCGCGCCGCGCCGGCAGCCGGCTGCAATTTTATCGCTTTGCCTATGGGTTCGGCGGCGGCGCGAGGGCCGGCCCGGCTCCTCATGAACTCGCCCTCGGCTATTTCGAAGCGAGTCGAATCGTTTGTGATTATGCCGACAGCGTTCGGACGCTGTCGGCCGAATGGCAGAAATTGGCCTGCAATCTGCTCCCGATCACGGCCGACGCCTTGCCCCGGGGCGGCCGTCTGACCCTTGTCGGGGGTCCGCTGAATGTCGAAGCTATCGGCGAGCCCGTCGCGCTGTCCCCCGAAGCACGTGCGGCGTTGGCACTTTCCGCGCCAATCGCCGAACTTAACACCCGAACCGTTCAGGCGTATTTTGCGGGTCTGCTCGCTAAAGCATTGGGCTGTCGGATCAGCGCGACTGCGGAGCCCGGCCGGCTCCGACTAGCCGTCGTCGTCGCCGATCCCTAGGCGGCGGCCGTGCCTCGCCGCGCGGCAGCATCGTCCGCGCCGGCACCGGCTGTCGCTGCGCTCGGCATGGGGACCGGGTCACGCAACACATAGCCGCGGCCCCATACCGTCTCGATGTAATGACTGCCGCCGGTCGCCTGGGCGAGTTTTTTGCGCAGCTTGCAGACAAAAACATCGATTATTTTGAGCTCGGGCTCGTCCATTCCCCCGTAAAGATGGTTGAGAAACATTTCCTTCGTCAGGGTCGTGCCCTTGCGCAGGCTCAGCAACTCGAGAATCCCGTACTCCTTGCCGGTCAGGTGCACCGGCTGGTCGTCGGCCGACACGACACGGGTGTCGAGATTGACGACCAGCTTGCCGGTCCGGATCGTTGATTCGGAGTGACCTTTCGACCGGCGGACAATCGCCTGAATACGGGCAATCAACTCGCGCCGGTCAAACGGCTTCGTCAGGAAATCGTCGGCGCCGAAACCGAGGCCCTTGATCTTATGATCGAGTTCGCCAAGGCCCGAGAGGATCAGGATCGGGGTGCGCACTCGCGCCGCACGCAGCCGTCGCAACACCTCGTAGCCGTCAATGTCCGGGAGCATCAAATCAAGCAGAATTATATCGTAATCGTAAAGCTTGCCGATCTCAAGACCATCCTCGCCCAGATCGGTCGTATCACAAATAAAGTTCTCCTTCACCAGCATCATTTTAATGCTGGCGGCGGTTACGGCATCATCCTCGACCAAAAGCACGCGCATGGGAACCTCCGGGTTCGCCGGTATGTTGAACCGGCGGGCGTTGGTTAATCAGGATTACCAGAATTAGTTAACGAGCGGTTACCCTTAGCTCGATTGCGTGGCACACGTTCATGAATGGGTAGGATGGCGGGGAAAGGCGGTTCCTCATCCGCGGCAGATAGCTGGTTGGCCGGGCCGGCCATGGCCATAACGAGTTTCACCGAGCTTTATTGCAGAATTGTAGGCGAGCTGACTTTCACCATCTCCTGACCGGAGTTGCGCGGTTCTTCCGCCACCGGGATCAGGACCATTCACCCACGGCAATATCGACGCACGATGCCGATTTGTTCCGCCATCGGCGTCCGCAAAGCTTGCCGGGTTCGTCCTGCCGGACCATTGCTCCACCGTTATAGCCATCCAACCCTCCGTTCTGCGGCTCATGACCACAATCCAGACAAAATCGTGGACCGCTGAACACTCAAGTGTGAGCTCCGTCACATTGCTCGCCAAAAAATTCTTAAAATGCCCCAAATCGTGAGCCGAGATCAGCTTGGCTTGGTGTAACTCTTACCAACCGATCTTTAATCAGCGTCAGCTGGGTCTTTCTCTTAGCGCGCCGAGCGTCAGGCGGCCGTCCGGCAGAAAACGGTCGCTTTCGAATTAATATTCCGGCACACAGGCCGCAGGCTCCGGCCGATCCGCGACGCGGCGCCTGCCAATAGGGGAGCGCGATGAGGCAACCCGTCCGCGGGTCGGCCAACAAACCGTCAGGAAAGAGAAACATCAACATTTCCGAGAGCGATATTGCGGGGCCGTGGCCAAGCGGCAGACGCCAAACGCAGCGCCACCATCGCCGCTGATTAAGCATATGGCGGGAACGCGGTTGCAGCGTGTGTCGATTTCGTGAAAAAGCTGCGGCCCGAGATCGAGATTGCCGACCGGCAATGGCCATAGTCATTCCGGTCCGATACCCAACGTTCCGGTCGTGTCGCCGCCAAAGTGCCTGCGGGACAGGCGCTTTCGAATAGTATTTCATTTAAGCTGGGGGACGTCCGAACTCCCGTCCGGCTAGGCAAATATGGAAATCGCGCGAACGTCGGCGGCCTCGGTCGGGCGGCGAACCGCTGATGTAGACGATTTGCAGCTCTTTGATTGGCGCTGACGGTCCGTCACTGACGGCCCGTCAATGCGCGTGCAGAAGGCCAAACGCCCAGAGCGCGCCGACCAGCGCTAGGACAACCGCGGTGATCCTCACAAACTCGGGCATTCTACGTTCAACCGGCCAGACCGTTGGCCGCAGCGACCGAGACGCGCGGGGTCGCTGCGGTATCAGTCGAGGCGAAAATTACCGTCAGGGTCGGAGATTGCCCAAGGCCGCCGGTGTCGATCAACTCGGCAAATTCGCCGAGGTCCGCCGCACCGGTTGTGTACCTGCCATCACCCTCATTCGCGAAAACCAGGATTGGCAATTTGGCGCCCTCGGCGGTGAGTAACCGGCCCGCCAGTTGTTGGATTTTCTCGACCCGCTGGCGCCCGGACAGTACCCGCGGATCGACCAATCGAACGACGCTCCAGCCGTCGCGCGCGAAGCGCCGGCAACGCTCTCCTGCCAAAGCTAAGGCCGCATCGCTTATTGCCGCCGGCTCCCCATAGCCGCCGAGGGGCAAGACGCCGGCCACTACCGAAGCGAGCGCTCGATCATACACTACGACGTTGGCGGTCATCAGCGCGCGATATTCCAACGGCGACAACGCGGGCGCGGTCGGCGGCAATTCGATGAACCATAGTTGGCCGGGCTCTAGTTTCGGCAGCGCCGGAGCTTCGACCGGAATAGCCGAACCGCGCCCGTCGGAAGCCTTGCCGCTCGGGAACTGCCGGATTGACACGATCGACGCAGGAGCATAGCGGCTTGTCAACACCTCCGACATCGGTCCCACTCCCGAGTTTCGGATAAATGCTGTACAATGAATCGTATCCACATTTAATAATGTCAATACGAGACAATTCAACGATATTTTAATGTTATTTTGAAGTGCGCCACTTCGTCCGACGGTCCGCCGGCGCGGTATTTAGCCTTCTAGCCCTTCCCGGTGGAGCGCTCGCCTCAGATGATCTGCGCGCGGCACTCGCCAAAGCCGATCGGGGTACAGCCGCTTTTTTGGCAGTGAGCGCGGAAGATCACCTCGTCGCCGTTCTCGAGAAAGCTGCGGGCTTCTCCGGACGCGAGATTTATTTGCCGCTGACCGTCGGCACTCAGCTCCATCAGGCTTCCATAGCCCTCTGGTGTCGCGCCGGAGATCGTGCCTGTGCCAAACAAATCGCCGGCTGCCAGATTGCAACCGCCGCAGGTGTGATGAGCGACCAATTGGCCGATCGTCCAGTAGAGATCGGTCGTGTTGCTCGCCGACATGCGCTGCGATGGCAGCCCCTTGGCCTTCAGGCCTTCGGTCATCAGAAAGGCTTCGAGGGCGATTTCGAAGCCTCCCGTCCGCTGGTCAGCATCATCCCAGAGATAGGGCAGCGGTCGCGGGTCTCCGGTCGGTCGCGGCGGCTGTGCGACGCGGAAAGGGGCTAGCGCCTCGGCGGTAATCACCCAAGGCGAGGCCGTCGTGCCGAAATTTTTGGCGAGGAACGGCCCCAACGGTTGCGAACTCCCAGCCTTGTACGTCGCGCGCCGACCAGTCGTTGACCAGGCCGAGCCCGAACACGTGGTCTGTTGCCTCGCCAATCGGGATTGGCTCGCCGAGTTCGTTGCCGGGCCCGATCCAGATGGCGAGCTCGAGTTCGTAATCGAGCTTCTGCGCCGGCCCGAAGCTCGGCACATCCTCGTTGGCGGCTTTGCGCTGGCCGCTCGGCCTCCGGATCGGGACGCCCGACGGCCGCACCGAGGAAGCCCGGCTGTGATAGGCGACCGGAACATATTTGTAGTTGGGGTTTAGCGGGTTGTTCGGATCGCGCCGCATGCCGCCGTTGCGGGCATGGTGAATCCCGGCGAAGAAATCGGTGAAACTGCCGATCGCCGCCGGCAAGTGCAATGTGCAATCGCTCGTGTCGTGCAGCAGTCGCGCCGCGAGCGACTCGATTTTCGCGCGGTCCGGGTCGTCGGCCGACAGCAGCGTCGAGAGCCGCCGGCGCAGCGCGCGGCGTGGCCCTGCGCCCAATGCCATCAGCGGGTTCAGCACCGATCCGGCCGCTGCTTCCGCGGCGGCCGCAGCCTCTCCCGAAAACAACCCTGCCTCGAGCCCCGCTCGCAGATCAAAGATCTTGTCCCCGATCGCGACGCCCCCACGCGACCCCCCCTGCTTCGGGCTGAACACTCCGAAGGGCAAGTTCTGTATCGGGAATTCGCTATGGCCGCGAGCCGAGACAACCCAGCTGTCGCGCCGTGGATCATGGGTTTCGTCGATAACGCTCATCGCTGCTCCCCTTGCCGGTCGCCTTTTCTCGCGCTGATCATTGCGATTCCCGGCGCCGAAGGCGAGACGCAAAAGCCGGAGTTCAAGGTCGGCGGGCGATTTCCGCCCGGAGCTGAATAGCCCGAGCCGGATCTGGCTCTTCGCTCGACCGGCGGATGGCAAGAAGGCCAAAAATCAGCGCGAGTGTCAGCGCCGCGCCGACCACCGAGACCACCGGTAGCGCGGTATCCTGCGGCATTTGGCCGATCAGGAAGGTGCCAAGCGCCGCGACGATCATTTGCAGGAACCCGAGCAGCCCGGAGGCGGCGCCGGCGATCCTCGGATAGACGCTGAGCCCGGCTGCTATCCCGGGAGGCTGGCTGAGACCGTTGCCGACCGAACTGATCGCCATCGGTACAAAGAGCGCCCATGGCGTCAGCCCGACTAAACACCAAACCGCGAACATGATCCCGGAGGCGACAGAGAGCGCGAGCCCGAAAATGAACAACCGGTTGCTGCCGAGCTGAACCGACAGGCGGGTGACGCCGGCATTACCGAGGATATACCCAAGCATCGGCAGTAGGATCATCAGGCCGTAGGTGCTCGGCGGCTCGTGCAGCACCTCAGCCAGAAGATAGGGCGCGCTCGCCAAAAAAGTGAACCATGAGGTGCTGGTGAATGCGGTAGCGCAGGCAAAGCCCAGGAAGGTCGGCGACCGCAAAAGCAGGGCAAACGACCCCGCCATGCCGGCGAGGTTGACGAATGCCGGTCTCGCATGGGTCTCTTCGAGCGTGATGACGGTGAGGACGAGCACTCCTGCGCCGGCCGCACCGAGAAGGGCGAAATCGGCGCGCCATCCGATCCGTTGAGCGAGGTAGGCGCCGATCGCGGGCGAAATCGACGGCGCCAGGCTCATCGCCATAGTGATCGTCGCTATGGCGCTCGCCGAGCGCTCGCGGTCGAAGAGGTCGCGCACAATGGCGCGGCCCACCACCATCCCGGCGCACCCGCCGCTCGCCTCGAGCACGCGGCCGACGATCAGCACCGGGAGCGACCAGGCGAGCCCACAGAGCGCCGTTCCGGCCAGGAAGAGGGCGAGCCCGGCGATCAGCACCGGACGGCGCCCGAAGCGATCCGACACGGGGCCATAGACGAGCTGCCCCGACGCGATGCCGATCAGAAAAAGCGTGAGCACGAGCTGGACGCGGGCGACCGGGGCCGCAAATACCGCGGCGAGCAGCGGCAGCGAAGGAACCAGTATGTGAAGTGCCGCCGGCGCAATCGCCGTGACCAGGACCAGGAGGACAAGCGGCGATCGGCGCCTGCTCATCGAACTCGTCGGCGAGCGATGGCGAAGGGCAATCAGATCGGCACCGTGCCGCGCACCACGCTGCGATGCAGGATGCGCCGGTATCTTCCCATCTCGTAATTGGCGACAGCCCGGTGCAGCAGGCACCGGTTGTCCCAAATTACCAGATCGCCCACCCACCAGCGGTGAGCGTAGACGAAGGGTCGCTGGGTCGTGTGCTCCAGCAGCTCGTCGAGGAGCGCTGCCCCCTCCGCCTCCGGCATGCCGAGGATGTGCGAGGCATGATTGCCGAGATAGAGCGCCTTGCTCCCGGTCTCCGGATGGGTCCGCACCAGGGGGTGGTCGACCGGCGGGTGGGTGCGCCGGACCGCGTCCGAAGGTAAGCTCGCATTCAATTCACCGGCGCTCGCTCCCCAGCGGAAAACCACGCGCAATCCGGCAATGCGCCGTTTTACTTTTGCGGACAGCTCGGCATACCCGAGCGCGGTATTAGCGAACTCGGTGTCGCCGCCGCGCGGCGGCATTTCGACCGCGTAGAGCGCGGTCAGCATCGGCGGCACCGGGTAGTATGATTTGTCGGTGTGCCAGCGATAATTGCTGACCGGAGAGGAAGACCTGTCCACCGGATTGCCGGCGCTATCGAGATTTGAGATCACGTGAGCGACCGCGTGCCGCTTGTGCTGCGCATTGCCGGAGCCGTGGCGCTCAACTTGCCCGAAATTCGCGGTGAACGCGTATTGTTGCTCCCTGCTCAGCTTTTGATCGGGGAACACAAGGAAGTGGTGATCGCGGAAAAGCCGAGCGATTTGTTGCTTGAGCTCGGGCGATAACGGCCTTGCCAGGTCGACGCCGGTCATCGAGGCGCCGCCGGCGGCGGAGAGCGGCGCCCGGACGATGCCCGTTATCCTCCCCCCTTCGCCGGCCCGGCCCCCAACGGCCGGAGCAGAAACGGCGGGGTTCCTCGGCCGGTGCGCAAAGAGATCGCTCATGCCTCAAATTCCTGACGGGGAAGGCAGCATGCACTCACCGCGGCATCGGGGGCAATCGTCGCCGACAGTAAGACGAGCGCCGCCTGCGGCGCTGCGGGAGAGCATGGTCCCGGTCAGCCGTTTCCACCTACCCGAGGTGCACCGCCCTCGGAGTTTGAGCATGCCCTCCTCGGGGTTGTATTTCTGGGCAACCCGCGCATCGACAGATAAGTTTGGCTCCTTAAACAAATAATCCGTAGCGGCAGCGTCGAACCCGGCCAAAGCGATGAGCTTTTTGGCGCACAGGGCGACGGTCTCTATCAGCCTCATCAACGGCGCCGTTTGTGCATCGATTTGGGATTTCGTGCAAATTCATCGCTTCTCATGGCTTTGGCCTCGCGTCGGGTCCGGCGCCGCGCATGCTGGTGTGGACAAGCTGAGGATTCCGAGCAGAATCGTTCACTCGGCTTGGGGGTTGTGGCAACAAACGCTGGGAGGAGCACGACATGATACCCGCGTCGTTCGAGTATCATCGCCCGCAGTCCCTCGACGAGGCCATCACCATCCTCGCGAGCCACGGCGACGATGTCCGCATCGTCGCCGGCGGCCACAGCCTGATCCCGATGATGAAGCTGCGCCTTGCCCAGCCGGGCCATCTCGTCGATCTCCAGGATCTGGGCGAATTGCGCGGCATCGACGCCGATGGCAGCACCATCATTATCGGCGCGATGACCACCCAGCATGAGCTGATCGCCTCGGCGGCTGCTGGCGGCGAAGGTTCCGATCCTGCGCGAGACCTCGCTCCAGATCGCCGATCCGCAGGTGCGCTATTGCGGCACGCTCGGCGGCAACGTCGCCAATGGTGATCCCGGCAATGACATGCCCGCGGTGATGATGGCGCTCGATGCTTCCTATCGTGTCAAGGGAAAGGCCGGCGAGCGCGACGTTCCGGCGCGCGACTTCTATCAGGGCGCCTATGCGACGGCGCTCGGTGACGGCGAAATCCTGACTTCGATCCGCATCCCGGCGCCGGCCGATGGTCACGGCTATGCCTATGAGAAACAGAAGCGGAAGATCGGCGACTACGCCACCGCGGCAGCGGCGGTCGTGCTGACATTGGCCGACGGCAAATGCAATTCCGCCGCGATCGCGCTGACCAATGTCGCGGATACGCCGCTGTTCGCCGCGGAGGCGGCAGCGGCGCTCGTCGGCACCAGCCTCGACGACACGGCGATCGCCGAAGCCGCGCGCCGCGCGCAGGCGATCGCCAAGCCGTCGTCCGACGGCCGCGGGCCGGCCGATTTCCGCGCTCACGTGGCGGGCGTGATGGTGAAACGCGCCATCGCGCGCGCCAAAGAACGCGCCGCCTAAGGGAGACGGAAAAGATGCCCAAGATGCACGTCAGGCTGAAAGTCAACAATCGCGAGGTCGAGGGTCTGGCCGAGCCGCGAACCCTGCTGATCCACTTTCTGCGCGAGCAGCTGGCGCTCACCGGCTCGCATATCGGCTGCGACACCAGCCATTGCGGCGCCTGCACCGTCGATCTGAACGGCAAGTCGGTGAAATCCTGCACCATGTTCGTGGCGCAGGCGAATGGCGCCGAGATCACCACGATCGAAGGTTTCGTCAACGCCGACGGCAGCCTTCATGTGCTCCAGGAAATGTTCCGCGAGCATCATGGCTTGCAGTGCGGCTTCTGCACGCCGGGCATGATCACCCGCGCCTATCGGCTGCTGCAGGAAAACCCCGACCCGAGCGAGGCGGAAATCCGCATGGGCATCTCCGGCAATCTCTGTCGCTGCACCGGCTACCAGAACATCGTCAAGGCGATCCGCGCCGCCGCGGACCGCATGAGCCATGCCAAGGAGGCCGCGGAATGAGCGCCGAGATCGAATCGACCGAAGCGCGGACCCAGAAGCTCGAAGGTCTCGGCGCCAAGCGCAAGCGCGTCGAGGATGCCCGCTTCACGCAGGGCAAGGGCAATTACGTCGACGATCTGAAATTCCCGGGCATGCTGTTCGGCGATTTCGTCCGCTCGCCCTATGGCCATGCCCGCGTGAAATCGATCGACAAGGAGGCGGCGCTCAAGCTGCCGGGCGTCAAGGCGGTGCTGACCGCCGCCGATCTGAAACCGCTGAAGCTCGATTTCATGCCGACGCTCGCCGGCGACGTGCAGGCCGTGCTGGCCGGCGACAAGGTGCTGTTCCAGGGCCAGGAAGTCGCCTTCGTCGTGGCCGAGGATCGCTATATCGCCGCGGACGCGGTCGAGCTCGTCGAAGTCGAATACGAGGGGCTCGCCGGCGCAGGTCGATCCGAACCACGCCATGGACGCCGGCATGCCCGGCTTGCGCGACGATCTGCAGGGCAAGACCAGCGGCGCGCACGGTCCGCGCAAGCACGCCAACCACATCTTCACCTGGGAAGTCGGCGACGCCGAGGGCACCGACAAGGCCCTGAAACAGGCCGACGTGGTGGCCGAAGGAGCTGATCGTCTATCAGCGCGTCCATCCCTGTCCGTTGGAAACTTGCGGCTGCGTCGCCTCGATGGACAAGGTCAACAGCCATCTGACCGTGTGGGGCACGTTCCAGGCGCCGCACGCCGTCCGTACCGTCGCCTCGCTGATCTCGGGCATCCCCGAGCATAAGATCAGGATCATTTCGCCGGATATCGGCGGCGGCTTCGGCAACAAGGTCGGCGTCTACCCCGGCTATATCTGTTCGATCGTCGCCTCGATCGTGCTGGGCGTGCCGGTGAAGTGGGTCGAGGACCGGATGGAGAATCTGCAATCCACCGCCTTTGCCCGCGACTATCACATGACCGGCGAGATCGGCGCGACCAAGGATGGCCGCATCACCGCGCTGCGCTGTAACATGATCGCCGATCACGGCGCCTTCGACGCCTGCGCCGACCCGACCAAATACCCGGCTGGCTTCTTCAGCATCTGCACCGGCTCCTACGACATCCCGGTGGCGCATGTCGTGGTCGATGGCGTCTATACCAACAAGGCGCCGGGCGGCGTCGCCTATCGCTGTTCCTTCCGGGTGACCGAAGCGTCCTATTTCATCGAGCGCATGGTCGATATTCTCGCGCGCAAGCTCGAACATGGACCCGGCCGAAATCCGCCGCAAGAACCTGATCCGCAAGGAGCAGTTCCCGTATCATTCGGCGCTCGGCTGGGAATATGACAGCGGCGACTACCACACCGCACTCGACAAGGCCTTGAAGGCCGTCGATTACGCGGGCTTGCGCGAGGAGCAGAAGCGCAACCGCGAAGCCTTCGCCCGCGGCGAGACGCGCAAGCTGATGGGGATCGGCGTCAGCTTCTTCACCGAGATCGTCGGCGCCGGGCCGATCAAGAATTGCGACATTCTCGGCCTCGGCATGTTCGATTCCTGTGAAATCCGCGTTCATCCGACCGGCAGCGCCATCGCCCGGCTCGGCACGATCAGCCAGGGCCAGGGCCATGCCACGACCTTCGCGCAGATCCTGGCGAGCGAGATCGGCATACCGGCCGCGAACATCACGGTCGAGGAAGGCGACACCGACACCGCGCCCTACGGGCTCGGTACCTACGGGTCGCGCTCGACGCCGGTGGCCGGTGCAGCGACCGCGATGGCGGGCCGCAAAATCCGCGCCAAGGCGCAGATGATCGCGGCCTATCTGCTCGAAGTACATGACGACGATCTCGAATGGGACGTCGACCGCTTCCGCGTGAAGGGCGTGCCGGAGCGGCAAAAGACCATGACCGAGATCGCCTTTGCCGCCTACAACAAGGTCCCGCCCGGCATGGAGCCGGGGCTGGAGGCGGTCAGCTACTACGATCCGCCGAACATGACCTATCCGTTTGGCGCCTATGTCTGCGTCGTTGATATCGATGTCGATACCGGCGTCACCGAGATCCGCCGCTTCTACGCGCTCGACGATTGCGGCACGCGGATCAACCCGACCATCATCGAAGGCCAGGTCCATGGCGGCTTAACCGAGGCGCTGGCGCATCGCGATGGGTCAGGAAATGGCGTATGACGAGTTTGGCAATCTCAAGAACGCGAGCCTGCTCGACTACTTCCTGCCAACCGCGGTCGAGACGCCGGTCTGGGAGACCGACTACACCACGACGCCCTCGCCGCATCATCCGATCGGCGCCAAGGGTGTCGGCGAATCGCCCAATGTCGGCGGCGTGTCAGCGATCTCGAACGCCGTCAACGATGCCTTTGCGCATCTGGGGCTGACCCACACGCAAATGCCGCACGACCATTGGCGGGTGTGGAAGACGGCGGAACGGCTCAAGCTCACCACGGCTTGAGCAGACGAGGGCAAGCCGCGGCCGGCTCACAAATGAGCTGGCGCTCCCTATTTTAGTCATGACCTTCGACTACAAGCCCGTGCAACGCGACCTCGCCAAGGCCGGCTATATCGCCGACGACGCCTTGGCCATGGCGCTATGCCTTGACCATCGGGCTGCGGCGGTCATTGCTCTTGGAAGGCGAGGCCGGGGTCGGCAAGACCGACGTCGCCAAGGCGCTCGCCGCCGCGCTCAAGACCAGGCTCATTCGCCTCCAATGCTACGAGGGCCTCGACGCCAACGCGACCATTTATGAATGGAACTATCAGCGCCAGCTTTTGGCGATCCGCGCGCATGAGCGCGACGCCATGCCGTCCGACGCCATCGAACGGCACATCTTCTCCGAGGATTATCTGCTGCGCCGGCCGCTGCTCGAAGCGATCTCGCAGCCGCAATCGCCGGTGCTGCTGATCGACGAGATCGACCGCGCCGACGAAGAGTTCGAGGCCTATCTCCTGGAAATTCTGTCAGACTTCCAGATCACAATCCCCGAACTCGGCACCATCGCTGCACGCTCGATCCCGCACGTGATCCTGACGTCGAACGGCACGCGGACCTTGTCGGACGCGTTGCGCCGCCGCTGCCTCTATTCCTATGTCGATTTCCCAGACGAAACGAAGGAGTTGGCGATCCTTCACGCGCGGCTGCCCGATATCGATCGGCGCCTGGCGCAGCAGATCGTGCGCTTCGTGCAGATGCTGCGGCATGAGGAATTGGAAAAGAAACCCGGCATCGCAGAGACGCTCGATTGGGCGAGCGCGCTGATCGGACTTGATGTCGGCTCGATCCATCGGGATTTGGCCGTGATCCAGGCGAGCCTGATCTGCCTCTTGAAGACGGAGGCGGATCTGAAATCGATGCCGCGCGAAGTCACCGCCCGGCTGATCGGCAGGGTGGCGTGATGCCGTCCGCTGCCGCTTCGCGCATAACCGGCTTTATGGCGCATCTGCGTCATAATGGATTTGCGGTCGGGCCGGGCGAAGCCGACACTTGTCCTGAGCACGCTTGGCGGCGGATGAGTTCCCCGATGTTTCGGCCGCCCGTCTCGCGCTCAAAACCATGCTGTCGGGCGATCGCGCGCAATGGTCGCGGTTCGATGAATTGTTCGACGCCTATTGGTTCAAGCGCGGCCTGCGCCTCGCCGAACGCGCGCCGGCGAACGATTCGTTTCGCAGTCATCGGCCCCGGCCCGAACTGTGGGACAAGGTCTTGCCGCCCGAAGAAGGCTCGGCTTCGTCCAGCCGGATCGAGCGCGGGCCGGGCGAAGCCGAGGGACCGGACAGCAGCCGGCGGCTCGGGAAGGCTGATAGCGAGCCCGCAGGACGCGCTGATGCGCACCGATCTGCGCACCTTGGTCTCGCCCGAGGATGTCGCCGAGGCGGAGCGCATCGCCGAGCGCCTGGCGCGCGCGATGCGCTATCGCCTGAGCCGCCGGCGTTTGCCGGCGCATCGCGGCGACACCATCGATCTGCGCCGCACGATCCGGCGCAACCTGTCGCGCGGCGGCGAGCCGATCGAACTGCGGTGCAAGCACCGGCCGGAGCGGCCGGTCCGGCTCGTGGTTCTGCTCGATGTTTCCGGCTCGATGAAGGTCTATAACCGTTATTTGCTCAGCTTCGTGCGCGGACTGATCGGGCAATGGCTTCAGGCCGACGCCTTCCTGTTCCATACCCGGCTCGTTCGCGTCACCGACGTGCTGCGCGAGCGCGACGCGAGCCGCGCGATGGGGCGACTGTCGCTGATGACCGAGGGTTTCGGCGGCGGCACGCGGATCGCGGCGTCGCTCCAGCATTTCAACGACCGCTATGCCAAGGAGACGCTGAATTCCCGCAGCGTCGTGATCGTGATGAGCGACGGCTACGACACCGATCCAACCGAAGCGCTGACCGTCGAGCTCAAGCGGCTGAAGGGCCGCGCCCGCCGGCTGGTCTGGCTCAACCCGCTTCTGGGCTGGCAGGACTACGCGCCGGTGGCGCGCGCCATGGCTGCTGCCCTCCACTATATCGATTGTTTCGCCACTGCCCACTCGCTGGCGAGCCTTGCCGCGCTCGAAGATGAGTTCGTCAGATTGTGAAGGAGACCGCGATGACCAGTGCCGCTGAAGAGCTGGTTGCCGAGATCGGCTGCCTGATGGCGAAGGGCGAGGCTTTCAGCGTCGTCACCGTGGTGCGAACCGAAAACGCCGCCTCGGCCAAGGCCGGCGCAAAAGCCATCATACTGGAAGACGGGGCCATCCATGGCTTTCTCTGCGGCGCTTGTGTGCAACGCGCGGTCAAGCAGAGTTCGGCCGCTGTGCTGCGGGAAGGAAGGCCGCGCCTCATTCGCGACAAGCCCGATTCCGATGTTACCACCGCCGTCGATCTCGACGGCACCGAGCTTCATCTCAACTACTGCCCCAGCGGCGGCACTGTGGATATGTTCGTCGAGCCGATGCGGCGGCCGCTCCGGATCGTAATCTGACGCGGCTCGGCGGTCGCGGTCGCGCTTGCCGATCTCGCGCCGCGCTTGGGCTATCGTGTCGCTGCGGCGGCGCTCGCCGAAGATCTCGCCGGCTTCGCCGAGAGCGCGGAGAAGAGATTTCGTGAACGCCAGACCTCGGGAACGAAGGTTGAAGAGGGGCGTTCCACCGAGCAACATCCTCTGATCGAGGATAGCCCAGTCACGGCTTAGCAGAACCTTGATGCCACAAGCGCCGACCGCGCGTCATGTTGCGCTCGAACTGATCGGTGCGGTGCTCCGCCGCAGGCGGCCGCTCGATGACGCTATCGACGATAACCCCGCGATGCATCAGCTCACTGGACGCGACCGCGCCTTCACGCGCCTGTTGGTTGCGACTGTGCTGCGCCGGCTGGGTCAGATCGACGCCTTGATCGCCGATTGCCTCAACGTGCCTTTGCCGCCCCGAGCGGCTGCGGTACAGGATATTCTGCGCCTCGGTGTCGCTCAGCTCCTGTTCCTGCGAACGCCGCCGCACGCGGCCGTGGCCACCAGCGTGGACCTTGCGCAAAATAGCGGATTTGTTTCACATAAGGGGCTCGTAAATGCCGTACTTCGGCGTTTGAGCATCGAAGGGACCGAGCGCGTCGGCGAGCAAGACGCCCCTCGCCTCAATACCCCCGATTGGCTTTGGCGTTCGTGGAGCTGCACGTATGGCGAAGCGATGGCGCGGGCGATTGCAACGGCGCATCTAAGGGAAGCTCCGCTCGACTTGACCGTGCGCGACGACGCTGAGACTTGGCGTGCCATGCTCGACGGGGTGGTACTGCCGACCGGAACCCTACGCCGCGCGGCGGGCGGCGCCCTCACGACCTTGCCTGGCTACGCCGAGGGCGCGTGGTGGGTGCAAGACGCCGCTGCGGCGCTTCCGGCAAAACTGTTCGGTGATATCGCCGGACGCGAAGTCATCGATCTTTGCGCCGCACCGGGCGGCAAGACCGCGCAGCTGGTGACGGCCGGCGCCCGAGTGACCGCGGTCGATCGTTCGAGCCGACGGCTCGAGCGGCTGGTCGCCAACCTCCACAGGCTCGACCTCCCGGTCGAGACGGTGGGTGCCGACGCGTTGATCTGGCGGCCGCCGCATCCGGTGGAAGCCGTGCTCCTCGACGCCCCGTGCAGTACGACCGGCGCGATCCGCCGTCATCCCGACGTCCCGCATCTCAAGTCTCCGGAGGATGTGGTGCGGCTTTCGGCGGTGCAAGAGAACTTGCTGCGGGCAGCAATCGACATGCTCAAGCCGGGAGGCACACTGATTTATTGCACATGCTCGCTGGAGCCCGAGGAAGGACGGGAACGCGTCGAATCCTTGCTCTATGCCGGCGCGCCGATCGAGCGGCGCGAGATCGAACCCGGCGAGATCGGCGCCGAGCCCGAATGGATTACCGCCTGGGGAGACCTGCGCACATTGCCGTGCCATTTTGGCGAGTACGACGGCATCGACGGATTTTTCTGCGCCCGGCTGGTAAAAACGCAGTAAGTAATCGCCGTGTTCTCGCCGGCTTGCGGAGGCGGGCTTTCCTTGTTACGAACCCGGCATGGAGTTCACCGTCCGGCACGCCGTTCGTGACAGCTCGACGATCGGGCCGGCGCGGGCTTGTGATCGGGTGCCAGGCAAATGACGGCGGTGACCGGCGGGAAGGGTACAGCATCGATCGGCAGGCGAGGCGGTTTGACCGATGCCCCCGGCTTTCTGACCCGCTTGCGGCGCGACGCTATCCAGGTGCTGGCCGCCGGTCCGCTCTATCGTCATACACTGATTGGCCGGGTCCCTGGCGATCTGAGGCTTAGAATCGCCCAGCGTTGGCCGGGCGATGCAAAACGCGGCGCGGCGATCGCCGGCGGCGATATCGAGCTGGCCGGAGAGCTTGTCCGCGCCCCATCGCCGCGCTGGTCCCCTCCCTCCGCGGGACCGGAATGGCTCGCCGCTTGGCATGGGTTCGGATGGCTTGCCGACACGGCCGCTACAGGAGGCCGCGCGCGCGAGGCGAGCCGCGAGCTTGTGCAAAGTTGGATCGCCGAGAACCCGGGCTGGAAAGGCCTCGCCTGGCGGTCAGACGTGCTGGCAACACGGGTTTTCGCCTGGATCGCCCATTTCGACGAGATTGCAAAGCGCGAGCCGGATGATCCGTTGCGCCGCACAATGTTGACGAGCCTCGTCGCCCAGTTGCGTCATTTGGCGCGGACCGCCTCTTGGGAGGTCGGCGGCGCTGCTCGGCTGCGGGCGCTCAAAGGCCTTATCGCCGGGATGGCTGTTCTCGGCGGCCCCGAACCACGGCTGACCAAGGCGCTCAAGAATTCTCGAACGCGAACTGTCGATCCAAATTCTGCCCGATGGCGGCCATCTGTCGCGCAGCCCGTCCTTGCAACTCCACGTCCTGCAAGACCTGATCGACACGCGGGCGGTGTTGCGGTCGGCGCAGATCGAGGTCCCGCTCGCTCTCAAAGAAGCGATCGAGCGGATGGCGCCGATGCTGCGTTTTTTTCGCCATGGCGACCGCCGTCTGGCGCTGTTCAACAATTCGCTCGAAGAGGACGGCGTTCTGATCGACTTGGTTCTGACGCGGTCGGAAGCCAAGGGGCGCGCGCCGCCGTATGCCCCCGATACCGGCTTCGACCGGCTGCAAGCGTTCAAGAGCCTCGTGGTGATTGACACCGGAAAACCGCCGTCGCGCGGCTTTGACGATCATGCCCACGCCGGCCCCTTGTCCTTTGAATTGAGCCACGAGCGCGAGCGCATCATCGTCAATTGCGGCGCCTATCGCGGCCCGAAGCCAAATTGGTGGCGAGTCGCACGGGCGAGCGCGGCACATTCGGTAATGGTCGTCGCCGACACCAATTCGGTCGAGATCCGGGCGGACGGCACCCTCGGCCGCACGCCGACCGCGATCGGCCGCGAGCGCGCCGAGCATGAAGGGCAGCAATGGGTGTCTGCGATGCATGACGGCTATCGCGAGCGCTTTGGGCTGATCTACGCGCGCCAGCTGTTCCTGACGGCGGACGGCGAGGATCTGCGGGGCGAAGACCAGCTGACCGGATTGCCCGGAGCGGCCTTCGCCGTGCGCTTCCACCTGCACCCGTCGGTTCAGGCCTCGCTGGCCCACGATGGCAGTGCGGCACTGCTACGCCTGCCGAGCGGGATCGTATGGCGACTGCGTGCCGCCGGCGCCGAGACGAGTCTCGGCGAGAGCATTTATCTCGGCTCGGGCGAGGCGCGAAAGACGCAGCAGGTGGTATTGAGCGGAACTGTGCCGGCCGGGGGTGTCACGGTGCGCTGGGCGATTCGCCGCGAACCGAGAAAGGCCATCACCAATCAGGTGGCGGAGGAGCGAACTGTCGGAGACTCGCCCGCCCAGGGTTTGCCGGCCGAGGTGCTCCCGACTGAGGCTCCGCCGCCCGGAGATGGGTGACGCGGCCCTGCTGGGAGTGGTCGCTCTCGCCACCGGCTTCGCCGCTTGCGTTGGGACCCGAGCGTTGATCCCGATCCTGCGCCGCCGACACGTGCTCGACCGGCCGAATGAGCGTTCCTCGCATCGCCTGCCGACGCCGCGCGGCGCCGGCATCGCGGTGATCGGCTCGCTGCTGGTTGCCTGGGTCGCGCTCGCGCGATCACGATCGGTCCCGCCGGAAATTACCGGCGTTGCGCTCGCGACCGGTTTGCTGGCTCTGGTCTCATGGATCGATGATCTGCGCGGGCTTTCGCCGATGGCACGCCTCGTGGCACAGGGTGCCGCCGTCGCGATCGGCATCTTTGCCCTGCCGGAGCCGCAAGATTTCCCGCGCGGCTGGTTGAGCCTCGCGGCCTATTTCGCCGCGCTCGGCCTGATCTGGCTCTGGTGGCTCAATCTGTTCAACTTTATGGACGGGATCGACGGCATGGCCGGCAGCGAAGCCGCGGCGATCGGTCTAGGATTGCTGCTCTTCGCGACGATCGGGACCGGCGCCGATCCCGCACTGGCGCTGCTCGCCGCCACTGTTATCGGGGCAACAGTTGGGTTCCTCGTATGGAACTGGTCCCCGGCGCAGATCTTTCTCGGCGATGTCGGCAGTGCGCCGCTGGGCTATCTGCTGGGCTTTGTGCTGCTCGATCTGGCGGTTCGCGGCCACTGGAGGATCGCGCTCATTCTGCCGCTCTATTTCCTCGCTGATGCGACGATCACCCTCGCGCGGCGGGTGCTGCGCGGCGAACGCATCTGGCAGGCGCATCGTCAGCACTTTTATCAGCGGGCGGTGCGCCGCGGCCTCGGCCACGCCGCCGTGGTCAAGCGGGTGATCGCGGCCGACTTGTTGCTGATCAGCTGCGGTTGGGCAGCGGAGAACGGCTGGGGTGCGGTTTCACTCGCGGCTTCGGTCTTGATCGTCGTGACGTTGTTGGTGGCGCTCGCGCGGAATCCCCGGGGCTTGCCGCAAGTCCCGTGAGACGGCTATATCGCTTGACAATGGCCGCAAGCCCGCACCCGATCCGCCGCGCGCTGATCTCGGTAAGCGACAAGACCGGCATTGTCCCGTTCGCCGGCGCACTGGCGGCGCGGGGCATCACGATCATCTCGACCGCCGGGTCGGCGAGGGCCCTTGCGGCGGCCGGCTTGGCCGTTACCGAGGTAGCAGAGGTCACCGGTTCCGTGGAGTTTCTCGACGGCCGGGTAAAGACCCTGCACCCGGCAATTCATGGGGGCCTCCTGGCGCGGCGCGACCGGGCGGATCATCTGACAGCACTGGCGGACCGGCGGATTGCGCCGATCGATCTTCTCGTCTGCAACCTCTATCCATTTGCCGAGACGGTCGCCTCGCGCGCGAGTTTTCAGGATTGCATCGAAAACATTGATATTGGCGGCCCGGCGCTGATCCGCGCCGCTGCCAAGAATCACGACGCGGTGACCGTCGTAACCGATCCTGCCGATTACGATCGAGTTCTCGCGGAATTGACCGCTGGCGACGGAGCGGTCGGTGAGGTGACGCGGCGCGCCCTCGCCCTCAAGGCGTTTGCTGCGACCGCAGCTTACGATGCCGCGGTCGCGGAATGGATGGGGCGCGAGGATGCGATAGCAATGCCAGAGACGCTGGTCGTCGCTGGGTGCTTGGCGCAGTCCTTGCGCTATGGCGAGAACCCGCATCAATCGGCGGCGTTTTACCGTACCGGCAAGAGCCCACCGGGGGTGGCGAGCGCGCGGCAACTGCAGGGTAAAGACCTATCCTACAACAACTATGGCGATGCCGACGCCGCCTTCGAGCTGGTCGCCGAGTTCGCGCCGCCGGCAGTCGCGATCGTCAAGCATGCCAACCCTTGCGGCGCGGCCATCGGCGCCACGCTGCGCGAGGCTTGGGACAGGGCGCTCGTCTGCGATCCGCTCAGCGCTTTCGGCGGCATCGTTGCGCTCAATCGGCCTGTGGACGGGCCAACCGCCGAGGCAATCGGCCGTCTCCTGATCGAAGTTGTTATCGCGCCGGATGCCGAGGAAGCTGCGCAGCGAATTCTCGCGCGCAGGAGCGGGTTGCGCCTGCTCGTCACCGGCGGCATGCCTGACCCTGCCGCGCCAGGCCGCAGCTTTCGCTCGGTGTCGGGCGGCATACTGGTGCAACAGCGCGACCGGGTCGTCGTCGCGCCCGACCAGCTGCGCAACCCGACCCGCCGCGCGCCGAGCGAAAGCGAGCTCGCCGATTTGCTGTTCGCCGACAAGGTTGCAAAGCACGTCAAATCGAATGCGATCGTCTTCGCCCGCGGCGGGGCGACTGTCGGCATCGGCGCCGGACAGATGAGCCGCGTCGACAGCGTCAGGATCGGCGCTGCCAAGGCGGCCGAAGCGGGCCGGGCGGCAGGGTTGCCGCAATCGCCGACCGTCGGCTCGGTGCTCGCCTCGGACGCGTTCTTCCCGTTTGCCGATGGCCTCGAGGCCGCGATCGACGCCGGCGTCACCGCGGTCATCCAGCCGGGTGGGTCGGTGCGCGACCCAGAGGTCATTGCCGCCGCGGATGCCGCCGGCATCGCAATGGTGTTCACCGGCGTCCGCCATTTTCGGCATTAAAGGCCGGTGTAACCCTAAAGTATAAGTAGTTGAGAGTAGCGGACGGCGCTACCTTAGACCGGCTGCTTGTCGAGTGTTGCTGCCGAGCGGCACGGGCATGGAAATGAAATCAGCCGGCAAGACTGTCCTAATTGTCGACGATGACCCGGGCGTCCTAGAATACGCGAGCAATGTGCTGGAGGAGTGCGGCTATGTGGTTTTGGCGGCATCCGACGGGGCGACTGCGCTGATCATGCTGCGCGATCACGCGCCGATCGATTTGCTGTTCACCGACGTGGTGATGCCGGGGCTCGACGGCGTCGAGGTGGCGCGGCGGGCGTCCGAGGAAACCCCTGGGCTCAAAGTGCTCTTCACTTCGGGCTATGTCGCCGATGTGATGCCTGCGGGTCGGCTGCTGAAGAAGCCTTACCGGCCGCGTCAGCTGGCCGGAGAGATTGCCGAGATGCTCGGAGAATGATCCCTTAGAGGGGCTTACTGGCCTGGCAAGAGCGCCGTTGCGACGAGGTCGACCGGCCAGAACAGCGCCGCCGAGAAGGCGACTGCGATTTCGGAAAGCTCGATGACCCGATCCCCGGTGCGGAGATCGTCAACCAGGTGATAGGCGAAATCGGCCCCGACGCCGAGCCCATAGAGCAGAAGGCCGACCAGCCACGCCCGACGACGCATTCGTGCTTCGTCAGACGACACGAATATTCTTGAACTGCCAGGGATCGTCGCGGTCGAGATCTTCTGGGAACAGCTTTTCTCGGGAATCGAGCGGCGTCCAGTCGCCGTAGACGCCGACAATATCGCCGAGATAGGGGCCGGCGATCTCCAGCACGCGGGCAAAGTCCATGTCTTCCGGTTCGACGATGCTTTGCTGCGGATGCTCGAGCGCCCAGACGATCCCCGCCAATACCGCGGCGGTGACCTGCAGCGAGGTGGCATTATTGTGCGGCGCCCCCCGCCGCGCCTCGGTGATCGAGAGCCGCGACCCGAACCAGTAGACGCCCGAGGCCTGACCCATCAGCAGCACCCCGAGCTCGTCGCTGCCCTCGACGATTTCCTCCATCATCAGGCGTTTGCGGTCCTGCAGCCGGAAGTTCTTGCCGGCGAATTCGTGCAGGCTCAAGACCGCCGCATCGCAGGGATGGTAGGCGTAATGACAAGTCGGCCGGCTGCGCACCCTGGCGCCGTCCCTGACGGTCAGATAATCGGCGATCGAGATCAACTCGCCGTGGGTTATCAAGAACCCGTGATAGGCGCCCTCGAGGGGCGTCCAGCTGCGGACGCGCGTCGCCGCTCCCGGCCGCAGCAGATAGATCGCCGCGCCGGAGCCGAAATTGTGACGCCGCCCATCCGAGGGAAAGTGCTTTTCATGTGTTCCCCAACCGAGCTCGGCCGGTTGCGAACCTTCGCTGACGAACCCGTCGATCGACCAGGTATTGACGAATTCGCCGGGTTCTTTGGGGCCGGTCGAGACTTGCGTGTCGCGCTCGGCGATGTGGATCACCTTGACCCCAAGGCGCTCCGCCAGACGCGCCCAATCGGCGCGGGTCGCCGGTATAGTCTCGAGAGCAGGGCCACCGGCGAGATCGATCAGCGCCTGTTTGACAAAATGCGACACCAGTCCGGGATTGGCGCCATGGGTCACAACCGCGGTCGGTCCGCCGGGATAGCGAGGGCGGAGCGCTAGCATGCTCTCGCGCAGCGCATAGTTCGAGCGCGCAGCAGGCGACAGACCCGGGTCGGTGTAGCCGCCCGGCCAAGGTTCAATGCAGGTATCGAGATATGAAGCGCCCTTTTCCTGGCACAGCTCGATCAGCGCGACGCTCGACACATCGACCGAAACATTGAGGAGAAAATCGCCAGTGCCAAGGCGGGGCTCCAGCACCGCGCGATAGTTGCTCCGGGTCAGCACGGTTTCGATGAAACGGATGCCGTATTCGGCTGCGACATCGTGTCCGCGCAGCTCGGCGGTGATGATCGTGATCTGATCGGGATTGAGCTCAATATGTCGCAGCAGCAGCGGCAAAACGCCTTGCCCGATGCTGCCAAAACCGACAATGACAAGACGGCCGGAAAAGGCGGCGTGCTTCTTATCGAGCATGGCGGACGGATGCTGTGTCGGGGATGCCAGAACTCCTAAGGTCGCCCTCCAGGGAGGCGATTACAACCGCTCGCCGTTTCGGCTAATGTGCCGGCGCTTTTGCGGAGATCGCGGCAAATGCGAAAATTGGCGATGGCCTTGGCAGTCGGCGCGCTGCTTGTGCCAGGCTGCGCCCTGGCGCAGTCGAAGGGTGGCAAAGGGAGCTACGAGCAGCTGAACCTGTTCAATGAGGCCTACGACCGGATCCGTCAGGATGCCGTAGAACCGGTCGCCGAAGCGAAACTGATCGGTGCGGCGATCGCCGGTATGCTGTCCGGCCTCGACCCCCACTCGGCTTACATCAACGAAGCCGCGTTAAGGGCGATGCAGAGGCCGGCCGATCAGAACTCGGCGGGCCTGGGCATGGTGGTAACGATCGAGAATGGCCAGCTGAAAGTCATCTCACCGCGGGATGGGTCGCCCGCGGCGCAGGCCGGGATCGAGCCAGGCGACTTGATTTCGGCGATCGACAAAGACCCGGTTTACGATCTGACGCTCGGGGAGGCCGAGCAGAAGTTTCGCGGCCCGTTCGGGAGCGAGGTCGAATTGACGCTGCGGCGCAGAAATGGCGTGCCGATCAAAGTCAAGGTCAAGCATGAGCTCTACAAGCTGCAGACCGTTACCACCCGCCTCGAAGCCGGGAATATCGGGTATCTTCGGATCGCCGGTTTCGACGAAGGGACGCAAGCCGCCGTCGTCAGCGGATTGCAGGATTTGCGGCAACGGGCCGGCAACAAGCTGATCGGCTTCATCCTCGATTTGCGGAACAATCCCGGGGGCAGCTTCGACGCGGCGGTTGCGGTCGCGGACGCGTTCATCGAGAAGGGCGACATTGTCGTCGTCAAGGGACGCAAGCCCGGCAGTCTTCGGCGAATAACCGCAACCCCCGGCGATATCGCTCAGGGAGTGCCGATTGTAGCGCTGATCAATGGCGGAACGGCGCGCGAGTCGGAGCTGGTAGCCGGGAGCTTGCAGGATAATCGCCGGGCGGTGCTGCTCGGCACCAAAAGCTTTGGCGAAAGCTCGATCGAAAGCCTGATCCCGCTCCCTGGAAACGGCGCCATCCGGCTGACCACCGCCCATTTCATGACCCCGAGCGGCCGCAAAATTCAAGGGAAGGGTCTCGATCCCGATCTCTCGGTAATGCCGGTCAAGCTGGCAAAGCTTCCGCAGGGCGAAGGACGTCACGAGGCCGATCTGAAGGGCGCGTTGAAAAACACCGATCCGGTCGCTGCGAGCGGTAATGACGCGGGCGCCCGAGCGGCTCCCGGAAAGGCTGCCCGCCGGGCGTCCGGCGGCGTCCCCTCTCTTGCGACAGCCAATATCGGCTCGGCCGTTGACGAGCAATTGAGCGAGGCGGCGGACGTGTTGCGCGGCCTGGCGCTGGTCAGCGGCCGCGCCGGCTGAACAGATGGTTGCCGACGCGATGCGCATTCTCGTGCTCGGGGCCGGCGCAGTCGGCGGCTATTTCGGCGGCCGCCTCGCCGAGGCTGGGGCGGACGTCACTTTTCTCGTGCGCCCGGCGCGGGCTGCGGCGCTGAACGAGCGCGGCCTGGTGGTCGAAAGCCCGATGAGCGACTTCCGGCTGCCGGTGCAGGTCGCCACCGCGGACACTCTCGCCGGAACCTTCCATACTATTCTGCTGACGGCGAAGGCCTATGATCTCGATTCGGCGATCACCGCCATTTGCCCGGCCGTCGGACCCGGGACAAGCATATTGCCGATTCTTAACGGCCTCGCGCATCTCGACCGGCTCGACGCAGCATTCGGGCGGGAGCGCGTCCTCGGCGGCGTTGCTTACATCGCCGCGACCTTGACCGCGGACGGGGTCATTCACCACCTCAACCGAGTGCACGGTATCACCTTTGGCGAGCGCTCCGGCGAGATCAGCCGACGGGTCGAGGCGATCGCGAAAGCCTTCGCCGCAACGCCAGTCACTGCCGCCGCCAGCGATAGCATCGTGCTCGACATGTGGGAGAAGTTCGGCATGATCACCTGCCTCGCCGGCATCAATTGCCTGATGCGCGGTTCTGTCGGCGACATTCTAGCCACCGAAGACGGCGAGAGCCTGACGCTCAGGTTGCTCACCGAATGCGAGGCGGTGGCGACCGCCTCCGGATACCCGCCGCGTCCGGCACACCAACAGCAGTGCCGGTCGATGTTGACCGAGCGTGGCAGCAAGTTCAGCGCTTCGATGCTGCGCGACCTCAAAGCCGGGTTGCGTACCGAAGGCGATCAGGTCGTCGGCGACATGCTGCGCCGCGCCCGTGCGCTGGGCCTCGCCGTCCCGCTGTTGCGGGCGGCGTCTTGCCATCTGCAGGTCTACGAAAACCGCGTTACGGCAACCGGTCACGGCGCGACCATCTGACGTTCCTCGCCGCGTCGATTCTCCGATGGTTGCCTGCCGGGCAGTTTTTGGACGGCAAAATTGGCAAAGCAATAGCGAGCCTCTCGCCGCCGTCATTGCAATGCGCTATGTCGACCGCGCCGAGGAGTTCTCTTGCGACGACATTTACGATGAGCTCATAGGACGTGTTTCAATCATTTCTGGACACCCACGCTCGGGGGCGCTTGCTGCCGGGCAATCGCGCCGGGGGGCGCTCCCCGCCCTTCGCGGCCGCCCCGGTCCCCTCGGTTCGAAGTCGTGACTTACAACATCCATACCTGCGTCGGCGTCGACCGGCGCTACGATCCCGGCCGAATCGTCGCGGTGTTGCGCGAGATCGACGCCGATATCGCCTGCCTGCAGGAAGTCGACGCCCGCCGGGGCATCGAGCGCCACGCCGACCAGTGGGCCTTTCTGGGCGAAGCCACCCGGTACCGGGTCATCCTCGGCGACGGCATCCGCGACCACCGCGGCCGGTTCGGCAACGCCATCCTCACGCGTTTCCCGGTACTGGGCGCTCGATCGATCGACCTGACCGTCGCGGGCTATGAGCCGCGCGGTGCGATCGACGCCGACCTTATGGTCGGCGATCGCGTGCTGCGCGTGATCGCGACGCATTTCGGCCTGCGTGCCGGAGAGCGGCGGCTGCAGGCGAACCGCTTGATGACTGCACTCGGCGACACCCCCACGAACAGCCGGCGCAAAGCCGACGCGGTCCTGCTGATGGGCGATTTGAATGAGTGGCGGGGCCGCAGCGGCGCCATCCGCGCATTCGATCGGCGGCTCGGGCCGAGTGCTGCCGAGCGCACCTTTCCGTCGTGGATGCCGATGCTGGCGCTCGACAGGATTTATGCCGACGGACCGGCGGTGTTGCGCGAAGTTTCGGTTTACCGCACCCCGCTCGCTCGGCTCGCGTCCGATCACCTGCCGCTGGTCGGCAGTTTGCACTGGGACGGGCATAACCTTTGGCGCCGCGACCGGCCGCGCCTGTCGCGACGCCGGCCGCGACGCCCGCTCAACCCGGCAATCGCGGAAAACCGACTTTCCGGACCCGGCGCAATGCGACCAGTTCGAGGAAGCGGTTGACCGAGGGGTCGCGGTCGGGGTCGTGGAATCCTGAATCTCACAATTCCGGTTAGAGCGCATGCCAGCGAGGAGAAACCCGCTCAACCTGAACTCACTGCAGTTGAAGACTTTGACCTTGCTGCAGGAGCTCGCCCAGCTTCCCGAATATTCGCAAGCCAGCGCGGAGGCCGGCAATATCGTCGTCCGACCGCCGGAGCCCCATGGCGGTCATTTTCACCTCGGCGCGGCCATGGTCGCCGGCCGCGACGCGAGCGGGTTGCGCAATCCCGCGGTTTGGATTGCGCTGGAACGCAAAGGGTTGATCCGTTCGCGGTACCCCGACAGTGCGGTTTTGACCCCGCTCGGCCTCGACTATCAGACCGGGTTGCGCGAGACGATCCTGCACAGGGCCGGCCACTAGGAGCCGATCCCGCAACCGTTGTCCAATGTCGTTCCTATGGAGCGGCGTCATCGACGACCCACGCTCACTACCGCCGCCGCTTCGATCGAAATGCCTTCTCAAGTCGGGAGTGTGGGAAAGAGCGTTGGCGCCATTTGCGCCGCGAACTCTTTGAACACGCGCACCGGCCGCGGGATGTGCCGGTTGCCGAGGTGGACCACCGAGAGATCGAAGGTGCGGAAGCGCCAGTCCGGCATGATCTCGAGGAGCCGCCCGTCGCGCACCAGCTCGGGCTGCACTACCGGCGGAAGGTCGCCGATGCCGACGCCCGCGAGCAGTGCGGACGCAAGGCCGGTGTAGTCGTTCATCGAGAGGTAAGGCAGGAACGTCAGCGTTTCCTTGTCCTTGTCGTTCGCATGGACAAAGCTCCAGCTATACTCCGGATTCCAGTGGGAGAACGCGAGCAGCCGGTGGCCGAGCAGGTCCCGTGGTGTTACCGGCGGCTTGCACTTCTCGAGATAGGCAGGGCTCGCGACTAGCTGATGCCGGTAGGTCAGGATCTTCCGCGCGACGAGCGACGAATCCCTGAGCGCGCCGAGCCTGAACACCAGGTCGACCCCCTCGGCGGTATGATCGACGAACCGGTCGGTGACCAAGATCTGGACGCGGACGTTGGGGTAGGAAGCCTGAAATGCCCCGACCAGCGGCGCAAGCAATGTGTCGGAGATGCTGGGCGGCGCGGAAAGCCGCAACATGCCTGAGACGTTGGACAGTTGGTTCGAGACGATACTGTCGACCGCTTCGCTGAGTTCGGCGCTGCGTTGGGCAAGCTCGAGAACTTCGGCCCCGACATCGGTGAGCCGCAGGCTGCGCGTCGAACGTTCGAGTAGGCGGACGCCGAGTTGGTCCTCGAGATCGGCAATGCGGCGGCTGACCGTCGAGATCGGCATCTTGAGGCGGCGCGCCGCCTCCGAAAAGCTGTTCGCCTCGGCAACCTTGGCGAAAATTACCAGCGAATTGAGGTCCGTCATCGTTATCCCAAGTATAAGAATCTGATTCCGAGCTTTGCCGTCTAATGGACAACAGGCCGTTCGCATAGTTCTCGGTCATCGCAAACTGACGACCGGAGAGAACGAATGGCAGCTAATCTTGACAAGAAGCCCGCATTGGCGACGGTTGGCGACTAAGCTGCAATCAGGGGCGTCCTGTCTACGTACGAAGCCGCTCTGAACGCGTCCGACGCCGATGCGGTCATGCCGCTTTATACCGAGGACGGCGTGTTTATGCCGCCTTACAGCCAATCGGCGGTTGGCGAGGCGGCGGTGCGCGAAGCCTATGACGCGGTGTTCAAAGCCATCAAGCTGAGCGTCAAGTTTAACCTAGCCGAGGTTGTTGAGATGGCCCCCGGCTGGGCCTTTGCGCGTACCAATTCGGCGGGAACGGTCACGGTCAACGCGACGGGCGCAAGGACCGCCGAAGCGAACCAAGAGCTCTTCATTTTCAGGAAGGGCACAGACGGCACGTGGAAGATCGCGCGCTACAGCTTCTCCTCGACCAATCCACCGGGCGCACGA
>CAVOTD010000011.1:0-338822 GCA_963698995.1 uncultured Alphaproteobacteria bacterium | reverse complement strand
TCGCCGGCCACGCGCTCCACACAGATCGAGGCAGGCGCGCTGCGACAGCTTTGCGAGGTTATAAACGGCCATCGCACCCCAATTACGCGCCATGTCCGGGCCGGCATATTTCATGAAATACTCGCGGCGGCGGCGCGGCAGTGCGCAAGAATCGAGCGATGCTGATCTCATCACCATCTTCGAGCACCATGCCCTCCGGCGTTACGAGACAGGTGTAGGAAAAAGCTCGCGTACCGCATCACTGGAGAACTGGCGTGTGATTGGCCAGAACGGCAGGCACATCTGTATTTTCTGCTGATAAATCGAGATCGGCGGCACATCGTAATGCAAGCATCCGGCTGCCCATGCGACGCGCCGCTTCCCGAAAAGCGCTTCATCGACCAGCATCAGATAATGATGGCCGCGCACGAAATTGCAATCTAGCGGCCGCACACCCTTGTCATATCCATAATAGCGGACAAATCGCCTTGCCTTTTGCGCGAAATAGCTTTCGCTCGCCCAAAAAGATTGAAGAAATGATGGACAATGGGCGGCTTGCCGATCGCCGCGGCCAAGGCGCCGGCCCATTTCTCGGAGACATCCGCCGGGAGAGTAAAGCCGTGCGCCCGATAATAGTCTTGCAGCTGCTCATATGTCCCCCATAAGGAACCGGGCGACTGCACCTCAACGATCTTGCCGAGCATCGCCTCGTCGGTGCGAAAGAAGACAGGTGTGTTGACGGGGACGGATGAAACCAAATCGCAGTGATAAGAAGCCAGATAGGGGGGTATTTCTCGCAGAAACAGTTCGGGAATGGCCGGCGTCACCAGCCCCTTCAAGCTGGCGCTAAAGAGCTCGAGCGTAATCGATTGCCATTCCTTGATCGTAGCGTAGCGGGTCTCGAGGCTTTGCCATTGAGCGGATGACAGATTGTCGGGAACGGGTGTGATAAGCCCGGTAAAGCCGACCAGGGACCGCGTGACCTCATTACTCTGCCACTCCAGAAAGGCGTAGCAATCGTCCGCTTCCGCCGGGGTCCGAACAGCATCGGCGCGTTCGTCATGGCCGATCTCCTCGGTCTCGACGCGGACCGGCCGGCGTCAGCGACGGCACGGTCGTCACCAGGCTCTTCAGGGATGCCTTAGAGCTGGGCCCAATCCGCAGACCTCGACGCGATGTGCCTAAGGTTACGCATGTGGTAAACGTGGTTGAACAAAATCGAGCATTACTTTACGCGCCGGATCCTTCGGATCCGGCGTTAGTTTCTTTATCCGGTCGAAGGTGTCCTGGTCAAATTTGGCAATAAACTCGTCTATAGTCTGTTGGGCCCCATCGATTCTCCGTTGAAATTTTGCGCGGCGGCCAGATAACAACGGTTGTACCAAACCGTCGGGAGTGCCGTGACGGAGTCCCCCTAGCCACTTGAGTGCATTCGACCAGTCGGCAAAATCGTTGGAGCGGACCGCTTGTTCGAAGTAACCCCGACCCTTCCCCCAATAAAAATATCCGCGGGCCGGATGGTACAGGTTGATGAGGCTGATCGCTTTATCCAAGGGGTCCTGCACTTCATCCAATCGACCCAGAAAGGACTTCTGATTGCCAAACTGAGCGTGGCCTCGGGCAAATCTGTCGTCTTTCCGCTTCGCCTCTCTAAAGGCTTTCCGTGCGTCATTGTGGTGTCCTTTTGCACTCTGAACTAAGCCTTGCGCGTGGTGCGCCAGCGCCGAATTTGAATTCAATTTTATCGCCTCATCTGCGGCAACGCTGGCCTCATTAAGTTCGGGTGGACCGGCACCGTTCCACCAATTCAAAACATCATTCATCAATACATTTGCCAGCAACGCCTTCAATACAGCCACCCAGGTAGGCAGGAGCGCCGCGAAATTGCCAGCACCATTCTTAGGAGATCGCGGGCAACGAGGCTAGCCTCCGGGCTTACTACTGCATTAGAAATCGGATCGGCGATTACCGCCTGATTTGCTGCCATTGGCTGACCTCCCGAGTTACTGCCAAGTGCCCGATTAATCGTGGGGATGCGCTCGTCAATGAGCCGCCATGCCCGCGATCCGCAGGCCTTCGTGAACTTTTTGCCGGGCCGAAACAATCAGGGGATTGTCGTTAGGAAGAACTTTCATCTCTTCCGCTACCCGTTGTAGCGTATAATCGGCAAATTGAGGATTGTCATTGAACTCCTTCAAAACTTTCTTCGCCTCATCCTTCTGACGGTCGAGTGCGTATGCGCTTACCAGGTAGAGCCGGTTGAACCAATCGTTCGGCCGCAGCGCGACCGATTTCTGCAGCCACCCATTGGCGTTACGGTAATCTCCAGAAACGAAGTGTGCCCGTCCCATGATCCAATAAAACCCGCCCAAGGCAGGGTCGCGCGGGCTCAGCTTAATCGCCTTCTCCACCAACGGCGGCGCCTCCGCCGGCCGGCCGAGAGAAGTCAGTTGGTTGGCTTTTTCGGCTAGGGCGCGCGGGAAATTGGGGTTGACTTCCACCGCGCGGCTCAACGCTTCCAACGCCCCAAGCTGGTCATTTTTTGAGCGACGGATCAAGCCTTGCGTATAATACGCCTGCGCAACGTTCGGATTTATTGCGACGGCCTTGGCAATCGCTTCCTCGGCTTGTTCGAGTGCTTCCTTCCCGACGTTGTTCCACCGGTGCAGATACTGTGTCACCAGCATCTCGGCAAGCCAGGACCGAGACTTTCCGCCAAGTTCGGGGCGAGTTGCACTGATTGTTCGAGGAGCCGGCGTGCGCTGAGCAGATGTTCGGGGGTGACGCCCATTGATGTAAAAGGCCATCGCCCGCAATCGAAGGTCGACGGCGTTGGGATCTACTGAGATACGTTCGAAAGCCCGCTGACCTTCTGCCCTGGCCAGCTGAATGTCGAGGGAGGCCGCGATCCGGCCGGTGATGGCTTGCTGCAGCGCGTAAAGGTCCGAAATTTCATACTCGAAGCGATCGGCCCAGATATGGGCGGCCGAGGCCGTATCGATCAGCTGCGCATTGGTCTGCACTCGCGTGCCAACTCGTCTGATACTGCCCTCCAGAGCGTAGCGCACGCCCCACTCTCGCCCGACCTGGCGGACATCGACAGCTTTACCTTTGTAGGTAAAGGCGGTCGCGCGTGAGATCACAAAGGTGCCGGGGAGCCGCGACACATCGGTCGTCAGATCATCGGTGACCGCGTCGGCAAAATAGCCCTCTTCGGGGTCACCGCTAAAATTGTCGAAGGGCAAGGGCGATCAGGAGGTGCGGCGGCGCCTCGGCATGTCTCACTCGATACACGCGAACTGGTGTTTTGATATTCTTGACCCGGCGTTCGCCGCGGTCCTCGAATGAAAGGCCGGGATGGCCTTCGAGTTGGTCGCGAACAGTTCGGGTGACGTAAACTTCACCCGGTTCCGCGAGCCCTTCCAGGCGCGCGGCGATATTGACGCTGTTGCCGTAGATATCGTGATCATCGGCGATCACATCGCCGGTATTGATGCCGATGCGAAGCCGTATCCGGCGATCGCCGCGGGCGCGCGCCTCATCCGTGCGCAACCCTTTCTGTATCTCGAGCCCGCAGGAAACCGCATCGGCCGCGCTGTCGAATTCGACGAGAAACCCGTCGCCCATGGTGCGGATCAAACGGCCGCCGTGCTCGGCGATCTTGGGCTCGATCAAATCCTTGGTATAATTCGCAACCCTAACATGTGTGCCTGCTTCGTCGACATTCATCAGTCGGCTATAGCCGACGACATCGGCCAGCAGGATGGCCTTCAATCGGCGCTTCAAGTGGGGATGGTCCATTGCCCGTCACCCGACGCTCATCGTTATTTTAATTCTATTAGGATCTTGCCGGGTTGTCACCCGAAGGTCGTATGCCGCTGATAAATATAACTCCGATGGTTCCACGCGGCGGCGGATGCGGCGCAGACCCGGTTGAGAGTACCAGGGGCGGTACCCCGCCCCGCGCCCATCATTTCACCGCTATGCCGCAGCACCAACGGTCCGTTCCTTTTGCCGGCGCTCCGGCAAAAGGGCGCCTTTAATCGGCGCTAGCGCGTCGTCGGTGTAGGGCGCCGGGTCGCGTTCGACGCGACGGCGGATGCGGTGCAGGTAGAGGTAGAAGGCGGCGAGCTTCGCGTGGGTAGCGACGACCTCGCGGATCCGCCTGACATAAAAAACCAGCGGGTTTTCGCGCGGCAGGCCGGCGCGGCGCTGGCGGCGTAATTTGCGGCGAAAATAGCCGCCCTGTAGTGGATGCACGTTTTCCTGAATGAAGGTGAAGTAAAATTGGAGAATATGGTTGAGGAGGCGCACCGGCTTGATGCCGGAGGCCTTGGCGCGGCGCAAGATCGTTTCGATGTGCTCGGGTGAATAATAAAGGTCCCAGGCCTCGCGATAAATCCGTTGCCAGTCTTGTGAGCTCATCACCGGATGGCCCGTCGTCACGTGCTCGAGGTCGTATTTGTTCATGTCGGGGTCCATCCAGACCCCAACCTTATGGAGATCCTTGTGGTCGGCCGAGCCGGGCGGCGGTGTCAGAATAAAAAATTCGAGCAGGTCGACCGGCAATTCCTGCTGCACGGTGCGGATGTCGCGAGCGATCCGCTCCGGCGTGTCGCCGGGAAACCCCAGAATATATCCGGCGTAGGTGATGACCCGCTGCGCCCGCCAGGCGAGAAACATGTCGCGGTATTCGTGCACCCGGTTCTGCTTCTTTTTCGCCTGCAGCAGATTGTCGGGGTTGATGTTTTCGAGCCCGATAAAGACTCGCTTGCAGCCGGCACGCGCCGCCTTCTCGATGAAATTCGGGATGCGGTGGCACAAGGTGTCGACCTGGATGATGAACTGTAGCGCGAGCCCGTCGCACTCGCGCATCTCGATCAACCGGTCGAAGATCGCCTCCCAGTTCCGGTTGCGGGCGAAATTGTCGTCGGTGATGAAAAACCGGAAGACGCCCTGCGCGAGGTTGGCGCGCACCAGGCGCTCGACGTCGTCGGCGTCGCGCCAGCGCGATTTGCGGCCCTGCACATTGATGATCGTGCAAAAGCTGCACTGGAACGGGCAGCCGCGCCCGGCATCGAAAGCGCCGATCGTCTCGCCATAGCGTCGTACGATGTCGAGCGGCAGAAACGGAGTGACCTGCGCCTGCAGCCCCGGCAGATCGTCCATGAAGTTGTAGATCGGCTGCAGGCGGCCGGCGAGCGCATCGGCGAAGAGCCCGGCGAGCCGCCCTTCGGCTTCGCCGGCAAACAGGCTGACCCCGAGCCGGCGGGCCGCTTCGAGGTCGGGCGGCAGTTCCGGCAGCATCGCCAGGCAACCCGACACGTGAAATCCGCCGACCGCCACTTGAACGCCGGCGGCGCGAAACCGGCTCGCGATGTCCATTGCGCGGGGGAATTGGTTCGACTGCACGCCGACCAGGCACACCAGGCCGGCATCCGCACTCTTGATCCGGCGAATGATTCGGTCGACCGGGATGACCGTGTGGCACTCGTCATAGGCCTTGATCTCGATCGCCATGTCGGCGCCCAACGCACGCCGCTCCGCCAGATCGGCCGCAATCCCGTAGAGGCAGGCGAGCGAGTTTGACGGGATCCATGATTTCCACCATTGGATCACATAGCCGTCATCGTCGTAATGCGACGGCTTGATCAGTTCGACGACGAACCGGCGGTCCCCCAACACACCCTCGCCCCGACAGCCCCCGAAGACGGCCTGATATTACCCCTCGCGCCACGCCCTAGGAAAGAGCGGCGGCAGGGCGGGCCGGCTGGCTTCTAACGTTTCTAGTTTACGGCGGCCATTCACGCGGATCGCGACACGAACTGCTCGCGCCGTTTTGCCGACGTACGGACCTCCCGGCCACTTCGGAGCACTTCCGAGGACCGGCGTGGTTCGGTCGTTTGGCGACTACCGGCTCGACATCAGGCGCCGTGAATTGCGCCGCGGCGCCCAGAGGTCGGCTACTCGCCGGTCGGCGTCGGTGCCTGCCGGAGCGGCGTCAGATCTGCATCCTTGGGATAATTTCTGTTCTCGGGAGGCACCTCGTAACTTCCGAAGCAGGCGTTGAGCGAGGCAATCTCTTTCTGCGCCTCGATTTGCGTCTTGCCGCCGGAAACATATTGGCTGGCGAGGATAGCCTCTCCGGCGGCAATATCGGGCTCGCTGTTGATGCCAATACCGAAGAATAGGCTGAGGGCTACCAGTGCCGCTTTCGGCGACGGCGGTATCCACACGCAATGGCCAAAGATTATCGCAAAGCTGTTCATCGGCTATAAACCCTAGGTAGACCGGTTCACCGCTTCGCACATTGTGGCATCTGTTGTCCCAACAACGGCCCACCGCAATGTGGTCGCGTCGTAAAATACTGCGAATGCGGGTAAGATGCTTTACGGCCAGCTCTTTTATTTCTTATGATTTGGTTACGGACGCGGTCCGCGAGGTTTCCGGAGGACGGCGTGATTCTGGCATTCGGCGATCACCGACTTGACATCGAGCGCCGAGAATTGCGCTACGGCACCGTGCTTATCGGCCTCGAACCCAAGGCTTTTGATCTGCTGGCCTTTCTCGTGCAGCACCGCGACCGCGTGATCAGCAAGGACGATCTCTTACAAGGGGTATGGGGTGGGCGGATCGTCTCGGAATTGGCGGCGCTAACCACGCGGATAAACGCGGTCCGCCGAGCGCTCGGCGACGACGGCACGGCGCAACGGCTGGTCCGCACCCTGCCCCGCAAGGGCGTGCGCTTCGTTGGTGAGGTCACCGAATTGCCGGACCCGGCGACGCCGGCCGCTGGCGCGCGAGCTGGGCGTGCGCTACGTGCTCGAAGGCTCGGTTAGGAAAGCTGGCAACCGGGTGCGTATCGCCGGTCAGCTGATCGATGCGACGACCGGCGCCCATATCTGGGCCGACCGCTTCGACGGCACCCTCGACGACATCTTCGAGTTGCAGGACCAGGTCGCAAGCGGCGGCGTCGGTGCGATCGAGCCGCGGCTGCGCCTCGCGGAAATCGAGCGCGCCAGCCGCAAGCCGACCGAGAACCTCGACGCCTACGACCTATACCTGCGTGCGCAGGCTCAAGTATTCAAAAGGACCAGAGAGGGCTTGGCCGAAGCGGTTCGACAGATGCGTCGGGCTCTCGAACACGATCCCGGATATGCCCCAGCCATGGCGAAAATCGGCGGGTACCGATGCTTGCAGCGGTCTCGCCATTGGATCCCGGCCTCGGGCCCAGAAGTCGAAGAGGGGATCCGGTTGGCGAAGCAGGCGATCGCCATCACCAGGGAGGACCCCGATGTGCTCTCGGTGGCGGGCTTTGCACTCGCGTTCCTCGCAGGCGACAACGAGGCGGCGCTGAGCGCGATCGATCGCGCGATCGTGCTCAATCCGAATTTCGCCCAGGCATTCGGCCAGCGCGCGCTGGTGCTGGTGTTTCTCAATCGACCCGACGAGGCGATCCTCGCGGCCCAGCAGGCAATGCGGCTGAGCCCGCTCGACCCGTACACATTTCTCTTTGTCCAGGCGCAGGCCTTCGCGCATCTGGCCGCCGGTCGCTACGAGGCGGGATTGCCGTGGGCTGACAAAGCACTGCGCGAAAATGGCGGGCTGCCCGCGCTTCGCTTCAAGCTGAGCCTCTGCGGGCATCTGGGTCGGCTGGAAGAAGCGAAGGAATGTCTGCGCCATCTGCGCGAGATTCATTCCGAGCCTACGATCGCCTCCGTGATGCGCGATGTCTCGAAGGGCCTCGCCCCCGAGATCGCCGCCCGTATGGCGGAAGGGCTGCGCAAGGCGGGCGTTCCGGAGGGGTGATGCGCAATCGACCACGTTCAATGGTAGATAAATTCTGCCTCGAAGAGCCATCCCTCGCGCCCGCCGCGCTAGATCGCTAACCTGCCGCTTCGACCTGGAGCGAGGAGATGCGGATGTTCGAAGGCTTTACCCGAACCGAGATCGAGACCAGCGGCGCGCGAATCCATTTGCGCCACGGCGGTGACGGCCCGCCGCTGTTACTGCTGCACGGCAATCCGTTGACCCATGTCTCCTGGCACAAGATCGCGCCGCGCCTGGCCGAGCGTTTCCATGTCGTCGCCGCCGATTTGCGCGGCTATGGCGACAGCGTCGGCCCCGACGACGGCGGCGAAAACAACATCAACTATTCCTTCCGGGCCATGGCGCAGGACCAGGTCGAGGTCATGGAGAAGCTCGGCTATCGCGAATTCTTTGTCGCCGGGCATGACCGCGGCGCTCGCACCACCGCGCGGATGTGCCTCGACCAGCCCGACCGGGTCAAACGAGCCGCGGTCATCGATATCCTGCCCAACCACCACATCTGGACCCACACCTCGAAGGAATGGGCATTGCGCTCGTGGCACTGGGCATTGATGGCCCAGCCCTATGACTTCCCCGAGCGGATGATGGCCGCGGTTCCGGCGCAGTGGTACATGGAAAAGAAATTGTCGAAGCCCGGGATCGGGCTCGGCTTCTTCGATCCCGAGGCATTTGCCGAGTATGTCCGCTGTTTCAATTGGAAGACGATCAAGGGGTCATGCGCCGACTACCGCGCCTGCCCGACCTGCGACTTCGAGATGGACAAGGCCGACTTCGAAGTCGGGGCATAAGATTACCGTTCCACTATTGGTGATCTGGGGGGCGCGCAGCCATACCGAGGGCGTCCACGGCGACGTGCTCTCGGTATGGCAGCGCGGTTACGCGACCAACGCATCGGGCGGCGCCCTGCCCTGTGGCCATTACGTACCGGAAGAAGCCCCCAACGAAACCTTGCGATGGCTGTTGCAGCATTTCGGCGAGAGCTAAGACGGGATCCCAAGGGAGGCGTACCTCACAGGGCGAGCACCGGCAGGCCCGCCGCCGAACTGAGCGCCTGCACCAGGACACGCAATGCCGCGTTGGCAGCTTGCCGCGCGACGACGCTGGCGATCCCGACGAGGCCTCCAACGTTGGCGGTGATGTATTCTCGGTGCTCCTCGATCAGATGCTGATACACTTCCGGATCGAGTGTCGACCTGTTCTCTTCGATCAGTTTGCCGAGCTCGACAATCTGGTTCGCATGGAACGTCGCCAGCGTAGCAACATCGCCCCACTTGCTGGCGAACACACCTTTCATCGCAGCAACGGCGCCCGACGCGACACCTTTCCAGTCTACAGCCATCTAGCGATCCTCCCTGCCCGGTTACTTGCTGGTCGGTTTGGTGACCAGGATGTAGGTCGACACGCTTTGCATCGTCCCATTGACCTCCCGCACGCGGATCTCAAGAGCAAGCGGCGAAAGCTTGCCTTCTAAATGTTCGGTCTCGGTATTCTTGACGATATCATCGAGGTGCTTGAACCATCCATCGATGGCGGCGAGTGATTTTTCCTCGGTCTCGGCGCCGGCAAGACGCGTCCGCAGAGCGTCCAGGTCGGCATATGTCTGCGCGTAAAATGAGAGGTTGTTCGAATACCCCAGATCGTCTCTCAGTTTTTTGGCCTCCGCCGGGTTCAGATTGGCCCTTCCCCGTTGGCGGAGCAGCGATGCCCACACATAGAATTGTTCGTCGATCTCTTTCTGCAGTGCGGATGCCGAATGGTCTGCCGCCTCGTCATATTTGGGGACAGTGCACCCTGTGAGCAGCAAGAGCAGCCCGGCAAACGCCGAAAAGGGTGCAGTTCGGCAGAATAGCACCTACACCCCGCGGCAGATCACGTTGAGGAGCGCCTGGCGCTTTTCGACGGTCACGGCGTGCACCGCGCGGTCGACCGCCGCCGGCAGAGCGGCCGGGTCCTCGACCCGTTCGCCGTAGCCCCCGGCGGCGGCGCAGACCTGCTCGAAGGCCGGGAGCTCGTCGAGATCGATCAAGGGCGGCTTGTTGCTGCGCGCCGCCTCGCCCTCAGGGTACATCCCCAACGTGGCGCGGCGCACCGCACCCCACATCGAATTGTTCATGACGACGAACAACACCGGCAATTTGTGCATCGCCGAGGCGTGGTGGACGGCGACCGGGTTGCCGAACAGGTGCGAGCCGTCGCCGAGGACGGCGATGACCAGGCGGTCGGGCGCGGCGAGCTTGGCGCCGAGCGCGGCGCCGCCGCCCCAGCCGAGCCCCGACGCCGTGCTCGAACCGAAATAGGTGCCCGGCCGGTTCGATCCGCAATGCTCGGGCATCAAGGTGTACTCATTGACGAGGATCGCATCCTCCGGCTTGACCCGGGCAATGCAGGCGCTGGCCCATGCCATGTGGATTGGGCGCAAGTTCGCGGCATGCTCGCACGTCTTCTGCCACTGCGCGACGAGCTGGTCGCGCTGCTCGGCTAGCCGCCGCCGGCGCTGCGCTATGACGGAGGCGGTGACGTGCCGCCCGAGGGCAGCGCCGAGCTCGGGTAGTGCCGTTGCCGGCGCGGCGGTCACCGCAAGATCGCAGGGGAAGCCGCGGATCGGATAGCGCGAAAACAGCGGATCGACGCCGATATGAATGACCTTGCATTCGGGCCTCGGGGCTTTAAGGCTGGGGATCCACGGGACGTCGCATTCGATAACGAGGATCGTGTCGGCGTCGTCGAGATAAGGGCCCGCGTCATAGCCGAGATGGCACGGATGGTCGGCGGCAAGCGACAGGTGGCGCGGCCGGTGCTGGATGACCGGCATCGCGAAGCGCTCGGCGAAATCGGCCAGCGCCTCCATCGCCGCCGGATCGCGCCCGGCACTGGCGGTGACGATCAGCGGGTTCTCGGCCGCCGCGAGGATATGCGCGGCTTCGTCGATTGCGCCCTTATCGGGGCCGGGCGGGGCGGCGGCGACGCGGCGCGCCGGGCTGTCGTAGGAGAACCCCGGCAGCGGCGCCGCCAATACCTCGCGCGGCAACGACAGATAGACCGGGCCGCCGGGCTGGGTCGTTGCGACGCTGAGGGCGCGGTCGATCACCGTCTCGAGCTGCTCGCCGTTGCGCAGCTCGTAGTCCCATTTGACGATCTCGCGCAGCATTCCGGCCTGGTCGAACATCTCCTGCGCCCAGTGAATGTAGACGTCGCGCGCCCCCGCTAGCCCGCTCTCGGTCAACGGCGAGCGGCCGGCGGTGAACAATATCGGCACATTGTCGCGCGCCGCGTTGAGCGCGCCGCAGATGCCGTTGGCGGTGCCGACGCTGACATGCACCATGACCGCCGGCACCCGCCGCGAAACGATCGCATAGCCATGCGCCATCGAGAATGCGAGGTTCTCGTGGGTTGCAAGAACCGGCTGCGGCACCGGCAGGCCAATCCGCGCCGCCTTGGCGAAGGCCTCGACCAGCGGCGCGAAATCGGTGCCGGCATTGGCGAACAGATAGTCGATCCCACGCTCCGCGAGGAGGGCGAGATAGGCCTCCGCCACATTGTCGACCGCCAATTCCTTGCGCGCCATCGGATCACCCCTTCATAAGAATACGCTCGCCTGCAATTCTGCGCTTCGCGCAGGGAAGGGGCAAACCCCGGCTCGCCCATGGAGGTGCGGCACCAATGCGGACCCCAAGGACCGTGCGCGGCTTGGAAGAGTTCAGTCGCGTGCGGCTGTCGCGCTCCTTTTTCATGCGCGATTTTCTGTACAGCGACATCTCGAACCTGCATGGCATTTCAAACCTGCCAGCCGATCCGGATATGGCGATTGCCACAGGCAGGCGCTTCTGCGAGGAGCTCCTCGAACCGCTGCAAGCGACATTTGGACGGCTGGCGATCCGTTCGGCTTACCGCTCCCTTGCGGTAAACGCGTTCGGCAATGCGCATCACAACAACTGCGCGTCGAACGAGCGCAACTACGCGCGTCACATCTGGGACCGCCGCGATGCGCGAGGCAGCTTAGGTGCGATGGCCTGCATAGTCGTCCCTTGGTTCGCCGATCGCCTCAGCGAAGGCACCCCATGGCAGGCGATGGCGTGGTGGATCCACGATCACCTCCCCTACAGCCAATTGCAGTTTTTCCCGAAGCTCGGCGCATTCAATATCGGCTGGCAGGAATACCCAAAACGCGAGATCTACAGTTTCATCCCGCCCCGTGGCTACCTGACCCGACCGGGCATGCCGAACCATGCCGGCGACCACTCGGATCACTATCAGGGCTTTCCCGCTCTGCGGGCATTAGCCAAATTCGGCGGCTCGGCAATCGGGGCGTATCCGATCGGTTCGCCATCGCAGACCGTCATTCCCGCCCGGGAGCGATAAGTGCCACCTATCGGCGTGGGCGGTTGGCGATGTAGTCCTCGCTCTGCATCTCGATCAGGCGTGAGACGGTGCGCCGGAATTCGAAGGTGCCGTCGCCGGTTATGTAGATTTCCTCGGGCGGCACGTCGGCCGAGGCGATCAGCAGGGTGCGCGCTTCGTAGAGCGTGTCGATCAAAATGTTAAAGCGCCGGGCCTCGTCGCGTCGCTCGGGTGCGAGGCGCGGGATCCCTTCGAGGATCACAGCCGCGAAGCTTTCGGTGATCGCGAGGTAATCGGCGGCGGCAAGCGGCTTGGCGCAGAGATCCTCGAAACCGAACCAGGCGACGCCGCGAGCGGTGCGCGGGACGACAAGCGGGCGCCGCTTGACGGTAAGGGCTCTGCTCTCGCCGGACGCGCCGTCGGTCAGCTCGGCGAAGGCGTGCTCGAGCGCCCGGTGCGCCGCCTCACCGAGCGGATAGTGGTAGACCGGCTTTCCCCGCAACCGGGCGAGCCGGTAGTCGCGTCCGCTGTCGAGATCGAGGACGTAGAGCTTGCTCTTGAGAAGCGCGATGAACGGCAGGAAGCGCTCGCGCTGAAGGCCGTGCTCGTAGAGCTCGTCCGGTGCACGGTTCGATGTCGCGACGACCACCACCCCGGCTTCGAACAGCGCCCGGAACAGCCGCTCGAGGATCATCGCATCGGCGATATCCTCGACCTGGAACTCGTCGAAGCATAAGAGCGCCGCTTCGCTGGCGAGGTCGGCGGCGACCTTGGCGATCGGCTCCTCGCTCTTCGCCCGCCTCTCGCGCTCGATGCGGTCGTGCACTTCGAGCATGAAGGCATGGAAATGGACCCGCCGCTTGGCCAAGCTCGAGATCGAGTGAAAGAACAGATCCATCAGCATCGATTTGCCGCGCCCGACCGGCCCGCACAGATAGAGCCCGACCGGTGCGTGGCTGCCGCCATTTTCGGCGAGGCCGAAGCGGGCGAGCCAGCCGCGCAGCCCGGTTTCCGGCCGGTAATGCAACAGCGCGCGATAGAGGCTCTGCAGCCGTTCTATCGCCAATTGTTGCGCCGAGTCGGGCTGCAGTATTCCCCGTTGGCGCAGCGCGCGATAAGCCGCCAGCGGCTCCGTTGTCGACGCGGCGGCAGCCGCATCGGGTGCCATCACGACAAACCGATCAGATAAGCTGTCATCGACGGGCAGGTTTTCCGGGTTAAACTTTGCTCGAAATTGGAACGAAGGAGAACGCGATGAACGAAGACCGCTTCAACATGGATATCCGCAAATTCTTAAAAGTGGTTGGCGTGACGTCGCAGCGCGAGATCGAGAACGCAGTACGCGCCGCACTGGCCAAAGGAGAGCTCAACGAAAGCGCACTGTTAAAGCCGAGGGTAACCCTGTCGATCCCCGAACTCGGGTTCGAGCACATCGTCGACGGCGAGATCGGGCTGTCGTGAGCAGCGCCTCGCCCGGCGAGATTGCTTAGGCGCTGCGCGCCTCACAATGACAATAAACACCGCTGTCATTGCGAGCGACGCGAAGCAATCTCGGCGGACTATTTGGCGGCTGTCACCATGATTTCGACGAGCAAATCCGGGCGCGCCAGATCGGCCTTCACGCAAGCCCGCGCCGGCGGGTTCTCGGGATCGACCCAGGCGTTCCACACCGAATTCATCTCGGCGAACAGGGCCATGTCCTTGATCCACAAATTGGCGGCGAGGAGGTTCGATTTGCTCGTCCCGGCTTGGGCCAGATAGCCGTCGATCTTGTCGAGGATCTGCTTGGTCTGACCCTTGATGTCCTGGCTGGTGTCGCCGGCGGTGAGCCCGGCGAGATAAACCGTATCGCCGCGGACAACGCAGCGGCTCATCCGAGGTCCCGGCGGTTGGGTCAAATCGAAACGCTCGATTGCCATCGATTGATCTCCCTGATTTGAAAGCACGAATGAGAGTACGGCGGCGCAGCACCGAAGGTGGGGGTCAGCCGGCGTCTCCTGGCGGGGAGACGTAGTTGACGATCCGCTTGCCGAACGTGTGAATGCCAAAGGTCACGAGGGGCTGGTCGCCCACGACCCGGAAAGCATGCACCCGATTGGCCGGCACGGTAATCGTCACACCAGTTTCCATCGGGACGATGCCTTCAGCGTCATCGAGCCAGACCTCGCCACGTCCTTCGAGCACGGTTAGGATTTCGGCGTAGGGGTGCGAGTGTAGTGGCGTTGTGTAACCGGGTTGCGAAGTTTGGATGCCGGTGCGGATCGGGATGCCGTCGCCGGTGTCGTCGCCAATGATCGGCTGATACGCGGCCCCGCCAGGCAAGGTCACAGTCGGCCGCTCGGCGTGGCGGATCACGGTCAGCGCATCGGGCATGAGGGCCTCCTCAGCACACGGAACAGAACAACACTATCACGGTTTCAATCGGCGAATAATGGTTACCGCAGCGGCCCGAGCGGCGGCATGGTGAGCACGCCGGGGCTGTCGAGGATCGTCTCCAGGCGCTGCAATAGCGGTTGCATCGATTTCAACGAGCGCTCGATCGCGCCCGTGCTGCTGATGCCGTCCCCCGGCTCACGATTTTTGCCGACGAGGCGGTTGTATAGGAGCTCGGGCAGGCTCTCTTCGCGCGGGAAGACGGTCAGCGCGACGGGCGCCTCCGGCGCAAGGTTGGCCGCCTCCTTGGCGAGACGGAGCGCCACGGAATAGCCGCCGAGCTCGTCGACGAGCCCGCGCACCTTGGCGTCCTCGCCCGACCAGACTCGGCCCTTGGCGACGGCCTCGACCTCCTCTTGGGTCATGTGGCGGCCGGTGGCGACGTGATCCTTGAAGCCTTTGTAGGTCTCGTCGAGAAACGCTTCGAGACGGCTGTGCGCGCGCGCCGAAAAATCTTCGGTCGTGCTGAACATTGCCGCGTTGGCGCCGATTTGCGCGCTGTCGGTCGAAACGCCGATCTTCTTCAACAGATCGGACACCACCAGCTTGCCGGCGAGGACGCCGATCGAGCCGGTCAGGGTCGCCGGTTCGGCGACGATCTTGTCGGCGGCCGCGGCGACATAATAGCCGCCCGAGCCGGCGACATCGCCCATCGACACGATGACCGGCTTGCCGCGCTCGCGGGCAAACACGACGTCGCGCCAGATCGTCTCCGAGGCGACCGCCGAGCCCCCGGGGCTGTCGACGCGGAACAGGATCGCGCGCACCGCCGCGTCTCGCACCGCGGCGCGAAACGCGCGGGTGATCTCGTTCGCCGCCATCATGTTCGACCCGGTCAACGACCGCGCCGCGCCGGCATCGCGGACAACGAGGCCCGAACCGTAGATCAGCGCGATTGTCGAGCCCTCGCGATGGGGATGTCCGGCGCGGTCGAGATAGGCGGCGAGATCCACCAGCTCGGCGCCGGATCCGGCGCGGGCGCGGGCATGAGCCACGATCTCGTCGCGATAGCCGAGCCGATCGACCAGCTTTCCCTGCATCGCCTCGTCGGCGAGCAGCGGTCCGCGATCGATCGCGTCGCGAACCTCGGCCTCCGTCAATTTCCGCCCTTGCGCAATCCCCCGGACGATCTGGCCGGCCACCGAGGCGAGCACTGCTTCGACTTCTTCGCGGTGCGCCGGGGTCATCTTGGTCTCGGTCAGGACATTCATCGCGGTCTTGTATTGTTCGCGATGGTCGAATTCGGGGACGATCCCGAGGAGGTCGAGGGTGCCTTTGAAAAACGGCGACTCGGCGTGGAGCCCGGTCAGGCCGACATTCCCCATCGGCTGCAGCCAGATCTCGTCGAACGCCGTCGCCAGGTAATAGGGCCGGGTGCCCGGGCCGAACTCGCCGAAGCTGTCGGCGAAAGCCAATGCGAGCTTGCCCTTGGCGCGGAAGGCGGCGATCGTGTCACGGATTTCCTGGACCTTGGCGAGGCCGAGCTCGTCGTCGCCGACCCGGGCAAGCAGCACCTTGACGCGCGGATCGCCGCCGGCAGCCTCGATCGCATCGAGGACATCGCGCATGGTCGGCTTGTTGCCGGCCAGCAGCCGCAGCAACGGGTCTTCGCCGGACCCTTCCGGCAGCTCCCGCGTCAGGTCTGCGGTCAGGACGATATTGCCGGGAAGCGGCGTCACCGAGGGTTTCAGGCCGCCGATGACGAGCAGAACGCCGGCGACGAGCAGCACCGCCGCAAAACCGATGACCGCGAAAAACCCTACAACCAGACGTCGCATGCGACCCATCAGATGCCCCGGGAGACCCCGCGGCGGCAGTTTACCCCGCAACGGGCGGTCATCGATCCCAGCGGTGATACTCGGGGTTTGGAATGATATCCAGACCGCTGGCCATGCGGTTCGACATGTTGAAGAAGGCGACGGTGTCGGCGAGATCAAAGATTTCCTCGTCGCCGAGACCGGCCCGGCGCAGCGCAGTGCGGTCCTCCTCGGCGATGGTCGCCGGCGCCGTCGTCAGCTTCCAGGCAAAATCGAGCATCGCGCGCTGGCGCGGTTCGAGCGGCGCGACGCGATAATTCATGACCAGCATTTCGCCGAGTTCGGGATCGCCGGAAAGCCGGCGTACCGCCTGGCCATGCGCGACGAGGCAGTAGTAGCAGCGATTAGCGCTCGACACGACGACCGCAACCATCTCGCGTTCGAGCTTCGAAAGGCCCGAGGGCGCCAGCATCAGCTCGTTGTACATCGCGACAAAATTGCGCAGCTTCTGCGGGCGCAGGCTGTAGGCGCGCAGCACGTTCGGCACGATGCCGAGCTTCTCGACGCAGAGCGCAAACAATTCCCGCAGATCGTCGTCGAGCGTCTCGGGGTCGGCGACCGGGAGCGCCGAGATATGGTCGGGCTGCGGCATGTCACAATCTCCCAATCATTCGGCGAAGGCGGCGACCAGCTCGCGCACCGCGGTGATTTGATTGCCGGCGATGGAGTTGGGGACGAGCACCGGAGTATCCACCCCAGCGGCGCGCCACGCTTCGACGCCCTCTCGCACCTTTGCTGCCGGGCCGAACAAGGTATTGTCGGCGAGCCAGCGGTCGGTCAGGTATTTGGGTATGTCATCCGGGCGGTTGTCGGCGAGCGCCTTCTCGACCGCCGCCATCTCGTCGACATAACCGGCTTCCTTCCAATAGGCGCGATAGTTCGGCAATAATGCGTAATGCACGAGCCGGCGGCGCAGCAGCGCCATGGCTGCCCCGACATCTTCCGTAATGCATACCGGCAGCATATTGCCGACCATAAAATTCGCGTCGCGGCGCTTGGCCGCCGGCACAACCGCGAGCGATTGCGGCATGTGCGAGAGGCTGGCATTGGCGAACACCATGCCATCGCCGAGCTCGGCGGCGAGAGCGACCATTTTCTTGCGCAAAGTGGCGAGGATGATCGGCGGCAACGTCCCGATCCCCTGATAGGATCGTAGCTTCTCGACAAAACCGCGGATATCCGAGAGCGGCTTCCCCGGGCGTGACGCCCAGGCGCCGGTAAGTCGGGCCGTGCGCAATTCCGATGCCAAAGCGAAAACGCCCATCCGAGACCTCGTGCAGATAGGCCGCCTCATGCGCAAAATCCTCGACGGTCCGCGCGTAGATCGGCGCGATCGCCGTGCCGAACGTAATGCGCTCGGTGCCGAGTGCCAGACCGGTGCACTGCGCCATGTTGCCGAACCGGCTCGGCACATAAATGCCGGCGAAGCCGTGCCGCTCGATCTCGCGCGCGATATCGAGGGTCTCGCGTCGCCTTCCCGGCACGGCGACGAGGCTGACCGCCGGCAGGGGCTGTTGCGTCGGCACCCTACTGCATGCGGCTGTAGCGCCGGCACTCGATCCGCAGCATGTCACGGAAATGCGGGCCGCATTTTTTGCGTCCACGAGGTGTCCGCCGCCTTCTTCCATTCGGCCGAGCGCACCACCTCGGGCGAATTCAGGTGGTAAAGCGCGACATAGCGCTGGGTGCCGCCGGTGCCGCGATAGCGGCGGGCACCCAGGACGCCGGGCACCGAGGCCAAGGCCGGGATATGCTCGGTGTTGTACCATTCGTTGAATTCGTGCTCGTGTTCGGCGGTGACGTTCATTCCGATCATGAACAAGGCCGCAGCGCCCGGGGGCGCGGTGCGATCGCCGGGGAACAGTTGCTCGCCCTCATAGCGCAAGATGCCTTTGCGAAACTTTGCAGTGCGTTTGGTCCACGGCGAACCGTTCTCGCCGCCGACCGCGAGATAGGCCGGGCTGTGCAGTACGCCGACATTGTCGAGATCGTAGGTCGCGACCGAGATCTTCGGATTTTCCGTGCCGATCCAGCGATCGGCGTTCAGAAAGCCCGGCACCCGCAGGCGCTCGGGAACATGTTCGAGATCATACCAATCATGGAACTCGTCCTCGGGCGCCGCCGAGAAATCCATTGCCGCAATCAGGATGCCCTTTGCCATCGGTCCCTCCCTCGTGGCGGTGCCGCGATCACCCGCGATCTTCGTCCTTCATGGCTCAGCTTTCAACAGCCGGACTGCCGCCGGCGGACCCGATCTGAGCCCGAGCGTTTACCAAGGCGACTTAGTCAAGCGGAGAGAGCAGCGGAAAATCCGCAACCGTCGGCGCGAGAGGGATTATCTCGTTTCCGGTCCGATAAGGCCGCTCAACAACGCCGATCCAGACGTCACGCCACTGGCGCAACGGTTCACGAAGGCGGCGTACGATCTCTAGCGAAGCGTCGGAACCGTCCGACGTCAGCGCCGGCTTGATGGCCGGGCAGCCATTGTCGCCTGCTGGCGAAACAGCGTGTCAGCGGCGTGTTTCTGGGTATCCGACAGGCTGGCATAAAGACTGTCGAAAGCGGTCGCGAGACGTTCGGTATTGTCGGCGTATGCGCGTGCGATCTGCGCGTAGGAGTGCATGTTTTCGGGCGCGCTCATTGCCGAGACATTGGCGGCTCGCTGGGTGAAAAGCGCGTCCGTGCTTGCTGCATTGTCACGCATCGCCTGAGCAAAGGCCGACCACAAGGGGGTCTGCGCCTCGGTGATGCCGAGTTGCGACTGTAGCGTTCGGATCCGCTGGTCTACGGCGGCTTGCGTCGCGGGGGATGAAGCGGGCGCGCCTGCCGGAGGCGCGGCAGCAGGCGCCGGGGCGGTCGGGGATGCGGCCGGGGGAATCGGGGCCCCCGGCGCTGCCGACTGCGCATAAACCATCGAGGGCATCAGCAAGGCTGCCAAGACGATGCCGCATAAACCGGTTGAGTGGGACATATCTATTCTCCCGGAATTAGCTTAACGGCCATGGCCGTGCCATCCACCGAAGCCTCCCCCGCCCATTCGAGCCTCATGCCAGCCGCCGCCCGCGCCGTGCCAACCGCCGAAACCGCCGACATTCCGGCCGCCGCCGTGCCATCCTCCATGCCAGCCCCCGCCCCAGGCCCAGTGTGACAGGCCCGGCGACCGACCAGGGAAGCCGACCGGCCCTCTGGCGAACCCGCGATGGCCGAAATGTAGTACTCCCGCGGCCGCTCCAATGGTTGCGAAGCCGCCGCTGACGAAACCGTCATGCCACCAACCGGGCCCGATGGTCGCGAAGGCCAGGACAGGAGGACCGATAAAGAGCGCGAAGGCGGGCGGCGCGAAGATGACGAGCGGTGGCGCCGCTGCAACGACGATGGCAGGGGGCGGCAGCACGACGATCGGCGGCGGCGATGCCGCGCCGAGTAGCGCGCCGGTAGGTGGCGGCGGGGCCGCTGCTACGGGAGGAGCAGCCAGCAGGCGGCGGGGGCTGCCGCGATCGGCGGCGGGACTGATCGCCGGAAGTCCGAAGACTATAGGCGGCGGCGCAATGTAGATCGGCGGCGGCGCGACGATCAGGGGTGGGGCAACGATCACGCCGAACGACGCAGCCGCCAGCAAGCCGCCCCATGCCCACGGGCCGGCGCGCCATCCCCAGCCAAAATCGCTCCAGCCCCAGCCGCGGCGCCCATCCCACCAGCCAATGCCCGGGCCGACAAACCCGGGCCCCTCCCAGCGGTGCTCAAATTGGGCCGAGGCAAAGGTCCCGCGCCATCCGGAACCGCTCCACCCGTGCTTGTACCACCCTAGATGTCGGCCGTTGTCGTGCCAGCCCGCACCGCCGCGCCAACCTCCGGCTTCGTGCCAGCTCCCTCCTCCGCCGTGCCCACCTCTGCCTTCGTGCCCGCCCGCATCGCCGTGCCCATCTCCCCCATGACCGTGCCCCGCCTCGACCGGAGCGGGGGCCGCGATCGCCAAGGCTGCTGCAGCAGCGATGATTAGCTTGGGGACACCCGTCATCAGTGATTATCCGTACAGCTCATTGCGCCAGGCAAAACGCGGGAATGCCAACGACCATTCCGTAATTGTGAGCCGCACTCGCCTGATGCGGGTGTATCCAAAACGCGTCAAGATAGGGTTAGCAGAGCGCCGAAGGCGCTGTCAGCCCGCGTTTTCCGCTATGATCGCCGACGCATCGCTGGAGGAAGCCGATGACCGCTACGACCCCGTTTTTGCAACAGGCCGAAAAGCTCGGGCCCCTGGCGTCGCGCTATGTCGAGGTCGAGAGCCTGCCGTGGAAGCCGACCCCGTGCCCCGGGATCGACATGAAAATTCTGCTCGAGGATCCCGAGACCGGGCTGCTGACCGCGCTCTTCCGCTGGCAGCCGGGTGCCGAGCTGGCGCTCCACGAGCATGTCGAGGTCGAGCAGACCTTCGTGCTCGAGGGCAGCCTGGTCGATGACGAAGGCGAGGTGCGGGCCGGCAATTACGTGTGGCGGCCCAAAGGCAACCGGCACATCGCGCGCTCGCCCGAAGTGGCGCTTTGGTGCTGTCGATGTTCCTGAAGCCGAACATCTTCCTCGCCGGCGAAGCGGCCGGCCGGGACCTGAGGTAACGGAGCGCATCGATGGCGCTCAAGATCTATGGCGTCGCGCGCTCGCGCGCCTTTCGGATCTTGTGGATGGCAAAGGAGCTCGGCCTCGACTACGAGCATGTGAAAGTCGATTTCGCCACCGGCGAGACGCGCCAGCCGGGCTTTCTCGCGCTCAATCCGAACGGGCATGTTCCGGTCATCGACGATGACGGCTTCATCCTCTGGGAATCGATGGCGATCAACCTCTATCTCGCCAAGAAATACGGCACGGGAGGGCTCTATCCGACGCGTCTCGAGGACGAGGCGCGGGCCTGGCAATGGAGCTTCTGGGGAATGACCGAAGTCGAGCGGCCGGTGCTGACGGCGATGATGAACCGCGCCGTCTATCCCGAGGGCAAGCGCGACTGCGCGGCGGCGGATGCCGCGGAGCAGGCGCTCGGTCAGCCGCTGAAAGTGCTCGACGGCGCACTCAGCCGCAGCGCTAACCTGCTCGGAGACCATTTCACCGTCGCCGATCTCAACGTCGCCAGCATTCTCGCCTGGGCACGGCCGGCGCAGATCGACATGTCCGCCGTGCCCAAAGTCGCCGAATGGCTGAAGAATTGCGCCGAGCGCCCGGCCGCCCGGGCCGCCCGGCAATTGCAGCGGGAATAAATTACGGAGGAAACGATGGCCGTCATGCGACTGACGCGACGGCGAATGCTGGCGGTCGGGCTCGGCGTAACGTTGCCGAGCCCCTTCATCTGAGGAAGAAAAGCCATGGCCGAGAGCATGCCGGATACCGTCGTTTACGTGTCCAATGCCGGCAGCAAGGAGATCTATGCCTTCGCGATGGACCGCGACAACGGCGAGCTTATTTTGTTCGACAAGGTGCCGGTACCCGGCACCGACAAACCCTCGCCCGGCAGCATGCCGATGGCCGTGGCACCCGATCACCGTTTTCTCTATGCCGCGCTGCGCAGCGACAACTTTCCGGCGTCAAGCTTTGCGATCGACCCGCGCGAGCGGGCGCCTGACCCACATCGCGACCACGCCGCTGCAAGACAGCATGGCCTACATCGTGACCGACCGGACCGGCCGGTATCTGCTGAGCGCCTCCTATCCGGGCAACAAGCTGACGATCAATCCGATCGACGACAAAGGCCATGTCCAGGACAAGACGACGCAAGTGATCGCGGACAAGCCCAAGGCGCACTGCATTCTGGTCGATCCGACCAACAAATATTGCTACGCGACCAGCCTTGGGAGCGACACGATCATGGAGTGGAAATTCGACCCCGCGAGCGGGACGTTGTCGCCCAACGGGCCGGGCGAGGTCCACACCAAAGCGGGCGCCGGGCCGCGGCACATGGCGCTGCACCCCAATCGAGCGCTTTCTCTACCTGATTACCGAGACTGCCAACACGATCGGCGCCTACGCGATCGATCCGGCATCGGGGGTATTGGCGCAGCTGCAATTTGTCGATGCACTACCAGCCGGTTTCAAGGAGCAGCCCGCCGCCGCCGATCTGCACGTCACCCCAGACGGCCGATTTCTTTACGGCAGCGAGCGCAAGACGAGCACGCTTGCCGGCTACCGCATCGATCCCGAGAAGGGGACTCTCTCACCGGTTGGGTACTTTCCGACCGAGAAGACGCCGCGCGGCTTCAATATCGACCCGCGAGGCCGCTTCCTGCTCTCGGTCGGGCTCGATTCGAACGCGATGACGGTCTACCGGATCGACCCGCAATCGGGTGCATTGACCGATATCAAGCAGTATCCAATGGGTCAGCAGCCCAACTGGATCGAGATCGTCGACCTGCGGTAATTCTATTCAGCATGCCATACGCGGAAGCAAAAGCGGCGCCCGGAGGCGCCGCTGAAGACTGCTCAACGTCGAATTTATCATGCGCTATTGCGGCGCCGCCGGATCATGCCAAACCCCAGCAGTCCGCTGCCCAGAAGAGCGAGGCTGGCCGGTTCGGGGACGGCGTTCGGCGTCACGGTAAGTGAATGCAGCAGGACGTTGCCGCCACCATTGTTGGAATCAGAGACGAAGTAGAGGAAGTTACCGGTCGGGGTAATAGCGACGTTATTCTGCGCGCTGGTGATATCGGCAAGCTTCCCGCCCAGATTGCTGTTTATAGTGTTCGAGAAGATACCGAGCAGCTCGCCTTGCGTCGCAGAGTTGGCGTTGATCTGGAAAGAACCAAATGCGGCAAACAGATTGGTTATATCCAACCTGACCACCTCTTTCAAAGAATAATCAAGCTCCGGGAGATTGTCAAAATTCCAAGAGTTGCAACTATTGCCCGAGCCGCTGCAAACACCAAGGCCCTGTTCATCGATGCCACGATTATTCCCTACGAGAACGCCTCCCGTGGAGAATGCGCTGTTGGTTGGCGAGCCGACGGCGTTCCCATATGTTCCCGATGCGGCCGTTATAGTGACGCCGGAAACGGTATAATTCTGCGTGGCCCCGAGATTGGTGTCCCCGGACACCGTGTTGGTGAAGTCGTAAGTGATTGGCGCCGCGTTCGCGCCATTGGCGATACCGATCATTCCGGCAACCGCCGCGATCGCGATGATTGGGTGAAAAAATTGCACTGCTACCACCTTATGTTCAGTGATCCGCGTCACACGGAATAAGAGCAGCAATATATGTGCCATACAAATTAGATAAGTTTCTTCAATAACTTATGATCATCTCTCTGTGCCCGGCGTAAAATTTCTCGACACGTAAACGGAGGACAGGACGCGATGCAGATGGCAATCGTCATCCTGTCACGCTGCGACAAGGGGCAGCGTCACGCTGTTCGGGCAGACGATCGCCGACGCGACCTGGCGAGTGGAGGATTGCCGGGCAGTGTAAAATGCTCCGACACGTTGAGCTGGCAGACCTAATCGACATACCCGTATTGCGGAGGAAGTGCTCAGATATATACCCCCCGCATCCCGCCTTCGGGGTAACGGGTGCCGGCGGCGGCACCGAGCGGGATCGCGGCCGAGATGCGATCGACATCGGCGGGGTTTAGTCGGACGCGTGAGGCGGCCAAATTCTCCTCGAGCCGGTCGATGCGCTTGGTGCCCGGGATCGGGATCACATCCGGCCCCTGCGCCAACAGCCAGGCGAGGACGAGCTGCGCCGGGGTGCAATTCTTTTCCTCGGCAATCGCCTCGACTTGTTGCACCAGTGTGCGATTTTTGGCGAAATTATCGCCCATGAAGCGGGGATGGCGACCGCGGGTATCGCCCTCCGCAAGGTTGCCGAGATCGGGCACATCGCCGGTCAAGAGGCTGCGGCCGAGCGGGGCATAAGCGATAAAGGCGATGCCGAGATCTCGGGTCAGCTCGCGCGTTTCGGTCGCCTCCTGCCGATAGAGCAACGAGAATTCGCTCTGCACCGCGGCGAGCGGGTGGGTCGCGTGGGCTCGGCGGATGCGCTCCGGCCGTGCCTCGCAGAGGCCAAGAAAGCGCACCTTGCCTTGTTCGACGAGCCTTCGCCATCGCGCCGACCGTCTCCTCGACCGGCACCGCCGGATCGACCCGGTGCTGGTAATAGAGATCGATGACGTCGACACCGAGCCGCTTGAGGCTCGCCTCGCAAGCCTGAGCGATATAGGCGGGGCTGCCGTCGACGCCGTTGGCGCCGCCCGGCCGGCGGGTCTGGCCGAATTTGCTGGCAATCACGACGCCGTTGCGCCGGCCCTTGAGCGCCCGGCCGAGCAATTCCTCGTTCTGGCCCCAGCCATACATATCCGAGCTGTCGAAATGGTCGACGCCGAGCTCGATTGCCCGGTGGATCAGCCTGACCCCGGCCTCGTCGTCGCTGGTGCCGTAGACCCCGGACAACGACATGCAGCCGAGCCCGATCGCCGAGACCTCCGGTCCCACCCTGCCGAGCCTTCTGTGCTCCGTGACTGGCGTGCCGCTCATACTCCCTCCGACCGCTAAAGCTTTGTGACAAGCTCTAATAGAGGGGTATGATCGCCGCGGCAATCGAGGCGAGGGAGGAGAATGATGGCAAGCACTCATGTCTATGCCGGTACCGCTCGATCGATGGGGGCAACGGCCGGCGGCATTTTCCGGCAGGCTGCAGGTGACGACCGGTGGGAGCATCTGACCAACGGACTGCCGGAGGACGCCGATGTCCACGCGATCACGGTTCACCCGGAAAACCCCAACGTGGTCTACGTCGGCAGCACGAAGGGCGCCTATCGCAGCACCAATCGCGGCAACAGCTGGGAGCGGCTGGCTCTCCCTGATGACGCCGACATCTGGTCGGTCTGCATCCACCCAAAGAACCCGCTCGTGGTTTATGCCGGGGCCACCCCGCCGGGCGTATACCGCAGCGATGACGGCGGCGATACCTGGCGCAAGATGGCCGGTCCGGGCCTCCCCGACCGGGTCATCATGGGCTTCGCCTGCCGCGTCATGCGACTCGATGTCGATCCCAATTCGCCCGACGACGTCTATGCGACGCTCGAAGCCAACGGCGCGATGCGCAGTCGCAACGGCGGCGAGAGCTGGGAGGATTGCACCGCCGACCTGATCCGCTTCTGCGAAGAGCCGAAATACCGAAGCCGGATCGGCAGCCAGACCGAGATCGAAGGGATGCTCGACGGCCATGCGCTGGCGGTCAGCGCGGCGGCGCCGGGCACCGTATTCCTCGCCAACCGCATGGGCCTTTTCCGCAGCGACGACCGCGGCGCGACGTGGCAGGATATGGAGATCAACCGGTTCTCGCCGTTGACCTATGGCCGCGATATCCGCGTCTCGCCGCACGACCCCAAGGTCTTGTATGCCTGTCTCAGCCCGGCGGCGCGCAGCACCGACGGGTCGATCTACCGCAGCGAGGATGTCGGCCGATCGTGGAAGCGTTTCGACCACGGCGTCAAGGCTGAAGCGACGATGATGGGGGTGGCGGTGCACCCGAGCGACCCCAATCAGGTCTATGGCGTCTCGCGCTTCGGCCAGGTGTTCGGCACCCAGGATGGCGGCCGCAGCTGGAGCGAGACGCGGCTGCCCGAAGGTGTCCGCGACGCCTACGCCGTCGCCTGCGGCTGAACTAGCCCTCACCTGCCTGCGCCGTGGATCCACCCTCTCCGGTCATACCGGAGGGGGTGTCGGGCGTTGCGAGGCGCACGACTGCGACGCGCATTAGGGTAATCACGCGGAAGAGATTGCCGCGTGCCGCACGCCAGCATTGCGCAATCGGCTCGACTGGCTGCCCATTTTTATAGCAACATAGACCGATGACTTACCGGCTCACCTTGGGTCGCGACGCCCGGGTCAATGCGCTGCTCGGGGCCGGCCACTTTCTGTCGCATTTCTATCAGCTCTGCCTGCCGCCGGTGTTCATCGCTTGGCAGACGACGTTCGGCGTCTCCTTCGCCGAGCTCGGCCTGGCAATGGCGGTGATGGCGGCGGCGGCGGCGCTGATGCAGACCCCGATGGGGTTTCTCGTCGACCGCTATGGCGCGCGGCCGTTTCTGATCGGCGGTACCTTGCTGATGACCCTGTCGATCGCGGCCATGGGCCTTGCCAGCGCCTATTGGCAGGTCGTCGGTCTCGCCTTGCTGTCGGGGATCGGCAACTCGGTTATTCACCCGGCGGATTACGCGATCCTCAGCGGCTCGGTCGACCGCGGAAAACTGGGGCGATCCTTCGCCTTCCACACCTTTGTCGGCCATGTCGGGTTTGCTGCGGCGCCACCGGCAACGGCCGCGCTGATGCTGCTGTTCGGCTGGCGCGGCGCGCTGATGTTTATCGGGTTGCTCGGCCTGCCGGTGGTGCTGGCGATCATCTGGCAGAGTCGCATCCTGGTCGATCAGGTGCGTCGGCCGGCGCGCCGGCCTGAAACGGCAATCTCCGGCACCGGATTGCTGCTGAGCCGGTCGGTGCTGATGTTCTTCGCCTTCTTCATGGTCTCGTCGATGGCCGGCGCCGGCATCCAATCCTGGCTGATCACGATATTGCATCAGGTGCACGGTCTGGCGCTCGGCGCCGCGTCCTCGGCCTTGACCGGATACATGGTCGGCATGATTGGCGGCGTTCTGGTCGGCGGCTGGATGGCCGACCGCACCGATCGCCACTTGCCGTTTGTCGTCGATTCTGACGATCGGCGCCGCTGCCCTCTTACTGCTGATCGGCGTCGTATCGTTGAGGGAACTGCCGACGATCGGGGTGCTTTTTGTCGCCGGGCTGATGACCGGCGCGAGCCGGACGCCGCGCGACGTCATGGTCAAGGACGCAGCGCCGCCGGGCGAAATCGGCAAAGTGTTCGGCTTCGTCAGCTCCGGCATGTCACTGGGCGGCGCGATCATGCCGGTGCCCTACGGCCTGATCATCGATGCCGGGAGACCCGATCTCGTGCTGGTCGTCGTCGCCGCGCTGCTGCTGTTGAGCCTGTTATGCGCCGGCGGCGCCCGCGTAAGATTTCGCCGCGCCGCGTTGCCGGTCGCCGCCGAATAGCGTCTCCGACCTTGTGCCGCTGCCGCGGATTGGCGACAATCCGCGGCAATTCGCGTGGGAGGGCTCGATGCGCAGGGTCGGAAGCAATTCGTTCACCGAAATCTATTTTGCCGGATGCAACCCCAGTTTTGTCGAGACCAGCGACGGCTACGTCATGATCGACTCGCCGCAGCAGCCGATCGATGCGGTGCGCTGGCGTGAGCGCATGGAGGACAAGGCGCCGATCCGCTATCTGATCAACACCGAGCCGCATGGCGACCACATCTCGGGCAACGCCTATTTCCCGCACGTCAAGGTCGTCGGGCAGGTCAAGCTGCAGGAATGCTTCGAGCGTTACCTTTACGCTTTCGGCACGCTCGACGAGAAACGCGAGCGCTTCAAGGAGACCGATCCCGACAGCGTCTGGCTCGTCGGGCATCCGGACTACCCGGCCGCCAATCCGCCGACCCTGACCTTCACCGATACGCTGACGTTAAACGTCGGTAACCACACTTTCAATATCATCCACATGCCGGGCCATACGGCGCCGCAGACTTCGGTCCATGTCCCGGAAGAGGGCATCGTCTTCACCGGCGACAACGTCTTTCACAAATGCCGGACCTGGCTCCAGGAATGCGATCCCTGGGAATGGCTGGCGGCGTTGAAGAGCATCGAGGCGCTCGACGTCGAAACCATTATCCCGGGGCACGGCGACCCCTGCACCAAGGCCTATCTGAAGGAGCAGGCGCAGATCGTCGAGAATTGGGTCGGCTATATCGAAAGTTTCGTCGATCGCGGCGTCACCGCCGAGGAAGCGCTGCAGGCGCCGGTCGAGGTCACCAAACAGGATCCCTACCCGATCGGCCAGCGTTTGTTCGTCCATGACGAAAGGCTGACCGGCATGATCGTGCGCAACCTGCACCAGCGCATTCTCGACAAAAAGCAGCAGGCCGGCACCTAAACGATCACCGCGAAGAACGCGGAGGCATCGCCGAGGACGCCAAGCGTGACCGAGAACGAGATTGGCGAGACCATAATCGGCGCGGCAATCAAGGTTCACACGGTTGTCGGGCCAGGCCTTCTGGAGAGCGCTTACGAAACCTGCTTAGGTTACGAACTCGAGAAGCGCGGTATCCGCGTTCGAAAGCAAGTGCTTCTTCCGGTTCGGTACGAGGAGCTGACGGTCGACAATGGATATCGTATTGACATCCTGGTTGAGGATCGAGTGGTGGTTGAGCTCAAAGCCATCGCCGCGATCCTACCCGTCCATCGCGGCCAACTTTTGAGCTATCTCCGTCTCGGAAGCTTCAAGCTGGGATCTCTATTGAATTTCCGTGTTACGCATATGCGCGACGGCATTGTGCGGATGGTCAATGGGCTATAGCGGGCCGCGCCCATCGCGCATCCTCGGCGACCTCCGCGGTAAACCGTCTAGGCGAGGGACAAATGGCACAGCAGAAATGGACGGTGCGCGGCGAATACATGGAAAGCTGCAACTGCGATTATCTCTGCCCGTGCATCTATACAAATCCGCAAGCCCCGGTGACTTACGACCACTGCATCGCGGGGCTGGTGTTCCGGATCGATGCCGGAAGTTACGGTGATACCAAGCTCGACGGGTTGAAATTCGCCTTGGTCCTCCGGTCCGGGAAAGTCATGGCCGACGGCGACTGGATTTTTGCCGGGGTCGTCGACGCGACGGCGGATGATGCGCAGCGCCAGGCGCTCGCCGCGATCGTCAGCGGGGCTGCCGGCGGGCCGCCGGCGTTCATCCGCGAAAATCTAGTCAGCGATTTTCGCGGCGTCGAGTTCAAGCCGATCGACTTCACCCAGGACGGGTTGAAGCGCTCGACCGCGATCCCCGACATCCTCTCCTTTGAGATCGAGGGCGTCGCCTCACGAAACCGCAGCGGCGAACCCTTTTATATCGACAATACGGCGCATCCGGCCGGCCGCCGCCTCGCGCTGGCGCGCGCCACGGAAACCCATGTGCACGGCTTCGGCCTGGACCTCGATCTGATCGGAAAGGGCAATAACGGACATTTCGCGCCCTTTGCCTGGACCGCCTGACCGGGGGCTTGACCGCCCGATTTGACGGAGGCAGCCTAACCGGACCGGCGCGGCAGCGAGCGCCGCTCCACTTGAAACGTGGGCTGTCTTCTCGGCGACGCGGGCGGTCTGAGGGCGTTGTTGCCGTCATCGTCGCCGCCCGCGAGCGCCGGCATCCGCGTCGACAAACGCGGCAGTCGCGGCGCCGCCCGAGGCGGTTTCTTGCCGGCAGTCGGGCGTTCGCTGATCCGCACGTCGAGATTATAGCCGTCGATCGCCGCCCCGTTCATCGATTCGACAGCGCGGTTCGCTGCACGCTCGGTGGCGATGTCGACGAAACCGTAGCGCAGCCGTTTTCCGGTCGCTGGATCGCGGGCTACCGTCGCGCTGAGCACGATGCCGAACGAGTTCGAAGGTTTCGGCCAAGCGATCATCGGGGAATTCCGGCGGCAAATTTGCAACGAAGACATTGCCCCGAAAATGCTGTGATCTCATCGCTCCGCCTTTCCTGGCTTGCTTGGACCAGCGTCAGAAACTGCGACGCAGGGTTAATCCGGCCGCAGCATTTTGGGAATGTAGACTTTGCACTGCTGGTTTGCAGGATTGCGCCGGGTGGCCAAACGTCGCGGGGCAAGCCCGGTCGAGGGATCGGCTCCGCCGAGCTTCGCCGGACCCCAAAACGGATTCTGCCAGGGAGGCGGGCATAAGCAGCTCACAGCAGGTTCTCGCAGCGGGGCCGCCCGTATCGGTCAAAGGGCCCCGGCAACCGCCCGGGGGCCGCCGCCTGACCGGCTCGGACTTCGCGTGGGCGATTGCCTTTGTCGTGCCCTATGCGGGGTGTTTCTTGCCTTTGTCGCCTACCCCTTTGGCTATGCGCTGTGGATGGCGAGCACTCCCGCGCTTTACGCCGAGTTGATCGCCGACCCGTCCTACCTGCCGACGGTGATCAATACCTTGCTGTTCGTCGGCCTCGGAGTGAACGCGAAGCTGTTCTTGGCCTTGCTGCTGTCCGGCTTCTTCATGCGCCGACGCTGGTGGATTAAGGGCTTGCTGGCCGCCTACATTTTGCCCTGGGCGCTGGCGGCGACACAGGCCTGTATCTCGTTCCACTGGATGGAGCGACCGGCATCCGATCATTCGTGCATGTTACCTTCCCGCTGCTGGCCAACCTCTATCTGCTCTGCACGCTGGTCTCTACTCTTTGGACAGTCGGCGACTTCACGACCGTCTATCTTGTGTCGGGCGGGGGACCCGCGGGCTCAACGGAAGTGCCGGCGACGCTTGGCTTTCACTATGCCTTCGACGCCAGCAGGCTCGGCATCGCGGTGGTGATGTCGGCCCTCCCGGTGCGGATCCCGATTACGATCGTATTGATGGAAGGTGAAATCGAGTTCGACGGGAACCTCTGGCCACCCAGCCGTCGCTCGAGGGCTTCCGCGCAGTCGTGACGCAGGAGGCTCGGTATCTTGAGCATTTCTGGCACCAGTTCGGCAACAGCCTTTACATCGGTCTGTTGACCATGGTTCTGACCGTGCTGATCGGATCGTTGGCGAGCTTTGCGGTGAGCCGGGTGCGGTTGAGCAAAGGCGCGCTGCTGACCAACGCCGCGCTTCTCACCTACGCGATCCCTGCATCCTTTCCTGATCGTCCCGTACTTTCGAACATGCACAGCTACGGGCTCTCGCACAGTCTCTGGGCGGTTATTGCGGCGCAAGTGGCTTTCGCCATCCCGTTTGCGATCCTGATCTTCCAGCTATACGCGAGTCAGATACCGTTCGAACTGGACGACGCGGCCCGTGTCGACGGCGCATCCCTCGTTCAGGTGTACCTGCGGATCTATCTGCGCTTGATGACCCCTGTGTTGGCCATCACCTGACGGACACCAGATATTGATCCGCGCTATCCCCAAAATACGGGGACAGGGCGGTTAACAACCGCTCCGGCATCAGCGGTCACGCGGGGGCTGTTTTAATGCCCAAAAAAGCGGCGGCGCTCTAGCGGTGGGTCAAGGGCGGCGTGCTTGATGTGAAGCTGTTGCGCAATCTCGATAATCCCGTTGTGCCGTTTTGGCCCGCCGCTTTCAGCGAATATTGCTTGCCGTTATCCCGGTTGGTTAGAACTGCGCTGATAGCTTCGGCGAGACCGCAAATATGCCCCTATCCATTGGCGAGCTATAGCCCGGCTTTGGCCGGGCCAAGGGAGTTTCCATTCGCAACTCGAGGGGATCATGATTCCGCGCGAACGCTGCACCTACTCTGCGATCGTCGACCGGCCGCCACTGGTTTTGCCGAACCGCGCGCGGCTCGTCGTCTGGACCATCGTCAATCTCGAATTCTGGGACATCTCTCGGCCGATGGCGCGGCAGGTGTTGCCGGCGCCGACCGGGCAGGTGTTATTGCCCGATTTGCCGAATTGGGCCTGGCACGAGTACGGGATGCGGGTCGGCGTGTGGCGCTTCTTCGAGTTGTTCGCGCGCCTCGCAGTCCGCCCGACCCTGTCGATCAATGCCCGGGTATGCGAAGAATACGAGCGTGTCGCCCGGGCGGCGCGCGACGCCGGTTGGGAATTCATGGGCCATGCCTGGGAACAGATGCCGATCCACAAGGTCGAGGACCAGGCGGCGATGATCGCGAAATCGCTCGACATGCTCGAGCGATTTGCCGGCGTCCGGCCCGTCGGATGGCTCGGTCCGGGGCTGACCGAGACCGAGGCGACCCCCGACCTGCTCGCCGCTGCCGGCGTCAAATACATCGGCGATTGGGTTTACGACGACGAGCCGACGGAAATCCGCACCGCGCACGGGCCGCTCGTCACCCTGCCCTACTCGGTCGAGCTCAACGACATTCCAATGATGCTCGTCCAGCACCATGAATCGGCCTATTTCACACAGCGCTGCCTCGACACCTTCGAGCGGCTCTATCATGAGGGGGCCGAGCGGGCGAAGATCATGGCGATCGCGATCCATCCCTATATCAGCGGCCAACCGCACCGCATCAAATACCTTGAAGCGGTTTACGACCATATCAACCGCCACGCCGGCGTCCTGCATTGGAACGGGGCCGAGATCCTCGACTGGTACCTGTCCTCAAGAGCACGGAGCTGATCATGGCCGAGCGCGTCATGCTGCCGACCGAGCGGCTCGATTTCTCTCCGATTGCCCAGCGGCCAAAGCTCGAACTGCCCGATGGCGCGCGCCTGGTCGTCTGGGTCATCGTCAATGTCGAGGAATGGGACCCGACCCAGCCGATGCCGCGCACGGTGCTGACGCCGCCGGCCGGCGGCGCGCCGATGCCGGACATTCCGAACTGGGCGTGGCATGAATACGGCAACCGGGTCGGCTTCTGGCGCATGCTCGAGGTTCTCGATCGGCAAGGGATCCGCGCTGTCCTCGCCGTCAACGGCTCGGCGATCACCCGTTACCAGCCGATCGCGCGAGCCGCCGTTGAGTGCAACTGGGAGTTCATCGGTCACGGCTTCACCCAGAAGAACATGCAGAAGGTCGCCGACGAGCGCGACGACATCCGCAAGACCGCCGCGGCGATCCGCGAATTCACCGGCAGGAACCCGCGCGGCTGGCTCGGCCCCGGCCTCACCGAAACCTGGGAAACCCCAGACCTCTTGGTCGAAGAGGGTTATGAGTATGTCTGCGACTGGGTGCTCGACGATCAGCCCGTGCAGCTCAAGACTCGCACCAAACCGATTGTGAATCTGCCCTACACGCAGGAATGCAACGATGTCGCGATGATGCTGATCCAGCACCACAAGGCCGGCGAATACTACGACCGGGCGATCGATCAGTTCGAGCAACTCTATGCCGACGCGGCCGGGTCGGCGCGGATCATGGCGTTGGTCGTGCACCCCTACATCATGGGGGCACCGCACCGGCTGAAATATTTCCGCAACACCCTCGCGCACATCCGCGAGCACCGCGACGTCGTGTTCTGGACCGGCGAGGAGATCCTCGACTGGTACCTCACGGCAGCGGGCTAGGCCAATCGCTTCGCTCTAAGAGCTCAAATGACCCTTTCCGCCCGAAGACCCTCGATATCGCTGCCGGAGAACCCGCAGTCGCGCAGCACGGCCTCGGTGTCGGCGCCGAGGGCGGGGGCGGCACGGCAGGGCGGGTCGTCCGCCGTCGTGATAGGGCCGGCGACCATTCGGATCGGCTGCATCGCGGGACCGTGATACTCGCGGATCCGGTCGGCTTCATGGACAAAGGGGTTGTCGAGCGCCGTGCGGACGTCATTGACCGGCGCGGCGGGGACCTGCCCGGCGAATTGGTCGAGCCATTCGGCGGTACTGCGCTGCGACAGCGCGTCGTCGAGCAGTTGAGTGACCAGCCCGCGGTTGTCGAGGCGGTCCTTGAAGGTGCGGAACCGCGGATCCTCGGCCCATTCCGGGTGGCCGATCCGCCCGCACAGGATCGGCCAGAACTTCTCCTTGTTGCACATGATGAAGATAAACCCGTCGCACGTCCGGTAGAGCTGGCTCGGCACCAGCGAGGGGTGGGCGGAACGCGGCTCGCGCCCCTGGACGTGGCCCTCGTTCAGGTACCAGGTCGCCAGGTAGGAGAGGTTCTGCAGGGCACAGTCGAAGAGGCTGACATCGAGGTCACGCCCCTTGCCGGTGGCGCGCGCCTCGAGCACTCCCGAGACGAGGGCAAAGGCGGCGAAGAGGCCGGTCATCAGATCGACGATCGACAGGCCCATTCGAGCCGGCGGACCGTCCGGCTCGCCGGTCAGCGATAGGTACCCGGTTTCGGCCTGCATCAGGTAATCATAGCCCGGGTAGTGGGCGCGCGATCCGCTGCGGCCATAGGCCGAGAGATGGGCGCACACGATGCGCGGGTTGGCCGCGGCGAGCGCCTGGTAGGTGAGGCCGAGCTTCTTCGGCAAATCGCCGCGCAGATTGTTGATCAGCCCATCGGCCTGTGCAGCCAATGCCGTCAGTACCCGGCCGGCAGCCGGCTTTTTCAGGTCGAGCGTGACGCTCTTCTTGTTGCGATTGAAGCTGTGGAAGAACTGGCTATCGCCCGGGCCGACGAAATACGGCCCGACGCGGCGCGCCATGTCGCCGCCATCGGCCGGGTTCTCGATCTTGATGATTTCGGCGCCGAGGTCGGCAAGCTGCATCGAGCCGTAGGGCCCCGCCCCATACTGCTCGACGGCAATGACGCTGAGGCCGGAGAGAGGAAGCATGTCAGCGTCAGCCCCTCACCCCAACCCTCTCCCCGCAAGCGGGGCGAGGGAGCGCGCCCGTGCAACTCCTCGTCCCGCATGAGAGGGAAGAGGGAGGGGCCCATCGCGTCGGCGATGGGAGGGTGAGGGGCGGCTGCATCACACCGGGTTCCGCTCGATCAGCTGGCGGGCGATGATGATGCGTTGCAATTCGTTGGTGCCTTCGCCGATGACGAGCAGCGGGGCGTCGCGGTAGAGGCGCTCGACCGTAAACTCCTTCGAGTAGCCGTAGCCGCCATGGATGCGCATCGCCTCGAGGCTGACATTGACCGCAGCCTCCGAGGCGAAGAGCTTGGCCATCCCGGCCTCCATGTCGCAGCGCTCGCCCTTGTCATAGGCACGCGCCGCATCCTCGACAAGGAGGCGCGCGGCGCGCACCTGGGTCGCCATGTCGGCGAGCTTCAGTTGGATCGCCTGATGCTGACAGATCGGCTTGCCGAAAGTCTTGCGGACCTGGCTGTAGGCGATCGACTCGTCGAGTGCGGCTTGCGCCACGCCGACACCGCGCGCCGCGACATTGATGCGGCCCAATTCGAGCCCGCCCAGCGCCTGCTGCAGCCCGCGCCCCTCGCTGCCGCCGATCAGCCGGTCGGCGGGGACGCGGTAATCGCTAAAGATCAGCTCGGCCGAGTCGATGCCCTTGTAGCCGAGCTTTTCGAGTTTGCGGCCGACGCTGAAACCCGCCCCCTTCTCGGCAAGAAACAGGCTCATGCCACGATGCCGCGGCTCGGCTGCAGGGTCGGTTTTGACGAGCAGCGCGAAGATTTGGCCGCGGATCCCGTTCGAGATCCATGTCTTGGTGCCGTTGATAACGTAATCGCCGTCATCGCGCCGGGCGACCGTGCGGATCGCCTGCAGGTCGGTGCCGCAATCGGGTTCGGTCAGCGCCAGGCCGCCGCGCAATTCGCCCGTCGCAAAGCGCGGCAAAAACGCCTCCCTTTGCGCCGCCGTGCCAAAGCGCTCGACCGCGGCCGCCATGATCAGGTGCGAGTTGAAGATGCCGGCGAGCGACATCCACACCGTGGACACCTTCTCGACGATCTTCGCGTAGGTGCCGGTCGTCAGCCCGAGCCCGCCATGCTCGGCCGCGATCGTCGCGCCGAAGAGACCGAGCGCCTTCATCCGCTCGACGATTTCTTCGGGGTAGACGTCGTCGTGCTCGAGCGCCCTGACATGCGGCTTGACCTCGCGCTCGAGGAAGCGCGAGAGGCTGTCGAGGATCAGCCCTTCTTGATCGGCGTCGCTCATGCGCCGAGCCGGCGCGCAACTTCGCGCAGGTCGGTTGCCGCATCGAGCCCCAGCATTGTCTCGGCGATCTCGCGCGCCCGCTCCGCCGCGACCGCGCGGGCGGCGTTATCGTGGAATTTGCGGAGGATCTCGGCCTCGCCGAGCGGCCGATCGCCGCAACCGCGGTTCATATGCTCGCGATGGTTCAGTCCGCGCCCATCGACGGTCGTGATGACGAGCTCGCCCGAATAATAGCGCGGGAAGCCGGCAGCAGGGTCGACCCGATAATCGACCCGCTCGGCGAGCGCCAGGATTTCCGGGTCCGAAATCGCTTCGGGGATCAGCTCGGCCAAGGTAAAGCGGCCGCGGATCAACGCCGCGGCGACGATGAACGGGATCGAGAATTGCGCGTCGTAGGCGTTTACCGGGCGGCGCTTGTTGGCCATCGGCTCGCACACGGTCTTTACCACCTCGGCCGGAACCAGCGCCTCGATATGCTCGATCCCGCGCGGATCGAGGTTGTGCGAGTGCCTCAGCGCGATCGCCGCATCGGCGCAGGCATGGGTAAAATGACAGGCTGGGAACGGCTTTACGGCAACCTGCATCAACTCCCAGACTTCGCCGAGATCGCGGGTGGCGAGCACCAGATCCGCGGGGTCGTAGCGTTCCTGCAGATGGCTCGGGTAAAGGCCGAACCGCCCCTCATAGGCGCGTTTCGGTCCGACAAAACCCTGTTGCGAGAGGGCCGCGGCGGTGATCCCGGCATTGGCCGCCCAGCCCGGGTGAAAGCGCTTCGACCAGGCGCCGTCCTCGAGGAATTCGAGGCTGCCGGCGGCGGCCGACAGCGTGATGCCTTGCGCCATGACCAGCTGATCTGCCGTTAGGCCCATCAGCTTGCCCGCCGCCAGCGCACAAGCGAAGGCGCCGATCAGCCCGGTCGGGTGAAATCCGATCTGATGGAACGCGCCCCGGGCGACCGCGCCGAGCCGGGCCGCCGCCTCGACCCCGGCCACATAAGCGACGAGCGCGGCGGCGCCGCTCGCCTGCCGGCGGGCGCCGACGGCGAGTACGGTCGGCAACAGGCTCGCCGTGGGGTGGACGACCCCGCCGGTATGCGTGTCGTCGAAGTCGAGACCGTGGATCAGGACGCCGTTGACGAGCGCGGCGTCGCGCATCGGCAGCAGCCCTGGGAACCCGATAACCGGCGTGTCGCCGTAGCCGCCGAGCCCGCGCATCGCGCTCAATGTCCGATGCGCGAAATCGAACCCGGTCGACGCCAGCGCGATGCCGACCGCATCGAGCATCAGGTGCTTTGCTCGCGCGATGACCGCAGACGGGATCCGCTCGAAGCCGAGCTGGGCGGTGAAGCGGGCGAGGGTCTCGGCGATGAGCGGCGTTGCACCGTGGTGATCGGAGGCGGCGCCATAAATCGGCGCTATGGGCAAGTCGTTCATCTGCAATCCTCCATTAACAAGCTCGCCGCGATCGCGACGTGCCGTGCCGCTTAGCCGATGATGCTGGCGAAGGCCTCTGCGATGCGCAATGGGGCGCGCGGCCGGCTGTACATCCGCTCCATGTAAGCCTCCAGGCGGGGGAGCCCGTTGAGCAGGTTCGCCATCTTCGCCCAGTCAAGTGTATAGGCAAGCACGAAATCCCCAACGGTCACGGCATCTCCGGCGACAAATTGTCGGCCGCTCATATGGCCGTGCATTACATGCGCCATTGCCGCAAAGTCCTCGCGAGCGAGCGCGACCTCGCCCGACAGGCGTTTGTCTTGCGGATACAAGGTTGTGTGGCGCGCAATCCGCCATAGCGCTGCTCGAGCTCCGTTGTCGTAAATAGAAGCCATCGGTTGAATTGAGCTCGTTGCTGCGGGTCCCCCGGGATCAGCCCCTTGGCCGGGAATTTCTCGGCCAGGTAGAGGACGATCGCAATCGAACTCGGTGAGGACCATATCTCCGTCGATCAGGACCGGAGGCTTCCCGGCCGGGTTGATCTCAAGAAAGGCGGGACTGCGGTGCGCGCCGGCGAGCATGTTAATCGTGACGCTCTCGAACTCAGCGCCGAATTCCTGAAGCGTCCAGCGAACGCGGATCGAGCGAGTCGGGCAAACTCGAATAACTTCATCGCGCGCTCCAGTTGGCGGCGACGGGCTTGGCTGTTTCCGTCACCACCTTTGACCGTTCGGCGTAAAACGACGCGTTCTCACGACCCTCGGCACATGCCCGCGCGAAGGTGATCATGTGATGAGCAACGATCCCGACATGGATTAGCTCCTCGATGCGGCCGGCGCGCAATGCCCGCCAAGCCATTCGCCAAAAGGTGCGGCGGTAATCGCCCAACAGCCCGACGCAAATCAGCAGCTGCGTCACCATGACCAGGGCGCGGCGCAAATTGCCCGCGTTTAGACGCCCTCGGGACAATGGCGGCGTGATCCGATTGGGGTAGGTATGCTCGGCGTTCCAGGCAAAGCGGCGATAGATTGCTTTCGGCGCATAGGCATGGCGAATGGCGCGCCGCCAGTTGTGCAGCACCTCGTCATAAGGACGTAGAAAAACGACGTTCGAACTCGCGGTCGGCCGCGTCGCTCAGCCGCTCGGCCGCGTGCAGCCGATCCCATAGCGGCGTCTTCGGCAGGGCTTGCAGCAGGTTGATCGTCAACATCGGAATGTGCGAGGCATCGATGAACTCGATCAGGCAATCGGCTGTCTGGGGCGTGTCGGTATCGAGACCAAGAATGATGCCGGACACGACTTCCATTCCGTAGCTGTTGATCGTGGCGACCGCCTCGAGCAGCGGCAGTGCGCGATTGTGCGATTTCTGCATGGCGTCCAGCGCGCCCAATTCGGGCGTCTCGACGCCGCAGAAGATCGTGCAAAAATAAGCGTCGCGCATCAGACCCAAGACGTCCGGGCTTTTGGCGATATTGAGGGTCGCCTCGCAGCACAGCTGCACCGGATAGCCATGGCGCTTTTGCCAAGCGACGAGATGCGGCAGCAGAGTGCGCGCCGCCTTCTTGTTGCCGATAAAATTGTCGTCGACAAAATAGATCGAGGTCTTGATGCCGGCGGCGAGCAGCGCGTCGAGCTCGGCGACGACCTGCTCCGGCGTTTTGAGACGCGGCTGCCGCCCGTACAACGCCGGTATATCGCAGAACTCGCAGCGATAAGGGCAGCCGCTCGAAAACTGAACGCTGCCGATGAAATAGCGCCGGCCGGCGATCAGGCGATAGGCGGGTACCGGGAAGGCGGCGAGCGCGAGGCGCTCGGTCGTGACAAAGCGGCGCTGCGCCGCTGGCGGCGTCACGTCCTCGTCGATGGCGCGGATCAAAGCATCTGTGGCGTCGCCGAGCTCGCCGAGGTGGAGATAGTCGAATTCGGGATATTGCTCCGGAGCGGCCGACACCGACGAGCCGCCCAGCACGGTTGTCTTGCCGCATGCCCGCGCACGCCGGGCCAGCTCTTTGATCGCGGCCTTCTGAACGTGCATGCCGCTGACCAAAACGGCGTCGCCCCATGCCAGCTCCGCGTCGCTCACCGGTCGGATATTTTCGTCAACGAAGCGAACCTCCCAGGCCTGCGGCAGATAGGCGGCGACGACGAGAATTCCCTGCGGCGGCATAAACGCCCGCACCCCGTCCATCAGGGGGTAGGCGTACTGAAACGTGCCGAATGATGGCGCATAGCTGGGAAAAACGCACAGGATGCGCCGGCGATGGCGCACGTCGACTTGGCTCTTCATGCTGGGCGCGAACCTCGATTCATCAAACCGATTGTAGTGCCAGAGACGGCGGAAGTTTCCCTGAGCCGCCTTATCCGAGATGACGGTGCCAGAACGCGTCCTACACAGGCGTGTAATCGGAGGTGGCGCAGAACTCGGTGCGGTAGCCGCCCGACGCGCTTTGTTCGGTCACCCGCCGCATGAAATCACCTCCTCGAACATTTGCGATTGTCTGAATACCTTATGCCGCCCATCGAGGCCTATCCGGTTGCCGAATCCGTTCTGTGACCACACTCTTTCGTCCGAGCTCGAGCGGCGGCATGATCAGCTAGGCGCCACCAGGTTTGAGGAACATGCCCGATCATGCTGAAATTACCGGGAACTCGTGCCTTCGCGTACTCCTGTAGCCGGCAGGTGCTGACCGTCGGGTTCGGCACTGACCGTCTGCACGCCGCACTCCCCCGCCCGCAGAGGATCCTCTGTGCCGTCGCCGCCGAGCGGTCCTTTGCGCCGGCATAGCCATCGTGGACCACCGCAAGCTGCTGCGTGATATGTTCGATGCCGCCGTGGCAGCGGCGTCCCCGGCGCGGTGCGTCCCCGCGCATCTGCCACAGCCTCCGAAGGGCAGAACCATAGTGGTCGGCGCCGGCAAGGCGGCCGCCGCCATGGCGGCGGCCGTCGAGAAGGCCTGGCCGGGTCCGCTCGAGGGTCTGGTCGTCACCCCCTACGGCCACAGTGTGCCGTGCCGATCAATCGAAGTAATCGAAGCCGCCCACCCGGTGCCGGATGCCGCTGGGCATGACGCGGCACAGCGGATTCTTGATGCGGTCGGAGGTCATGCGCCGGACGACCTCGTCCTGTGCTTGCTCTCTGGCGGCGGCTCTTCCCTGCTGGCGCTTCCCGCCCCGGGCATCACGCTCCCGGACAAACAGGCGATCAATCGCGCGCTGCTGCGCAGCGGCGCGCAAATCGGCGAAATGAATACTGTCCGCAAGCACCTCTCTGCGATCAAGGGCGGTCGGCTTGCTGTCGCCGCAGCGCCAGCGCCGCTGGTGGCGCTGATGATCTCCGACGTGCCGGGCGACGACCCCTCGGTGATCGCGTCGGGGCCGACGACACCGGATGCAACCACTTGCGCTGATGCGCTATCGATTCTGCAGAAATACGCGATCGAAATCTCGAGTTCGGTGCTGCACCACCTGCTGAGTCCGGCTGCGGAGACGCCCAAACCTGGCGATCCCCGCTTTGGCAACGTGACGAACCGCATCATTGCCACGCCGCAAGACGCTCTCGAAGCGGCCGCGCGAATCGCGCAAGCGGCCGGCCTCCGGCCACTGATCCTCGGCAATGCGATCGAAGGCGAGGCGCGCGACGTCGGTCTGGTGCATGCCGGCATCGCCAAGCAGGTCGCAGGGTTCGGCCAGCCGGCCGCGGCGCCCTGTGCGCTGATCTCCGGCGGCGAAACGACCGTGACGGTCCGCGGCAGCGGCCGCGGCGGCCGCAACGCGGAGTTCCTCTTGAGCCTCGCATTGGCGCTCGATGGGCAGCCGGGGATTGCGGCGATCGCCGCCGATACCGACGGCATCGACGGCAGTGAAGACAATGCCGGTGCGATCCTCTTGCCCGACACCCTCGACCGCGCCAGACGAGCCGGGCTGAACGCCAGAGCTCACCTCGCCGATAACGACGCCTATACCGTGTTTGCCCGGCTCGGCGACTTGGTAGTCACCGGTCCCACCCGCACCAACGTCAACGATTTCAGGGCCATTTTGATCGACGACCGGTTGTAGCAGCAGCGGTCCCGGCGATCGCTTCCGGCCAATTCTTTCAGATGTGTCGGCGTGGCCGTTGCCCGGCTGGTCCCAGCCTTGCGATCGGTGGTTGGCCGCTGGGCCTCGGCCCGCCGCGCCCACGGCAGAGGCTGTTGCTCCGAACACTCGCCGAGTACTGCTACCGCCATGCGCCTACGTAACCTCATTCTGGCGGCGGTGTCGGCCGCGCTGCCGATTGGCGCTACTGCGCAGATGACGGCTCCACAGCCAGTTTTCAATTCGGCGGCGGAGACCACCGTTTGGCAACAAAACACACTGACCGGAAACTGGAATGGGTCGCGTGATCGTCTCGGCGCTACCGGGGTGCAGATTGGCCTGCAAGAGCAAAGCGAGGTCTGGGCCAACCTCTCCGGAGGGCTGCGTCGCGGCGTGGTCTACAATGGGTTGACCACCGGCAGTATTGCGCTGGACCTTGCGAAGCTCGCGGGTTGGACGGGCGCGAGCTTCTTTATCGCCGGTTATCAGATCCATGGCCGCGGGCCATCCCCAAACCTCGTCGGCGGTCTGCAGCTTGTCAGCAACATCGAGGCGACCCGCGGCACCAAATTGTTTGACCTCTGGTTGGAGCAGAGCCTGCTCGATGGACGCCTGAATATCCGGCTGGGACAGGAGGGTGCGAATGATGAAATGATGCTTTCACAGTACAGCGCCGTATTGCTGAATTCGAGTTTCGGTTATCCCGCGCTACCCGCGACCGACCTCCCGTCGGGTGGCCCCAACTATCCTCTGGCCACGCCGTTCGTGCGGGTGAAATACCGAACCACCGACAAGATCACCTTGGTCAGTGCCGTTTACAATGGCGACCCTGCGCCGCCCGGCACCGGCGATCCGCAGCTGCGCGATAAGGGCGGTACGGCTTTCCGCTTGAACGACAAGCCGCTGGTTTTCGCCGAGCTCTGGTATGCCCTCAACCGCGGCAAAAAATCCCCGGGTTTACCTGGGACCTATAAACTGGGCGCCTGGGTTCATACCGGGCAGTTTGCCGACCAGCTGTTCGACAAGACCGGTCTGCCTCTGGCCAACCCGGCGAGTACCGGAATGCCGCGCCGACATTCGCCCGATTATGCGCTGTATGGCATCATCGACCAGTTGATCTGGCGTCGGCCTGGCAGTGACGCGCAAGGGATCGGCACATTTCTCCAGGTGATGGGCGCGCCCGATGACCGCAATCTCAGCAACCTATTCATCGAAGGCGGTGTGAATTGGCAGGGACCGTTCGACGGCCGCGATGCTGATGTGTTCGCCCTCGGCGTGTCTTATGAAGGCATCGGCGCGGCGGCGCGGCGTTTCAGCGAAATTATCATACTCCCGGGCGCGTCCGGCTCGCCGTTGCGCAGCAACGAAACCGTGATTGAGGCGACCTATCTGTATCAGGTGACCCCCTGGTTGTCGCTGCAGCCTGATGTGCAGTATGTGATCAACCCGGGAGCCGGTATTACCAAGGGAGTTAACGGTCGCCCGCTCAAGAACTCGGCCTTGATTGGGGTGCGCAGTCAAATTTTGTTCTGAAGGGCGGCGCGAACGAGCTCTCGGCGCGCCGGTCGATGCCGGCCTTCCCAAATCGGCTAGCTCTGGGGTCAATCCAGCTTCGCCGTGACCTTTTTGGCGGTCGTGCCCTGCAGCAAGGTGATGTCGGCGATCGCATGGCCATCCCTCAGATCGGGAAAGATGCTGACCGCGCGGAACCCGGCGTTCTCCTTGACCGCCGCCTCGGCGGCGGCGAGTAGCGAGATCGTCGCTTTTGCCATGGCCGCCTTCTGATCCGCTGCGTCGTTCAGCTCGTCGTTATCGGTGAGTTTTTCGGACCTTACGATCGCGCGGGTTTTCGGGTCGGCGACGACTTCGGAAAAATCGTCGCCCTTGGCCGTATAGATCGAGATCTGCAGCTTGCCGTCGTCGATTTCGAATTGACCCGAGATCGGCAGCCCTTCGCGCTCGCTGGCCTTGAGACCGTCCTGCAAGCTGAAATTGGTATCTTTGAGAGCAGCGGCCATAGCCGCGACATCGTCGTCTTCGGCCCGCGCAGCGACGGCGCTCGACAAGCCGGCGAGCACGACAAGCGTCAGCAATCGAAGCGCTTTTGGCATCATAATCTCGCAACCCTTCTTCAGGACGAGGAGCACCCGCTGCCTTCCTGTCGCGGCTCAAAGGCCCCCGAACGCCGGATCGCGGCACGATAACGAACGCCGAGGGCAAAGTCAGCCCTGGGTGCCTCCGGGCGGTTCCGCCACCGACGCGATCGTTTCCCGACCTGTCGAGCTGGTAGGATATACCTCGCGACTGCGCAAATGACATTCGCAAGGTTGAGGTGATGAATGGCCGGAACGGTGGGAGCCGCTAGCACGGACAAACCGGTCGCGCTGCACGCGCTGTTTTTCGGCTTTCTGAAGCTGTCGCTTTGCAACTTCGGTGGCGGGTTGCTTTGGGCACGGCGTCTCGTGGTCGAACAACGACAGTGGATGGACGAGCAGGAATTCGCCGAGACCTTGACGCTCTGCCAGTTGATGCCCGGGCCCAACATCGTCGGCATCACAGTCTGTGTCGGCGCAAAGCTGCGCGGTGGGATCGGCGCGATGACCGCAGTGGCGGGTTTCATCCTGGTGCCCTTGGCCGTCGGGTTGTCGCTCGCCGGCCTCGTTCTTCGGCAGGCTCACCTCGGCGTCGTTCAGAGCATCCTCGGCGGGCTTTCCGCGACAGCTGCGGGGCTGCTGATCGGGACCGGATTAAGACTGTTGATGCCCCTTCGGGGCCGGCCTGCGGCATTGCTCTTTGCCGGCTTGGCTTTCGGTTGCATGGCCTTCACCAGACTGCCGCTGCCGGCCGTTTTGATCGGCTTGGCACCCTTTGCCGTCGCGGCCGCCGGGCTGGAACGCGCGACACCGCGATGAACGCCACCTCTCCATCTGTTCTGCTGGCAGTGCACCTCGCGATGCTGTCGTCAATCAGTTTTGGCGGGTTCCCGACGGTCCTGCCCGATGTCCATGACCTCGTCACTGCAAATGGCTGGTTGACCGATCGAGAATTCGCCGATTTTTTCGCGGTGTCGCAAACCGTGCCGGGACCCAACATGATCCTGATGATGAGCCTGATCGGGCTAAAAGTAGGAGGCATTGCGGGCGCAATCGGCGGGGCGTTGGCGACATTCGGGCCGCCATGCGTCATTTATTACCTGTCCTATCGGCTATGGGATCGCTTCCGCGACATGCCGTGGCAGCGCATTATACGCCGCGGGCTCATGCCGCTGACAGTCGGCCTGGTCATTGCCGGCGGCTATGTCATGGCGCGCGCCGGCGCCGTCGGATGGCAAAGCGTGGCGATCACCACTGCTACAGTGGCACTTACGCTGCTGACCCGGCTCAATCCGCTATGGATCCTGGCCGCCGGTGGTACGTTCGGCGCGCTCGGCTTGCTCTGAGGGCCTGTTCGACTGGCCGTTAGGGCCGAGCGGAGGATGGAATGATCGATTTATCCGATCCGCTGGTCGTCATCCTTGGGATCTTGGCCCTCGGCGGACTGCTTGCACATTTTCTGTTCAAGCGGCATCCGCTCGGACGGGCGCTCGTCCGCGTGGTGTTTCTGCTGCTGTTGACGATTGCTTTTCTGCGCGCGGATATCGTCCCCTACCGGCCGCTGATACTGACCGGCGTGCCGTTTCTCGATGCGGTCCACGCCATACTAAAGATTGCGTGGTGGCTTTGGGCGGCATGGCTTGTGGTCGGCATGCTGCGCGCCGTCGTCGTCTTTCAACGCAGCCCGCGCGAAGCAAAGCTAATCCAGGATCTGCTAGCGGGGCTCGTTTACCTCGCCGCGGTGTTTGCCATCGTCGCCTACGTCTTCGACCTCCCGATCCAGGGCTTGCTCGCGACATCGGGCGTCGTCGCAATCATCCTCGGCCTTGCCCTGCAGAGCACGCTGGGCGACGTGTTTTCCGGCATTGTGCTGAGTTTCAGCCGGCCTTACCGACCCGGCGATTGGGTCAATCTCGAGGGCGGCACCGACGGCCGGGTCATCGAGATGAACTGGCGCGCGACATACGTTCTGACGGGGCGGCGCGATCTCGCGATCGTGCCCAACAGCACGATTGCGAAGTCGAAGATTGTCAACGTCAGTTCTCCGAGCGGCATTCATGGAACGACGGTGACCATTCAGCTCGATGCCCAGACCCCGCCCTCGCTAGGCAGCGAAATCCTCGAGCATGCGATTATCAATTGTAAATTGATTGTTGCCGCACCGGCTCCGAGCATAACGGTGAAGACGATAAATGCCAGTTACACCGAATTCGACGTGACCTTCTTTGTCGAAGAGCTCGCCTCGAGCGCCACGGCTCAAAACGAATTGTTCGACCTGATGTTTCGTCATCTTGCGGCGGCCGGTATCGACCTCGCAACGCCGCAAGGCCAACCGGTTATTCCTGCGACCGACAAGACCTCCGAACGCAATAAGACGGGGCCGAGAAGATTGCTCGATCTGGTCGCTATCTTTGCAGCTCTGACGACCGACGAACGGGCGGCGATCGCAGCAAAGCTCAAGCCGAAATCGTACGACAAGGGCGAGACCCTGCTTGAACCGGGGATCGTATTGCAATCGCTGTTCATCGTCGGCAACGGCGTCCTCTCGCTGACGCAAGACGGGATCGAAGGCGAGACCGAAATCATGCGGCTTGGGCCCGGGGATCATTTCGGGGAGATCGGGCTGCTGACCGGAACGCCCGCCGCGGCGAAGATCAGTGCATTGGTCCCCAGCACGGTGTACGAACTGGCGCGAGCGGATCTCTCGCCGATCCTGGAGGGCCGGCCGCAAGTCGCCCAGGAGCTTTGTCGGGCATTGGCGCGCCGGCAGGCCGCAGGCCGCCTGACCGCCTCAGCCGAGCTCGATGAGAGGGTGCCGACGCACCGCCTGACGAGTTGGTTCTCGGACCGGATTCATCGGTTATACGACACCGCCAGCGTCAGATGACCCACCCCCTCCCCAACCTCGACCGGACCTCGTCGGAACCGGTGACCGCCACCTCCCGGCGGGCCGTATCCTTCAACCCGCGAGCGATCATCACCGGGGCGCTTCTCAGCGATACTTGGCTCGGTTTCTCGCTGCGCGAGGATTTTGATCGCGGGGCTAGTCTAATTAGAGCTATCCGCCTCTTCGAGTGTCAGCCGGAAAGTCGCGCCTACCAGTCCTGATGCCGCCCCCGAGATGGGCGCGAGGATGGCCAGCACTGGCAAACCGACAAATCGGGCCCTTCGTTCGGTGGTCAATTCAGGAGATCGGCTTGCGTTTTACCAAAAGCATTATCGCGGTGTCGCGGTGGCGAAATCCGTACTTGACGTCAGCTCGCCGGTCGCAAAGGCAAGCGCCGCCGCGTTGATCAGCGACTGCGTGTGTGCTCGGGCCACCGCGGCGCGCGCCGTCGCGAGCCCCGTCTGCGCGGACGTCGCGTCGGTCAGTGTGCCGACGCCGTGCGCGTAGGAATCGCTGGCGCTGTGGAAGGCGGCCTCGGATGCGGTCTGCAGGGCGATGGCGGCATCGTATTGCTGCAGCCCCGTATCGACCTGGTCGTAGGCGAGCGCCACCTCGCGCAAAGCCTGGTCGGTGCGCTCCTTCAGCGCGGCCGCTGCCTCTTCGCGCTTCGACTGGGCGAGGCTCAGCTTGTTCTGCAGCAGTCCGCCTGTCGTAGAGCGGCCATTCGAACTTCAGCAACGCGGCGCCCTGCGGCTTGTTGACCGAGAAATAGGGCGAGTTGTTTACGTTGAGCCGGCCGAGATTGCCCTGCACGTTCGCGCTCAGCGAAACTTTCGGGGCCAGAGCGGAGCGTGCGGCCGCGATTTCGGCATCCGTCGCGCGCAGCTTCGCCACGTCGGCGAGCAGGTCGGGCCGCCGCCGCAGCGCCTCGCTGAGCACGTCGTCGACAGTGCGTGCGGTGCGCTGCGGCAGCGGGCGCTCGGACGCGTCCGCCACGCGCAGCTTCGTGGTCGGCGGCAGGTCCATCGCCGCAAGCAGCGTGTACATCGCGTCGTGCTGCGCGGTATTGGCCTGCGCGAGATCGTACTGCGCCTGCGCCGTCGCGCGCCGGGCGAGCTGGACGTCAACGATGGTGTCGAGACCGCGGCCGAACAGCGCCTCGGCAGATTGCTGCACCACCTGCGCATCGGCCAAGCCTTGCCGCGCCGCGCGTACTGCGGCATCGGCGCCGTCCAACGTGAAATATGCGCGGGCCACGTTGAAGATCAGTTGCTGATGCGCCGCCGTGAACGCCACGTTCCCGGCGATCGAAAGCTGACCCGCCGCTTCGACCGCGGCTGCGCGGCCGCCGAAATCGAGCAGCAGATAGTTTACGGTGAGTTGCGGGATTGCTTCCTGAGCGTTGAAAATGATGAAGCCTTGGGGAACGAGGTTGCTGGGGAACGGCGATACGAAGTGCTCCCAGCCGGCGACCGCGCTCGCCGTCAGCGCCGGAAGATAAGCGGCGCGCGCGATGCCGACATTGATCGCCGCCTGCCGCGCCTGTTCCCAGGCGACGCGCGTCGCCGGGTTGCGGCGCTGGGCGATATCGATCAGCTCGACGAGCGAATAGACATGGTTGGGGTCGATGTCGGCGGGCGACGGCAACTGGACTGCCGTGTTCTCCGGTACCGCGAACCGCCGGGCCGCGACGCCGGCGGATGCGGGCGCTGCCGGCGCTTCTTTGGACGGCTGGACTTGCCACGGGGTGTCGGGCGACGCCGGCGCAAGGTCGCGCGTGTCGTTGCAGGCGCCGAGCAGCGCGCATCCGGCCAGGGCAATGCGTCGGAACCTAGCCGGTAGCATGGAATGCATCTCCGACCGACGGCGCGATCACCGGCTGCGGTTGCGGACCAACCTCGTCGAGAATTTTGCGGATGTCCTGGTGCAGCACGCCGTACCATGTCGCGAGCGCCGTGAGGTGATCACCCGCGCCGGATAGGGCCGGCGGTTCCGGTAGGCCGCCTACCACCTCGCCCGCTCCCTCGCCGCTGCGCACCCATGACGCTGCCTGCCGGAACCACGCTGCCAGCGCCTGGTGATGCGCGCGAATCGCGTCGTGCATTGGCTGCGGAAGTTCGTGCCCGGCCAGATCGGTGCGCAAATCGAGGATCGCCGAGACGGGGATGAACAGCCAACCGACCTGCTCTACCACAGTCGCGTCGATCGGCCGCCTCCCGACGGCGCGCCGCACCTCGCTCGTTTCGAACCGATCCTTGACCAGGACCGCGCGCGCCTGCGCGATCGCCTGCCCGAACGCCATCTCGGCCGCGGACCGAGCGGCCTGCGAAGCCTCGTCATCGGGGCGGGCATCCAATCCCACCAACGCCGCCAGTTGCTCTAGTGCTTTGGCGAGGTTCGTGCGCACCACGTTGGCAACGCTCACCGGCCAGATCGTCGTGAAGATCGCGAAGATCACGATATTGCCGAACAGGATGCCGATGGTGCGGTCCCTCGCCGTATACATGTCGATCGTCGGGCCATAGCCCTGCAGCACGACAAGATAGAAGGCGAGGCTGATCTGCAGGCCGGCATAGGCGATGCGCTCGCTGCCGCTGGCGACCCAGGCGGCGAGCAAGGTCACCGGCGCCAGCAGCAGCAGCAGGTCGCCAAGATCGGTCATGTCAGGCATCAGCAGCAGGATCGCGCCGAGGCCGAGCCCGGCGCCGATCAGGCAGCCGATGAAGCGCAGCGTCGCCTTGTGGATCGTCTCGCCGACGGTGCCGAGCGCGACGAAGAAGCAGGTGATGACGCAGGTGTGGATGCCCGGCCAGTCGGCGAGGTTCATGGCGAAATAGCAGATCATCACCGCCAGCGTGACCTTGAGCGCGAAGCGGGCGTATTCCGGGTTGGTGAACGCATCCGCCGCCAGCAGCCGTCGCGGCGCCTTCGCCGCGCCATGCGCTTCCTGCCCTGCCGCCGTTCCCGCCAATGTCTCCTCGATCGCTCGCAAGCGTGCGCGAGATCCCGTCTGCCACCGGTTGGGCGGCGCCGGTCGCGGTGATGGTGACCGGTTCGGGGCTCGGGGCCGCTCGGTCCTGCAGCGCGCGTTCCGCCCAGCGGCAGGCGCCCGCCGCCGGGACCAGCGGGTTGCGCGCGTCGCCCGCGACGCGGAACCAGGCGAGCAGCAGCAGGCCGAGCCGGCCGATCTCGTCGATCAGCGACGCGCCCCAGACGAGGCGGGGCCGGCCGCGGTGCAGCAGTCCGGCGAGATGGTGCAGCTTGTGCAGCTGTGCCGTGCCCTCGAAGGCTTGGGCTTCGAGCCGGCGTTCCGCTCCGCTCTCGCCGGCGCAAAAGCGTGCTGCCGTTGCCAGTCGATCGGCCAGCGCCCGGTACAGCAGGCGCGCCGGGTCGCGCCCGGTCAGCAGGTTGGCGACGATCACCAGTACGATGGGGAGGGCAACGGCCAGGCTCAGCCAGAGGAGAAAACGCACCAGCGCTTCTTCCGGCGGGACGAAGACGATCTCCGGCAACGCGAACTGCTCCGCATTGCCCGCGGTTGCCGGCTGCAGCGCGAGGCCGAGCACCTGGTCGCCCAAGGTCAGACCGTAGGCAACGATAAAACCGGCGACGAAGAACACCGGTCCCGGCGTCGCGGTCCGCGACAGAAACATCGCGACGAAGGTCATTGCCGCCATCAGCGGAATCCGCAGCGCCGGCTCCGACAGGCTGAGCATGAAGACCGCGATCGTCACGAAAATCGCCAGGACGACGGCGATGCCTGCGAGCAGCGCCGTCAGGATCGTCGTGACCGCCTCGCGACCCGAAACGAACAGAACAATGTAGCCCGAGAGGGCAATTTCGGAGATGCGAAACGTTTCCGCGATCGCGACGACGGCGAGGAGCACGACGACGATGCGCACGCAATCGCCGAGCCGGCCGGGGGTCGGACGCAGCTCGCGGCGCAGCAGTGCAACGAGGTCGCGCGCGTCGCCTTCGTCCACCTCCGGCGCCCGGCCGCGACCGTCCGGCATGCCCGTTCATTTGTCGATCACGACTACCGCCGTGGCGCCAAAGCGCATCAGGTCGTCGGGCGGCGCGTCGAGCAGGATGCGCACCGGGAAGCGCGCCGCGATCCGCACCCAGTTGAGGGTGCGCTCGACATGCGGCAGGCCGCCAATCGTGGCGCTCACATCCGACGCCACACCCCAGCCGAGGCTGTCGACCTGGCCGCGCAGCGGGCGGCTTGGTTGCGCCATCACGTAGACGGTCGCGCGCTGCCCCGGCGCCATTCCCGCGAGGTCGGTCTCGCGGAAATTGCCGATCGCATACCAGTGCTCGGTGTCGATGATCGTGAACAGCGGGTGGCCGGTGGCGGCGAACTCCCCGGCGGCGATGTCGAGCGCGGTGATCCGGCCATCGCAGGGTGCACGCACGACCGTCTTGTTGAGGTCGCGCTCCGCGAGCGCGAGCGTCGCGCGCGCGCCTTCCAGCTCCGCCTCGGTGGGCTTGGTGTTGGTGATCGCCTGGCGCGCCTCGTCCGCCTGCAGCTGCGCCTGCTGCAGCGCGATCTGCGCGGTGCGCTGCGCCGTGCGCGCCTGGTCGACCTGCTGCGCGGTGACGAAGCCGGGCCCGAGCAGAGGCTGCATCCGCCCCAGCGTGCTCGACAGCGAGAGCCCGCTGCGCCTCGGCGCTGCCGATGCCGCGTTCGGCGGCGCCGGCCTTGGAGGTCTGCGCCGCGACCTGGTCGGCGGTCAGGGCGAGCTTCGCTTCCAGGCCGCGCACCGCCGCGCGAGCCTGGTCCACGCGCATTCGGTAAGGCTCCGGGTCGATCCGGAACAGCACGTCGCCCTTGCGCACCGCCTGGTTGTCGCGCACGTCGAGCTCGACGATCCGGCCGCTGACGTCGGGCGCCATGTGGACGAGGTCGGCCTGCAGATAGGCATCGTCGGTGCGCGGCCGTTGATCGATCCGGCGCGTTGCGAGGACCACGGTCACCAGGACGCCGGCCAGCGCGATGAGGCTGACCAGGACGCCGAGCGCCTTGCGAACGGCCAACATCGCTCAGTGACCGAACCAGAGCAGCCAGGCGAGCAACGTGGCGGACACCGCGAGGCCGGCGTAGGTCAGCAGCGGGGCGACGACGTAGTCGTTGATACCGGCCACCGCGAGGATCTGCCGGATGATGACGGCGGCGACGATGCCGATTACCGCGCACAGCATCCAGGCCGGGAAGTAGGAGCCGAGCAGATCCATCGTCGGCGCGTAACTGCACGCGGCGACCGGCAACGCGATCGCGACTCGCGGCATGCCCAGCGCGGCGCAGCGGCTTCCGCCGGCCCGGACCGGTCGGCCGCTCGTGACGGCGGTTAACCTCACCCGTCCGAAACCTGATGCAACCGACATTCCGCCCTACCGAACACAACTCTACGCTTAGATTTCCATTTTTGGCATCCTGGCACGGACGTGATCGCATCGGGATGCAAGGCTCGGCTAGCCCGCCATCTTGGCGATAAGATCAGGATGTAACGCAGAGGAATGAGCCTCATCCATTATGAATAGGAGAAGAAGCCACCAGCGCTCACGATCGGTTTATCTTTGCTGCTATCAGATAAGAAGGCGACCGGCATGTGCGTATCGCTCCATTTTGAGGCACCCGATCGTAAGTCGCTTAATCGAGGATTGGAATAGGTTGCCGCTGCCGAAATCCGCACTTGGCGAGGATGGGTGACTATGCGGCCAATGCCGCGCGCGGCAATCGCGTAGACGGTGCCGCAGTCAAGCTCGCCCCAGCAGCACAGAACCCGATTGAATTGCTGATGGAACAGCTCTACAACCCAACCGCCAGCGCGCCTCGTCGGCCCGCCCGCTCGGAAAAGCTCTCGCTCCCTTACGATCTACATTGCGGCGCTGACGCTTTTTCTAGTCGTGCCACCGCGAAGCTACGGCTTTTCCACTCTCGGACGGCTGCCCGAAATGGCGCTGTTCGCGGCTACCCTTTGTACTTGCGACCAGCTTTATGGGCCAGGCTGCCGGCCACTTCTTCCGGTATCACTAGACCGCTGTCGTTGTTTTGTCGCGGCGACCTTGCCGCAGGTTTTCTCGTCGGAGTATCCTGGCCGCGGGAGATGATCCCGCCCCTCCTGGACCAAGTCCCGCGCGTCTTTCCCAGTGAATCGGCGATCGATGGTCTCGTTCGCATCAATCAAATGGGCGCCACACTGAGCGAAGTGCGAGCGGACTGGCTCTACCTATGGCTGCTGACTGCGATTTATTGCACTTCGGCGCTCGTCGCCGACGGCTTCGCATCACGTCAGGACTTCGATAAGGCGACCGCCGCGGTCAACACCGCGCGTGCCCAGCTCGTCAATGCCGGGTCGGCTTACCAGGCCGCGCATCTCGGACCGAATCCGGGAGGAGCTGGCGATCGCCGATGCCGAAGTCGCGAAGGCTGCTGCCGCCGCTTCGGTCATCGCCGCGCGGGTCGCCAAATTACGGATCCCGGCGCCGTCCGACGGAACCGTCGCATTGCTCGTCGCCGAGCCTGGCGAGGCTGTGATCCACGGTCAGCCGGTGATGACGCTAGCGGCGGCCGAGCGGAACTGGGCGGGTTTAATCTGCGCGAGGATCAATTCGGAAGCTTACAAATTGGCTCGCCGGTCGAACTGGTGTCGGCCGACGGGAGGAATCGTATTGCTGCCCGCGTGACCGAGATCGTTGCGCGAGGCGAGTTTGCGACGTGGCGGGCGGCGCGAGTCGTGGGCGACCACGATCTCAATACGTTTCTCATTCGCGCCGACCTCGTCGAACCGGCGGCCTCGCTGCAGCCAGGAATGAGCGTCTGGTTGGAACCGGCGCACAGCGGCGGACAGCCCGACGGTTTCGGTGGCAGAGCCTCTCAGAACCCGCCCGCACGATAGCCGACATCGCGGCGGCAGAAGCCTTCCGGCCAGTCGATTCGGCCGACCGCGGCATATGCGCGACCGCGGGCGTCGCCGATATTGCCGCCGAGGGCGGTGACGCCGAGGACCCGGCCGCCATCGGCGATCACCCGCTCGTCGTCGCGGCGCGTGCCGGCGTGAAATATTTTGACCTTCGGGTCGTTCGCGAGCGGCATCAAGACCGCGGATCTCGGTGCCGTGCTGCGGCTCGTCGGGATAGCCGCTCGCCGCCATGACGACGCATAGCGCGCTGTCGGCACGCCAGCGCAGATCGACCGACTTCAGCACGCCGTCATGTGCAGCGATCAGTGCCGGCAATAAATCGCTGATCAGCCGCATCATCAATACCTGACATTCCGGGTCGCCGAAGCGGGTATTGAACTCGAGCAGCTTCGGCCCTGTTTCAGTCAGCATCAGTCCGGCATAGAGAATTCCCTTGTAGGCCCGTCCCTCGCGCTGCATCGCGGCGACCGCCGGCAGGATGATGCGGTCCATGACGGTCCCTTCGAGCGCCGGGGTCAGGATCGCGCTCGGCGAAAACGCGCCCATGCCGCCGGTGTTCGGGCCGGTGTCGCCGTCACCGAGGCGCTTATAGTCCTGGGCCGTGGCGAGTGGCAGTGCATCTTTGCCATCGACGAGCGCAAAAAAACTCACTTCCTCGCCGACGAGAAAGTCTTCGACGACAATCTTGAGACCCGCCTCGCCAAACTGGCGCTCGACGAGTGCCGCGTCGACCGCCCGATAAGCGGCTTCGAGATCGCCTGCCACGGTCACACCCTTGCCGGCGGCAAGACCGTCGGCCTTGACGACAATCGGCGCCTCGCGGCTCGCGATAAAGGCCTTCGCCGCCGCCGGATCCCGGAAGCAGCGATAGGCGGCGGTCGGGATTTGCGCCCGCCCGCATAGGTCCTTGGCGAAAACCTTCGAGCCTTCGAGCGTTGCCGCCGCGGCGCTCGGGCCAAAGGCCGCGACGTCCTCGGCCTGAAGCGCGTCGACGAGGCCCAGAACGAGCGGGATTTCGGGGCCGACCACAACGAAATCGATCCGCTCGCGCCGGCAGAACGCGACTAGACTTTTGATGTCGGTCGCACCGATCGCGACGCACTCGGCTTCCTCGGCGATGCCGGCGTTGCCGGGCGCGCAGAACAATCTGTCGACCAGCGGCGACGCCGAAATCGCCCAGGCGAGCGCATGCTCGCGTCCGCCCGACCCCACCACCAGCACCCGCATCGCCCTTCCTCCCGTGCTCGGCTATCATGTAGAGATGAATGATCTGCCGATCGCGCCGCCGCCGCGCTCCAACCTTGCCGAATACACCGTCTCCGAATTGTCGCGTGCGCTCAAGCGCTCGATCGAGGAAAATTTCGCCTATGTGCGGGTGCGCGGCGAAATCTCCGGCTGGAAGCGGCACGGCTCCGGCCACTGCTATCTCGCCCTCAAGGACAGTGATGCGGTGCTCGACGCGGTGTGCTGGCGGACTACCGCGATCCGGCTCGCGATCAAGCCGGAAGACGGCATGGAGGTGGTGTGCACCGGGCGCCTTACCACCTTTCCCGGCCGCTCGAAATATCAGATCGTCATCGACACGATCGAGCTCGCCGGGGTCGGCGCCCTCCTCAAGCTCCTCGAGGAACGGCGTCAGCGGCTCGCCGCCGAGGGGCTGTTCGCGGCCGAGCGCAAGAAGAGGCTGCCGTTCCTGCCGGCGGTGATCGGCATCGTCACCTCACCGTCGGGGGCGGTGATTCGCGATATCCTGCACCGGCTTTCCGACCGTTTCCCGCGCCGAGTGCTGATATGGCCGGTCGCGGTTCAAGGCGAGGGCGCAGCGTCCCAGGTGGCTGCGGCGATCGCCGGCTTCAACCGCCTTCGGTTAAGCGGTGCGGTGCCGCGGCCCGAGCTGATCATCGTCGCGCGCGGCGGCGGCAGTCTCGAGGATCTGATGCCGTTCAACGAAGAGAGCGTTGTGCGCGCCGCCGCCGCCTCGGCGATCCCGCTGATCTCGGCGGTCGGCCATGAGACCGATACGACCTTGATCGATCATGCGAGTGATCGCCGCGCGCCGACGCCAACCGCCGCGGCCGAAATGGCGGTCCCGGTTCGGCTCGACCTGGTCGCTGAACTCGGCGGCAAATCGAGCCGGCTCACCGCGGGCCTTTCCCGATTGTTCGGCGAGCGCCGATTGCACCTCGCAGGGCTCGCGCGTGGCCTACCCGATCCGCATGACCTGATCGGAGCGGCGGCGCAGCGCCTCGACGATCGTGCCGAGCGGCTGCGGCTAGGTGCAGAGCGCCGCCTGCGAGCGGCGCAGCACAGCCTCGATCTCGCGGCCGCTCGGTTGCGCCCCGCCGTGCTGTCGGCCGATCTCGATCGCTCGCGCGCCCGGGTCGCCGAGGTTGAGCCGCGGCTGCGCGCCGCGATGGCCCGGTTCATCGACAGAAACCAGCACGGTCTCGATAATTTTGCCGGACGGCTCGCCACCCACTCCGAACGCCACGAAAGCCTGCTCGCACGCGGCTATGTCGTGGTCCGCAACAGTGTTGCGCGGGTGCTGACCGGGGCCGCGGAGATCAGCGCCGGCGACCCGCTGGATCTCGAATTTCACGACAGCCGGGTCGGCGTGGTCGCCGGCAGCAGACCGAGGCCGCGTCCGCGGCGCACCGGCGCTGCGCCGGGGCAGGGCAGCTTGTTCTGAGGCACTTGTATTGTTCCGAAGAAAGGTCGGTCAGCGGTGAGCGACCAGCAACGCTACTCGCATCGTCGACCGACGAGCTCTGACGCCGAGCAGTCGCGACCGCTTTGGCATTATTATGTCGGAATAACCGCGCTGCTGCTCGTCATGGTGGTTGCGCTGACGGGCGGGATGATCTGGTACAATTCAAAAAAAACCAACCAATTGGCGATTGCCGCCGCCCAGCGGATGATGCTTGAAGCGGGCGACGACGTTTCGAACCGCATCAGGCTGCTCTATGACCCGATGTACGCCATTGTCGGGATTGCGTCGCTGGTACCGGAATTGACTTCGCCGGCGATCAAGGAAGACCCTCACGCAATGTCGTTGATGCTGCGCGTGCTGAGGATCTATCCGCAGATTCTGTCGCTCTATGTCGGTTTCGACAACGGCGATTTCTTCATGGTCACCCATATCGCCGGCGAGAACAGCGCAGCTCTGCGCGACACACTGCACGCCCCGCCGGACGCGGTCTTCGCCAATGAGATCATCTCTGTAGACACGACTGGACAACGCAAGACCCGGTGGGTGTTTCTCGGCGAGGACGGCACGGTCGTCGGGCGCCTCGATCCGGTTCCGGCGGACTTCGATCCCCGTCAGCGTCCCTGGTACGATGCCGCAAAGCGCAGCGATGCGGTCGAGCGGAGCGACCTTTACGTATTCGCGACCAGCGGCGAGGCGGGCTTCACCTTGAGCCGCAGCTTCGCTGGACCGCCAGCGGGTGTCATCGGCGCCGATCTCGCCGCGATCGACCTCGCCCGTTTTCTGCGGGACCAGCGCATCACCCCCACCAGCACAGCCTTTATTTTCACGAAGACCGGCGAGGTGATCGCGCTTCCGGACGCCGAACGGATCGCCAAGGCGGTTCGTTCCGATGGTCAGACGATGGTGACGCCGCCCAAAATCGGCTATCTTAACGACCCGGTGATCGCCGGTCTCGTTGCCGCGTACGAGGACGGCCGCATGTCCGGGACCCGCATCTACAATGTTGCCGGCCGGACCTATGTCGGACACGTCCTCGACATCGCGCCGCGCTACGGACCGGACCAGCTTTTGGCAATCATGGTCCCGCTCGACGAGATCGAGAAACCGATCAGCGAGATTCGCAACCAGACCCTCCTCTATTCGATCGCATTTCTCGTCTTTGCTCTGCCGCTTTATGTAACGTTCGTCGTCGCCTGGATCGACCGCCGGCTCGAAGGCCGGATTCGCCGGCCCGGATCGAGAGACGACGACTGAGGTCTCCGTCCCGTAAGCCTATTGCCTATTTGTTAGGCTGCGCTTGTTGACGGCCTTTTCAACCGGTAGACTAAAATTGATTCACGTGGGAGGACATCGATGAACGACGACATATCACGGCGCGTTGTTGCCGAGTTCTTTGGCACGTTCTGGCTGGTATTGGGCGGTTGCGGCGCCGCAGTCTTAGCCGCGGGTTTTCCGAGCCTCGGGATCGGTTTTCTCGGCGTTGCCTTCGCTTTCGGCTTGACCGTGCTGACCATGGCCTATGCCGTCGGCCATATCTCCGGTGGGCATTTCAACCCGGCGGTCACGATCGGCTTGTGGAGTGCCGGGCGTTGCGCCAGCAAGCACGTTATTCCCTATGTCATCGCCCAAGTCATCGGCGCGATCGTCGCCGCCGTCGTATTGTGGCTGATCGCATCGGGCAAGCCCGGCTGGGTCGCCGGCGGGTTTGCCGCCAACGGTTATGGCGAGCTCAGCCCCGGCAAGTACGGTCTGGGCAGCTGCTTCCTGATCGAAGTGGTGATGACATTTTTCTTCCTCTTCGTCATCATCGGCACAACGTCAAAGGGAGCGGCAGCCGGTTTCGCCGGGATTCCAATCGGTCTCGCCCTGACCTTGATCCATCTGGTCACGATCCCAGTCACCAACACCTCGGTCAACCCGGCGCGCAGCACCGGGCCGGCGCTGTTCGCCGGCGGCGAATATATCGGTCAGCTGTGGCTTTTCTGGATTGCGCCGATCATTGGCGCTGTGATTGCCGGGCTGCTGACTCGCTGGATGTACGAAACGGAAGCTATGGTCGGCACGGTGGTGGTCGAGGAGCGGCGCGTTACACCCTAATCCGGCCAACGCCGGTGCAGCCAGAACCATTGCTCGGGACGGTCGCGGATCCAGCCCTCCAGGATCTGATTGACCCGCGTCATCAGGGCGGCGACATCGGCGTGATGGTCGCCGCTGCGGGGCAGCGGCAGCGGCGGAACGACGGTGAGCCGGAACCGCGCGCCGGCGAGCCGCTCGACGCGAGCCGGCAGCACGTCGCAGTCGAAACGCAGCGCGAGGACGGCGAGGGCTGCCGCCGTCATCGCGGTCTGGCCGAAGAACGGCACCGGGATGCCGTCGTTCATTTTCTGGTCGGCGAGCATTGTCAGATGTGCGCCGCGGCGCAAAGCAGAGATGGCGCGCCGAGCGGCGATGGTGCCCTTCGGGATCAGCTCGACGCCAGTGCCGCGGAACCGATTGATCATGCGGTCCACCAGCGGGTTGTTGGCGGCGCGATAGATCTGCGCGACCGAGATCCCGTACTGGACAGCCGCCAGCATTGCGATCTCCCAGTTGGCAAGGTGACCGGAGAAGATGATCATTCGGCGACCGGCGGCAACCGCCCGGTCAATGTGCTCAACGCCGTGCGTCTCGACACGCCCGCCCGGCGCGAAGACCCGTATTTTCCGCAGATGCGGGTACTCCGCGGCGACCCGGCCGAGATTGTCCCACATGCCGGCTAGCGTGCGCGCAATCTCGGCCTCCGTAAGCCCGGGCAGAGCACGGCCGAGATTGAGCCGGGCGCGTTTGGATATCCCGAGCCGTGGGCCGATGGTGCGCGCCAGGATGCCGCCGGTGGCCGACGCCCAGTCGAGCGGCAACAGCCCGAGCGCGCCGAAGCCCAGCGCCGCCGCGCAGCCCTGCAGCCGGTGCGAGAGTGCGGGGCGTGGTCGGCGGGACGGGCCCGATGATGTGTCGCCCTTGCCGGCCGCCCCGCCGATTGTAGTGCGAGTGGCCGCCGTCTCTTCTGCAATGCGAGTGAGTGGGGCCGCAACCCGCAGAGCTGGGTCGTTGAGCGTGCCTTCTGGACCGCTCGCCATCGTTTCCTTCACGCCAGTCTGTAAGGGCATTGATTCCCCAGGACACACTTGATCAGCGCCGCAATCGCATCGGGATCGCGCCAGCGGACCGCGACTTCGAGGACCTCGATACCGGGGCGTGTTGCCGGAGGCACCCGCACAATGTCCTTTGCCGTCGTAACGAGGCGGGCTTGCGCCCGCTCGGCCTCGCGGAGCAGCTGCTCGATCTCTCGGGTGCGGAACCGGTGATGGTCGGCAAATGACCGGGCGCCGACGAGCTCGGCGCGGAGCGCCCGCAATGTCGCAAAGAATTTCTCTGGCCGCCCAATGCCGGCGAAAGCCAACAGCCGCGAGCCGGCCAGCCGCTCGCCGTCAACCGGGCTTAGAACCGCCGGAAACACCGGCAAGCCTTCGCCGATCTGGCTCGGCCGCGAGCCATTTGTCTCCGCCTCGGTCCCGAGCAGCACCAAAGCGTCGGCGCGCGCGAGGCCGCGGGCGAGGCTCTCGCGCAACGGGCCCGCCGGGATCACCCGGCGATTGCCGAAACCGTAGCCGGCGTCGACGACGACGAGCGACAGGGTCTTGGCGATTGCAGGGTTCTGCAACCCGTCATCGAGCACGATCGCGCGGGCACCGGCTGCGATGGCGGCGCGGACCCCGGCAGCGCGGTCGCGGGCGACCCAGCACGACGCGCACGCAGCCAGCAACAACGCTTCATCACCGATTTGCGCGGCGTCGTGGCGAGCGGGATCAACCCGCACCGGTCCACCGAGGCGGCCTCCATAACCGCGCGTCACGAGGTGCACCGCGACACCGCGGGCGGCGAGATCGGAGGCGAGCGCCGCCGCGACCGGGGTTTTGCCAGCGCCGCCGGCGACCAAATTACCGACGCAGATCACCGGAATCGACGGGCGGTACGGCCGCGACAGCGCCCGCCGCAACCGTCCGGCGGCATCCCAGGCCGCACCAATCGGCAGCAAAAGGTCGGCGAGGAGTCCCGGAGGCTCTGCCCAGAATGCAGGCGCGGTGCGCATCAGGCGCGCAGCGAACGGGGTGGCAGGATGGTACCTCGCTCCGGCGCGAGCCGGTCGAGCCAGGGCGCGAGTCGTTCAAATACTTCATCAAGAATGCCGAGACCATCCGCAGCCGCGCTGGCGGCGCCGGCGCGTGCCGCCTGCAGCCGCCGATCGCCGAGCAGGGCCGATACCGCCTGCGCGAGGGTCGCGGCGCCGGTTACGGTCTCGGTGGCGGCGGCCGCTGCCAAGGCGGCCGCCATCGCGGCGCAATTGCTCATATCGGGGCCATGCAGAATGGCGCAGCCCAACCGGGCCGCCTCGAACGGGTTGTGACCACCCTTGGCGACCAGCGACCCGCCGATGAACGCGATCCCGGCGAGACGATAGAACAGCCCCAGTTCGCCCATCGTATCGGCGAGGTAGATATCGGTTTCGGCGGTGACCGACGCGCCCCGCGCGCGCCGGGCGATGCGCAGCCCTTGCGCCCGCAGCATCGTGCCGATTGTCTCACCGCGTGCCGGATGACGGGGAACAATGATCGTCAATAGCCCGGGATGGTTCGCCGCGACGTAACGGTGAACCTGCGCGGCGATTTCTTCCTCACCGGCATGGGTGCTGGCGGCGAGCCAGACCGGACGCGATCCGACGACGCCGCGCAGACGCAGCAGCTCGGAAGCGTCGAACGGCAAGGGCTCGGCTGCGGCCTTGAGATCGCCAACCATGGCAACTGTGCGGGCGCCCAGCGAGCGGAACCGCGCGGCCTGGCATTGATCCTGGGCAAGGCAGAGGTCGAAGGCGCCGAGCACCGGCTTGATCAGCCGGGGCCACCGCCGCCAGCGCCGATAGGAACGCGCCGACAGCCGGGCATTGACAAGCACCATCGGGATGCCGCGGGCATGGGTTGCCAGAACCAGATTGGGCCACAGCTCGGATTCGACCCAAGAGGGCCAGATCGGGGTGCCAATGATCGAGAAAGCGCGCGACCCAACGCGGCAGATCGGCGGGGACGAATTGATGGCGGGCCCGAGCCGGCAGCCGGATTTCGAGAAGCCGCGCCGATGTAACCGTTCCGGTCGTGACAAGGATCGCGAGTTCCGGCCGTAAGCTCAGCAGGCGTTCGATGAGCCCCAGCACGGCGGTTGCCTCGCCGACGCTGGCGGCATGTATCCATACCACCGGACCCGGTGGCCGCGCCGTCCCGGCGAGGCCTCGGCGCTCACGAACCCGGATCGGGTCTTCCTTGCCGCGCCGGCGCCGTTGCACCAGATAGACCGCCGCCAGGGGAGCCAAGGGCCAAGTCAGCGTGCGATAAAGGAGGGGGAGCATCACTCCCCGGCAATATGGTGCGCCGGCCCACCGGGTTCGCCGACGGCATCAAGCGGCACCCTCGTTTGATGCCCGACTCGGCGATCGGCTTCGCTGACCATCTCGACCATGCGGCTCTCGACGAGGCGCCGGGCATGTTCGAGCCCGCTCTCGTCGAGCTCCGCGGGAATCTCGATCGGCTCGCCCCATAAATAGACGCCACAGCCGAACGGCCATGGCAGATAAAAGCGATCCCAGGTTGGCAGCAGCCGTCGGCGACTGGTCGCGAATGTGATCGGCAGGATCGGCGCTTGGGCGAGCCGGGCGAGATTGACGATCCCGATGCTCGCCGTCATTGCCGGCCCGCGTGGGCCGTCCGGCGTGATGCCGACGCAATCTCCCGCTTTGAGGCGCTTCAGCATTGTGCGCAGGGCGGCGGATCCGCCTCGGCTGGTCGAGCCGGCGATCGCGTCGACGCCGAAATGGCTCACCACGTCGGCGATGATCCGGCCATCCGGATGAGCTGAGATCAGCATATGCATCGGCGCGAGCCGCCGCCATGCCATCGGGATCATCAAAAGGCGGCCGTGCCAGAAGGCTAGGATGAAAGGCTGGCCTTCGGCGCGCAAACGCTGCGGCCATTCCGACCCCTCGACGCTCCATCTCGTCGTCAGATAGACCAAGCGGATGTAGCAATGGATGACCCAGCACGCCGCCCGCCGCAGCCGAGCGTTGCGGAGGAGGTGTCGCACGGCACCTGGTCTGATCAAGCTGTCCGCCGCCGCACAACCGCGGCGCCGGCCGCGTCCGTGTCGCGCTGCTCGGCGAACTGCATCGAATAGAGGCGCGCATACAGTCCGTCGCGCGCCAGCAGCTCCATATGCCGGCCGATTTCGACGATTTGCCCGCGATCGACGACGCAGATCAGATCGGCGCCATGAATCGTCGACAAGCGGTGCGCAATCACCAATGTGGTGCGCCCGCGGATCAGCGTCTCCAGAGCCCTTTGCACCTGCCGCTCGGATTCGCTGTCGAGCGCGGAAGTGGCTTCGTCGAGCAATAGGATCGGTGCGTTCTTCAGCATCGCCCGCGCGATGGCGATCCGCTGGCGCTGGCCGCCGGAGAGCCGGACGCCGTGCTCGCCGACCACCGTATCGTAGCCGTTCGGCAGCTCGCCGATAAACGCGTCGGCCGCAGCCGTCCGCGCCGCCGCCTCGATCTCGGCGGTCGATGCGCCAAATCGGCCATAGGCAATGTTGGCGCGCACCGTGTCATCGAACAGGCTGACCTCCTGGGCGACGAGCGCAATGGCGCCGCGCAGCGAGGCGATCGTCACCGAACGGACATCCTGCCCGTCGATTTCGATGCTTCCTGCGCCGACATCGAAGAACCGCGGGATCAGGTTCAGGATCGTCGATTTACCGGCCCCCGAAGGGCCGACCAGCGCAACCGTGCAGCCGGCCGGGATGGTCAGCGAGATGCCATCGACCGCGACTGCGCCGGGAACATAGCCAAAGCGGACATCGTCGAACCGGATCTCGCCGCCGGCGATACGCAGAGTTCGGGCGCCCGGCACGTCGCGGATCGTCGGTTCGACATCGAGCACCTCGAAGATCCGCTGGGCTGCGGCGAGGCCCTCCTGCAGGGAGGCGTTCAAATTGGCCAGGCTCTTCAGCGGCTGGTAGGCGAGCAGCAGCGCGGTAATGAACGAGAACAGCGCGCCCGGGGTGCGGGCTCCGCCGATCACCTGATGACCGCCGTACAAAATGACGATCGCAATTGCCATGCCGCCGAGGGTTTCCATCATCGGCGAGGCGCGCGATCGCGTCCGCGTGCCGCGGTCGATCAGCGCAAAGAGACGCTCGATCAGTCCGGCGGCGCGCCGCTCCTCGTATTCTTCCATGCCGTAAGCCTTGACATGGCGGGCGCCCTGAAAGGTTTGGTTCAGCAAGGTGGTCAACTGACCGATCTCGGCCTGGGTGTTGGCGGTAACCCGGCGGATGCGTCGGCCGATCCCGACGATCGGGCGGATCGCCAACGGGAAGACGAAGAACGAGACCAGAGCGAGCAGCCAGTCCTGGTAGAACATGACGCCGATCAGAAAGACAACCGTCACCGCGTCCTTGCCGATCGCGCCGAGAACATTCGCCGCGGCGCTGCGCAGGAGGGCCGCGTCGCTGGTGAAGCGCGAGATCAGGGTGCCGGTCGGATTGGCATGGAAAAAGGCCAGATCGGCGCGCATCAGGCGGGCAAAGAGCGCGATCTGCACATCCGCGATGACGCGCTGGCCGACCCGGGTCATCAGCACCGCCTCACCGTAATCGGCCAGACCCTTGACGAGCGCGAGGGCAAGCGCGCCGCCGGCGATCAGCAAGAGGAGCGAGCCTTCGCGCGCGACAAAGATGCGGTCGAGCACGGGCTGCATCAGCCAGGCACGCCCGGCGGTGCTGCCGGCCGCCAGACCCATCAGCAGGAAGGCGAGCGCGATGCGCCCGGCATGCGGCCGCATGAAATCGCCCGCCAAGCGCCTGACGAGCGCCGCCGAGCGCCCACCTCGTCCCAGGATCGCCGGGTCTATTCGCATGGGTTCCCCGCGGAAGTGTTAGAGGCGGGGGCCCAGCTTGGCAAGCGCGACGCGCCAGAGCCCGCGTCGTGCTCCGCTTCGGTCTTGAGACCGCGTTAACCGATGGCTGCTATCGGAAGCACCGGAATTGTGCGAATTTGGTTCAGGGGGCAGACGCGGCTGATGGGTCACGTCGATGCCCTGACCGCGAGGCAGCCGATTTTCCACCCGGAAGACCGCGCGCGGATGACGATCGACGGCCAGCTGGCCGAGGCCGGCTGGCTGGTGCAGTCGCGCGAGCAGATGAACCTCGGCGCGGGGCTCGGTGTCGCAGTGCGCGAGTTCGCGACGGCCTCCGGCCCGGTCGACTACGCCCTGTTCGTCGGCCGGACCCTGTGCGGCGTCGTCGAGGCGAAGCCGGAGGGCACGACCCTCTCGGGTTTCTCGGACCAGGCCGCGCGCTACATGGGCAGCGTGCCCGAGCATCTGGTTCGGCGCGAGGGGCAGGTTCGGTTCGAATATGTCGCCTCCGGCACCGAGATCCTGTTTCGCGATCATGCCGACCCGGCGCCGCGGTCGCGCCGCGTGTTCTTCTTTCATCGTCCCGAGACGTTGCGGCGCTGGCTCGCCGACCCGATGACGATCCGCCGGCGGCTGCAATCGATGCCGCCGCTGCTGACCGAGCGCCTGCGCGAATGCCAGATCGACGCCGTGACAAGTCTCGAAGCCTCGCTCGCCGCCGATCACCCGCGCGCGCTGATCCAGATGGCGACCGGCGCCGGCAAGACCTACACCGCCTGCGTGTTCAGCCATCGGCTGCTCGAGCACGCGAAGTTCCGGCGCGTTCTGTTTCTCGCCGACCGCGCCAATCTGGTCCGCCAGACGCGGCACGAGTTCGAGGATTTTCGCCCGCCCGGCACCGGCCGGTCGTTTACCGAGCTCTACAATGTCCAGCGGCTCGGGCCCGCCGGTCTCGACAAGGACGCCTCGGTCGTCATCGCGACGATCCAGCGCGTCTATTCGATGCTGACCGGCCGCGAATTGTCCGAGGAAGACGAGGAGAAATCGGGTTTCGAGACCGGCGCGAGCGAGCCGCAGCGCATCGTCCGCTACAACCCGGCGATCCCGATCGAGAGCTTCGACCTGATCATCACCGACGAATGCCACCGGTCGATCTACGGCACGTGGCGTCAGGTGCTCGAATATTTCGACGCGTTCATCGTCGGCCTGACCGCGACGCCGTCACTGCACACGATGGGGTTTTTCGGGAGCAACCTCGTCGCGCAGTACCCCTACGAGCGCTCGGTGGCGGACGGGGTCAACGTCCCCTACGAGATCTTTCGCATCCGCACCGATATCGGCGAGCACGGCGGCGCGATCCCGAAGGGCTACCAGGTTCCGGTGCGCGACAAGCGCACCCGGGCCGAGCGCTACGAGGAGCTCGACCAGGATCTCGCCTACACGGCGCAGGAGCTCGACCGCTCGGTGCGTCGTGCCGAACCAGATCCGCACCGTGCTCGAAGCCTATCGCGACAGCCTGTTCACCGAATTGTTTCCCGGCCGCAGCGAGGTGCCGAAGACCCTGATCTTCTGCAAGGACGACCACCATGCCGAGGAGGTCGTCGGCATCGTCCGCGAGGTCTTCGGCAAGGGCAACGACTTCGCGAAGAAGATCACCTACAAGACCGACGGCGCCGACCCCGAGCAGCTGATCCGGCAATTCCGCACCGACTACAACCCGCGCATCGCCGTCACCGTCGACATGATCGCCACCGGCACCGACGTGAAGCCGCTGGAGGTGCTGATCTTTTTGCGCGACGTGAAGTCGGCGCTCTATTTCGAGCAGATGAAGGGGCGCGGCGCGCGCACGATCACGCCGACGCAATTGCGCCAGGTGACGCCCGACGCCGAGGAAAAGACCCGCTTCGTGCTGGTCGACGCGGTCGGCGTGACCGAGAGCCTGAAGCACGTCTCGCAGCCCCTGGACCGCGAACGGAAGATCGGCTTCGACCGGCTCATCGACGATATCGCCGCGGGCCGGCGCGACGACGACGCGGTCTCGACCTTGGCGGCGCGGCTCGCCGCGCTCGACCGCAAGATCGACGACAAAGCGCGCGCGGTCATCGCCAAGGCGGCCGGCGGCCTCGACCCGAAAGCGCTGGCGCACAAGCTGCTCGACGCGATCGATCCCGACACGATCGAGCGCGAGGCCGCCGCCCGCCAGGTCACGCCCGAAGCCGCCGCCGAGGCGCTGAAGGAAGAGGCGTGCCGAGCCCTTCGACGACCCCGCGCTGCGTCGGCTGTTGAAGGACATCAAGCGCCAGACCGAGATCCGCATCGACACGATCTCGACCGATGCGGTGATTTCCTCCGGCTACGACGCCGCCCGCGCCCAGGACACCGTCGAGCGCTTCCGCCAATTCCTCGCCGAGCACCGCGACACCCTCGTCGCGCTCCAGATCCTCTACGCGCGGCCGCATGCCGCGAGGCGTCTCGACCGCGCCGCGATCGAGGAATTGCGCGACGCGATGCGCCGCCCGCCCTGGCTGTTGGAGCCGGTCGACATCTGGCGCGCCTACAAGCGCCTCGACGACGACCGGGTCAAAGGCAACCCGGCCCGCGCGCTGTCCGACATCGTGATGCTGGTGCGCTACGCGCTCGGCGCCACGACGACATTGGAGCCGCTGCCCGCGACGATCGCCGGCCGCTTCAATTTGTGGCTCGGCCGCGAGGAGCGCGCCGGCCGCACCTACACCGAAGCCGCAGCGCGCCTGGCTCTTCGCGATCCGCGACTTCATCGCGGTCAATGTCGACATCACCCCCGAGGATCTGATGGACGCCCCCGATTTCGCCGCCCAAGGCGGCCTCGTCCGCGCCCACGCGCTCTTCGGCGACCGCCTCCGCCCGCTGCTCGACGAACTACCGCAGGTGCTGATCGCATGAGCCCCGACGCGCTCTCCATCTCGGAACTGCAAGAGGCCTCGGACTTGTAGTGAGCCTTGGGAAATTCCTTCTGCATGGGCATGGCATACGTTGGGCCATATCGCAAACGTACTCGACCATCGAAGAGTACCAATAAACTCAAAGCAACGCGCCGCCCGGTGTGCGGGAAAGGCGAAATCGGAGCTATTCCCGTACTACGGTGCAACCGGCCAAGTGGGATGGATTGACGGGTTCCTTTTCGAAGGAGATCACGTCCTGTTGGGCGAGGACGGAGCACCATTTCTAGATCGCACTAAACCGAAGGCTTACCTCGCGTCCGGGCGTTATTGGGTAAACAATCACGCTCATATATTGGAGACGAAGCCGGGCATCGAGCTTCGTTGGCTGCTTCACGCTTTGAACTGGGCGAATTACGAAGAATTCGTCGGCGGGACAACGCGGTTAAAGCTTACACAAGCGGACCTAATCAAAATTCCTATACCGGTCGCCCCACTGCGTGAGCAACGGCGGATCGTGGCGCGGATCGACGAGCTATTCGCCGAGATCGCCGAGGGCGAGGCCGCGCTGGAGCGCGCCCGCCAGGGTCTCGACACCTGGCGCCGCGCGCTGCTCAAGGCCGCGGTCACCGGCGAGCTGACGCGCGACTGGCGCGAGGCGAACCACCCCACCGAGACCGGCGCCGACCTCCTCGCCCGCATCCGCGCCGAGCGCAAAGCATCAAGCGCCAATCACCCTCGGAGGCGGCGAGCCACTGTGGCAGGACCCGTCGATACCTCCGCTCTCCCTCAACTGCCCGAAAGTTGGGTATGGGCGAGGTTCGATGCTCTCGGGGAGATCGTTGGAGGCGTAACAGTCGATAAAAAGCGTGCGCCAGCAGATCCGGTAGAGGTCCCTTACTTGCGGGTGGCAAATGTGCAACGAGGCTTCCTTGACCTAACCGAAATCAAGAGCATCCGCGTAGGACGGGACGTCACCCGGCGCCTGGAGTTGAGATCAAATGACGTTCTTCTAAACGAAGGCGGCGATCGCGACAAAATAGGCCGCGGATGGGTCTGGCAGGATGAGCTTCCAGTCTGCATTCATCAGAACCACGTATTCCGGGTTCGATTGCACGATAACGGCATAAACGCTCAATTTACGTCTCATTATACAAATGAGCTTGGGCGAGCCTTCTTCATCGAAAAAGGCAAGCAAACCACCAACCTTGCTTCGATCAGCTTGTCGAAAATTAGTGAGCTGCCAGTTCCTGTGCCGCCGCCCGTCGAGGTCCGGGTTATTGTCGAGCGATTGCGTCAGGCGTTCGCCACTGATGCGGATAACCGTCGAGATTTAACAGAGGCGGAGGCCCTCTCTTCAGCTCAGCGTCAATCGATCTTAAAAGCGGCGTTCGAGGGTCGTCTGGTACCTCAGGACCCAGCCGATGAGCCTGCCTCTGCGCTTCTCGCCCGGCTGCGCAATGGTCATCCAGGGAGCGGAGCGCGTCGGCCGAGAGTGCGAGCGGCAGCGGATTTCTCTCACCCGTCATTGCCGGGCCTGACCCGGCAATCCATGGACCCGCGGGTCGAGCCCGCGGGTGACGAATAATTGAACCACGATGAGTGAGGTTCAGCATCGGCCTCGGGCGGGCGCCGGCATGGATCGAGAAGAGATCATCGCCACGTTGCGCGCTCACCAAGCGGAACTGCGCCGGCGCGGGGTTCGTCACGCGACGTTGTTCGGCTCGCTCGCGCGCGGCGAGAGCAAGCGCACAAGCGACATCGATATCTTGATCGAGCTCGACCCCCAGGCGCCCGTCGGCCTCTTCGAATATGTCGGGATCACGCAATACCTCACGGACCTGTTCCCGGTCCGCGTCGACATCGCCAACCGCAGCAGCTTGAAGCCGCTCGTCCGACCGAATGTCGAGCGCGACGCGCTTTATGCTTTCTAACTGCGCGCTCTGCTCGCTCACCCGGTTCGAGGATCACCACCAACCGACGGCCAAGCGCAGCGAGCGCGGCTTCGAGCTGTTCGAGGCGGACGACGTGGTAGCCGTCGAAGATATGAGCGATCTTCTTCGGGGGCCAGCCCAGCCGCTGGGCCAGCTGCGCCTGGTCGAGCCCGGCTTGGCGCATCGCGCGGTAGAGTTCGAGCTTTGCGGCCGTCAAAGCGGGAAGTCGCACCACTGCGACGCCCGCTTTGGCGGCTGCGACGGAGCCGCCGGGAACATCCTCGTTGTGGGCGATCATGCCGAGGATCGCTTCGTCGAGCATGTCCTCGGCCTGACGCAGCGCCTCCTCGAGGTGGCGCCGTAGGTCGCCCCGTACCCGATGTCGGGGAAGGTCACGGTGAAACCGCCCTCCGGCTCAGGTTCGAGAAGCGCGGCGTAACCGTGCGACATCTCACCTCCCTCGTGTCGTCCCCGCGAAAGCCGTGACCAGGCCGCCCCTGGCCCGAACAGGGGGCCAGCGCGCGGTCGATGGGCGATAGGCGCCCCTGTGTTTACATTCTCGCTGCAGACGCAATGGAACGCTCTATATCGGCGTCACCAGCGACCTTGCCCGCCGTGTTTCGCAACACCGTTCGGGTATGGTCGGGGGTTTTACGCGGGATTACAGCGTCCGGACCTTGGTCTTCGCGGAGTTTCCGAGACCATCGAGATGCGATTGCGCGGGAGAAGCGACGAGGAATGGCGGCGCGCCTGGAAGCTGGATCTGATCGAGCAACACAATCCGCAGTGGCGCGACCTTTATGATGAGCTGGCATTGTAACGCCGGCCCCTGTTCGGGCCAGGGGCAGGCTCTGTCCCCGATATCGCGGGACGACGGTGTTTGAGGATTAGGAACAGGTCGATGAACGAACTCGCGCTCGTCCAAAAGGTCTGGAACTACGCGCATGTGTTGCGGGATCAGGGCGTGCCGTATCAGGCCTATATCTCGCAGATCTCGTATCTCTTGTTCCTCAAGATGGACGACGAGCGGGCGGGGCTGGTCGCCTCGGGCCTGATCAAGGGCGAGAGCTCGGCGATCCCTCAGGATTGCCGCTGGCCGGTATTGCGCGATCTGCAGGGCGAGGAGTTGACGCGGCGGTATTCGGCGATCCTCGACAAGCTGTCGCGCCTTTCCGGCATTGTCGGCACGATCTTTCTCAAAGCGCAGAACGAGATCCAGGACCCGGCCAAGCTGCGGCGGCTCGTCGGGCTGATCGACGGCGAGACCTGGCTCGGGCTCGGCGTCGACGTCAAAGGCTCGATCTACGAGGGCCTGCTCGAACGCAATGCGCAGGAGGTCAAGTCGGGTGCCGGGCAATATTTCACGCCGCGCGCGCTGATCGACGCGATGGTGAGCGTGGTCGACCCCGAGCCGCGGGAGACGATCCACGACCCGCCTGCGGCACCGGCGGCTTTCTGCTCGCGGCCTGGGAGCAGATGCGCAAAAAGCCGCTGGCGCGCAATGCCGAAATCTACACCGCGATGCGGTCGCGGTTCTCGGGCGTCGACATCGTGCCCGAGGTCGTGCGGCTCTGCGCGATGAACCTTTACCTGCACGACATCGCCGGCCGCGAGAGCCCGATCGAGGCGCGCGACGCGCTGCTCGGCGACGGCGGGAAGACGTACGACGTGGTCCTGACCAACCCGCCCTTCGGCAAAAAGCAGAGCTACCGGATCGTCCGTGACGACGGCGAGATCGATACCGAGCGGGAGGATTACGACCGCCAGGATTTCTTCGTGACGACCTCGAACAAGCAGCTCAATTTCCTGCAGCACATCATGACCGTGCTGGCCGAGAACGGCAGAGCCGCCGTCGTGATGCCCGACAACGTGCTGTTCGAGGGCGGCGCCGGCGAGACGATCCGCCGCCGGTTGCTGCACAATTTCGATTTCCACACGCTCCTGACGACTGCCGACCGGCATTTTCTACAAGCAGGGCGTCAAGGCGAACGTGTTGTTCTTCGACAAGAAGCGGGTCTCGGCCGAGCCGAACACCAAGGAGCTGTGGATCTACGATCTGCGGACCAACCAGCGCTTCACGTTGAAGGAGCGGCCGATGACGCGCGCCGATCTCGACGATTTCGTCGCCTGCTACAAATCGGGACGGCGGCACGAGCGCACCGAGACCGAGCATTTCCGCCGCTTCGCGCATGCCGATCTCGTCGCCCGCGACAAGATCAATCTCGACATCTTCTGGCTCAAGGACGACACGCTCGACGACCCCGACCTGTTGCCGCCGCCCGACGAGATCGCCGCCGAAATCGTCGAGAACCTGGAGGCGGCGCTCGACCGCTTCCGCAAGGTCGCGCTGAGCCTGCTAGCCGGGGGATTAATGAAGGCTCTCGTGCCGCCGGCCAGCGGCGTGCCTCGAGAGATAGTGCTAAAACTGCATTTTCTTATTGGGAAATTCCGAATGATATGCTATTATCTCATCGATGCCGATCTCGTTATGCCGACTGCCCGCCGCGGTCCCTCGCCTCCCACGGCGTTGGCACCTCGCGTTCCTTGCGCTTTTCACAATAAAATCAATAGCCGGACGGCCCGGCACCCCGCTGTTCTTTCGCTCGCCAAGCCGCCATCGCTCCAGGTTTTCTCGGGAGAACGAGCCATCGCTCGCTGATAATTCGCTGCAAAAAACAGCGAAAACAGCGAACGGGCATCGGCCAGGATGGCAGCGTCGCCCGGTTTGTAAAGCTCGTGAAAGCGCCTCTGAAAACTACCCTGGGTGGGCGTTTCCACAGATTGTCAGGCGCGTCAAGCGCCGGCGACGGTAAGGTCGTCGACCCGGAGGGTCGGGGAATCGGCGCCGGCCTTGAATTCGAGGTCGTTGGCGGCGACGAGGCGGGCGAAGATGTCCTTGAGATTGCCGGCGACCGTCATCTCGCTGACCGGGAAGGCGATCTCGCCCTTGTCGATCCAGAAGCCGGCGGCGCCGCGGCTGTAATCGCCGGTGACGCCGTTGACCCCCATGCCCATCATCTCGGTCACGTAAAAGCCGCTCTCGATGTCGGCGATCAGCGCCTTGCGGGCTGACCGCGCCGGGCTCGATCCACACATTGGTGGCCGACGGCGACGGCGGCGAGGCGGTGCCGCGCGCGGCGTGCCCGGTGGTCTTGAGGCCGAGCTGGCGCGCCGAGCGCAGATCGAGCAGCCAGGTCGTCAGCACGCCCTTGTCGACGATCGCGCGGCGGCGGTTGGCGATGCCCTCGCCGTCGAACGGCTTGGAGCGCAGGCCGCGCTGGCGGTGCGGGTCGTCGATGATCGTGATCGCCTCGGGGAAGATCCGGTCGCCGAGCCGGTCCTTCAGAAAGCTCGTGCCGCGGGCGATCGACGGACCCGAGATCGCGCCCAGCAGATGCGAGATGAAGCCGCGCGCAACGCGCGGGTCGAACACCACCGGGCAGCGGCAGGTCGGCATCTTGCTGCGCGCCGAGGCGCTTGACCGCGCGCTCGCCGGCGCTCTTGCCGATCTCGGCGGGGTCGCGCAGATCGACGGCGTAGATCGCGCTCGCGAAATCGTAATCGCGCTCCATCCCGGTGCCCGAGCCGGCGATCACGCTGGCGCTGACCCCCTGGCTCGATCCGGAATAGGTGCCGGCAAAGCCGTTCGAGGCGGCGAGCGCGATCGTCGAGCGGCCCCAGCCGGCCTCGGCCCCTTCGGAATTGGTGACGCCCGCGACCGCGAGCGCCGCGTCCTCGGCGGCGCGCGCCCGCTCGATCAGCACCTCGGCGCTCGGCTCGGTCGGGTCGAGCATGTCGAGGCTCGGCCAATTGTCGGTGATCTCGGCGGGATCGGCGATGCCGCAATAGGGATCCTCGGGGACGGTGCGCGCCATCGCCACCGCGCGCTCGACAAGCTCGGAGAGCGCCTCCGGCGAGCGGTCGCTCGACGACACGATCGCCTGCTGCCGGCCGATAAAGACCCGGAGGCCGAGATCGTGGCCTTCCGAGCGTTCGAGCTTCTCGGTCTTGCCGAGGCGCCGCGCATGGGACAGCGAGGTGCCTTCGAACAGCACCGCATCGGCGGCGTCCGCGCCGGCGCGGCGGGCGCGCGCAATCAGATCCTGCAAGAGGTCGAGCGCGGCGCCGGTTTCCTGGTTCGCTTGGGTCATCGGTTCTCCGGTTATTTCCAGATCGGCTTGCCCGACCCGGGAAGCCCGTAGCTCGCCCATTTGCCGGTCACCTCGGCGACGATCTTGTCGGTCATGCGGATCGGCCGGCCCCACTCGCGCCGGGTCTCCGGCGGCAATTTGCCGGTCGCGTCGAGGCCGATCTTGCCGCCGAGGCCCGATTCGGGCGAGGCAAAGTCGAGATAGTCGATCGGGGTGTGGTCGATCAGGGTCACATCGCGCACCGGGTCCATGCGGGTCGAGATCGCCCACATGACGTCCTTCCAGTCGCGCGCATCGATGTCGTCATCCACGACGATGACGAATTTCGTGTACATGAACTGCCGCAGAAACGACCAGATCCCCATCATCACGCGCTTGGCGTGGCCGGGATAGGCCTTGCGGATCGCCACGACGGCGATGCGGTAGGAGCAGCCCTCGGGCGGCAGCCAGAAATCGACGATCTCGGGGAATTGCTGCTGCAGCAGCGGGATGAAGACCTCGTTCAAGCGCCTCGCCGAGGATCGACGGCTCGTCGGGCGGCCGGCCGGTGAAGGTCGACAGATAGATCGGGCTCGCCCGCATCGTGATCGCCGAGAGGCGGAAGACCGGGAAGCGCTCGACCGCGTTGTAATAGCCGGTATGGTCGCCATAGGGCCCTTCGTCGCCATACTCGTCGAGCGAGACATGGCCTTCGAGCACGATCTCGGCCTCCGCCGGCACCTTCAACGGCACGGTCTTGCAGTCGACGAGCTCGACCTTGGCGCCGCGCAACAGGCCGGCGAACTGGTATTCCGAAAGAGTGTCGGGCACCGGCGTGACCGCGGCGAGGATGGTGCCCGGATCGGCGCCGATGACCGCCGCCGCCGGCAGCGGCTCGGGGCGCTCGTTGCGCCAGCGCTGGTGATGCTGGGCGCCGCCGCGATGCTTCAGCCAGCGCATCAGGGTCGTGTCGCGGCCGGTCACCTGCATCCGGTAGATGCCGAGATTGAAGCCGTCTTCGCGGCGCTCGCCCGGTCCTCTGGTCACCACCAGCGGCCAGGTGATCAGCGGCGCGGGCTCGCCCGGCCAGCAGGTCTGGATCGGCAACAGGCCGAGATCGATGTCGCCGCCCTTGAGCACGATCTCCTGGCATGGGGCGGCGCCGACGGTGCGCGGGCGCATCGCCATGACCGTGCGCAGCAGCGGCAGCATCTGCAGGGCTTCGCGCCAGCCGCCGGGCGGCTCCGGCTGCTTCAGAAAGGCCAATGTCTCGCCGATCTCGCGCAGGGCGCCCGGCTCGCGATCCATCCCCCAGGCGACCCGCTCGACGGTGCCGAACAGATTGACCAGCACCGGCATTGCGTAACTTCCGCCCGCCTCGCGGGTGACGTTCTCGAACAACACCGCAGGCCCACCCTCGGCGAGCAGACGCGTCTGGATCTCGGTCATCTCGAGATAGGGCGAGACCGGTGCGGCGACCCGCACGAGCCGCCCGGCCGCTTCAAGCCGGTCGATGAAGTCGCGCAGGCTGGAATAGGGCATGGCGTCTATATGGGTGCGGCGCGAGGGGGTCGCGAGCACCGCCGGAAGCGGCTACGGGCGGATCAGTGGCGCGGCGGTCGCACGAGCCTGCGCGCGCAGCGCGAGAAGGGCTGCTAAGGCGGCGAGACAGAGAGCCGCGGAAAGCATCACTGCTTTAGCGCCGATCCGGTCCAGCAATAGTCCGAACAAAAAGGGCGCGGCCGACTGCAACACTCGCGCCGGCGCCGAGAGGATGCCACTGCGCCAGCCGTATCCGGCGGATCCGAACAGCGCCAAGGGCAGCGTGCCCTTGGCGATCGTGATCATGCCGTTGCCGGCTCCGTGCAAAACCGCAAAACCGGCAACCCCGGCGGCACCGCCGATCGCCAGCAGTCCGGCGCCGAGAGGATGCAGTATCGCTGCCACCCGCGCCGAGGTCAGCGGATGGAACGACCGCAGCAGACTGAACTCGACGAGGCGTGCACCGACCTGCGCCGGTCCGACCAATGCCGCAGCGGCGATCGCCGCCGTCTGCGAGGCGCCCGCCGCCTCGAGCAGACGCGGGAGGTGCGCGGCCATCGCGCCCTGCACGAACCAGGTGGCGGAAAAGAAAAAAGCCAGGGCCAGCATCGCCCCGCGCGGCGGCTCGACCCCCGCGACCGCGATCGCGGTCTGCCGAGGCGGCAAAGCGGGCGGCGCTGCCGGTATCGCCAGCCAGTTCATCGGCATAGCCACCACGAGATTGACCCCGGCCCAGAACAAACACGCCTCACGCCAGCCAAAAGCATGCTCCAGCCATGCCGTCGCCGGCCAGCCGATGGTGCTGGCGAAACCGGCGATCAGGGTGATCCCGGTAATCGCGCCGCGCGCGTCGTGGCCATACAGGCTGGTCAGCGCGGCGAAGGCCGGATCGTAGAGGCCCATCCCTATCCCGACACCGAGAATTGCCCAAGCTATGCAGAGCCCGGCAAGACCATGCGAAATCGCCAGGAGACTGAGGCCCAGCGCGAGGACCAGATTTGATGTAGCCAGCACGGCGCGGCCGCCATGCCGATCGATCAGCCGTCCCACGGTTGGCCCGACCACCGCCGAGAGCAGCAGAGCACCTGAGAATACAGCGAAAAACATGCTCGGCGGCAGGTTTAGATCGGCGGCGATCGGCGCCCCGAGAATCGCCGGCATATAGTAGCTGGAGGCCCAGGCGAGGGTCTGGGTCGTGCCGATTGCGGCGACAACGATGATACGGCCGGACCTCCCAGAACCACCCCGAGCTTTCATACCGGCATAACCTCCCAGACAACCCCCTCCCGGCTTTCGCGGTCTTCGAGGTCGCGGCTCGTCGGCACGAGAAAGCGGGCGCGCTCGCGCAGCCCTTCGTTCGGAAGATAATTGCGCCCGGGATCACCGAGCAGCACAAGACAGCCGCGTGCCGCCTGGGCCCGCAGCCAGGCCATGACGCGATCCGCCATCGGCTGCTCGTAGCAGACATCGCCGGCGGCAACGACTTGCCAGCGCGAGTCGGCCGAGCCGGTCACATCGGTCGTTATTACGGTTACGGTCGCTTCGTTCAGCGCCGCATTTGCCGCGATCGCAGCGGCCGCGAAATGATCTATGTCGGCGGCGAGCACAGAGGACGCGCCGGCTTTCGCGGCGGCGATCGCCACAAGACCCGAGCCGGCCCCGAAGTCGAGCACGAGGCGGCCGGCGACCCGTTCGGGGTGATCCAGGATGTAGCGGGCGAGCGCTTGCCCACCGGCCCAGGCAAACGCCCAAAAGGGCGGCGGCAGGGCATTGCGCGCCAGGCTTTTCTCGGTCGCGTGCCAGATCGGCGTGATCTCGGTGGCGAGGTGAAGGCGGATCTCCGGTACCAAGGGCGGCGCGGCAATCGCGGTGTTGCGGCGGACGAAGAGAGCGGGATCCAAGACAGCTCAGGCGAAGTGGCCGGCGACGATCCCGCCGAGGATCAGCCAGCCGACGGCACGGTTCGAGCGGAACTTGCTCAGGCAGTCGGCCGGATCGTCGGTCGTCACCCGCGCAGCCTGCCATCCCAGCTGGAATGCGGCAGCCGCGAGCCCGATCCAGAACATCGCGCCGAGCCCGCCCAGATGACCCGCCACCGCCCACAAGACCAGCGCGGCGCCATAGAAGACAAAGAGCCAAGGACGGGTGTGCGGTCCGAGGGCGATGGCCGACGACTTGACGCCGATGCGAACGTCGTCCTCCTTATCCTGATGCGCATAGATCGTGTCGTACCCGATCGTCCAGAAAACGCCGCCGAGATAGAGCGGCAAGACCGGCCAGGCAAGCGCACCGGTGACCGCGGTCCCGCCGATCAGCGCCCCCCAGTTGAAATTGAGGCCGAGAAACACCTGGGGCCAATAGGTGATACGCTTCATAAAGGGATAGGTGCCGATCAATCCGAGAACGGCGCAGCCGAGCAGGACGCTCGTTCGGTTGAGGCTAAACAAGACAGCGGCACCAATCGCCAATTGGAGCACCAGAAACCCTGCCGCCTGGTTCACCGAGGCGGCGCCGCTCGGCAGCGGGCGCAGCCGGGTTCGCGCGACCTGGCCGTCATAGTGGCGATCGGCGATGTCGTTGAGCGTGCAGCCCGCGCCCCGCATGGCGACGGCACCGACGGCGAAGAGCAGCAACAAAGCCGGATCCGGCCAGCGCTCCGAAGCGAGTGCAATCCCCCACCAACCCGGGAATAACAGCAGCCAGGTTCCGATCGGGCGGTCGAGCCTGGCGAGGCGAGCATAGGGCCGCAAACGAGCCGGCAGGTAACGCTCGACCCAGTCGTCAGGATGGATGTCGCTGCTGTCTGAGCGGGTTGCGAGTGCCACCCCACCCTCCCCGTCGCTGCCGTGACGGGTCCTCTCGCTCTCTCCCGCGATGTGGCGGAGAGGGTCAAGGACGGCACTACCTCCCGCCCCGCCCGTCGGCGGGGAGAGAGGATCGGGGTGAGAGGGGTCGCTCTGCATTTTGTTGAGCGCAGTCTATGTTTAGTTGCGCCAACGCAACAGTTCGAGATCTCCGGATGAACTCAGCGCCGAGCCCCACGTCTTTACGTCACCACCGGGCTCACCTCCAGCGGCCAGTTCGAACTGGAACCGGGGCAGGCGCATTATCTGCGTTCAGTCATGCGGTGCGCCCCCGGCGAGGCGGTCGCCGCCTTCAACGCGGCAGATGGGGAGTGGCTTTGCCGGGTTGTCGAGCTCGGCAAGAGCGGAGCGCGGCTGATCGTTGAACGTCAACTACGGCAAGCCGAGCCCGCCGGGGACCCGGATCTATGGCTGATATTTGCGCCGATCAAACGCGCTGCGCTCGCTTGGCTGGTGGAAAAGGCAACCGAGCTCGGCGTCGCGGCGTTGGTGCCGGTATGGACGGCGCGCACCCAGGTCGAGCGCCTCAATCTCGATCGGCTGCGGGCGCATGCCGTCGAAGCAGCCGAACAGAGCGAGCGCCTGTCGGTGCCCGAGCTGCGACCGCCGGAACGGCTCGAACGATTGTTGGCTGAGTGGCCGGCCGAGCGCCGGCTGATGATGTGCGACGAAAGCGGCAAGGGCGAGCCGCTCGGCCGGGCGGCAATGCGAATGCCACGAGGGCCGATGGCGTTCCTGGTCGGTCCGGAGGGTGGGTTCGACGAAACGGAGCTTGACGCTGTCGGCAATCTCTCCTTTGTTACCCGCATCGGGCTGGGGCCCAGGGTGTTGCGCGCCGAAACCGCCGCTCTCGCGGCTGTGGCGGTTTTTCAGGCGATCGCCGGTGATTGGCGCCGCATCCGGACCCGTTGATCGCGCTTGCCGAATGGTAGATCAAACGGTTGCTTAGTCGGGCTGCCGCTGCGTTACCGCTGGAGTTTCGCCGAGGATGACCACCACGCCGAGTTCGCCCGGAGCGCCGATCACCGACAAACGGCAGCTCGTTGAATATCTCGAATTCGGGAGGCAAACCGCCCGGTGCTTGGCGGGTCGGCACCGAGCACGAGAAGTTCGTCTTCCGCCGCTCGGATCTGCAGCGCGTCCCTTACCAGGGACCCGACGGGATTGGCGCCGTGCTGCGCGAGATGACCCGCTTCGGCTGGGAGCCGATCGTCGAAAACGGCAATACGATAGCACTCACCAACGACGCTCGATGTTCGATCACTCTCGAGCCCGGCGGTCAATTTGAGCTGAGCGGAGCGCCGCTCGAGACCGTGCATCAGACCTGCGACGAGGTGCACGAGCATCTCCGCCAAGTGCGCGAGGTATGCGACGAGCTCGGGCTCGGCATGCTGGGCCTCGGCTTCGACCCGAAATGGCGCCGCGAAGACGTCCCGTGGATGCCAAAGCAGCGTTACCGGATCATGCGCGACTACATGCCGAAAAAAGGGCGTCTCGGCCACGATATGATGCTGCGCACCTGCACCGTGCAAACCAACCTCGACTACCAGTCCGAGGCGGACATGGTGAAGAAATTTCGGGTGAGCTTGGCGTTGCAACCCGTCGCCGTGGCGCTATTCGCCAACTCGCCGTTTGTCGAAGGTCGGCCCTCCGGATATCTCAGCTACCGCAGCTACATCTGGACCGATACCGACCCCGACCGCTGCGGCACCTTGCCCTTTGTCTTCGAACCGGGTTTCGGGTTCGAGCGCTATGTCGACTACATGCTCGACGTGCCGATGTATTTCGTTTACCGGGACGGCAGGTACATCGATGCGAGCGGCCAATCTTTCCGCGATTTTATCGCCGGGAAGCTGCCCGCATTGCCGGGAGAGATCCCGCGCCTCGGCGACTGGGCCGACCATGTAACCACGGCGTTTCCCGAAGTCCGGCTGAAGACGTTTCTCGAAATGCGGGGCGCCGATGGCGGCCCGTGGCGCCGATTGTGCGCGCTTCCGGCTTTGTGGGTCGGGCTCCTATATGATTCGACGGCGCTCGATGCGGGCTGCGATCTGATCCAAGACTGGACCGCAGAGGAGCGCGAAGCGATGCGTCGTGATGTGCCGCGACACGGCCTCGCGACACCGCTGCGCTCGCGCACATTGCGCGACATCGCGCTCGAAGTTCTGGAGATTTCTCGGGAAGGGCTGCATCGCCGCGCGCGCCGCAACAGCGTCGGCGAGGACGAAACGCATTTTCTCGACCCGCTATTCGCGATCGCCGGCTCCGGGCGCACCCCGGCGGAAGAGCTTCTGCAGGACTTTCACACCCGGTGGGGCGGCAAGATCGATCCGGTATTCACCGACTACGCTTACTAACGGGCCGTCGCCGGTCTCGTCGCACCGGCGGATGCCGGTGCCTCTGTCCCGGCCATGGTTCCCGGCCGTCTCCGGGAGGACGAGGAGGTGGTATCCGGTGAGGCCTCTCATCCCGGGGCGAACGGCGGGAGCGCAGGCGTGGTCTGGATCATTTGTGTGCCGTTGCCAAGCCACATCCTGCGCCAGGTTTCCGGGTGCTTCATCGCCGCGGCAGGTGGGCGGCCGGACAGCGACATCCAGCGTTCGCGATGCCATGACGTGAAGGCTATTTCGGCGCGAAGTTGCACTCCCGGAGCCGGCGGCTCGATGCCGAGGGCCGACCAAGGGATCATCATCTCCGCCGTTATCCGGGGCTGGTCGGCGCCGAAGTAGGCGGCTTTGGCGCCCGGCACCATGACGCATCCTGCCGAGATCGCCTGTTCTGCCGGCCCAGCGCAGAGCTCGGCGGTCATTTCCGGGTAGTCGTGGATCTTGGTCCGCGGCGGGATGAAGAACAAAGTAAAGCGCCGCGGCCCGGCGCCGACATCGACGCCCAGCTCGACGCGGTAAGCATCGACCAGCGGAAAGGCGCCCTCGTAGGCCAGCAGGTCGACGTCGAAGTAGTCCTGTCCGATCGTCGCCAGCGCGAGCCCTTGCTCGCCCCACGCGAGATAGGCGTCGCCAAATTCGGCCGATCCCGGCGACGGCTTAAGCCGCGGCAGCAGGCTTGCCGGCTTCGGCCAGTCGGAAAGTGAATGATCTTGCACGAATATGGATGCGTGCGGCAGCACAAACCGGCCTGCAGTATTCGCCGGCGAGGGCGCGGCCGCATGGAGTTCGGGAGCTCGCCGGTTGGCGATGGCGAGCGCCGAGGTCAGGCGCCGATAGGGGCGATCGTTGATGTCGACCAGCCCGAAATCGTAATCCTCGCCATCGCCGCGTCCGCCTTTCGGATGGTCGTAATATTGAAACCAATGCGCGCCGATGACTTCTGGGATCGCCGCGAAGTGGAGGGTTGCGGCGGCCGCGCCGGCGGCCCGTTCGGCCTGCGTCGCGACGGTCATTAGATGGCCGTTGTTGCGGTTCCCGGTGCGGTTCTCGCGCGCCGCGAAAAACCATTCGGAGACGAGAACCGGCTTGCCGCCCGACAGTCTGCGCAGACCGTCGAAGAAGTAATCGGCGACCCAGCCGTCGCCGCTGTCGATGTTGTAGTTCGTGGCGATCGCGTCGACGTGCGGCGCCATCGCCCGCACCGCCGCCGGATCGTAATAGATCGGCAGACGGTCGCCAAAGTATAGCGCATCCGGGTCCGCGGCACGGATCGCCCGCTCGGCGAGGGTGTAGTAACGCTCGGCGACGATGCCTGTCCATTCGCGCACGACATGGATGCCGTCGCCGCCCGGCTTCATCAGGGTCTTCTCGGTGGTCGCGAGCAGCGCCTCCCACGAAGCGACGCCGGCGGGCGGCTCGAAATCGGCGGTAAAGCGCGACCAGTCGTCGCCATAATGCCGGTTCAGCAGCTCGACCCAGCGCTGCTTGGTAAAGGATGTCGCCGGCTTCGACGAATAGAAGACGAACAATGCGCCGGCCCACCAGCCGACCTCATTATCCGAGAAATACCCGATCCGGTAGGGCGACTCGCGGTAGGGAGCAACGAGCTTCCGGGCGAGTTCGTTCATCCGGGTTTCGGTCTCGGGATCGAACGGGTCGAACCAATGAAACCGTGCGCGCCGGCCGAGCTCGAGATTGATGATAGTCGGGAGTTTGAGCTCTTCCGGCGGCAACGCCCAGCCGCCCGCGCTGTTGAAACCCCACGAGGAGAGCCGCCGGCGGGTTTCGGCGGTCCAATCGGCAAGCGATCGGGGCGAACGCCTTCCAGCTGTACCAGATTTTGCCGCCCCGCTCGCGGTCGGCATAGCCGCCGTCGAGAACGTTGACGCCGAGGCTGAAAAAGCGGTCGCCGCATGGCGTCACCAGCCACCAGGCCCTGCCTTCGGCAGTCAGCGACCAGCGGCTCGAGGGCGCCACGGCAAAATCGGCGCAAGCCCAGGTACTACGGACCGGGGAAGCGACGGAAAGCGCGGCGGCGGTGAGGGCGCATACGGAGAAATACCCGCGCGCGGCGGCGCGCGTCACGCGCTCGTGCCGCCGACCGTCAAACCGTCCATCCGCAAGGTCGGCTGGCCGACCCCGACCGGCACGCTTTGCCCGTCCTTGCCGCAGGTGCCGATGCCGTCGTCGAGGCGAACATCGTTGCCGATCATCGTCACCTTGGTGAGCGCGTCCGGCCCGTTGCCGATCAGGGTCGCGCCCCTGACCGCCGGCCCGACCTTGCCGTCCTCGATCAGATACGCCTCGGAGGCGGAAAACACGAACTTGCCCGAAGTTATGTCGACCTGCCCGCCGCCGAAATTGACCGCGTAGAGCCCGCGCTTGACCGAGGCGATGATCTCCTGCGGATCCTGTGCTCCGGCCAGCATGTAGGTGTTCGTCATCCGCGGCATCGGCGCATGGGCAAAGCTTTGTCGCCGGCCATTGCCGGTCGGAACGGCGCCGAGAAGGCGCGCATTCATGCGATCCTGCATGTAGCCCTTGAGGATGCCGTCCTCGATCAGCACGGTGCAATTGGTCGGCGTGCCTTCATCGTCGACGGTCAGCGAGCCGCGCCGGTCGGGCAGCGTCCCGTCATCGACCACTGTCACGCCTTGAGTTGCGACGCGTTGCCCGATCATTCCTGAGAAGGCTGAGGTTTTCTTGCGGTTGAAGTCGCCTTCCAGCCCGTGCCCGACCGCCTCGTGCAGCATCACGCCCGGCCATCCCGGCCCGAGGACCACCGTCATCTCGCCTGCCGGGGCTGGCACCGACCCCAGATTGGTGAGGGCCTGGCGCAGCGCTTCATCGACCTGCGCCTTCCACTGCTGCGGATCGAGATAACGGTCATAGGCGAGCCGCCCGCCGGCGCCCGAGGAGCCGGTTTCCATACGCTCGCCGTCACCGACGACGATTGCGACGCTCAACCGCACCAGAGGGCGGATATCGGCGACGCGGTGACCGTCGGGGCGAATGATCTGCACCGCCTGCCAAACGCCGCCGAGCGATGCCATGACCTGCTTCACCCGAGTGTCGCGGCTGCGCGCATAGGCGTCGATCTCGGCGAGAAGCCGCGTCTTGGCCGCGAGATCGACCAGACCAAGCGGATTTTCCTCGGTATAGAGGCTGCGGTTGGTGCCGGAGGGCGGGGCCGCCAGGACGCCGGAATGACCGCTCGCCACCGCCCGCACCGTTGCTGCCGCGCGGCGGATCGCCGCCTCCGACAGCTCGGACGCATGCGCATAGCCGGCCGCCTCGCCGGCGACTGCGCGCAGCCCGAACCCTTGCGTCGTGTCGAAACTGGCGCTTTTGATGCGTCCGTCGTCGAGCGCCAAGCTCTCCGACTGGCTGTATTCGAGGTAAAGCTCGCCGTCGTCCATCCCGGACAGCGACTGATTGACAAGCCCCTCGATGCGGACCGGGTCCATGCCGGTGCGTTCGAAGAACAGCGCGTCGGTGACGGCGAGATCGGTCATTCGCATACTCCATCAACGATGCGCCTCAATATGGTCGCATCCGATCCTCAGCGGAAGGCGCGGCATTGCCAACCCGGGATTTCGCCACCCGCCGCGCCAAGCTGTGCGGCGGCTTGCCGCAACGGGTTTTGCCGGGGTTGTCCCGGTTGTCGCGCCAGCGAGCTATGGTGTAGCTTCGGTTCGCTGTCTGGAGCGGGAATGCGCCCCGGCGATACGGTTTTTGAGTCGAGCGGCATGAGAACGGTTGGCCCCGCTCGGAAGCCCTCTCGGAAGCGCCGCTCCCGGTGCTCGTGACGGATGAGAGGCTGCAGGCCCAAGGGTGAGATGACGAGATTATCGACGCGGAAGTTTCCGGTTAAAGCATGTGTTGTGGTGGCGCTCGCGCTCTTTGGCATCACTGCCGTTGCGGCCCTGGCCTGCGCCGACGCCCCGAGGCCCTGGGAACTCGGCATGCAGGCTCCCGCCACGCCGGTCAAGGACCGGCTGTCGGCGTTTCACGACGAGCTGTTGGTCATCATCTTTCTGATTACGATCTTTGTCCTCGGCCTGCTTCTCTATGTAATCTTGCGCTTCAATCACCGCCGCCATCCGGTGCCGACGCGGACCTCGCACAACACCGTCATCGAGATGCTGTGGACCGTCGTCCCGGTATTGATTTTAGTGATCATCGCGATCCCGTCCTTCAAGCTGATGTATTACATGGACAGGGTGCCGAATCCGGACATGACGATCAAAGTCACCGGGCATCAGTGGTACTGGTCTTATGAATACCCGGACCAGGGCGGGCTCGCCTTCGACAGCAACCTCATTCCCGACGCCGACCTGAAGCCGGGCCAGAAGCGGCTGCTCGATGTCGACAACCCGCTGGTCGTTCCGGTCGACACGACGATTCGCGTGCTGATTACCGGCACCGACGTGATCCACAGCTGGTTCGTCCCCTCTTTCGGGGTTCAGGAATACGCGATCGTCGGCCGGCTCAACGAATCGTGGATGAAGATCGAGCACGATGGCGTGTATTACGGCCAGTGCAATCAGATCTGCGGCGTCAACCACGCTTTCATGCCGATCAAGGTCGAGGCGGTATCGAAGGACGATTTCCAGCGCTGGCTGGTCGATGCCAAGAAGAAATTCGCGCATGACGACAAGGGCGGCGATGCGGCTCGCGTCGCCGCCATTTCGGCCACGACGGACGCCGCCCGCCCGGCGCCCGCTGGCCGTTGAGAGCGAGGAGTAAGGAATGGCTTACGAGCGCGGTGCTGACATCGCCGACCTGCATGGCCATTACCTTGATGGTCATGGTCACGCCCCGGGCTTTTTCACCCGCTGGTTCTGCTCGACCAACCACAAGGACATCGGCACTCTTTACTTGCTCTTTGCGATTATCGCCGGGGTGATCGGCGGCCTGCTGTCGGTCATCATGCGGATGCAGTTGATGCATCCGGGCAACCACCTGATCGAAGACCATCAGCTCTACAACGTGATCGTCACCGCTCATGGCTTGATCATGGTGTTTTTCGTGATCATGCCGGCAATGATCGGCGGGTTCGGCAATTGGATGGTGCCGCTGATGATCGGCTCGCCGGACATGGCCTTCCCGCGCATGAACAACATCAGCTTTTGGCTGCTGGTCCCGGCCTTCGCGCTGCTCGTCGGGTCGACGATGGTCGGCCAGGGCGCCGGCGTCGGCTGGACGCTCTACCCGCCGCTTTCGGGTCCAGTCGGCCATCCCGGGCCTTCCGTCGACATGGTGATCTTCTCGCTGCACTTGGCCGGCGCGTCGTCGATCATGGGCGCGATCAACTTCATCACGACGATCCTCAACATGCGCGCCCCCGGCATGACACTGCACAAGATGCCGCTCTTTGTGTGGGCAATCCTGGTGACCGCGTTCCTCTTGCTGCTGTCGCTGCCGGTGCTCGCCGGGGCGATCACGATGCTGCTGACCGACCGCAATTTCGGCACGACCTTTTTCGACCCGGCGGGCGGCGGCGACCCGCTGCTGTTCCTGAACCTCTTCTGGTTCTTCGGCCATCCCGAGGTGTACATCCTGATCCTGCCCGGCTTCGGCATGATCTCTCAGGTGGTTTCGACGTTTTCGAAGAAGCCGGTTTTCGGCTATCTCGGGATGGCCTACGCGATGGTCGCGATCGGCGTCGTCGGCTTTGTCGTCTGGGCGCATCACATGTTTACGACCGGAATCTCGGTCGATACGCGCGCCTATTTCACTGCGGCGACGATGGTCATCGCGGTCCCCACCGGGGTCAAGATCTTCTCATGGATCGCAACGATGTGGGGTGGGTCGATCGAATTCAAGACGCCGATGCTTTGGGCGATGGGCTTTATCTTTCTGTTCACGATCGGCGGCGTGACCGGGGTCGTATTGGCCAATGCCGGCGTCGATTTTGCTTTGCACAATACTTATTACGTGATCGCCCATTTTCACTACGTGCTGTCGCTCGGCGCGGTGTTCTCGATTTTTGCCGGCTTCTATTACTGGATCGGCAAGATGTCGGGGCGGCAATATAATGAGACTTTCGGCCAGATACATTTCTGGACCAGCTTCATCGGGGTGAACCTGACCTTCTTCCCAATGCATTTTCTCGGTCTTGCCGGCATGCCCCGGCGCATTGCCGATTATCCGGATGCATTTGCCGGATGGAACATGGTCGCCTCGATCGGGGCGTACATCTCGTTCGCTTCGACTTTGTTCTTCGTCTTTATTGTCCTCCACACGCTGATCGCCGGGCGGCGGGTCGGAGCCAATTACTGGGGTGACGGCGCGACGACACTCGAATGGAAGCTGCCGTCGCCACCGGCGTTCCACAGCTACGACGAGTTGCCGGTCATTGCCTAATGGACAGGTGTCTGTTCTCGTCATTCCCGCGAAAGCGGGAATCCAGAGGTGGCAGCCTATTGCGCGGCAAGCCCTGGACCCCGGCTTTTGCGGGGGTGACGATAACATGACCGACTTATCTGAGGCTCCGTCGGGCGCTGCCGTCGGCCTCGCAGCGGTGTCGGCGGCGGGGGTCAGAGATTATATCGAGATCCTCAAGCCCCGGGTCATGTCGCTGGTCGTCTTCACCGGCTTCGTCGGGCTGGTGTTGGCCCCGGGGCATATTCACCCCGTGCTCGCCGCGGTAGCGGTGCTGTGCATCGCCATCGGCGCGGGAGCCGCGGGGGCGATCAATATGTGGTATGACCGCGACATCGACGCGATGATGCGTCGGACCGCTGCGCGGCCGTTGCCGGCGGGCCGCATGATGCCGGGCGAAGCCCTCGGCTTCGGCATCGTGCTCGGGACCGGCGCGGTGCTGATGATGGGGCTCGCGGTCAATACCGTGGCGGCCGCGCTGCTCGCCTTGACGATCGGCTTTTACATCCTTGTCTACACGGTCTGGTTGAAGCGACGGACCCCGCACAATATCGTGATCGGCGGTGCGGCCGGCGCGTTTCCGCCGATCATCGGGTGGGCGGCGGTGACTGGCGACATCGGCTGGGGGGCGATTGCGCTGTTCGCGATCGTCTTCTTCTGGACCCCGCCGCATTTTTGGGCTTTGTCGCTCTACCGGGTCGGCGAATACGCCGCCGCGGGCGTGCCGATGCTGCCCGTCGTCGCCGGCGTGCGCGAAACCAAGCGCCAGATGCTGCTCTATACATTGGTGCTATGGCCGGCTGCCCTGGCGCCCTGCCTGCTCGGTGTTGCCGGCGCACTCTACGGCGCCGGTGCCTTGCTGTTGAGCGCGACATTCACCGGCGCCGCGATCCTCGTCTGCCGCGACCCGACCGATCGCGGTGCCCGCCGCATGTTCGCGGTTTCGTTGCTTTACCTGCTCCTGATCTTCAGCCTTTTGCTTGTCGACCGCGGTGCCGGAGTTTGGTTTTGACGGTGATGGACCCGGAGCGGGACCGGGAGCGGACAATCCGCACGCGCAATCGCGCGTTGATGGCCGTGCTCGTCGCGCTGGTCGCGTTGTTCTACGCCGTCACGATCGTCCGAATGGGGGGTTAGCGGTGGTTGCACAGAGCCGTCGGCAACGGCGCCGCCATGGAGCGACGATGCTGCTCCTGGTTTCCGTGGTCGCGGGCATGGTCGGAATGTCCTTCGCCTCGGTGCCGCTCTACCGAATGTTCTGCTCGGCAACCGGCTTTGGCGGCACCACCCGGCGTGCCGAGGCGGCGCCGACCCACATCGCCGCCGGGCTGGTCACGATCCGCTTCGACGCCCAAATCGCGCCCGGTCTCGATTGGGAATTTCGCCCGCTGACCAACTCGGTAACGGTTCATCCGGGCGAGCAGAAAGAGATGTTTTTTCGCGCCGTCAACCATTCGGCAACGCCGATCACCGCCCGGGCCATCTATAATGTGACGCCGACCAAGGCCGGCATCTATTTCGACAAGCTGCAATGCTTCTGCTTCAACAGCCAGACCTTGGCGCCGGGGCAAAGCGTCGATATGGGGGTCGTGTTCTTTGTCGATCCCGACATGCTGACCGATCCGAGCACCCGTGAGCTGCGCTCGATTACGCTGTCCTACACGATGTTTCGAGCGCCCAAGATCGGCACGCCCGACCGCTTCCGCGGCGCCTCGATCGCCGGCACCTTCCCTAAACTGAACCGCCCAGGCGCATTTCCCGATTAGGCCCAGATTGATGAGCGAAGCGCACGCCCCGCCAAAGCATCCCTACCACCTGGTCGATCCCAGCCCGTGGCCGCTGATCGGCGCGATCGCCGCCGGTCTGTTGACCAGCGGCGGGGTGCTTTACATGCATGGCTACGGCTGGACCCTGCTGATCATCGGCTTTCTCTCGGTGCTGGCGATCATGGCCGTGTGGTGGCGCGACGTCATTCGCGAAGCGACCTTTCAGGGCTATCACACCCCGGTCGTTCAGATCGGCATGCGCTACGGGATGGCCTTGTTCATCGCCTCCGAGGTGATGTTCTTTGCCGCTTTTTTCTGGGCATTTTTCGCGTCGAGCCTGTTTCCGGTCGGCGGCGTCTGGCCGCCCAAGACGGTCCACCCGTTTGATCCATTCGAGTTCCCGTTTCTCAACACCCTGATCCTGCTGCTGTCGGGGACGACGGTGACCTGGGCGCACCACTCCCTGATCGAAGGCAACCGCGACGGGTTATTGCGCGGGCTGGCGCTGACCGTCTTTCTCGGCGTCTGCTTCACCTCGGTCCAGGCTTACGAGTACAGCCACGCCCCGTTTCACTTCACCGACGGCATCTATCCATCGACTTTTTTCATGGCGACTGGCTTCCATGGTTTCCACGTCATCATCGGCACGACATTTCTGATCGTTTGTCTCCTTCGGGCGTGGCGCGGCGATTTCAAACCCGACCACCATTTCGGCTTCGAGGCTGCGGCCTGGTACTGGCATTTTGTCGACGTGGTCTGGTTGTTTCTGTTCGTCTGCGTCTATTGGTGGGGCGAGGGCAGCGGTGGCGCTGGCGTCGCGGGCTGAACCGAGGCCGATGGACGACAAGGCGAGCGCCGGCGGTAATTTTCCTGCGATTTCGCCCCTTGGTGCGGCGCTCGGCTGCCGCTGTCCGCGCTGCGGCAAGGGCAAGTTGTTCGCCGGGCTCTTGAGCGTGCGGCAGGCCTGTGAAGTCTGCGGCCTCGATCTTTCCGCTCAGGATGCCGGGGACGGTCCGGCGGTCTTTGTGATCCTCGTCCTCGGCTTGATCGTCGTCGGTCTCGCCGCATGGGTCGAGATCCGGTTCTCGCCGCCAATTTGGGTGCATTTGATGCTGTGGACGCCGCTGGTCCTCGGCGGCGCCATAGTCATGCTGCGCCCGCTCAAGGCGGGACTCATCGCGCTGCAATACCGCCACCATCTGCTGGTCGCGCCGCCGCAATCTTGAGAGCGTGTCAAAGACCGAAAATCGCCCCTTCCCTCCCTCTTCTCGGCAGGGGAATAACTCCGCGGGAGCAGGAAGGTGGGCGACGACGCGGACCGAAATCCTATTGCACATGACCGAGTTCCGCCCACAGTTCTGGCCGACACTGTTCACGGTTCCGGTGCTGCTGCTGTGTCTCGGGCTCGGCTTCTGGCAGATCGAGCGGCTGTTCTGGAAGGAAGGGCTTATTGCCCAGCGCCAGGCGGCGGTCGCAGCCGCTCCTGTAGCGGTGCCGCGCAGCCTGGAGCGGGCGCGCGGTATGGAGTTCCGTCAGGTGATCGCCGAAGGGGTGTTTCTCCACAACAAGGAAGTCTTCCTTGGCGCGACCTCGGAGGCCGGCGGGCAGGGCTACCAGGTGTTGACACCGTTGCGCGAAGCGGATGGCCGGATAGTTTTTGTCAATCGCGGCTACATCCCGGGCGAGCTGAAGGATCCGACGAAGCGGGCGGCTGGGCAGACCGCGGGGACGGTGCGGGTCGAAGGGCTGCTGCGGCTGCCGCCCGCTGGAAGACCGGCATGGTTTCTGCCCGATAATCGTCCCGACCTGAATTACTGGTTCTGGGTCGACCTGCCGGCGATGGCTGCCACCGAGAAGCTCGATCGCGTGGCGCCCTTCTACATTGATGCCGATGCCGCACCGAACCCGGGGGGCTGGCCGAAGGGCGGCGTCACTCGTCTTGCTCTGCCCAACAACCATCTGCAATACGCGATCACGTGGTTTTCCCTGGCAGTTGCGCTGATCGTCATCTATGTCCTGTTTCATCGCCGCAACGGGGAGGCGCGATGACCGCCTATCACCAGCTGGAAACCAGATTTCGCCGCATCGGGACGGTCCAGCAAGCGATCTCGGTGCTCCACTGGGACACCGCGGCGATGATGCCCGAAGGCGGGGCGTCGGCGCGGGCCGAGCAACTCGCCACCCTGCGCCTGATCGCCCACCAGTACCTGACCGCCCCGGATATCGAGGGGCTGCTCGGCGAGGCTGAGGCGGCTGCCAACTCGCTCGATCAATGGCAACGCGCCAATTTGCGAGAGATGCGTCGACGCTGGTTGCATGCCGCCGCGGTCCCGGGTGCACTTATCGAGGCGGAATCGCGGGCCTGTTCCGAGAGCGAGGCAGAGTGGCGCAAAGCCCGCGCCGAAGACGACTTCGCTGCCGCGCTTCCCGGGCTCGAGCAAGTCCTCCGGCTGGAGCGCGAGATCGCCGCGATCAAGGCCGACCGCCTCGGGACCGACCCCTACGAGGCGCTTGTCGACCAATACGAGCCCGGCGGCTCGGTCGCAGTGATCGACCGTTTGTTCAACGAACTCTCGGATTTCCTGCCCGATCTGCGCGACACGGCTCTGACCCGCCAGGCACTTCTGCCGGCGCCCCCCGCTCCTGTCGGCCGGTTCCCGGTCGAGCGCCAACGCCGCCTCGCGACAAGGCTGATGGAACGGATCGGCTTCGATTTCGCACATGGCCGGCTCGACACCAGCGCCCATCCGTTCTGCGGCGGCACGCCCGACGATGTGCGGATCACGACGCGCTACAACGAGAGCGATTACGCGCGCGCTTTGATGGGGGTCCTGCACGAGACCGGGCACGCCCTCTACCAACGCGGGCTTCCGATCGAGTGGCGGTTGCAGCCGGTTGGGCGCGCCCGTGGCATGGCAGTTCACGAGAGCCAGTCGCTACTGCTCGAGATGCAGGTGTGCCGCAGCCGTGAGTTTCTGAGCTTTGCGGCGCCGATCCTGCGCGACACTTTTGACGGCGCCGGGCCCGGCTGGGAAGTCGACGCACTCTACCGGCGTCAGACCCGGGTTCACCGCGGTTTCATTCGGGTCGACGCCGACGAGGTGACCTATCCGGCCCATGTCATCCTGCGCTACCGCCTCGAGCGCGCGATGATCGCGGGTGATTTGAAGCCGGCCGAGCTTCCCGGCGCATGGGCCGACGGCATGCGGGCATTGCTCGGAGTAGCGCCGGCGAACGATCGCGAGGGCTGCCTCCAGGATATTCACTGGTATGATGGCAACTGGGGTTATTTCCCGACCTATACGCTCGGGGCGCTGATTGCCGCCCAGCTGTTCGAGGCGGCGCAGCGCGATATTTCCGATCTAATGCAGACAATCGCAGCCGGCGAATTCGCGCCGCTGCTCGGCTGGCTGCGTCAACGCGTTCATTCGAAGGGATCGCTGTTGTCGACGTCGGAACTCGTCGAGGCCGCCACCGGCCGGCCGCTCGGAACGGCGAGCTTCGAGCGGCATTTGCGCAATCGTTATCTGAACTAGCGAACAACCCGGCGATCGGGGTGTTAGCGGGACAATGCAACCGGCTTGGGGGACATTGTGCTCGAATTTGCTGCACAAGATGAAATCGATGGCGCTGATCGCCAAGCAGCGCTCGAACGGTTCGAGACCATAAGGCGCGACACCGAAGCGCTGACCGCCAATTTGACGCCAGAGGACCAGTCGATCCAGTCGATGGCCGATGCCAGCCCGACAAAATGGCACCTCGCCCATACTACCTGGTTTTTCGAAACGTTTATCCTGACGCGTTTTGATCCGAATTACCGAGTGTTCGACTCGGCCTTTGCCTACCTCTTCAATTCCTATTACGAGGCGGTCGGCCCACGACACCCGCGGCCGGAACGCGGCCTGTTGTCGCGCCCCACTGTCGATATCGTCATGGCCTATCGCGATCATGTCGGTGCCGCGATGGCGAGGATGATCAAACGTTCCGAAGAGCCGGCTTGGGGCGAGATCGCACCTTTGGTCGAACTCGGGGTGCAGCATGAGCAGCAGCACCAGGAATTGATCCTGATGGACATCAAGCACGTCTTTTCGCTCAATCCGCTGATGCCGGCCTATCAGGCGCCGCAACTCCAGGTGCAAGCGCCGGACGCGCCTCTCGGCTGGATCGAGTTTGCCGGCGGCCTTAAGGAGATCGGACATCAGGGCGGCAGTTTCGCCTTCGACAACGAGACGCCGCGGCACAAGGTCTGGCTCGAACCGTTCCGCGTCGCCGAACGGCCGGTAAGCTGCAGTGAATACCTCGGGTTCATCGAGGATGGCGGCTATGCCAGGCCGGAGATTCTGGCTCTCCGACGGCTGGGCGGCGGCGCGCGACCAAGGCTGGGAAGCGCCGCTCTATTGGCATCGCGAGACCGGCGAGTGGTCGATCTTTACATTGTCCGGCCTGCGCCGGCTGAACCCGGCGGAGCCGGTGTGCCATGTCAGCTTTTACGAGGCCGACGCCTTTGCCAAATGGGCCGGCAAACGGCTACCCACCGAAGCGGAATGGGAGATCGCCGCTGACGACGTGCCGCTCTCGGGAAATTTCGCTGATCGCGGCCATTTCCACCCGAGCGCGGCGACCTCACCAGCGGTGGTGGGCGGCAAGCCACAGCCCTTGCAAATGTTGGGCGATGTTTGGGAATGGACCGCGAGCCCTTATATCTCGTATCCCCGCTTTCGCCCGGCGCCCGGCGCAGTCGGCGAATACAACGGCAAGTTCATGTGCAACCAGATGGTGCTGCGCGGCGGCGCCGCGGTGACGCCGGCCGGACATGTGCGGGCCAGCTATCGCAATTTCTTCCCGCCCTCGGCGCGCTGGGCCTTCGCCGGGTTGCGGCTGGCGGAGGACTTTGGATGAACAATGGCGCGCGCTTTGCCTTCTATGATCTGGCACCCGGAGAAGAGAGCTTTCGCGATGCCGTGCTGGCCGGTCTCGGCCGCGCGCACAAGCGGATCCCTTGCAAATTCTTCTACGATGCACGCGGGTCGGCCCTGTTCGAGGAGATCTGCCGGCTGCCCGAATACTATCCGACGCGTACCGAGATCGCGATCCTCGAGGAAAATTCGGCGGATATCGCGGCTCATATGGGGCCGCATTGCCGGCTGATCGAATTTGGCAGCGGCGCAAGCCGCAAGGCGCGCATTCTGCTGCGGGAGCTCGAGCGGCCCGCCGCCTATGTGCCGGTCGACATTTCGGGCGAGCATCTGCGCGACGCCGCCATCAGCCTCGCCGAAGATTTTCCGTCAGTGCCGGTCATCGCAGTTTGCGCCGACTATACCGGTCCTTTTCCGTTGCCGCCGCTGCCCGGCGCCAACGGCAAACGCGTCGGCTTCTTCCCCGGCTCGACGATCGGCAATTTCGCGCCCGATGCCGCGGTGGCCTTTCTCGCGAACTACGCGCGCATCCTCGGGCCCGGCGGCGAGATGCTGATCGGCGTCGATTTGAAGAAGGACACCGATATCCTCGAGGCCGCCTATAACGACCGCGCGGGGGTAACCGCCGCGTTCAACCTCAATCTCCTTGAGCGCATCAACCGCGAGCTCGACGGCGATCTCGACATCGACCGGTTCGAGCACGTGGCGTTCTATAACGAGGCCGAAGGACGGGTCGAAATCTACATCCGCAGCCTCGCCGACCAGCAGGCCAGCATCGCTGGAGAGCGCTTCGCCTTCGCCGAGGATGAGCTGATCCACACCGAATACTCATACAAATATTGGGTGGAGGAATTCCGCAGGCTGGCGGCGCGCGCCGGTTTCCGCCCGGTCGACACCTGGACCGACCCCGGCGAGCTGTTCAGCGTTCATTACTTCAGGTTGCGATAAGGCTCCGTTTGAGATTGGCGCCATTGGCGGGCGGCAACGGCGCCGGTCGCGCCCGGTGTCTCGGATCTCGCAAATCAATGCAATTTCGGCGTCTTGAGAAACCGCGTTCGATCTGCGGACAGGACGCGCACGGTCAACGTCTCGTTGTCGCGCGACACCTGCAGCACGACCTCGCTGCCGGCCGGGCCGCCGGCCCATACCTTACGCCAAAGGCCCGCGAGGCTAGCTATCGGATCTTCGCGCACAGCGAGAATACGATCACCGGGGCGCAACCCGGCTTTGCTGGCAGGCCCTTTTTCGGCCAGGCCGGCGACGACGATCGCATCCTCGACCTCCGCGGCATAAAGGCCAAGCCATGGACGGGCGGGACGGTTCGGCCGGCCGTAGGTCAGTATGTCGTCGAGAATTGGGGGCAACAATTCGACCGGCACGACCATGTTGACATCGCGGCGCAGCTCGCGGCCGCTCGCGTGCTGCACGTGGAGCGAGCCGATCCCGATCAGCCGCCCGTCGGCCCCGATTAAGGCGGCGCCGCCCCAGAACGGGTGCGCCGGCGCGGTAAAGATCGCCCGATCGAGCACATATTCCCAGTATCCAGCGAACTCCTGCCGGGCAACGACGCGCGCCGCGATCGCATGGCGGCGGCCGCCCTCGGCAGCCATGACCGCACGGTCGCCGGCGCCGACACGCAGCCCGATCCCGAGATCGATCGGCGGGATGTCGAACCGCCCGAGCGCCTGAACCAGACCGAAGCCAGTCTCCTGGTCGTAGCCGAGGACGTGTCCCGGTACCGCGCCACCGCCGACCGAGGTGAGCCAGATCGTCTCGGCTTCGGTAACCAGGTAGCCGATCGTCAGGACAAGACCGTCCTTGCGGATCAATACACCGCTGCCGGCACGCTCGGTACCGAGCGTGCCGGCGGTAAAGGCGTCTTCCGGAACGGTCGCGCGCAGGCCGAGAACGGCGCTCAGTGCTTGGTCCAGATCGAAAGCGCAGTCCGCCGGCTTTGGCTGGATCTCGCCGGGAATTTCCCAATCTACGGTTCGCGACATTTTGCGGCTCGTCAGTAGCAATTACCTCTATCATAACCACAAACAAAGCGGCGCGGTTGACCTCTTTTCAAAACCGCCCGGCGGGCCGCCAGGAAAGGCGCCGGCGTCCCTCGTTATGCTTGACAACAAGAGGCCACCAAATTATGTGAGCAGCACTCTCGGCGGGAGAGTGCTAATTCTGATCTGATTTGTGATTGAGGCCAAGGAGGTATTCATGAAATTCCGTCCCTTGCACGACCGCGTGCTGATCCGGCGCATCGAGTCCGAGGAAAAGACCTCAGGCGGCATAATCATTCCTGACACGGCCAAGGAAAAGCCGATGGAAGGTGAAGTTGTCGCTGCCGGTCCAGGCGCACGCGGCGAGGATGGCAAGGTTCAACCGATGGACGTCAAGGCCGGCGATCGCGTGCTGTTCGGCAAATGGTCGGGCACCGAAGTCAAGCTCGACGGCGAAGAACTGATCATCATGAAAAAGTCCGACATCATGGGCGTCATCGAGCACGGCGCCGCTGCCAAAAAAGCCGCTTGAGGAGTAGACGAAGATGGCTGCCAAAGAAGTCAAATTTCACGGCGACGCCCGCGAGCGGATGCTGCGCGGCGTCGATATTCTCGCCAATGCGGTCAAGGTGACGCTGGGCCCGAAGGGCCGTAACGTGGTCCTCGACAAATCGTTCGGCGCCCCGCGCATCACCAAGGACGGCGTTACCGTCGCCAAGGAGATCGAGCTCGCCGACAAGTTCGAGAACATGGGCGCACAGATGGTGCGGGAGGTTGCATCGAAAACCAGCGATCAGGCCGGCGACGGCACGACGACCGCGACCTTGCTGGCCCAGGCCATCGTTCGCGAGGGCGCCAAGGCGGTAGCCGCCGGGATGAACCCGATGGATCTGAAGCGCGGGGTCGACGTTGCCGTCGCCGCCGTCGTCGAGGACATCAAAAAGCGGTCGAAGAAAATCTCGACCAATGAAGAGATCGCGCAGGTCGGCACCATCTCGGCCAATGGCGAGCGAGAAGTCGGCGAAATGATCGCGCAGGCGATGCAGAAGGTTGGCAATGAGGGGGTCATTACTGTCGAGGAGGCGAAGAGCCTCGAAACCGAGCTCGATGTGGTCGAGGGCATGCAGTTCGACCGCGGCTATCTCTCGCCCTACTTCGTCACTAACGCCGAGAAAATGATCGCCGAGCTCGAGAACCCGTACATTCTGATCCACGAGAAAAAATTGTCCGGCCTGCAGGCGATGCTGCCGGTTCTCGAGGCCGTCGTGCAGAGCGGCCGGCCCTTGCTGATCGTCGCCGAGGATGTCGAGGGCGAGGCGCTCGCCACACTCGTCGTCAACAAGCTGCGCGGCGGCCTCAAAGTGGCGGCAGTCAAGGCGCCGGGTTTCGGTGACCGCCGCAAGGCCATGCTGGAGGACATCGCGATCCTGACCAGCGGCCAGGTGATCAGCGAGGATCTCGGCATCAAGCTTGAAAACGTCACGCTCGAGATGCTGGGTCAGGCCAAGCGGGTGCGCGTCGAGAAGGAGAACACGACGATCATCGACGGCGGCGGCGCGAAGGAGGACATTCAGGGCCGCTGCACCCAGATCCGCCAGCAGATCGAGGAGACGACCTCCGACTATGACCGCGAGAAGCTGCAGGAGCGGCTGGCGAAGCTCGCCGGCGGCGTTGCGGTGATCCGGGTCGGCGGGTCGACCGAGATCGAGGTCAAGGAAAAGAAGGACCGGGTCGACGACGCGATGCATGCGACCCGCGCTGCAGTCGAAGAGGGTGTCGTCGCCGGCGGGGGCGCGGCGCTGCTCTATGCCACGCGTGCCCTCGAAGCGCTGAAGCCGGCGAACAGCGACCAGAAGGTCGGCATCGATATCGTCAAGAAGGCGCTGTTGTACCCGGCCCGTCAGATCGCCGAGAACTCCGGCACCGACGGGTCGATCATTATCGGTAAGCTGCTCGACAGCAAGGACCACAACCACGGCTACGATGCCCAAAAAGGCGAGTTTACCGACATGATCCGGGCCGGGATCATCGATCCGACCAAGGTCGTGCGGCACGCGCTGCAGGATGCCGCCTCGGTCGCGGGTCTGTTGATCACCACCGAGGCCATGGTCGCCGAGAAGCCCGAGCCGAAGACCCCGCCGGCAATGCCGCCCGGCGGCGGAATGGGCGGCATGGATTTCTAAGCGGCTCGATACGTTCTCAAGGGGCCGCCTGTCCGCGACCGACCGCGGACAGGCGGTTTTTTTATTTCGGCGGCCGCCTACACTTGTCGGGTTGCAAGCCGACGCCGTCGGATCGATTGTAGCGCGGATTTTACCTCGTGCGCCGGATTGAGGAGGTCCGATGGCCGAGATCGTTCCGTTCCCGCCGCGCCCGACCCGACCGGGGCAGACTGCGGCCCTCCAGCATCGCTCGCCGGAGATGGTCTTTCACGACCGCGGCTGGCGCATTCTGCAATTGCCGAACGCCGGACGATTTCTCGCGGTCTCCGACTACTGCCGACGCGGGATCGAGGTCGGCCGCTTCGATCCAAAAGCCGATGCCGACAACCAGCATCAGGGGACCGAAATCGCCATCTTGACGCGCTGTGCGTCCGACGAGCGGCTCGCGCGTTGCGCCATCGCTTGGCTCAATTCAAGCGGCCCGCGGACCGCGATCCTCAGCGCTTTTGTCATCGCCGCGGGAGGTCGTTACCGCTACTGGCGCGACGCCATCGTCGAAGTCGCCGCGATCGGCGGAACCAAGCTCGCACGGCTGAGCGACGGCAGCATTGCGATCGCCCGCGAACCGGAGCCGGTGCCGCTGCTCGACCTCTTCGCCCCTCTTCAAGAAAACCGGCGCCGTGCCGCGTTCAATCGATTACCGCACGAGGTGCGCGCCACGATTTTGCGCTGGGCCGATCCCGGCCGCCAATTCGGCTATCTTGCGGACCCGGCGCCTCCGGGTTAGCGTCGTCCAGGCCAGTTGCGCTCCCCGCAACCCTGTTCTGCTCGCCGGCCCAAACGGCGCGCCGCCTCCTTGCCAGCCGAGGGCGCGCCGCCCATACTGGAAACGATGCGGCGTCTTTTGTTAGATCCTGGTTTTGAGGGGGCTGCCGACGCGCCGATGCGGCCTTGCGATCATCCCGGCTGCATAGCCGGCGGTGACTTCCGCGCGCCAAAATCTCGGCTCGACCTCCACGACTATTACTGGTTTTGTCTTGAGCACGTGCGCGCCTACAACTCGGCGTGGAACTACTATGCCGGGATGAGCGATAGCGAGATCGAAGCCGAGATCCGCCACGATACGGTGTGGCAGCGCCCGAGCTGGCGGCTGGGCGACCGCCACGGTCCCGGCTACGCCGAGCGAATTCGCGACCATTTCGGGGTGTTTCCAGCCGGCGCCGAAAGTGCGCATGACGGCCGACGCGGCAGCGAGCGCGGGCACGACCCGGTGCGGCGTGCGCTCTCTGCCCGTGAGCAGGCCCTCGCCGTTTTCGAAATTGAGCCGCCCTTCACGCTGGTGCGGCTGAAGGCGCGCTATAAGACACTCGTCAAGCTGCACCATCCCGATGCCCATGGCGGGGATAAAGCAGCTGAGGAAAGGTTGAAGATTATCAACCAGGCCTATGCCACCCTGAAAGCCAGCTATTTCGGATGAACTAACACGCTGCGGCACCCATCGCCCTTCCTGCTCCACCACTAGGACATCGGACAAGAATGCCATCCGTCCAGCCAACGGCTCCTACCGGCGCCTTTCCTTTGGAAAAACCCGACATCACGATCTCGGTGCGCCAGACATTCGGGATCAATAGCGATCTCCAGGTTCCCGCATTCAGCCAGACGAGCGAGCACGTCCCTGATCTCGACGAGGCCTATCGCTTCGACCGCGACACGACATTGGCGATCCTCGCCGGCTTCGCCTTTAATCGCCGGGTGATGATCCAGGGCTATCACGGCACCGGCAAATCCACTCATGTCGAGCAGGTTGCGTGCCGGCTCAACTGGCCCTGCATCCGCGTCAATCTCGACAGCCACATCAGCCGCATCGATCTCGTCGGCAAGGACGCGATCGTGCTGCGCGACAACAAGCAGGTCACCGAATTCCGCGAGGGCCTCTTGCCCTGGGCATTGCAGCATCCCGTCGCACTGTGCTTCGATGAATACGACGCCGGACGGCCGGACGTGATGTTCGTGATCCAGCGCGTGCTCGAGGTCGAGGGCAAGCTGACCTTGCTCGATCAGAACCGGGTCATCCGGCCGCATTCCGGGTTCCGGCTGTTCTCAACGGCGAACACGGTCGGTCTCGGCGACACCACCGGCCTCTATCACGGCACGCAGCAGATCAACCAGGGCCAGATGGACCGCTGGAACATCGTCGCGACATTGAATTACCTGCCGCACGACGCCGAGGTCGACATCGTCTTGGCGAAGGTGCCGAGCTACGACGACGAGCCGGGCCGCCGCACGATCAGCGCGATGGTGGCGCTCGCCGATCTGACCCGCGCCGGTTTCATCAACGGCGACATCTCGACCGTGATGTCGCCCCGCACGGTCATGACCTGGGCTGAAAACGGCAAGATCTTCGGCGATCTCGCCTTCGCCTTCCGGCTGACGTTCCTCAACAAATGCGACGAGACCGAACGCGCGACGGTGGCCGAATATTACCAGCGCTGCTTCGGCACCGAACTGGCGGAAACCGGCGTCAACGCGACCTTGGTGTAGGAGCCACCCGCCAAGCTGATGGCCCAGGAGTTTTCCCCGACCGAGATCTTCAAGCGCGCCACCGCCGCGACGTTGCGTGCGATCGCTGAGCGTGATGACGTGACCGTCGGTTTCGGACCGGAGGCCGCCGGCTTCAGCGGCTCGCGGGTCCGTTTGCCGAACCCGCCCCGCGACCTGCCGGCGGAGGAGGCCGCGCAGTTGCGCGGCGCAGCCGACAGCGTGGCGTTGCGCCTGCGTTATCACGACGACGGCGTGCACAGCAAACGAGTGCCGAGCGGGCCGCTCGCCCGAGCGGTCTTCGATGCCGTCGAGCAGGCCCGGGTCGAGGCATTGGGCGCCCGGCGCATGGCCGGCGTCGCGAGCAATCTCGGGGCAATGCTCGACGAGCAATATCGCCGTCAGGGGTTCGAGCGGATCACCGAGCGCACCGAAAGCACGATGGCCGAGGCAGTACGCTTGTTGACCAGGGAGGCGCTGACCAGAGAACGCCCGCCGCCTTCGGCACGGCGCGTCGTCGATCTATGGCGGCCCTGGCTCGAAGGGCGCATCGGCAAGGACTTCACCGAGCTTGACCGCGCGATTCTCGACCAGGACGCCTATGCGCGGGCCACCCGCCGGCTGCTGCAGGATCTCGAAATCGATCTCGGCGAGGTCGAGGACTCCTCGGAGAGCGAGGAGCAGCAAGGCGGCGAGGAAGCCGACGGCGAGAATCAGAGCGAAGGCGAAGGCGCCACCGCCGGCGCACAGCCTACGATGGAGGGGTCGCCCGCGGACGGCGAGGCCGAGGATGCGCAGGACGCCGCCGAGGCCGGCGACGGCGAGATGATGCCGGGCTCGAGCGATGACGATCCCGGCCGGCCGGGCCGGCCCGGCCAGTTGCCGCGCGGCCGCAACGACGACACCGCAATTTACCGCGCCTTCAGCGTCGGCTCCGACGAGGTTGTCGAAGCCGACCAGCTGTGCGATGCGGATGAGCTGTCGCGGCTGCGGCATCTGCTCGATCAGCAATTGTCGCATCTGCAGAGCGTCATTGCGCGGCTCGCCAACCGGCTGCAGCGCAAATTGATGGCCAAGCAGACCCGCGCCTGGGAATTCGATCTCGACGAAGGCCTACTTGACGCGGCGCGCCTGTCGCGCGTCGTCGCCAACCCTATCCTGCCCTTGGCCTATAAGCGCGAGCGCGAGACCGACTTCCGCGACACCGTCGTCACTCTGCTGATCGACAATTCGGGGTCGATGCGCGGCCGTCCGATCACTGTGGCGGCGATGAGTGCCGATATTCTCGCCCGTACCCTCGAGCGCTGTGCCGTCAAGGTCGAGATCCTCGGCTTCACGACGCGCGCCTGGAAGGGCGGTCAGGCGCGTGAGCGCTGGATCGCCGCCGGCAAGCCGCCCAACCCGGGACGGCTCAACGATCTGCGCCACATCGTCTACAAACCGGCCGACGCCCCGTGGCGGCGCGCCCGGCGCAGCCTCGGGCTGATGCTGCGCGAAGGCATCCTCAAGGAGAACATCGACGGCGAGGCGCTGGCCTGGGCGCATAACCGTCTATTGGAGCGCACCGAGCAGCGGCGCATCCTGATGGTGATCTCCGACGGCGCGCCGGTCGACGATTCGACCCTCTCGGTCAATCCCGGCAATTACCTCGAAAAGCACCTGCGCGAGGTGATCCGCGACATCGAGCGCTTGGGCCAGGTCGAATTGACGGCGATCGGCATCGGCCACGACGTGACCCGCTACTACCGCCGCGCCGTGACCATCGTCGACGCCGAGCAACTGGGCGGCGTCATGCTCGAAAAGCTCGCCGAATTGTTCGACGAGGACCGCGGCGCCGAAACCCGCGTGCGCAGCCGCCGCGTCGCCTGACTTCGTCCAGTCCGCTCCGCGTTGCTTGCTCGTCGTGTGACCAGACCAGCAAGAGCATTCGCAGCGCGGATGGACCGGTGTTTAGTGAAAGTGAATTTACCGGTTCATAGCGATCGCAGAAAATCCAGCAGGTCCTGCTGCTGGCGCGTCGCTAACGCTTTGAAATTTTCAATCACGCCAATGGCCTCGGAGCCGGCGCTGCCATGTGCCAGGATCGCCTGCAGCAGATCGTCGGTGCGCCCGTCGTGCAGAAAGAAGATGCGCTGTCCGACGCCCCACAGAGGCGCCGTGCGGAACTCGTCGCCGCTCGCGTATCCCTGTGCGATTTGATCCCGCAGGCCCTCACCCATGTTGTGGACCGCAAAGTCGCTGAATGGCCGGTAGCTCACCTTGTTCAGTCCGGAGAAGGCAGACGCTGACGTGGTGTGTTGCGGGATATGGCAGAGATCGCATCCCGCATTGTTGAACACTTGCTCTCCGCGGGTTGTAGAGGGCGTTGTCGGTGCCGGTACTGGGGCGGCCAACAGCCGCATAAACGCAGTGAACAGCGTGACGTCGGAAACCGAAGCCTGCCCGTCGGTTGTGTCTTCCGGCAAGGTGTTGTACTGGCAGTTCGAATCATATTCCCGCTCGCTCGGAAACAACTCATTGGTGATGCCCATCTCGACATTGTAGGCTTCGCCGGCAAACATCATTAGCGATTTGTTCTGCGCCTTCCAACCAAACCGTGCAATCGTCCCGTCGTTGCCGGTATAATTGAAATGTCCGGATATGCCCAACGCCGACCGGCGGTCGGCAACCGCGGCGGCGTCGCCGATTAGCCGAACTTCGCCGATTTCGAGCATTTTTGACGATCTAAGTAGCTGAGATCGTTGAGACCGACCCCCGAAGGTCGGCACTACATCGGGGTGGGTGGCGCGGGCGCGCGGGCGGTGATTTTAGGTGGTGGTTGGGCGGGCAGCTCCAGTTTCAGCTTCTTCAGCAGGAGACTGAGCTCGGGTTCGGGCTCGGTATAGCGGGTGAGTACCAGCTCGCGGCCGTCGGTGGTCGGGAGGTGCACGTCGATCATCTGCACAGCGGCGAACTTCTCCAGCACACTGCGCGGCGTAAGCCCGGGCGCCAGCGCATGCAAGCGCCGCGCAAGAGTGACCTGCAGGCAATAGGCCAGGAAGGCGATGAAGACGTGCGCCTCAATGCGGCCCTCGAGCTGGTGAAAGATTGGCCGGATCGCGAGGTCGCCTTTGAGGTTCTTGAACGCCTCCTCGACCGCAACCAACAGCAGATAACGGCTCCACAGCTTGGCGGGGTCTTCCTCGACGAGGTTGGTGCGCAAGAGATACCGGCCTTCGCGCGAACGTGCCTGCCGCAGCTTATTGCGATCGAGCCGATAGCTGAACGAGGCGCTGTCTGCGGCGACTTTAATAACGACCAGGCGCCATGCGCTGCGCGACTGATCGCGTGCGGCGCCGAGCTTCATCAGCAGCTCCTCGCGCGAGATCTCGATCGTCGAGAGTTGTTTGAGCCGGGCCCACAGCCGCTTCAGCTGGCGCCGACGGATCGCCCGCTCCTTGGCTACGCGATCGCGGCTTTGCGCCAAGACATAGAGCTCACCCTGCTGCGGCAACAGCTTGACCTGCACGCCGGGTCGCGCCTCTTGCCACGGCTGGGCGACGAGATGCTTTTCCAAACGCGTCAAGCGACCCTTCGGCGTGCCCACCAGGTAATGCACCGGCGGGTCGGCGCCTCGCATTTCGGCAAGCACCTCCTCGGTCGGCACGCCGCGATCCATCAGCCAGACCCGGCGCGCCTTGCCGTATTGCCGCTCGATGCGTTCGAGGAACCCGCGCAACGTCGTGTTGTCCGCGGTGTTGCCAGGAAGCACCTCATAGGCCAGTGGCAGGCCTTCGGGCGTCACTATCAGGGCAATGACGATCTGCACACAATCCGGCCGGTGATCGCGCGAGTAGCCGAAGCGGCGTTTGTCGCCTTCTGGAAACGGCGGATCCGCCTCGAAATAGGTGCTCGTCAGATCGTAGAGCAGCACGTCGTAGCTGATGTTGAACAGATCTCGCCACCGTCCCACCAGATGATTGAACACCGCCTGCTTGTGCGCGAGCAGCCGGTCGTGACAGCGGTACAGCTTGTGGATCTCGGCCAGCCCAGCATCCTCGCCCAGCAAATCGGCCAGAGCGCTGCGCTGAAACCATTCGCGGTGCAGACGCCATTCGCTGCCCGGCGCCAGCAGGCGGTAGGCGGCCAGCACGAACAGCACCTGATCCCAACGCGTCCCCTTGCGGCTCACCCCCAGCCGCGTCGACCAGAACTGATCCAGCTGCAACTCGCGCCACAGCACCAGCGCCAACCAGCACGCGCCCCACTGCCGTGGCCGGCGTAGCCGCAACTCCGACAACCTGACGGCGATGATCGAGGCATCCGCCAGCAGTCCTTCGCAGCGGTCTTCCGGAAACAGCGACAGCGTCCGCGGCTGCGCCGCACCATCCTCCAAAACCTCGATCGACCGCCGCCACGCCAATTCCTGCGAATCGTCGATCTCGCCCAGATATAGCACATGCCGCTGCACCACGCGCCCGCCGGTGACCCGCGTGTTCTCGACAACGCTCCAATAGCGATGGTGCTTGCCATCCTTCCGGCGAACTTTGCAGCGCAAGAACATGATGGCCGCCAATTATCGGCACATTGGCGACGGTGAGAATAGACTTGGTCGGCACTACAGCGGTTTTTCGGTCTTTTGGCCCGCGGCAGCCCTTGCCGATCAATCACTTGCTCTGCGAATATCGCAGAACGCAAGGTCCAGGTCCTGATCCGACGTATTCTCGACTAATCCGGCGCCGAACAGCGGCGTCGGAATACGAAAAGTCACATTGCTGCGACTGAGTTCACTGGCGAGGTCCGGCTGAGCAATCGAGCATCCGGGAGCATCCGAGCGGCCAGTGATGACAAAGAGGCCATGGACCTGACCGTCGGAAACCAGGCGCGCCTCGCGGACCGGGCCGTGCAGGCTGACAAAAGACGGGATGCTGTTCTGCGCGCCATTTGCCGTCGCTGCGGCGATTTGCGGGTTGGTCGACGGACTGGTGCCACCGGCGGCTGGTTGGGCATGGCAACCCGCGCAATTGTCGAGATTGAAACGCGGTCCTAAACCGAGCGCCACTCCCTCAATTTCTCCAAACACATTCGGCCCTGCCTGGAAGAATTCCATTGACTGGATGTCCAGCCCCGGCACTGGCCCGCCGGCTCCCGCCGGCGCGGCTCGCACACCAGGATCATTCGCTGTCAGAGCTGACGCCGGCAAATTATCGGCAAGCCCCGCATTTGCGAAAAAAATTTCCCCGGCCAGCGCTGCCGCGCTCACGGCACAGGCGATACCGCCAGCCGATACCCGACCTGATTTAGTCATCGTGATTCCCCCAAAAAGATCGTATGTGCGCAATACAGTTGATCTACCCTTCCCCCTAACCGCACGTCCCTGCGACTTAACCAGCAAGCTTTGTCGATCGCGCGTTGTACGGTCGCGAAGGCTTCCTGAAACTTGAGCAAGTTCTACGACTGTATCTCTGCAGAGGCACATTGTATGAACAGGAGCGGTAGGAAAGGTGCCTATTCACCATAACGATGTCGAACAAGTTATGGTGAATACTTCTAGAACGATGCTAGATATTCGGTATCGGGCTCTCACCGAGATGGCGACTTGTCCAAGAGGCGAAGGAATTGCCGATCGTCCGAGGAGTTGGCATGGCGTCGTCTCCTTTTTTGGGCATCCCTTACCGCGCGCAAAGAGAGGCATGCTGCCATCCCGCTTGTATTGGAATGGGCTAAGGAATGCATATCTAGGTCATCCGGTACGTCGGCGACGCAATCCGGACGGGAGGGCAGGAACCGCGAGGCTAAACCGGAGAAATTAGGGTGTCAACCCAATGTGATTAATTTTCTGCCGCAGGGGTGCATGCCCTATTGTCGCAATGGCCTCGGACGGCCTAGCCTGCAAACAGATTTACTTTGTGAAATGGTAAGATTATTTATAAAGTTCTCACGGTGGCAGTAAAAGAGACGGCACCGTTGGAAGCGCCGAGACAACGGTCGGGGTGCCGCTGCAAAGCGCCGCCAGCCGGATTCGTCCGCTGGCGGCGCGCTCCCTGTCTCGTCGGGCCGTGATCGATTATTCGGCCGCCGCCCTCACTGGCGCGATGAATTGCGAGACCCATTTGTTGCGGCGCTTCAAGTTCTCGCGATACATCGCCTCGAACTCGGCCGGCGCGAAAGAGTGCGTCGACGCGCGGTCCAGCAGGGCATTGCACCAAGCCTTGAGCCGCGGGAATTTCTCGATGTGGCCGAGCTTCTTGACCCGGTCGAGGAAGACATAGCGCTGCAGGAAGGGTGCGTAGGCGGCGTCGACCAGCGAGTATTTGGCGCCGTTGAAAAAGGGGCCGCTGCCCTGCTTTTCCAGCGCCTTTTCGAGGCGCTCGAACGGCACCGGGATCTGCTCGGCGGCCTTGTCGTAATCGGCCTCGCTGTCGGCATAGGCGGTCGCGGTCACCGTGCTGGCGAAGGTCGGCACATAATCGGTCCAGGCGCGGTTGATCGCGCGCTCGACCGGGTCCTCGGGATGCAGCCGCGGCGCGATCGTCTCGTCGAGATACTCGTTGATCGCGTTCGATTCGAACAGCGACACCTTGTCGTCGATGCGCAACACCGGCACCTTCTTGTGCGGCGAGATCGCGAGGAACCAGTCGGGCCGGTTGTCGGGCTCGATGTGGCGGAACTCGAACTCGGTCTTCTTTTCGCGCAGCACGATCGCCGAGCGCTGCACCCAGGGGCAGGTCTTGAAGCTGACCAGCATGTATTTTGCCATCGCGACCCTCGTTTTGATGATTGGGACGCCGGGATGATGGCACGCTCGCAACCCGCCGTTAAAGATAAAACGATGGGCCGGTAGATCCTAAAGAGGGGCGTTTCGCAGCCGCAACGCGTTGCCGATGACCAGTACCGAGCTGATGCTCATCGCGGCGCTGGCGATCATCGGATTGAGCAGAAGCCCAAAAGCCGGATACAGCACCCCGGCCGCAACCGGGATCGCCAGCCCGTTGAACACAAAGGCAAAGAACAGATTTTGCCGGATGTTTCGCATGACCGCGCGCGACAGCCGGCGAGCGCGGACGATCCCTTGCAGATCGCCTTTGACGAGCGTCACTGCGGCGCTCTGCATCGCGACATCTGTGCCTGTGCCCATCGCGATGCCGACCGCCGCCTGGGCCAGCGCCGGAGCGTCGTTGATCCCGTCTCCGGCCATCGCGACGACTCGGCCTTTGGCCTGCAGGTCCCTCACAACCGCAGCCTTTTGGTCCGGCAGGACTTCAGCGGCGATGTCGTCGAGGCCGAGCTTGCGGCCCACCGCCTGTGCCGTGGTGCGGCTGTCGCCGGTCAGCATAACCGGGTGAATGGCCTCCGCGTGCAGCGCGCGCAGCGCGGCGATTGCACTATCCTTGACCGGATCGGCGACGGCGAGGAGACCGGCCGCTGCACCGTCAACCGAGACCAGCATCACCCCCGCTCCGTCTTGCCGGAGCTCCTCGGCGCGCGCCGCCAGACCGGCGGGCTCGATGCCGAGCGAGGCAAACAGCGCCGGATTGCCGACTGCGACGCGCCTGCCCTCGACGCAGCCGACAACCCCCTTCCCGGTTTCGGAGGAGAAATCGACCGGCACTGCCGAGCCTCAGGCCGCGTTCCTCGGCGCCGCTGACGATCGCCGCGGCCAACGGGTGCTCGCTGCCGCGTTCGAGACTGGCGGCCAAGCGCAGCAACTCGTCCTCGCCGACGCTGCCGATCGCTTTGACGTCGACCAGGCGCGGCTTGCCCTCGGTCAAGGTACCGGTCTTGTCGATGACGAGCGTATCGACCTTCTCCATGATTTCGAGAGCTTCGGCGCTTTTGACGAGGACGCCGGCGCGCGCGCCGCGCCCGGTGCCGACCATGATCGACATCGGCGTCGCCAAACCGAGCGCGCAAGGGCAGGCGATGATCAACACCGCGACCGCATTGACCAGTGCAAAGCTCATCGCCGGCGACGGGCCAAAGATCGACCAGACGACGAAGGACAACACGGCGGCGGCGAGAACACCCGGGACGAACCAGGCGGAGACGGTGTCGGCCAGCGCCTGGATCGGCGCGCGTGACCGCTGCGCCTCGGCGACCATCTGGACGATCTGCGCCAGCAGAGTGTCGCTGCCGACCCGCTCGGCCCGCATCACGAAAGTGCCGGTGGTGTTGACCGTCGCGCCAGTCACCCGGTCTCCCGGGGCCTTCTCGGCCGGCACCGGTTCGCCGGTGATCATCGCCTCGTCGACGGCGCTCCTCCCGTCGAGCACGACGCCGTCGACCGGCACCTTCTCGCCCGGCCGGACGCGCAAACGGTCGCCCGGTACCACCTCATCGAGCGCGACATCGGTCTCGGAGCCGTCGTCGCTGATCCGGCGGGCGCGCTTCGGCGCGAGATCGAGCAGCGCGCGGACGGCGCTGCCGGTCTGACTGCGCGCACGCAGTTCGAGGACTTGGCCGAGCAGTACCAGGGTCACGATTACCGCCGCCGGCTCGAAATACACCGGGACCTCGCCTTGCGGCATGCGGAACGACGGCGGAAACACCCCCGGCGCCAATGCCGCTATAAGGCTATAGGCATAGGCGACGCCGGTACCGAGTGCGATCAGCGTGAACATGTTGAGGCGCCGGCTGATGATCGATCTCCAACCGCGCTCGAAAAAAGGCCAGCCGCCCCACAGCACAGCCGGCGTCGCCAGGATCAGCTGCGCCCACACCGCCGCGCGCGGCGCGATCGAGGCCGGGTCGGCGGAATCCTCAGCCATCGCCAGAGCGACCAGCGGAACCGACAGCGCAACGCAGACCCAAAACCGCCGCGTCATGTCGCGCAGCTCGGGATTGGCCGTGTCGCTGCCGGCCGGCGTCATCGGCTCGAGCGCCATGCCGCAGATCGGGCAGCTCCCCGGTCCGGCACGCTGGATCTGCGGGTGCATCGGGCAGGTCCACAACGGATCGTGCACACCGGCCGGGTCGCGCTCGACGTTTGAGTGGCCGCTATTCTGGTCGGACAGGCGCTCGGTCGCGGTCATGAGATTACGGCACCCCGGAGTTCATCCGATGCAAGCTGGGGCTGAGCTGACCCGGATCAAGGAACGACCCTGCGGCATTTCAATCTGGTCGCCGCCGCCCGCGGCGCTCACATGTCCCTCGAAGTTTTGGTTCTCGGCGAACACCCGGATCTTCTTGCAGCTTACATCGGCTCCTTCACGCCGCTGCGGATCAGCAGCCAGTTCATCGGGTACGACGTGATGAACCCGAAGACCATGGCGATCTGCATCATGAACCAGAATTCGACGGTATCGGTTTCCAGCCTTGTGCCAAACGACCGCCGAAAGATGATGAAGTAGGCGATCGCCATGAAGCCGTACATGCCCACTTGCCAAGCGGTCAGCGACAAGGTGTCGGCTTTGACGGCGGCGAGGATGCCCTGGCCAAAGGACAAATCGCGCATCGGTGCAATCGTGAAATACTGGAATACGATGCCGAATGCGTAGGCAAAAATGTAGTCGACGATCCAGACGGCAAAGATCTTTTCGCCAAAGATCGTGCCCCAGCCAAAGGCGACGGCAATCCCGGGCAATGCGAACACCAGCCACTCGGCACAGATATCGCCGAGGGTGCAGCCGCTGCCGCAATGCAAAGCGCCGTTGGCGACCATGATCGGAAACGGCGTCAGCTTTTTGTTTGGCGGATCCTCGCGCCGCTGCCTCGCCGCATGGGCCTTGTCGCGCGCTGCAAGGCGGCCGTAAGCGAAGTACTGCCACAATATCCAGGCGGTCCCGAAGAGTGCGGTTACCGGCCAGACCACATTCATAATCCACATGTGCTGGGGATTGCGAACTTCATCGCCGGCGATAACCGTGGCGCAAACGGTTCCGAACAGCAGATAGGCAATCGATAAGTCATGCAGCCACTCTGGGACCATTTATTCCTCCGGTCTGGAAGACCGAGAGATCCCGGCGCCGAAGTTCCCGATCATCGAGCGTGCGGCCTTTCGCATTCCGCACGGAGCGAGTAGGCTGATGACTGGCTCGGGGCTCGGAACGGTCGTCGCGCCGAGCCTTGATGCGCCACAGCAGAGCAACCCCGGAAGGGAGTGAACATGCCGACTAACACTCATGAAATCACGACCGAAGATGTCGAATATCTGCGCCACGGCGACACGCGGCTGATAGCGCGGCTCTACAAGCCCAAGGGCGACGGTCCGTTCCCGGCGGTCATCGACCTCCATGGCGGCGCCTGGACCAGCGGCGATCTGACCGGCACCCAAGGCCTCGACGAAACCTTGGCGAAAAACGGCTTTGTCGTTGCGTCGCTGAACTTCCGCCATGCGGCCGACGGCTATCCGAGTTCGCTGATCGACATCAATTATGCGACCCGTTGGGTGAAGGCGCGTGCCCGTGACCTCAAGATCGATCCCAACCGGGTCGGCATCGCCGGCCAGTCTAGCGGCGGCCACCTCGCGATGCTGGCGGCGATGCGGCCAAATGATCTCGAGATATGCCTCGGTCCCACTGCCGGCCGGCTCGCCCGCCGTCGATGCGACGGTGCGCGCCGTCGCGATGTCATGGCCGGTCATCAACCCGCTGTCGCGCTATCGCAACGCCCAGAAGCTGGCGAAGGGACCAAACCCGCCGGCCTTCTCGATCGGCATGAAGGAAAAGCACGATACCTATTGGAAGACCGAGGCCGCGATGGCCGAAGGCAATCCGATACTGATGCTGGAACGCGGCGAGAAGGTCCCGATGCCGCCGGCACTGTGGGTGCAGGGCCGGCCTGACATCGTGCACGACTATCACGACGACGATTCCGACTTCCCAGGCAACGAGCCCGAGAGGTTCGTCTCGAACTACCGCAAGGCGGGTGGCGATATCGAAATCGTCTATGTCGACAACGAGAAGCGCTCGACGAACGCATCCTTCGACCCGATCGCCGCGTTTTTCAAGAAGCACCTGTGATAGGGTAGCCTCAAGTGGGTTCCTCCCTCTCTCCGATTGCGGGGAGAGGGGCCTCCCCAGGGAGCCAGTCCCCGAGCACCTCCTCCTCGATATAGTTAGGAAGCGGGAGCCCTTTGATCGTCCCGCCATAACCAAACAGGCTAGTGGTGGCCAACCGTGCAACGCGCGGCTTCAGGTGCTCGATCATCGCTTCGAGTTCGCTCCTGAGACTTGGGCTGTCCTGCAGCAGATCTTCGATGTTCAACCGCTCGCGGCTGATGGCGTCCATCCACCTGTTGCGCGGATCGATTGCCGCCGAGCGGACGAGTTTCATCAGATGTTCCAGGATCACCGCGAGCTGGCTGCGCAGCTCGCGCCGTTGCGAAGCGCCCAAGCTCTCGATCTCCTCGGCCAGGTTCTCCCAATCGAGCGGCAAATTCGCGCCAACCCGAGCCGCCTCCCGGAGCGCGCTCGACTGCTGTTCGGTCCAGCGGACGAAATCTTCCTTGTAAAGCTGCGCGGCGCTTCCGGACATATTGTCTCCTCGGACCCGAAATCCTTTCCCGAAGTGATCCGCGCTCGCGGCCAGATCAACCTCGACCCGAGGCAGCGAGGGCGGCGAACAGCCGGTTGGGGGTGATCGGCAATTCGCCGATCTCGACCCCCAGCCCCCGGAGCGCGTCATTGACCGCATTGGCGATCGCCGCGGGCGGGCCGATGGCGCCGCTCTCGCCGATGCCTTTCTGGCCGAATTCGGTATAGGGCGACGGTGTTTCCATGTGCTCGATGCGAGCTGCCGGCACGTCGCCGGCGCCGGGCAGCAGGTAATCGGCGAAGGTGCAGGCGAGGGGTTGACCCTCCGCATCGAACGGCATCTCCTCGTAAAGCGCGGTGCCGATGCCTTGCGCCAGGCCGCCCAGCACCTGGCCGTCGACGATCATCGGGTTGATCAATGTGCCGCCATCCTCGACAATGACGTAGTCCAGAATCTCGACCGCGCCGATCTCGACATCGACCGCGACGAGCGCGGCGTGACAGGCATAGCTGAAAGTCCCGGTGTCGCGCAGCGGCTTGTAGCCGACCGTCACTTCGAGACCGCCGGGATCGACATCATCAGGTAGGTTTTGCGGCGCGCGGTACCAGATCCGCGCCACTTCGGCGAGGCTGACACTGCCGGCCGGGCCGATTACCTGTCCGGCCGCAACTGAAACCGAGCCCGGGTCGGTCTGCAATAGCCGAGCGCCGATCCGCTTCGCCCGCTCGGCAACGGCCCGGCAAGCCACCGCTACCGCACCGCCGGCCATCACCGCGCAGCGCGATCCCCAGGTGCCGGTCGAATAAGGGGTCAGCGCCGTATCGCCGTGCACGAGCGAAACCCGCGCGGTCTCGATGCCGAGAATTTCGTGCACGATTTGGGCAAGCGTTGTCTCCAGGCCTTGGCCGTGCGAATGCACCCCGACCCGCAATTCGAGCCCGCCATCCGGCGTCAGGCGCGCCGACGCCTGCTCGTGGCCCGGCACCATCGGGATGCCCCAACCGTGATAGACCGACGTGCCGTGCGCCCCCTGCTCGCAGAAAATCGCAAACCCGACGCCGATACGGCGCTCCTGGCTGCCCCGCGCCTGGCGCTCGCGTATCGCCTCAAGCTCGATTGCGGTGACGGCGCGGCGCAGGCATTCCGGGTAATCGCCGCTGTCGAAATGCTTGCCGGTGATGTTGTCGAACGGCATCGCTTCGGGCGGCACCAGGTTCGTAAGGCGCACCTCGTAGGGTTCCCGGCCGACTGCGCGGGCGATGGAGTCCATGACCAGCTCGATCGCGAAGCACACGCCGGCCCGGGCGACCCCGCGATAGGGCAAGATCGGCGGCTTGTTGGTGGCGACGGCCCAGGTCCGACAGCGGAATTTCTCGAAACGGTAGGGGCCGGGCAGGATACTGGCGACTTGTCCCGGTTCGAGGCAGGCCGAAAACGGATAGGAGGAATAGGCACCACAATCGACCGTCGCATCGCAATCGATGGCGATCAGCCGGCCCTCGGTATCGGCATAGGCGGTGATCTCGTAATGGTGCTCGCGGCAATTGGCATTGGCGCTCAGATGTTCACGGCGATCCTCGATCCAGCGGATCGGCCGGCCTAGCCGTATCGCCAGCCAGCAGGCGCAGACCTCTTCCGGGAGCAAGATCCCCTTGTATCCGAAGCCGCCGCCGACATCCGGCGCGACGACCCGAATCTTTGCGTGATCGAGACCCAGGCATTCGGCGAGCCCCGATCGCACGATATGCGGCAGCTGAGTCGCCGAATGGAGGACGAGCTGCCCGAGCCGCGTGTGCCACTGGGCGACGAGCCCGCGCCCTTCGAGCGGCGCCATGCATTGGCGCGCGGTGCGGAACGTGCGGGTAACCTTGATCGGCGCCGTCCGCGCGACCTCGGAGAGATCATCGTCGACGAGCGTTTCGAGAACAACATTGTCGCCCCACGCGTCGTGCACGATGGGCCCGCCGGGACGGCGCGCGGCGAGCATGTCGACGACGACCGGCAGATCTTCGAAATCGACGACAATTTCGGCCGCAAGATCCTCGGCCGCCGCCCGAGTTTCGGCAACGCACATGGCGATCATTTCGCCGACATGTCGCACCTTGCCGGCGGCAAGGACCGGCTGTTCGGACGGCTTGAACCCGGGCAACCCGGCGACCGCACGAATTGGCGCGACCCCGGCGAGATCGGCGTGGGTAAAAACACGGTCCTCGCGACCCGCCGGCTTCTCGATCCCGCGAATGCGGGCATGCGCCACGGGGCTGCGCAGAAACGCAATCTCGAGCATCCCCGGCAACCTGATATCGGCGACGAACTCGCCGCGGCCGCGTAGAAATCGGTCATCCTCCTTGCGCGGCAGTGACGCGCCGATGCCCTCGCCGCTTGCCGCGGTACCCCGGGGCGACGCCGCTATCGTCAACGTTTGAACAGCGCTTCGGCGCCGCGGCGCTGGCCGAGCTTTGCCGTGATCTCCACCCGCACTCGGGCGATTTCGGTCTCGAGCTCGGCGATATAGGCCTCGAGCTCGACAATCCCCATCAAGCTCAAATCCTTGGGTTGTGCCGGCTTGCGCAGCGGTTCGAGCTCCGACTCGTCCATGCCTGCCCTTTCTCTTTTGCCGTCTTCCCTCGCGCGAAGCCGCGATTATATATTACTTAACCTCTTTTCGAGCTCGCTGGGGTACCGCTTTCGTCTGTGCCCGCGCGCCTGTAGAACCGAGATTTCAGCATGGCCGCTCCGTTGATGCCTAAGGCGACCGCCGTGTGGCTGGTCGAGAACACCTCTCTCACTTTCGAGCAGATCGCCGATTTCTGCCAGCTGCACCCGCTTGAAATTCAAGCTATTGCCGATGGCGAAGTTGCCAACCAGATGCAGGGCCTCGACCCGGTGGCGAACGGGCAGACGACGGCGCAGGAGATCGAACGCTGCCAGGCCGACCCCGAGGCGCGGCTGAAGCTCTCGCCACAGGCTCTTCCCCCCCAGGTCTTCAAGCACCGCGGACCGCGCTACACACCAATCGCCAAACGGCAGGATAAGCCGGACGCGATTGCCTTTCTGTTGAAGAGCCACCCCGAGCTGTCCGAGGCCCAGATCTCGAAGCTGATCGGCACGACGAAGCCGACAATCGCCGCGGTGCGCGACCGCACGCATTGGAACAGCCCGAATATCAAGCCCCGTCACCCGGTCGGCCTTGGTCTGTGCACGCTCGAAGAACTCGAGCAGGCGATCAGCCATTCACGTGCCCGAAGGCCGGCGGAGAGCAACGCGCTCGGCGACGAGGAAGCGGAGCGGCTGGAGGGCTGAGCCTAGTCAGGCGCCGAGGCGCCCTTTGGCGTACCCGGCGCTTGCCAAGATCGCGTCGATTTCCCCGAGAATCGCCGGATCGTCGATGGTCGCCGGCAACGCGTAGCTCTCGCCGTCGGCAATCTTGCGCATCGTGCCGCGCAGGATCTTGCCCGACCGGGTCTTTGGCAGGCCGGCGACGACCAGGGCGGTCTTGAAGCTGGCGACCGGACCGATGCGGTCGCGAACCAGTTGGACGGTTTCTTGCGCGACCTCGTCCGGCGACCGACCGACGCCGGCCTTCAACACCAACAAGCCCAGCGGCACCTGCCCTTTCAGCGCATCGGCGACACCGATCACGGCACACTCCGCGACATCGGGATGCGAGGCCAGCACTTCCTCGATCTCGCCGGTCGAGAGGCGATGAGCAGCGACATTGATGATGTCGTCGGTGCGCGTCATTACGTGAATATAGCCGTCGGCGTCGATGAACCCGGCGTCGCCGGTCTGATAGAAGCCCGGGAAAGCGCTCATATACGAGCGGACGAAATTATCGTCGGCTTGCCACAGGGTCGGGAGCGCGCCGGGTGGCAACGGCAGCTTGATCACCAGCGCGCCGATTTCGCCGGCCGCGAGTTCGCGTGCCGTCCCCTCGGCCTCGGCATCGAGCACACGGATATCCCAGCCCGGCACCGCGCGCGTGCACGAGCCGTGCTTGACCGGAAGTGGTTCGACGCCGAGGCAATTGGCGCCGATCGGCCAGCCGGTCTCGGTCTGCCACCAATGGTCGATGACCGGCACCCGGAGATGCTGCTCCGCCCAGGCGACGGTCGGCGGGTCGGCCCGTTCGCCGGCCAGGAACAGCGCACGAAGGCGGCTGAGATCACGGGCGCGGATCAACACCCCGTCAGGATCTTCGCGTTTCACCGCGCGAAAGCCGGTCGGCGCGGTGAAAAAGACGCGCACATTGTGCTGCTCGATGACCCGCCAGAACGCGCCGGCGTCGGGGGTGCCGACCGGCTTGCCTTCGTACATGACCGACGTGCAGCCATAGATCAGCGGCGCGTACACGGTATAGGAATGGCCGACCGCCCAGCCGACATCGGAAGCGGTCCAAAACACCTCGTCCGGCTGGACCCCGTAAATGTTCCGCAGCGACCAGTGAAGCGCCACCGCATGCCCGCCATTGTCGCGGACGACGCCCTTGGGGATGCCGGTCGTGCCCGAGGTGTAAAGGATGTAGAGCGGATCGGTCGCCAGCACCGGAACGCACTCGGCGGGGCGCGCCGCGGCGCCGAGCTCACGCCAGTCCCGGTCGCGGCCGACGGTCAGCTCGGCATGGCACATCGGCCGCTGCAGGATCACGCAATGCTCGGGCTTGGTGCGCGATTCGACGATCGCTGCGTCGAGCAAGGGCTTGTAGGGAATGATCCGGCTCACCTCGATGCCGCAGGAGGCCGACAAGATGACCCGCGGCTTGGCGTCGTCGATGCGGGTCGCCAGCTCGTGCGCGGCAAACCCGCCGAACACGACCGAATGGACCGCCCCGATCCGGGCGCAGGCCAGCATCGCGAATGCCGCCTCGGGCACCATCGGCATGTAGATCAGCACCCGGTCGCCTTTGGCGACGCCGAGACCGGCGAGGACGCCGGCGAGCTGCGCGACCTCGTCGCGCAGCTCGCGATAGGTGAACTGTTCGACCCGGCCGGTGACCGGGCTATCCCAAATCAGCGCGATCCGCTCGCCGCGTCCCGCGGCGACATGGCGGTCGACCGCATTCCAACAGGTATTGAGCCGGGCACCCGGGAACCAGCGAAAGAAGGGCGGCCGACTGGCGTCGAGCACCCGGTCCCAGCGGCGCTCCCAATCGATTGCTGCGGCGGCTTCCGCCCAGAATTCCTCAGGCCGCTCAAGCGAGCGGCGATAGGTCTCGGCATAGCCAGTCATCGGTTTTTCCTCCCGTCGGCTGCCCCCGGCCGGACCGAGTCACCTAGCGTACGGGTTGACGATACCGGCGACAATCCCGGCGAGGACCTCACGCACTTGGCGTTCGTCGCACCCCATCAGCACGGCGTCTTCGAGCGCTTCCTGGGCGAGCTCGCGCAGCTCGGCGAGGTTCTCGTTCAGCACCTTGATCTTTTCGACGCAGGACACTGGCTCGCCTTCCGGCGTGCGCCAGACCGGGAAATCGATCGCTTTGCTGTCGGACATATTGTCCCCTATTTGGGAGGGCCCTGCGGCGCTTCGCCCTCGCCCGGCTTCTTTTGCCCGCCGGGCGACGAGAAAATCATCTGGCCGATCAGATTTTCGAGGCTGACCGGCGCTTGGGTATATTTGATCTGCCCACCCGGCGGGATCATCTGCTCAGAGCCGCCGGGAACCAGCGCCAGATATCGGTCGCCGAGCAGGCCTGCGGAGACGATCTCCGCGACGGTATCGTCGGGCAATTTGTAAGCCGGGTCGATGCTCATGCGGACGGTGGCGAGAAACGTCTTCGGATCGAGAGCCTCGGAGAGGACCGTGCCGACTTTGACCCCGGCGATCCGCACATCGCCGCCATCGCGAATCCCGTCGACCCGTTCGAACTGCGCCGTCACCTGATAGCCTTGCACGGCCCGGACCTGGCTCGTCGTATAGGCAAAAAACAAGAACAGCGCGGCAACCACCAGAACGACCGCGCCCAGCACCGTTTCGATCACATTCCCGGTCATGATTCGTGCAGCCGTCTTACTCGGGCGTCCACGGCTCGTAATCGCCGGTGGCGGGGGCCCGTTGGCCGCCACGCAAGATCGAGCCGCGCGGATAATAGGCAAACGGTGTGCCGGTCATGTTCGGCAGGTGCGGCTTCTCCCAAGCATAGCGCGGGCGGTCGGGGCGCGGCACCTCGTCCACCGTATGATGCAGCCAGGCATGCCATTCCGGCGGCACTTTCGACGCTTCGGGTTCGCCGTCGTAGATAACCCAGCGCTTTTCGCGGCTGGCCCGCCCGCCGCCGCGCCGCAGCGGCCTAGCGCCGCGCTCGCGGTAGTAGCGATTGCCGAAGCTGTCGGTGCCGACCGATTCGCCTCGAAACCAGGTCAATAAACGCGTGCCGAGGGTCATCGCTCCATCCATGTCTCTCCGCGTCGCGGCGCTCGGTTTATCGCACTGGTCGCGGCTGGAGGTAAAGAGCGGCCGACCTTGGACAGCTTTCATACCGTGGCGCTGACGCAACATTTTGTGGTTATGAACAATCTAGATACCATATAAGTTGACACTTAAGCGCCCACTCCCGACACTTGGCCGCGGGGTACCGACCTCTCTCGTGGAGGCGGTGGTTGTTGGGGAAGAGGAATGTACATCGCACGTTGCTTTACCACGGCCGGTCAGGATCCTTACGCCGCGATTGCGTTCCGCACCGCGACCAGCGAGATCCGCAATCCGGACGGCTCCGTCGTGTTTCACGCCGAGGGAATCGAGGTCCCGGCCGAGTGGAGCCAGGTCGCCTGCGACATCCTCGCGCAGAAATACTTCCGCAAAGCCGGTGTGCCGGCGCGCTTGGCGCCGGTTGCGGAACAGGGCGTTCCGCCCTGGCTGTGGCGGCGCACCGCCGATGAGGCGGGGCTCGCAGCGTTGGCCGAGAGCGCCCGCCACGGCGGTGAGACAAGCGCCCGCCAGGTCTTCGACCGGATGGCCGGAACCTGGACCTATTGGGGCTGGAAGGGCGGCTATTTCGACACCGAGGAGGATGCCTCGGCCTTTTACGACGAAGTCAGGCTGATGCTGGCGCGGCAGATCGGCGCGCCGAACTCGCCGCAATGGTTCAACACCGGGCTCCACTGGGCCTATGGCATCGACGGCCCGGCGCAGGGCCACTACTACGTCGATCACCAGACCGGCGAGCTGCATGCCTCGGCCAGCGCCTATGAGCACCCGCAGCCGCATGCCTGCTTTATCCAGTCGGTCGCCGACGATCTCGTCAACGAAGGCGGGATCATGGATCTCTGGGTGCGCGAGGCGCGGCTCTTCAAATACGGCTCCGGCTCGGGCTCGAATTTCTCGAAGATTCGCGGCGACGGCGAGCCGCTGTCGGGCGGCGGCCGCTCTTCCGGGTTGATGAGCTTTCTGCGGATCGGCGACCGCGCCGCCGGCGCGATCAAATCGGGCGGCACGACGCGGCGCGCCGCCAAGATGGTCATCGTCGACATCGACCATCCCGACATCGAGGCCTTTATCGACTGGAAGGTCGTCGAGGAGCAGAAGGTCGCCGCGCTCGTCGCCGGCTCCAAGCTCGCCGCCCGGCATCTGAACCTGATCATGGCGGCGTGCAGCGAGGGCACCGATGCGGCGGCAAACCCGGCGCTGAAACGGGAGATGCGCGCCGCCCGCCGGGCGATGATCCCGGAAGCCTACATTCAGCGCGTCATCCAGTTCGCCCGTCAGGGCTACACCGCGATCGAATTCCGCACCTACGATACGGATTGGGATTCCGAGGCCTATCTGACGGTCGCCGGCCAGAACTCCAACAATTCGGTGCGGGTCTCGAACGCCTTTCTCGACCGCATCGGCCAAGGACGGCACGTGGGAGCTGACCCGGCGCACCGACGGCAAGGTCGCTAAGAGATTGCCGGCGCACGAGTTGTGGGACCGGATCGGCCATGCCGCCTGGGCCTCGGCCGATCCCGGCCTGCAGTTCGACACGACCATCAACGAATGGCACACCTGCCCCGAGAGCGGCCGGATCAACGCCTCGAACCCGTGCTCGGAGTACAATTTCCTCGACGACACGGCGTGCAACCTCGCCTCGGTAAACCTGATGGCGTTTCGTCGGGAGGAGGGCCGCTTTGACGTCGGCGCCTTTGAGCACGCGGTGCGGCTGTGGACGCTCGTCCTCGAGATCTCGGTGCTGATGGCGCAGTTCCCGTCGAAGGAGATCGCGCGCCGCTCCTATGCCTTCCGCACCTTGGGCCTCGGCTACGCCAATTTGGGCGGCCTCCTGATGTCGATGGGCATCCCCTATGGCAGCGCCGAGGGCCGCGCGCTCGGCGCGGCGATCACCGCATTGATGACCGGGTCGAGTTATGCCACCTCGGCGGAGATGGCGGGCGAGCTCGGCGCCTTCCCCGGTTATCCCGAGAACCGCGAGGCGATGTTGCGGGTGATCCGCAACCATCGCCGCGCGGCCCACGGCGACGGCGCGGGTTATGAAGGGCTGTCGGTCGTCCCGGTGGCGCTCGACGCCGCGAATTGCCCCGACCGGGGGCTGGTCGAGGCGGCGCAGCGCAGCTGGGACAAGGCTTTGGCGCTCGGCGAGAAGCACGGCTTTCGCAACGCCCAGGCGACGGTGCTCGCGCCGACCGGCACGATCGGGCTGGTGATGGATTGCGATACGACCGGGATCGAGCCCGATTTTGCGCTGGTCAAATTCAAGAAGCTGGCCGGCGGCGGCTATTTCAAGATCATCAACCGCGCCGTGCCGCAGGCGCTGAGCGACGCTCGGCTACGACGCCGCCGAGATCGCGGCGATCGAGCGCTATGCGCTGGGCCGCGGCACGCTCGAAGGCGCGCCCGCGATCAACCATGCGACCCTGAAGGAAAAGGGCTTCGATGATCAGGCGCTGACCGCCGCCGAGGCTGCGCTCGCCTCGGCCTTCGACATCAAATTCGCGTTCAACAAATGGACCCTCGGCGAACAGTTTTGCATCGAAGGTCTGGGGATCGCGCCGGGCGCGCTCGATGATCCGGCCTTCGATCTGTTGGCGGCGCTCGGCTTCGCCCGGGCCGAGATCGACGCCGCCAACGCCTATTGCTGCGGCGCGATGACCTTGGAGGGCGCGCCGCACCTGAAGCCCGAGCATCTGCCGGTCTTCGACTGCGCCAACCCGTGCGGCCGCACCGGCCGCCGCTCATTGTCGGTCGACAGCCACATCCGGATGATGGCGGCGGCCCAGCCCTTCATCTCGGGGGCGATCTCGAAGACCATCAACATGCCGAACGCGGCGACGGTCGAGGACTGCAAGGAGGCCTACATGCTGTCCTGGCGCCTCGGCCTCAAGGCGACCGCGCTCTACCGCGACGGCTCGAAGCTGTCGCAGCCGCTGGCCTCCAGCCTGCTTGGCGACGACGAGGAAGCCGAGGAGCGGGCGAGGAGCTGTTCGCGCAATCGCCGGCGGCGCGCGCCCCGCTCGTCGCCGAGCGGATCGTCGAACGCGTCGTCGAGCGGGTCGTCGAACGCGTCGTCAGCGCAGCGACCGCCGGCGCCTGCCGAACCGCCGCAAGGGCTACACGCAAAAGGCGGTGGTCGGCGGCCACAAGGTCTATCTGCGCACCGGCGAGTACGAGGATGGCGGGCTCGGCGAAGTCTTCATCGACATGCACAAGGAGGGCGCCGCCTTCCGCTCGTTGATGAACAATTTCGCGATCGCGATCTCGATCGGCCTGCAATACGGCGTGCCGCTCGAGGAATTCGTCGAGGCCTTCACCTTCACCCGCTTCGAGCCATCCGGGATCGTCGAAGGCAACGACGCGATCAAGATGGCGACCTCGATCCTCGACTACATCTTCCGCGAATTGGCGATCTCCTATCTCGACCGCGGCGACCTCGCCCACGTCCAGCCGGGCGATCTGATGCCCGACACGGTCGGCAAGGGCGAAGCCGAATTCGAACCTGATGCGCCGCGCCGCCTCGAACGGCTTCGTGCGCAACAAATTGACCGTGCTCGACGGCGGCGCCGGCCGTGCCACCGCCCTGGCGGCCTTCGCCGACCCGACTCGACATCGACGGCCCGCTCGCCCTCTCGGCGCTGCCGGAGGGGGACCTCCGCCGCGAGCGCATCCGCGCCGCCCGCATCAAGGGCTACGAAGGCGACAGCTGCGACGAATGCGGCAACTTCACCCTGATCCGCAACGGCACCTGCCTCAAATGCGACACCTGCGGCGCGACCAGCGGGTGTTCGTGACCTTAATACAAGGTGCTCATGATATTAACCGAAGGAAAGGGCAAATTACGATGATATGGAGTTTTCCGCTCCCTGTTCTTGAACCAGAGGCTCTCAATTCCTTCCGGGAAGAGGTAGGACCTGATCTCGCCGGCCTCTATGACAAATGGGTCGAGCGTCACAGCCTCGAATGCGACGAAGCACGCATGCGAGGGGACAGCATCGCGCGAATTGAAGTGGACCGTGATGGGTGGCTTCAATTTTGCCGGGTAACCGGAGAAACTCCTAATTTCGAAAATCTTATTCAGTTCACGGTTAGCAGGCCGCGACCCCGCTTCGATTGAACAGATGAGCAAGAGGCGGTTGGTCGTCGCGGCATGGCTCGTCATTTCAATAACAAACAACGTCGACGCAAATGAACTTTGGTCGTGCTACGTGGCAACCCCATCCTCAAAAGAACCAATGCTCTTTAGCATCGAGGTAACGCGCCGGGAGATGATTCAGACCTGGGCGAGTGGAACTACGGCCCGCTATTCCATCGGACAGAACAATCGTTACGGGTTGGTCGGTTTCTCGTCGATTTCAGAAATAGAAGCCGGAGAAGCGGAACCAACAGTAGGAGCGAGTACGGTGGTAATCAACAGGAGCAACAAAGAAATCTGGCTTTCGACTGCAATCGCTGGGCGCCAACGAATAGTGAACGCGCTTGACCACGGAAGCTGCATCTTCTCGCACTAGTGGACCGGAGTTCATAGGACCGTAGGGCGGACAAGCAAAGCGTAGTCCGCCAACCTGCGCTTGATGCACTTGATGACGGAATTCGCTCCCGCTCTTCCGCTCTAAGCCTGTAAACTCACGCGGCTCGCGCCACGTCGACGATCAGGCGCAGGCCGAGGGCAGCGAGCGCCGCCTCGACATGCTCCATCCGCGAAGCGTGACGCAGGTCGAGCACGCGATTGACTTGCGGCAGGTGCCAGCGCAGCCGGCGCGCGAGTTCTGCACGGCCGACGCCTTGCTCGCGCATCGCGTCGTACAATGCGGTTTTCGCCATCCCCAGCGCCGAAAGCGGCACCATCACCTCGCCTGCCTCCGCCTCGGACGATGCCGGTAGCGGCTCCTTAGCGGCAACATACATAGCGAGCGCGGATCCGAGTGCATCTTCAGCCCGCAACAGCGCTTCTTCCCGCGTATCCGCCTCCGTAATGGCCTCAGGCACATTTCGGAACGTGACCGTAAAACCGCCGTGAGGATCGGGAATCAAAACTGCGGGGTACGGCACGCATCGAAACCTCACTCTAGGCACAGCTGCTTTTAATCGCTTCGACGGTCCCACGTTTCATCTCTTCTACGGCCGCCATGCATTGGCAGGATGGCACGGCGACCCCGCAGAAACATCCAGATGTGGCCACCCTTTTGCCGGCTCGAAGTTGCTTCTTGCCGCTCAGGCCACCGCTTGAAGTCCGCGCTGGTCGCCGAGTGACATATGTGTTCACTTGGTCTCCGGCGAGTAGGGCTCAAAGTGACCGCGCCTCTAACGCGACGGCTCGAGGCTGTCGCAGCGACTCGCATCGGACATTCTGAGCGACGAATACAGAGCTTTAGGAGCAGCCGGAAGAGCTCTTTGCGTTCTCGTCAAACGCGTTGTAAGCCGCGGCGACCGGCGCCGGCTGCCGAGCCGCCGCAAGGGCTACACGCAAGAGGCGGTGGTCAGGGGTCACAAGGTCAATCTCAGAACCGGCGAATACGAGGATGACGGGGGGCTCGGCGAGATCTTCATCGACATGCACAAGAGGGGCGTCCCTCGCTCGTCAGATTTGGGAAGACCGAAGAATTGCCATATTAGCATGTTAGACAACTGGCATGTCCGATGATGCACACGCAATCCCTATAAGCACGGCTCTCTTTCCTTATCCGGCTCGAAAGCTGCTGCGCATTGGGGGCGCTTTGTCGGGTTTGTACTGGCTGTTTTCGCCATTCTCTCGCTATTACGGCCGGCTCTCTTTCGCTGCTATTCTCCCGCCGCCGTCGAAAAAGGCGAGGATTTCCGCGGGTGCGTGGGCGTTCCGGCTGTAGATTCGCTGCATTTATCAGCGAGATCAGCCAGCGGGTGCGGACAGTGCGGGCCGAGCATCAACCTTTCGTGACCGCTCCTTCGAAACGCCTGCGGCAGTCGTCCCGCGGCGCGGGATCGCCATTGCGGAAGTTCTCCAAATGAGCGACTTTGATCCGAATAACTCGTGCAGTGGGGGAACGTCGGCATGTGCAAATTGTGCGATTTAGGACAGCCTCAGAACCACTTCGGCTCGCGGCGCAATTTTCTGAAGGGTGCGGTGGCGACCGGGGTCGCAGCTGCGGGTCTCCCTCTGTTCGCGCCGCGTCCTGCCGCGGCGGACGGCGGCGATCCGCCGCTCGACAGCGGCCGGCCGGGCCGGCGCTATGTCATTCGCGGCGGTTCGGTCATGTCGCTCGACCCGCAGGTCGGCGACTTCGCGCAGGCCGACGTACTGGTCGAGGGCAAGAAGATCCTCGCCGTCGGGCCGAACCTTTCGGCAGGCGGCGCGGCGGTGATCGACGCAACCGGCCGCATCGTCATGCCCGGCTTCATCGATACCCACCACCACCAGTTCGAGACGGCGCTGCGCAGCTTTCTCGCCGACGGGGTCCTGATCAACGACGGCTCGGGCACGCCGGCCGGGACCACCACTTACTACGAATACATTCTTCTCACCTTCGCGCCGGTGTACCGGCCGCAGGACGTGTACATCAACGAGCTGTTCGGTGCGCTGAGCCAGCTCGACGACGGCGTCACGACCGTGCACGACGTCTCGCAAATCCACCACACGCCGCAGCATTCCGACGCCGCCATCCAGGCCCTATTCGAATTCGGGACGCCGCTCCGCGTTCGGCTATTTCGAGGGCGCGGGAAGCAACGGCCCCAACTATGCCTATCCCCAGGATGCAGTTCCGCATCAAACAGCAGTACTTCTCCTCGACCGACCAGCTCGTCACGATGATCATGGGCGGCGAGGTCTACCTCGGGGATGCGATCTACGAACAGTCCTGGAAGATCGGGCGCCAGCTCGGTCTGCAGATTGCGGCGCATATCCTTTCGCCGTTCGGGATACGTCCGATCCTGGACCAGCTCGCCGCGGGCCAAGGCGGCGTCAACCATGACATCGGGCTCGGGCCCGACAATCTGTTCATCCACATGACCGGGATGTCCGACCTGGGATGGCAGGCGGTGCACGACTTCGGCGCGCAGGTCTCGCTCGCCGTCCCGATCGAGATGAACATGCGCCACGGCATGCCGCCCATCCTCAAGATGCAGAGCCTGGGCATGGAGCCGTCGCTCAGCGTCGACGTCGAATGCACGTTGACGGCCGACTTCTTCACCCAAATGCGGTCCTGCATGAATCTGCAGCGTGTAGTCCTGAACCAGATGATCCTCGATCAGGGCTCTCCACCAAACGAGGTCGATTGGGGACTCCCACCAGACGCGGCAGCCAATCCGTGGCCGATGCCGCCGGCCGGCACACCGGCGCCGCTCACGACGCGTGACGTGCTGCGTTTCGGTACGATGAACGGCGCGAAAGCCCTTAGGCTCGACAGCAAGACCGGCTCGCTCACGCCGGGCAAGGAGGCCGACATCATCATTCTCGACGCCACCAGGATCAATGTGGCGCCGCTCAACCAGGTGCCGGGAGCGGTCGTGTCGCTGATGGATCGCACCAACGTCGAGACCGTGATCGTCGCGGGCAAGGTGCGCAAATGGAAGGGACAGTTGCTCGACGTCGATCTGCCGCATCTGCGCCAGCAGCTCGAGGCCTCGCGCGACTACGTCTTTGCCAGGGCTGGCATCCCACAGGACCTGTTCCGCAGCAACTGACGGCAACTTGCCGCGGGTGTGGTAGATCGTTGGAATTCTTGGTTCCGCGAACGAGGCTCCAATGGTTACCGCCGCGAAGCGTGACGAACAGACTGCAGGAAACTGATGCGGTTCCGGCAGTTTTGGGCTGTTATCGGGGCGGCGATCCTGGTCGCCGCCGGAGGTTATGGCGTCCTGGCGATATCCCGCCCGCCTCCCCCGCCTTCCGGCCTTACCTATATGCCGCTCGGTGACAGCATCACCCAGGGTGCGGGCCATCGCAGTGGCGGCTATCGGTGCCCGCTTCAAGCAACGCTGGTCAAGGCCGGGTATAACGCGTCGGCGGTCGGCCTCAGCGGCTTCCTGGACAGGTGGACAGTCACCGACTGCCCCGACAACTGGGAAGGACACGGCAGCTACACCACCGCCCAAATCCACGCATGGTTCGATGCCGACAATTCAATCCGGCAGCTCAAGCCACACCTCATCCTTGCGATGGTCGGCACCGTCGACGTCCGGCGAGGCATTGCCTCGCAAGGCCCCAACGACCTGCGCACTATGTTGACCGATATTTTTACCCAATCTCCCGACAGTTGGGTTATCCTTTCGACTATCCCGCCATTGGGTTCGCAGGTTGAGTTCTTCGAACAAGTCCCCGCGTACAATAAAGCGATCATCAGCGTGGCGGCGGAATTTCCGCGCGTCTCAACGATCGACTTCTACACTGCGTGCAATAATATAAAAGCTGCGTGCCTTGGTGATGATGGCATACATCCGATAGAAGCCGGGTTTAAGGTTCTGACACCTCTGTGGTTTGAGGCGATCCGGTCAATCGGGGCCGGTACGGCCGAAATCAGCAGTCCAAAGTAGAACAACAATACCTAATACCCGAACTGGCCGAAGTCGGGACCGTTGGTCAGGTTGAAGTCGACACTGCGGCCGGCGCATTGCGTGGTCGGCTGCTGGACGAGCCGCCATTGCCTGGTCAGATAATAGTCGTGGAAATCCGGCCAGGAGGTTGGGGCGGCGAGCCAGCACAGGTCCGCCAGTCTGGTTCTCGCTAACATACTGCAGACCAGTCCGCTTCCATAAACCCCAACCCGGTAGCCGGCGCTGGTTACTTTGCGCTTCACCTCCTGGAAATACGCCATAATACTCGACAGTTCAAAAGATGTTCGCCATGGACCATCCACTCCGAAATAAATCGCGCTTCCCGGCAATTGAGAGTTTTCGCTAGCGAGAGCCAGAGATCGCTCGGCGTCCTGACTTCCCCGCCATGAGGTGAATGTGCCGAATTGGTCATTATGGTGCTGAAAGACGACCGCAAGTTTGAGACCATTTGTCAAAACCAAATCGCGCTCCAGCTTTCTCAGAGTCTTTCCCGGCAAGGTTTCATCTTCATGATCGTAGTAGCGGATGATAGTTTTGATGCCGGCTGCCTTGATCTGGTCTAAAAAATTTTGGCTCACCGGGGCGGATAGATCCACCGCCTCGACCCGAGGGTCTTTAACGCAGTAATCTGCAGCGAGCGCCGTGGACAACCAACCAGCGAACCCGGCAGACAATATGCAGACGCCTTTGGCCGATCTTTCGGCAGCCGATCCGACGGTTCGCACTGGCGCGCTCTGAAGCAGATTCCCCCAAGCGGATTAAGCACAGAGCAGTCGGGTAAATCAACCGTAGGATCGGCAAAGTGCGACGTTTCCGAAGGGCAGCTTCGGCGGGTTGACAACCCTGCCGGCCGAGTTCAGCAATTCGCTAACGCGACGGAGTTCGAGGAGGAATGATGTTGTCGCAAGCCAATCTTGCTGCCTATCGGCGCGACGGGTTCGTCGTGTTGCCGGATGTGCTGTCGCCGGGTGAGGTCGAGGCGCTGCGGCGGGTGACCGACGAGTTTGTGTGCAACGCCCGCACCCTCGCCGCCAATGACGATATCTACGACCTCGAGGATTCGCACTCGCCGCAGGAACCGCGGGTGCGGCGCATCAAGACGCCGCATTTGCACCATGCGGACTACGCGCGGGCGGCGCGCCATCCGAAGATCGTCGCGGTGCTGAAGGATCTGTGGGGCACGGTGCGCTTCGACACCGGCAAGCTCAACATGAAGTCGGCCGGGTATGGCGCTCCGGTCGAATGGCACCAGGATTGGGCGTTTTACCCGCACACCAACGACGACCTCGCCGCGGTCGGGATCATGCTGGACGATTGCGAGATCGAGAACGGCCCGATGATGGTGATCCCGGGCAGTCATTTGGGTCCGGTTTACGACCATCACGGCCCCGACGGGCGGTTCTGTGGAGCGATCGACCCGACGACCGGCAAGGCAGACCTGTCGCGGGCGGTGCCGTGTCTCGGCAAGGCCGGTTCGATCACGGTTCACCACGTGCGGGCGGTGCACGGCTCGGCGACCAATTTCTCCGGCAAGCAGCGCCGCTTCCTGTTGTTCCAATACCGCGCCGCCGATGCGTGGCCATTGCTCGGCTTTGCCGACGGCATCGAGAAATTCGACGAGCTGCTGCTCGCCGGCGAGCCGACACTGGCTCCTCGCCTCGCCCCGGTTCCGGTGCGCCTGCCGTTGCCGCCGGCCGAATACCAGGGCTCGATTTACGAGAACCAGCGGGCGGCCGACCGGCGGTTCTTCGCGACGGCGGTGGGACGACAAAGGATTGCAGCCGCCGCGGAATAGCAGCGATGGCCCGGCTCAGCGTCAACCTCAACAAGATCGCGCTGTTGCGCAACTCGCGGCGCACCGGAGTGCCCGAGGTGCTGCAATTTGGCCGCATCGCGCACGACGCCGGCGCCGACGGGCTGACCGCGCATCCTCGCCCCGACGAACGGCACATCCGCCGCAGCGACGTGTTCGGGCTCGCCGAGTTGATGCGCCCGTGGCGGCCCGGCTTTGAACTCAACCTCGAAGGTTACCCCGACCGCCGCTTTCTCGATATCGTCGCCGAGGTGAGACCCGAGCAGTGCACCCTGGTGCCGGACAGCCCCGAAGCCTTCACCTCGGAGGAGGGCTGGAAACTCGACGCCGCGCAGCACCGCCTCGTCGACGCCGCGCTCAACGAGCTGAAGCCGCTCGGCTGCCGCGTCATCTTGTTCATCGATCCCGACCCCGCCGCGGTCGCGCCGGTGCACAACATCGGGGCCGACGGGATCGAAATCTACACCGGTTCCTACGCCGCCGCCTTCCGTCGGGACGACCACGCGGTATTGCTGCGCTCCTGCGCCGCTGCAGCGGATCGCGCCGCCGAATTGGGGCTCGTTGTCAATATCGGGCACGACCTCAACCTGCACAATTTGCCGCCGTTGATCGCCGCACTGCCGACAGCCGCCGAGGCCTCGATCGGCCACGAACTGACCGCCGACGCCCTGGTCATGGGTTTTGCCGAGGCCGTGCGGGCCTACAAAGCCGCGCTGCGCGGCAGCGCTGGGGCTTGACCACCCACGGCGACGGAGGAGGCGGTGGAAGCCAGCGAGATCGCGGAAAAAATTCACGGCGAACACGAGGCCCACAGCGCCGCGGCCGACGCCACCTTCCGCAAGTACACCGGTATCTACCTCGGCATCATCGCGATGCTGCTGGCCATCACGGCGCTAGGCGGAGCGCACGCGACCAAGACGATCGTCAACGCCAATATCCAGGCCTCCGACACGTATGGGTTTTACCAGGCGAGAAATATTCGCCAGACCGCCTACCAAATCGCCGCCGAGCAACTCGAGGCGAACCTCGCCGCTCAACCTGCAATGCCCGACGCCGCCAGGACGAAGATCGAACAGATCGTCAAACGATACCGCGCCAGGGTCGACCGTTACGAGAGCGACCCGTCGACCGGGGACGGCAAGAAAGAACTGCTCGCCAAGGCAAAGGAGTTCGAGGCGAGGCGCGATCAAGCCGCCGAGCGCGATCCGAATTTCGATTTCGCCGAGGCGCTGTTCCAAATCGCGATCGTGCTCGGATCGGTCAGCATCGTCGCCGCCTCGCGCCCCCTCGTCCATCTGAGCGGGATCCTCGCCGTTGCCGCCACGCTATTGATGATCAACGGTTATTTTCTACTCGTGCATCTGCCGTTGGAGTAGCGGCCGAGGCTCCTTCGGCGCGTTGCAGCCGGCAGGCGCGCTCTCGCAGCGAGTCGTAGATCGGTGCGCCGCGCAGTAGGTTGGGCACCAGCATCGCCGCAAAGCACGCCGCGATCATCGGTAGCAGCATTGTGAAGCCGGCAGTCATCTCGATGACCAGCACGATGCCGGTAACCGGAGCCTGAACCACTCCGGTGAAGAACGCGGCCATGCCGACGACGGCGAAGGCGGTGGGGTCGAGGCCCGCATCGGGCAGCACGAGCCGGCAGAGGGCGCCGCAGAACAGCCCGAGCTGCGCCCCCAATGCGAGAAGCGGGGCAAACAACCCGCCCGGTACCGGCGCTGCATACGAGACGACGCCGAGGCCGAAACGCAGCAGAAAGACCAATGGGAGGACGGCAAGCATTGCTCCGCCGGCGAGGGTTCGTTGGGTGATGTCGTCACCGCCGCCGATCAGGGTCGGTGCGAAGAAGCCGAGCGTTCCGACGGCCGCGCCGATCACGGCAGCACGAATTTCGACTGGCCAACGGCCGAGGCGATCCATGGCGCTCAGGGTTCCGAGCAGCACGCTGTTGTAGAGGGTTCCTGCCAGCCCAGCGACTGCGCCCAATGCGACAAAGAGCAGCCAGATCTCGGCCCCGACATAGGCGAGCGGCTCGATTGTGAAATCCGGAGCAGCGCCGAGGAAGGCGCGGGCGACGGCGATCGCCGCGGCGGAGGCGCCCAGTGCGGCGATCGCGATGCGCGTGTCGAACCGCCGCACCAGTTCCTCCAGCACGAAGACCGCACCGGCGATCGGCGCGTTGAAAGCGGTGGCCAGACCCGCGCCGGCGCCCGCCGCGATCAGGACCTTGCTGTCGAGCCACGTGCGGCCGGAGATTTTTGCGACAATGTGAGCGACCGCCGCGCCCATCTGCACGCTCGGGCCTTCGCGGCCGAGCGCCAGCCCTGCGCCGATCGCCGACAGCCCGCCAAAGAATTTTACGATCAGCAATCGAGGCGGCGTCGGCGGCAATTCATCGGTCAAGATCGCCTCGACCTGCGGGATGCCGCTACCCGAAGCGTAAGGCGAGAACCGCCGGACGAGCCAGGCCGCAAATGCCACGGCCGCCGCGCAGGCCGCTGCAATGATAAAGAGCCCGCCGACCTTCCAGCCATGAGCCCAGATGATCGCAGCATCGCGAAACCGGTCAGCCTCGACCAGCGCCAGGCGGAAGAGGGCGCCGATCAGCCCGGAAGCCGCCCCGACGATCGGCGCCAGAAGCGCCAGAACCAGCAAGCTGCCATAACCCTCGCGGGTGGGGGTACGCACCGCAGAGACCGCGTGCTAGCTGGGGTAGATCTGCACGGATGCAGCGACCGAGTCCGCGACGTGCTCCTTGGTGATCACCCCGGCGATGTTCTGCGGCCGCGGCACGCCGCCGCCGCGCATAACGAGCGCCATGATCGCGCGCCGCCGCCAGATCCGCTGGATGACTTCGAACACGACGTCATTTTCGCGCACGATCGTGAAATTGGGCCGGGCGACGTCTCCCAGAGTAATCCCGGTGTGGACCCCCTCCAGCCCGCGACGCAGCCCGGTGTTGACGCGAACCACGCCGAATGATGCGGTTTTCCCGGGTGACGATGACGTGCCGCATCCGGCCGCCGTGGTCGGGCCGGCTGCAGGAAATCGTCGAACGCGGTCTCGGCCGGCAGGACGAGCACGTCGGTTTCCATGACCTCCGACGCCCGGCGCACGAGAAACATGTTGGCGTGCAAGGCCTTTGGCACCAAGTGGCCGCGACGGGCCAGCTTCAAGGTGTAGATGTTTTCGGGCGACAGCAGGCGCCGCACCCCGAGACTGAACGCCACCGCCAGGATCATCGGCAGCACGATGTTGTAGTCGCGCGTCATCTCGAAGATCATCGTGACGGCGGTCATCGCGGCTCCGGTGCCGCCGCCGACCATCGCGCCCATGCCGACCATCGCGAAAGCCGGCACGTTGACGTCGAACGGTAGATGGATGGCGGCAAGCGCCGAGGCGAAGGCGCCGCCGATCGTCGCGCCCATGAAGAGCGAAGGCGAAAAGATTCCTCCCGATGCGCCGGAGCCGAGGCTGACCGTCGTCGCGAACAGTTTGGCGACGAACAGCAGCGCCAGCAGCCAGGCCGTCGTCAGCTGCCCGAATACGATCGCCTGCACCGTCGCATAGCCGACCCCCTCGACGTAGTAATGGCCGAGGCTTTTCTGCAGCCCATAGATCAGGATGCCGACCAGCAGCATGCCCAGCACATGCCGAGTGTAGGGTCCCTTGATCCGGTCGAACTGATCTTCGAGAAAGTGCAGGCCGCGAATAAAACCGGTCGCGGCAAGTCCCGTAATCATGCCGAGAAGGGCGTAGAGGAACAGCAGCAGCGCCGCGCCGAGGCCGACATTCTCCAGTGGCGGCAGAGGCACGACAAAGGCCGGCTGCTGACCGAAGAACAGCCGGCCCACAAAGGTCGCGGTGCCGGTCGCGATCGCCACCGGCAGAAAGGTGCGGACGCTGACCTCCGGCATCATCAGCTCGACGGCAAACATGACGCCGCCGATCGGCGTGTTGAACGTCGCCGCGATGCCGGCGCCGGCGCCGGCTGCGACCAAGGTAATACGCTGCCCCGGCAGCATGCGAATGACTTGCCCCAGGGTCGAGCCGAGCGCCGAGCCGATCTGAATGATCGGCCCCTCGCGGCCGACCGCAGCGCCGCTGCCGATCGAGATCGCCGAGGCGAGCGATTTTACGACCGCCACGATCGGCCGGATCACTCCGCCCTTGTAGTAGATCGCATCCATCACTTCGGGCACGCCGTGGCCTCTCGCCTCGGGTGCGAATTTCGTGACGAGGAAGGTGACGGCGACCGCCCCGACCACCGGGACCAGAATCACCAGAGGCCCCCAGGGGCTGGGCGGGGTGAAGACATTGGCGTCGTAGCGGACCACGAACTGCCCGAGGAAGAGCAGGTTGTGCACAAACCCGATCAGGTCGCGAAACAGAACCGCGCCCAATCCGGTGACGATGCCGACAACAAAGGCCAGGACCGACAGAAACGGCAGCCCGATCCGGCGGACCTCCTGCCTCGCCGCCAAGAAATCCCGACCGCCAATAGCGGCGCTCGAGACCGGCCGCGACCGTCGCCGGGTCAGATACCGCGCTGTTGGAATGGCCCGCCGGCAATTGGTCCTCCTCGCTGCACCACGCTGCGCATCTTCGTCTCTCTAACGACCATGGAACGCGTTGTGGCATGATTGGTGCCGTTCGGGTAGCACGACTCACCCGTCCTTCGGTTCGGCAGTTTCGAAAGGGATAAAGCGCAATGCCAGACAATCAGCATTGGGTCGGCACGTGGACCACCGCACCCGCTCCCGCCGAAGCCGGCGCTTTCAACAACCAGACCTTGCGCATGACCATGCGCGCCAGCCTCGGCGGTGATACCGTGCGGGTACGGATCTCGAATGCCTACGGGCGGCGTCCGCTCGACATCGGCGGCGCATCTATCGCGCTGCGCGATGCGGGGCCGGCGATCGTAGCCGGGTCGGAGCGAAAGCTGAGCTTCGGCGGCGGTGCGACGACGACCGATCGCGGCGGGCGCTGTCCTGTTCAGCGATGCCGTGACGCTCGGCGTGGCGCCGCTCGCTGATCTCGCGGTCAGCCTCTATCTGCCCGGCGAGATCCCGAATGATTTTCAGATCACCGGCCGCTACGCGCGACAGACCAACTACATCTCGCCGCCGGGCGATTTCGCCGCGGCGAAGGTGATGCCGATTGCCAGCCTCACCAGCGACTGGTTCTTTGTCTGCGGCGTCGACGTGCTCGCCGGCGCCGACACCGGCGGCATCGTCGCGCTCGGCGACTCGCTGACCGACGGCAACATCTCGACGATGGACGCCTTCTGCCGCTGGCCTGACCAGCTCGCCCGCCGCCTGATGGCGCGCCATCGGGGCCGGCCGATGACGGTGATGAACCAGGGACTCGGCGGCAATCGCATCCTGTTCGACATCCGCGGCGATAGCGGGCTGCGCCGCTTCGACCGCGATGTGTTGTCCCAGCCCGGGGTCACTCACGTCATCGTCATGCTCGGCACCAACGATCTGCGCAACCGCTGGAGGAAGCCGGAAGAGGAGCCCACCGCGGCGGAGATGATTGCCGGTCTGAAGCAGATGGCGGTGCGCGCACACAGCCGTGACATCAAGATCATCGGCGCCACGCTGACGCCGTTCGGCAACGAGACCTATATGGCGAATGCTTGGAACCCGCAGCGCGAGGAAGTCCGTACGGCGGTTAATAGCTGGATCCGCGACGGCGGCGTCTTCGACGCGGTCGCCGATTTCGACAAGGCATTGCGCGATCCCGAGCATCAGACGCAGATGCTGCCGATCTACGATTGCGGCGACGGTCTGCATCCGAGCGATCTCGGCTACAACACGATGGGCGACGCCATCGACCTGTCGCTGTTCGAGTAGCTATTCGGTCGGAAGCGCGACAAAGCCGGCGCTGCCGTCATCCTCGTCCGGAACCGCGGTCACTCCGGTGACATGGGCACCGGCCGGCCCCGTCCGGCTGGCCTCGACCATGGCGGCGATAGCGTCCGGGGCACCCGTCACCAAGGCTTCGACACTGCCGTTTGATCGGTTCCGCACCCAGCCGCGCAGTCCGAGACTCGCGGCGATGCGCGTCGCCCACAGCCGGTAGCCGACGCCCTGCACCCTGCCGGTGATCTTCAGCCGAACAGTTTCCATTGCGCCGCGGCGTGCCCGGAGCCGATCACTTCTGCTTGTCCCGCTCGCGCGGGCCGGCGAAGGCGGTCACGACGCCGTGCAGAGTGCGGAGCTCCTGTTCGGTGCATTGGGCGCGCTGAAACAGGCTGCGCAGATTGCGGACCATGCTCGGCCGGCTTTCGCGGTTGCGCAGAAAGCCGTTGCGCACCAGCGCCTCTTCGAGATGCTCGAAGAAATTGAGCAGCTCCTCCTTGGCTGCCGGCCGGCTGCCTCCTCGACGCAGGATTTCCGCCGGCGCCGCCGCGCCCGCGGTGAACCACTCGTAGCCGATGATCAGCACCGCCTGGGCGAGGTTCAGCGAGGAGAAACCGGGGTTGAGCGGCACGGTCAGAACCGTGTCGGCGAGCGCGACATCGTCGCTGAGGAGACCGGTCCGCTCCGGTCCGAACATCACCCCGCAGGCCTCGCCAGCCGCGAGCCTCACCCGCATCTCGGCCGCTGCGTGGCGCGGGGTCACCTGGCGCCGTACCATGCCGCGGTCGCGCGCGGTCGCCGCGTAAACGTGGACGAGCCCGGCGAGCGCCGCCGGAATATCGGGGTAGAGCCGCGCCTTCGCCAGCACCACGTCGGCGCCGCTTGCCGCGGCGGTTGCCTTGTCGGAAGGCCAGCCGTCGCGCGGCCGCACCAGCCGCAGATCGTCTAGCCCGCAATTCATCATCGCCCGCGCCGCGGTGCCGATGTTCTCGCCGAGCTGAGGCTCGACCAGGATGATCGCGGGCCCCCCCGTCATCGCCTGACGGCGATGATCGGTGCCGGCCATCTCAATCCTTCCGCCACCAGGTGGTGGTGCCGTCCGGCTTGTCCTCGAGGATGACCCCCTCGGCGGCGAGCCTGGCGCGGATGCGGTCGGCCTCGGCAAAACGGCGCTGGCGCCGCGCTGCAGTCCGCGCCGCGATGCGCTCGGCGATCCGCTCGGCCTCGGCCTGGTCGCTGCCGCGCAGCCAGTCGAGCGGCGGCTGCCCGAGCAGTCCCATCAGCTGCCCGCCGCTTTCGAGCGCCCGCTGCAAAGCCGAGCGCTCGGCATCGGAACTCGTCCGGTTGATCGCTCCGGCGAGTTCATGGAGGTGTGTCAATGCAAGTGGGGTGTTTAAGTCGTCCTCGAGCGCCTCGCGCACCGGGCGCAGCGCATCCTCCGCCTCGCCAAATCGTTCGAAGACCGCATCGCGCGGCAGGGTCAGGGCACGGTAGAAACGGTCGAGGGTTTGCCGTGCCTGGCGCAGCCGGTCGCTCGTCCAATCGAGCGGATCACGATAATGCGAGGTGAGGAGCGCCAGACGGATCGCCTCACCCGGAGCCTCGTCGAGCAATTCACGGACGGTGCGGATATTACCGAGCGACTTTGACATCTTGGCGCCGGCATCGGTCAGCATGCCGTTATGCATCCAATACCGGACGAACGGGCGGCCGCCATGCGCGCAAGTGCTTTGCGCGATCTCGTTCTCGTGGTGCGGGAAAATCAGATCCTGGCCGCCGCCATGGATATCGAAGGTCTCGCCCAAATGCGTCTCGCTCATCGCCGAGCACTCGATGTGCCAGCCTGGCCGGCCGCGTCCCCAGGGGCTGTCCCACCCGGGCGTTTCGGCGTCGGACGGCTTCCACAGCACGAAATCGGCGGGGTCCTGCTTATAGGGCGCAACCTCGACCCGGGCGCCGGCGATCATGTCGTCGCGGCTGCGCCCCGACAATCGGCCATAGTGAGGGTCGGACGGGACTGAAAACAGCACATGGCGTTCGGCCGCGTAGGCATTCCCGCCGGCAATCAGCCGCTCGATCATTGCGATCATTTGCGGGATATACTCGGTGGCCCTCGGCTCGATATCCGGCGGCAGGGCGCCAAGCGCCGCCATGTCCTCGTGGAAAGCCGCAATCGTCCGCGCCGTCAGGTTTGTGATCGGCTCGTTGTTCTTACTGGCAGCGGCGTTGATCTTGTCCTCGATGTCGGTGATGTTGCGCACATAGCGCACATGCTCGCGCCCATAGATCTCACGCAGCAGCCGGTAGAGCACATCGAAAACGATGATGGCCCGGGCGTTACCGATATGCGCACGGTCATAAACGGTCGGCCCGCAGACGTAGAGGCGCACGTGCTCGGGGTCGAGCGGCTCGAAGAGTTCCTTGCGGCGGGTCAGCGTGTTGTAGAGGGTCAGGGGCATAGCCAGGGCGTATCAAATTAAGCGGCCTCGGTCGAGCTTAGGCGGGTGCAGCCGGGTAACATGGCAACGGCTGGCCGTCCATTCCACTCGACGACAGGCCAAGATGCCGCAAAACGGTCGGCGCGATGTCGATCAGCGAGGTGCGGCTGTGACACACACCCGCAGCAAAGCCGCCGCCCGACACGAATAGGAATGGGCGCTGTTCGTTCTTGCCAAGCCCGCCATGCTGGCCGAAGCCGGTAACGTCCTTTGGTTCGAGCGAGTCGCGCACGATGTGGCTGTGCCCCGAGACGCCGTGAGCATTGTCGCGTCCGTCGGGCTTGAGGGTCAGCGCGATCTGCATCGCAGAGCTCGTCGGCAGGCCGGCCGCTGCGAGGTCGGGTCCGACGAACCTCCGCCCGACCCAATCCTGGGTCTCCAGGAACCGCGCCACGTGTCCGACAAGCTTTCCGGCAGGATCGGCGAAATAAAGCAGAGCGGCCGTGCCGTTCGGCGCGACAACGACATCGGAGGAGGTTGCCGAACGCTTCAGCCCCGCCTCGACCAGGAGGCCATCCAGGTCGATCGTCTTGTCGACCGTCTCCATGCCGTGATCCGAGCCGACGATGAAAAGGATGTGCTCACCGGTCGGGTCGAGCGCCGCGACCGTCTCGGCGACCCGGCATACATTCGCGTCGGCGGCGGCGATCGCAGCGCGATGCGCGGGCGAGCCGAGCGGCGAGTGATGGCCGGTGTAATCGGGTTCCGACAGCCACAGCAATGCGATCGCCGGGGCACGCTCGCGAAGCACTTCCCGGCAGAACCGCTCGGTCGCCGCGGCGTCGCCGGCGGCCCCTTTGGAGATCGCGAGCCCCTCCTCGGCGCGCAGCTGCCGCCGATCGGGTCCGAAGCTGCCGGCTGGGTTGTAGACCCAGCCGAAGCCGTCGGGATCGAGGAAATAGGCTGCTCCCGGCGACACGTTCGAAATCGCGATCGCGGTTTCGCCGGCGCGGCCGACCCGCTCGGCCAAGGTCGGCACGTGCAAGGTGCGGCCCGTCGCGCGTTGCAATCGGTCGCGAAAATCGGGCTTGCCGACCGACAGGCAGACGAGCCCCTCGCCCTCGTCGAGCGCCATCGTGTTGCCGAGCAGGCCGTGGCGCGCCGGCAGGCAGCCGGTCGCGATCGACGCGGCGCTGGTGCGGGTCGTCGACGGAAAGACACTGGAGTGGTTCGCGAAGCGCGCCGAACGCTGACCGAACCCGAGCAAAAAGGGCGCGTCGCGCCCGGTAATAAGATCCGCCCTGAGGCTGTCGCAGATCACGATGACGGCACGGTTCATTGCGGATCTCCTCGATCGAGGCTGGGATCACGGGCGAGCATGCGCTCGCGCAGGGCAGCGGGCAGCGGCGTCTTCTCGCCCGTGGCGTTGACCACCAAGATCAGCACCGCCCGCCCGAGAGCGCATAGTCCGCCGCGCCAGACGGCGTATTCCATCTCAAAGCTGGTTCGCCCGAGACGCACGGTGCGGGCGCTGACCAAAATCTCGTCGGGATAGGCGAGCGGACGAACATAGCGGATGCCGGTCTCGGCGATAACTGGCCCCGGCGTATCAGGGCAGAGCGGCACGAGCCCTACCGCCTCGAGATAGCGGTTGCGGGCCTCCTCGAACCACTCGAAATATGCGCGGTGGTTGGCATGTCCGAACGGGTCGCATTCGCTCCACCGCACGCGGTGCCGGATCGCGAACGACCACCCTGGTTCGACCCCGAACCGGGCCCACTCGGTCGCACTCGCCTCGACCATGTTTATCCCTGAATTCATCCGATAAACTTAGGCCAGGCCGCTGCGACCGGCAAACAGAGGATACCCGAGCCAAAGACCATGACGGCGGCGCAAGCGGTAGAATATCGGCGCTGGGGAGCGCTCACCTTGCTTGTGTCGCGACGCTTTGGCCCGCTGTTCGCGACGCAATTCCTTTCGGCGTTCAACGACAATGCGCTGCGCAATGCGCTGGTGCTGATGATCGCCTATCGGGCCGATGCGGCCTCGCAGGTTTCCACCCAGATGATGATCCCGCTCGCCGCCGGGCTGTTCATTCTGCCGTTCTTCCTGTGCTCGGCGACCGCCGGCCAGATCGCCGACGAGTTCGGACAAGGCTTGGCTGATCCGTCTGATAAAGCTGCTCGAGATCCCGGTGATGCTCGCTGCCGCCCTCGGCGTTCTCGCCGGCAGCGTGGCCGTGCTCCTCGCCTTGCTGTTTGCGATGGGGATCCAGGCGGCGTTTTTTGGCCCGCTCAAATACGCGATCCTGCCGGACCTCCTCGCCCCCGGCGAGCTCCTGCTCGGCAATGCGCTCGTCGAAGCGGGCACCTTCATCGCCATCCTTTTCGGCACAATTGCCGGCATGCTGATCGCGACGCGGTACGGGGCGGCAGCCGTGGCGGCGTTGATCGTCATCGTGGCGCTCGCCGCCTGGGCGGCGAGTTGGGGAATACCGCGCGCAGCAGCCGCAGCACGGCGCAGCGGATCGCGCTGGAATTTCTGGGTCGCCACCGGCCGCGTGATCCGCCAGGCGGCGGGCGAGCCCGTGCCGTTCCGCTCGATGCTCGGAATTTCGTGGTTTTGGTTGGCCGGCGCGACCTACCTCTCGCAATTTCCGAGCTATGTCCGCTTTGTTCTCGGCGCGCAAGAGGCCGTCGTGACGTTGCTCCTGACGTTGTTTTCGGTCGGGATCGCGTTCGGCTCGCTGCTGTGCAACCGCCTTCTCGGCGGCAAGATCAGCGCCCGATGCGTCCCCTGGGGGGCACTCGGGATTGCGCTGTTCTCGATCGATTTGTGGCTCGCCAGCCCACCGACGGCCGCAGCCGGCGGGGAGCTTGCCACCATTGCCGTCTTTCTCGGCGACGCGGCCCATTGGCGAATTCTCGGCGACCTGTTCGCAATCGCCGCCTCGGGCGGGGTCTTCGTCGTGCCGCTTTACGCGCTGCTGCAGGCGGCGAGCGACCGTCAGCACCGCGCCCGGGCGATTGCGGCAAACAACATCATCAATGCGGCCGCCATGGTGATCTCGTCGGTTGCCACGATCGCGCTGATCGCCATCGGCATCAGCGTTCCCGGGCTATTTTTGCTCACCGGCGGCGCGACCCTGGTTGTAGCCATCCTGTTTTGGCGCCTGTTGCCGGGGTTCGCCGCCCAGCAAGCGCGACCATCCGCAGTCCGAGATGCAGCAGGGCACGAAGCAAATTCCATAGCACCGCCGCGCTCTCCCTTATGATGCCACCGGCCTGCTGCTTGATCGAGAGCGGCGGTACGCCGACCCGGCCTACCACCTGCAGGCCGGCAAGTCGGAAGAGGAACGCCGCACGCGGCAGGTGGGCCCGGTCGCTGACCAACAACACCGACTGCAGACCGCGCGCACGCAGCAGCCGTGCCGTCTCCAGCGCATTCTCTAGGGTGTTGCGCGACAAGCCTTCGATCAGCAAAGCCGTCTCCGGCACGCCGCTCGCCACCGCCGCACGGCGCATGGTTTCCGCTTCCGGCACCGGCCCCCTTCCGCCGCCCGACAGCACGAGCAGCGGAGCGGCGCCGTCTTGGAACCGACGAATGCCGAGATCGACCCGTCGCTTCAGCGCCGCCGGGCTATGACAGCCAAGAACAACGACTGCGTCGGCGGCTGGCGCGTGCCTCACCTCGTCAAAGCATCTGCCCGCCGTCGACGGCGATGTTCTGGCCGGTGACCCAGCTGGCGAGTGGCGAGCACAGGAACAACGCAACCTGCGCTACCTCCTCGGGTCGGCCCAAGCGGCCGAACGGGATGCTGCGGAGAATCCGACCATAGAGGTCCGGGTTGCTCGCTTTGGCCCGGGCCCAGGTCCCGCCGGGAAACTCGATCGAGCCGGGGGCGATACAGTTGACCCGTATCCGCTTGCGGGCGAATGCCGCGGCTTGGGTCAGCGTGTACTCCAGCACTAGCGGCCTTGACGGCTCCGTAAGGCGGTGTGCGGACCGAAGCGCGGAACCCGGAGATCGACGATATATTGACGATCGATCCGGCGTCGGATTTTTCGAGATAGGGCAATGCCGCCCGGGTCGCCCGCACCGTCGCCAGCAGATCGACCGAAATACTGGTGGCCCATCCGGCCTCGTCGTCACTGGTGCCAAACCCGGAGGCGTTGTTGACCAGGATATCGATCCCGCCGAGAGCGCCGGCCGCTTCTTCGATGTACCGAGGAATTGCCGTGGCGTCGGAAAGATCGCAGACGGCGGCATGAGCGAGCCCGCCATGCTGCGCGATCTCCTCCCGCGTTGCCGCCAGCCGCTCCGCGCCGCGCGCGCAGATCGACACCCCGGCCCCCGCTTCGGCGAAGGCCAGCGCGATCGCACGCCCGATCCCCCGGCTGCCTCCGGCGACGATGGCGCGCTTGCCGGCAATGTCGATCTTCATGCTTCCTCCTCGGGATCTCCCAGTGCAGCATGCGCTAGCGTGCGGGGCAACGGAAGGGCCTACCCATGATCAAGAGCATCGGGTTGCTGACCCGAAAAGCAGGTTTGTCGCACGAAGACTTCATCAAGCATTGGCAGGAAGTCCACGCGCCGCTCGCCCATGCCGTCCCGGGCGTGCGCCGCTATGTGCAGTCGCATATTGTCGAAGAGCGAACGCGGCCCGACATTCCAACGACCGATGTCGAAATCGACGGCATCGCCGAGCTCTGGTACGACGATCGAGCCGCCATGGAGCGCGCCAACGCCTCGCCGGAAGCCAAGGCATTGCACGCCGACGGCGCTTTGTTCATCGGCCGGATCAAGAGCTTCGTCACCGAGGAAAAGGTGATCATTCCGCGGGAATGAGCATGAAAGAGAGAGCGCTTCGTTATCTGACCGGCTTTGCCAACGAGCACGCGACCGAGGCACTGCCGGGCGCCCTGCCGGTCGGTCAGAACGCGCCGCAGCAGGCGCCTCTTGGGCTTTATACCGAGCAGATCTCGGGCACGCCGTTCACCGCCCCGCGCGCCGAGAACCGCCGCTCCTGGCTCTATCGTATCCGACCCTCGGCGATGCACCCGGCCTTCCGGCAGATCGGCAAGGGCCTTATTCGCGGCGCCCCATTCGACGAAGCGACGCCGTCGCCGAACCGCCTCAGATGGAACCCTCTGGCGTTCCCCGATAAGCCGGCGGATTTTGTTGACGGGCTCGTCACGATTGGCGGGAATGGCGACGCGGGCGCACGCTTTGGCGTCGCAATCCACATCTACCGAGCGGCCACGCCGATGGAGCGCCGCGTCTTTTACGATGCCGACGGCGAACTGTTGATCGTGCCGCAGACCGGGCGGCTGCAGCTGGCCACCGAGCTCGGCGTGGTCGAGGCGGGACCCGGCGAGATCGCGGTCATCCCGCGCGGCGTCAAGTTCCGTGTCGGGCTGCCTGACGGCCGCGCGCGCGGTTATGTCTGCGAAAATTACGGCGCGCTGTTCCGGCTGTCCGAACTCGGCCCGATCGGCGCCAACGGCTTGGCAAATCCTCGCGATTTTCGCTCCCCCGTCGCGGCCTTTGAGGACAGCGACGGCCCAACCGAGGTCGTCGCCAAGTTCGAAGGCAATCTGTGGGCGGCAGATTTCGACCACTCGCCACTCGACGTCGTCGCGTGGCACGGCAACTACGCCCCTTACGTTTACGATCTGGCGCGCTTCAACACGCTCGGCACGGTCAGCTTCGACCACCCGGACCCGTCGATCTTCACGGTGCTGACCTCGCCCAGCGACACCCCGGGCACCGCCAATTGCGATTTCGTGATCTTTCCGCCGCGCTGGCTGGTGGCGGAGCATACCTTCCGGCCGCCGTGGTTTCACCGCAACTACATGAACGAGTTCATGGGGCTCGTGCACGGTGTCTACGACGCCAAGGCCGAGGGCTTCGCCCCGGGCGGCGCGTCGCTGCACAATTGCATGTCGGCCCACGGCCCGGACCGGGCCACCTTCGAGAAGGCGGTCGCAGCCGAATTGAGACCTCAGAAGATCGAGGACACGCTCGCCTTCATGTTCGAGACCCGCTTTGTCATCCGTCCTACCCGCTTCGCACTCGAAACCGACGCGTTGCAGCACGATTACGATGCCTGCTGGGCGGGGTTCGAAAAGCTGTTCAGAAAATAATCACCGCGGAGACACAGAGTTCAAAAGCAAATCCGCTTCTCCGTGCCTCCGCGGCGGCCTCCTATTTCACGGAGGAGAAGCTCGTCGGCTGTAAAATGCTATTCTCCACTCTGGCGACGATTGCGCCGTTTTTCTCGGTCTCGGCGCGCTTGGTGTGCCATTCCGGATCAGCCTGAAATGCATTCCATTTCTTCTCGCGGTCAGCGAGCGATTCCCATTTCAGGAGATAGTAAAGGGCCTGGTTCGAATCGCCGATCGCGGTGGTCCAAAAGCCGGCCTGCTCGATGCCGTGCCGCTTCCAGATCCCCAAGGTGATCGTGTCGAACCGCTTTAACAGATCCGGAAGGCGGCCCGGCACGCAGTGGTAGACGCGCAGTTCGTAGAGCATGTCTTCCTCCCTTACTTTACCGACGAGAAGGTCGTCGGCTGCAGGATTGTGTTGGTGATCGAGGCGACGATCTGACCGTTCTTTTCGGTCTCGGCGCGTCCATTGATCCATTCCGGATCGGCTTGGAACCCGGCGAACCGCTTCGCCCGATCATCGAGCGATTCCCACTTGAGCATGTAATAAAGGTCCTGGTTCGACGGCCCGATTGCCACGGTCCAGAACCCAGCCTGTTGGATGCCGTGCTTTTTCCAGAGCGGCAAGGTGAGCGTGTCAAACCGCTTTATGAGGTCCGGAAGGCGGCCCGGTACGCAGTGATAAACCCGCAGCTCGTAGATCATGTCATCTTCTCCTTTGGGTGAACTTACGGAAATCGGTCAGTGCAGGCGGGCTTCGACCCAGGCGGCGGCGTCGAGCAGCGCCTCGTCGCGGAAGCGCGGACCCACGAGCTGAATGCCGAGCGGCAATCCTTTGCGGCCGTGCCCGGCAGGCAAGGTCAGGCAGGGTGTCCATGCCAGGGTCCAAATCGCATTGAAGCACGCATCGCCGGTCGAACCGAGGCCTTTAGGGGCCTCGCCGACGGCGCTCGGGGCGAGCAGCACGTCCACCTCGCTGAAAACATCGTCGAGTTTGCGGCGAAACTCTTCCGCGGTCTCGATCGCCTCGACATAGGCGGCTAACGGCAATGCACGGCCGGGTGCGAGCAGCCCGTCGCGCAGCGCTTCGCTCAACTTCTCGCGATGCATCTCGTACTCATAGGTGTAATTGCGCGCGGCCTCGAACTCGAAGATGCGGCGGTGATGGTCGAGGATATCAGCCGGGGTTAGCGCAATCTCCTGCACCTTCGCGCCTGCCGCGCTCAGCGCCGCGGCGGTGTGCTCGATCAAAGCATGGGTATCGCTATCGGCGTGTTCCCAGGCGGGCGTGCGGCAGAAGCCGATCCGCGGCGCAGCGGACTCACGGTCGACGCGGTGCGGCTCCTGGGCCAGCAGCACGCCACGCAGGAGCGCGACGTCTTCGAGGCTGCGGCAGATAATCCCCAGCGTGTCGAGGTTGTGGCACTGCATCTTGACGCCGACCCGGCTGAACTCGCCAAAACTCGGCTTGTAGCCGATGACGCCGCAAAAGGCGGCCGGGCGGATCACCGAGCCGCCGGTCTGGGTGCCGAGCGCTAACGGCACCTGGAAATCGGCGACGGCGGCGGCCGAGCCGCTCGACGAGCCGCCGGGCGTATGGTCGGCGTTGTACGGATGCACCGTCGCTCCGGGGTGGCGGTTGGCGAATTCGGTCGTGACGGTCTTGCCGAGGATGACGCCCGACGCCGCACGGATCAGCGCGACGCATGCGGCATCGGCAAACGGCCGGTTGCCGCGATAGATCGGCGAGCCGTGTCCGGTCGGCATATCGGCGGTGTCGATGATGTCCTTGATCCCGACCGGAACGCCGGCCAGCCGGCCCTTATGTGCGGCGCGGTCGGCGGCGCGCGCCTGGGCGAGCGCCTGCTCCGGATCGAGCCACTCCCAGGCCTTGATCTCGGCACCGGCGCGGGCTTGCTCAAGGCAGGCCCGGGTCAGCGCCTCGGCGGTCAGCGTGCCGGCGGTCAGGCGGGCCACCGCCTCGCAAGCGGTCAGTCGCTCGGGACTGTTCATCGCCGCCCTCCTTCACCCAGCCGCTGTTCGACCCACAGCGCGACCTGGAGCAGATGCTCGTCGGCATGGCGCCGCGCGACCAGCTGAATGCCGACCGGCAGGCCGTTAGGGCCACGCCCGGCCGGCATTGTCAGACACGGCATATAAAGCTGTGTCCACAAGGCATTGAAAACCGCCGACCCGGTATCGTCTAGCCCGCGCGGGGCCTCGCCGGCCGCCGGCAAGGTCAGGATCGCGTCGAAGCGGGAAGCCCAATCTTGCGCCGCCGCCCGCGCCGCTTCGGCACCGCGGCAGGCGCGGCGGAACGCCTCCAGGGTGAGCTCGCGGCCGAGCGCGATCTTCTCGTCGCGCAGCCGGGCGCTGAGCAGGGCTTCGTGGCGGTAGAGCTCGGGCATGTGATTGCGCAGCCCCTCGAAGGACCCGAGGACGCGCTGCCTCTCATCGCCTTCGGCGCAAGCCTGTGGCAGCTCGGTCTCGCTGATCACGGCGCCGGCGGCAGCGAGCCGTCCGGCCGCCGCCTCGAGCGCCGCCCTGCCTTCCGGCTCTGCGTCCTCCCAATGGGGGCCGCGACAAAGGCCGAGCCGCGGTGGGCTCTCGAGCTTGGTCGGCGCGGCATAGGGGATCGCCATCATCGCGGCCCGAAACAGCGCAATGTCGTCGACCGAACGCGCCATGATGCCGACCGTGTCGAGGGTCTCGGTGTTGATCCGCATCCCGGCTGGCGGGAACAGCCCGAAGCTCGGCTTGAACCCGACGACGCCGCAATAGGCCGCCGGCCGGATCACCGAGCCGCCGGTCTGCGTGCCGATGGCGAGCGGCACCATATGGTCGGCCACCGCCGCCGCCGAGCCGCTCGACGACCCGCCGGGGGTAAAGCCGGGATCGTATGGATTTGTCGTCGGGCCCGGCTGGCGGTTGGCGAATTCGGTGGTGACCGTCTTGCCGAGCACGATGCCGCCGGCGGCGCGCGGCAATGCCGCGGCGCTGGCGTCGTTGGCGGGGCGGCAGCCGACATAAATCGGCGACCCGTAGGTCGTCGGCATGTCCACGGTGTCGAAGATGTCCTTGATGCCGAACGGCACCCCGCGGAGCAGGGATTTGTGCCCTTCCCGGTCGAGCTCACGCGCCTTCGCCAAAGCCGCCTTCCCGGCAAGGTGGCTCCACGCCCGCACCACCGGCTCGCGTTCCGCAATCCGCTCGAGGCAACTCGCGACAACCGCCTCGGCCGTCAGCTCGCCGTCTTCGATAAGGCGAACCAAAGTGGTGGCGGGAAGACGGTGCGGTTCGGCGTTTGGCATGTCGGGATCCCCGGGGCCGGCGGCGGACGGTTATTTAGCCACACCCGCGGGCGGCGCGCATGCGGGAAGTTTGCGCAGTAGTTCGATCGCGCCAGGCGCCCCGGATTAAAAGGTTGGAATTGCCTGCCTTGCCGGGGCAGAGTTGATGCAGTCGAAGAGCAACCCGGGAGGAGCCAAAGAATGCCCCAATCAGCCATACCCCCGAGCCGTCATGCTCCGATCCGGCAAGACTGGCTCAACAAGCGCCGCGAGGAGATCATCGAGCCCGATCGGCCGATCGTCGATCCGCACCATCACATGTGGGATCGGCCCGGCAACCGCTATCTGTTCGGGGATTTGTTGGCCGATGTCGGCAGCGGCCACAACATCGTCGCAACCTGCTTCGAAGAATGCCGCGAGATGTACCGGGCCGACGGGCCGCAAGAGCTGAAGTCGCTCGGCGAGACCGAATTCGTCAACGGCATCGCGGCGATGAGCGCATCGGGGAAATACGGGACGACCCGGTGCATCGCCGGTATCATCGGCAATGTCGATTTGCGGATCGGCAGCCGCGCCAAAGGCATTCTCGAGCAGCACGTCGCGATATCGGGCGGGCGCTTCAAGGGCATCCGCAACGGCGCGACTTGGCACGCCGATCCGAGCCTCCAGATCTATTGCTCGGGCGCCCCCGGGGGCCTCTACCGCGACCGCAATTTCCGCGAAGGCTTTGCCGGGCTTGCGGCGCTCGGTCTCAGCTTCGACGCGTGGCTGTTCCACACTCAGCTGGGCGATGTCGCCGATCTTGCGCGCGCCTTTCCACAGGCGACGATCGTGCTCAACCATGTCGGCGGCCCGCTGGCGATCGGTCCCTATGCCGGCAAGCGCGAGGAAGGCTTTGCTGAATGGCGCGACGGAATTCGCGAGGTGGCGAGCTTCCCCAACACCTATGTCAAGCTCGGCGGGCTCGCCATGAAGCTGACCGGCTTCACCTTCTTCGAAAACGACGATCCGCCTTCGTCGCAAGACCTCGAGAAGGCCTGGCGCCCCTATATCGAGACCTGCGTCACCGCCTTTGGCCCGCAGCGCTCGATGTTTGAAAGCAATTTCCCGGTCGACAAGGGGATGTGCAGCTATCCGGTGATGTGGAACGCCTTCAAGCGCATCGCCGCCGGCTGCTCGGCCGACGAGAAAAAGGCGCTGTTCAGCGGCGCCGCGACAAAGGCCTACCGGCTGGCGATCTGATCAAGGAGAAAGAAATGCCGCTGCCGAAAGAGGTGGACGCCACCACCCCCAAATACCTGCGCGACAAATATGCGATCGTCGGCGTGGGCGAAACCACCTACACGCGCGGCTCCGGAAAGACCACGCGAGCCCTTGGAACCTGGGCAGTCCGGAACGCAATCCTCGATGCCGGCCTGAAGGCGAGCGATGTCGATGGCATGCTGTCATACCAGGGCGGCGACTCGACGTCCGGGACCTTCATCTCCGGCGATCTCGGCATCCGCCTCAATTTCTACATGGACGTATTCGGCGGCGGCTCGTCGACCGAGGCGCTGGTCGGCATCGCGATCGGCTTGATCGAGGCCGGCTGCTGCAAGGTCGTGGCGATCTTCCGGTCGATGAACGGCTATTCGCAGGTGCGCATCGGCGGCACCGGCGCGCGCTCGGCGGCGCCGGTCGCCGGCGACATGCTGCACAACCGCGCCTATGGCTGGCAGAGCGCCGGGCAGAGCTTCGCCCCGACCTTCATGCGCCACATGTACGATTACGGCACCAAGCCCGAGCAGGTGGCGGCGGTCAAGGTGGCGCACAGCCACCATGCTTCCAACAACCCGAAGGCCTATTACAAGAAGCGCTTCACGGTCGAGGACGTGCTGAACAGCCGGATCATCTGCAAGCCGCTGCATCTGCTCGACTGCTGCGTCGAGACCGACAATGCCACCGCAATCATCGTCACATCGGCCGACCGGGCGCGCGATTGCAAGCATCCGCTGGTGCTGATCCGTGGCGTCGTCGGCCGCTGCAACAAGCCGCGCCTCGACATGCACTACCAGCACGGGCCGATCTCGACCGTCGCCGGCTATTACGCGCGGCAGATCCTGTGGCCCAATGCCGGCGTCGGGCCGGAGGACATCGACATCACCGGCTCCTATGACGCCTTCACCTTTACGACGATGCTGCAGCTCGAGGATTACGGCTTCTGCAAAAAGGGCGAAGGCGGCGAATATGTCAGCAGCGGCGCGATCCAGCTCGGCGGCCGGCGGCCCAACAATACCAGCGGCGGCCACCTATGCGAGGGCTACACCCACGGCATGAACATGGTCATCGAGAACACCCGTCAGCTGCGCCACGACGCCGATGATTCCTGCCCGGTCGGCGCCGACGGCAAACGCCAGCACACCTACGACTACCGCGAAGGTGGCTGCCGCCAGGTGAAGAACGTCGAGGTCAGCGCCAATCTCGGCTGGGCCAACCCGTCGACCGCCTCGTCGATGGTCATGCGGCGCGGCTGATGCCTGTTCCGTCATTCCCGCGAAAGCGGGAATCCAGGGGTTAGGCTCAAACCGTAGCCCTGGGCCCCCGCTTTCGCGGGGGTGACGGACAAAAACAACGCAGTGTCGGCAGAGGCACTAAATTGGAGAGACGTTATGGCTATTCGCGGCGAATATCTGGGCATGGGGCTGACCGTCGACGATCTCGACGTCGAGAACCTCGAATATTTCCGCCACTGCGCCGAGCACGATTTTCACCTGCAGGCGTGCAGTGCGTGTGGCCTGATCCGTTACCCTCCGACCACCGCCTGCCCATGGTGCATGACCCTCGAATCGCGCTGGACCCGGGTCGAAGGCAAGGGCGCGGTGCACTCCTACAGCGAGGTGCATCACGCGATCCAGCCGGCCTTCCGCGACCATACCCCCTATATGATCCTGCTCGTCGATCTCGACACGCAGAAGGGTCAGCCCAGCGAGCACGAGGCATTGCGCGTCGTCGGCAATCTCGCCACTCCCGACGGCAAGCTGGCGCCGGCCGATCAGGTGCGGCGCGTCGGGATCGGAACCCGCATGCGCATCGTCTTCAGCGACGTCGCCCCCGGCCTCGCCTTGCCGCAATGGACCATCGACGACAGCGCCCCGCAACCCCCAAACGTCTGGCGCTACCCGCAAGAGTAGAGCTGGATTGGCGCCGTGCGTCCTTCAAGACGGCGCTTTGCGCCTCCTCAGGATGAGCGAATTTTCCTCAATGCCATCGATAGAGAACCTCATGCTGAGGAGCGCCGGTAGGGCGCGTCTCGAAGCACCCACCACCGCGATGCTGTAATGGCCCGCAACCCGCGCATCGCCATCATCGGCGGCGGCATCGCTGGACTGGCGGCAGCGGTGGCGCTGCATCGCCGCGGGATCGAGGTTACCGTCTACGAGCAGGCTCCCGCTTTGAGCGAGATCGGCGCCGGGGTGCAGATGACCCCGAACGCGATGAATGCGCTACGAGTGCTCGGTCTCGAAGAGAGTGCAATCGAGGTCGCGTTCGAGCCGGAAAGCCAGGTATTGCGCAGCTGGAAGAGCGGTCGGGTGATCTACCGCGCGCCGATCCGAGGGGTCTTTCGCGAACGGTTCGGCGCTCCGCTCTGCTCGTTCCACCGCGCCGATCTGTTGGCCGTGCTGGCGGCGCCGTTGCCCGACCGAGCCATTCGCCTCAATGCCCGCTGTGTCGCAGTCGAGCCGGGGGAGGCATTGGCGGCGGCTCATTTCGCCGATGGCAGCACGATCGAGGCCGACATCGTCGTTGGCGCCGACGGCATTCATTCGCTCGTCCGCACCACCCTGTTCGGCGCCGATGCGCCGCGTTTCACCGGCTGCATATGCTGGCGCGGACTGGTGCCGGTGGAGCGCATCCCGCGCGGGCTGATCGAGCCGAGCTCGCTGAATTGGATGGGGCCGCATGGGCACGTCGTCCATTATTACGTGCGGCGCGGCGAAATGGTGAACTTCGTCGCAATCCATGACACCGACGAATGGACCGAAGAATCGTGGATCCGCGAGGCCGACCGCAATGAACTAATGGCGACCTATGCCCGGTGGAACGACAAGCTGCTGCGGCTCTTCGAGTGCAGCGACAAGTACTTCAAATGGGGATTGTTCGACCGCGAGCCGTTGCCGCAATGGACCAAGGGGCGGGTGACCCTGCTCGGCGACTCGGCGCACGCGATGCTGCCCTTTCTGGCGCAGGGCGCGGCGATGGGTATCGAGGATGGCTGCGTCCTGGCGGAACTGGTCGCACGACTGCCGGACGATCTCGACGAGGCGTTGCGCCGCTATCAGAGCTTGCGGGTGCCGCGCACGCGGCGCGCCGTCATCGGCTCGCGCGAACGCGCCAAGCTCAACCACCTGCCGTCGCGCTGGGCCCGCGTAACGCGAGACATCGAATACATGGCAAGACGGATGTTGTATCCAGACGGGACGGCGCATCGCGTTGCCTGGCTCTACGGCTACGACATCGCGGCGGAAGAGCATTACGCTTAAATGACGGACTTCGGCATTGGCGTGGCGCGTCGAGGAGACCTGCCTCAATGCTTGGCCGGCATTGCGGGAAGTCCTGCTCGATGGCTGGCTGTTGCGGTTCAGCGAAGGTCTGACGCGCCGCGCCAACTCGGCCAATCCCTTGAGGCCTGTCGCAGACGCGCCTCAGCGCGATTGCGAAGCGCTTTATCGACGACAAGCACTGCCGACGATTTTTCGGGTCTTGTCGTTGATCGATCCGGCGGTCGACCAGCGGCTTGCGGCAGCCGGTTATACTAGGGAGGGCGAGAGCTGCGTTCTCTATGGCCCGATCAACAACATCGCGGCGGCACAAGACCGGGATGTGCGCGTGTTGCCTCACGCCACCGCGGAGTGGTTCGCTGCGATGGCGGCGCTGCAGAACCAGGCGGACGCAGAGGCCCGAACCTATCGACGGATCGTCGGCCAGCTCGCGATCCCGGCCGGATTCGCCATGCTTGCCGACGACCGAGACGTTGTCGCGCTAGCCTACGGGGCGCTCCACAACGGTTTGCTGTGCTATGAATCGGTGATCACGGATGGCCGACGACGAAGGTCCGGTTTCGGGCGTCGGGTCATCACCGGATTGGCGGCGTGGGCCAAGGAGCAGGGTGCTTCGGGTGCATGTCTGGAAGTGGAGGCCGACAACGCAGCCGCCCGCGCTCTTTATTCGGTCGTTGGATTAAGCGCCGAACTTTACCGCTATCATTATTGGCGTGAACCCCGGCCGGGCAGCGGTGCCGACTGAGTCGGCCTCGACGGCGGCCCTCCCTGTGACAAAGCTGTGAGATCTTGAGGCGGCGGCACCACGCCGAACTCACCGCTGCTTATATGCCTTACTATGCCTTCGCAGGACCAACAACCCGAGCCATCGTAAATGCGCGCTGTACAAATCCGCCTCAGCCTCACCGACTTGCCGCGAGAGATGGGGGCAATGCGGGTTTGGTTAGATGAGCACCGCTTTGAACCTTCCAGCTTTTCTTGCCGTGACGACGATGGCGGCGTGGTTGTTTCTCTCGAGTTCAAGGCAGCCGATCAAGCTCAGGCCTTCTCTAAGCATTTCAATGGTCGAGCGAACCGGCATTCGACGCGGAATACGGGCGTCGATCGGAACCCCGATATCGGCTGGTCGCAGTCTGGCATTATCGGCTGAACCTCCTCCCCGCGCTTATCTCGCGGGAGGAGGAGATCGGTTCGCGCTTAGACGATCCCGTCGCCGCGCAGCGCCTCGACCTTCGCGGCATCCAGCCCGAGCCACTCCTCCAACACCTCGGTGGTGTGTTCTCCGAGCAGCGGCGCCGGATTGACCGGCGGCGGGGCGCCGTCGAAGCGCACCGGCCAGGTCGGCATCGTCATCTTCCAGTCCCCATGATGCATGGTCTGCAAGATGCCGCGACGTGCAAAGCTCGGCTCGTTGGTCAGCTCCATCGAATCGAAGACCGCACCCGCGGGCACGCCGGCGCCGCTGAGCTGGGCCATGGCCTCCTGCTTTGTGCGCTGCCGCGTCCAGCCGGCGACGATTTCGTCGACTTCGGCCTCGTGCTCGACCCGGGCAGCGGCGGTGTCATAACGCGGGTCACCAATCAACTCTTCGCGGCCGATCAGTTTCAAGAGGCGCGGCCAGTGCTCAGGATTGGCGCGGCTGGTCAGTAGGTAAACATAGTCGTTCGGACCTTCCGGCTTGCACGGATAGATCCCCGAGGGCGCATTGCCGCCGGCGGCCGGCCGCCGCGGCGCCGCCGTGCCGAGCCGCGCCTGACTGATAAACATGCCGCGGCTGTAATGCATGACGGAATCCTGCATCGCCGCCTGCAGCCGCCGACCCTTGCCAGTTTGGACGCGCTGGTAAAGCGCGCTGACGATGCTGAACGCAAGCAGCATGCCGGTGCCGGTGTCGCCGATGGTCGGCCCGGGCTTGATCGGTTTGCCGCCCCGTTCGCCGGTGATGCTCATGGCGCCGCCGCAGGCCTGGGCAATCGGATCGAAACAGAGCCCGTTTTCATAGGGGCTGCCGGCGCCGAAGCCCTTGACCTGCGCATAGATGATGCGGGGGTTGAGCGCGCTGACGACGTCATAGCCGAGACCTAGCCGTTCGACCGCGCCAGGCGCGAAATTCTCGGTGAAGATATCGGCCCCTTTCGCCATGTCCTTGACCAGCGCTAGACCGCGTTCGGATTTGAGGTTGACGGTGATCGACTTCTTGTTGGCGTTGTAAGCCATGAAATAGTAGGGGTCCGGGACACCAAGGCGGCCGGATTCTCCCCCCTTCGGGTTTTCGACCTTGACGACTTCGGCCCCCATCCAGGCGAGCGCCTCGGTGCAACTCGTCCCGGCCTCGAATTGGGTCAGATCGAGAACCTTGATGCCGGCGAGACAGTTCGGTGATACGGCGTTTCCATCCATCGCTAATTGCTCCCAAAGAGCCCGGCCCGAAATGGTACCACTATTCATCAATGGGTCACTCGTCATTCCCGCGAAAGCGGGAATCCAGGGGGCCGGTATGAGCAGCTGCCCTGGACCCCCGCTTCCGCGGGGGTGACGGGAATAAACCGAGCTTGCCTCCCGTATTTCAAGCCCGGCTGTAAAAACGTCTGCCGCTACGAAGCGGATTTCAGTTCAACCCCTCCTGGCGCAGGGCGCGCTGCACGGCCGGGCGCGACTTCATGCGGTCGAAATGCGCGGCGCAGTTTTTTGGCAGCGGAACGCCGGCCCGCCCGCTCGCCCAGAATTCCACATAGAACAGCGCGGCATCGGCAATCGAAAATTCGCCCGCTAGGTACTGCTTTCCTTCCAGCGCCTTGTCGATCAGCGCGAACCCCTTTTCGGCGACCTCACGGCCGGTCGCCTTGACCGCCTCGTGATCAGATGGGGAGGGCGCAAACCGTTCCGAGCGGAAGAGGCGCGTAAAGCCCTGGGAGTGGATCGTGCCGACGATATATTCCATCGCTTCCATCGCCCGAGTGTCGGCTTCCTCGTCTTTTGGGATCAAGTTCGCCTGCGGATTTTGGCGAGCCAGCCAGCGGGCGATGACCGGGAATTCGGTCAGGATCGAGCCGTCGTCGCGCTCGAGGGTCGGAACTTTCGCTTTTGCATTAACGCCCGTAAAGGGTGGCTTGAATTGCGCGCCGTCACGGAGGTTCACAGCCTCGGCTTGATAGGGTTTGCCGATTTCCTCGAGCAGTACGTGAATGCCGATCGAGCAGGCGCCCGGGGCGTAGTAAAGCTTCATCGTGGTTTCCTCGTCTGTTGAAACGCTATGATGGCGAAAGCAGATTTACCATGTCGTACTCGCTAGGCGAAGGCTGATGCCGCTTCGTACCCTGATCGCAGGCCTCTTACTCGCCATCCTCAGTGTCGGGTGCGCCGCTGCCGGGGAGCCCGATGAGGTCCAAGCGGTCGCGCCGGGAGCCCCGGGCGTGCTGACCAAGTGTCGCGACTGGGTCGTGACCAGCTCTTGCAAGACGTACCACCATATCAACTTGCCGTCTCGCGTCGCGGTTGGCGATAAGCTCACCCTTACCTTCGGCAGCAGCCCCAAGGAATATGCGTTTTCGGTCGCTCGGATCGCGGCAAAGGGCCACCATTGCGCGATTTTCAGCGAAGTCGACGGAGATCGGCATCAGATGGACAAGATCAACGTCGCCCCGTGTCACGCAGCAGACCGCGGGCGCTGATCGTGCCCTCGGTCAGACGATTCCTTCGGTGCGCAGCGCCTCCACTTCGGCAGCGCCGATGCCGAGCCAGTCGCCGAGAATTTCGGCGTTGTGCTGACCCAAGAGGGGCGACGGCTTGACCCGCGGCGGGGCGCCGTCGAAACGAACCGGCCAAGCCGGCATTGTTACCTTGCCGGTCGTCGGGTGCTCGATCGTCTGCATGATCCCGCGTTCGGCAAGCGAACCATCGTTCATCAGTTCGAGCGTGTCGAACACCGCACCGGCCGGTACGCCGGCCTCGCCGATGATCTTCATCGCCTCTTCCTTGGTGTGCTGGCGCGTCCATTGAGCAATGATTTCGTCGACCTCGGCCGCACGTGCGCTGCGCGCCTGATTGGTGTCGTAGCGAGGGTCGCCGACCAGGTCGTCGCGGCCGATCACCTTGAGGAGCCGGGTCCAATGCTCGGGATTGGCGCGGCTGGTAAAGACATAGACATAATCGTTGGGCCCGCCGGGCTTGCACGGGTACAAGGCTGAAGGCACGAGCCCGCCGGGCTGGGACCGGTCGCTGCCGCCGCGTAACTGAGCCTGGCCGCTCAGCTGGGTGCGCGAAAACGGCACCCGCATGTAATGGATCATCGCGTCCTGCATCGCGACCTGCAGCCGCTGTCCCTTGCCGGTGCGGTCCCGCTTACGCAAGGCGGCAAGGATGCTGATCGCCATCAGCATGCCGGTGCCGGTGTCGCCGAAGGATGGACCCGGCTTGACCGGCGGCCGGTCGCCGTATCCGGTGACGCTGAAAGGGCCGCCCGCCGCCTGCGCGATCATGTCGAAGGCAAGGTTTTTTTCATAGGGGCTGCCGGCGCCAAAGCCCTTGACCTGGCAGTAGATGATCCCCGGGTTGAGCCCCTTGACGGCGTCATAGCCGAGCCCCAGCCGTTCAATCGTGCCGGGCGCCATGTTCTCGACCGTGACGTCGGCTTTTTTCAGCATCTCCTTGACGATCTCGAGACCGCGCGGGGATTTGAGATTGAGGGTGACTGACTTCTTGTTGGCGTTGAATTGATGGAAATACCAAGGGTCGTCGTCGGGCCGCCCCGGCTGCCGGCGGCGGCCGGGATCGCCGGTCTTCGGGTTCTCGACCTTGACCACCTCGGCGCCGAGCCAGGCGAGAGATTCGGTGCAGGATGGCCCTGCCTCAAATTGCGTAAAATCGACGACCCGGACGCCTTCGAGACAATCCAGCTCCACACCCATCCCATCCATCGCTCGTCACTCCTCCCGTCAAAACTAGTCGATCTATCCCACCGTAGAACGCGACCTCCCCACCCTCGCCAGCTAGCGGGAAATGGGCGTTTACCCGTGTTTAGGATCGCCGGAGGCCGGCGGATCACGGTCGAGCGCTTCCTCGAGGCGCTTCGGGTCGACGCGGATTTCGACCCCGGCGCGCTCCTCCTGCAGTAGCATGGGCGAGCGCGAGTTGCGATCGCCCCAACCGCGGTTCAGCGCCTCAGAGAGCTCGGCCAATGCCAGATTGGCGACTCGCATCGGCACATTGAAGTCGCGGCCGAGTTGGGTCGCCAGCGACATGTCCTTGTGGGCCAAGCGTAAGGCAAACGCGGCCGGCTCGTATTTGCCGGGCAGAAATTGGTCGATCAACCCGTCAAAAGTGCGACGGCGGCCACTGGCGCCCTCGCGCACCGCTTCCCATAACGCCAGCGGTTCGACCCCGGCCTTGACGCCGACCGTGAACATTTCGGCGAGCGCCGTCTGGATGCAGTAGCCGGCACCGTTGTGGACAAGCTTGGCGACCGAGCCGGCGCCGATCGGTCCGACATAGCGCGCCTTGTCGCCCATCGCGTCAAGCACCGGTTTGTGGCGGTTGAAGATCTGCTCGTCGCCCCCGACCCAAAGGGCCAGCTTGCCGGTGCGCGCACCACGCGGCCCGCCGCTGACCGGTGAATTGAGCATATAGACGTCGCGCTCGGCAAAGGCGGCGTTGATCTTGCGGACCATGGTCGGCGAATTGGTCGACAGGTCGAAATAGGCCTTTCCGCGGCTCATGCCCGATAGCAGGCCGTTTTCGCCCAGTGCCACCGCTTCGACCTCGGGCGGTCCGGGCAACGAGGTGAAGACCAGTTCGGCCGCCTCGGCGACCGCGCGCGGGCTGTCCGCCCACACCGCGCCGGCGGCGAGGTAGGGTTCGGCCGCCGCGCGACGCAGATCGTGGACGACCAATTCGTGCCCGGCCTTTTGCAGGTTGGCCGCCATGCCCGAACCCATCATGCCCAGCCCGATGAACCCTATCTTCATTCTGCCCTCCCGCGTCTCGGTTCGTGTGCGGTGCCCCCGAGGCGATGTCTGGGGAGCTCCCGAGACTATTTTTCGAATACGTCCTTGGCGACTAGCGCCGCGGTCATCGCCGCCGGCCAGCCCGCGTAGAAGGCGAGATGCGTGATCACCTCGCTGAGCTCGTTCTTGGTGAGGCCGTTGTCGAGCGCCCGCTGCAGGTGCCCGACAAGCTGCTTTTCGCGACCGAGCGCGATCAGGGTCGCACAGGTGATCAGGCTGCGGTCGCGTTTCGACAGACCCGGGCGTTCCCAGACCTCGCCGAACAGCACCCGTTCGCTGAGGTCGATCAATCCCGGTACGATATTGCGAACCTGGTCGCGGGCCGCTGATGGTTGCGATTGCGCCATAGTTTCCTCCTTTAGCGGTCTTGGAAATCGATCGGTCACCAGCGTAGCACGGGGGTTGGCGGTGTTGGCCATGATTTCCGCACAGACCGGCATTGGCGCCGGGACAAAGCCCCGCTATTGGGGGCAGAGCGCGAGCCAGGCTTCGTCGCGCGAAGAGGGCCGGCGCGCCAGGCGAACGCGCAGCAGCGGCGCGGCCCGGCTCGGCTGCCGCGAGCGCAAAAAGGCCACGATCAGTGAGTCCTCGAAGACCTCGCGTTGCGCATGACTGCCGCCGATCCGCGGCAAGTCGGCAAGCGCTGGTTCAAGCACCCGCGCGGCCTTGGCGGCATCGCCGCTGGCGAGCGCGGCCGCGCCGGTGCACAAGGCGGGGGCGACCTCGCCCGGAGGCAGGCGACCCTCCCGAGCCATACCGCGCAGGCCGCCGATGCGACCCTCTACTCCGATGGCGTCCTGGACGGCCGCTTCGGCGAGACCGGCATGAAGGTCGGCAAAGGCCAGGCTGGCCCGAGGGAAGTGCCGGCGTGCGTGCGCCGCAACCTCGGCCCAGTGCTCAGCGAGCGGGACGGCGCCATAAAGTTCACAGCGCCACAGGAACGACGCCGAGTCGGCAAGGGAAAGCATCGGCGCCGACTGGGCGACCGAGGGCCTAATACTATCGAGATAGATCGCCTGGGCGCGCTCGGGATTACCCTGCGCCAACTCGAAGAGCGCGAGATGCCAGGAGAGATGGCAATGCAGATGCCCGGCCCGGGCATAGTCCGGCAGCCAGGCTTCGATAAAGGCGATGCCGCCGGCCGCGTCCCCCGATTCAAAATAGCCATGGACGCGTTGGTGGGCCGCGTGAGCATTGCGCCGGTTGCCGGCGAGCGAGCGCTCGGCCAACCGGGTGCCGACGGCTAGCTCGCCCGTTTCGATGTAGGCCCAGCCTAGATAGCCGAGAAACCACCAATCCTCCCCCCAATGCGGCGCCAACTCCTGGAGCAGCGCGAGTTGCGCCTCGTGATGATCGAGCCGCCCGCTGAAGCCGAGGAGCCCGAAAACCCCGAGCGCCAAAGAGAGCGGCAAAGCATCCTTCGGAAATTCCGAAACATGCTCCTGGAGCAGCGTCCAGGCCTGCGCCGCAGAGCCTTCAATCGCCAGCGCAATCGTCTCGATGTGCCGTTGTTCGCGCACTGAGACGCCGTCGCGCAGCGCTCTGGCGCGCGCTGCTACCGCCCTCGCCTCCGGCATGCGCGCCTGCAGCTGCAGCAGGCGGGCACGGGCGATGTGGGCCAGCGCAAAATCGGGATCAGCCGCCGTGGCATGCGACAGCCGTTCCTCGGCGCCGATATTCGCCGACAGCAGCAGATCGACGGCCGTCCCATAATGGTCGAGCGCCGTCGCGGAGGCCGTGGTGACCGGGAGCCCGAAGCGATCGCTAAGTTCCATCGACTTGCTCCGAAGCCCGACCCTAGCTGTGACCACCGCAGTAGCATTGCCGGTAATCCGGCAACAGAACATTACCCGAGGCACAGCGGAACGCCCTTACCGCCGGCGCCTCGCCTTCGCTGCGCGCGACTTGCGGCCAATAGGCCAGGCTCGAAACCGGGAAGATCTTGTGCCATCGGTCGCGCTCCTCGTCGACGTCTTCGGTCATCTTATAGAGGCGCTCGAGGCTCGGCAGATCGACCCGCGGCAGGTTCCATTCCCGCGTGAAGGTATATTCCGGTCGCCATGCCGGCGGTACGGCGCCGCTGGCGCTCGCCTCCGGCAAATTTGTCAGACCATAGGTCGTCTGGTCGAGGATGGCGCCGGCGCCGTCGTAGACGACGGTCCGGAAAGCCGGGTTCTGGCCGAAAATCGGGCTCACCGCAGGGGTAATCAAGGTGAAAGCGTAGCGGCTGTCGGCATCGCCGATCAGGCGGAAATCATCCACGTGGATATGGCCCGCGAAGCCGGCGACGACGGTATCGGCATAGTCCCGCAGCAAAGCGTAAAAGGGCTCGGCGTAACCCGGCTCCCACATCGGGATCATCATACCGGGGCACGCCCCCCGCCGCAGCGTCGCAAAGCCGTCGAAGCCGGGGGGAATGTGATACACCAGCCAAACTGGTTCTTGCGCCTGCCTTGCCGCAGCGAGCGCGGCCTCCAGCCAGGCCAGGGTGGCTCGCCCGGGGTCGACGTCGCCGGGTGAGCCACAGCTATTGCGATAGCGAATTGAAAAGAAATTGGTATTGGTCGCGAGCACCCGAACGCCGCCGACCGCAGCGCTGTAATTGCCGTAGCTCCGCCAATCCTCGGCGAAATCGGGTTTGGCAGAGCGGCCGACGAGGGCGCGCAGGATGGGCAGAGTGTCGGCGAGAAACGGCCCTCCCGGCTGCAGCTGATAGTCGCCGCACTCCTCATCATTGTTGCCGAGCACGGGAAGGATCGGCGTGGCGGGGAACGTCTGCTCGAGCTGTTGCGCGAGAAATTGCATCGTTTTGCGCACGAACACACGATAGGCGGCGTTTGAGTGATCGCTGGCGGCGCCGTCGAACTCCCGGCGGAAATCGTGGGCCAGAAAATCGCCGGGCACCAGCACAAAGGCAGCGTCCGGCGCGGCATCCCGCATCTGCTGGAGCGCCGAGCGCAGCAGCATCCAGTTGGTATCCCGGCCGTATCGGCTAAGCGCCGTATCGTCGGAGCCTTCGAGTACCGCCCGCCATTGCTCCGGTTCGGCGGCGGCCAGCCGGTCGACCAGTCGCCGGTCAGCCATCGGATCGAAATGCACATCCGACATCATCAGGACCTGCCCGGCGCCTGCCGGGTGTCGGCTGGCCAACCCGCACAATGCCGCGGCCATGACCGCGTTCAATCCCAACCCGAGGGCTCGGGAACGGCCGTTACGCGATCTCAGCAATGTCACGCAAATGCACCTGCGCTCGGAACGCGAACGCGGTGGGATATCAGCTGTGCGTCCTGACGCGCAATCGCTCAGAGGACCGACCGCCGGTCCTACGGAGAGCCGTGCGAATGTCTCCGCTCCCACGGTCGCTGGCGGGCGAGCTCGACGAATCTAGCCCTCTGTTCGGGCGACAAGGTGGCGAGGAACGACAAGGTAGACGCCGTCAGCTCGCGGCGAAAGCCGCGCCGCTTTTCCGCCGCTTCATCGAACAGCCGCACAACGTTCGCCTCATCCGCCCCGGGTTTGGCCAGCTCCGACCAGGCGCGGTTCATCAGGGGCTCGACCGACGCGCGCATTTCCTGCATGCGGCTGTGCACGGCCTGTAAATACTGCTCGAAAGCCGGCTTTTGCTGCGGGCTGAGGTCGAGTTGCGCGCCCATCCGTTGAAGCCGCTCCTCAGCGCTCAGCGGCGGTGGCGGTCCATGAAAGCGGATCCATAGGGCGCCGGCGACAAAGAACAAATTGAGCGCCACCGAAAGCGCCAAAACTACCCACAAGAGGTGCCGCCGCACGTTGCGGCGCGCCACCAACGAGGCGACGGTCACGTCCGCAGGCCTTCGCCCAGGTCGCGCAACAAGCCGGTCGGGGGGTCGAACAATTCCGGAAGCAAAGTAGCCTCACTCGGTTGGCGAGGCTCGCTAAGCGCCAGCAACGCATCGGTGCCCATCGAAAAGCCGAGCCAACTCGCTACCGCGAGCGCCGCCGCAATGCTTCCCCACTGAGCGAAATCATAGACGATACGGCGGCGCTTCAACCGCCGAGCAAGCGCCACCACGGCGCCGCGCGCCGCCATCGCATCGGGCTGTATCGCGTCGGTCCGCTTTGAAGCGGCCTGCTCTGCATCGGGCTGTATCGTGCAGGCGCGCAGAATGACACGCTCGAGCCCGGCCGAATTCTGATCGGCGGCATTGAGGGCTTGCGCCGCCGCGACATCTGCGGCCGCGTCCGGGTCGGCGTCGAGCAAAGCCGCCACACGATCCCGTTCGTCGGCATCGAGAAGTTTATCGGCGAAGGCGGCGAGATCGAGAAAGCGCTCCGCCTCGTTCTGCGGCGCATCGGTCGCGCGACCTCGCTGCCACAAGAGACGATCGGACAGCCGCTGCGATCCCTCTTCTCGCTCGTTATCGGTTCGCATCATTGCAGCGCCTTCCCCCTTTCTTTACGCGGCAGGCCGCGCCACCATCCCCAACAATAGGCGTTCCGACATTCATTGAACTTCGGCCTGGAAGTGGGCTCTGAGCTTGAGCATTGCCTTGTGATGGGCGCTGCGCACCGTCTGCGGGTCGATCCCCAGCGCCGCGGCGACCTCGGCAACTTCCATTTCATGATCGTACAACATCGTTAAAATTTGCTGCTGGCGCGGCGACAGCAAAGCTTCGGGGAGTTTGAGCTTGCGCACCGGCTCGACCGGGTCGATCGCCAGGCGGCTTTCCGGGACCGCTTCGATCGGTACCGAAACCGGCCGGTAGCGGCGCATCGCGTCTCGCGCAGTGCTGCGCGAGACGATCGTCAGCCAGGTCGAAAGCCCGGCCCGCGCCGGGTCGTAACCGCGCAACAGCTTGAAGTCGTCCTTGCATAGCCGCAGAAAGACCTCCTGCGTCAGGTCTTCGATCTCGGCGGTCTCGCGCGCAATGGCGCGAACGGCGGCAACGACGAGGCCGGCATAGCGTCGTACAAATGCCTCCCACGCCCCGTTGTCGCCGCGCAAGAGTTCGTCCAAATCGCCGGTTTGCGCCAATCAGGAGGCCTCACATCCGCGGCCGCTGGCATCACGATCGGCAACAGCGGGCCACCACATTGCCGCCATTTGCCGCAGCCCGCGCCGTCAAGCAAGCCCGGCGAAAAAATCGTTGCCCTTGTCGTCGATGACGATGAACGCAGGAAAATCGACCACCTCGATGCGCCAAATCGCCTCCATCCCGAGTTCGGGATATTCCAAGACCTCGACTTTGCGAATGCAGTCTTGCGCGAGGCGGGCGGCCGGCCCGCCGATCGAACCGAGATAAAAGCCGCCATGTTTTTCGCAGGCGGCGCGGACCTCGGCGCCGCGATTGCCTTTGGCGAGGGTGACAAAGCTCCCGCCGGCAGCCATGAAAGCATCGACATAGCTGTCCATGCGTCCGGCCGTGGTCGGGCCGAACGAGCCCGAGGCGTAACCTTCCGGGGTTTTGGCCGGGCCGGCGTAATAGATCGGGTGATGCTTGACGTAATCGGGCAACCCTTCCCCACGGTCGAGCCGCTCCTGGAGCTTGGCATGGGCGATATCGCGAGCCACGATCAACGGGCCGGTCAGGCTGAGCCGGGTCTTGATCGGGTATTGCGACAGCGTGCGGCGGATCTCGTCCATCGGGCGGGCAAGATCGATCGAGACCACATTGCCACCGAGCGAGGCAGCGTCGATTTCGGGAAGAAAACGCGCCGGGTTCGTCTCGAGCGCTTCGAGGAACACGCCATCGGCAGTGATCTTGCCGAGGATCTGCCGGTCGGCCGAGCAAGAGACGCCGATCCCAATCGGCAGGCTTGCGCCGTGACGCGGCAACCGTACCACCCGAACATCGTGGCAGAAATACTTGCCGCCGAATTGCGCGCCAATGCCGAGGCCGCGGGTCAATTGAAGCAACTCCTCCTCGAAGCCATGGTCGCGGTAGGCCTGCCCGTAGCGGTTCCCTTCCGTCGGCAGCCCGTCGAGATAGCGGCAGCTGGCGAGTTTGACCGTCTTCAGATTCATCTCGGCCGAGGTGCCGCCGATGACGATCGCCAGGTGATAGGGCGGGCAGGCGGCCGTGCCGAGGGTGCGGATCTTTTCGTCGAGAAATTTGAGCAAGGATTTCGGATTCAGCACCGCCTTTGTCTGCTGATAGAGAAAGCTCTTGTTGGCCGACCCGCCGCCCTTGGCGATGAACAGGAACTTGTATTGGTCGCCCGGCTCGGCATAGAGGTCGATCTGCGCGGGAAGGTTGTCGCCGGTGTTGACCTCGTCGTACATCGATAGCGGCGCCACTTGGCTGTAGCGCAGATGGGTTTCGGTATAGGTGCGGCGGATGCCGGCGGAGAGCGCAGCAGCATCGTCCGCCCCGGTCCAGACCCGCTGCCCCTTCTTGCCCATGACGATGGCAGTGCCGGTATCCTGGCACATCGGCAGCACCTTGCCGGCGGCGATATTGGCGTTCTTTAGCAAATCGAAGGCGACGAACTTGTCGTTCGCCGAAGCTTCCGGATCATCGAGGATCGCGCTTAGCTGCGCCAGATGACCGGGGCGCAGCAGGTGCTGACAGTCGACAAAGGCTTGATGGGCAAGCAAGGTCAGCGCCGCCGGATCGATCTTGACGACGCGCTGGTTTTCGAAAACCCCGGAAGCGACATAGTCGCCGGTAAGCCTGCGATAGGGCGCGTCGTCGGCCCCCAGCGGGAAGAGTTCGTGGTAGGCCGCATCGCTCATGCGTCGCTCCGCGCTAAGACTTCGCGCAGGATCGCCGTTTCCAGGCGCGCGTCAAGCGAGCCGAGATTCCTAGCGTTTGCGGAACTTGTCTAAGGTGACGATTTCGGCCGCCGGGCGCTCCGGCTCGGCTGGCTCAGGGATCGGTGCGGGCAGAACCGCGGCTTCGGCCGGCTCCGCAGCCGGGGCCTCAAACTGCAGCCCGAAATTGACCGAAGGATCGGCAAAGGTGGTCACGGCGGCGAACGGGATGGTCAGCCGCTCAGATCGGCTGTGAAAGCTGAGGTTTACGGAGAAGGCGTCGTCTCCGACTTCGAGCGCCCGAAACTGGTGCTGCAGCACGATCGTCATCAGGTCGGGATGTGCGGTGAGCAGGTATTTCGGGATCACGACCCCCGGGGCGCGGGTGCGAAAGCTGACATAGAAGTGGTGATCGCCGGGCAGCCCCTCGCGCGCCGTGCGCGCCAAGGCTTCACGCATGACGCCGCGCAACGCGGCCTCGACCATTTTGGGGTAGTCGAAGAGATCCTGGGCCATTTCCGGCGGCTCTTACATTGGGCAGGGAACACGTGGCGAAAGCGAGTGAGGGGCTTCTGTTGCCCGGTGCCCCTCGAACCGCGATTTGCTCAAGGCGTTTACCCCGCTAGGGGTTAGGCCGCGAGCGCCTCTTGTGCGAAGTTGTCGTTCGCAGCTAGATTATGACCCGATAACGGCGGAATCATACCGGGCGACGGATCTTACCTTTACCACGCGCGTCGAGCCTGGTTCGCCCCCGTGAATTGCCGGCCTCATAGGGCCGGCGGGAAACTGGTGGAGGCGCCGGGTACTGCCCCCGGGTCCGCAACGCTTATTTCGCAAGCCGTGTATCGCCATAGTCGGTTGCCCGACGCAAGAGATATAGGGCGGCGGGCGGGGAAACACAATCCTGGTCGCCGAGCGGCGCCTTGAGGCTGACGCGCCTCAATTTGGTTTGAAGCGTTGTCGTCACCCCCGCGAAAGCGAAAGCGGGTCCAGGGCAACGCGGGAATGACGAACGCGAAGTCGCCGAAATTCTCGTGTGCAGCTAAGTTGTGGAACACGTAAGCCCTTGATGTATCGAGGCTGCGCAACCGTTGCGCAAGTCTTATAATTAGATACTGTTGAAAAAGTCCGGGGTCGATGAACGGGCGAAAGATTGATCCGTGCTGCTGCCTCGTAACGCAATAAACAACCGCTGAGCGGGGCCCTGGATTTCGAATATTGCCGCCAGCGGCCGGGCTAGCGAGGTTTTCAACACAATCCTTAAATTTCACAACTGCTGGGTCGCGGCTGTCGTCAACTCGCACGCGCGGCTTTTTTTTTAGATAACCCAGTTACACGTCGCTTTAACCGCTATCGCCCCGGCGCGCTGGGATTCACCCGCAACGTGCCGGTGCGAGATGTCGAGGAACTCTCATGACGGACCTCAACGGGAAAATGACACTGACGCAGACAATGCCGGTCCAGATTCGCTGACGCGGGTGACGGCGAGCTCGGCCGGCAGGCTATCCGGCTATTCGCTCAGGGTGGGTGAACACCTCGAACCCGTCGTCGCGTGCGATGCCCACGAGGGTGAGGCCTGTCGACTCTGCGGTACGGACGGCCAAAGCGGTCGGCGCAGACACCCCCACTATGATAGCCGCCCCCATCATGCCCGCTTTTTGTACGAGCTCGATGGAGATCCGGCTTGACAATACAATGACGCCATCGGCGGCCGGCCAGCTTGTGCGCAGCAATGCGCCCGCCAATTTGTCGAGCGCATTGTGGCGTCCGACGTCTTCGCGGAGAACCAGCCTCTGATCCGGCTGCCAAAACGCCGCGGCGTGGACCGCTCGCGTCTGCATGTTTAAGTGCTGTCTCGCCGGCAGCGCGGCCACTGCCTCCGCGATGTCCCGCCGGCTCACCCGCAAGTCATAGCCCGCCATCGGTATTGTGCGATTGGCTTCGGCCAAACTCTCCAGACCGCACATGCCGCACCCTGCGGGTCCAACAAAGCGACGGCGCCGTGCTGCGAACGCGTCGGATCGGTCGCCCGTCAGCCACATTCGCAGCACGATGCCGTCGGCAACACTCACCACGTTCAGTTCGGCTATTTCAGCCGCCGCGGTAATAATCCCCTCGGTGTAAGTGAAACCGAGCGCAAAATCCTCGAGATCGTCGGGTGTCGCCATCAAGACTGCATGCGTTGCGCCGTCATAGCTGAACGCGACCGGGATCTCCTCGGCCAACGTGCGTTCACCCAACAGCGTAGAGCCATTGCGCCAAGCTTGCCTTGGGACGCATCGCGCCGACGGCGGCACGACACGCGAGGCCTCCAACGCTAACATTTCATTTACCGGGATTGAGATTGCGGCGGCTGCGGGCGAACCAGGACCGGGATCGACTTTGCCGCCGGTGTTCCGCTCTTCAGATCATGATAGGCGAGCGGCAGCAGCGGATTGGTCTCCGGATAATAGGCGCCGATCGAGCCTACCGGGATACTATGGGGTTTTACCCAGAACCCACCGACGACTCGCCGTTTTCCGTCCTCGGCAAGCGATTCGATCTCGACCTCGTCGCCCTCCGCGATACCCCGTGCCTGCATGTCGGCTTCATTCATGAACACCACCATGCGGCCTCCGAACACGCCGCGATAGCGATCGTCGAGACTGTAGATCGTCGTATTGTACTGATCGTGGCTTCTCAGCGTCGCAAGCCGAAGCATAGCGGGGTCGGAGACCGGAGGGTCTTCGTCGACCCCTGAAAACACCAGAAAATTGGCGCGGCCCGTGGCGGTGTTCCAGACCCGCTGGCGTGGCGGAGTGGTCAGGTGAAAGCCGCCCGGCTGACGGATCCGCTTATTGAAATCGGCAAACAGGTCCGGGAAGACCTCTTCGATCTTGTCGCGGATCCGGTTGTAGTCTGCGGCAAAGCAGTCCCAGTCGATGCCGCAATCGGGCAATGTGGCTTTCGCCATGCCGCAGACGATGGCGACCTCCGACTTCAGATGCTCGCTCGGCGGTTCGACGAGACCGGATGATGCATGCACCATCGACATGCTGTCTTCGACGGTGACCGACTGCCGTCCGCCCGCCTGCATGTCGATGTCGCTGCGCGCCAGAGCGGGGAGGATCAGCGCCTGTTCGCCATGAACCAGATGGCCGCGGTTGAGCTTGGTGCTGACGGCGACGGTCAGCCGCAAGCGGCGCATCGCCGCCTCGGCCACGGTCCAGTCCGGCACGGCTCTGACGAAATTGCCGCCGAGCCCGATGAACACCTTGGCGCGCCCGTCCACCATTGCCTGTACGGCGTTGACGACGTGGTGCCCGTGAGCACGCGGCGGCTCGAAGCCGAACACTTTCTTGAGCTGGTCGAGCAATGCCGGCTTCGGCTTCTCGTCGACGCCCATCGTGCGATCGCCTTGCACGTTGGAATGGCCGCGTACCGGGCAGATCCCCGCTCCGGGCTTGCCGAAATTGCCGCGCAGCAGCAACAAATTCACGATCTGCTGCACGTTTGCAGTGCCGAGCCGATGTTGGGTGATCCCCATGCCGTAGACGACGATGACGGCGCGCGCCCGCATATAGACGGCTGCCACGCGCTCCAGCTGTTCGCGCGGCAGGCCGCAGACCCGCAATATATCTTCCCATCTTGTCTGGCGGAGATCGTCCGCGAACGCCTCGAAGCCGTGTGTGTGGTTCGCGATGAAATCGAGATCGAGCACTGGTTCCGCGCCGTTGCGAAGCGCCTCGTCATGCGCCTCCAGCACCAGCTTCATGACACCCTTGAGGGCCGCGACATCGCCACCGATGCGGAGCTGGCAAAACTCGCTGGCGATCCTCGTCTCGCCGAATGTCGCCATCTCGATCGGATCCTGGGGTGCCGCAAACCGCTCGAGCGCGCGCTCACGCAACGGGTTGAACACGACGATCGGCACGTTGCGGCGCGACGCCCTGTGCAACTCGGTCAGCATCCGCGGGCTGTTGGTGCCCGGGTTCTGGCCGATGATGAAGATCGCCTCGGCATATGCGAAGTCGTCGAGCAGCACGGTCCCCTTGCCGATCCCAATGCTTTCGGGAAGGCCGACGCTGGTCGGCTCGTGGCACATGTTCGAACAATCGGGAAAATTGTTCGTGCCGAAGCGGCGTGCGAACAGCTGGTACATGAACGCCGCCTCGTTCGAGGTGCGTCCCGAGGTGTAGAACTCGGCCTCGTTCGGATCATTGAGGGCATTGAGCTCGCGGCCGACCAGTGCGAACGCCTCATCCCAATCGACCGGCACGTAATGGTCGGTCGCGGGATCGTAGCGCATCGGCTCGGTCAGACGCCCCTGCTCCTCCAGCCAATAGTCGCTTTCCTGTTCCAGTTGACGGACAGTGTGGGCTGCGAAGAACTCGCGCGTCACGCGGCGTTTGGTCAGCTCCCAGGTGACGGCCTTGGCGCCATTCTCGCAAAACTCGAAGGAACTCGTATGTCGCGGATCGGGCCAGGCGCAACCGGGGCAGTCAAAGCCTTCCGGCTGGTTCATCGACAGCAGTGCCCTGGAGCCTTTGAGCTCGACGCTCTGCTCGCGCAGCGCTCTCGCAGTCGCGTCGCAACGCACCCCAGCCGCCGGCGGGCGGATTGTATGGCGCGAAGACGGGTGGGCCGTCCGCGCCAGGATCAGGAATGTCGGCAGCAGAGGAAGGGGGAGAAGGTTGGTCAGTCATGATCGCTCCATAGGCAATCCTAGGGTTGCCTCTCAGCCCGGCAGCGCGGATTGAGTCCGGACCCTAGCACGAACTCGCCGACCCCCGATATTGTCAACCCGATAGCGGTCGGGAGTTCTCGCCGAACACCGTGCACAAGGGCCCCTGGTCGACCTGGTCACATAGGGATGAACGACAGCACAGAAAGGTGGTCAAAGCGACGGCCACCAACATTCGTTACGAAATCGGCGAGCGCGTCCCGCGCCTGCCACTACCGACGCCGAGGCCAACAACCACCCTGATCCGCATCGGCCGTTGCAGTACTCGCTGAACGGCTTGGGGCTAGCGGTACGCGAGATACTGGGGGAAGTAGATTTCGCGAACTCATGCAGCGCGGTGCCAAAGCGGCGTCTTTCACCTCGAGCCTCGGTACGTCGAGCGCGAGCTCAACGTTGCTGCGGCGGCGTGCGTAGTAGACGCCGTTGGAGCCGATCGATGTCAGATACTTCTGAATTTGCGGGTCGCGAGTGTCGTAGGGGAAGAACGTGAAGAGGACATCAGTGTTGTTGAGCTGCAAGCGGACTTCGGTCCTCGCCATGGCGATAGTCGTAGACCGTCACCGACGGGTAGGCGCCCCCGTGCAAGGGATCAGGGAACGGAACCATCGACCCGAAGGTGATCGTCATGTCATCCAGGGTCGTGGCGCGCACGAGCTCCTTCTTCGTCTCTTTGTCGTAGACCCAGAGCACCGGCACCGACCCCCTCCGAATCTCTCACCGTTCTGGCATTCGAGGGCGAGGGTTGTGTATCGCCCAAACGAGGGCCGCGCCCAGAACCAGCCCCTGTACCCCTCGGCGATCGGTACGTTGCGGTAGTTGTGATCATGGCATCCGATACCATTTATTGCACTTATGTCTCGCATAACTACATTATCACACAACGCAAGATTTAAAGACACTATCCAATACTCGCCGTCACCCTCGTTTGCATCGGACCCGAAAATTGCCGCATTGTTGTAATACGGATTCCTTGGTCAACGCAATAATCGATAATTTATCATTATATTGATGAATTATAGCCTACTCTTGGTCGGATCAATTCGCTGTTGCTGTTCTCTGTTTCCCGCTGTTTTTGCTGGCTGCTTCTGGCTGTTGTTTCACGGCTGCAGCCCCGAGAAAGCGAGGAATTCCGCCGCGAACTCCGCCTCTCTGGCTGTTTTTTCCCTGCATTTAACAGCGATAACAGCCAGTTGCACAGGGCAGAAGGCTAAGCGGCGAGCGCCTCGTCGAGATCGCGGATCAGGTCTTCGGCGGATTCGAGGCCGATCGAGAGGCGGATCACGTCGGGGCCGGCGCCGGCCGCCAGGCGCTGGTCGTCGGTCAACTGGCGGTGCGTCGTCGAGGCGGGGTGCAGGATAAGGCTGCGGGTGTCGCCGATATTGGCGAGGTGCGAGAACAGCTGGACGTTTTCGACCAGCTCGATCCCGGCCTCGTAGCCGCGCTTGACGCCGAAGGTAAACACCGCCCCGGCGCCGCGGGGCAGATATTTACGAGCGAGGTCGTGGAACGGGCTTTCCTTCAGCCCGGCATAGGACACCCAGGCGACCCGCGGATGGCCGGAGAGGAACTCGGCGACCTTCATGGCATTCGCGACGTGGCGCTCCATGCGGAGGTGCAAGGTCTCGATGCCGGTCAGGGTCAGAAACGCGTTCATCGGCGACAAGGTCGGACCGAAATCGCGCAATGCCACAGCGCGCGCCTTGGTGGTGAAGGCGAAATCGCCGAAATTCTCGTAGAATTTGAGCCCATGATAGGCCGGCTCGGGATCGGTCAGCGACGGGAAGCGATCGCCTTGCGCCCAGTCGAAGCGGCCGGATTCGACGACGACGCCGCCGAGTGCGTGACCGTGCCCGCTGAGAAATTTGGTCGTCGAATGGCAGACGATGTCGGCGCCCCATTGGAAGGGTTGGCAGAGATAGGGGGTCGCCAGGGTGTTGTCGACGATCAGCGGGATCCCCGCCTCATGGGCGATCGCCGCCACCCGCTCGAGATCGACGACGATGCCGCCCGGGTTGGCGAGGTTTTCGACAAAGATCGCCTTGGTCCGCGCGGTCAGCGCCGTTCGGAAATTCTCCGGGTCGCTCGGATCGACAAAATGGCACTTCCAGCCGAGCTTTTTGAACGACAGCCCGAATTGGGTCAGCGAGCCGCCATAGAGGTTGCGCGAGGCGACGAATTCGTCCCCCGCCTCCATCAAGGTGAAGAAGATCAAAAACTGCGCGGCGTGCCCCGACGCAGCGGCGACGGCGGCACGGCCGTCTTCGAGACTTGCGACTCGCTCTTCGAGCACCGCGACGGTCGGGTTGTTGAGCCGCGAATAGACGTAGCCGAAATTGTGCAGGTTGAAGAGCGAAGCGGCGTGGTCGACATCGTCGAACACATAGGACACCGTCTGGTAGATCGGCGTCGAGCGGGCTCCCGTCACCGGGTCAGGGGCGGCACCGGCATGAACGGCGCGCGTCTCAAAACCGTAGGTCATATTGTGCGACGGCGCCGGCCGTCCCTTGTGAGGCCGGCCGACCGGCGCCTCGGGCGGCCGGTTGCGAATGATGCCGCTGTTGACGCCGCTCCACGACAGCTCGCCGCCCAGCCGCCCGAACTCGATCTTGGGGCAGCGGTTCATGACGACCTCGATACCAGCGCTTTCCGCCCTTGCCGCTGCCTGGTCGTGGCGGATACCGAGCTGCATCCACACAACCTTGGCGCCGATCGCGATTGCGTCCTCGACGATCGCCGGCGCCTCCCGCGCGGCGCGGAACACGTCGACCATGTCGACCGGCTCGGCAATGTCGCGCAGCGAGGAGTAAACCGGTTCGCCGAGCAATGTCTGGCCGGCAATGCCGGGATTGACAGGGATCACCCGGTAGCCTTTGCCCTGCAGGTACTTCATCACGAAGTAGCTCGGCCGGTTCCAGTTGGATGACGCGCCGACCATCGCAATGGTCTTGACGCGCTGCAGGATCCCGCGGAGTTGCGCGTCCGAGTAGGCGATGGGATCGAGCGTGCTCATGGCTGTCTCGCGGATGCGGTTCGTGCGCGCTCAGGCATTTCGCGGTAATCTTCTAGCCATCTGACAAGGACGGGGCAAACCCCTCGTCAGCGCGGCGCCCCGGCCCATTCTGCCGCGCCAGGCGGGCCGTTGACCAGCTCCGGCCGGTATTCGAAATGCATCGTGTCGTAGTGGGACCACTTTCCGCCCCAGATGAAACCGTGCCGCTCGAAGATTTCGACGATCTCGGCCGGTAGGCGGCTGCCCGGCCCTGTGTTGATCGCCGCGGCGCGCGCCCAGAGCCAATACTCGGCAGTCGCCGTATTGATGTCTATGGCGGCGCCCCAAGCGTGCATGCTCGGTTGCCCGGTGTCGGCCACCGCGCGGCAGTTGTACGTTCCCGCCGGAGGATACGCGTAGCGCTTTACCGCTGGCGACAGCGCGTCCAGCTCGGTGGAAATCTCGGCCAGCCGCTCGGCGACGCCGTTGACCGACGTCACCCGGATCGTACGGCCCCAGCTCTGCGGCAGCCAGACGATCGGCACCAGCCGCGGGGCCACTTCGCCTTTCCAGCAATCGCCGTACATCTTGTCGAAAAAGGCGCGGTTGCGGATCCGGCCGGGGTCGGCCTGCCGGTCGGCCGCCGCGGCCGTCATGCCCGTCGCATAGGGCAGGCGAAGTTGATCGAGGATCGATCCGTGCCGGAGCTGCTCTTCGAAGCTTTTGTCGGGCTGTCCGTCGGAGAGCGGCATCCGCGCGCCGTCCCGCCAGATCAGATTGGCCGCGTCGTACCCGGCCAGCTGCTCGGGATAGGCCCGGACGAGCGCGTCGAGGAGCGCGCTATCTGCCGCCGCCACAGGTTCCGCCGAGACGGCGAGGGCAAGGGCGAGCGCCGCGGACCCGCGGGATGCAGTCGGCTTACGCATGCCGACCCGCATACCCCAGCAAACATGGCCGAACGGTAAACCAGAGCACCGGCCGACGACGCGCTCGTTATTCCGGGAAAGCCGTTACCCCGGCAGTTTCCAGCCGATCCAGTCGCACAGCGCGCGGCCCATGACGAGCTCGAGGTCGCGGCCCTTGAGCCACGGCATCTCCTCGGTGAACATCGTCACGCATTCTTTCCACGAGCACGGCATGCGGGTGATGTCGGTGCCCCAGAAGCTGCGCTGCGGGCCGAAGGTCTCGACGATCTGCTGGGTGTATTTGTGGATGTTGCGATAGGGATAGGGCTGGCTCGAATTGCCCGGCGCGCCGGTGCATTTGACCGCCACGTTAGGGTGCTTTGCCAAGGCCAGCAACGCCGCCTGGTTGCCGTGCGCCGCATCGTCCTTGCCGTCGCGGACGCGGGCGTAATGGTCGATCAGCAATTTCAGGCCGGGGTGCCGCTCGGCGATCTGGCCGACCTGCGGCAGATAGTTCGACGCCATCAGCGCGACCGGGATGCCGGCCTTCTCGGCGGCCGGCCACAGCCAGTCCATCGTGCCGTCGGTCATCCAATTGGCCTGGTGCGGCTGGGTGAAGGCGTAGCGCAGGCCGAGCATCCCCGGACGGCTCTTCCAGGTGTCGATCAGCGACCGGTTCTCCGGCCTGTCGAGCGGGAAATTGCCGAGGATCGCAAAGCGGTTCGGATATTTGGCCGCAGCCTCTTCGGAAACCTTGCCCGAATTCGGGTCCCAGCCGGGCGGGTGCAACAGACAGGCGTTGACCCCGGCGGCGTCCATGTCGCGGATGCATTCCTCGGCGGAGTAGGATGTGACCTGGCGGTGAGCCTGGTTGGTGGGCGGGCCCGGCCGACCAGATGTGAACCTGCGCGTCGACGATCAGCATGGCATTCTCCTCTTCCGGTTGCTCTTCGGCCGATCAGCGGGCCATACCCTCGGCGCCGGCGGGGACGTCGTAGAAGGCCAGGGTCATCGACACGCTGGTGTAGAAGCCCATCAGGCAGATCACGTCGGTGATGCCCTCATGGCCGAGCGCCTCGACCGCGCGGTCGAAGAGGCCTTTGGAGACCCATCGCGAGTTGGCGAGGCAGGTCGCCATCTCGTAGATGGCCTGCTCGCGCTTGTCGTCGAACGAGGTCGGCAGCCCGGAGAGCAGTGCCTCGACCTTGTCGGCCGGCAATCCGGCGGCTTTGCCGGCCCGCTCATGCGCATTGGTCGGATAAGCCGAATGCCACTTGCTGTTGATAATGACGACGGCGATCTCGCGCTCCCGCTCGCTCAAGGAATAGCCGGTGCGGAAATAGGCTCCAAGCGGCCCCATGACCTTTACGAGCTTGGGGTTGTGCACATAGATTTTGTTTGGCCCGGGCAGACGCCCGCGCGTCTCGATCAGCGAGTGGTAGCCTTCCTGCTGCTCCGGCGTCATCTGGTCGTAGGGGATCTCGGCGTAGCGGCCAAAAGTCGGCGTGTCGGGCATCGGGCGAATTCCTCTTTTTAGATTAATTGCCGTCCTATCCTGCCGTCCCGCCCTCCACATGTCGATTGCCAAGACGGACAGGTCACCCATTACCTGCCAGGTGATTGATCTCGACCCAATCGCAGTGGAAGATCGGCCGCGCATCGCGAAGCGTGGTTTCAATGGCTCGCATTGCTCCAGGAAGGCAGCCGCTGCGCCTGCCGTTCTTTTACGGCTGGGTCATTGTCGCCGTCGTCTTCGTGACGATGGGCGTCGGCGTCAATGCGCGCACCGCCTTCTCGCTGCTGTTCCCGCCGATCCTCGACGAGTTCGGCTGGGAGCGCGGCGTGACGGCCGGCGCATTCTCGTTCGGCTTTCTGGTCTCGGCCGGGTTGAGCCCTGCGCTGGGCCGGCTGATGGATCGCCGCGGTCCGCGCCTCGTCATCGAAATGGGCATCGGGTTGATGGCGGCGGGGATGTTTCTTGCCACGTTGACGACCGAGCCGTGGCATCTTTACCTCACCCTCGGCGTACTCGTCGGCGGCGGCAGCGTTTGCCTCTCATATTCAGGTCAGTCGCTATTCCTGCCGAACTGGTTCGCGCGCCGGCGAGGCCTGGCGATCAGCATCGCATTCTCCGGCGTCGGCGTCGGTTCGATTATTCTGCTCCCCTGGGTCGAAATCCTGATCGAGCGCGCGGGATGGCGCACCGCCTGTTGGGCAATGGGCCTCCTCTTGCTGGGCCTGCTCGCTCCGCTCAATCTTCTGTTGCGGCAGCGGCCGGAAGAGCTCGGGCTGCTGCCGGATGGCGACGGCTCGCCCGCCGGCGCCGGCGCCAGCCCTGCGAACGTCGTCGATCCGGTGTGGGTCGCGACCGACTGGACGCTCGCCCGCGCGATCAGGACGGCGCGCTTCTGGTGGATCGCCTTGGGGTTCTTCTGCGCCCTTTTCGCCTGGTACGCGGTGCAGGTGCACCAGACCAAATACCTGGTCGAGATCGGGTTCGGCTCGATTGAAGCGGCCTGGGCGCTCGGCCTCGTGAGCCTCTTTGCGATCCCGGGACAGATCGCGCTCGGTCATCTCTCGGATCGGATCGGACGGGAGTGGGTGTGGACGGCGGGCACCCTCGGGTTCGCCGTCTGCTACATCCTGTTGCTGATGATGCGGCACATGCCGGCTCCCGTGCTGCTTTACCTGATGGTGGCGGCACAAGGCGCGCTCGGCTATGGCCTGACCTCGGTGCTCGGGGCGATCCCGGTCGAGATCTTTCAGGGCCGGCACTACGGCTCGATCTTCGGCACGTTGATGCTGGCGTCGATGTTGGGCGGGGCGGCCGGACCCTGGGTGACCGGGGCGCTGCACGACATGACGCACAGCTATGCCCCGGCCTTTTCGATCGCGATCGGTTGCTGCGTGATTTCGGCTGTCGCGATCTGGCTCGCCGCGCCGCGCGATGTGCGGGCCGTCGCCGGGCGGGTCGTTCGCTCGAGCTAAGGCCGGTCGTAGGCCTTCTTCAAGCCGGCGATGTCGATTTTATCCATTTGCAGCATCGCCCTCATGACTCTCGTCGATTTCTCAGGATCCTTGTCTTGCAGCATCTTGCCCAGAACAGAGGGAATGATCTGCCATGACAAACCATATTTGTCTTTCAGCCAACCACATCTCTGTTTTTCTCCACCCGAAGAAAGCTTCTCCCACAGCTCGTCCACCTCTTGCTGTGTCTCGCAGTTCACGAAGAACGAGACGGCCGGCGAGAAGGTAAACTGCGGGCCTCCATTCAATGCGAAAAATTCTTGCCCATCGAGCTGGAATATACCGCTCATCACCGTTCCCGTCGGCCCCGGCCCGGCTTCTCCATATCGACTGATGCTGACGATCTTCGAATTCTTGAAAACCGACGTGTAAAAATTCATCGCCTCTTCGGCCTTGCCGTCAAACCACAAGAATGGGGTGATTCGTTGCATCCAATTCTCCTCTCGGTGTTTACGCCGAATCCGCTCGATGCGCGCTGTCGCGGGGACTTGTCAATTCCTCTCGCCGGGGGGCGGCGCCCGCAAGCTTCGAGTTGACCGAGGCTCGGGCTTCGTCGTTTGATCGCCGGAATTAGCTGCTGATTGCAAGGGAGGAGACCGCAATGGCCGGCATGGTGGAGGGCAAAATCGCAGTCGTTACCGGCGCCGGCGGCGGTATCGGGCGCGAGATCGCGATTGCCATGGCGCGCGCCGGGGCAAAGGTGATCATCAACGATGTCGGCGCTTCGCTGTCCGGCGAAGGCCAGTCGGCAACCCCGGCCGAAGAAACCAAGCGGCTGATCGAGGCGGGCGGCGGGCAGGCCGCGATCAGCACCGATTCCGTCGCCGAATGGAGTTCGGCGCAAAAGATCGTGCAGGCGGCGCTCGATCATTTCGGCGGGCTCGACATTGTCGTCAACAACGCCGGCGTCTTGCGCGACCAGATCTTCCACCGGATGACGCCGGACGATTGGCTGGCGGTGATCTCGGTGCACCTGAACGGCAGCTTCTTTGTCAGTCGCGCGGCCGCCGACCAGTACCGCAAGCAGGAGCGCGGCGCCTTTGTCCACATCACCAGCACCTCGGGGCTGATCGGCAATATGGGCCAGGCCAACTATGCCTCGGCCAAGCTCGGCATCACCGCCCTGTCAAAGGCGATTGCGATCGACATGAAGCGGTTCAACGTGCGCTCGAACTGCCTGTCGCCATGGGCGTGGAGCCGCATGACCCAGTCGATCCCGGCGCGCACCGCGGAGGAGCGGGCGCGCGTCGCCAAACTGCAGCAGATGACGCCTGACAAGAATGCGCCGATGGCCGTCTTTCTCGCCTCCGACGCAGCGCGGGACGTCACCGGCCAGGTCTTTGGCACCAGGATGAACGAAATTTATCTGTTCAGTTCGCCGCGGCCGATCCGAAGCCTGCATCGGTCAGCCGGCTGGACTCCGGAAGACATTGCCGAGCATGCCCTGCCTGCGCTGCAATCTTCGTTCATGCCGCTCGACCGCTCGGGTGATCTCTTTTCTTGGGACCCGCTTTGAGTCGGAGGACATTCATGTTGAAAAGACTGCTGCCGCCATTGGCGGTGATCGCCCTATTCTGCAGCAATGGGGCTTGGGCTCAGGCTCCATCTCCGGCGGTGCCGCCTCCCGCTCCGCCCCCGCCTTATGGTCCGCCGATCGACCTTGCTGACGCCAAAAAAGTCGCCGACGCGGCGATCGCCGAAGTTGCGAAGATCGGGTCCGCGCCTGATGCGGTCGCCGTCGTCGATCACGGCGGGTTCCTGATCTATTTCGAGCGCATGGACAATACCCAGCTCGGCTCGGTCGAGATCGCCATCGAAAAGGCCCGCACGGCGGCACTCTTTCGTCGGCCGAGCAAGGTGTTCGAGGACGCGCTGGCCGGCGGTCGCACGGCGATCCTGGCTTTGCGGGGCGCGCTGCCCCTTGAAGGTGGTGTGCCGCTAATCTCGGGCGGCAAGCTCGTCGGTGCGGTCGGCGCCAGCGGCGGCACGGGCCAGCAGGACAGCCAGGTGGCCCAGGCCGGAGCCAACGCGATCAAATAGGTTCGCCCGGCTGCGGTCAGGATCTTGGTAGTTTAAACACCTGGCCGGGGTAGATCCGCTCGGGGTCGCGGATCTGCCCGAGATTGGCCGAGTAGATGATCAGATAGCGATTGCCGGCACCATAGGCCCGTCGAGATATCTGCCAGAGATTGTTGCCGGGCTGAACGGTATAGGCCTGACCAGGCACCAGCGGTGCGGCAGCGGCCTGAGCCAGCGGCACCGCAATGCGCTGCGCGACGTGACCGTCTTGCGCCAGCTCATCAAGGCGCAGTTCGAGGCGCCCACGGCCGACCGCGCCGGTCGAGGTTGCGGACCATCGGCCGCCGGCGTCCGTAGTCGCCGTCGCGACCGGCTGATTGCCGGCATAGATTTGCACGGTCGCTCCGGGCGCGGCGCGCCCGGACAGCACGGCGCGGCCCTGCGCGTCGTATTCCACCGAGTCCATCGAGAGGGTCGTTGGCTTGTCCGTCGCCGTAGCGCCCGAGCCTGCTGACGACGAGCCGTCGGGACGCTGCAGGACTCTCGTGGGGCCAGCGCCGTCGCGCGGCAACACCACGGCCAGCGTCCCGCCTTTGCCGTCCGGTGCAGTCGGCCCGATCGACAGCGCCACGGTCTCGTCGGATTTGACAGCCGCGCCGCCCTCCCGACCCACCGCCTCGAGCGAGAGGAGCCGATCACCCGGACCGATCGGCTGCTGCGGCACGAGTACCCATTCGCCGCGGCGATCGGCCGTGACCTCGCCGATCAGGGTATCGCCGTCGCGAACCGTGACCTTACTGCCGGGCTCGGCGCGCCCGGCGATGACGGCGGTTCCACTGGGACCGACCTTGACGACATCAAAGCTCGGCGGTACTTGCCGGGGCGGCTGCACCACCGGGTTCGGGGCAGAAGGCTCGCCGGTCGCAGGAGAGCCGCTGCCCGCCGACACCCCCGCCATTTGTGGGTTAGCCGGCGCTCTCTCGGTCCAGCCAGCGTGAAGCAGCACTATGGCGGTGGCGGCGCATAGCAGCAGCAAAACCGCGATAGCCGAACCGACCCAAACGCCGCGCCGCACCGATCCTCGCCAAAAATGATCGAATTGACGTCCGTCGAAGTGTATGCCTCGGCAGGAGCGCTTGCAATCTTCACCATCGGACCGGCCTAGGTACAGATGCGGAATATCCGCCGATTATGCGTCTATTGCGGCTCGTCCGGAGAGGTTGACCGGCAATATCGGGAGGCGGCGAGCGAGCTCGGCGCGCAGCTTGCCGCGACCGGAATCGGGCTGGTTTACGGTGGCGGTCGGGTCGGGTTGATGGGTCTCCTTGCGGACGCGGTATTAGCCGCGGGCGGCGAGGTGATCGGCGTGATCCCGGCGCGGCTCCGCGATGCCGAGCTGGCCCATCAGGGCGCGACCGAGCTGGTTGTCGTCGACACCATGCACGAACGAAAGCGGGTCATGGCCGAGCGGGCGGACGCGTTTGCGGTTCTGCCGGGAGGCGTCGGGACCCTAGACGAGTTGTTCGAGATCCTCAGCTGGAAGCAGCTCGCACTGCACGACAAGCCGATCCTGCTGGTCGATGTCGCCGGATACTGGGCGCCGTTGCGCGCCCTCCTCGACCACATAGTTACCGAGGGCTTTGCGCGACCGCAGACGCGCGGTCTGTTGCGGGCCGTTCCAACCGTTGCGGCGTTAATGGAAGCGCTCGCGGAGGCGCCGCGCCCGACACAGCAGGTGGACTCGCGAAGTCTCTAACACGGCGTCTTCGGCTTGCCTCGCTCTGCAGCGCTCCTTATCTTCGCCTGCCTGCGAACCCGCGGTTGACGTGGCCCGTCAACCGCATGCGAGTATGACTTTTATGGCTAAAATCAAGGTGGCCAAGCCCGTCGTTGAACTCGACGGCGACGAGATGCCTCGGATCATGTGGAGCAAGCTGATCCTGCCCTATCTCAGCATCGAACTGAAGTATTACAACCTCCGCATGGAGAGCCGCTACGCTCTCACGTCAGTGCGACAAGACAGGCCGTAATCGTCAATAGATCAACTTAGCCGCACGAAAGCGGCGCGCGGAGGTGTAAGCATGTCAGATCTCGAAATCGTCTGGACGAAGGTTGATGAAGCACCTGCGCTTGCTACGTTTTCCCTTCTGCCGATCGTCGAAGCCTTCGTCGGGGCGGCCGGCGTGAAGATGAAGCTGAAGGACATCTCGCTGACCGGCCGCATCATCGCCAACTTCCCCGACAAACTGACGCCAGCGCAAAAGATTAACGACGAGCTCGCGGAACTTGGACAACTTGCGATGCGCCCCGAGGCCAACATCATCAAGCTGCCCAACATCTCCGCCTCGATCCCGCAGCTGAAGGAGGCGATCGAGGAGTTGCAGAGCAAGGGTTACGACGTGCCGGACTATCCGGACAGCGACGCGACGCCAGCGGATAAGGAAATCCGGGCCCGCTACGGCAAGGTACTCGGCAGCGCCGTCAATCCGGTGCTGCGCGAGGGCAATTCCGACCGCCGCGCCGCCGGCGCCGTGAAGCAGTACGCGCGCAACAATCCGCATAGGATGGGCGCCTGGACCAAGGATTCGAAAACGCGCGTGGCTCACATGTCGGGCAGCGATTTTTACGGTTCGGAGGTCGCGACGACCGTTGCGGCGCCGACCAATGCCCGTATCGAGCTGGTCGGCAGCGATGGCGCGGTCACGGTGCTGAAGGCGAAGACGCCGCTTCAGTCCGGCGAGATCATCGACGCGTCGGCGATGAACCGCAAGGCGTTGCGCGCCTTCTTCGCCGTGCAGATCGATGCCGCGAAGAAGGACGGCGTCCTATTCTCGCTGCACGTCAAGACGACCATGATGAAGATCTCCGATCCCATCCTGTTCGGTCATTGCGTTTCCGTGTTCTTCGCCGATGTGTTCGAGAAGCATGGCGCCACGTTGACGCGCCTGGGCGTTGATCCCGACAACGGCCTAGGCGACATGCTGACCCGGATCGAGACGTTGCCGGAGGCGGAGAAGGCAGCGATCAAGGCGGATATTCAGGCCGCCTACGCGAAGCGGCCTGGCCTGGCCATGGTCAATTCCGACCGGGGAATCACCAATCTGCACGTGCCGAGCGACGTGATCATCGATGCATCGATGCCGGCGATGATTCGCGAATCCGGGCGCATGTGGGGCCCTGACGGCAAGCTGCACGACGTGATCGCCGCGATCCCCGATCGTTGCTACTCGACGCTGTTCCAGGCCGTCATCGAGGACTGCAAGGCGCATGGCGCTTTCGACCCGAGAACGATGGGCGATGTGCCGAACGTTGGGTTGATGGCGCAGCAAGCCGAGGAGTATGGCTCGCACGACAAGACGTTTGAGGTCGCCGCGGGCGGAACGGTGCGCGTGGTTGCGGATAACGGCACGGTTCTGCTGTCACTGCCGGTCGAGACCGGTGACATCTTCCGGATGTGCCAGCTCAAGGACGCGCCGATCCGGGACTGGGTCAAGCTTGGGGTGCGCCGCGCGCGTTTGACCAGCACCCCAGCGGTGTTCTGGCTCGATGCCAGACGCGCGCACGACGCGCAGTTGATCGCCAAGGTCGAGACATACCTGAAGAACGAGGACACATCGGGTCTCGACATCCGCATCCTGGCACCGGTCGAGGCAATGAAGTTCTCGCTCGATCGCATCCGCAAGGGGCTCGACACCATCTCCGTCACTGGCAATGTGCTGCGCGACTATTTGACCGATCTTTTCCCGATCATGGAGCTGGGCACGTCGGCCAAGATGCTGTCGATCGTTCCGCTGCTGGCAGGCGGCGGGTTGTTCGAGACCGGGGCCGGCGGTTCGGCGCCCAGGCATGTGGAGCAGTTCCAGCACGAAGGCTATCTGCGCTGGGACTCGCTGGGCGAGTTCCTGGCGCTTGGCGCTTCGCTGGAACATCTGGCGCAGATAAGCGGGAATAAGGACGTGCAGGTTCTGGCCGAGACACTCGATGAGGCCAACGGCAAGATCCTTGAGTACAACCGTTCGCCTGCGCGGAGGATTGGCGAACTGGATAATCGTGGCAGCCATTTCTACCTGGCTCTGTATTGGGCACAGGCGCTGGCCAAGCAGGACAAAAGCCCGGCACTGGCAGCCCGCTTCAAACCGGTGGCGGAGGCTCTGGCGGCCAACGAGGCCAAGATTAATGCCGAGCTGATCGCCGCGCAGGGCAAGTCGGTGGATACTGGCGGTTATTATCTGCCCGATCAGGCTAAGACATCGGCGGCGATGCGGCCGAGTGCGACACTTAATGCCGCGCTCGCCGCTCTCTGACGCGGCGTCAGGTGGAGCCGCCCAGGGCAGCCCACCGATGACCAGATCACCGTCGATGCCGCCCTTGCGATCAAGAAATTCGAAGTTGGGGTCAAATGCGCCGCTATCACACCCGATAAGGGCCGCATGGACGAGTTTCACTTGAAGCGCATGTATCGGTCACCGAATGGAACGCGGTGCAATATTCTCGGCGGCACGATCTTTCGCGAACCGATCATTTGTAACAGCGTGTCGCGCTTGGTACCGAACTGGACACAGCCCATCGTAATCGGCCGTCATGCCTATGGCGACCAGTATGCCGCGACAGATTTCGTCGTTCCCGGTGCCGGCACCTTGTCGATGACCTTCACCCCCGCGGGAGGTGGGAGCCGATCACCCGTAAAGTCTTCGAATTCCCCGGAGGCGGTGTCGCGATGGGGATGTACAACCTCGACGAACTCGATCATGCAGCTTTGCCCGGCCGAGCTTTAATTTCTCATTGCAGCGCGGCTGGCCGTTCTATCTTGTCGACCAAAGATCACGATCCTCAAGCAATATGACGGTCGTTTCCGCGACCTGTTCCAGGAGGCTACGACATCGAGTTCGCCGCCGAATTCAAAAGGCGCAATCTGACCTATGAGCATCGGCTGATCGACGACATGGTGGCGTTGGCGCTGCAGTGGAATGGCGGCTTTGTCTCGGCCTACAAAAACTATGATGGCGACGTGCAGTCGGACACCTTGGCCCAGGGCTTCGGCTCGCTCGGCATGATGACCTCGGTCTTGCTGACGCCTGACGGCAAGACGGTCGAGACCGAGGCCGCGCACGGCACCGTCACCCACCGTTACCGCCAGCACCAGCAGGGCCGCGAGACCTCGACCAACCCGATCGCCTCGATCTTCGCCTGGACGCGCGGGCCGCGCTATCGCGGCACCTTTGACAACACCCCCGAGGTCGTCCGTTTTGCCGAGAATGTGGAGAAGGTCTGCATCGACACGGTCGAGGCCGGCGGCATGACCCGCGATCTGGCGATCCTGGTCCGCGCCGATCATCCATGGCTGACGACCAACCAGTTCCTCGACAAGCTCGACACAAATCTCCAGAAAGCGATGGCGGCGTAACAGCGCGGCAAGAGGGAGGCGGCGATGCGGCTCAGCATTCTCGATGATTACCAGGGCAAGGCGCTCGACATGGCGGATTGGTCCCCGGTCCGCAACCGTGGGGTTGAAATCGCGGTCGAGCGCCATGCTTTTGCCGATGAGGACGCGGTGGTGCGCGCCCTCGCCGATTCCGAGCTCGTCGCGGCGATGCGCGAGCGCACTCCGTTTCGGAAACCGGTCGTCGATCGCCTGCCCAAGCTGAAGCTCCTGATCACGACCGGCATGCGCAATGCCTCGTTCGATATGGCGGCGCTGAAGGACCGCGGTATCACCGTGTGCGGCACCGGCGGCCCCGGCGGCGGCAACGAGGACACCGCCGAACTCGCTTGGGGCTTGATCCTCGGCGCCGCGCGGCGTATCGCCGAGGATCATCAGTTTATGCGCCATGGCGGATGGCAGACCCGTATCGGCCACCGCGTTGCCGGCAAGACATTGGGCCTGTTGGGTCTCGGCCGCCTCGGTAGCGCGGTCGCCCGTGTGGGCCTCGCCTTCGGCATGAAGGCGATCGCCTGGAGCCAGAACCTGACCGCCGAAAGGGCTGCGGCGCAAGGGGTCGAGCGGGTCGATAAGGACGAGCTGTTTCGCCGTTCCGACATCCTCTCGGTGCATCTGGTCTTGAGTCCGCGCAGCCGCGGCCTGGTCGGAGCCCGCGAGATCGGGCTGATGAAGCCGAGCGCGATCCTTGTCAACACTTCGCGCGGGCCGATCTGCGACACGGACGCGATTATCGCTGCGCTGAAGGAGGGACGCCTTGCCTATGCCGGGTTCGATGTTTACGACAAGGAGCCGCTGCCGATCGACCATCCGCTGCGGACGGCCCCGAACGTGATCCTGACCCCGCATATCGGCTATGTGACCGAGGAGAACTACCGCAGTTCCTATCCGCAAATCGTCGAGAACGTCGTCGCCTTCCTCGACGGCCATCCAGTCCGCGTAATCGGAGGCTGAGGAACCGCCGGAGCGAGCGTAAGTCTAGCGATCCGGCCCTCGCGCGATGGCGACGTCGCCGCCATCACCGCCATTTACCGCCACCACGTCCTGTACGGCGTCGCATCCTTCGAGGACATTCCGCCCGAGATCGACGAAATTGCCCATCGACGTCGGGAGGTCGTCGAGCAGGGGCTGCCGCATCTGGTTGCCGAACAGTCAGGGCGCGTCGTTGGGTATTGTTACGCTTCACGTTACCGCACGCGATCGGCCTATAGGTTCACCGTCGAAGACTCGATCTACGTCGACGCGGCGGAGATTGGGCGCGGCATCGGCCGGGCCCTTCTGCAGACCCTCGTCGAGCGCTGCTCCGATCTCGGTTATCGACAAATGGTTGCCGTCATCGGCGGCAGCGATCAATGGCCCTCGATCCGCCTGCACGGGGCGCTCGGCTTCACGCGGACCGGCCTTCTGCCTGCGGTCGGCTTCAAATTTGGCAATTGGGTCGACATCGTCCTGATGCAGCGTGCCCTCGGTCCCGGCGCAATGACCCCGCCGGCGGGCGCCGGTTCGTCAAATGAAGGAGGTGAGCATGGCTGAAGCTTTCGCCGACCCCGCCGCTATCGGGGGATATCACGCGCACCTCTATTACGCGCCACCGACCCGACCGCTTGCCGAGCGGCTGCGCGCGGCGATCGGCGAGCGTTTCCCCGGCGCTCGGATAGGGAGCTGGCACGACGAGCCGGTTGGGCCTCATCCGGTCGCGATGTATCAGGTCGCCTTCGCCGTCGAAGAATTTCCGCTTATCGTGCCGTGGTTGATGCTCAACCGTCAGGAGCTCGACATCCTGGTGCATCCGCTCACGGACAACAGCGTTGCCGATCATACGCGCTTTGCGCTGTGGCTCGGCTCACCTTTGCCGCTGCGCATCGAGGTGCTGCGAAGGGGATCGCGGACCGGCTGACGCCGGGCGTAGGGCTCCGGCCTTCAAGACCCCTTGACGCGGACGCTCGGTCCGGCGGGTGAATCTCTTAGAATGGGTCGGACTGGCCGCGACCACCTTTGCCGCGGCGCTGCTCTACGCCGTAAGCGGGTTCGGCTTCGCTGTGCTCGCGGCGCCGCTCTTTTTGCTGTTTGTCGGCCCGGCCCGCGCAATTCAACTCGTCATCATCATTTCGACGGCGCTGTCGCTCGTCGTCGTTCCGGGATTGCGGCGAGCGGTTGCTCCGGGGTTGCTGCTGCGCCTGACGATCGGCTGCCTCGCCGGGTTGCCGGTCGGCCTCGTCGCCTTTCGTCACGCCGACCCATTGCTGGTCCGCGTCGGGGTGGGAGCCACGATCCTTGCCTTCGCAGCACTGATGGCAGCGTCCTGGCGCCGGCGTGGGCGTCCGGGTTCTGCCAAATACTGGTCGCCGCTCGCCATGAGCCCCGGTCGCGATCTGACCGCCGGGGCCGTCTCCGGCATCGCGACCGCGCTCGTTGGCATGGCCGGACCGCCGGTGCTGATCTATCTGCTGCTGACCGGGGCGGCGCCGCGGACGGTACGCGCGACGCTTCTCGCGTTCTTCGCGCTCTCTTACGGCGCGACCCTCCTGTCCCACGTTGCGACCATCGGCGTCCCAGCCACGACGTGGCTGGCCGCCGCCATCCTGATTCCCTTTGCAATTCTCGGCGGCTTTGCCGGCCGGCCGCTCGGTGACCGCCTCGGTACGGAAGCCTTTGCCATCCTGGCCATCGCCCTACTCGCAATATCCGGGCTGTATACGATCGCCGCGGCAGCCGCTAGCTTTGCTGTTCATCGGCAATGAAGCCGCGTGGGGGCGGGAAATCACTACACAGAGCAGTGACGCGGCCAGCAAAGATCGGCTATTATCATCATGATGCAGGGCTTGCTCCGGATTATTTCGCTGATTAGGGGCGATTAGGCGGCCGGCCTTCGCGTCGACGTTGACGCACACTGCAAGGGCGTGGTGAAATCATGATCGGCCCTCCGGGATTGCCGAAATATGGACGCCGGGTCTTTTCATTTGCTGGGCCGAGACGCAGCCGATCGCGGCAGCATCAGAACGCATGGAAATGGCTCACCGGCCTCTACCTTGCGGGTGTGCTCGCGCATTTCAGCCACCACATGGTCGGCCTGCCCGATGGCAGCAACCCGTCGAGCGAAGCGTTGACGAGCGCCCCGATTAGCCTCGTCTGGCCGGCCGATCTGATGAAGACGCTGATCACTCTCGGCTGATCACCACAATTCCGCCCCGCGGCGCAGGCTGGTCCAGAAGTCTGCGTTAACTCTATTTACGCTTGGAATACCGGAGTATAAGGCCGAGTGCTTTGCGAGATGGAGGGCGCGCGATGCGGACAACAGTTTCGGTCGCGATCGGCTTGGCGGCCGCCTTGGCCAGCGTTCCCGCCGCCGCCGCGACCAAGGCGCCGGGTAAGGCGGCGCCCGCTTGCTCGGCGATCACCTTTCGCCCGCTGCCGGCGGGGACGGCGGACGGCGAGCAACCGGCGGGAATGTACAAATCGCGCCACGCTCGGCTCGAATTGCGCGCCGAGGTCAAGCAAGGGAGCCCGGTCGATTACTTCGTGATGGCTGGCGGGAAACGCGTCACCGCCGCCCCTGCCAACCTGCCCGAGGCGGCCGCGAGTTGCGCCGTCGCAAAGAAATTGCCCAAGCCGGAGGCTCCGGCTGCGTCCTGCACCGGTCAACGTTTTACCGTCGTTGTCGCCCATGCCGGGGACCAGCGTTTCGCACTGCTTTATGGGCAAGACGGCGGTAACTGGCACTTTTGTTCCGCGGGCAGCTTCTAGCAATCGGCGTCGTCGCGAGAACCAGGGATGGCAATGGCGGGATGCTGCGATTGCAGACACTTGCTCAGCGGTTGAGCACGCGGCGGCAGCTGGTCCGGGAATGAGGTCCGGATGCGATCCGGCGATCCCGGCCCGGATCGGCCCCGCACACGCCGCGAAGACCCGGACCTGATCTCTACAGGTACAAAAACCGTGCCAGCTCGAAATTCCAACAAGAGAGCCTACGCCGCCCCTTTCTTCGTTCACCGTGGCAGCTGCCTGCCTAAATTCGCTGTGCTGCGCCCGACCCTCTGCAGCTTGCGGTTCACGGCGATATCGGCAGTTTCCTCGGCCTCGATCTCCCGCGCTGCGAGGCGCCAATGCTCCTCGTGCCTGCCATCCGGTTGCCCTTCGGCTTGCCAAAGCGCATCGGCGCGCTGCTCGATGCGGATTTGTTTCTCTACACTCATCGGCACCCCCGCCACTGACGCGGCCGCAAGCTAATCTCAGCTTGGTGCCGCCGCAAAAGTCCATGTCGGCTGCCTTGGCCGGCCGGCTTGTCGGCCGCCGGCCGGCGCCCCTAGGATGCCGAATCGTCCTACGCGAAAGGGATCGCGATGCCACACCTGACCACCGATGACGGCGTCCGCCTCTATTACGAGGAAACCGGCCGCGGGACCCCGATCGTCTTCGTCCACGAATTCGCCGACGACTATCGCGGATACGAGCCGCAGATCCGCTACTTCGCGCGGCGCTATCGCTGCATCGCGTTCAATGCCCGCGGCTACCCGCCCTCCGATGTGCCGGACGATCCCGCCCGCTATTCGCAGGACCGGGCGCGCGACGATATTCGCTCGGTGCTCGATGCGCTGGCGATCAACAAAGCGCACATCGTCGGCATTTCGATGGGCGGCTTTGCGACGTTGCATTTCGGCCTGGCCTATCCCGAGCGCGCCTCCTCGCTGGTCGTCGCCGGCTGCGGTTATGGCGCCGAGCCAGGGAAGCGCCAGCAGTTCCACGACGAAACCGCAAAGACCGCGGCGCTGATCGAAAGCGCCGGCATGCGGACCGCCGCGCAGACCTATGGCATCGGCCCGACCCGCGTCCAGTTCCAGAACAAGGACCCGCGCGGCTGGGCCGAGTTCGCCGCTCATCTCGCCGAACATTCGACCTTGGGCTCGGCCAAGACGATGCGCGGCGTGCAGGCGCGCCGGCCTTCGCTGTGGGATCTGACCGACCGGATGCGCAGCCTCGAGGTCCCGACCTTGATCATGACCGGCGATGAGGACGACCCGTGCCTCGATCCGGGCCTCCTGATGAAGCGGACGATCCCGACCGCGGCGCTCGTGGTTTTCCCGAACACCGGGCATGCCCTGAACTTGGAAGAGCCCGATCTCTTCAATCGCAGCTGCGCCGAGTTCTTCCACCAGGTCGAGAGCGGGCGCTGGCCGCGCCGCGACCCGCGCTCGGTCACCGGCTCGATCCTCGGCGTGCGGTGAGCCCGAAGTGGCGGGATCGGGGCCCGAATTCACCCTCGGCATCGAGGAGGAGTATTTCCTCGTCGATCAACGCACGCGCGATGTCGTCGGCGACCCGCCCGACGGCATGCTGGCCGAATGCGAGGCGCTGCTCGGCACCCAGGTGAGCCCGGAATTCCTGCGCTCGCAGATCGAAATCGGCACGCGAGTGTGCACGAGCCTCGCCGAGGCGCGCGCTGACCTCCGGCGATTGCGCGGAACCATCGCGGCGGTGGCGGCGCGTCACGGTCTCGCTGCGGTCGCCGCAGCGACCCACCCGTTCGCCCGCTGGGACACGCAAAAGACCACCGAGCGGATCCGCTATCAGAGCTTGGAGTCGGACTTGCAGGGCGTCGGGCGGCGCCTCGCGATCTGCGGTCTGCACGTCCATATCGGCATCCCGGACGACGAGCTACGCATCGACCTGTTGAGCCAGGCGTCGTATTTCCTGCCGCACCTCCTGGCGTTGTCGACCTCATCGCCGTTTTGGCAGGGCGAGAATACTGGGCTCAAATCCTACCGCATCGCCGTGTTCGACGAGATGCCGCGCACCGGGACCCCCGAGCGGTTCGCCAGCTGGGGCGAATACCGCCGGCATGTCGACATTCTGGTCGGCGCCGGGCTGATCGAGGACGCCACCAAACTGTGGTGGGATCTGCGGCCGAGCGACCGCTTCCCGACCCTCGAAATGCGCATCTCCGACTGCTGCACAACGCTCGACGACACGCTGTCGATCGCGGCCCTCTTCCGCTGCCTGTTGCGCATGCTGTGGCGCCTGAAGCGCGACAACCAGCGCTGGCGGCTCTATGCCCGCATGCTGATCGACGAAAACCGCTGGCGGGCGCAGCGCTACGGCACCGACCAGGGTCTGGTCGATTTCGGCCGCGGCATGATTGTTCCCTATGCCGAATTGCTCGAGGAAATACTGGCGTTGATCGATCAGGATGCGCGTCATTTCGGCTGCCTCGGCGAGGTGACGCACGCGCGCGAAATCCTCGCCCGCGGCACCAGCGCCCATCGTCAGCTCGCCGTCTTTGATCGCGCGCTCGCCGAGGGAGCGTCCCATGCCGACGCTCTTGCTGCCGTCGTCGATTGGCTGATCGCCGAAACCGTCCGGGGAGTGTAGCCGTTCGACCAGTCGAGACATCACTCACGGGAGGCGACACTCGATGAGTGTCATGCGAAACGTCTTGATGCGGATGTTCGGCCGCCCTCGCGGAGTCCTCGGGAGACTTGGTGGCATCATCATGGCGCGCATGAATGAGGATTGCGGCGCTTGGGTCGCCGATCTTCTCGAAATCGGACCGCGAGACAGGGTCTTGGAGATTGGTTTCGGACCGGGAGCGGTGGTCCAACGCGTCGCGAAACTGGCGCCGGCGGGGAATGTCGCCGGTATCGACCCGTCGCGCGAGATGGTCGAGCAGGCCCGCGCTCGGAATGCGATCGCCATCCAAGGCGGTCGTGTCGACCTGCGGTGCGGCTCCGTCGAGAGTTTGCCGTTCGCCGACAATACTTTTGACAAGGCGCTGGCGATCAACTCGATGCAAGTCTGGCCGAACGCACTGGCCGGATTGCGCGAGATCCGCAGGGTCATGAGATCCGGCGGGACAGTCGCGCTCGGGTTTACGCGGTATTCGGGGCAGCCGAACAAAGGCTTGACGGAAACCGTCACCGCCGCCGGCTTCGCGCAGGCGCGCCTCGCGGAGGCGGATCGAGTCTTCTGTGCGCTGGCGATAAAGCCGTGATGGCGCCGGCGGATCCATGTCTGCGATTCGACCTCGTGTGTAGCAGCTAGCGTTTCAAACGGGTGGTCGCGGTGCCAAATAGAACCTGGTAACAACAAGGAGATTGCGATGGACGAAAAAACCCGCACCGAGCTCGAGGCCGCGACCTTCCGCCGCTTGGTCGAGCATCTGCGCGAGCGCACCGACGTCCAGAACATCGATCTGATGAACCTGGCCGGGTTCTGCCGCAACTGCCTGTCGAAATGGTATCGCGCCGAAGCCGAAGACCGCGGCATCGGGTTGTCGGATCCCGAATCCCGCGAGATCGTCTACGGCATGCCCTATGACGAATGGCGCGCGAAGTATCAGAACGAAGCCACCCCCGAGCAGAAGGCCGCCTTCGCCGCCTCGCAGCAGCATTGACCGCCGAATGATTGAGTGGCCCTGCACCTTGCTTCAGCAGGGTGCGGGGGCTATCGTCCGCGCCCTGCTGCGGGGGCAGCATCACAACCGGGGAAGAGGGGGATCATGCCGGATGTCGGGGGCATTGCGGGCGCACAGCTGAAGTCCTTGATCGAGCGCATCGAGCGGCTCGAGGACGAAAAGCGGGCGCTCGGCGAGGACATCAAGGAAGTCTATGCCGAGGCCAAAGGTAGCGGCTTCGAGCCGAAGATCATGCGCCAGATCATCAAGATCCGAAAAATGGACAAGGACGAGCACGACGAGCAGGAGAGCCTGCTCGATGTCTATAAGCGCGCCCTAGGGATGCTGCCCGATGCGGACCCGCAGGCCGAGGCCGCAGAGTAGCCGGTTCCCTCACGCCTCACGGCAAGGCACGGCGCGATAAGCGGAAGGCGCAGAGAGCGCTACTCGGCGGCGCGGCGGGTTGCCGGCGTGGCGAGGTGGCGGCCAAGCGCCGCCACAAGCGCGTCCGCCTCGGCTTCCGTCGTGTCGAACCGGCACACGAAACGGGCGAGGTTGCGGCTTCTGCGGTAGAACTGGAACCCGTCCGCTTCGAGCGCGTCCATCGCAGCGCCGGGAAGCTCAAGAAAGATCTCGTTTGCCTCGACCGGCGCGATCAGCCGCAAGTCGGGGATGGCCTGCAATTCGGCTGCGATGCGCGCCGCTATCGCATTCGAGGCGCGCCCCATGTCGAGCCAGAGGCTGTCCTCGAGATAGGCGATCAGCTGCGCCGAGGCGAAGCGCATTTTCGACCAGACCTGGCCGGCGCGGCGCAGCTGTACGGCAAGGCCATTGGCAAGATCGGGTGAGAACACCACGATCGCGTCGCACAACGCCCCGCCGTTTTTTGTCGCGCCAAAGCTCATGATGTCGATGCCCGACCGCCAGGTCGGGTCGGCCGGATGACAGCCGAGCCGGGCTATGGCGTTGGCGAACCGCGCACCGTCCATATGGAGCCTGAGGCCGCGCCGCTTTGCCAACTCGGCGACCGCCTGGATCTCGTTCACCGTGTAGACCGCGCCGAGGTCGGTCGCCTGAGTGAGGCTGACAGCGACCGGCTGACCTCGATGGAGCTGACCCGGCGAGATCCCGGCCAGGGCTTCGCCGAGCAGGTCGGCGCCGATCTTGCCATGCTCCCCGCCGATTGCAGCGAGCTTGGTGCCACCGCCGAAAAATCCTGTCGCATTGGCCTCGGAGGTGTTGATGTGGGCAATCTCGCTGCAATAGACGATGCCCCAGGAGGGACCGAGCGCCGCCAAGGCCAAGGCATTGGCCGCGGTGCCGGTGGCGACCGGGAACACACGCAGCGAAGTCTCGAACAGCTCGGAAAACCGCTGTTGCAGGGCCGCGGTCCATTGATCGCCGCCATACCCCAGGGCGGTGTCGTGATTGGCGCGAACCAGCGCTTCCAGGATCTGCGGCGCGGCGCGGCCGGTGTTGTCACTGCGATAATCGATCATCGCCTGCGCCTCCTTTGTCGCTCGCCGCGTTATCCCTTCTTGCCGGGGCCACCGCGAGAGTGAGCCATACGAACCACGATCGTTTGGCGGCCACGAGGCGGGCCGGCATAAGACGGGGCATGGAGGTGCGCACCGCGAATGACGACCGGTGGCGCATGGCCACGCGGCAGCAGTGATGCGGCCCGAATGGACCTGCCGCTGTCTTTGCGGGCGACCCGAACGGCGACCCGGCTCGGCGAGCTTTTTACTTTTGGGGTCGCGGCGGAGGCGATCCGCTGGGTTGAAGCCGGAGCGATTTGGGGCGATCCCATCAGCACCGGGGCGTTCCGCAACCGCTGCTCGGGTAGGATGACACGGGCCGGCGCAACGGGGCGGCCGATGGTGAACACCGAACGCGGCACGACCGTGGCAAATTGCCGGTTGGCGAAGTCTTCGTCGAAAATCTCCAAAGGCGGCTCGCCATCGGCTTGCAGGCGGATGGTCTCGGTATCCTCGACATTTCCGCGGTTCAGAGCACGAACATAATCCGCATCTCGCGCATAGCTCGGCCAGTATGCCTCGCCCGGCGCGAGCGGAAACCAGCCGACCGCGGCGCCTTCTTCCGAACTCAGTCCGACACGGGGGGTGCCGAGAAAGGCCACGGCCGCCGGCATGTAAAGGGGACGCGCGTCAAAGCTGCCGGGGACCCAGGCCCAATGCTCGTCGATCATCGCCCAGCGGCCATAATGCGACGGGGCAAAACCCCAAGGCTGATCGTCGATCCAGTTCCAACCCCAGGGCGTCATCCAGCGCCAATGTCCAAACCGGTAGGGCGCCCACTCTTCGGGCGCGGTCGGGAACCAAACCGGGCCATATTCTGCGCTGATTTTCCATATGCCGGCAGCATCGAGCTCGGCAAAACCCGTCATGAACGGCGACATATAGTAGGGCGCGGCGAGACGGGTCTCGTCGTAATCGCGCTCGCGGCACCATTGGACAAAATCATCCGGCGCTGCCCGCTCGATCGTGACGTCGGCGCTGTCAGGATCCGTCACGACCGCCATGTCGCCGCTCGCGATCCGGGTCTCGCCGCCCGCTGTGACAAGGTGTGCGGCGCCCTCGAGCACCGCGATCCGCGGCGGCTGATCGCCGCCCCCCGCATCGATGTCGTAACCGCCGCGGTCGAGCAGCCATACGGCGCCCTGCGGGAAATCAATCTCGACAGTCTCGCCCTCGCCCGCCTGACGCAGATGCAAGCCAATTCGCCCTTGGGACAGCGCGATTTGAGTGAATTGATCGCGCAGATTGGTTACTTCGATCTCACTTGCGCCGGACAGACCGATGGTGTTGGCGCCGATCCGAATCTCGCTGCGAGCTCCGGCATCGGTCCGCAGCGCTTCGCCGGCAAAAACCGGCTGATTGAGTTCGGCGTCCGCCCAGCCACCATCCGCTGAGCTACGTTGACCGACTTTCCCGGATACAAGGCTAATGCGACCGACAAGGGTCGGCGGCACCTCTGCCACGGGCGTCACCGTAATCGCCTCGGTCGCGGGCAGCGGCGTCTCGTCCTGCATCGCGTCCTGAGCGAACGCCGGAGCAGCCGCAGCAACCAATGCGAAGCAGCAAAGAACTACAAAGAATCGCATAGGTTTACCCCCCGCTGCCCCTTCATCAACTTTAGCAGATAATTCTCGCAGACAATCGACAAATTCCATCAATCGCGGTTAACTCGCGAGGCGCGATGGATACATCAAAGTTACCTCGGATTTTTGGCTAATGGCCGGGTTACTTCCCGACGACATTGCAATCATCGCGCTCGGCCCGAGCGGTGTTGCATTGGGCCATCGCCTGCGAGCAGCGCTGCCCGGCGCCCGGCTACATGGGCCGAGCACCCGCCCCAGGCATGGGTCCGGGGATTGGCCCGCGGATTGGGACGAGAGCTACGACCGCGTTTCTGTGCACATCGCCGAACTCTTCGCAGCAGGACGGCCGATCATCGGACTCTGCGCCAGCGGCATCTTGATCCGCTCGGTGGCTCCCCTGCTTGCCGCCAAGCGCGAGGAGCCGCCGGTCGTCGCGGTCGCCGAGGACGGCTCGGTCGCGGTGCCGCTCGTCGGCGGTCACCGCGGCGCCAATGCGCTGGCCCGCGCCATTGCCGAGCTCACGGGCGGGGTGGCTGCGATCACCACGGCCGGCGATGTGCGTTTCGGCCTCGCTATCGACGAACCGCCGCCGGGTTGGCGCATCGCCGATCCCGAGAAGGTCAAACCGATCGCTGCGGCGCTGCTCGGCGGCGACCCGGTTTCTTTGGTCGAGGAAACAGCGGGCGGCGAGTGGTTGCGGGCCGCGGCGATTCCTTGGGCGCAGGACGGCGTCGCGCAAGTCATCGTGACCGATCGCACGACGGTGCCGAAGGCCGACGCCCTGATCTTCCATCCGCCGATCCTGGCGCTCGGGATCGGATGCGAGCGCGGTTGTTCCGCCGCAGAGATTTCGGATCTGGTGCGCTCGACGCTGGCCGAAGCAGCTCTGGCCGCGGAAGCGGTCGCAGTGGTCGTGTCGCTCGAGCTCAAACTCGCTGAAGCAGGCATTCACGCGCTGGCAAGGGAACTCGGCGTGCCGGCGCGGTTCTTTCCCGCGTCGCGTCTGCTCGCCGAGACGCCCCGCCTGTCGGAGCGCTCGGAGGCGGTTTTCCGCGCCACCGGCTGCTGGGGGGTGGCGGAAGGCGCGGCGCTTGCCGCCGCCGGCCGGGACGCGGCATTGGTTGTGCCAAAGCGCCGATCGCGGCGGGCGACTTGTGCGATCGCGCGAGCGTCCGCGCCGATCGCCGCCGAGGCTGTCGGGCGATCTCGCGGGAGGCTCGCCATCATCGGCATTGGTCCGGGCGACCCGGCTTGGCGCACCCCGGAGGCGAGCGCCGCGCTGGCGCAGGCGACCGACATCGTCGGCTACGGCCTCTATCTCGACCTGCTCGGCCGCGCGATCGTCGGCAAACAGCGGCATGCGAGCGCGATCGGCGAGGAGGAGTCGCGGGCGCGCCTCGCGCTCGAGCTCGCCGCCGCGGGCCGGTCGGTGGCGCTGGTATCTTCGGGAGACGCCGGAATATACGGCCTGGCGCCGCTCGTCTTCGAGCTGCTCGACCGTGCACCAAAGCCCGAGTGGCAGGCGATAGAGCTGGTGATTTGCCCCGGAGTCTCGGCTTTCCAGGCCGCAGCAGCGCGCGCCGGCGCGCCGCTCGGTCACGATTTTTGCGCGATCTCGCTGTCGGATCTGATGACGCCGTGGGAGACCATCCGCACCCGGATCGCCGCTGCGGCGGCGGCCGATTTTGCGGTCGCGCTCTACAATCCACGCTCGGCGCGACGGCCGGCGCGCCTCGCCGAGGCGGCGGACATCCTGCTGCATTATCGCTCGCCGCAGACGCCGGTCTTTGTCGGCCGCAATCTCGGGCGCGCCGGGGAGGAGCAGCGGATCGTCATGCTGTCCGAACTGGCCGGCCTCGACATCGACATGCTGACGATCGTGCTCGTCGGCAGCAGCCGCACGCGCCGCCTCGCCGGCGACCCGCCGCGCCTTTATACGCCCCGCGGCTATTTCGGCAGCGCGCACCAGTGACCGTACATTTCATCGGCGCCGGGCCCGGCGCGCCCGACCTGATCACCGTGCGCGGCTTGCGGCTGATCGAGCGCTGCCCGGTCTGCCTCTACGCGGGCTCGCTGGTGCCGACCGAAATCCTCGCCGCAGCGCCGCCGGGCGCCGCCCTGATCGATACGGCGCCGTTGACCCTCGACGAGATCGTGGCGCATCTCGCCGAAGCCCATAATCGGGGGCTCGAGATCGCCCGGCTCCATTCCGGCGATCCCTCCCTCTACGGTGCGACCGCCGAACAGATGCACCGGCTGGAGGCGCTCGGCATCCCGTTCGACATAACGCCGGGAGTGCCGTCCTTCGCCGCCGCGGCGGCCGCGCTCGGCCGCGAGCTGACCCTGCCGGAGATCACCCAGACGGTAATCCTGACGCGCACCGCGACGCGCTCCTCGCCGATGCCCGAGCGCGAAGCGCTCGAGCGGCTCGGCGCAACCCGGGCGACTTTGGCGATCCACCTGTCGATCGCCAATCTGGCTCGGGTCGTGCGGGCCCTCATTCCTAATTACGGGGCCGATTGTCCGGCGGTCGTTGCTTACCGCGTCAGCTGGCCGGACGAGCGCCTGATCCGGGGCACGCTCGGCGACATCCGTGACAAGGCGAAAGCGGCGCGCATCACCCGCACCGCGCTGGTGCTGGTCGGCCAGGCGCTCGCCGGTGAGCTCGCGCCCGAAAGCCGGCTCTACGCCGCCGACCACCACCATCTGCTGCGGCCCCGCCGAGCCGAGTGGATGTGAACCCGGGAATGGCGGGCCGGCGGCCAGTCTAGACCTCGGTCTTGGCGCCGGTGCGCTCGGTGATCAGCCGGTAATGCTCGATGCGGCGGTGCTTTTCGAAATTGAAGATCGTGCGCCGGATGTAGTCGCCGAGCTCGAGGTCGAGGGTCGCCACCCCGGGGGCGAACCATTGGGCGACATCGCCCGCAGCTACAATGTCAGCCCTAGCACGATTTCACGCCTCACCGCCTGACCTACATCTTGTGTCCGGCGCGGCCAAATAGAAGCTGGGGCGGGCGGAGTATTGACGCACGCTCGGCCGGGCACGAGCGCCGGGATAGACTGCGCCCGCCGTGTTTCTCCTTGGCGAGCACAGCGAGCATTTCGGAGCGACTTTGCCGGGCTTTCTAGAATGCGCAGTTATACGACTTTTGCCGAGCTGGGCCGAGGTGATGGAACCACAATATCTACATCGTCGCCGCTTCGTGAGCGACGTGCACATTTCGGTTATTTCGACGAGGTGCAAAGCACCTTAGCGTCCTCGGTGAGCGTGATTTGGGTGTCGTGACAGGTCAAATCGAAGGCGTGCGCACTCATGTGTTGAAGGGCGTAGGCATTGGCATAGTGGTGTCGGATCACTTCGCGGCGGGTTACATCGAAGTCGCTGGCGATACCGTCCAAGACACCTATAACGAGGCCGAAGTAGAGCATGATAGGGACGAGGAGCCACAATGCCCACTTAGCGATGCGAAAAACAAAGTAGCTCACGGCGACACAGCCGAAGAGGCCGAGGACGCCAATCGTGAGATTGACGAAATCTAGGCGTTCCAAGGAAGTGGTGGGGCCAAGCAGCGCAGCACCGCCGTTCCATCCGGCGGTGTTGGAGGCGAACATCCCGACAATGATCGCCAGTATGACGGCAACCGTTTTCCAGACCGCCGTCGCGAGGTTCATTGAAAACCCGCGCTTACCTTCAGATTGTGCCGAACCAGATGTTATTGTCGGAATCCGAAATCCGCACCTCGGGTGGCCCTCCGTCGGCACGAGATTCCAGAGTTTTCATCAGAAATAGGGCAAACACTCGCGCTCCGTATGTGATAGCGAGGCCAAAAATAAGTTCACCTACGCAATACCAAATACCGTGAAGTGCAGCAGCGATGATCCCCAAAGGCACGACACCGACCACGCCGAGAAGGAGACCGATAAAGATGCCAGTGCCACCCCAAAACTGGTAGGTTACAAGAAATCCGTACATCCAGACGCCGAGGCCGAAAATATAAGATGCTATGAAAAACCCCCAAAGGGCCACTATACGACTGACACGAAACACCGATAAGGGAAGAAGGATAACAATACACAATCCTAGAGCCACGTCGCTGGCGGTAATGAGGTAAGGTAATAATTTATCTGCTATAAACGCGGTTCCATTGATCAAAAACGCTGTCAAGAACAACAAACAAAGGAAGGCGGCTATACCTAGGATCACCGTGCCTGCCGTTTTAATCGCGTTCACGATGCTTCCCTGTCTTTGGCGCGAGCTTGCCGCCCTCGGCCCGTGAGGCCGTCTAGGATTTCTTGTAAAAGGCTTCCCGCTCTTGATAAGAAGCGCGATCCAAATCTATGCCCAATACTTTTGCAACAACGTGCAGCGCGGCCATTCTTGCAGATGGCCCATTTGATAGAAAGCTCGTATTTGTCAGTACACAGGCTACTAGCTGGCAAAAATTGTTTGCCCACTCATTAATTTTTTGCCATCTCGTCGGGAGAGGGAAGGTATCTTAATTGTTCTTTAACGGCGTCATTTACTCGCTCCTGATGTGCGACGAATTTATTTCGGTAGCCAACCAACGTCTTAAGGGAAGAGTTTTCAGGAGCGGGCATGGTTTTGCGGATCAAATTTAGGAGGTTAGTTTTTGCGGCAGTTAAGGCCCCGCCCCGGTGAAAATTATTCACGATGTAATTTGCGTCGGTCTTACATATCCCGAATATTCTCTAAGGTTCTGATGTCCAATCGTGAGACATAGTCATCAGTAAAATTGTTGGTTAGGTAATCCATCAACTCTGGCACCGTATTTTTTTTGTATGTCGGAGTGCTGCGGTCGAACAGTTTACAAATTCCAAAGGCAGCCGCGTCCAGTGAAAACTGTTGCACTAATGCGAAGAAATGAGTATGCGCGTCCAAGTCGGCCGCGTGCTGTGTGATGCCTTCGTATAATTCAAGAGCGTTTTTGACCCAATATGTGTTGGCCCACACCCCATTCAGGATAACCATCAACTCGAAATCATTAGGAGGAATAGGAGGACTAACGGACATCGGGTTGGCCTTTCGTCTGACGAGCGTTCGAGCCATCTTAGCTTACCGGACTGAATCTGAGGTGAAACCCGGAGCCGCAAAAGATGAGGAATTCTGCGACCCGCGCCGCGCCGTGCCGGGTTAGCAGGTTAGCGCAAAACTCAGTCTCGAAACGAGCCGCCGCCGTGTTGCTTTAATCAAGACTTACGTAGCGTGCCGTTGATCCGATTGAGCTTTTGTCTTGCGTAAGTTTATTGCACAATCAAGCCCATGATTTACGGTTATGCGCGGGTATCGACGGACGGCCAAAGCGTGGCCGCTCAGGTGCGCCAGCTTCGTGCGGCCGGAGCGAGAAGGTATTCCGCGAAGTGGCGAGCGGAGCCAAGACCGACCGCGCGCAGCTCCGCCGGTTGCTGGACGAGCTCGACGCCGGCGACGTGCTGACGGTGACGCGGCTCGACCGGCTGGCGCGCTCGACCCGCGACCTTCTCAACACCCTCGCGACGATCACCGGCAAGAAGGCCGGCTTTCGATCGCTTGGCGACGCATGGGCGGACACCACGACGGCGCACGGGCGCTTGATGCTGACCGTGCTCGGCGGCCTGGCGGAGTTCGAGCGCGAGCTGATCCGCGCCCGCACCGGCGAAGGCCGCGCGCGCGCCAAAGCGCGCGGGCAGAGCTTGGGCCGACCTTCAAGCTCACTCCGCACCAGCGCAGCGAGGCGATTCGCCGACGCGACCGGAATGAACCGCTTAGCGACATCGCCCGCAGCTACAACGTCCATCCAAGCACGATTTCTCGGCTCACCGCTTAGGAGGACAAAATATTTCAATTGATCCCAATTGATCCCAGTGGATCAGTGGATGCGTTCGTCTTATTCCTCCTATGTACATTTCGCTAGCATGATATTTATTTCACTTAATTGGTGGCCACACCCCATAAGATCGTTTTCATCACTTAGCCGTACTGACAAATTCACTTGTGTGCTTGTAATTTTCACTATCGTTTTGGCGCTAGCGACTGCATGGAAGTATGATGGGCTTTCGTTCAGAGCGAGCGTGCTTTCCTAGTCGTTCCCACGCCGCGCTTCGATGGAGGTTTTGGACCAAGTCGAGATTTGACACTTCTCGCGGACATCAGCAACGGCGGAAGAAGTACAGCATTTGTTGATGACTTCAATGTCACCACGCAATCCGTTCCACGCAAAAATACGCTAGCGACTAAGCCAGAATACAAACAAGGTGGTGACATGGCTGCCGGCCCTTTAATTTCGGGAACGCACAATACAGTCAATGTTATTCTTCTGGGTATGAATGGTGAGCCGCATTTAGTGCTAACCCAAAAAGATATCGAGAATATTACGCGTGGCGATGTTAAAATATATATTATAGGATTTGTTTCTTATACCGATGAGTACAGCATCTTGGAGTCCACGCCGAGCGCTGCCGGGTTTCTGTTGCATCACCGCCGTCCCAAATAGTTTGATAAGCTGTACAGAACGTGCATACACGTATGTGGGGTTCAAATACTCTCTGCTATGGTAATTTCGCCGACGCAATCTACAACTCATTAATTATCCTAGAAACTTGCATTTTCCTCTAATGGGCTACTTTGTAGCCCATTAGAGAGTTAGCTAGTACCACGCCAATTCTGTCGTGCGCGCGCGCGCATGAGCGAGACAACGGAACGAACGAAGCCGCCGCGCCGTGCTGCAAGGCGATGGGCCTCACCGTATCCGATGCCTTCCGCCTGATGATGGTCAAGATCGCCAAGGAAAAGGCGCTGCCGTTCGAGCCGCTGGTGCCCAATGAGGAAACCATCGAGGCGATGAAGGCGGCGCGGCGCGGCGAGCTTACGACCGTCGGGCCCGCCGGGGAAGCTGCTCCCGAGCCTGAATGCGGATTGTTAAATACACCAGCCGCTTTCGCCGCGACTACAGGCGCGAGAAATCCGGACGGCACGGGAAGCGCCTCGATGCCGCCCTGCTCGAAACCGTCACCATGCTGGCGAAGGACGAGCCGTTGCCGCGCCGCTATTTCGATCACCCGCTCAGCGGCGAGTGGAACGATCACCGCGACTGCCATATCCGGCCCGGACCTCATTTTGATTTACCGCAAGCCGGACGATGCGAGCCTTGAGCTTGTCCGGCTCGGTTCGCACAGCGAGCTTGGCTTCTAAGTTTTCCGGCACCGTGACGACCGGCCCATGCCGCAACTCCGCGGGCGTCGTCAACCGTTCTGAGAGGAACACCGACCCCAGAAACACCAAAACCCGCCAGTGGCGGGCCGTGCTGTCCGGCACGACGCCGGGGATCTCGTTAAGAGGCCTGACGGCTGTCCAAAAATCCGAGAGTGCGTCAAGCGGAAATCGCCTTTCCGCTAATGCCCTGCTCCTGCCCGCGTGAAATCTCCTTGACAGGTGGTGACAAACTTGTCACCATAGGGTCGGATGCGAAACACGCGGCCTATCGTCTGGCTGAAGGCGGCGCGCAGAGATTTCGAGGACTTCCCGGACAAGGCCAGGGATCGCCTGCTCGATGCTCTCACCGTCGTCGCCGAAGGCGGCATGCCGCCGATCGCCAAGCCGCTGAGCGGCTTCGGCTCGGGCGTGCTCGAACTGGCGCTCGCATTTCGCGGCGATGCCTTCCGCGTGGTGCTCGCCGTGCAGATCGGCTCCGATGTGTGGGTGATCCATGCCTTCCAGAAGAAGTCGAAGACCGGGATCAAGACGCCGAAACACGAAATCGACCTGATCCATGCGCGGCTGCGCCGCCTGAAGGAGATGTTGCAATGACCGACGATGACATGGAAATCGTGCGCGGCAGCGGGAATGTCTTCCGCGACTTCGGCTATCCCGACGCCGATGTGCGCCAGGCCAAGGCGCTCTTGGCGGCGCAGGTGATCAAGGTGCTCGATACCGAGAAACTATCGACCCGGCAAGCCGAAGCCCGCACCGGCGTCGCGCACAGCGAGTTCGTGCGTATCCGCAACGTCAATCTCGCGCGCTTCACCATCGACCGCCTGGTGACGATCCTTGGCCGTCTCGGTCAGGAGGTCGAGTTTACCTTCACTGTCCATCCGCGCACCCGCCGCGAGACCGAACCGGACACGGCGCACCTCTAGGATTTTGCCATGACCGCCAAACAGGAAGCGATTCGCCGCCGCGACCAAGGCCAGCCAGTCCGCGCGATCGCCCGCAGCCAGACGGCATCGGGTCTAACAAAAGTTTTGATGGTCATCCCCTTTTCAGGCGCTTCAATGGCTCCAATATAGCCAAAATAGCATTGATTGTCAATATCGCAAATGGTCGATCCCACCAATCACGTCAAATTCCCGGTTCGGCCGATTTTTTCCGCGGTTCCGGCGGGAAATTCCGCGGTTATGCAGCGCTACGGGAATTGAAGCGCAAACCATTGATTCTTTGGGGCTATTTCGGGGTCGATTGGCCGCCGAAAGGGCGGAAATCGAAATTTTTCCCGGTTATTTCCCGTGAAACCGGGAATTTGCCGAAGGGCCGAGGCTAAACCTCGGTCTTGGCGCCGGTGCGCTCGGTGATCAGCCGGTAATGCTCGATGCACATCATCTCGCACACGATGGAGATGATGCTGGAGTGCATGAGCATGATCTGGCGCGGGATCTGCGAGCGTCATCCGAAGTTCCGCGTCGGGTTTCTCGAGTCGGGCGGTGGCTGGATTACCCCTTGGCTCGACCGCATGGACCGGCACTTTGACGACCAGGGCTTCAACGATTCCCGCCTCAAAACGCGCCCGAGCGAATTGTTCCAGCGCAATTGCTGGATCTCGTTCGAGCCGGTCGAGGGCAGCCTCAAGGTGTTGGCCGAATACTCGCGAGCTCCCAATTCCGCCGGGCCGATCGGCATCAAGTCGTGAAGCAGCCGTGCGCCCGCCATCGTAAAGCCCGGCGCCAGGAGCCCAAAACCAGCCAGCTTGGCGCGTGAGCGAAGTTTGGCTATCCTAAGCCGGCCTGCGATCGGGGGTGGAGCGGGCGCGAAATGCTGCCGCGTGGCTAAAATGGCGTGGGAAGGCTCGGGCTTTCGCCGCTCGAAAGCGACGCGACTTTTCGGGTTCCTTGCCACGGCATGGTTGCTGACCGGTCTGCCGGCAATGCTTGCGGCCGGTGCAGCAGAAATCCCCGACCGACGAATAATTCATGTCCTCAACCGCCTCGCCTTTGGCCCGACCCTCGAAGAGTTTCGGCGTCTGAAGACGATCGGCATCGAGCGGTACATCGCCGAGCAGCTCGATCCCGAAGATATCGCGGAGCCGATCGAGCTGCGTGAGCGGCTCGCCCGGCTGGATACCCTCAAGCTCGACCCGGTCCAGCTGCGCCAGCTCTACGGGCCATTGCGCAGCTTGCGCGGCTTCAAGCCCAACCCGGAACTGGAGAGGGCGCAGCGCGAACGCGCGCGCATCATTCTGCGCGATGTCAGCGATGCGCGCATTCTCAGAGCGGTGCTGAGCCGGCGCCAGCTGCACGAGGTCATGGTCGATTTCTGGTTCAACCATTTCAATGTGTTTTCCGGCAAGGGGCTGGATGACGTATGGATCGGCAATTATGAAGAGCAGGCGATCCGGCCGTTTGCACTGGGGCGCTTCCGTGATCTGCTGTTCGCCGCCACCAAGCATCCGGCGATGCTGGTCTATCTCGACAACACGCTCAGCACCGCACCGGGCAGTCCCGGCGCGCGCGGCAGGCAGAAGGGGCTCAATGAGAATTTTGCGCGCGAGGTGATGGAATTGCACACGCTCGGCGCCGACGGTGGATATACCCAGGATGACGTCGTCACTCTCGCACGCATCTTGACCGGATGGGGGGTCAATCCCCCGAACGCGCGAGTCTATCCGGAATATGCCGCGGTGTTCGAGGGCGCGCGTCACGACTACGGCGCCAAAGTATTTCTCGGCCGTCAGATCCGGTCGCGCGGCAAGGCGGAAGGTGAGGAGGCGCTCGACATCCTGGCGCGCAGCCCGGCGACCGCCCGTCACATCGGCTTCGAGCTCGCTCAATATTTTGTCGCCGACGAGCCGCCTCACTCGCTGGTCGACCGGCTGGCCGCACGGTTCCTCGAGACCGACGGCAACATTCGAGAGGTGCTGAAAACGCTTTTCGCCAGCGCCGAGTTCTGGGCCGGCGCCGGCGCAAAATACAAGACCCCCTATCAATTCGTGATCTCGGCGTTGCGCGCCGCCGGCACGCCGATTGGCAATGTTTCCCCGCTGCTCGCGACCTTGGACCAACTCGGGATGCCGCTCTACGGCTGCCTGACGCCGGACGGGTACAAGAATACCGAAGACGCGTGGCTGAGCCCCGATGCGACGCCGCGGCGCATCAGTTTTGCGACTGCCTTGGCCAGCGGCGATACCGCCGTGTCGCTCGGACACCCGGCCGATGCAGCTCATTTGGAAGCGATCTTCGGTTCGACCATGGCAGATGCGACCCGTGCTGCCATCATCGAGGCGCCGCAGCGGCTGCGCGCCGCCCTGATCCTCGGCAGCCCCGATTTTATGCGCCGCTGACGATGATCATCCGCCGGCGCGATCTGGTCAAAGGGGCAACGGCCGCCCTCTTCCCGATCGGTCCCAAAGCCTTTGCGGCAACCGCCGACCGGTCTCAAAGGCGTGTGATCGTGATCCTGCTGCGCGGCGCAGTGGATGGCTTAAATGTCGTCGTGCCCTACGCGGAGGAGACCTATTACCGGGAGCGCGGGTCGATCGCGATCGCACCGCCCGGAAAACCCGATGGAGGCTTGGCGCTCGACGCACATTTCGCGCTGCACCCGGCGCTCGCCAGCCTGATGCCGCTCTGGACGGACGGCGCGCTCGCTTTTATTCACGCCGCCGGCTCGCCCGATCCGACGCGATCGCATTTCGACGCGCAGCTTTACCTCGAGAACGGCACCCCGGGGCAGGACACCACGCGCGACGGCTGGATGAACCGGCTGCTGCTGGCGCTGCCCGGTCCGCGCGGCGCGACCGAAGCGATCAGCCTCGGCCCGACCGTGCCGCGCATCCTCGCCGGCAAGGCGGCGGTCGCCAGCTTGACGCTCGGCGCTCGTGGCGCCCAGCCGCTGCCGATCGATCGGCCGGATATCGCCAGCGCATTCGATCGGCTCTATTCCGGAAATGACGACCTCGCCAGATCTTATCAGGAGGGGCGGACGGCGCGCGCGCAGCTGATCGGCGCCCTGGCGAAAGAGCGCGAGGCCGCCGACAACGGCGCGCCGCCACCGGCGGGCTTTCCCGGTCAGGCGGCACGGTTGGCGCTGCTGATCCGGCGCCAACCCGCTATCCGGCTCGCGGCGATCGGCCTCGGCGGCTGGGACACTCACGTCAACCAGGGCAATCACAAAGGGCAGCTCGCCGAGCGCTTGCGTCCGCTCGGCGAGGGCCTTGCCGCCCTCGCCCGCGGATCGGGCGACGCCTGGCGCGACACCGTCGTTGTCGTTTTGTCCGAATTCGGCCGCACCGTCCGGGAGAACGGCAATGGCGGCACGGATCATGGCCATGGCAACGTCATCTGGGTGTTGGGAGGCGCCGTGAGCGGCCGCCGGGTTTACGGCGACTGGCCCGGCTTGACGGCGGCGCAGCTTTATCAGCAGCGCGATCTCTCCATCACCACCGACTTCCGCACAGCGCTTGCGGCAATTCTCGAGCGCCATATGCGTCTCGGGGATCGCCAGCTCGAGGCGGTCCTTCCCGGCGCCCCGCCGGCACCTTCCGAACTTACCCAGCTGATCCCGGGCTGATCAGGCGCGGCCGGAGGCCTTGCGGCCGAGCTCGAGCGCGGCATAGGAATAAACCGGCGCCGGCATCAGATAGCGGAAGCCTTTCTCGACCAATGCCTCGACATTCTTGCTGTCGACATGCGGATGGCCACAGGCGACATTGTATTGCTTGCAGATCGCCAAAATCTCGTCGATTGCCGAGGCCACTGTCGGATGGTCGTATTGCCGCGGCAAGCCGAGGTCCTGCGACAGATCGCCTTCGCCGACGATCACGACCCCGATCCCGGCGACCTCCTCCAGCATCTTCGGCAGATTTCTGATGGCGCGGACCTCCTCGCACATGATCGCGACAAGGATTTCGCCCTGCGGATTGAGCGGCCAGACATCGGCGCGCGCATAATATTCCTGCTGAGACAGCCCCCAATAGCGTGCCGCGGCCGCGGGTGCGTCACCGCGCTGACCGGCCGGCTCATAATAGGCTGCCGAGCGCGGCCGCGGGTAGCGGCATGCAGTGACCGCATTGCGGGCTTCTTCAACAGTGCTGACATGCGGCCACACAATGCCGTAGACGCCCTGGTCCAAGACCTGCTTGGCGACCCACTGGCTGGTCTCGCCGCCATTGGGCGGAATGCGCACAAACGGCGTTACCGCCGGCGCCAAATTGCCCTTTTGCAGTATCTGGCGGCGATCCAGCATGTATTGCAGGCAGTCGCGCAATGCGCGGATGTCGTAAGGTCGGTGCTCCATCTCGAACACCGCACCGTCGTAAGGCGCGGCGTTGATCGCCTGGGCCACCCCGATTTCGGCGGCGCAAAACGTCACGAAGGCAGGCTTGCCTTGCTCCAAGGCGGCGATCACGCCATTGAGGCGCGGGGTTTCGGCCATCGACGGATGCCCTCCGCAAAAGGAATTATCGTACGTCCGCGGTCTCGCGGCCGTCAATCTGGGCCGCAAGGCGAGGCGCCGCCTGAACCGATGCCGAACCTTCCGTCGGATGTCGGCCCGCCGCTCGGATTTCGGCGATCAATGCCTCGACCGAGGCGAAATGATCCTCCCAGCTCGGTGGTCTCCAGGCCGTCAGGCGGCTCAGCTGCGCGGCGCGGCGTGGTGACGCCGGCAGCGAATAGTCGATGACCGCGGCCCGCCAACCGAGACCGTCGAGCGGGTCGAGATACTCCGGGACCGCCCCGCCAGTCTCGCGCAACGCGGCAAGATTGCTGCAGATCACCGGAACCCCGAGCGCCAATGCCTCGACCAGGGGAAACCCGAACCCTTCGGCAAAGGAGGGCAACAGAAGCGCCTGAGCTTCGGCTAGCAGGCCCGCGACCTCGGCATCCGGCAGATTGTTGCGCTCGGAGACGACCCCGCGCAATGCCGGGCAGCGCTCAAGCATGTCGATCGCGTTTTCGGTTTCCCAGCCGCGTTGCCCGACCAGAACGAGACGGGGTGTCGCATCGCCGAGCTCGTCGACGAGCCGGCGCCACAGGTTGAGCAGCAGCAAATGGTTCTTGCGCGCCTCAATGGTGCTGACGCAAACAAAATACGGCGGCTGCACCGGCGGTCGATCGGCTGGCGGCCGGGCCGGCAGATCGACCCCAAATGGCGCAACGACCACCGGCGGAGCCCGCCCGGCGCGCGCGAGATAGGGTTGAAAGGCATCGCGTGTCACAGCTGAATTGACGATCACCGCGTCGGCCAAGGCGGCTGCCGTTTCCATCCGACGGCGGTGTTTCTGATCCTGGCCGGGCAGGGCGTATTCGGGAAATTCGATTGGGATCAGGTCGTGGATCAAGCACACAAAGGACGCCCGGCTCGTTCCTTCAGACCGGCGATTGCCCGGCGTTTTTCGAGATGATGGTGGGAGACCAGGAGGTAGAGCGGTTTATCGGGACGCTGTGCCCGGAGCGTCCGCCCGCCGCGCAACAGCGCTTCGGCATGAAGCCTTCGCGCCAGCCGCTTTGTCCGCCAAATCTGCCGCGACGAAGGGTGCTGTCGCCACGCTCCGGCAAGCGTCCTCAGGTATTGCTCGGCAGCGGCTCTCGGCAATACCCCCAGGCGGCCCGCCGTGGTCATCATGGTAAAGCACAGCGGAGTGTTGGTGGCGGTCAAATGCTCGGCATAAGCGAGCTCGACCCGGTCGATCCCGGTCGGTGTCTCTCGCCCGGCGCGCGAAACGAGGCGCGACAGGTCGAACAGGATCACCCGGCGCCTCGTCGCGCCGGATAAAAAAAGCTAGCCGAGGGACTGCACATAGTCCCGGACACCGTCCTCGAGTGAATGAAACGGCTGGTCGAAGCCGGCGGCGCGCAGCTTCGCAATATCGGCCTGAGTGAAGTATTGATAGTTGGCGCGAAGCTCGACGGGGGTGTCGATGAAGCGAATGTTCGGCGCCTGCCCGACCGCAGCGGCGACGGCATTGACCAGGTCGAGAAAGCTCCGTGCAACACCGGTTCCGACATTGAACAGGCCACTGACCAGCGGGTTCCGCAGCAGCCACATGACGACTGCGACGCAGTCCTTTACATAGACAAAGTCCCTCAGTTGACCGCCATCCCGGTAGTCGGGGCGGTGCGATTTAAAAAGCTGAACCGTGCCACCCCGCTTGACCACCGGATAGATTTTGCCGACGAGGGACTGCATCTCGGCCTTATGGCCTTCGTTCAGGCCATAGACATTGAAGAATTTGAGCCCGGCCCATTGCAGCGGCTGCGGTCGGCCGCCGACCGCGTCGTCGACGACGCGACGATCGACAACGTGCTTGCTCCAGCCGTAGGCGTTGAGCGGCCGCAATGTCGCGAGCGCAGCAAGGTTCTGATCGTCACTGAAGCCGGCGCTGCCATCGCCATAGGTCGCAGCAGAAGAGGCATAAATAAAGCGCGTTTGGTTGGCGGCACACCATTCCCAGAGATCGAACGTGAGCCGGACATTGGTTGCGACAAACCGGTCGACATCGGTTTCGGTCGTCGACGAAATCGCTCCCATATGCACGACCGCGGCCACATTGTCGCCGCGGCGATCAAGCCACGCGGACAACATGTCGGGTCGGACCAAGTCATAAAGCCGACCGCGGCGATATTGCGCCACTTATCCCCCGAGCGCAAAAGATCGCAAACAACGATGCGGAAACCCGCATCGGCCAACTCGCGGATGATGTTCGACCCGATGAACCCGGCGCCGCCGGTCACGAGAATAAGGTCGTCGCCGGACAACGCCTCGATCGCCGGCATGGGTGTCCTCTCACTGCGGATCCGAGTTCGGCGCCACTATAGGATAAATCGCCGGCTAAGGCGCCGCGTTCTTGACGACGATGCCGGTGATCACAGGTCCGGTCAGCGTATTCAGCAGAGTGAAGAACTTCTGCAGCTCATTGAGCCGCGCGTTGGCGACGTAGATTATGTCCTTGTCTTCGACTGGAAAGCGCTGGGCCAGAAAATAAGAGTTGGCGTCGCTCATGTCGAGGCGGTAGACGACCGGCGAAGTGCGACCCGGCCCGGTACCCAGCTGAGCAGCATTGAGAGCGGCAACGACGCCGGGCGGCTCGAACCGGAAAAGGAAGACGCCCGCCGGATCCGAGCGCAGATCTTGCAGCCCGCCTGCCTTGGCGAGCGCCTCGGCTAAGGTCATCTGCTCGGCGCTAAAGGTGAGCTGGGTGTTCTGCCCGGTCGCGCCGAGCACTGAAAAGGTTTGGGGGACGCGAACCAAGGTCAGCACGTCGCCCGGTTGAGCGTAGATGTTCTCGGCCGGGTCGGACACCAGCTGTTCCATCGGGATCGTCGATGTGACGCCGTCGCGGGACAGCCGCACAAAGGTGTCGTAGACCGGCGCTCGCGCACCGCCGGCAAGTGCGATCAGATCGAGCAGCCGATCACCATTGACCGAGAGCGGCACCCGGGTGCCGTTGACGACTTCGCCCGACACCGTCGCGGCATTGGTGACGCTCTTTGCAATCGTGACAATGACCTGAGGCTCGATCGCTTTCTCGGCGAGACGCTGCTCTATCGCGTGCTGGACCTCGACCGTCGACCGCCCAGCTACCGGGACGCGGCCCGCGAACGGCACGCTGATCGCGCCATCGCGGGCGACCACCTGCTCGGGGATTGTCACATTTCGTGAACCGGCGGAAACATGGTCGGTCGGCGACACACCGAAGAGGCCTCCGCCTGCCGCCTCCCAAATCGAGACCGAAACGGTGTCGCCGATGCCGATCGTTGGCGGCGGCGGTTTGCCGTATTTCTCGAAACGTGTGCGAAGGCTCTCCGCCGGTTGCGACGACAATGTCGCGACGACAGTTGAATTGACGTCGACGACGTCGTAGCGGGGCTGGTCGTCCTGGACCCTCTGGTCGACCACACTCGCCGGCCGTCGGTCCCGCGGTCGGCAAGTACCCACATCCGGCGAGTGCAGCACCGGTGAGGCAAACAAAGGGGGCGACAAACTTCATCGACGCGCTACGGTTTCTACACCCGGGGCGCAGTATTCTACCAAGACGAGGGTAAGAACAAGCAGCTATGATACCGGAAGTTGGCTCACTCCCGTCAATCACCTGTCTCGGGCGTCGATTGCAGGAGCGCCGCGGCGCAGGTAGGGCTCAGACGACTTGCAGTTGGGTCGCGATCAGACGCGATGCATAGACCCCCATCCACCCGGTCGGGTCGAGCCAGCCCTTTTCGTTGCGCGGCGGACGAATCGCGCGAATGTGGGCGTCGGTGATCTCGGACAGATCGCCTGATCGGACGCGGCGGATCGAATTCGGTTGACCAGAAGAAGCGCGCGCTACCGCTCGCCTCGTGCTTGGCGACAAGGCAATTGGGCGCGCCTCCCGCCCGATTGTAGAGCCCGACCGCCGAATAGCCTTCCTGATGGTTGACCATCATCACCCCTTCGGTGCCGGGGAAGGCGTATTTCATCGCCGAAAACCAGCGGCACAGCGCGGCCAGCTCGTCTTCGGTGAATTCATAGCTGGTAGGCGAACACGCCGGATCCGCCGCCGGCATCCCTCGTACCGTCAGCGGGAAAGGCACAACGTTCGTCTGCTTCAACACTTGTCCCCTCGCCCCCATCGAGGCTGCGTTGCCGCAGCCATACCCTCGGATCTCGGACGCGCGCTGGCGTACCATCACGCCGGCATTCCGGTACGGTGGTGTGAACCGGAAAGGCGAGCGTTCGTCGACTACTTATCGTTTGAAGATCGATACAGCACGTCGACCGAATTCGATTCAGAAAATACTATTCAGCAATGGTTTCGAGTTCAATCGAGGCCAACCCGGACCGTTGGTTTTTCAGGCGGGTGTGGTCAAGTCGGCAACAGTGGCAAAAAGGCGACAGTTTTTAAACTTACAGTTTGGGTTCTCGGAAGCCCCCCATGCCGATCCGCCTGCGAGATCCGGCAGGTTGACCTTCCGCTGCCGGTCTGTTAAGCAATGCTCTGATGTATTGCCAGCGCCGCGAGCTTCGACTTACCCAGCTCGGCGTCCTGACGGACGCCGAGCTCTGGTCGTTGCCGTTCCCGATTAGGGAACTTTCGCGCTCGGTAAGCTGATGTGCTCCAACCTTTCCATCTAAAAGATCTGCTGCTGCTCCCGGTATCCGCCGTCCGATGCCGAGCCGGTTCTTGATGCGCGACTTAGCGGTGGCCGACGGCGCTGACGCCTGCCGGCCGCGCTCCTTCGTTCCAATTCCATAGATCCACCGCATCGGCGGTGAGCTTGCACCAGGAGAGTTCCCATGCCCGGCATGCCGATCCACAAATACCGCGCCTTCCCGACCGTCGACCTGCCCGACCGGCGCTGGCCCATGCAAGTGATCGACCGCGCCCCGCTATGGTGCAGCGTCGACCTGCGCGACGGCAATCAGGCGCTGGTCGAGCCGATGGGACCGGACCGTAAGCGGCGGATGTTCGAGCTGTCTGGTCAAGCTCGGCTTCAAAGAGATCGAAGTCGGCTTTCCGGCCGCCTCGGAGACCGATTTCGGCTTTGTTCGCGAACTGATCGAGCAACGAATGGTCCCGGAAGACGTCACGATCCAGGTGCTGACCCAGGCCCGGCCCGAATTGATCGAGCGCAGCTTCCAGTCGATCAGGGGCGCCCGCCGCGCCATCATGCATCTCTACAATTCGACATCGACATTGCAGCGCCGGGTTGTTTTCGGCCTCGACAAACCGGGGATCGTCGACATTGCGGTGACCGGCGCCAAGCAGATCCGTCGGCTCGCCGAGGCGATGCCGGAAAGCGAAATCATCTATCAATATTCGCCCGAGAGCTTCACCGGGACCGAGCTCGACTTCGCGGTCGAGATCTGCGAGGCGGTCATGGATGTCTGGCGTCCGACGCCCGACAAAAAGACGATCCTCAATCTTCCCGCCACCGTCGAAATGGCCTCGCCGAACGTCTATGCCGATCAGATCGAGTGGTTCGGCCGCAACATCCGCGATCGCGACTGCATCACCCTCAGCGTGCACCCGCACAATGACCGCGGCACCGCGGTGGCGGCCACCGAGCTCGCCGTGATGGCCGGAGCGGAACGGGTCGAAGGCACGCTTTTCGGCAATGGCGAGCGCACCGGCAATGTCGATATCGTGACCTTGGCGCTCAACCTGTTCAGCCAGGGGATCGACCCGGGCCTCGTGATCACCGACATCGACGAGATCGTCCGTACCGTCGAGCACTGCAACCAGCTGCCGGTCCATCCGCGCCATCCCTACGCCGGCGAGCTGGTCTACACCGCGTTCTCGGGGTCGCACCAGGATGCCATCAAGAAAGGGTTCGAGGCGCTCGCCAAGCGCAACGACCCGTTGTGGGAGGTGCCTTATCTGCCGATCGATCCAAAGGATCTCGGGCGCACTTACGAGGCGGTCATCCGCGTCAACAGCCAGTCGGGCAAGGGCGGCGTCGCCTATGTGCTGAAGGCCGATTACGGGCTCGACCTGCCGCGCGGGCTGCAGATCGAGTTCAGCAAGCGCGTGCAGGAAGTCACCGACCGGACCGGAAAGGAGATGACGAGCGCCGATATTTGGTCGTTGTTCGAGGAGACCTATCTGCGCAAAGACGGAATTCACCTCGTCGATTACAGCCTTTTCCCCGAGCCGCGCGCGCCGGAGCAGCGCCGGGTCGCCGCGAGCGTGTTGGTCAACGGCGAGGAGCGGCAGATCGAAGGTGTCGGCAACGGGCCGATCGCGGCGTTTGTCGATGCGCTGCGGCGCGAGTGCGACATCGGGCTGACGGTCGTCGATTACCGCGAACACGCGATCGGCGCGGGCGCCGACGCTCAGGCGACCGCTTACGTGCAAATCCGCGACGCCGGCGATGCGACCCTCTACGGCGTTGGCATCGACGGCAATATCATCACCGCCTCGTTGCGCGCCGTGGCGAGCGCCGCAACGCGCGCAGCGCAGCGCGAAGGTGAGAAATAGCCGTCTGTTTCGTCATACCGACGGAAATAGCCCGGCTTACGCCACCCGGTCGCCCTGCTTGATCTCGACTGTGCGGTTGTCGACGGCGGGCAGCATGCGGGCCGGATCGCGGGTGACAACGACGTCGAGCACCGTCGGGCGGGTGCGCTCGGCGATGCCGGTCTCCAGCGCCGCGCCGAGCCGCTCCGGATCGGCGACGCGGATGCCGTTGCAACCCATCGCGCGGGCGATCGCCGCGTAATCCATCTCAACGAGGTCGGAAGATTGGTAGCGCCCGCGGAACATCGCGTGCTGCAACGCCTTGACGTATCCCGACGCGGCGTTGTTGACGACGACGATGGTCAGCCCGACGCCGGCGCGCCGGGCGGTCTCCAGCTCGCCCAGCATCATGTTGAAGCCGCCATCGCCGGTGATCGCGACGACTGGGCTGGCGGGAGCCGCAAGGGCCGCGCCGATCCCGCCGGGCAGCCCATAGCCGATCGAGGCGAAACCGCGGTCCGGCATGAAATGCCGCCCGGGCAATTTCGTGTCGTAGAGGAGCCCGGTCCAGTGGCCCGCAAAGCCGCCGTCCGCGACGAGGATGCTGTCCGCCGGCAGCGCCTTGTTGAGCTCGCTGCACAGCCGGGCCATGTGGATCGGCTGCTCGCCGGAATCGAGACGGGACGCCGCCTCTTGCCGCCACGCGGCCATCCGGGCCGGGACCTCGCCCAAGTAATCGGCGCGCGCCGCGCGCGCCTTTCTTGCCTCGTCGGCGAGGGCTTCGGCGAGATCTTCGAGCCCGGCCCTTGCATCACCCCACAGCGCAACACGGGCCGGCCGGCAGCGCCCGATTTCCTCGGCGAGGATGTCGAGATGGATCAGCGGGATCGATTCTGCCGGAAGCGCATAGCGCTTTGTCGCGATCTCGCCGAGCTTGCAGCCGACCACCAGAAGGCAGTCCGACGTCTCGATGATTTCGTTGGCGATCCGCGAGTACCGGCCGAACAGCCCGACCGAAAGCGGGTGGGTACAGGCGATGCCGCCCTTGCCGCTCATCGTGTGCGCGACCGGGATCGACTGCGCCTCGGCCAGCGCGAGAAGCGCCTCGTGCGCCGCCGAGAGATGAATTCCGCCGCCGACCAGAATGAGCGGGCGCTTGGCGTGCGCGATCAGCGCGGCGGCCCGGGCGATGTCCGCCCGATCGGGCCGAATGCGCCGGGCCGGCGCCTGCAAGGTCGACGGGTCGATCGCGAAATCGTCGGCGGTGAAGTCGTGCTCGCCGTGGCAGACATCCTCCGGCACGTCGAGCAGCACCGGCCCCGGCCGGCCCGACGTCGCCACCGCAAACGCGCGGCGCAGCAGTTCCGGGACACGGCTCGTCAGCTCGACCCGGATCAGCTCCTTGACCGCCGGGCGCAAGATCTCCGCCTGCCGGCATTCCTGCGTCATGTTCTTCCAGGAATGCGCCCGGTTGGTGTCGCCGGCGAGCGCGATCATCGGCGTCCCGGCGTTGAGCCCTTCGATCAGGCCGGTCACCAGATTGGTCGCGCCGGGACCCAAGGTGCCGTCGCAGACCCCCGGACGATTGGTGACCCGGGCATAGGCGTCCGCCGCAAAGGCGCCGCAACGCTCGTCATTGATCAGGAAGTGCCGCAAGCCGAGCTGGGCCAGCGCGTCGTAAAACGGCAAGAGCTGAAATCCGCCCATTCCGAACATCGGCCCGACCTCGGCGAGCCGCAGCATCTCGGCGAGCGCGCGGCCGCCGTTCATGCGTCCCGCCGGTCGGTTGCTCGCTCGCTCGGCCCTGCTCATGAGTTTTTCTCCCGTTCGACCGCCGCTGCGCCGGATGATCGCGACAAACTCGCGCGCGCTGACCCCCGGCGCAATGCCAACGGCGGCGGCGCAGGCGTTGACCCGCGTCAGGATGCCATCCTCATAGGTCGATCGCGCGTCGCCGATGCGCGCGCTCGCCGCCGCGACCGTCCCGGCGGCGATGCCGCGCGCCGCCAGCGCCGGGAGCCGCGATACACCGGCCTCCTCGATCCCGATCCCGGCATCATTGAACAGCGCGGCAAGCGCATCGACCTTCAGCGCGGTATCCGGCCGGCCGCCCAAGAGCCCGCCATGCGACCCCGTTACGACGACCGCTCCGATGTGCCGCGAACCAATCAGCGAAGCCGAGTCGAGCGCCCAGAGCGCCGGCGGCTCGTGGATCAGAAGGAAAGCGGCTTCGAGCGCCGGCGGCGGCTCGCGCCCGCTTGCTGCGGTTTGCTGCAGGGCGGCCGCGGCGTCCCGGCAGGTCATGCCGGTGTGGCAGCCGAGCGCGACGGCGGGCGGGTTCGCATGCGTGACGACCCCTCGCGAGATCATGTCCGACCCGTCGCCGATCCGCGCAGTGTTGTGCCCGACGGCGGCTGCCGGGATGCCGAGCGCGTCCAAGTAGCCCAGCCCGGAAATGCCGGCATTGTCGCGCCCCACTCCGGCATCGTTGAAGATCGCCGCGGCGACGCCGAGCTTCGCCGCGAGATAGGCGGCATAGACGCCGCCATGCGAGCCGTTGACGACGACCGCGCCCGCCGCCTCGCTACCGATGCGGGTAATGCTGTCGGCAGTCAGCAGCGGCGCAATTTCTTCCCCGGGCAAGGGCCTCTCCCGACAAACTATGGTCGACCATCATGCCGAGAGACAAAGGCGAAGAACAAGATGGAACCGTAGTCCATCTGAAAAGCGGGCGTGCTCGCGGCTAGTGCGGCGGGGCGGTCGCGGCGGCGCGTTCGGCTGATTGTTGCCGGTAATGCTCGCGCTGCTTCTCGCGCCATGCGGCACGTTCTTCCGGATCGAGCTTGCCGTCGTGATTGGCGTCGATTTGGTCGAAACGCTCGCGGTAGAGCTGGTCGCGCGGCTCCTCGGGCATCGCCGCCTGCTGATCGTAGTAGGATTTGCGCCGCTCGATGCTTGCCTTGTCCGCCGCAGACAGGCCGGGAGCGGCCAGCTGCCGCGCCAGCCGTGCCTGGCGTTGCTGCAGATCGCGCAAGCGGAAGTCACGATACTGGTCGAAAGTGATCATGTCGGCCGCAGCCTCGGGCTGGGCCGCCCGTTGCGCGGCGGCCGGCCAGTGCCACCACGCTGCCGCGACCAGCACGGCCGTTGCAGCCGCAATCGTCCATCGTCTCATCGTCATCTCCTCAGAAGGTCGTCTCCCCCGAGCCATAGATTAGAACAAAACGTGATCATGTTTGGCAAGAGAAAACCGTGCCGGCCGGGCACGTCCCGCTCTTTCGGATAGGGGGTCTGCCCGTCAGACGAACAGCCGCTCCTTCTCGAGCCCGTCGTAGAGATGGGCGACGAACTCGCCGTAGCCGTTCCATTTGAGCGTCGGCACGCGCTCGTTCGTGCCGAGCACCCGCTCCGTCGCCTGGCTCCAACGGGGATGGGGAACCTCGGGGTTGACGTTTGCCCAAAACCCGTACTCGTCGCCCGCCACCGTTTCCCAAAAGGAGATGGGCTGTTTCTCGATAAACGAGAAATGCACGATCGCCTTGACCGATTTGAACCCGTATTTCCACGGCAGCACCAGCCGCAACGGCGCGCCATCCTGCTTGGGGACCGGCTTGCCGTACATGCCGGTCACGAGAAACGCGAGTTCGCTGCGCGCCTCGGCGATTGTGACCCCTTCGACATAGGGCCAGGGATACCAGAATTCCTTTTGCCCTGGGGCGGTTTTGGGGTCGAGAAAAGTCTCCATCTGGACATATTTCGCCGAGCCGAGGGGTTTGGCGAGATCCACGAGGGACGCCATCGGGAACCCGCTCCACGGCACCGTCATCGACCATGCTTCGACGCAGCGGTGACGGTAGAGCCGCTCCTCGAGCGGCATCTTTTTCAGTAAATCGTCGATGTCCACCGTTAGCGGCTTTTCGACAAGCCCGTCGATCTTGATCGTCCACGGACGGACTTTGAGCGCCTGGGCCTCGCCGGCGATCGATTTTTGCGACCCGAACTCGTAGTAGTTGTTGTAGGTCGTCGCCAGTTTCTCGTCGGTCAGCGGCCGATCCAGGGTGTAGCGCGGGTTCCGTTTCGCCGGGTAGAGACCGGCTGAGGGGTCTTCCTCCGCCTCCGCCGCGATTGCCGAGCCGAGGGCGGGCGCAAGGATCGGGCCCGCTGCGATGGCCTTGCAGCAACTGTCTTCGCCCAAAAAAGACGGCCTCAGGGGTAGCTTGGCTTTCGCGAAGCTGCCACTCCCTGTTGCGTCGGATTAGCATCGCCGAACCTCGAGATCGTTGTGATCCAGAAGTTGGATCGGCAACTGCCGCCGCCAAGTCACGGTTTCGCGAGCCCTATTGCGCGGCGTCCGCGGTGCGCGAGGCGAGCACCTTTTCGGCCGGTCTGCCCGTCAGCTCCTGCATGTGGTCGAAGCGATGGGCGAAGCTGCCGACCCCCATGGTCAGCGAGCGCAACTCGACGATCAGATCGTGGAGCTCGCTTTGCGGCAGATGGGCGCTGACAACGTCCCAGCCCGGCCAGTCGGGCTTCGCGTCATAACCGAGGATCTGGCCGCGCCGGCCGGAGACCAGCCGCTGCACCCGCGCGGTGAAAGCGTTCGGCACCGAAATTTCGACCGAGTTGATCGGCTCGAGCAGGATCGGCTCGCATTTCGGCAGTGCTTCCTGAACCCCTTGCCGTCCGGCGGTCTTGAATGCCTGGTCCGAGCTGTCCACCGCGTGAAATTGGCCGGTCAGCAACGTGACCGCAGCATCAACTACCGGGAAACCAAGCGGTCCATGGCGCAGCGCCTCGATCACCCCTTCCTCGACCGCCGGGATATAATTGCGCGGGATTGCGCCGCCGACGACGCTGTCGGTAAAGGTGAAGCCCGAGCCGCGCGGCAGCGGCTTGAGCTCGATCGTGACGTCGGCGAACTGGCCGTGCCCGCCGCTTTGGCGTTTGAAACGGGAATGCTGCTGGCTGCCGCGCCGGATCGTCTCCTTGTAGGGGACCGCAGAGCGCCTTCCGTTGACCGCCAAATTGTGTCGACTACGCAAGCGGTCGATGGCGATCTGCAGATGGATGTCGCCCTGCCCCCACAACACCATTTCCTGGGTGTCGGCATTCTGCTCGAGTTCGAGGGTCGGGTCCTCTTCGACCAGCTTGCCGATGGCGCCAGTCAATTTGACGTCGTCGGCGCGCCGCTCGGAGGTGATCGCCAAACCGAACACCGGCTGCGGCCGTTCCGGTTGCGGCAGCGGCTCGGCCTTGCCGGACGGGGTCAGCACGGCGCCGGTGGCGATTTCCTCCATGCGCGTCAAGCCGACCACTTCGCCGGCATGAGCGGAGGGAAGTTTCTCCTGATGAGCGCCGGTCAGACGCAACAGGCCAGCAACTCGGTTGCCGTTCAGCACCATTCCCTCGGAGATTGTGCCGCGCCAGATTCGCGCCATCGAGAGCTTGCCGGTATGCGGCAGGTGATAGGTCTTGAAAACCTGCGCCAGGGGCTCCCCTTCCGCGGCGATCCCGAGCCGCGCCGCGGTCTCCTGCGGCGATGGCGTCTCGTGGCGCAGCGCCTTCCACAGCCGACGAATGCCGTGATCGGCGTGCGCCGAGCCAAGAAACACCGGGACGACCTGCGCGCCTCTCAACGTGCGGGTCAGGTGCTGGTAGATCTCCTCCTTCGGCGGCTCGACATCCTCGAGCAGCTGCTCGAGCAACACGTCATCGAAATCGGCGAGCTTCTCGATCAAACCACTGCGGGTGGAACGCTCCTGCTCCCAGAAATCGTCGGGCAGCTGGACCAGATCCGACGCCCGGCCAGGGCGGTAGCGGTAGGCGCGCTCGCTGACCAAGTCGACATAGCCGGTAATCTCCGCTTCCGCACCGCGCAGCGGGACTTGGCGCAGCACCAGAGGGCGCTCGGAAACCGCTTGCAACGCCGCAAGCAAATCCCGCACGCGCGCGCTTCGCGTTGTCCATCTTGTTGATAAAGATCATGTGCGGGATCTTGTGCCGGTCGAGAAACCGCAGCAGCGCACTGATCGTCAGAGCACGCTCGACCTCCGGCTCGACGACGACAACCGCGACGTCGGCGACCAGCAGGGCCCCTTGCGCCTCGTACAGCAGCTCGACCGAGCCCGGACAATCGAGGATCGTCCATGAGTCGCCGAGAAAGGTCGCGTTCGCGACGTTCAACTCGGTCGACATCTGGCGGGCACGGGCCTCCGGCGAGTGATCCCCGACCGAATTGCCGTCGCGCACACTACCGCGCCGACCGGTACTGCCACTGGCGTGCAGCAAGGCCTCGAGCAGGGTCGTCTTGCCCGAGAGATACGGGCCGATCAGCGCGGCACAACGCGGGGCTGCAGTCGTATTCGCCATAGGCGCCTCCATTATCTCGGCAGGCGATCGCCGGAGGTCGGATCGCAGACCCGGCGGCGCCTCTATCCATCCCCGATGGTTGCGCGCCGGCCGGTCGGATGGCAATCGAAATCTGGCGCGGCGCGGGCCTGCCAAGCGCAGCGGTTTCGGCGACCGCGAGCTAGGCGACCAGCGCGCGGCAGGCCCGATCGATGCGGGCGCACGCCTCGCGCAACACCTCGGTCGAGGTCGCGTAGGAAATCCGGAAATGGGGTGACAAGCCGAAGGCGGCGCCGTGGACCACCGCGACCCCGGTTTCGGCCAGCAGATAGCGCACGAAATCCTCGTCATTGGCGATTGTCTGCCCGGCCGGGGTTTGCTTGCCGATAACGCCGGCGCAGGACGGATAGACATAAAAGGCGCCCTCCGGCCGTGGGCAGAACAGGCCGGGAACCCGGTTCAGCATATCGACAACCAGATCGCGCCGCTCCTTGAAGGAGCGGTTATGCACCGGGATGAAATCCTGCGGCCCGGTCAATGCCTCGATCGCCGCCGCCTGGCTGATCGAGCACGGGTTTGCCGTCGAATTCGACTGAATCGCGCCCATCGCCTTGATCAGCGCCTTTGGACCGCCGCCATAGCCGATCCGCCAGCCGGTCATGCAATAGGTCTTCGAGACGCCGTTGACGGTCAGGGTGCGCTCGTAAAGGCGGGGTTCGACTTGGGCGATCGTTTTGAAGTCGAAATCGTCATAGACGAGGTGCTCATACATGTCGTCGGTCATCACCGAAACATGGGGGTGATGCATCAGGACCTCGGCGACCGCTTTCAGATCCGCCTCGGTATAGGCGGCGCCGCTCGGGTTTGACGGCGAATTGAGGATCAGCCATTTGGTGCGAGGCGTGACGGCGGCGTCGAGATCCTCGGGGCGCATTTTGAAGCCATTGTTCTGCGGACACGCCACCGGGACCGGGGTGCCGTCGCACAACAGCACCATCTCCGGGTAGGATACCCAGAACGGCGCCGGGATGACGACCTCGTCCCCCGGATTGATGGTGGCGACCAAGGCATTGTAGAGTACCTGCTTGCCGCCCGAGCTGATGGTGATCTGCGAGGTTTCGTAATCGAGCTCGTTCTCGCGCTTGAATTTGCCGCTAACCGCACGCTTCAGCTCGATCGACCCGTCGAATACAGTATAGCGCGTCTCGCCGCGCCGCATCGCAGCAATTGCGGCTTCTTGGATATTGGCCGGCGTGTCGAAATCGGGTTCGCCCACCGACAGGCTGATTATATCGCGGCCCGCCGCCTTCAATTCGGTGGCGAGCGCGGTCATCGCCATGGTCGGCGATGGTTTGACGCGGGCAAGACGATCCGCAAGAAAGGACATGACACAACCGCGGCTGAGAAGGAGGCAAACTCGGCACTATAAGGCCATGCCCGACGACCTGTGAAGTGCCCGGTCAGCGAGACCGCTAAGGATCAGTGCCGAGCACCGACAGGGGTCCTGCGACGTAACGGATGACCATGCGCCCGTCGCAAAGCACCTCTCCCACCGGCCGGAAGCAGAGCTTACGCGCGACGCCGACCGAAGCCCTATTCTCCGGATCGATGTCGGCGACTATCTCCTGCAGCTCGAGCGTATGGAGCGCATGGTGAAGGACCGGCCGGGCGGCTTCCGTCGCATAGCCGCGGCCCCAAGCTGCGCGGATGAGGCGCCACCCGATCTCGATCTCCGGTCCATGCAAATCTAACGGGGTCAGAAGGACCCAACCGACAAATCCTTCCGGGGCTATGATCGACCAGTAGCCCATCCCGACAGGGTAATGGTGACGCATCCGATCCTCGACGAAGGCGCGATGCGCGAGCGGATCAGCCCAGGGACCGGGTAAGAACCGCGTCACCTCGGGGTCGCGATCCATCGCCATGCATGCTTCGAGATCCTGCATGCCGCGCGGACGGAGCGTCAGCCGCGGTGTACGGAAGGTGGGAAGCTGGCTCGGCATGGATTTGTCCGCTGATATCGCGAACGGATTCACCTATCCTATATACCATCGAACATGCTGCTTTTCCGGTCTCCGGCATGAAATCGGCTGATGCCCTCGACTTGATCACGATGCTGCCGCTGATGGCCGCCGAACGCCCGCAGAGCGATATCGGCAGACCGTTCCGGCTCTGTTCCGAGTTTCAGCCGGCGGGCGACCAGCCGCAGGCGATCGAGGAATTGTGCGAGGGGATCGCCGGCGGCGAGCGCGACCAGGTGCTGCTCGGGGTTACCGGTTCGGGCAAGACCTTCACGATGGCCCATGTCATCGAGCGCACCGGGCGCCCGGCGATCATCCTCGCCCCGAACAAGACCTTGGCCGCCCAGCTCTACGGCGAGATGAAGAGCTTTTTTCCGGAGAATGCGGTCGAGTATTTCGTCTCGTATTACGATTACTACCAGCCCGAGGCATACGTCCCGCGCACCGACACCTATGTCGAAAAGGAATCCTCGCTCAACGAGCAGATCGACCGGATGCGCCACTCGGCGACCCGGGCGATCCTCGAGCGGCGCGATGTCGTCGTCGTCGCCTCGGTCTCGTGCATCTACGGCATCGGCTCGGTCGAGACCTATTCGCAAATGACCCTGTCGCTCGCCAAGGGCGACCGGATCAACCGCAACCAGCTCCTGGCCCGGTTTGTCGAACTGCAATACCGGCGCAACGACCACAACTTTTTCCGCGGCTCGTTCCGGGTGCGCGGCGACACGATCGAGCTGTTCCCGGCGCATTACGAGGACCGTGCCTGGCGGATCTCGCTGTTCGGCGACGAGATCGAGGCGATCCACGAGATCGATCCGTTGACCGGCGAGAAGACCGCGGCGCTGCTTTCGGTCAAGATCTACGCCAACAGCCATTATGTGACGCCGCGCCCGACGCTGTTGCAGGCGATCGAGCAGATCAAGCGCGACCTGCGGATCCGCCTCGACGAGTTCGCTGTTCAAGGCAAGCTGCTCGAAGCACAGCGGCTCGAGCAGCGCACCACCTATGACCTCGAAATGATCGAGGCGACCGGCAGCTGCGCCGGGATCGAGAACTACTCGCGCTACCTGACCGGCCGCCGGCCGGGTGAGCCGCCCCCGACGTTTTTCGAGTACATGCCGCGCGATGCGCTGGTCATCGTCGACGAGTGCCATGTGACGGTGCCGCAGCTCGGCGGCATGTTCGGCGGCGACTGGACGCGCAAGACCTGCCTTGCCGAGTATGGGTTCCGCCTCCCGTCATGCACCGACAACCGGCCGCTCAAATTCGCCGGAATGGGACGCGATGCGCGGTCAGACGATCTTTGTCTCGGCCACTCCCGGGCCGTGGGAGATGCAGCGCGTCGGTGGTGTTTTTGTCGAGCAGATCGTGCGGCCCACCGGTCTCGTCGACCCGCCTTGCATCATCCGCCCGGTCGAAAACCAAGTCGACGATTTGATGGCGGAATGCCGCGAGGCGGCAACGCGGGGGCAGCGGGTAATGGTCACGACCCTGACCAAGAAGATGGCCGAGGCGCTGACCGAATACCTGCACGAGGCCGGGCTGCGCGTGCGCTATATGCATTCCGATGTCGATACGCTCGAGCGGATCGAGATCATCCGCGATCTCCGCCTCGGCGTGTTCGACGTGCTGATCGGCATCAATCTGTTGCGCGAGGGCCTCGACATCCCGGAATGCGCCCTGATGGCGGTGCTCGACGCCGACAAGGAGGGGTATCTGCGCTCGCGCACCTCGCTGATTCAGACCATCGGTCGGGCGGCCCGGCACATCGATGGCCGGGCCATCCTTTATGCCGACCGGATGACCGACAGCCTCAAAGCGGCAATCGACGAGACCAGCCGGCGGCGAGAAAAACAGCAGGCCTACAACGCTCGCCCACGGCATCACCCCCGAAAGCGTGCGCCGCGGCATCGCCGATATCCTCGAGAGCGTCTACGAGCGCGATCACGTGACGTTTGGCCTCTCGGAGGGGGAGGCGGCGCATTACCAGGGCGCCGATCTGAAGACCGTCATCGGAGACCTCGAAAAGCGCATGCGCGATGCCGCCGCCGATCTCGAATTCGAAGAGGCGGCGCGGCTCCGCGACGAGATTCGCCGGCTCGAGCAGGTCGATCTCGGTCTCGCCGTCGCGCGTCCGGGCGGGACCGCCGGCGGAATGCAGCGCGCCGAAGGCCAGCGCGGACGGTCGACGGCGGGACGCGCCGGCGTCTCGGCGCGCGATGTGGTCCGCGCCAAGATGCGGGCGCGGAAGGAACGCCGTGCCCGCCGGTGATGTCGAGCGCGGCATAGAGCCGACCGGGGCGTTAGCGGTCCCGCCGATCCCTAAGGCGGCCCTGATAACCGGAGGTGCGCAGCGGATCGGCCGGGCGCTGGCTTGCGCACTCGCCGAGGACGGCTTTGCCGTGGCGCGTGCACTATCGCGGCTCGCGCGACGCCGCCGAGAACCTGGTCGGATTGATCCGCCGCAACGGCGGCGCCGCGGTCGCGCTCGGCGCCGATCTCGCCGATGAAGCAGCGGTCGCGACCCTGCTGCCGCGGGCCGAGCACGAGCTCGGGCCAATCGGCTGCCTGATCAACAACGCCGCGGTCTTCATCGATGACACGGTCGAGACCGCGACCCGCGAGAGCTGGGATTTGCATCTGGCGGTCGATCTGCGAGCGCCGTTCGTCCTGATCCAGGATTTCGCGGCGCGGCTGCCGGCTCACGCCGGCGGAGTCGTGATCAATTTGCTTGATCAGCGCGTATGGTCTTTGACGCCGTATTTTGTCTCGTACACCGTGGCAAAAGCGGGATTGTGGACCCTGACTCGGACGATGGCGCTCGCTCTGGCGCCCCGCATTCGGGTGAATGGAATCGGGCCGGGTCCAACCTTGCCGAGCCCGCGGCAGACCCTGGAGCAGTTCGCTCGGCAATGCCAGCTGATGCCGTTGCACCGCGGCACCAGCCCCGACGAGATCGCCGCAGCGGCGCGGTTCATCCTATCGGCGCCGGCGATGACGGGTCAGATGATTGCCCTCGATGGCGGGCAACATCTCGGATGGGCCCAACCGCAACGGCAACCGCCGGTCGAGTAGATCTCGCGTCCTGTGCGAAGGGAATGCCACCGAGAACCATTATGGCGCCGACTTGTTCACAGCCCCTGCAACGGTGATCCGAAGATGAGCAGAGCGAGGCAGCTGTTACATTCTGTTAAGAAAATTAACCATTCGTTCAGTTTTTGCATACTTTTCAATCGCTTAATTTATTGCCTAAATTTTAATCAAATGTCACGGGAGCCAAGCGTGCCTACTATTCGAGTTTGCTTGCGCCAACTTCTCAACAGAGTTATCCACCGGTTTCGTGGATACCCCGAATCGGTGTGCCAGCTCAACGAGTTGACGAATCTGTGACGAAACGGCTGACGATAGAATGACGGTAATCGGGACGCCGCACGTCCCGCAGCGGCGAATTTCGCGGCGCAGCCGACTGCAGCTTTTCGATCCCCGGCGGGCCCCGGAAGGTGTCGCCGAGCCGCCTGCCGGATCTTCCGAAGGAACTGCGGCGTCCGGCGCTCCGATGGCCGACTCCATGGTGTCTCAAACGCGCGCAACCGGGAACCTCGCGGGCGCCGCGGCGATCCGCGCGGCGATGCGGAGCATGCCGGCCAGCCCCGGCGTCTACCGCATGCTCGACCGCAAAGGCGACGCGCTCTACGTCGGCAAGGCGCGCAGCTTGAAGGGCCGCGTGCAGAATTACACACATCCCGCCGGGCTTTCGAATCGCCTGAGGCGCATGGTCGCCGAGACCGCGGTCGTGGAAATCGTCGTCACCCACACCGAGGCGGAGGCGCTGTTGCTCGAATGCAACATGATCAAGCGGCTGATGCCGCGTTACAATGTGCTGTTGCGGGACGACAAGTCGTTTCCGTTCATTCATCTCACCGCCGGTCACGATTTTCCGCAACTCACCAAATATCGCGGCGCAAGAGACAAGGACGGCAGTTATTTTGGTCCATTCGCCTCGGCCGGGTCGGTCAATCGCACCCTGGTGACGTTGCAAAAGGCGTTTCTGCTGCGATCCTGCAGCGACAGCGTCTTTTCGATCCGCACGCGCCCGTGCCTGCTTTACCAAATCAAACGGTGCAGCGCCCCGTGCGTTGGCCGCATCGGCCGCGAGGATTACGCGTCATTGATCGAGCAGGCCCACACTTTCCTCTCCGGCAGAAGCGACGATGTCCAGCAACGCCTCGCCGTCGAGATGCAGGCGGCCGCCGATAGTCTGGATTTCGAGGCGGCGGCGTTGGTCCGCGACCGGATCCGCGCCCTCTCGCTGGTCCAAGGCCATCAAGACATCCACGTCGCCGGCGTCGTTGATGCCGACGTGATCGCCGCGCATCAGGCGGGCGGCCAGACCTGCGTTCAGATTTTCTTCTTTCGCGGCGGCCAGAATTGGGGCAACCGAGCCTACTTCCCGAGCCACGACCGCCAGCTATCGATCGAGGACGTGCTGACCTCGTTTGTCGGCCAATTCTACGATAACCGCCCGAAACCCCCGCTTGTGTTGCTGAGCCATCGCTTGGTCGAGCAGGATCTGGTCGAAGAGGCGCTGTCGCTGACCAGCGGGAGGGTGACGCTAGCGGTACCGCAGCGTGGCGACAAGAAAAGGCTGATAGACCGGATCCTGGCAACGGCGCGCGAGGCGCTCGGCCGCCGGCTTGCCGAAAGCGCCTCACAACGCCAGCTCCTCGACGGAGCCGCGGCGGCCTTCGGCATCGAGGGACCGCTGAACCGCATCGAGGTCTACGACAACAGCCACATCCAGGGCACCAATGCGGTCGGCGCGATGATCGTCGCCGGACCGGATGGGCTGGTCAAGAACGCCTACCGCAAATTCACAATCCGTGGGCTTACCCGCACCCACCCAACCCCGCAGGCCGGGTCCACTCTCTCCCGCACTGCGGGAGAGAGGCCCGAGCGAAATGAGGGGGATGATGACGGCAGCGCGGCGAGTGAACCGATCGCCGGCGGCGACGATTACGCAATGATGCGCGAAGTCCTGCAGCGCCGGTTCGGCCGCGCGCTCAAGGAGGACCCGGAGCGCGACCGCGGCACGTGGCCCGATCTCGTCCTAATCGACGGCGGCCAAGGGCAGCTCAACACCGCGCAAGGCGTTCTCGAAGAGCTCGGCATCGCCGACGTCGCGTTGGTCGGAATCGCCAAGGGCCCCGATCGCAATGCCGGGCGAGAGCGCTTCTTTGTGCCCGGCCGAACCCCGTTCTCACTCGATCCCCGCGACCCGGTCCTCTACTTCCTGCAGCGCCTGCGCGACGAAGCGCATCGATTTGCCATCGGCACTCACCGCGCCCGGCGGACCAAGGCTCTCGGGCGCTCACCACTTGACGAGATTGCGGGCGTCGGGGCGCGCCGCAAGCAGGCACTGCTGCACCATTTCGGGTCGGCCCGGGCCGTCGCGCGGGCTGGTCTCGGCGAGCTCGAACGTGTCGCCGGCATAAATAAAACTGTTGCAAAAAAGATTTATGACCATTTCCACCCTGACGGTTAGCATGCCAACCGTCTCCCTTCGCCCCAAACCGGAGTGATGCGTGCCGATTACCAGCGTGCCCAACTTGCTGACATTGTCGCGTATCCTGGCGATCCCGGCGGTTATCGCGACATTTTATGTACCGGGTGATTATGCGCGCTGGTTTGCCTGTGCTTTGTTCTCGGCGGCAGGGGTGACCGATTGGCTCGACGGGCACATGGCACGGCGTTGGGAGCAGCAATCGGAGATCGGACGATTTCTCGATCCGATCGCCGATAAGTTGCTGGTTTCGGCGACTCTGTTCATGCTGACCGCGTTTGGCCGGCTTGCGGCGCAGGCGTTGCTTCCGGCGCTAGTCATCCTGTGCCGGGAAATTCTGGTTTCCGGGCTGCGCGAGTATCTCGCCGGGTTGCGGGTCGGGATGCCGGTCTCGCGCCTTGCCAAGTGGAAGACCGTCATCCAGATGATCGCGATCGGCGTCTTGATCGTCGGCGATGCCGGGCCGGGTTTCCTGCCGGTGACGGCGATCGGCGAGACGTTGCTGTGGGCCGCCGCCTTGCTGACTTTGGTGACCGGATATGACTACCTTCAGGCGGGGTTGCGCCATATGTCCCGTCCGCGGCCGCCGCATCCGATCGAAAGCCGGAAATCCGAGCATTTGGCATAGTCGGCGGATTGCGGCGACCGCGCTCGCGCCCCAAGTCAAGCTTCAGGACAGGCGACAATGCGGATCTTCGGCCTCGCCGGCTGGAGCGGCAGCGGCAAGACGACCTTGATGACGGCGCTGATACCCGAATTCGTCTCGCGCGGCATCACCGTGTCGACGGTCAAGCACGCCCATCATGGTTTCGACATCGACCGCCCGGGGAAGGATTCCTGGCGGCATCGTGAGGCGGGGGCGCAAGAAGTCATGGTCGCCTCGGATCGCCGCTGGGCGTTGATGCATGAGCTGCGCGGCGCCGCCGAGCCGTCGCTCGACGCGTTACTGCAGCACCTCAGCCCCGTCGATCTGGTACTCGTCGAAGGTTTCAAGCGGCACGCCCATCCGAAGATCGAGGTCTATCGCCGTGCCTTGGGGAAACCGCTGCTCCATCCTGAAGACCCCGATATCATCGCGATCGCCGCCGATGGTCGATCGCCCGAATTTTCGGTGCCGTTTTTGCCGCTGTCCGATGCCGCGGCGATCGCCGCTTTTGTGCTCCGTTACGACGAGACCGGTCGATGGCCCAGCTGAGCGACGATTGCTTTGCTTTCGGCGGTGCGCTGATGACTGTCGAACAAGCGCTCGCCCGGATCGAAGAACGGGTCGCCGCGGTCGTCGAGGCGGAGGCGGTGCCGCTTGGAGCGGCGGCGCTCGGCCGCGTTCTCGTCCGCGATGTCGTTGCAGCAATAAATCTGCCACCTCACGCCAATAGCGCCGTCGACGGCTACGCCTTCGCCCATGCCGATCTGACACCGGACCGCGAAACCGTACTGCGGGTGTCCGGCAGGGCAGCGGCCGGTCACCCGCTCGACCGCCCGGTTGGCCGCGGCGAAGCGATCCGGATCTTTACCGGCGCTCCGATGCCGGACGGCGCGGACACGGTAATGATGCAGGAGGACTGCGTCGCCGAAGACGGATCTGTCCGGCTCAAGCCGGGGATCAGGAAGGGGGCGAACCGCCGTCATGCCGGCGAAGACGTCACCGCGGGCGCGGTCGCGCTCGCCGCCGGGCGGCGCCTCTCCCCCCCGGATCTCGGCCTCGCCGCGGCACTCGGGCTGCGCGAGCTGCCGGTCTTGCGCCCCTTGCGCGTGGCGTTGCTGTCGACCGGCGACGAAGTTCGCGAGCCTGGCGCGCCGCTGCCGGTCGGTGCGATCTACGATGCCAATCGCTTTATGCTGGCGGCCCTGCTGGCCAAATTGGGTTGCGTGGTAACCGATTTCGGCATCCGCCCAGATCGGGCAGCGGTGCTCGCCGACACCCTTGCCGCGGCGAGCGTCGCGCACGACCTGATCGTCACCTCGGGCGGCGTCTCGACCGGCGACGAGGATCATGTCAAAACGGCCATCGAGCGGCTCGGCAGCCTGCACTTCTGGCGACTGGCAATCAAGCCGGGGCGCCCGGTCGCACTCGGCCAGATCAATGGCGTACCGATGATCGGACTGCCGGGAAACCCAGTAGCCGTAATCGTGACTTTTATCGTCTTGACGCGGCCGCTAATCCTGAAACTCGCCGGCGCAACGGCGTCGGCGCCCCGACTGTTTCGCGTCCGCGCCGGGTTTGCCTACCGCAAGAAACCAGGACGGCGCGAATATCTGCGAGCGAACCTGGAGCGAGACGGGGACTTTGTAATCGCACGGAAATTTGCCAGGGACGGCGCCGGCATCCTTTCGTCGATTGTCCAATCGGACGGCCTTATCGTGCTCGACGAACAGACCAGCGATCTCGTCCCGGACACCATGGTCGATTTTTTGCCGTTTTCCGAGGTGATCGGTTGAAGCTTGTCTATTTCGCGTGGTTGCGAGCGCGCATCGGCTGCGCCGAGGAGGAGCTCGACCTGCCCTCCGAGGTCGCGGATGTGGGCGGGCTGCTCGCCTGGCTGCAATCGCGCGGCGGCGGCTTCGCGCGAAGCCTTGCGCGATCTTTCGGTCGTGCGCGTGGCGGTCAATCACGATTACGTCGGGCGCGAACATCCGCTGCGGGAGGGCGACGAGGTCGCCATTTTCCCGCCGGTCACCGGAGGCTGAGGCAATGATCCGGGTGCAGCGCGAGGATTTCAATGTCGGCGCCGAGCTGGAGCGTCTCGCCGCCGCCAACCACCGGATCGGCGGGGTCGCGAGCTTTATCGGATTGGTGCGGGATATGGGTGGCAATGACCGGGTCACCGCCCTGACGCTCGAACACTATCCCGGCATGACCGAAAAAAAGCTTACCGACATCGAGACCGAGGCGCACCGGCGTTGGCCGCTCGACGCGGTGGTGATCATCCACCGTTACGGCAGGCTCGAGCCTGGCGACCGCATCGTGCTCGTCGCGACTGCGTCGCCGCACCGCGAGGCGGCCCTCGCGGCCTGCCATTTTCTGATCGATTGGCTCAAGACCGACGCGCCGTTCTGGAAGAGCGAAGAAACTCCGGCGGGCGAACGCTGGGTCGAGTCACGGAGCGAGGACGAAGCCGCCAAGCGGTGCTGGACGGACGAAGCCTGAGCCTTCTCGAAGCCTACCCTCTCCCAGCCCGCCCTGGCGGGCCGGGCGAGCATCAGCCCGATATCGGCATCTCGACGAATTCCAAGCGCCGCTCGATCCGGGCGATCCGACGATCAGTGGTGTCGAGCCTTTCTGCAAGGCAGCGAAGTCAACCTTCGGTTCGGCAATTCGCAGGCTCAGCGAGGCCACATCGCGTTCGAGCGGGCTGATGTGGGTCGTCAATTCGTCCAGCAGAGTGTCGACGCTGTCGAGGCGCTCGTTTAGCCGCGCGAAATTGGCGCGCGGGAAATCAAGGATGTCTCTGCCTTCGGACATCTCAGGCAGCGCTCGCCACCTGCTTCCCGACTGTACGGTCGTAATCTTCCCACATCAGGCGGCAGATGGTACCCGGGGTGAAGCGATAGTGGCCACGCTTGCCGATGATTTCGCCGACCGGGGTCACCTCGGCGGCCGAGCCGGTCAGGAAAACCTCCTCGGCTTTGGCAAGCTCCTCGGGCATGATCGCCCGCTCGACCACCGTGATGCCGCGCTTTTTTGCCAGGCCGATCACGGTCTGACGGGTAATCCCGTTCAGGAAACAATCCGGCGTCGGGGTGTGCAACTCACCGTTGATGACGAGAAAGATGTTGGCGCCGGTGCCCTCGGCGAGCTGCCCGCGCCAGTCGAGCATTAGCGCGTCGTCGCACCCCGCCGCCTCGGCTTCGTGCTTCGAGATTGTGCAGATCATGTAGAGGCCCGACGCCTTGGCCCCGGTCGGCGCCGTGTTGGGCGCCGGCCGCGCCCATTTCGCCCATTGCATGCGAATGCCTTTGGCCCGCGCTTCCGGCGAGAAATAGGCCGGCCAATCCCAGGCAGCCAGCGCCAGGTGGATTTTGCTCGACTGCGCCGAGACACCCATCTGTTCGGCGCCGCGCCAAGCAACCGGGCGCACATACCCGTCGACGATGCGGTTCGAGGAGATTACCTCCGCAGTCGCCTTCGCCAAATCATCCATGCTGGCCGGCACCTCGAAGCCGAGGATCCGCGCCGAGTTGCGAAGGCGCTCATTATGATCCTCCAAACGGAACACCTGGCCGTTATAGACGCGCTCGCCTTCGAATACGCAGCTCGCATAATGGAGCCCATGGGTGAGCACGTGCAGCTTGGCGTCACGCCAGGGGACGAGACGGCCATCGTACCAGATGAAGCCGTTGCGATCATCGAACGGGGTGTCGGACATCGGGGCTTCCTTACCTTTTCGAGTTGGCCCGGTCGGTGCCGCGGCAACGCAACCGGGGCGATCACGATGAAACTTTATATCCCACCGGACGCCTTTATGGTGTCAAAGGTTGCGAGATAAGTCAACATGTCTGACATAAAAACACTTGCCGAACCGCCGATCCTGCGCGAGGAGGAAGTGCGCCGGGGGATCGAGCTTTTGTTCTTCGCCTATCGCGATTTCACCGCAGAACCGGACGCGATCCTCGCGAAATCCGGGTTTGGACGTGCCCACCACCGCGTGGTTCACTTCGTCGGTCGCCATCCCCGGATGAGTGTCAGCGAACTTCTCAGCATCCTTCGCATCACCAAGCAGAGCTTGAGTCGCGTCCTCGGTCAGCTGGTTCGCCAGGGCTTCATCTTTCAACACCCCGGTTCACAGGATCGGCGGCAGCGTCTGCTCGAATTGACGCCGAAAGGGCGGGAGCTCGAGCGACAGCTGTCGGGGCCGCAGCGGAGGCGCATTGCCAACGCCTATCGACAAGCCGGCGCGCCAGCGGTCGAGGGTTTCCGTGCGGTGCTGTTGGGGATCATCGCCGACGAGGAGGATCGACGCCGCTTCGACCGGCCGTTACCAAGGCAGCGCTGAGCCGAGGTTCGTCGTATATTCCTTGGGTGACGAGCGAGCCCGAACCCCGGCTCACAGAGCCGCATCTACTGGTCGTCGACGATGATCCCCGGCTGCGCGAACTGTTGCGCCGGTATCTGTCGGAAAACGGCTTTCGGGTGACCACGGCAGCGGACGCCAGCGAGGCGCGCTCGAAGCTAGCGAGTTTTGCCTTCGATCTGGTCGTGCTCGACGTCATGATGCCGGGAGAAAGCGGGTTGGAGCTGACCCGGGCGTTGCGCGGCGAGCCGCGGGTTCCAGTCCTGTTGCTGACCGCGATGGCTGAGCCCGAGGACCGGGTCAACGGGCTCGAGCAGGGCGCCGATGACTATCTGTCAAAACCCTTCAAACCGCGTGAGTTGGTGTTGCGCATCCGCAATGTGCTGCAACGCCGGCCGGTGGTCGATTTGGGCCCGCCCGACATCCGCTTCGGCGGCTGCCGGTTCGATGTCGTCCGCGGAGAGCTCTACCGCGGCGGCGATCTGGTGCACCTGACCGCGGCCGAAGCGGGGCTGCTCGCCAGTCTTGCCCAGAAGGCCGGCCAGGCAGTATCGCGCGAAGAGCTTTCGCTGTCGTTGAGCGGCAATGTCCGCAACGTCGATGTCCAGATGACCCGGTTGCGCCGTAAAATCGAACGCGATCCGCGATATCCGCGCTACCTCCAAACGGTCCGCGGCACCGGGTATGTTCTGCAGCCGGATTAACCGTGGTGGCGTAGTGACGACGCGCGACATCGAAGCTGAGCTCGCTCGAGCGGCGCCCGAAGGCGAATTCGAGATCCGCCGGGAGGCATGGATCAAGCGGGTGCTGCCGCGCACGATGTTCGGCCGCTCGCTGCTGATCGTCGTGGTGCCCCTGATCCTGCTGCAGGCGATCGCTACCTGGGTGTTCTACGATCGTCACTGGGCGGCGGTATCGTGGCGGCTCTCCGCTGGGGTCGCCGGCGATATTGGCCTGCTGATCGAGGCGCTGACGCTCGCCAATTCGCCGAGCGAGACTGCTCGTTTGCTTGAGAACGCCGCGGCATTGACCGATCTCGATTTCACGCTGAACCGCGGCGATAGGCTGCCCCCGCCACCGCCCGCGACCGGCTCGCTGCTCGAAGATCAGCTGACCCAGGCAATGCAAGGGCGCGTCGCGCTGCCTTATCGCATCGCCAACACCGAAGATCCGCGCGGTATCCGCATTGAGGTTCAGCTGCCGCAAGGAGTGCTCGCGGTGGAGGCGCCACGTAAACGCCTCTACAGCTCGACAACCTACATTTTTGTCATGTGGATGGTCGGATCCTCGCTGGTATTGCTGGCGGTGGCGACGGTCTTTCTCCGCAATCAGGTCAAATCGCTGCGGCGACTGGCGGCAGCGGCCGACGGGTTTGGCAAAGGGCGTCCGGTTCCGTTCTTCAAGGTCGAAGGCGCGGTCGAGATCCGCCAGGCAGCACTCGCCTTTGTGACGATGCGCAATCGCATACAGCGGCAAATTCGCCAGCGCACGCAGATGCTGGCCGGCGTCTCCCACGATTTGCGTACGCCGTTGACCCGAATGAAGCTCGCTCTCGAGCTTCTCGGTGATGACCCCGCGATCGAGGAGCTCAAATCAGATGTCGCCGAGATGGAGCGAATGGTCCACGGCTATCTCGAGTTTGCGCGGGGGGAGGGCACCGAGGAGCCGGTCGAAACCGACATCTCATTGCTGCTCGACGAGGTCGCCGCGGCGATGCGGCGCGAGGGGACGCCGTTGTCGGTCGCCGCCGGCGCCGAATGCGTAATGCCGGTCAGACCGAATGCGCTGCGCCGCTGCCTCGGCAATCTGATCGCCAATGCACGCCGTCACGGCAGCCATGTGTGGCTGACCGGTGTCGCAGTCGGTGACGGCATCGACATCCTCGTCGACGATGACGGACCGGGGATAGCGGAGGCCGACCGGGGCCGGGTATTTCGCGCCTTCGTCCGCCTCGACCCGTCGCGCAACCCGTCGACCGGCGGCGTCGGCCTCGGCCTGACGATCGCCCGCGATGTGGCGCGCAGCCACGGAGGCGATGTCAGGCTCGAGACCTCCCCGCACGGAGGCCTGCGTGCTCGCGTCCATCTGCCACGGTAGCCGGGAGCGCCGGCGCGCTTCAAGCCGCCGCGTTCAGGCGCTTCTCAACATCACTAGGCCTGAACGCCCCGATCCCGAGGCAGCCGTCAAAGCGGCCAGCTCCGGTGTGGCCGGCCCCCTCGGCTAGCGCAGGCTTTGCTGTTTTGCGAGGTCGCGAAATTCGTCGAGCCCCTCGGTGGCCCGTTTGCGCAGCACGTCGGCCGCCTCGCTGCCGGCCTTTGTCGCCAGATGCGTGATTTCGCGGCCGTGGTTCAGGCTCTTCTCGAGCATCTGCTTGGCATATTCGGTGTTCTTGGCGATCCGGTCCTCGGCCGAAGTCGGCTGGGCGAGATCCCGCAGCAGCGCCGACACATCCTCGACCGCCTGGCGAGCGATTTCGATCTGCCGTTTGGCGACGGCCTGCATGCCCTCGACCGCGAGTTGGTTTGCCTGGCTAAGCGCCTCGATATTACGCCGTTGGGAAGCCATCAGCGCCTCGACATCGAACGGACGGAAGCGGAAATCGGTCATCATCTTGGTGACATCGAAGTCGAAAAAGGTCGGACGTGCTTCAGACATGGTGCGTTTCCGAGTTGGGAGAGCAGTGGTTGATTGTGCACTGCACAACGGGCGCTATATCGGCGTTTGTGCCGGCTTCGTCAAGCGTTTTTTTGCAGTGCAGCAATTTCAGGCGCGAAGAGGCTCACCGTTCCGCCGCCGGGCGCCCGCCGGCACGAGCCAGCGCTCGATCCGGCGAAGCCGCGCGTCAAGCGCGGCCATTGTTCGGGCGAGATCCGGCGAGTCATCGCGTTGCCAGACCCGCATAACCGAGAGGTAAGCCGCCGAGGCCAGTTTGAGCGCGACCGCGCCTCGTACGCCGCCGGTTGGAATGTCGGCCGCTTCGAGCATCCACCGCATCGAGCGCAACACCGAGGCTCCGGCGCATAGTGCGGTCGCCGGGTCGCCGGGCCATTCGCGGCGAAGCACCTCGAGGGCGGGTTTATAGGGCTGAAGCGCGTCAAATCGACGCATCAGCAAATCGAAAAGTCGGTCGCGCGGGCGTTCATCGGGTTCGGCAGCGGGCGGTTCGGCCAACACGATCTCGTCGATGCGGCGGAAGAGCCCCCAGAGAATTGCCTGCTTCGACCGAAACACGCGATAGACTTGCAGAATCGGAAGGTCGGCGGCGGCGGCAATCGCGGCCAACGACACTCCCCGCCATCCTTCCATAGCGACAAGGTTAAGCGCCGCATCAATGATCCGATCGGCGTCGCTTTGCGAGGCAGCGCCATTCCGGCCTCGCCCGGTCCTCCGACCCGACCTCGCCATATCAGCCGGCCAGCTCGCGCGACCGGTTCGCGGCTGCGGCGACCGCGCGTTTGATCAGCGGTTCGAGGCCGTCCGCCGCCATCAGCACGTCGAGCGCGGCGCGGGTTGTGCCGCCCGGGCTCGTTACATTCTCTCGCAGCTGCGCCGGGGTATCCGCGGCGATACGGGCGAGTTCGCCGGAGCCCGCGACTGTGCTGCGGGCGAGCTGCAAGGCCAGATCGGAAGGCAAACCCTCGGCTTCGCCCGCCCGGGCTAACGCCTCGATCAGCAAGAAGACATAGGCCGGGCCGCTGCCGGACACGGCCGTCACCGGGTCGATCAGCGCCTCGTCTTCGACCCAGGCACTCTCGCCGATGGCGGCGAGCAGGCGATCGCAGAGCTGCCGCTGCTGCGGTGTCACGAGTCGGTTGGCGCAGGCGACGGTGATCCCGCGACCGATCGCCGCCGGCGTGTTTGGCATGGTCCGGACGATGGCGGCAGCGGCGCCGAGATGGCGACCAAGGCCCGCCAGGGTCTTGCCCGCCACGATCGACAGAAACAGGGTTCCAGGCCGCACCCAGCGACGGTAACTCGGCAATACGTCGTCGATGACCTGCGGCTTGACGGCAAATACCACGGCATCCGGTGTCGGGTCGTCCGGCACCATTTCGGCCACGGGATAGGAGGCTATCTCAGCTGCCGAGCCGAACCCGGGCGGAATTCCGGCGGGCTCAATAACCACAAAGCGGGACGCCGCTCCGCTTGCCATCCAACCGCGCAGCATCGCGGTCCCCATCTTGCCGCACCCGACAAGGACGAGGCGGCGCGCCGCTGCTGCCCGGTCATCCATGTCGACGCGCTGCTCAGGCCTCTCCGACCGGATCGATCATCGCCGAGGCGATCGCCTGGGCCGGCGACTTGCCGCCCCAGACGACAAATTGAAACGCCGGGTAAAACCGCTCGCATTCCGACAGGGCGATATCGACCAGATCCTCGACCTGCTCGGCGCTCGCCGCTGAGACGCCGCGCAACAACACCGCATGCCGAAACGCCGGCGAATTCTCTTCCGCCGACAGGTCGAAATGCCCAAGCCATAACTTTTCGTTGGCCAGCGCCAACAGCTCGTAAACTGCGGCGCGGCGCCCCTTCGAGACCTTCATGTCGAACCCGCAGGAGAAGTGCAAAGCACAGATTTCCTCCTGCCACACAAAATAAAGTCGATAATCGCACCAGCGGCCGGAAATCTCGACGACGAGTTCCTCCTCGCTCGCCCGGTCATGGGCCCAGTCATTGGCGATCACGATCTCTTCGACGAGATCGATCGGATTGCCGGAGAACGGGGTTGGTTCGACCATTGAAACAGATGTCATCAAGCCCTCCTCGGGCGGCTCGACGCGGGCGTGTCACAGCAGCAAGCTGACCGCGTACCAACGACGACGCAAGCCAAGATTTCGTCGCTTTTTACACGCCCGGCAATCAGGAGAGACCAGGGGTAGTTTGCTGACCCGCGCCATTCGCGGCGCTCTGTGAGGCAGAAAGCGCGGCGAGGCGCGATTCGAGTTCGGCCACCCGCTTTTCCAGATCCTCCTGCTCGGAGCGCGCCTTGGCCGCCATCGCCTTGACTGCTTCGAATTCGTCGCGGCTGACGAGATCCATGCCGGCGAGCACTCTTTCGAGCTGCTCGCGGATTCGCGACTCGACCTCGCCCCTGACCCCCGAAAGGGTACTCATTGCGCCCGCTGCGACCCGGGCGAGGTCATCGAAAAAGCGGTTCTGGCTCTGCATCTCCTCATCCTCCGCCTGCCCGGCGCTGCGAACCGGGCTGCGTGCTGAGATATGGGGCTGCGCTAGCACGAAGGGCATATCAAAGGAAAGAGTTTCCCCGCCGGGGAACCCTCTGTGTGGCGCCTCAGCCACGATCCGGGCAGCCGCCCTACCGCCGGGTCGGGCTGCTCGCAGCCGCAAGGTTCGTGCGGCGGCGCGGCGCTGTCAGACTTGCAGAGCCTTTACCGGCGGCCGGGCTTAAAGGCCGGCATGACCTCCTCGGCGACCCACTGGATCTGCTCGAGCATCGTCGCCTTGGGGGTTCCGATCGGGCTGCTGAGACTGATGTGCTCCATCCCGGGATAGTGCTCTTCGAAGCCCTTGAGGAGGTCGACGAGCTGGCCCGGCGTGCCGGCAAACCACGAGCCGAGGTCCATGTAATGCTCGACTGCCGGGACCCCCGCGGCAGCCCAACCGCCGCGACGTGCAACGGCGGCTACCTGCTCTTCTGTCAGCCCGGGGACAAACCCGAGCGGGGCGAACATCTTTACGTGCTCTTCGTAAATCGGCGTGATCTCGCGGATTGCCTGCTCACGGGTTTTCGCAAGATGGAGATGCAGGCCGAGCTGAAGGTTTTCGCCGAGCTCTAGATGCTGGCCGGCGCGCGCCGCAGCGTCGCGGTAGCCGGTGATCGGACCGGCCTGCATCGTCGCAGCGCCGCCGCCGACCGCGCCCTTGATGCCGTGCCGCACCATGAAATCGAGTCCCCGCGGGTTGGCGCTGACGATCGGCTGCCAGCATTCGACCGGCCGGTGGATCGGGCGGGGCACGAGGGTCAGCTCCTTCAGCTGGTAGCCGCGGTAAGGGACCTCGGGAGGCAGAGTGTAGTACTTGCCCCGGTGCGAGAAGGATTCCTCGTTGAACGCCTTGAAGATGATCTCGACTTGCTCCTCGAACAGCTCACGATTGGCATTCTGGTCCAACATCGGGGCGCCAAACGTCTCGACCTCGCGCGTGTGATAGCCGCGCCCCACCCCAAAGATCGTCCGGCCGCCGGTCAGAATGTCGGCGGTCGCAAAATCCTCGGCCAAACGCAGCGGATGCCACATCGGCGCGATATTGAAGGCACAGCCGATCTTGATCTGTTTCGTGACGTGCGCGAGGTGCACCGCGAGCATCAAATCATTGGGGATGCACTCGTAGCCTTCGTGCTGGAAATGGTGCTCGGCGAGCCACACGGTGTCATAGCCGAGCGCGTCCATCTTTTTGGCGATGGTTTCGGTCTTTTCGAAGACGCTGGCCAAATGCTCGTTCGAATAACGCCGTTCGTTGGCCGGGGTGGCATTCTGCCCGCGATCGGGGAGGTCGACGTGACCGGCATATACCGTCGTGAATTTCGTGATCATGCTTGATCCCTCCGGGTCGTTCGCGGATTAACGGCCGGCGGCTCGGGCCGCCAAGAGCGGCCAGTCTTACCCGATTTCACCGGCTTTGCCACCACCCACCACGCGCGCCAAGCCTTCGCCGCGTCACCGTGGGAATACGATCGCTACTGGTCTGCTAAGATGTCGGGATCTGGCACCGCCGGTCGAAAGAGGTGTGCCCTGATGCCGGATCAAGCGGACAAAATAGGTCCGCAGGCGCCGCCGAGCGGATCGTTTCGCGCGGCACGCGAGACAAACTGTCCAATTGTCGGCATCGGCGCATCGGCGGGCGGAATCGACGCGCTAAAGCGCTCACGGCCCCTGTGCGATCGGCCGGATCTCGCCGGACGATGCACTGTGGCGCATTTGGCCCTATATTGGCTGCGCTCGTCATCGCCCTTGCCATTGTCGCCGCCATTCCCTGGCTGTCGATCGGGTTTCTCTGATGGAATATGTGACGCTCGGCCGGACCGGCCTCGAGGTCAGTGTCGCCGGGCTCGGCTGCGGCGGGTTCAGCCGACTCGGCCTCGGCACCGGCAGGAGTGAGGCGGAAGCCGTCGCCCTGATCCGCGAGGCGCTGGATCTCGGCGTCAATCTGCTCGATACCGCGGCGGTCTACGGTACCGAGAGGGTGGTTGGCGAGGCCATCAAGCAAGTCCCGCGCGACCGTGTGGTGATCGCCACCAAGGCATGGATCCCGCGCCGCGAGGAAGGCCGCGCCGCCGCCGACAGTGCCGTGCGCAGCCTCGATAATTCATTGCGCCAGCTCGGCACCGATTACGTCGACATCTTCCAGCTGCACGGTGTCTCGCCCAGAAGCTACGACCGGGCGCTCGATTTCATCGCGCCCGCTCTCCTCAGGGAGCGCGACAAGGGCAAGCTCAGGCACCTCGGCGTGACCGAGACCGGCTCCTCGGATGCCGATCACACAATGTTGCAGCGCGCCGTCGAAGAGGGCGTTTGGGACGTCGTCATGGTCGCGTTCCACATGATGCACCAGAACGCCCGGACCAATGTCTTTCCGCGGAGCATGGCCAATCGGGTCGGCACCTTGCTGATGTTCGCCGTGCGCAACATCTTCTCGCGTCCCGAGCGCCTCGCCGTTGCGCTGCGCGAGCTGACGGCGAGCGGTCAGCTGCCGCGCTGGCTCGCCGACGCACCGAACCCGCTCGGTTTCCTGATCCATGACGGCGGTGCGAGCACGATCACCGAGGCCGCCTACCGTTTTGTTCGCCATGAGCCGGGCGTCGATGTCGTCCTGTTCGGCACCGGCGACCGGGATCATCTGCGCGCCAACATCGCCGCGCTGCTGGCGCCGCCGCTGCCGTTGGCGGATCGCCAAACCCTGACCAAGCTGTTCGGCCACCTCGTCGGGGTCGGGCTCGACCCGCCCTACAGCATGCCCGGCCTCAACTCAGCTTTCTCCCGGTCCGGCGCGGCCACGGTGCGCCGCTTACCAGATAGACGCCGCCGGAAATCAGGACGATGCCGAGCCAGTCGGTTTCGTTTGGCCATTCGCTCGAGCAGCGGGATCGCAAACAGTGCCGACAGCGCCGGTACCAGCGCACCAAACGCGGCGCCGCACGGAGCGCCGAGGATGGCAACTGCGCGGCCGTAGAGGACGACGCGCAACGATGGTCACCAGCGACACCCTGGAAGAGCCGCCTGAACCGCGAGGTCGGCGAGCGGTATCCGCGCGAGGCTGGCTCCCGCATAAGGCGAGATAAATGGGGAGATAGATCACCAGCGACCCGATGGCAGACGAGCGCTGCGGCGTGCAACGGATCGAGCTTTCGCTTGCCTCATCGCTACGGTGAAGCATGCCGTCAAAAATGCCGCGATCAGAAAGAGCGCGTCGCCGAGAGTGCGCGATAGGCTCCAGGCGGTGCCTCGGCCTTCAGCATGCCAGCCGACAATGATGGCAGCGCCGGCGAGTATCAGCGACAGCCCTAAATTTCGCATGGTCGAAAGCCTTTCTCCGACTACCGTCGCAGCGATCAGGGCGACGAAGAGTGGCATACAACCCGGATTGAGCGCTCCCTGGTCGCAGGCAGGGCGCAAGGTGCAGACCAGCTCGCCGCCACCAGCGCATAAGGCGCGCCTGGCCCGGCAATGAGCACGACCAGTCCAAGCCATCCAAGGCGGTCGCTGGCAAGGCCTCGTCGCGTGACGACCGGCGACAGGAGGAGACCCGCGACACCGAAGCGCAACGCCGCGATGTCCGGTGCATCCAGGCTGGTCGTAACCGCCAAGCCGCGTGACAACGCTCCAGCTCGCCCAGATCGATACCGCAGCGAAGCCGAACGCGGCCCCCTTCAGATAATTCGAGCCGGCCGGTTGCATAACCGACACCGGGTGCGTGGGGGATCAGTCGAGGCGCTTACTGAAAAAGATCCGCGTGGCGCCGGCGGGTCGGGCAGGCGATCTCGCCAAAGCGGTGATAGCCGTGCCGCTCGTAAAGCCGGGCGCCTGAAACGGTCGACCGTGTAGACGAAAGCGGCGGTGCAGCCGCGCCGCCGGGCCGTCGGCCTCGGCAAGGCCAATGATGCGGCTGCCGAAACCGGCGCCGCGCAGTTCTTCCGGCAGAAAGAACAGGTCGAGAACAGAACCAGCCCGAACGAAGTGTGGCCCAAAAGTCCGCCGACCGGCTTGCCGCGCCATCGTCGCATGCAACAACATCCAAGGACGCAGATATCTGCCGGGCGGAAGCGGGTTGCGTTGTAGGCTGCCAGCCCGTTGCTGATCGCCGCCTCAGCCTCCGGATTGCGAGTTCCGAGTGATGCTGAGCATCGGATCGCCGGTCATCGGTTCGCCTGGCGGTTCGACATCGACGACTTCCATCGACACGATCGCATCCGGCTCGCCGCGGTAGATCACGAGGCTCACCGTTTCGGTGCCGATAAAGGCGCTGTGCGGCTGGCCTTCGGGGTTCAAGGTGTAGCCGCCGGAGGAGCGCGCCGGTTGCCCGGACTTTGTCGCCCGGCCGCCCTCGAGGTTGAACACATGTTCGTCGGAGAGCGCCGTCGCGACGATCTTGATGAGTTTGCCCGGCGGCGGCGAGAATTTCGCGAGCCAGGCAATGCCGCCGCCCTCCTGTCGGCGGTCGCTGAGGACCTTCAGCTGGACGATGTCCTTGCCGTCATGGACCGCTGCCGGTCCATAGAATGGGGTCCCGGGCGTCCATTCGGCGTTCTCGATGTCGACATGAGTCGAAACCATCCATTCCTCCTTCCAAGCGTTTGCCTGAGCAGGTTAACAGGACGATACTGACAGCGTTCTGTCAGGAGCCGGATCAGCCATGCGCCGCGCCGACCGTCTGTTCGACATCATCCAAACACTGCGCATGGCGGCGCATCCGCTGACCGCGGCAGCGCTCGCCGACAAGCTCGAGGTGACGGTCCGCACGATTTATCGGGACATCGCCGCTCTACAGGCGAGCCGCGTGCCGATCGAAGGCGCGCCGGGGCTCGGCTACGTGTTGCGTCGCGGCTTTGATCTGCCGCCCTTGATGTTCACGATCGAGGAGACCGATGCGATAGCGATCGGCGTACGGTTGCTGCGGCGTCTGCGGGACCCGAAGCTCGAGTCGGCAGCGCAAAGCGTGCTCGGAAAGTTGGCTGCCGTCGTCCCGCGTGAACTGCAGCCGCAACTCGTCGCGGCGCCACTCTACGTCTCCGACGGCAGCGCGCCGGATGTCACTGGGGTCGACCTTTCGCAGCTGCGCAATGCAATTCGCGAGACCCGCAAGGTCGCCATATCCTATGCCGACGAAGAAGGCCGCCGCACTCGGAGGACAATCTGGCCGATCGCAATGGCCTACTACGTCGACGTAACCCTGGTCGGCGCCTGGTGCGAGTTGAGGAACGATTTCCGTCACTTCCGCGTCGACCGGATTGCAGCTTCGCAGGTGCTCGACGAACGGTTCTCCGCCGATAGTAAAAGGCTGATGGCCGAGTGGGGGGCGCTGAGCAAAGATCGGCCCGACGCCGCGGCTTGACCGGCTTTTGCGGGGTGACGTTTCTATCGGTGACCTATAGGGCGCAGTCGCATAAGCGGCGCTTCTGGAAAATCACTTCCCGCGTAAATCGGTACTCACACTTGCCGTAAGGAAATGTTGTTGTAGTCACGCCATTCGAAGATGAAAGATCGGGGCTCAGGTTGGACGCCTCGTGCAAATGCTACCAACTTTATTAAATATTTTCCAGGTTTTTGAATACCATCTCTAAGCCTGAATTTTATGAAGTCAGCTTCTATCCGAAGATCGGGGAAATCTTGGTATAGAGAGAACAGATTGGCTCTTTGTGTACGCAAAGGCTGAAGGGATATGCTTTTTTCCTGTTCGTACTGACTCCATTTACACCGGGCATCTTCTGCCAACAACTTTTCGCCCGAAGAAAGGCCACCAACCCTCTCAACTCCGATCAGCCAAACCTCACAATCTTCAAGGGAGGCTTGACTAGCACAGGAGACGCTAACTTGAACCCATTTCGAAAGCCCCATTCGCGGCAGCTTTCCGGCCTCTGTTATCTGTGTCTCGACTTCTTGCACTCCATCATCTACCGGGGACAAAAATACCGAAATCTTGGGAAAATACTGCGCTTTAAGGTCCGCTAATTCGTTCTCGCGGTGTTGCGTCTCTTTTTTTGCTGCTTGGTAAAGCCGGACTGGGGCTCCCAAAAACCGGAAGACGAAAATCACTGCCCAGGCCAGAAACATAGAAGCCAAAACTGCGACGACACCTAGCTCCAGTGTGCCGGTGACCGTGGTTGGTGCATCCATGTTGACGCCCAGTACGACTAAAACCCGACTTGAACAGTTGGTGAGGGGGCGGATTTAGTAACTGATTGATTTGTTTCGGATGGGTAGGCGAATTTCTAGAGTACGTCCAATAGCGTAGTGGAACATTTTCAGTAAAACTCGCGTTTTTACTTGATGTTGAGGGCAATTCAGCGGACAACAATTCGATGTTTCTCCGCGAGAAGTCGGCGCGAGGCCATACCTACCTCTACCTCGTCGAGAACGAGCGCGAGGGCGGCCGCATCCGCCAGCGGATTATCCGCGCGCTCGGCCGCAAGGACGTGCTGCTGGCGAACGGCGAACTGGATCGTCTGGCCGCCTCGCTGGTGCGGCATTGCGATCGCGCGGTCATCCTGTCCAACATGGAGGCGGGTCGCATCGCCTGCACGCGCATTGGTGGGCCGCTCTTGTTCGGGCGGCTCTGGGAGCGCCTCGGCATTGCCGAGGTGCTGGGCGAGCTGCTCGCGAGCCGCGGTTTTGAGTTTGCCGTCGAGCGCGCCGTCTTCGCCAGCGTCCTGCATCGGCTGTTCGTGTCGGGCTCTGATCGCAGCTGCGAGAAATGGATGACCGATTACCGGATCGAGGGGATCGACGGGCTGCAGCTGCACCACCTCTACCGGGCAATGGCGTGGCTCGGCGAGGAGATCGCCCCCGCCGGCGCGCTGGCGCCGCGCTGCGTCAAGGACCTGATCGAGGAGCGTCTGTTCGAGCGCCGCCGCGATCTGTTTAGCGATCTGTCGCTGGTCTTCATGGACACGACCAGTTTGTCGTTTTACGGCGCCGGCGGCGACAGCCTGGGGGCTTATGGCCACTCCAAGGACCATCGCGCCGACCTGAAGCAGATGATCCTGGCCGTCGTCATCGACGGCGACGGCCGGCCGATCTGCACCGAGATGCTGCCGGGCAACACCGCCGATGCCACCGTGCTGTTGCCGGTCGTCGACCGTCTGCGCGAGCGCTTTCATATCGGCCGGGTCTGCGTCGTCGCCGACCGCGGCATGATCTCGGTGGCCACAATTGCAGCGCTGGAGGAGCGCAAGCTGGAATACATTCTCGGCGCTCGCGAGCGCAGCAGCGCCGTCGTCCGCCGGCTTGTGCTCGAGGACGAAGCGCCGCTGACGCCACTGCTCGTCGAGCGGGTGCGAGGCGAGACCCAGCTCTTCGTCAAAGAGGTCAAGGTCGGCGCGGCGCGCTACGTCCTCTGCCGCAACGAGGCCGAAGCGGAACGGGAGCGCAATCAGCGGCAGGCGATCATCGCGGGGCTCGCCAAGCAGCTCGCGCGCGGGGACAAGGCGCTGATTGGCAATTCCGCCTACCGGCGTTATCTGCGCCGGACGCCGAGCGCGAGCGGCAAGCCCGGCCCCGCCTTCGAGATCGATCCCGGCAAGCTGGCCGAGGAGGCGCGCTACGACGGCCTCTTCGCATTGCGCACGAACGCCCGGATCACGCCATTGCAAGCCGTGTTGCGCTACCGCGATCTGCTGCAAGTCGAAGACCTATTCCGTCGCGCCAAGGCGATCCTCAGGACCCGCCCGATCTATCATTCCTCAGATGCCGCCATCCGCGGCCATGTGTTTTGCTCGTTCCTTGCCCTAATGCTGCAAAAGGAACTGACTGACCTGTGCCAGCGCCACGGCCTCGTCATTGAATGGGCCGACCTGCTGCGCGAACTCGACCGCCTCCAGGAAGCCACGATTGAGAAGGACGGCAAGCGCATTACCACCCGCACCGCCGTCGCCGGCCAGGTCGGCAGCGTCTTCCAGGCCGCTGGCATCGCACTGCCGCCTAATCTGCACGAACGCGCCGCCTGACCACCCCGTCGGCACCCGGCTGTAGTGCTAACACCGAAAATCGCTGTCGTAATCTATTGAGATAAGGGCCCTTTTTCTAACGTACTGTTGAAGTTAGGTAAAACAATGCACAGCAGAAGTGTCCCCAGCAGCGCGGCGGCCGCGTTGGCCTTCGCGAAGGAGCCAATGATCGCCTCCTTCGCGCATTCCCACCAAAACGAGCGAAATCCACTCATCGGTTACTGACTGTGGGCTGATCAGCAATGAGGCGGGCAATAGGCTTTCGCCGGCAGGCGGGCGATAACGGAACCCGCAGTTTCATTTCTAAAACGTGTGGAGGTGGCAAATGTCTCGGAGATTTCCTAATTCCAGCGTTTGACGGAAATGTTCTTCCGGCTTCGGTAAGGGTCGCGCCTTGCGGTCGGTGAGTTGATAGGTGCAGTTCTGGAAGGAAAATGCATCCATTGTTGTATAGGCCAGCCGGTGTTCATTCTGATACTCAAAACGCTTCAGCTTTGTCGTAATAATTAGGTCTGGCAAGGCCCACACGTTGCCCGTAACATCTTCCGGCTTGTAATACCGCACCCGCCGGGCAACGTGCTTTTCCTTTGTTTGGCCTCTTCAGGAAGGGCGTTAAGCCATCGACTGATGAAGGCCCGCGGGTCTAAAATCTCCGCACAGGCCACAGCGGCGAATTCTTTCTTTAGAACGTCGCTAAACGAAAGGCTCATGCAGAATATATAGATTTCATGTGCCTTTGTTAAGCATTCCATCCCGGCATCGAGCGTGAAAGAGCGGTTGCGAGTAAGATTATTTATTTCCAAGCCGCCTAACGGCCGATAGAGCCTTGCCCCTTCATATTCGTCCCCAATTATCTGTTGTGCCAGCGCATCCTCGTAGTCTCGGAAAAATGCCGCCATTCGACACAAAACCTTTCCGTCGAGAAACTCGTCCGCGTGATCGCGCTTAGAAAAGTATTTAAAACGCCGGGGCTTCATGATGCCAGTAGGTTTACCCATAAGGCAGTTGTGACATGGGCTAGGAGGCGGCCAGTCGTGAAATCGTCGCCGCGCTGACGTTGTAGCTGCGGCCGATGTCGGCAAGCGATTTCTCGCCCGGTGTCGCGGCGCTTGATCGCCTCGTGCCGCTGGTGCGGCGTCAGCTTCGGCGGTCGGCCCATTCTCTGCCCGCGCGCCACGGCGCGCGCCCGGCCTTCGCCGGTGCGCGCGCGGATCAGGTCGCGCTCGAACTCCGCCAGCCCGCCGAGCACGGTCAGCATCAACCGCCCGTGCGATGTCGTGGTGTCGGCCCATGCGTCGCCAATGGATCTGAAACCGGCTTTCTTGCCGGTGATCGCCGCGAGCGTGTTCAGCAGGTCGCGGGTCGATCGCGCCAGCCGGTCGAGCCGTGTCACCATCAGCACGTCGCCGGCGTCGAGCTGGTCGAGCAACGCGGCGAAGCTGCGCCCGGTCGGTCTTGGCTCCGCTCGCCACTTCGCGGAACACCTTGCCCGCCCCGTGCTTCCTCAACGCCGCGACCTGAGCGGTGACGCTCTGGCCGTCCGTCGATACCCTCGCGTAGCCGTATTTCATGCCTTACTTATGGCGGTAACTTATGCAAAGGAAAAGCCGTTTTGATCAAGGCCGTAATTTTCTTGCATAATTCTTGACTTCCGGCACATCCGTACTTCGTTATCGCCGCCCGTTTCCTATCACGTCACCCATTTGACTGAGTGCTTATTGCCTGTGTCGCCCATGCGGGAAACTAGCGGTGATGGGCGCGCTCAAAAATGAACCGGGACCGCCACCTGACCGCAGGTTTGAAGCGAGCCCAAGTACCTCAGAGGTCGCCAAAATAAGCTCTGATGATCGATTTGAACGCCGATGTGGTCTTGTAATAGTGGTCCGGCACTGAAAGGTCATGAAGAAGCCTATCCGCGTAAACGTCGAACTCGCGCGACAGCCTTTGTTTCTCCAGTATCTAGTTGCAATGTTAGACGCAGGCGTCCTGTAGGGGCCGCCAATAATAGGCTCCATGTGCGGCACAAATGGATTGCCAAAATCAATAGTCACGAGCAGCTTCTGTACGTCGAACCTATTTAGCTTGATCTCTCCTCTCGTAGCAGCCCTCTCGTTCGATAGTTCGGCAGCCACTACAGTACTAGGATGGTGGGTCTCGTAGCTGCCAGGCGTGACGCTTGCAAATCGGATAACCATGTCAATGGGAATAATGGGCGGAACTGAGGGCGCTTTCAATGGCGTCGGTGGATAGATTGGGGTCGCTGTCTGTATGAGATTGCCTTCACAAGTGCCGTCGGAATAAGCTAACCCGCACGGTGCTGATACTGAGCAGTTGGCAAGCTTCGCAATCTCGAACAGGAGATCTGCGCCCGCCTGCTCCGCCCCCGTGTAGCATCCCCAGAGTATAAGCGGCTGAAAGTGTCCCCCGAGACGCAGCATTTGGGTTTGCCAATCGCCCATTGTGAAGAGGCTTATCCAGTTGTCACTCCTCGCGCCTGCGTGTCGCCCTGCTCCAGTCGTAATGAAAGTTTCATTGCCGTGCCCAAATATCATCCCTGATGCTCGGGCTGTCTGTCGAAGTCTGAGAAGATTGTCTACCGCTTGGGCTGTGGTGGAGTTGTCGCCGTGTGGGTTCAGCCGCTGGCGAGCTTGTGCCAGAGCCCCGTTGTCATCCGGACTAGAATCTATGGTAACACACTGCGCGGCGGGCGAGGCGAGCCAGGCGTCAACCTGTGGTCCCCACGACAAAGTAGCTTTGGCGCGTGGAACAGTGTTTGCCCATTGCGCCTCCAGTGAGATCACAACGCTGCCGTCTCCAGTGGGGATTGGTTGTAGGCCATCATCAGGTTCAGCCACGGACCCGCCACTGTAACTCACCTGGTTGAAAGCACCCCACCCCCCCTGAACGCACTGCTGGAATTCGTATAAGGGCTTGCCACCTGGCCATGGAATATTAGCCTCAACCTCGCCTTCCGTGGATATAAGCTCGACCAGAAATTGCCATGTTCCGTCTTCTCTCTCAGTGTAGATCACAAGCCGCTCAGTCCCATCACTCCTGGTGAAAGTCGCCCTAAATTTCTGGCCTGCTGCGGGACCCGCTTTCAGCCAGTAAGGTCCCTTTTGAGAAACAAAGCTGTGGTTTACCAAGTCACATTCTATCATTTGGCTGTCTCCCGGGGCGATCTGGAGATCCGGTGCAACGTTTTACCAGCCCGCTAAACTGAGGCTTCATGCCCATGAAGCACTCACTAGCTTGATGCTGTTGATGACAGTGGAGGTACCAGCCGCTGCAGCCAAAAGCCCGGATCTGGCCCGGCTGATACGTACTAGTATCGAACGTAGGGTTACTCGTTGGCTGCCCAGCCAAATTCGCTTGCGAGAGCTCCACGGTGGCGTTGATCGGTCCACGAGCGCAGATGTTTTTCGCTATGAGAGTGTGCCCGTTGCCATTTTGAAGGCAAGCCTCATTGGGTGGGTCATCCGTAGGACCGACAAACATACAATCTGAGGCTCGGCTCTCTTCCTCTTTCCTGTCCTGCGCTGCCTCTGCTGTCATTCTGTCTATTCCCTCCCTAATCCTCGGCTCGGCCGTCGTCCGAGGTTCTCGGCCGCTGGCGAGCCATGCTCAAACTCTAACACCTACCTGCCTTGTCCGGTAGAAGCGGCCTAACCTAACACGAAGACGGGGTCATGGCGGGCGCGAGTTAGCCGTCGGCTTCTCTCGAAAACCCTCGTTTTTGAGAGTGAACCCGGCGTACCGAAATTGTTGAGATATGCGACCGACCTTGGACAACCACTCCGCTTTTCCAAAGCGCGGCACGCCATTCTGGTAATCCACCTCTGAGAACTCAAATCTCCTCTATCTTGAACTTCTCTTTAATGAATTTTCGTAGTCGCGAGGATGATTGCTCAAGGACTTGTATTTGCTTATTCATCATCTCGATATGTTGTATTGTGGCTAATACGTCTACTTTGCCGTACACGTGAGCATATCCGTTGTGGTAAAAATGTATAGCATGGGACATCGCGCGCAAGGCCCCGAACGGACCCCCGGAGAAATGTGCGTCGCACCACCAATCTAAAACTGGATCGTCTTCATCAGCATCTTCAATCGCCGTCCATGCGTCTGCGTCGTCCGAGATGGAATAAGCGGACGCTAGTAACAACGAAACCATTCCTGCTTTAATATCGAACCACCCTACAGCATCGGTGAAATCCTTTATATAAATTCCGGCATATTTATCAATCCCCGTACGCGACAAATATTCTCTCAGTTCGTTTAACTGTTTGACCTGCTTTTCGACAATGCTGATGTCTACGGCATCGCTCTTGGTTGCAGCTTGAGTTATAATTTTTGCATCGACCAAAATTGTAGCTATTAGGTGATGGAGCTCTTTGAGATTGGTGCCAATCCTCCGTCGCCGCGCATTCACCAGAAACCGATCTGACTTAATGACCTGACCTATCGCTTTTGCGAGTGCGTCCATCCACATTGCCGAAAACTCCCCATTTTCCGCCGCCGTCGGTGGCTCTCTGCCTAGCAGCATCTCCATACCGCAATGCGTACAATACTGCTTCTCAAAGCGCCGCGCCCTCCGCTCGGGAGCGGTGCTGGCCCCGATTGATCGCCCAGCATGCCACGCATCCATCTCGTGCCGCCGTCGAAGAATCCAGCATAGCGTCGAGCAAAGGTTGCAGGTACTCTACGGCGCAAAATCTCGGCCAATATGCGATGGCACATCTTGAATGCTGCTGATCAACATCTGGTATGCCGCGCCCTTGCTGACAATCTCGCGCAAGCCGCATAAACTCCATCCATTATGGCAAATTTTTCCAGGTAATTCTAAAGTCCTCACCCTGACTTTTGAGACTTTCCCGCCACCGCCCGAGGAAAGGCCGGCCCGGCGCCGCGGCTTGGCCGGCATTGGCGAGTGCGAAGCAGAGCGTGCAATCCTGATGCTGCGTAGTGAGGAATTGCCATGCTGAAGGTCTGGGGCCGTCGCAGCTCCTTCAATGTCCAGAAGGTGCTCTGGCTGGTCGGCGAGCTCGGGCTGGCGCACCAACATGTTCCGGCCGGCGGCAGCTTCGGCCGGCTGGACGAACCCGCCTTCCGCGCCTTGAACCCGCACGGCCGTGTTCCCGTGCTCGAAGACGGGGACGTGGCGATTTGGGAATCCCACACCATCCTGCGCTATCTGGCTGCGCGCTATGGACGGGGAACCTTCTGGCTCGACGATCCCGCCGAACGGTCGCGCGTCGAAAGCTGGATGGACTGGTCGCAAACCTCGCTTCAACCGGATTTTTTAACGGGCGTGTTTTGGGGTTATTACCGCACTCCGGACGCGCAGCGTGACTGGCCGGCGATCCGCAGAAGTCTCGATCGCTGTACCGAGCACTTCCGGCTGCTCGACGGCATCCTCGCGGCCCGGCCGTTCCTGATGGGTGAGGAACTTTCGCTCGCCGACATTCCGATCGGCACCTCGCTCTACCGCTATTTCGAGCTCGACATCGAGCGGCCGGAGCTGCCGCACGTCACCAACTGGTACCAGCGACTTCAGCAGCGCCCGGCTTACCGCGAGCACGTCATGGTGCCGTTCGCAGAGCTGCGCGGCCGCCTGGACTACTGAACTTTGTCGGGTCCACCCACCCCGCCTTACAGGCTGTGAAGAAACCGTGCCGTCCATCCGAAATCGTCGTCCCCGCGAAAGCGGGGACCCAGGGCAAGTGGTTTGAAATCCCTGGATTCCCGCTTGCGCGGGAATGACGGAAAAAGGACTTTGAGAGAAGCGGTCGCGGACTTCTCGCACAGCCTGCTTAGAGCGTATCGCACCGAAATGGCGGAGCTCATCCGGGCTCCGCAATCGGCATGCGCCTCACAAACGGCGAACTTCTGCAGTAAGAACCCTCCGGCAGCCGAATCCATATTTTAACGCGTTTTGACGGGGCGAGGTAATGGGCCTGTTTCTGATCCTCTTCCACTGCTTAGCCGCCGCGGCACAAGCAGTGGCCCGAACAACTTCCCCGATTAATTCCCGGTTCGATGAATTTAATCCCCGGTTATTCCGCGGTAATTCCGCGTTTTGGGCGGCTACGGGAATTTGCCGACAACGGCTTGATTTAGCTTCAGGTTTTTGGGACCAAACAGCACTTTTCCAGCAAAAATCGGAAAATTCCCGTTTTGGACGGGAATTACCGGGAATTGGCTCCGGCTGCCGCGACGGGTTGTCGCGGTCAGCTTGCAGCCGAGGCGCGGCGGATGTTGGCGCTCTGCTCGGGGATGCCGGTCTCCTCGAAGCAGACCCGGGCGAAGGCGGCGACCCCCTCGCGGATCTGGTCCTTCGACGGCAGTGCAAAGCACAGCCGCAGGTGCGATTTGCTGGTCGCCGGGTTGCACGACCATTCGGGGCCGGGGTTGAAGACAATCCCGGATTTGGCGGCGGGCGCCACGAGCTTGGTCACATCGACCCGGTCGGGCAGCTTGAGCCACAGGAAGATGCCGCCCTTCGGCTTCCACATCTTTTCGACCGCTGTCCCGAATTCGCGCTCGACCGCTTCGACCATCGTGTCGAGCTTCTCATGCAAGGTTTGCGTCAGCCCGCCGACATGCTCACCGAAATCCTGTGAGAAATATTCGGCAACGACCATCTGATCGAGCGCGCCGGTGCCGCTGTCGGCCTCGCGCTTGCAGGCGACGAGGCGGCTCATCACCTGCCAATCCGCGACCGCGTAGCCGAGCCGCAGCGACGGCGCCAAGGTCTTCGAGAACGAGCCGATATGGATGACCTGCTGCGGGTCCATCGCATAGAGCGACGGCGGGCCGTCGCCGTCCCATGTCAGGTCGGCGTAGCACTCGTCCTCGAACACCGGGACACCGTGCTTTCGGGTCAGAGCCAGCAGCTCGCGGCGCCGCTCGGCCGGCATAATCGAGCCGGTCGGGTTCTGTACGTCGGAATCGTGTAGAGGTATTTGGGGACGATGCCCTTGCGTCCGAGATCCTCGAAGATGCCGGCCAACGCGTCGATCCTGCAGGCCCTCGTCATCGAGCGGCGCGCCGATGACGTTGACGCCAAGCCTGTTGAGCTTGGTCAGCGCTCCGCCATAGGTGAACTCCTCGAGGATGACCGTGTCGCCGCGGTTCGAGCAGCAGACGGTTGACGAGGTCGATGCCCTGGCCGGAGCCCGAGGTGATCAGCACGTCCTCTGCCGAGCATTTGATGGCCGGCCGGCCGGCGACCTTGGCGACGACGAACTCGCGCAGCCGGCGGTAGCCCTGCGGGCCATCGAAATTGTAGAGCGCGAGATTGGCGCCGTCGCGCGCCAGCACCGCGATTGGCCGCCTTCGCCAAGGCCGCGGCCGGGATGCGCTCGGGATCGTTGTGGCCGCCGATGAAATTGTATTTCGGGAAGCCGGTCCAGCGCGGCGCCGGCGGCGGCAGGTCCTTGCTGAAGAGATGGCTGTAGGCAAAACCGGCGGCCATTGTTTATTCCTTTCTGGCGACAACGTGGTTCAGCATCCTCTCGTCACCCCCGCGAAAGCGGGGGTCCAGGGGCAATTGTTGCGGCCTTGAGGCCCTGGGTTCCCGCTTTCGCGGGAACGACGAAGAGATGCCGTCGAGCGACAATGCGGAAATCAGCGAGCCGCGGGTGCGTGTTTGCCGGTCAGCTGCGGCGTGATGTCGGGATAGGCGCCGGGGGTCTTCTGCGCCGCCCGCTCGTGCATCTGCAGCCGGGTGATACGCTCCCATTTGCGCTTCAACTCGTCCTTGACGGTAAAGGCGAGTTGGCCGACGCCCTCGATATCGAGCTCGACCTTGTCGCCGTCCATGAAAGGGTTGAGCCCGCGATGGTTGGTGCCGGTGGCGATGATGTCGCCCGGCTCCAGCGTATGGACCGAAGACAGCCACTCGATGCAGCGCGGGATCTTGTGAGCCATGTCGCTGGTGTTGAAGTTCTGCATCAAAGTGCCGTTGTTGTAGAGCCGGATCTGCAGCTTTTGCGGGTCCGGGATTTCGTCCTTGGTCACGATCCACGGCCCGATCGGGGCGAAGCTATCGCGCGACTTCATCGCGAAAAATCCGGGGGCCGGCAGCCCGCGCGCCGAGCCGTCGATAAAGCAGGTGTAGCCGAACACGTAATCCATCGCGTCAGCGGCCTTGACGTGGCTCGCCTGCTTGCCGATCACCAGCGCCAATTCGGCCTCGCCCTCGAAGATCGTCGCCGGCTCGTCGGGCAATACCATCGTCTCGCCCGGGCCGATGATCGCGTTCGCGGTCTTTTGGAAAGCGTTGATCGGCGCCGGCGCGCTGCGGGTGCCGTCTTCCATGTAGTTGACCGCCATGCAGTCGATATTGTCCGGTTTCGGCAACGGCGCGCGCAGCCGCACCGCCGACAGCGGTAGGCCCTGGCCGCTCGCCGCGGCGTCTTCGAGCCGCCCCTTGTATTGGTCAAAGCGCGCGATCAGCCCGTTCATCAGGTCGCCGGGCCCGACGTGCGGGATGTCGCGCACGACCGACGACACGTCGACGACGTTGTCGCCCTTCAGCACGCCCAGTTTGTAGTCGTCGAAATACAGCAGCTTCATGGTGGCGCTCCCGATTTACTCGATGGGTACGAAGATGCAGTTGCGGATCTTGTTGTCGACCGCCTTGGAGAGGTGCCCCTTGCCGGTCGTGTCCTCGACCAGGATGACCTCGCCGGCGCCGATCTTGCGGCTCTCGCCGTCGCTCGCGGTGATCTGCACGCCGGCGTCGAGATTGATGATGTATTGCCGACGCGGCGCCGGATGCCAGTCGAGGTCGTAGGTCGGCGGCACCTCGCGAAAGATGATGCCGGTCGCCGGCAGGCGCTTGGAGAGCTTGCCGCCGCGCGTCTCCTCGACCCATTCGACCTCGATGTCGCGGAAATGCGATTGGCCGTCCGCGTCGGTATAGAGGTTGTGTATCCGCATCGGCGCGTCTCCCTCGAGATTGGCTTCGCTTCGCCATACTAGCGGCGGAGCGAAGCCCGGCGCCAGCCTTCTCGACTATGCCCGTTGCGGCGCCGCGGCGTAGCGCGCGCCGGCACGGCGCGATCCGGGCTTGAGGCGAAGCATCGGCCGCTCGACCAGGTGCCAGGACAGAAAGGCGATCGCCGAGGCCGCCGGCAACGCGATCAGGAATATCTGCCACCACGCGGCGCGGCCGCCGGAGAGCCACATTACGGCCTCCTCGACCGGCCAGCCATAGATGTAGAGGCCATACGAAAGATCGCCGAAGCGCGCCGCCGGAATGACCGGCAGTCGCGGATTGAGGGCAAGCCACAACGCCAGATAGCAGCCGAACAGCGGAAACAGCACGATGAACTGGCGCAACGGGACGCTGAGGACGAGGCCGGCGAGCGCCAAGAGTGCAATGCGGCCGTCGAAGATGCGGGTGTGGCGCAACTTGTAGAGAACCATGCCGGCGGCGAAAAAGCCGACGAGCCAGCCCCAGCCGCTGAGCACCTGGAACAGCCAGCCCCACTTTCGAGCTCGTCGAACATATCGAAGTGCAGGCAGGCCATGCCGAAGGCCAGCAGCAACAACGACATCCGCAAAGTCAGCAGCCGCAGCACGCCCAGCACCAGCACCATCAGGTACATCATGAATTCGGAGCGCAAGGTCCACAGCGAGCCGTTGATCTCGAGCCCGACCGGAAGTGTTGACGAACACACCCCCGGCAACTCGTGCACGGTCTGATCGAGCAACGTGTTGCCGACGACGTACTGGTAGGGCTCCGGCCGGCTCAAATAGGCGCCGAGCGGCAAGCGTCGTGACCAGCGGTGCGAGCACGAACGCCGACATCAGGGTGGCGACGAAGAGACCGGGGAAGATGCGCAACGCCCGCTTGGCGAGAAACTGCAGCGGATTGCCGGTCTGCTCGAAGCTCTGGGTCACCAGAAAGCCGCTGATCGCAAAGAAGACGAAGACGCCGCGCGAGCCCGAGGATCGACTGGTTGCCGGTCAGCCGGATCAGCCATTCGTTCTTTTGCGTGCCTTCGGCGATCAGAAAGGAATGCGAAAAGATGACCGAAACCGCCGCGACGAGGCGCAGCGCGTCGAAATTGTTCTGCCGCGCGCGGCGATGCGGTCAAAGTTGCTCATCAGCCGGGCGACGCGCTCGCGGTGCCAGGTGGCGTCGCCAAAGGCGACCTCGCGAGGCCTTGGCGCGCTTGAAATAGAGCTGCAGATCGTGCTCCCAGGTCATGCCGATGCCGCCATGCAACTGGATGCCGGTGCCGGCGACCTTGCGGTCATGTCGGAGGCGGCGGCCTTGGCCATCGACACCGCGAGCGGCGCCTCGTCGAGGCCCTGGTCGACCGCCCAGGCGGCGTAATAGGTCAGCGACTTGGCGTTCTCGATCGCCACCAGCATGTCGGCGGCCTGGTGCTTGACCCCCTGATAGCTGCCGATCGGCTTGCCAAAGGTGACGCGCAATCTTGGCGTAGTCGACGGTCATGTCGAGCACCTGCTGCGCGCCGCCGCACATCTCGGCGGCACAGCGCCACCGTGGCGCGCGCGACGACCCGCGACAACGGCGCCCAGCCCGTGTGCTTTTCGCCGAGCAAGGCCGCGCGCCGGCAGCGCGACATTGTCGAGCCGGACCTCGCACAATTTGCGGGTCTCGTCGATCGTCGGCAGCACGGTGATCGTCAAGCCGGGGGTGTCCTTCGGCACCAGGAACAGGCTGACGCCGTCCTCCATCGTGCTGCCGTCGCGGGTGCGCGCGGCGACGACGAGAATGTCGGCCAGATGCGCGTCGCCGACGAACAGCTTGGTGCCGGAGAGGGTGAAGCCGCTGCCGGCGTCTCGCGCGCCGCGAGCGTGATGCCGGCGGCGTCCCAGCGCAGATTGGGCTCGGTCCAGGCGAGCGCCGCCTTCGCGTCGCCGGCAGCGATCCGCGGCAGCCATTCGCGGCGCTGCGCCGGCGAGCCGGCCTCGGCGATCGCGGCGCCGCCGAGCAACACCGTCGACAGGAACGGGCCGGGCATGACCGCGCGCCCCATCTCCTCCATCAAGACGACGAGATCGACGAGCCCGAGCCCGCTGCCGCCGTCCTCCTCGGGATAGACGATGCCGAGCCAGCCCTGCTCGGCGAGCTTGCGCCAGAATTCGTCGGTGACCGCCGCCGGCTCGGCCATTCGCCGGCGCACGAATTGGGTGATCGCACTCGCCCTCGAGGAAGCGCCGCGCGGTGTCGCGCAGCAGCTCCTGCTCCTCGGTAAAGCCGATATCCATCGCTCAGTCCCGTCGCTCGCTGCCCGATCGCAGGCGCCGCGCCGCCACCTCATCAGCCTTCGGCAGTCCCAGCACGCGCTCGCCGATGATGTTGCGCTGGATCTCGCTGGTGCCGCCGGCGATCGTGTATTGCCGGGCGCCGAGCACGCGGTGGTGCCAGCGCGCGGCGTCGGGCACCGCCTCGGTCGGCGCGTCGACCGTCGCGTAGGGGCCGAGCAGGGTCGACGAGAAATCGGCGATGCGCAGCGCCAGCTCCGAGCCGAACAATTTGAGGATCGAGCCTTCCGGGCCCGGCGGCTCGCCGCGCAGCCGGCGGGTCAGCCCGCGCAGCCGCGTCACCTGCAACGCCTTGACGTCGATCGCCAGCTGGGCCAGCTGCTGGCGGATATGGCTCTCGTTCCAGGCCGGCTCCTGGCGCGTCGGGAATTGCTTTGCGAGCTCGGCGAGACGGGCGATCTGCGCGGCGTGATCGCGCCCGCCGGCGCCGCTGCGCTCGAACATCAGGGTCGTGATCGCGACCTTCCAGCCCTCGTTCAGCGGCCCGACCAGATTCTCCTTGGGCACCGCCACATCCTCGAAAAACACCTCGTTGAAATGGCGGTGGCCGTTGAGCAGCACCAGCGGGCGCACCGTGATCCCCGGCGTCTTCATGTCGACCAGCAGATAGCTGATGCCGTGATGCTTGGGCGCCTCGGGATCGGTGCGCACCAAGCAGAAAGCACCAATCGGCGAAATGCGCGCCCGAGGTCCACACCTTCTGGCCGTTGACGACGAAATGATCGCCATTGTCGACCGCGCGGGTGCGCAGGCTGGCGAGATCGCCGCCGGCGTCGGGCTCGGAATAGCCCTGGCACCACAGCTCGTCGGCGCTGAGGATCTGCGGCAGATGCCGCTTCTTCTGCTCTTCGGTGCCCCAGTGGATGAGGGTCGGGCCCAGCAGGTTGAGCGCGCTGGCGGCCGGCAGGATCGGGGCGCGGGCGCGGAAATACTCCTCGTCGAAGATGACCTGCTGCATGAAATTGGCGCCGCGGCCGCCATATTCCTTGGGCCAGGAAATGCCGACCCAGCCGGCGGCGTGCATCTTCTTCTGCCAGGCGATGCGCTTTTCGAGCGTCTCGCGGTCGGGCGCGACGCGCTGGTCGGCAGCATCGTCGACACAGATCTCGGGCGGCAGATTGGTTTCGAGCCAATGGCGCAATTCGGCGCGGAATTCTGCGTGCTCCGGGCTGTCGGCGAAATCCATGGCGGAACTCCTATTGCCCGAAAATGTCGAGCGGCAGAAATGCGCTGACCACCATGTTCGGCACGTCGACGAGTTCGCTCAGTTTGAGGTCGACGGCGACGCTGCAGATGGCGTAGGCCTGCTGCCGGTTCCAGCCGCGCTCGACCAACAGGTCGATCATCGCCAACAGCGCGTTGCGCGCGCTCAAGGTCGCGTCCTCGCTCTCATTGGTGCCGTCATCGCGGATCGACAATCCCGGTCGTCGCAAGAAAGCGCTTGGGCGCGGCGAGCTCCGGCGGGAAATAATAGTCGTCGCGAGCAAAGCGCGGGAAGCGGATGCCGCGGCGCTCGGCTTCGCCCTTATGCACCGTGAACCGCACGAGGATCGACCCGGCCATCTCGATCGCGGTGCCGCAGGCCTCACCGTCGCCTTGCGCGAAATGCGCGTCGCCGACCGAGAACAGGGCGCCATCGACAAACACCGGAAGCATCAGCCGGGCGCCTTTGCTCAGCTGCTTGATGTCGAGGTTGCCGCCATTCTCACGCGGCGGGATCGTGCGCAATGCTTCCGAGGCGATCGGCTCCGCCGCCGGTACTGCACCTTGCGCCTCAGGCGGCAATACCATACCGCCGCGGCTGAGGAGGCTCGCCTCGCGGCGCTGGATGGTCTCGCGCAGCGCCCTTGACGGCGCAACCCCAATGACCCCGACAAACGACCCGTCCGGGATGCGCACGCCGGGCAGCTCGGCCGACTGGGCGAAGCCGTCCTTGATCGTCCATTTGGCAATGTAAGGCTCGGGGAATGCGTCGCGCAGAAAGCCAAACCCCGGCACCTGAACAGTGTACGCGAAGGTCGCCGGCTTCATATCGCAGATCTCGACCTCGAGGAGATCGCCCGGCGCTGCACCGCCGACAAAGACCGGGCCGGTCAGCGGATGCACGCGGTTGAGGTCGCACCGGCGCAGATCTTCGGCGGCGGTCGCGGTAGTAATCTGGCCGTCAAACGCGTCGCGCGTCTCTATCTCGACTTCTTCGCCCGGCGCGACCTCGATGACCGATGCGATGGCCTCGTGCCAGCGATTGTGCCCCTTGCCCGGCTCGTCGGCGAGGCGCTTGCCGTAATCGACCGTGATACTCTTCATGCCGCCCTCCTGTGCAGAGCGAGGCTAGCACAAGAGGTGGTCGTGGCAAGCGCGGCCGGCTCCTGTGCGTTCTATCCGTACTGGAATTTCGCTTCCCAGTCTCCGGCACCGCCCGGCAACAAATCGAATATGTGCCATAGTGAACAGAAATCGTCGCCCGGTTTGAAACCGGTGTCGGACACCCGCAGGATCCGGTTCTTCTCCTTTCCGAACACAGACACACCCGGCAGCCAACCATCGTCCTTTGAGCGGTAGCCCATATCCGCGGCGAAGGTCGTGCCGTCGTGGCTGACCATCGGGAAGCGCCAGCCGCGGCTTGCCGCAAACCTCTTCTGGATATCCGGTGTATCGGGGCTCGAGACGACGAAGGCCGCCCGGTTCGCGAGATGATCGTAGATGCCGTTAAAGCCGTCGGCCCACAAGGTGCAATGCGGGCAGGACGCGCCCATGTTGTGGATCACGATCAGATCGAGCTTGTCTCCAAAGAGCTCGGAGAGGCGCACGGGGCCGTCGGAGTTCGTGAAGACATAATCCGGTACTTCTTCGGGCTCAGCTGCGGCTCGCGCTTCGCGCATCTTGTCGCGCAGTTCGGCGATCTGGCGGCGATATCCCGTCAGCCGCGCCGCGGTCTCCCGGTAGTTCATGGCGTCGATCCTCACTCGCCATAGGCGTCGTGGTAGCGCACCCACGCCATCGGGAAGGGAAGACTCTCTTCGTCTCGCCCTTTCGGGGTCAGGTCGATGTAATGATAAGCGACGTTCAGCATGTCGAGGCCGCGGGCATAGCACGAATAGGTGTGGAAGATCGTTCCGGCAGGGTCTTTACAGAACACGCTGATGCCCGGCCGCTCCGACATCGAGTTCTTGACCGGCCTATAGTTATAAATGACTTCGCCTTGCCCTAGCTGCTCCGGCGCGAAAGATACGCCGTAATCATGGTTGAAGTCGCTGGCAAAGGACGACACCCAATTGAAGCTCCAACCCATCCGCTTTTGAAATGCCGCGAGCTTTGCCAATGGCGCCCGGGAGATCGCGACGAGGCTGACATCGCGCTGGTTCAGATGGACCAGGACCCCGTTGAAATTATCAGCCCAGAAAGAGCAGCGTGAGCAGGCCTCCTCCCAGCCCGGGTCGAACATCAAATGGTAGACGATCAGCTGTTGCCGGGCTGCGAACAGCTCGGCCAAGCTTTGTTTGCCGTTTGTCCCCTCGAAGACATACTCCTTCTCGACGCGCACCCAAGACAGCGTGCGCCGCTCACGGCTGAGCTTATCGCGCAGCCGGGTGAATTCTTTTTCCTTGGCGAGCAGCGCCTTGCGCTCTTCGATCCACTGATCTCTCGAAACGACGCGGTGGCTTTCCATGCTCAGACCTCCTTGGTCAATCACTCTGTGATGAACTGCGCCTTCACCGCTTTCGCGGCGGCGAGCGGTCGGCCTCGGCCAATGCAGCGGCCAGCAGATCAAACTGTTCTTGCCAATACTTGCTGTAGCGGTTGATCCACACCGCCGCCGCGAAGATCGGCCCGGCAACCAGACTGCAGCGGCTGATGCGACCCGTGCGCTCCTGTTGAACAAGGCCCGCCCGGACCAATACGTGAATGTGGCGGGAGACCGCCTGCAGCGAGATATCGAACGGAGCGGCCAGCTCGGAGACGAGCAACGCTCCTTCGTCGAGCCGCTGCAAAATCTGCCGTCGCACCGGATCCGACAGCGCGAAGAAGACGCGGTCGAGCAGCTCCGCGTCCTCATCCTTGCCTTCGCCGATCAGCGCTACGATCTGCCCGCCTCTCGCCATGCGAGACGATTATCAGCTGATCGATTGATGGTCAACTGATTAATTGATCGTTGCCCGTCGGCGTGCCCCCTCACCCCGGCCTAGTTTGGACATCTGTCAGATCACGCCATTCTCTTTCAGGTCAGCAATCTCAGCCGCGGACAGGCCGAGCCAGCCGCCGTAGATCTCGGCATTGTGCTGGCCAATCGTCGGGCTCGGCTGGGTCTCGACCTTGTCGGTGCCGTGCAGACGCAGCGGGGTCGCCGGGACGACGATCTCGCCCAGTTCAGGGTGGTCGATCCGCTCGAGCATGCCGCGTTCGTGCATGTGCGGATCGTTCATGACTTCTGGGGCATTGCGCACCGGCGCGCACGGGATGCGGTATTCCTTGGTGCGGGCGAACACCTCCATCTTAGGGAGGGTGCGCGTCCAGGCTTCGACCAAAGCGTCAGTCTCGTCCATATGGGCGACGCGGCCGGCGTTGGTCGCAAAGCGCGGATCGTCCTTCAGCCCCTCGCGCCCCATCGCCTTCAACAAATTCTGCCAATGCGCCTCGGTGACGATATGGATCGCGACATGCCCGTCGGCCGTCGGAAAGACATTGTAGGGCGCGCTATTGAGCCCGGACTGCCGGTTGCCGGTGCGCGGTGGGACCTCGCCGGTGCGGTAATAATAATCGTAGCTCGCCGCCAGGGTCGGGTAGACGGTTTCCTGCATCGCCACCTCGACGAGCCGGCCGACCCCGCTGCGGTCGCGATCGTAAAGCGCGGTCACGATGCCGGCATAGAGGTGGATTCCGCCCATGAAATCGACCAAGGTCGGGCCGGCCTTGACCGGCGGTCCGTCGGGGAAGCCGGTGACGCTCATGATCCCGGAGGCGGCCTGGATCGTCATGTCCATCGCCAGATTGTCGCGGTCGGGCCCGCTGATCCCGAACCCGGTGCCGGTCGCATAGACCAGCCGCCGGTTAATCTCGCGCATCCGGCTCCAGCCGATACCGAGCCCGTCCATCGTGCCCGGCGAGAAGTTTTCGAGCAGCACGTCGGCGCGCTCTACCATATGGAACAGCAATTCACGGCCGCGCTGGTGTTTAAGATTCAACGTGATCGCGTGCTTGTTCTGGTTCAGCATCGCGAACGGCAAGGTCGCGCTCTTGCCCGGTTCGGCGCGCCGCCGCCCCGGCTCGCCGTGCAAGGGCTCGATCTTGATCACAAAGGCGCCGGCCTTCGCCAGTAACAGGCTGGCATAAGGGCCCTGAAAGATTTGGCCGAAATCGATCACGGTTACGTCCGACAACGGCCGGTTCGCGCGCGTTTGGTCCATTGCCCGAATTCGCCCTCTATCGGAAATTTCGTTCGCACATCGTCTTGGCGCGAGGCATGCTACTGCCGGGCTCGCACGGAGGACATGCTGATGAAATACGACGTCATCTCGGCCGATTGCCACATCGATCTGATCTGGCTGCCGCCCGACCTGTTCACCGCCAATGCCTCGGCGGCGCTGAAGGACCGCATGCCCTATGTGAGCGACGGGCCGAGGGGCAAGGAATGGGTCACCAAGAACGGCGCCTCCTTCGGGCTGATGAACGGCATGGGCTCGGCCGGCCGCCTCTACGAGCCGGGCAAGATCCACCGCTCCGACCGCATGGCGTCTGAGGGGCTCTATGACGACGGCAAGAAGGGCATCCGCCGCATGACGGACCCCGAATTGCGCCTCAAAGACCAGGACCGCGACGGCATCCAGGCCGAGGTGCTGTACGGCATCCTCGGCGCCACCAGCCGGATCAACGACGACGAAGCCGCCGGCGAGATGCTGAGCATCTACAACGAATGGCTGGCCGGTTTCTGCAATACCCATCCCGACCGCTTTGCCGGCCTCGCCTGCATCCCGAACCACGACATCGACGCCGCGGTCGCGCGAAATCGAGCGGGTCGCGCGGCGCGGCGGCGTGCGCGGCCTCGAAATCGCCACGTCGGCGCGATATGACGCCGTTGTGGGACCCGTGGTGGAACCCGATGTGGGATGCCGTCGCGGCGAGCGGGCTGCCGGTGCATTTCCATACGATCGGCAGCGCGGTGCGGCGCGATTTCTACAAAGCTGCCGCCGAAAGTGCGGCTAGCCGCGCGCGCCGCCGGCATCACCAGCTTCCAGATGTACATGTCGGACGTGCTGATGTCGATGATTTTCGCCGGCGTGCTCGAACACCACCCCGGCATCAAGCTCGTCATCGGCGAGGCCGGCACCGGCTGGATCCCGTACATCCTGCAGCGCATGGACGCCGAGTGGGAGGACCAGTTCAAGGAGCTCGACCTGAAGATGCAGCCGAGCGACTACTGGCGGCGCCAGTGCTACGCCACCTATCAAAGCGATCCGATCGGGGTGAAACTGCTCGACGAACTCGGCGAAGACAACATCATGTGGGGCTCGGATTTCCCGCACCCCGACGGCGTGTGGCCCGACTTCGCAGGAATACATCCAGCGCGAGCTCGGCCACCTGCCCGACGCGACCCGCAAGAAGATCGTCTGCGACAACGCCGCCAAGCTCTACCGCTTCGTCAATTAACAGCGCGCAGCGGAGTCCAGTGATCTCGGGAACGGGTGAGGAAGAGGCCGGCACCCCCGATCTGGCCGCGCCGAGTGCCAGTCACTGCGCAGCATCCTGCGTTGCACGCTCGATCACCTTGTTGGCGACGGCGAGGGCGAGCTGGCGGCCGGCGTCGATGTCGCTGCGGTAGTGAATGCCAGCCCAGATGCGAGACTTCGCGGCCCGCTCGCCGAGCGCTGCGAACGCTTCCGCATCGCGCGGAAAGAGATAGCCGAGCGCCCGGGTGACGGCGATTGAGGAACAGGCATGTGCCGCCGGGTAGCTCGGATGATTCGGCGTGGCAAATACCGGCTTGACCTCCGGGTCCAGTTGGAAGGGACGGATCGCCCAGTAGGTGTATTTCGCTTCCCAACAGCCGATCGCCGCATCATAGAGCGTGACGAACGGCAGCACGAAAGCGCGGGCGGCACGCGGCGGGTCGTCGTCGAGCCGGTACTCCAGCGTCTTCTTGCCGAGCTGCTCGTTCCAGTATTGATGCGCCCGCAATCCGCCCACCGCGACTTCCCAGAAAAGCGCCTCGTTGTTGGTCAGTGGCGTGCGCTTGAAGTTCTTAAGCTCGGCGAGTTCCACGGACTTCTCTGGCGAATCGTAGGGGATCGGCGGCGCAGGTCGGAACTCGCTTGGCGAGGACAGGAGCCAGGGTTTCCAAGTGCCGGCCATCGGCAGGATCGGGTTTGTGCCGGTCCATTTGCCGGGGCCGTCCGGCACGGAACCGGTCCATTTGGCGTCCGTGCTGTCGGACTTGCCGCGCGCGATGACGAGGGCTGCGACCTGCTTTCCGAGCGTCATGCCCGCTGCGATGTCACTCGGGTAATTGACCCCCGCCATCACGCGCGACTGGGCCGCCTCTTCGGCCTTCTCCCGGAAATAAGAGGCGCGATCCGGAAAGACGTAGGCTAGAGCCTCCGAGGCGGCGCCGGCCGCAACCGCATGCTCGGCCGGATAGGACGGGCTCGGCGGGTTCGCCACCACGGTAGTCAGACCCGCTTTGGCCGCCCTCGGACCTTGCCGACTGTAGGCGTATTTGCTGTCCCAGGCCGCGACCATGGCGTTATAGATTGCGATGTGCATCAGCGCGAGGTCGCGTACTGCGACGGGCCAGCCGGTGCCGTTCTTGAGAAGCTCAGTAACCGCTATTTCACTCCAGCGATAAGATGGTGCCCCTGTTTCCCAGTAGGCGACGCGGTCAAGCGCAGCGCCGTCGCGTTTCGCCGCCATTTGCGCAACTTCGCCCAGCTCCTTCTCGGTCGCAGCGCGGTCGGGCGGCGGCGGAACGCGGAACTGCCGGCCCGAGGCGATGACCCAGGTCTTCCAGGTACCAGCCTGCGGCTCGCCGGTCCCGGCTTGTTCCGCGTGCGCCGACAGCAAGTCGGCGACCAGCAGCATGATCGCCCCTATAATTCCCCGCATAGCACCATTCCGCTCTTGACCATCTCGCCACGACGGCGGCCGGCCGCGTGTTGTCCGCGGAGACCGAAACGTTTAACGGGTTCTGCTTTGAAAAGATCAAAGCCCGCTTCATTGACGCTCACAGTCGCGCTTTATCGCACACTGGGCCGCGCAGCGATCAAGGCTCCAATTGGCCGCCATTGCTATCCGATTTCGGCCTATATGTCCGCCGACGGCCCGAATTTTTGGCGGGCGATACATAGCGCGCCTTGTGATATATTGGCATCGGTGTGTCTTCACCACTTCGAACTGCCCGAAGGCGGCTGGAATGTCCGCGCGGCGCCGATGCAGCACTTCAACGCGGTTACCGCCAGTTCCGCGAGCGCCGCCCGTCGTTTGTTCTTGGTCAGTAAGCGGCCCTGCAGCGGTTCCTCACGACCTTAAAAAGGCCGTCGAGTTCATGCGGGCCCGGGCGAATGGGAAGGTCACAATGGCCGACCTGGCTGGCTGTTGCGGTGTCGCGGAACGAACGCTGCGCAGGCATTTCCGCGTGTTCCTGGGGCTCGCACCCCTCGAATATCTGAGCCGAATGCGACTCGCAGCGGTGCGCGAGGAATTGCTCTCGGCGGCGGGCAAAAACTTGGTCACTGAGATTGCCACAAGAAATGGATTCACCCATTTCGGCCGATTTGCCGCGCAATACCGGCGATGCTTTAGTGAAGCCCCGTCATCCACCCGGCGCCGGGCTCGTTCGGCCGGCCGCAATCACGCCGTCGGCTCGGATGAGCCTCCCCGGCCGGCGCGCATCTCCCGCGCACGGCCGTCGCTGGCGATCCTGCCGCTCCGCACCGCTACGATCGATTACAAATTTTTCGCAGAGAGCCTTGGGGAAGGGCTCGCCGGCGCGTTATCCAGCGGTCGCTGCCTTTCCGTCACCCTGGCCAAGTCATCGAGCACAACACCCCACAATTCGCAGCTGCTGGCGCGAGAGCACGGTGCCCGTTATTGGCTGACCGGCAGGATTACGCAGGCCGGTGATCGCCTGCGAATCATCATCCGTCTCCTCGATGCGGCGCACGAGCGCCATCTTTGGGGCGACAGCTTCGACAGCGCGACGAGTGATCTCTTCGGCCTGCAAGATCGCCTCACCGAGGGTGTTGTTCGGGCGATATTGCCGAACATCAGAGACGCCGAGATCGAGCGTGCGCATCGCAAGCGGCCCGAAGACCTGGGCGCGCTTACGACCTCACGATGCGGGCCTTTCCTTTGGCGTTCGCGGCGAATCCAGACGCCGCAAAACAGGCGCTTGACCTGCTCACCGGCGCGATGGAGCTCGGACCCCGACTATGCGCTGGCCGGAGCGATGGCTGCGTGGTGCCACGCTCAAATGGTCACTTACAATGGCACGTGCTCGGTGGCCGAACAGAAGATGCGGGCCCTGCGCCTCGCGAACCGCGCAGGTGTGTTGGACACCGACGGCGGCCCGCTGGTCATCACCGCCTGAAGCGCGGTTCACACTATGATGAACGACCTCGAAGCCGGTGCCGTTCTGCTGGAGCGGGCGCTCGCACTTGACCCTGTATCGGCCTGGGCCTGGGAACGAAGTGGGTGGTTGAATACCTATCTCGGGCAATCTCAAATTACCATCCAACATTTCGAGCGAGTGATTGGCCTTACTCCTGCGCGCTCGCAACAGGCCCATCGTCTTATTGGAATCGGCTCCGCCCATTTTGATGCCGGTCACTATGACGAGGCAACCCGCTGGAAACGGAGAGCGTTACTGGAGCAGCCGGTGTCGCCTAGGTGAACCGGACACTGGCCGTTTCGTACGCGCGCCTCGGCGACCGCCTCGCAGCCCTCGATGCGCTGACTGCGCTGCGGCGCTATTGTCCGGAGGTTACAATAAGCCAAGTGTTGAGCGCGGTGCCGTTCACTCGAGACTTTCTGGATCGCGTGGCGGAAGGCCTGGACGATCTTGGGTTGCCACCCTGATGTTACCGGAACGTGAACGCCGGCGTTCGCCGTATACGGAACCGCGAAATGCGGCGGGCGACCGGCGCGGGGTGAAATCCCGCGCCGGGATTATGTCCCCTCGCGTCCTAACCCTCCCCCGCAGGCGGGCGGGAAGGGTGCGGAGGAGAGGGCTCAGGCAATACGCGATCAGCGCAGCGGCGAGAAGGACGCCGGGACCACCAGCATGTTTTCCTGCTTGATCATCATGCCGGGCTGACCTCCCTTGGGCGGCCAGATACCTTTGGCTCTTGCCTCCTCGCGGATGCGGAAGCGCTCGCCGGCGTCCTTGTAGGCCCAAATATGCACCCATTTGTTGAGCCCGCCGAGTTCCGAATACCAGGCGCCGGCGAGCGGCGAGAGCTTGGTGCGTTCGGCGATCTGGGTGCTCCAGCGGTCGATCGTGGCGGGTATTCCGCCGGGCTTGAAGGTATAGGTGCGGATCTCATAGAGGTTCCCGAGCTGGCGCGGCTCGAGCTTTGGCGAGAACGGCGCCGGCAGATAGATCTCGCTCTGCTGCTCGACGACGAATTCGCGGGTATTGGGCGGCCAGCCTTGCAGCTTTGTCGCCTCGGCCCGCATGCGGGTGCGCTCGGCCATGTCCTCGTAGGGCCAGACATGGATGACTCGGTTTAGTGGGCCGACCTCGGTGTGCCAAAAGGCCGCGAGCGGCGACAGCTTTGCTCGCGCCGGCAGCGCCTCCGCGAAGCGCTCTTCGAAGGCGGCAACCATGCCCGGCTGCAACGTGTAGGTGCGCATCTCAATGATCATTGGGTTTCTCCGTTTCGCGGGTCAGCGCGCGGACGCTAGAACCTTGCGCCGGCGTGTCAAGTGCGCCGTTCCTTATCGTTGCCCCGGTCTGGGCGGCCGAACGTTGCCGCCCATCAAGTATATCAAATACTCGATTGCACCGCGTTGCCCTTTAAAAGGCACGGTTTGCGCCGAAACGCTGTTCCCGATCCAATTGCTCTGATCGAGAAAGTTCGGAAGCCCGAAGCGGCGGGCGCATTGTGGGGTCTCGAGCGCGCACCATAGGCGAATCTCGTTCACATAACTGACATTGTTCTCGATTGCGTCGACATTGTGCACCGCGCTCGGCGGTATGCACCAATAATTTTGATAATTTTCGAATACCGCATTTCGACGGTTGACCAAACCCCGGAAACACATCTCACCATCGAACGAAATAAAGAATTCGGCATATGGGTCGATGTATTTGACACCGTCATCGATATATTTAATAGTTTCGAAATAGCCCGGTTGCCCGGGGAGAAGCGGTCGGACTGCAAATGCCGCAGAATTGATCTCTGTCGGATCAACCTCGCCCGGCACCCATGCCAGTTGGGGTCCGAAATAGTGCGGTGGAACGGGCGAGCATGCAGCCAACAGCAGCGCCGCAACGATCACCCGGAATGCCGATTTCCCGCTCATTTCTATCAACTCTCGGATGCCCACCAGCTGAAGAATAAACCTAGATCGGCGTCTGTCGCTACGATGGTTGTGACGGCAACGTTCGCGTGCCCCGCCGACCCCTTAAGAGTCCCCGTTCAATAGATCAAGCCGGGCCGAGCCCGAGAAGGCGGCGGGCGAGGGTCAGGTGGGGCTTATCGACCATTTTGCCGTCGAGCGCGATGGTCCCGGCATCGGGATTTTCGGCGAAGGCTGCTACGACCTTGCGCGCCCACGCGAGTTCTTCCTCGCTGACGGCAAAGGCCTTGTTGATGACCGGGATCTGGGCCGGGTGGATCGCCATCTTGGCGGTAAAGCCGGAGCGCCGCGCGGCAGCGCATTCGGCGGCGAGCCCCGTCTCATCCTTGAAATCGGTGTAGATCGTATCGATCGCCGTCACGCCGGCCGCGGCGGCGCCCGCCAGGCACAGCGATCGCGCCAGCCGGTAGACGTCGTCGTAGATACCGTCGAACCGCCGGTTGTTTCCTCCCAGACAGGCGGCCAGATCCTCCGCCCCCCAAGTGATGCCCTCGAGACGCGAAGACACCCCGCCATAGCCGCTGAGGGCAAACAGCGCTGCCGGCGTCTCCGTGGCGATGGCGATTACCCGGACCGTTCCGAGCGGGACCTCCGCCGCAATCTCCAACGCCGACAGGTAGTGGTCGAGTGTGCGCAAATCCTCCGGTACGCATTTCGGCAACAGGATCCCGTCGGGCCTGCCCGGCACCAGCGCGGCCAGGTCCTCCAGCGCCACGCCGCTCGCCAATGGGTTGACGCGAATATAACGGCGGAAACTGGCGGACCGGGTGGAGGCTAGAAAATCGTGCGCTTGGCGACGCCCGAGCGGGCGGTTCGCCGGCACGACCGAATCCTCGAGGTCGAGGATCAAGGCATCGGCCCCGGATTGCGGCCCACGCGACAGCTTCCGCTCGCTGTCGGCCGGAATAAACATCAGCGAACGCATTCAGCCCTCCGTCGAGCGGTATTTCATCAAACCGGCGCGCCGGCAGATCGCGACGGTCTCGCCGTGTTGATTGATCCCTTGATGCTCGAACTCGACAATACCAGCGTCCTTGCGGGATTGGCTGCGCCGCTTCGAGCGCACGATGGTGCGCGCATGCAACGTGTCTCCGTGGAAGACTGGCTTGGGGAAGCGGACGTCGCTCATGCCGAGATTAGCCACGGTCGTCCCGAGCGTCGTCTCACCGACACTGATGCCGATCACCAGACCGAGGGTGAACAGGCTGTTGACCAGGCGCCGGCCAAACTCGGTCTGCTTCGCGAATTCTTCGTCGAGATGCAGCGGCTGTGGGTTCATTGTCAGCGTGCTGAATAGCACGTTGTCCATTTCGGTGACGGTGCGGGTGATTGCGTGCTCGAAGATTTGACCCTCTTCAAATTGCTCGAAATACAACCCGGCCATCGGCCTGCTCCTTTCTGTTTTTGCCGCGCCGCGGGATCGAAAAGCGCGACTGGAAATCCGGTCGAGCGGGAAACCGCTCGACCGGGATCGCGGAAAAACATAGCATGCGCCGCGCCGGAAGAGGATTGGGGGCGCTCCCGAATAGGCGCGCGGGGCGAGTGAGCAGGGCGAGAGCGGGTCGCGAATGGATATCAGCCAGCTGATCGCTGAACACGGCGCCTACTTTTATTTTATTGCTTTTGTCTGGACTTTCCTCGAAGGCGAGACTTTCGTGCTTTTTGCCGCTTTTGCCGCGGCACAAGGTCTGCTCAACCCGGCATTGCTGCTGACGGCGACTTGGCTCGGCAGCTTCTGCGGCGACCAGGCCTATTTCTGGATCGGACGGTATTTCGGGCTGCGGCTGCTCAATCGCTTTCCGAGATGGCGATACGGGGTCGAATCGGCTCTGTATTGGCTGGAGCGGTACAATACCGGCTTTATCCTGTCCTTTCGGTTCATCTATGGCGTACGTAACTTTTCTTCTTTCGCGATGGGGATGAGCGCGGTTTATTGGAAGCGTTTTCTGACCTTGAATTTTCTCGCCGCCGGATTGTGGGCAGGGAGCTTCGTCGCCGTCGGCTACTTCCTTGGCCATGCGTTCCGCGCCGTGCTCGGCCACCTTGTGCGCTCCTTCAGCCTCGTCATGCTGATCGCCTTTGTCATATTCACCCTCGCCGTATGGGTGTTCCACAGGCTACAGAGGCGGCGTCAGTTGCGGGTGCCGGCAGGCGCCAAGACCGTCAGCCCGCCGCCTTGAGCGGGCGCGGCATCAACCGCGATCACCGGAGATGACGACCGAATCGCCGATGGCGAGCCCGAGGGCGGCGTCAGCGCGACCACTGTTGACGGCAATTTCGGCCAGTCCATTCGAGTTTTCGTACCAGAAGGCCTCGCCCGCCGGCACATCGGAAAAGGTCCGCCGGCGGGCAAGAACTCTGCCGCCGGCCGCGAGCCGCGCTTCCGCGGGCAACAGCGCGGCTCGCAACCCGGTGATTGCGTTACCGTAACGGTCTATGTAAGCGATCTCCAGCAAGTCGTCCGGCCAATCGGAACGCCGGCTGATCTCATATGGGCAAGGCGGCCCGGCAAGCATGTCGCCGCGGGCGAGCCGAGCCGCCGCCGGGGCGAACAAATCGCGGCCATGAAAACTCGCCGACATGACCTCCGGGCGACCCAACAGCTCCCAGCACCGGACGCGATCCGCCCGGCGGACGACGAGCTCGAACAAACCATTGTCCGGTCCAACATACCAGCGGCCATCGGCTTCGATGGCGATGGCCGCGCGCCGGCCGCCAACGCCCGGGTCAACGACGGCGAGCAGGATGGCACCCGGTGGAAACCATATTGCGTAGGCCGCCAACAAGTAAGCTGCCGGCTTCGGTTTGCCAGCGGGCAGGTCGGCAAAGAGATCGATGACCGGAACTCCCGGCGCGTCCCGGTACAATATCGTCTTGACTTGGCCGGTATAGGGCCCTTCGAGACCAAAATCGGTGCACAGGACGATCATCGCACCTCACTAACTCTTCTGTGCCCGGGTCAGGACGCTGCTATTTTGCAGGGGGCGCGTCAAGATCGAACAAATCCCCAAGTTTCTCAATGCAAGTTGTGACAGGGGACTCACTATCGCGATCAAAGGCGACCCTTCCTAACCATCGACGGTTGGGTTCTCCCACGCTTTTCCGCCTGATAAGAATGGCCCGTTGTACTTAAGATTTGTCGGAAGCCAGCGTTGTTCCTCTTGAAATTGGGGGGCCGCCAGGTATGCTGCCGTTGTCGCGGAAGTTGCTCTGGGGGATACGCCGATGAGGAAGGTAGTGTTGGCGGCGTCGTTGATCGCAGCCACCTCGTTTGCCACCGCTTTGGCTGCTGACCGAAACTGCTATTCGCCGGCGGACATCGAGGCGGAGCAGGCGCTGATGTTCCAGACCAATCTGATGGTCATCAGCTCAGCCTGCCGGGACGTAGTTTACGGTGAATTCCGGGCGCGCAACAAGGATGCGATCTTGCGCTATCAGAACGCGATGATAGACCACTTCAGACGAACCGGCGCGCGCAACCCGAAGAGCGCCTTCAATTCGTGGCAAACCAGCCTCGCCAATGAAGCCGCCCGCAAGCAGGCCAGCGTTCCGACCGGGCAATTTTGCCAGCAGTCGACCGCGACGCTGAAATTAGCCAGCGGTCTCGACGTCAAAGCCTTCCGTGAATATGCGGTCGCCCACGCGGTAGACGGCACACACCCGAGATGCGCGAGATGACCGGATCAAACGGTCGACCGACCGGATAAACACTCGGCGATGAGAAAGGACGCCATGCCGGTGGGGGGGACCGGCATGGCGCTTGAGGTCAACCCGCCGCAGCATGGCGGTTGAGGGAACCGTGTCGCGGTAGGGGCGACCCAACTATTCTCTCCGAACCAACGCCTGCCAGTACTGGCGGTTCCACTCAGCGGGCGACCGGCTGACGGAGCTTGAGCGCACCAAGGAGCCCGGCCGCAGAGAGGGCGGCCATGAACAGATACGCGCCGCCGCCATAGGCCGCATAGAACACACCGGCTCCTAACATTACCAGCCCGCCGCCGATGCCCGACGACATCGCGGCGAATAGCGTTTGGGCGCTCGCTGCGGCCGCGGGCGGGACGGCGCGCGACAAAAAGTGCATCGCTCCGAGATGGCTTGCTCCAAAGGTCAAGGCGTGCAGCAGTTGCAGCGCGCCGATGACGGGGAGCCAGGGCAGCATCCCGACAAGGCTCCATCGCACGATCCCAGCGGCACCCCGAGAACCATTAACCCAACCGGCCCGAGCCGCGCGAGAAGAGCTCGCCCTTGCCAGAACAGCAGGATTTCTGCAAGGACGCCTTCGGCCCAGAGCAAACCAATCGTCGTCTCGGAAAATCCGAGCGAGCGCCAGTAGAGCGTTCCGAACCCATAATAGACTTGATGGCTTGCCTGCAGCGCAGCGGCCGAGGCAACCAGAATCCACAGCCTCGCATCGCTGGCGATGTCTCGCATGCCGACAATCCGATTCGCGCCTCCGGCGTGACCGCGCAATCGCGGAATGCCAAGGCAAGCGAGCAGGACCAGACCCGAGGCTCCGAGCACCAGAGGGAGCGCCCGGTCGACCGAAGACGACGCGAGCGCGATGCCGCCGAAGAGCGAAGCGAAGATGAAGCTGACCGAGCCCCAGACCCGAACGCGCCCGTAATCGAGGCCGTCTGAGCGGGCAATTGCCAAGGTGATGGTATCACCGAGCGGCATCAGCGCCGACTGAGCCGTCAGGCCCACGAGATTGAGCGAAAGTAAAAGCCCAAGCCGGTAACCGACGACAGCTCGGCATAACCGAAGAAAGCGGTAGCGGCGAGCACCACCATCACGCCGCGGCGAGCGCCCGACCGGTCGGCGATCGCGCCGATTGCCGGGGTCGCCAGTACCTTCGCCCAGAGCGCTGCGGCAAGCACGATGCCGATTTCTTGCGCGCTGAGGCCGCGCGCAGCGAGCCAGACCGGCCAGAACGGAATTTGGACACCCGCCACCAGAAAGGTCGCGCCATAAAAGGCGGAAAGACGCACCGCCGGACGCAAAAGGGCTGCTCTCGACATCGCGACGGCCTCGACGGTGCGCGCTCCAGTGACTATGTGGCAAAGGTGCTGATTGGTGTTAATCAACTGGGCACACTGCTGTCGGTGGTCATCATCGACGTGGTGCTCGCCGGCGACAATGCGATCGTTGTCGGAATGGCGGCGGCCGGCCTACCGGTTGCCCGGCGGCGGCGGGTCATCGTGCTCGGCATCGCCGCCGCGACCGTCTTGCGGATACTGTTCGCCTATTTTGCCGTGCAGCTGCTCGCGGTCATAGGCTTGACCCTGGCCGGCGGCGTGCTCCTGCTCTGGGTCTCGTGGAAGATGTATCGCGAGATTCGCGAAAGCCAAATCCACGAGCATCCGGCAGTGGGAGAGGCGGCGTGTAGCGGCGGCCGCACGCCGCGCACGAGCTCGGCCCAGGCCTTGACCCGCATCGTTCTGGCCGATGTGTCGATGTCACTCGACAATGTGCTGGCGGTGGCCGGTATCGCCCGAGATCATTTCTGGCTGCTGGCCTTCGGGCTCGTCCTCTCGGTCGCGCTGATGGGGGTCGCCTCGACCTGTATCGCCCGGCTGCTCGACCGCTACTTCTGGATCTCGTGGGTCGGGCTCGGGATCATCACCTTCGTCGCCCTCAGAATGGTCTGGGACGGCTCGACCGAGATCATCAAGCAGACCGCGGCATTGACGTTGTCATGACTCGACGTCGCTCGGCGCGACCCGTCAGACGACGTCGCGGGCGCGCAGATCGGCAATCGCGGCGTCGTTGTAGCCGAGCTCGCGCAGCACCGCGTTGGTGTGTTGACCGAGATCGGGGGTCGGCCGCAGCGTTTCGGGCTCGGGCGTGCGGGTCATATTGATCGCCTGGCCGACCACCTTGATCGGCCCGAGCTTGGGGTGATCGACCGGGCGCGCCATTTCGAGATGCTGCACCTGCGGATCGGTAAAGGTCTGGTCGATCGTATAGACCGGCCCGCACGGCACGCCGACCTCGTTCATCAACTCGACCCAATAGGCGGCAGGACGCCGCTTGGTGATCTCGGCGATCCTTTCGTTGAGCGCCTTGCGGTTCTTCGAGCGCTGCGGTCCGGTCGCGTAATCCGGATCGTCGAGCAATGCCATCGCATCGGCCGCCTCGCAGAAGCGGCGGAACATATGGTCGCCGGACGCCGCGATGTTGATCTGGCCGTCGGAGGCCGGGAACAGCCCGGTCGGGATACCGGTCGGATGGTCGTTGCCGGCCTGCTTGGCGACCTCGCCGGCGATCAGCCAGCGCGAGGCCTGGAAATCGAGCATGAAGATCTGCGCCTCGAGCAGCGAAGTGTGGACCCATTGCCCCTCGCCCGACGACTCGCGCTCGATCAATGCCATCAGCATCGCCTGGGCGAGCAAGAGCCCGGCGCAGAGATCGTCGATCGGGATGCCGACCCGCACCGGTCCCTGGCCCGGCAAACCGGTAATCGACATCAGCCCACCCATGCCTTGGGCGATTTGGTCGACCCCCGGCCGCTTGGCGTAGGGCCCGGTCTGGCCGAACCCGGAGATGCTGCCATAGACGATGCGCGGGTTGACTTTGCGGACCGACTCGTAATCGACGCCGAGGCGATGCTTTACCGTCGAGCGGAAATTCTCGACGATGACGTCGGCCTTCTCCGCCAACTTGAAAAAAATCTGCTTGCCCTCATCCGTCTTCAGGTTGAGGGTCAGGCTGCGCTTGTTGCGATGCAGGTTTTGGAAATCGAACCCGTCGCGCCGCGAGCCGGTCACATCGCCCTTCAATTCGCCGGGCGGCTCGATCTTGATGACCTTGGCGCCCCAATCGGCGAGCTGGCGGACCGCGGTCGGGCCGGCCCGGGCATGCGTCAGATCGAGGACGGTGAAACGGGCGAGAGGCAGTGATCCGATGCTCACGGTTGAGTTTCCTCCGATTGGGGCGAGAGCCGCCGGCGAACTTACACCTCACGTCCGCAACAGCGTCAAGGTTCGACGCCGGTAGCGCGTCGAAAGCGGGTTTTCATTAATACACCGTCGCGCGGCGGCAGCACGCGCGGGGGCTCGTCGGCGCGGATGGCGACCCGCGCGAACAACGTGGTCGCGCCATCCTGTATCCGGGCGGCAAATTCGCGAAGCCCGAGCTCATCGCTGATGTCGAAGGTTTCATTGAACCCGCAGGCTTGTGCTACGCCGATCAGCTCGACCGCAGTGGCGGTGTGGCTGGCCTGCATGCCGGTCTCGCCGTAATGGCCATTGTCGAAGACCGCAATCGCAAGGTTTGGCGGGCGCTGCACCCCGATCGTCGCGAGCGAGCCGAGGCCCATCAGCATCTCGCCGTCGCCGGTGACGACAAGGACGCGCCGGTCGGGCCGGGCGAACGCCAGCCCGAGCCCGATCATCGCCGCCGCACCCATCGCCCCCCACAGATAAAAGTTGCGCTCGTCGTCGCCGACCGAGGCGGCATCCCAGGTCGTCGAGCCGAGCCCGGTGACGAGCAGCAGCTCGCCGCGTCCTTCGAGCAGGGTGCGGATCGCGGCCCGTCGATCAAGGCGGTGGCCGTTCGCGGTCATTTCACCCACCGCTTTGCGCCGATCAGCCGCTGTGACAGCAGCACGGCGGTCGCCAGACCACCATTGAACGCGATTTCGAGCGCTGCGGCGACTGTCTCGGCGGCATCCTCGGGCCGGTCGACGCGGTAGACCAGGACGTCGCACAATTCGAGAGCCGCTTGCGTTCTCGATCCCCATCGGCACCTGCCATGGATTGAACTCGGCCCACTCGCCGCGCATCGCCACCAGCATCACCAGCGGAAAACGGCAGGTCCTGGTCAGCGACAGCATGTTGATGCAGTTGCCGACGCCGCTCGACTGCATCAGCAGAGCCGCGCGCTGGCCGCCGAGCCAGGCGCCGGCGACGAGCGCCACCCCTTCCTCTTCGGTCGTCAGCGGCACGGCGCGGATCTCCCGATCGCCATGGCACAGTTCGATCAGCCGCGCATGCCCGGCATCGGGCACATAACCCACCTGACGGATGTCCGCTGCCTTCAGCGCGGCGAAAATCTCGTCGCGCCAATCGAGCACGTTCTCCACTGCGAAGTCGTCCACTTGCATCTCCCAGTATCCTCGATCAGCGCACCAGCTAACACGATCGCAGGCTTGGGACAGGCAGAGCCGGACCAACGGTTCTTGATGTGACTTGGCGCCGCGCTGACCAGTTAGTCCGACCGATCTTCCGGTGGCGGCCCGGTATAGCGGGCGCGCGGGCGGATCAGGGTGCCGCTCTCGTATTGCTCAATCGCGTGGGCGATCCAGCCGACCGTGCGACCGACGACAAACAGCCCAAGGGCGGCGCTCTGCGGCAGTTCGAGCCCCGCCGCCGAGGCGGCCAGAGCGAAATCGACATTGGGGTGGCGCCCGGTGAGGCGCGTTCCAGCCAGCGCGGCCGTTTCTATCAGACCGCGGGTCTCAGGCAGCGCCCGCGTCACGGCTTCGAGGATCGCCGTGGCTCGTGGGTCGCCGGCCGGATAGAGAGACTGGCCGAAGCCCGGCAGGTCTTCGTCGCGGGCCAACCGGCCGGCCATCACCGCGAGAGGGTCTCCGCCCCGGGAAATCTCGAGAAATAGCGCTTCCGCCCTGGCGGACGCGCCGCCGTGACGACGCCCGGAAAGCGCCCCGAGGGCCGCAGAGACAACGGCGTAAGGCGTCGCGCCGGTCGAGGCGACACAGCGCGCGACAAACGTCGAGGCGTTGAGCTCGTGATCGGCGATCAGCACGAGACAGCGACGCAGAATGTCGGCTCCCGCCGGATCTGATCGCCACGCATCGGCAAGCTGACGGTGGACCGGCTCGCGCGAGGGCCGGGCAACGGCGACGCAAGCTGCGAGTTCGCGGAGGATGCGCCGGCCGGTGCGGATCACCCCGGGACGGGTCAGGTCGACAGCCGGCAGATCCTCGTCGGCCAGCGCGGCGAGCCGGATCTGGCAGCGCTCGATCAGTCCGGCGGCGCGGATCCCGCCGGGGGACGGTCGCGCCGCGGGCGCATCCGCAGGCTCGGACCCCTCTTCGGCGCGCCACAGCAATGTCGCGATCTGTTCGAGGGTGGCCGTTTCGGAGAGGCGGATCGCGTCCTGTCCGCGGTAGTAGAGCCGCCCGTTGTCGATCAGGCAGATCGACGAATCGATCACCGGCGTCCATGGCTCGGGGTCGGTGCGGCGCGGCGTCTTCTCGCCGGCGCGAATGTCGAGCAACGCCTCGACATCCTCGACCCGGTAACGCCGCTCGCGGGTGCCCGGGACAATGATCGAGCGGAGCCGTCCACGGCTGACATAGGCGTAGAGCGTGTCGAGTTTGATCCCGAGCCTGTCGGCGGCGTCTCGTGCAGTCAGCAGCATCGCGTTAATCAAGCTTGACTATTATAGTCAATGTTGATATACATAAGTCTCTACCATCCACTGATCCCTCTATCCGGAGGAACCCATGAACGCAACGGCAAATCTTCGGTCCGACGAAACCACGATCGGCTGCGGCGACATACGGCCCGAGTTGCCCCTCCTGCGTCCGACGATCGGCCCGCCGCTGATCGATGTCCGTGGCGTCTACAAGAAAGCCGGGTGCTATACCTACGATCCCGCCTTGGGCGAGACCGCCATCTGTCGCTCGACGATCACCTATGTCGACGGGGACGACGGAATTTTGCTCTATCGCGGCTACCCGATTGCCGACCTCGTGGAGTTCCTGCAGCTATCTCGAAATCTGTTGGCTGCTGCTCAACGGCGAACTGCCGACGGCGGCGCAGCTCGAACGCTTCACCCACGACATCACCCATCACGCGATGGTCCACGAGCAGCTGCACGCGATCTGCCGCGGGTTCCGACGCGACTCTCATCCGATGGCGGTCATGTGCGGCGTCGTCGGGGCGCTTGCGGCATTCTACCATGACGGGCTGGACATCTTCGATCCGCAGCACCGAATGATCGCCTCGCACCGGCTGATCGCCAAGATGCCGACGATCGCGGCGATGGCCTACAAATATTCGCTCGGGCAGCCGTTCGTGTATCCGCGCAACGATCTCGGCTATGCCGAGAATTTCCTCAACATGCTGTTTTCCGTTCCGTACGAAGCCTATCGGCCACCGAGCGCGGCGGCGCGGGCGCTCGAAGCCTTGCTGATCATCCAGGCCGACCACGAGCAAAATGCCTCGACCTCGGCGATGCGGCTCGTCGGGTCGACCAGAGCCAACCCTCACGCCTGCACCGCGGCGGCGATCGCCGCCCTGTGGGGGCCGCTGCACGGCGGCGCCAATGAGGGCGTTTTGCAGACCCTGGCCGAGATCGGCAATATCGATCGCATTCCCGAGGTGCTGCGCCGCGCCAAGGACAAGAACGATCCGTTCCGCCTGATGGGGTTTGGTCACCGGGTCTACAAGAGCTACGACCCGCGCGGCCAAGGTGCTGCGCCGCCGCTGCTACGAGGTGCTCGACGCGTTGGGCCAGCGTGACGATCCGCTGCTCGAGCTGGCGATGGAGCTGGAGCGCATCACGCTCGAGGACGATTATTTCATCGAGCGCAAGCTCTATCCCAATGTCGACTTTTATTCCGGCATCATCTTCCGCGCGCTGGGCCTGCCGCCGGCGATGTTCACGCCGATCTTTGCGGTGGCGCGCACGGTCGGCTGGATCGCCCATTGGAACGAGATGGTCGCCGATCCGGAGACCCGGATCTTCCGCCCGCGCCAGCTCTATGCCGGCCCCACCGAGCGGTCCCTGGTTCCCCTCGCCGAACGTGCGATGCAACAGCCCCTCGTCGGCTGAGCTGCCCGCGCAAATCCGACGCCAGTGTGAAGCTGTTCACACTCGGTCCCGTCGTCTCGCCGCATCCTGGCTTCCTAGTTGCAAAGCGGAGGTCTGATGATGATGATCCGGCGCCATGGTAACGCGAATTCGCCGGATCATGGGCGGCGGACATGGCCATCTGAGTTATCACGACCGAAGGGGTCGGTCTCCTTCTTCGCTGGGCTTTATGATTGGGGCAACCGCGGCGCGTGGGCCGCTGCGGGCGTGGGCGCGTTGCTTTTTTTCTACGCTGTCGTCTATGCCTTTCCGAATGCCCGGTTTAGCGCCATGCAGCAGGAACGAGACGCCGTAGAGCGCGAAAACCGCACCTTCTGTCAAAAGCACGGAATGCAGTTCGGGACCCTCGAACACACCTTGTGCGCAGAAGATCTGATGGATATCAGGGCGAATGAGCACCAACGCACTCTTGATGGGTTGGGGATTTTCTGAGGTCTCATTGGCGAGGCCCGCCGCCGACCGGCGAGCAACAAGGTGCGCTTAGCGAGACGGGCCGGCGCAAGAGCGAACGTCGAGGCGGCTGAGCGGTTGGAAAACATGAGGGGCCGAGCATTTCATTGGGTAGGTGCCATATTTCTTGCAACTCTCGCGCAGCGCGGGCTTGCAGCCGATTCAGGCCTCATATCCATGCCCAGCAAATATTCGGCGCAGGAGACTGTAAAACGCTTTGAGGCAGCGATTAGCGCGGGATCGGATCAGGGGTGGATAATCTTTACGGAATTGGATCACTCGGCGGCAGCGGCAAAGAACGGACTGACGCTGCCGGCCCGAACCGTGATCCTGTTTGGCAATCCGCGCCTCGGCACCGCCAACATGCAGACAGCACCGACCCTCGCGATAGATCTGCCGCCGAAAGCGCTCGTCTGGCAAGACGATCAAGGTAAGGTCTGGCTTACCGTCAACTCCGGCGAGTACCTTCAGAATCACGTTTATCCCCGACACGGACTACCGTCCAATCCGGCGGCTGCCAAAACGTTCGACGAATTCGTCAAACATGCCTCCGAGCAAGCCACGGAATAGTCAAATAGGTCCGTTTCCCGAGCGCGCAGCACACGACCCCTTGTCGGCCGATGAAGGAGCAAGTTGCATGGAAAAGCGGATCGATGTCACGACGCTGTCGCCCGTGATCGGGACGCTCTATCCGCCGCCGTTTGATACGCCCTGCCGTACGCGCCAACGGACCAAATTGGGCGACACGGCCGGATTGTCGCAATTTGGGGTCAACCTGCTGCGGTTGCCGCCGGGCGCCTGGTCTAGCCAGCGGCATTGGCACACCGGCGGCGACGAATTCGTTTACGTGCTCTCCGGCGAGGTCGTGCTCGTCAGCGACGGCGGCGAAGAAATACTGCGCGCCGGCGATGCCGCTGGGTTCGCGGCGAAAGACACCAACGGTCATTGCTTGCAGAACCGCTCAGAGCGTGAGGCACAGGTGCTCGAGGTCGGCGCTCGTGTTCCAGGTGACACAGCCTATTACTCGGATATCGACATGGTCGCGCCGGCGAATGGCAAGCCCGCCGTTTATACCCATCGCGACGGGACTCCTTACCCGAACATTCGGCGGCGCGGCGCCTGATCGCGCCTCGCAGAGCCAGTCGGTTCGCACAGCCGCGAATTTGCCAAACCAATGAAAGAGTAGCCGGCGAAGCCAACGACGACCGGAGCGCGCAGTGCCGAGCCTGCATCCGCAGATCGAGAAAGTCCTCAAGATGATGGCCGAAGCGAAGCTTCGCCCTATAGAGGCGATGACGCCGGCCGAGGCGCGCGTGCAAATGGAAGTCATGGCGCGGGCGCGCAAGGCCGAGCCGCTGCCGGTGGCGCAGGTCGAGGAGCGACTGATCCCCGGTGCCGCCGGCGAGATCCGCTTGCGCGTTTACCGGCCGCAAGCGGCAGCTCCGCTGCCGGCGATCGTCTACTACCACGGCGGCGGCCACGTCATCGGCAGTCTCGACACCCATGATTTCGTCGCCCGCAACCTTTGCGGCGGGACCGGCGCGGTCGTCGCCTCAGTCGATTACCGCATGGGGCCGGAGCACAAATTTCCGGCGGCGGTCGAGGATTGCTTCGCCGCCCTGCAATGGGTTCACGCAAATGCCGCAAGCCTCGGCGCCGATCCGGGCCGGATCGGCATTCACGGCGACAGCGCCGGCGCCAACCTCGCGGCCGTCGTGGCCCTGCTCGCCCGTGACGCCGGCGCCCCGAAACTGCGGCTGCAATCGCTGGTCTACCCGATCGCCGACTACCATCTGGTCGGCGACAGCTACGACAAATACGCCAACGGTTACGGTATCCTGACCAGGGACGCGATGGTGTGGTTCCGCGACCATTATCTGCGCAGCCCCGACGACGCGGACGACTGGCGCGCCTCGCCGATCCGGGCTCCCAGCCTCGCCGGAGTGGCGCCGGCCATTGTCATCACCGCGGAATGCGACGTGCTGCACGATGACGGTCAGCGCTATGCCGAGGCGTTGCGCCGCGCCAGGCGTGCCGGTCGAGTACCACGAATATCCCGGCATGATCCACGCCTTTTTCGGCATGGTGCCGGCGGTCGACGACGCGATGAACGCGCAGCGCGCGGTTTGGGCCGCATTCCGGCGGGCCTTTGCCTGAAGAGGAGGGACCGTGACCCGACCCCGCGCCGCCGACGATTTCGCGACGATCCGCTCGCGCCTGCAGGAACTGCAGCGCGAGCGCGCCGCGACCTCACCTGCGGAGCTGGATCATCCCCGAACGGACCGGCTGCAGTCGACGTGCGACGCCGAGCGGCGTTCAAGAGAGCGGCGCGAGGGCGCGCCGCCACCGTGGGTGCCGACGATCTTTTTCGGCGACAGGGTCGGGCGCTAGCAGGGCGGCATCAGATCGCCATCCAGCCGCCGTCGACGTTGTAGGCGGCGCCGGAGACGTAGCTCGCCCGGTCGGAGCACAGCCACACCACCATTTCGGCGATCTCTTCCGGGCTGCCCATGCGGCCGAACGGCATCTGCGCCAGGATCGCCGCGCCGCGCCGCCGCATCGTCTCCTCGGTCATGCGGGTCTCGATATAGCCGGGGCAGACCGCGTTGACCCGGATCTTCGCCTCGGCGTATTCGATCGCAGCGGTCTTGGTCAGGCCGAGCACGCCGTGCTTGGCCGCGACATAGGCCGAAGAGGTCGGCAGGCCGACGAGCCCCGCGATCGAGCCGGTATTAACGATCGCCGCCGCCGCCCTGGGCGTGCATCTGCGGGAGCTCGTGCCGCATGCACAGCCACACCCCCTTGAGGTTCACCGCAATCATCCGGTCGAAGGCTTGTTCGGACCACTCCGCCGTCTTCTTCCCGGCCGCTTCGACGTGCCAACCGGCGATGCCGGCGTTGTTGAACGCGCAGTCGAGGCGGCCGTAGGCGCGAAACGGCGCCTTCAACTATCGTGCGCACCTCAGCGTCACGCGACACATCGCCCGACAGCGATGATTGCCTGGCCGCCGGCCGCGTTGACCTGGGCGACAGTTTCGCGGGCCGCTTCTGCCGCGATATCGGCGACGGCGACGCGCGCCCCCTCGCGCGCGAACGCCAAGGCGGTGGCGCGGCCGATGCCGCCCCCGCCGCCGGTGATCAGCGCCGATTTTCCGTCGAGCAACCCGGGCATTTTCCCCCTCCCCGCCCATTCCGCCGATCACCCTGCGCGGCGCGTCGCCGGCGAGAGATTGCAGCGGGCCGTAGCATCTGGTTCGCAGTGGTGCCCAGGGGCGGAATTGAACCACCGACACACGGATTTTCAGTCCGTTGCTCTACCAACTGAGCTACCTGGGCGCTCCGGCGAGCGGGGCTTATAAAGGAAGTGCCGCGACCGTGTCCAGTCAGGCTTTGGCGTGCCGCACGTCATGCGGGTAGGCCGGAATTTGACCCCGGCGGGTGAGCCGCATCTCCCCCAATGCCGTGCCGACGGCATGTTGCGCGGTCGGCCGCGCGAGGTTCTGGATTGTCGGGATCTGTTGGATTTTACTTGACTTCGTTCCTGATTTGTTCTAGATAACATCGATCGACGCCGAAATCGGGCGATTTGTTGCTCGTTAGACATCACGCTAATTCATTGATCGATACCAAATGTTCGCGTTTAGACCTCTTAAGATTTATTAAATGGTGACTTAAAATAAAGAGACATCAAGGAGATTTTCCATATCCAACGTCACGTCTCCCTCGATTAAAAAAATCTGCATCAATCATTTGTCATTGCGCTGAGAGCTGTATCGCCTCGGCGCGCATAACATCACAATCTCTTTATATCAAGCGATCGGAGTACTATAAGATGTCAAATACTGAGAGAATGGACTTGCAAAATTGCGGGCAGATCGAGCCGGTTTACAGTGGAATTGCGGAATTTCCCGCGGCGATAAAGGCTTTGACCGCGCAACATCGCCCATCACGGATGCCATTTTTTCGCAATCTGGCGGCTCTGGATTACACAGTCGCCAGCAATCCTCGGTTGCTTGGCCAGATTCATCTAATCTATCAATCGGCGATGCACGCGACACGCGCCGCAGTCTACTATCTGCCGCACCTCGACAATCCAGCGCTGCGTAAACGCAAGCTGCAAATATTTGTCGACGACGACGGATTGCCGGGCGGCGATACCCACCATTATCAGCTGACGCGTGCATTTCGCAATATCGGCGCCGAATGCCTGCTCGACGACGAGGCGTTTGGCGACCCCGAGGAATTGTCCCATCATCTCGACGGCGAGACAGCGAATTTCGTCCGCCTTGCGCAGCCGCTTTATTCGCAATCGCTCGGACCGTGGTGCGCCGTCGAGGTGATGTCGGTCGATTGGATGCGGGCCCTCGCGGACGCCGTGTCGGTTCATTTCCCGCAATTCATGCACGAGCCGTATTTTGCGGAGTGCTTCTCCGAGATGGTCGAAGAACGTCACGCCGAGGAGTCGCTGGCGGTCACCCAATCGGTCCTTGAGGCGCGACCGGCGCTGCTCGCCGAAACCATTGAAAACGCTGAGATAATGGCTGAAGCGCTCGATGGGGTTTGGACCCATCTCAACAGAATTGTTCAGGGCGCCGGCAGAACCCTCGAACAGGTTTAGCTGGAACCGCCGCGGCGGGGGCGGCGCAGGACCGCCCCGCCCCTGGCATTGCTTCCCAAATCAATCCTTTAAAGGCCGAAACGCTTGCTTGCCCCCGTTTTCGGGGCGGTGGCGGTGCGACCGGCTCGACCCGCTAGCGGCTTCTCCTCGGGACATTTTTGTGCGCCCCAATTGCGGGCTGCTCTATGGCCGGTCAAGGAGTCTTTATTGGAGTCTTTATTAATGAATATTTCTGATGCGGCGAGACTGGCCGTCGCTTGGTTGACGATGTTTCTGATCGGCACCGAGCTCTTCGTTTTTTCCCCTCTTCTGCCGATGGTCGCTGCCGATTATCACACGTCTCCTGCGATCGCGGGTTTGTCGGTGACGATATTTTCCCTGACTTACATGGTAAGTGCTCCGGTGCTCGGCCGCCTCGCGGATCGGATCGGGCGACGGCGGGTTCTGGTCGGCTCTCTCCTTGCTTTCGCCGGCGCCAACTTGCTGACCGCATCGGCGGCAAATCTGCCATCTCTGCTGGCGGTGAGGCTCTTCGCCGGCGCCACCGCGGCCGGAGTTACGCCATCGGTCTACGCTCTGATCGGCAGCGCCGCGCCACCGGATCGCCGCGCCACCTGGCTGGCGCTGACGGTCTCGGGGCTCTTGGTGTCGCTGGCGCTTGGCGCGTCGGCGGGCGGCCTCGTGGGCGCATCTTTTGGGTGGCCGCCGGTCTTCATCGCGCTCGCCGGGGTTAGCCTGGTGCTGGCATGGATCAATCGACGGTTCTGGCCGGCCGAGCGGACTCCATTGACGGTTGTCGCCGTGGCGACCGACCCTCTTGCCAGCGCAGATCTGGTGCGCCGTCTGCTGCCGACGGTGGTGTGGAGCACCGGCCTTTACGGGGTTTACACCTATCTCGGCGCCGGGCTCGGCGCGGTCGGTTTTTCGACCGGCCGGACTGCCCACGCCATTCTGTTCTACGGGTGCGGCGCGATTGCCGGCGTTCTGATCGGCGGTCGCGCGGCAGATCGGCTCGGCGTAAAGTTTACTGCAGGCGCAAGTTTTGCCAGCTTTTGCGCTTGCCTGCTGCTGCTGCGGCTGGCGCTCGACACGGGTAGGCTCGTCGAACCGGCGCTGGGCCTCTGCGCGGCGGCCGCACAGCTGTTCTTTCCCGCTCAGCAGGCTGGTTTGGCAAACGACTTTCCCCGCCAACGCGGCACGGCGCTTGCCTGGAACAACAGTGCGCTCTTCTGCGGCATCTCGCTCGGTTCGCTGGTCGGAGGGGAAGCCGTGGCGCAGGCCAGCTTCGATGCAAACTTAACAATTTCCGCCGGCATTGCGCTGATCGGCTGGATCGTCAATGCGATCGTCATGCCCGGCCGAGCGTCGGCCGGTCCCCGCCGCGCCGAAGATTCGCAATGGCGCCGCTGACCTATTGCACGACAACGGACAGTTTTCTGACGCTCGGTTGACGCTGGGTTGACGGCAAGATCGTTAAGCTTCCCCCGGACTGGTGACTTTGGCGGGCCGCCGTTGCGCGCTGGTCACGATCGAGCTCCCGCCGGACGGCTGACCGGCGCCGCGGCGGGCGCAAAACCAGCCGGACGCGACCGATAGGGTGGACCAGAGCCGCGAGCCAATCGAAAGCGAGAGCCAAAGCCGCCGCTGGGCAATCTGCGCTGCAGTGCAAGCCGCCTTGCGCCAAGATCGGCTGCTCTTTGCTTTCCAACCCATAGTCTGCGCGGCGACGGGCGAGATAGATTATTTCGAATGCTTGCTGCGGATGCGCGACGCGACCGGCGGCATCGTTGCCGGCAGCGAATTTATCACCCCGATCGAGCAGCTTGGGCAGATCGGATTTATCGACGATTTTGTTCTCGAACAAACCGTGCAGGAGCTCGCCAGCTACCCCGGGATCAGGCTGGGGCTCAACGTCTCCAGTCTGACGGCTTGTGACGGCTCGTGGCTCCAATCGTTGATAGAGCTCGTGCGGTACCGGTCCGATCTCGCGCGCCGCCTCGTCGTCGAAATCACCGAAACCGCCGCATTGTCGGATATCGAAGAGTCGGCTCGGTTCGTCGAAACGCTGCGTCATGCCGGATGCCGAGTCGCGCTCGACGATTTCGGCGCCGGCCATACGTCACTGCGGCATCTTCAAATTCTCGCGGTCGATACCGTCAAAATCGACGGCTCGTTCGTCCGAAATCTTTCCGGCAGTCCGGAAAAACGCATCCTCTTGCATGATCTTCTAAGCTTCATCAAAGGCTTCGGCTTCACTACCGTGGCCGAAGGCATCGAAAATGCGGCCGATGAGGCGGCGGTCCGCGCCGAGGGTTTCGGCTATCTTCAGGGTTATCATCTCGGGCCGCCAACGATCGAGCGCAGATGGCTCGACCAGGCGCCCGCCGGCGCTGCCAAAATGCATTGGGCGACGTCGCGCGGCAGCGAGGCCGACGGCCTGGAATATTAGCCCGGTGGGCCGCCAAGATCCGCACGGAATGACTGCCGAAGCCGGGCCCCGGTTCATCGATTGGAGCGGGTTGCGCATCGGTTTGACAGGGCGGATCTTGATCCTGGTGATCTTTGCCGTTGTCCCGGCGCTGGTGATCCAAGCCTGGAACGAATATGACCTGAGGATTGCCCGTGAGGCCGATATTCGGCAACAGGTCGTGCAGACGACCAAACAGTTCGGCGAAGAGATTGGTGAGCTGCGCGAAGGTGCTCGTCAACTTCTTCTTGCGCTGGCTCAATTGTATACCGTCAAAACTCGGCAGTCTGACCTATGCAATACCCTTTTTTCAAAATTAAAGTCGCGGTTTGCGAACTATAGCTTGCTCGGAGCAGCCGATGTAAACGGCCATATCTTTTGCATCAGTGAACCGACATCCTATTCATCGGTGGCCGAGCAACCGTTCTTTGAACGTGCGATGGCTCAACCGGGGCTTGCTGTCGGGAATTACTGGGTCGATCCGATAAGCGGCCATCGGATGGTCCATTTCGCAGCGCAGTTCGAGGATGACGAGGGCCGTATCGCCGGGGTGGTATTCGCCGGCCTTGATTTGGGATGGCTCTCCAGGCACCTCGAGGAACGGGGATTACCGCCGACGGCCTCGATCTTGATCGCGGATCGCGAGGGCAACATCATCGCGCGGCTGCCCCATCCGGAACTCCTCGTCGGCAAAAACATGAGGAAGTCCCATGAAGCGATCATGGACGGGGACCGGGCCGGGTGGGAAGAAGCGGTCGGCGTCGACGGGACGACGCGGATCTACGGCTACGTGCCCCCGGCTTTGCCGCCAAAGGACTTCTTTCTCAGCGCCGGGCAATCAAAAGCAGAGGCCTTCGCGGCAATCGACGGTGCCACTTTGCGCGGCATCGGGCTGATCCTCGCGGGTCTGTTCGCAGCTATTTATGCGGCCTGGGCCGGTGGCCGAAACTTCATCCGCCGCCCGATCGAGGGGCTGCTCAGCGTCACCACCGAATGGCGCAACGGGAATTACAACGCTCGAGCCCAGGTCGAAGACCGCTCTTCGGAGATCGGTCGTCTCGAGGCGGCGTTCAACGAGATGGCCGGCGCGCTCGCAGCGCGGCATGCCGCGCAGCAAAGCGCCGAGGAGGAGCTGCGCCATCTCAATGCGACCCTCGAGTCGCGGATCGAGCAGCGGACGATCGAGCTGGAGGGGGCGGTCCGCGCCAAGTCGCAGTTTCTGGCCAATATGAGCCACGAGATTCGGACTCCCTTGAACGGCGTGCTCGGGATGCTGGAACTGGTGCGTCAAACCGAACTGGCGCCGACGCAGCAACGCTTTATCGAGACGGCACGGCGCTCCGGCGAGACCTTGCTCGGCGTCCTCAACGGCGTTCTGGATCTTTCAAAAATCGAGGCCGGAAAAGTCGAGTTAGAGCGCAGCGCATTTGATCTGCGGAACGTCGTCGAAGAAGTCACCGAACTGCTCAGCGAGTTGGCCTACGGCAAGGGGCTGGAGCTCGCCTGCTTTGTTCCAGCAGATCTGCCCACCGCGCTGATTGGCGATCCCGGACGATTGCGGCAGATTTTAACTAACCTGATCGGCAATGCGATCAAATTTACCGAACGCGGAGAGGTTAGGGTCCGCGCCTATTTGATGGAACGAAACCTCTCCTCGGCATTGATCGCGTTTGAAGTCGACGACACCGGGATTGGCATCCCTCGCAAACAACGCGAGCACATCTTCGAAGCATTTGCGCAAGCCGACAGCTCGACCACTCGGCGCTATGGCGGCACTGGCCTCGGCCTTTCGATCGCCAAGCATTTTTGCGAGATGATGGGCGGATCGATCGAGGTAGACAGCAAGCCGGGGGCAGGATCGGAATTTCGTTTTACTGCCCGGTTCGGACTGCAAACAAGGCCGGCTGGCCTGCTCGCGAAGAGCGGCCCCCCAGGCCGCAGGATGTCTGCTCTCGTCGTCGCCGACCACGCCTTCAACCGTGAGATATTGAACGATTATCTGTCGGCTTGGAATGTGCCGGTTCAGGAAGCGCCGACCGGTGCAGCGGCTCTGGCAATGCTGACCACTGGGGCAATTCGCCCGGCCCCGTTCGGGCTGGCGATAATCGACAATTCGCTCTCCGACATGAACGGGACCGAGCTGGCGCAAAGCATCAGATCCAGTCCCGCAATCGCCGACTTGCCAATCGTCTTACTGACCTCGTTCGATCAAGATATCGGCAAGGTCGGGGAAGGGATGCTGAAACGCCTGACCAAGCCGATCCGGCGATCGGCCTTGTGGGATTGCCTCGCCGGGGTCAGCGCTGAAGCGGTTCCGCCGACGCCCGACGACGCGGCGGCGGCAATCTCGGATAAGCTCGAACTCGGCCGCGCGCGTGTGCTTCTGGTGGAAGATAGCCCGGTCAACCTAGAGGTCGGGGTTGCCATCCTCGAAAGCATGGGCTGCACGGTCGAGACTGCCGTCAATGGGCTGCGGGCACTCGACCGTCACGCGAACGATGAGTTCGACCTGATCTTCATGGATTGCCAGATGCCCAAGATGGACGGGTTCGAGACGACAGTCGAAATTCGCCGGCGCGAGACTGCCGCCGGTCGCCACACACCGATCGTCGCGCTGACCGCCAGCGTCGTCGAGGACGGCCGCCGGCGCTGCCTGGCGGTCGGTATGGATGACTACCTCGCGAAGCCGTTCACTCTGGAGCAAATGAGGGCGACGCTGACCACCTGGCTGAGCCCGCCGGGACGCCCAGCCGAACCACAACAGTCACCGCTCGCAACAGCCGGGCCGTCGATACCCGACGCCATCGACGACAAAGTGCTGGACTCGCTGCGCCGACTGCAAAGGGAGGGGCGGCCCGATATCGTGCGACAGGTGATCGAACTGTTTTTCAAGGGCGCCGCTGATCTGTTGAAGGATTTGGACAACGGCGCGGCAAATGATGATCCGGCGCTGCTGTTTCACGCCAGTCACGCATTGAAATCGGCCAGTGCGAATGTCGGGGCTGTCGTATTGTCGTCGCGGTGCCGAGAGCTGGAGGCAGTGGCGCGAGCGGGTGCCGTGCCCGACGCTGCTCGAATGGTCAAGGCGATCCGCGAAGACTTTCGCATCGTCGAAACCGGCCTCGCCGAGCGTTTGCCACGCGTGGCGTGACCCCAGTGGACGACCAGCGCGCCGATCCGGTGGTCCTGCTCGTCGATGACGACGAAATGGAGCGCTTCCTTCACCGGCAGGCGCTCGAGCCGGCCGGCTTCGAGATCGTCGAGGCGGAAAACGGTCCCGCTGCGCTCGAGGCCTTTGCGATTGCAATGCCCGACATCGTCGTGCTCGACGTCGTGATGCCGGAGATGGACGGATTTGCCGTCTGTCAAATGATCCGCGCGATGCCGGCCGGTCGCATTACCCCGATCCTGATGGCGACCGGTCTCGACGATGTTGAATTGATCGACCGGGCGTATCGAGTTGGCGCGACGGATTTCATCGCCAAGCCGATCAGCGGCCCCGTTCTACCGCACAGACTGCGCTACATGCTGCGCGCAAGCCATCTCTCCGAGGCGCAGAGAGTGGCGGGCCTTGGCGATTTTCGCTGGCTCCCCAAGAACCGGCGAATTGAATGCTCGCCGGAGATGTCGCGCATGTTCGGGGTCTGCAGCAGCATCGCGGCGCATCCGGCAAGAGATTTGCTGCGCCATGTCCTTCCGGCAGACCGGGCGGAGCTGATCCGCGCAATGCGCGAGGCACTCTGCGGAGCAGACATCAAACTGGACCACCGAATAGTCACGCCGCAGGGCGAAGTCCGCACACTCAGCCTGCGCGGCGAAACGATCGGCGTAGACGGTCTGCCGAGATATCTCCGGGGCTCCTATCAAGACATCACCGAGCGCAAACGGGTCGAGAGCGAGCTCGAAGCGGCGCGCGATGAGGCCCGGACCGCCAACGCCGCGAAGACGGCGTTCCTCGCCAGCATAAGCCACGAGCTGCGCACGCCGCTCAACGCAATCATCGGGTTCAGCGAACTGATTGCACGCGAGGCTGTCGGACCGATTGCGCAACGCCAATACATCGAGTTTGCCTACAACATCCGCAACGCCGGACAACGCGCGCTCGAGATCTTTCTCGACGTGCTGACGATGGCCGAACTGGAGGCCGGGCGGTTCTCGTTGAATTTGGAACCGCTCGATTTGTGCGACGTCGCCGAGACCAGTGTGGCGGAGTTCCGGCGGAGCGATGCTGCGGCTGATCACAGGATCGATTTGGAGACCGGCGAAATTCGATCGGCGATCCATGCCGATCGTGAAGCGGTCTGTAAAATGCTGCGCAAGCTGTTATCCAATGCTGCAAAATTCAGTGCAGCCGGCAGCGCGATCCGGGTAACCGTCGCTGCCGCCGGCAGGTTTTGTCGGATCAGCGTTGCCGATCGGGGGATAGGCATGACTGCCGAAGAGGCTCGATCGGCGGTGCGGCCGTTCAGCCAAATCGCTAACGGGCTCGCCCGGCCATACGACGGCTTGGGACTTGGACTGAGCATTGTGCGCAAGCTGATCGAGAGCCAAGGCGGCCGCCTGTCGATTGCGAGCGCACCCCTGAAAGGGACTCAAATCTCCCTCGATTTTCCGACAGTGAGCCCGGCGCGTCGCGGCGCGGCTCCAGCGAACCGCGAAAGTCCGGAAAAACCCGTTGGTTGCGGCGCTCTGGACGCTTTTTTGACGGATCTCCAGCTAGCCCAGGCGGCAACAGGCGGGCGGGATCGCGCAACGTGCGCCGAGGGGACGCTGGGCCGAGCGCGGCTCAAAAGGTCGGACGAACCAGAGGTTTTCGATGAATAACATGTACCTCGAAGTGATCTCGCTGGTCGAGCGTCTTCACCGCCAGTTCCTGGAGGTCGTGAAGCTGGAGCTGGAAGGGCTCAAGATTCACGATATCAACAACGTTCAGGCGATGATGCTGTTCAATATCGGCGATGCCGAAATGACGGTCGGCGAACTCACGTTGCGCGGCTGTTATCTCGGCTCGAACGTCTCCTACAATGTCAAAAAGATGGTCGAGAACGGCTATCTCGGGCACGAGCGCTCGGTGCACGACCGCCGTTCGATCCACGTTCGCTTGACCGAAAAAGGCAGCAAATTGCGAGACCGCTTGACCGCGATGCATCAACGTCACGGCGAGATGCTGCCGCAAGCCACGCTGATCCCCGACGATCTTCAGGCTGCAGCTGTTACACTTCGCCGGCTTGAGCGCTTCTGGATCCGCGCCGCGGATCTGGTCCAGCGGACACCGCCACATTTTGCCGCCGCGCTGGCGAACGAACCTTCCCGCTCGGGACCCAGCCCGAGCCGCGGTGATTTCGGTCCGTTGATCTCTTCCGGGGGTTGACCGCCTACTCCTCGGCCGCAGCGTCGCCGGGGGCGGCCATCATGGCCTCGGCAACAAGGCCGGCATTGGCGCGGATCGCGTGCTCGACCGCCTCGCCGATTTCGGCATGGTCCTTCAGATACGCCTTGGCGTTCTCGCGCCCTTGGCCGATGCGTTGGCCGTCATAGGAGAACCACGAGCCGGATTTCTCGACGACGCCGGCCTGAACGCCTAGATCGATCAGCTCGCCGCGTTTCGACACCCCTTCGCCGTACATGATATCGAAATCGACGACCTTGAAAGGCGGCGCCATCTTGTTTTTAACGACTTTGACGCGCGTCTGGTTGCCGATCACCTGGTCGCGCTCCTTGATCGCACCGATGCGCCGGATATCGAGGCGAACCGAGGCATAGAATTTGAGCGCGTTGCCGCCGGTCGTGGTCTCTGGGTTGCCGAACATCACGCCGATCTTGTGGCGGATCTGGTTGATGAAGATCACCATTGCGCGCGAACGGGCGATCGAGCCCGTCAGCTTGCGCAATGCCTGGCTCATCAACCGGGCGTGCAGACCCATGTGGCTGTCGCCCATTTCGCCCTCTAGTTCGGCGCGCGGCACCAGCGCGGCGACAGAATCGATAACCAGAACATCGATCGCACCCGAGCGGACCAGAGTGTCGGCTATCTCGAGCGCCTGCTCGCCGGCGTCGGGCTGGGAAATCAACAAATCGTCGACATTGACGCCGAGCTTGCGGGCATAGGCCGGGTCGAGAGCGTGCTCGGCATCAATGAAAGCGCAGGTTCCACTGCCCCGCTGCGCCTCGGCGATAACGTGCAGCGCAAGGGTCGTCTTACCAGAGCTCTCTGGCCCATAGATCTCGATAACTCGGCCACGCGGCAGCCCGCCAATGCCGAGCGCGATATCGAGGCCTAAAGAGCCCGTCGAGACGACCTCGGTATCCGCGGCGGCCTCGCGGGATCCGAGCTTCATGATCGAACCTTTGCCAAAGGCGCGTTCGATTTGTCCGAGCGCCGCCTCCAAAGCCCGCTGCTTGTCCATCCCATCCTTATCCAAGAGGCGCAACGCGGTCTGCATTGTCCCGCCCTCCTTATTCCATACCCTGTGATGCCGTGCAACGCGGCCGGAGAATCATCTTGTACACCGTTTGTTCTAAGGACGCAATGCTGACGCACAGGACTCATGCGGCCCCGACGGCGAGGACGTCCCTGACCTTGGCGGCGAGCTGCTTCAAGCTGAACGGCTTGGGTAGGAAATCGATGCCGCCGTCGCTATCGAGGCGTTGGCGGAACGCATCTTCGGTATACCCCGAAATGTAAATGACCTTCAGTCCGGAGTGGATCTCCCGCACCTCACGGACCAGCCCTGGCCCGTCCATATGCGGCATGACGACATCGGTGATCAGCAAGTCGATCCTTTCATCGGCACGGCGGATCAGATCGAGCGCCGCTTCACCGCTTCTCGCCTCTATCACCCTGTACCCTTTATTGCGAAGCGCGCGGGCGCCAAAGATCCTCACCGGATCGTCGTCTTCGACCAGCATGATGGTACCGTTGCCGGTCAAATCCTTTATCGCGGGCGTTTCGGCAATATCGAGCCGGGAGGGCGGCGGGCCGTCCGCCGCCTGGCAGCGCGGCAAATAGATCTCGAAAGCCGCGCCTCGGCCGGGAATGCTGCTGACAAACACAAACCCACCGGTCTGCTTGACGATGCCGTAGACGGTCGACAGGCCAAGCCCGGTTCCCGAGCCGAGCTCCTTTGTCGAAAAAAACGGATCGAAGATGCGAGCCAGGTTTTCTTTGGCAATACCGACACCGGTGTCGGCCATCTCGACCAGCACATAATCGCCTGCCGGCATCACCTCGTGTCCGCGCCGCAATTCTCGCTCACGGCGGATATTGGCGGTGCGAATGGTCAAACCACCCCCGCCGGGCATTGCATCCCGAGCGTTAACCGCGAGATTGATGATAACCTGCTCGAACTGTCCTTGGTCGACTTTGACAAGGCCGATATCGCGCCCGTGCACGACATCGAGCTTGATGTTCTCGCCGATCAGCCGCTCGATCAGGTGCCGCAGTTCGTAAAGGATGTCGGTCACGTCGAGAACCCGCGGCTGCAGGGTCTGTTGCCGCGAGAACGCCAGCAGCTGGCGCACCAGATTGGCGGCTCGGTTCGCATTCTGTTTGATCTGCATAATGTCCGCAAAAGCCGGATCGCTCGGCGGCGAGCGCAGCAGCAGCAGATCGCAAAATCCGATCATGGCAGTCAGCAGGTTGTTGAAATCATGAGCCACGCCGCCGGCGAGCTGCCCGACTGCCTGCATCTTCTGCGACTGCGCAAATTGGATTTCGAGGTTCTTTTGGTCACTGACGTCGATAAAATGTACGGTGAGCCCGTCGACCGGGTCATCCTGCCCGTCCGCCCTCGCAGGAGGCGTACTGCCGGAGCCATCGTCGAGGCGGCTCAAGAACACGACGATGGTCTTGTCCCCAGGTCGCTGAGGCCGTACCTCGACCGGCTCGGGGTCCGCCGATCCCGCCGCAACCGCCGCGAGTTTTGCGGCAATGCGGTCGTGGTCCTCATCGTTCATCAAGCCAATCAGCTCGCGTCCTTTAAGGCTTTGCGGGGCGGCGCCAAACAACTCACCGACAGCGCGGTTCACTTCCTCGAAACGCCCAGCGCCGTCGAGCAGCGCGATGCCGACCGGTGCGTTGGCAAAACATCGGCGAAAGCGTTCGGCCGATTTGAGCGCGGCCCTGCATTCGTGCTCCGGCGTCCAATCGCACACAATTGATCGGGTGTGCAGTTCGGCGCCCGATCCTACGAGGTTCTGCCCGATCCAGGCCGGCACGACCCGGCCCCGACGGGTCTTGAGCGCGACCTCACCACGCTGTGCCGCGGTATTTTGAGGTGGAAAGGGATTAAAGCCGGGTGACCCGTCGACGGGCGGCGAAGCTAGAAAGTCCCGCAGTCGCGCCCCGCTGCCGATAATTTCCGAGGGGGTGCTGTCGAGCCACTGAGCCAATCGCCGGCTCACCATGCGAAAGCGCCCGCCGCTATCGACCGAATAAAAGCCGACCGGCGCATTGTCGAGGAAATCGGCGAGCTTGTTCCGTTCTTCTCGGATTGCGGTCTCAGACTCACAATGCGCAGTGACGTCCCGGATGGTCCAGAAGACATATCCCGAATATCCGGCAATTGGGTCTATCCTGATCTCGAACCGCCCCGCGCCGGTGTCCGGCGCCTTGTTGAGACACAGGACGGCAGACACCCGGGATCCGCTTTTGGCGCGGCCACTCAGACGGCGAAATTGGGCCTGCGACTCACTGTCGGCGCATACCGCTCGCCCGATGCGATCGAGCGGCTGGCCCCGACCAGGGCAAAGCTGGTCGAAGGCGGTATTGGCATAGCTGAGCTGCCCATCAGGGGCGACGATCAACTGAGCCTCCGGCGCGGCGTCTAGCGCCCGTTGCAATATGTCGAGCCGAACAGAAGTCGCGGTATTATCGGCGCGGCGGGATAAAGCGACGGCGCCCAAGCCGCCGAGGGCGAGCATGGCGATTGCCGCTACCCCGAACGGATGAACCGATGCGGCACCGTCGAACCAGAGAACCGCAAAAGTGCCGCCGTTTGCGAGACAAGTCACACCGGCGATCGCCAAAACGCGCATCCGCCAGGGCTTCAGCCGCACCACCATCCAACTTGCCCGCCGCCGACCGGCTGGTTCCGCTTTGGCGACCATCGGTGAACCCTAGCGCCAGCGACTGTCACGCGCTCTGCTACCGCAGATAGGGGACGCCTTTCACGATCTCAATCGATTTTGCTCGCAATCCGAGGCAATTGGCGGCAGCAACTTGCCGGCGGGCTACCCCCCGCGGGGCTAATTCGTCGGCCCCATCAGCGGCCGCTCGCGATCTTCGATCAGACCTTGTGCGCGTTGCGGCGCAGTTCGGGACGATATTGTAAGGTTTGCACCACCGCCCTAATCGTCGCGGTGCGTCCGCTCCATTCGCTCGTGCCGTTCTTGCGCCTCTATGCTGAGGGTGGCGATCGGCCGAGCCTCGAGGCGGCGGACCCCGATTGGCTCGTCGGTTTCTTCGCAATAGCCATAAGTACCGTCATCGATCCGGTGCAGCGCTGCGTCGATTTTCGAGATCAGCCTACGTTCGCGGGCCCGGGTTCGCAGCTCGATGGCGCGTTCGGTTTCGAGCGACGCGCGGTCGGTCAGATCGGGTTTTAGTAGGCTCTCCTCCTTCAGGTGCTGCAGTGTATCCGACGATTCGGCCAGCAATTGGGCGCGCCACCGCAACAGCTTCTGTCGAAAATACTCGACCTGTAGGGGGTTCATGAACTCTTCATCATCAGATGGATGATAACCTGGTGGCAGTGACGGACGCATCGGTCTCCCCGAAACTCCGTGAGCGAAGCGGCGCGGAGTATATGAATTGGGTCTCCCCGCGACAAGCCGGACGATCGCGTCGAGCACATTGATTCCGTTTGGCTTTCAGGTACGCCGCTGGACCCGGCCGAGCGCAGCTTGCAGGCAGCTAGGACCGCGAGGACGCCACGGCGCTGCCGGCGCAATAGTGGAGCTTGCTGTAGCCGATCTGCTCGGCGTCAACCGCCAGACGGATCACAAGCCTTCACGAGCCAAACCCGGCGCAGGAAAAATTGAGCACCACCAAAGGTTTCACTTAGGGGTTCTTTAAGGTCTCCAGGTTATTTTGGTGCCATGGACGACAACGTTGGGCTGTGCCAGCTGATGCACGGCGAGATCTTACCGCGCACCGGCACCACCGGCATTGATTTGCCGCCACCAGATACCAAACGCTGGGTCGCCCGGCGCAAGGCCGTGGTGGTCAATGCGGTGCGGAGCGGCGTCATCACCCTAGAGGAAGTTTGCCGCCGCTACGAGCTGTCGGTAGAGGAATTCCTCGCCTGGCAGCGCGCTATCGACACGCACGGTGTCGCGGGTTTGCGCGTGACCCGGTTGCAGATTTACCGCGATACTCCTCCCGCTCGTCTTGCAAAGCCACGCTATTAGGGCGGCGCTCTGGGTCACCCCGGAAGAGCCACGCAGCGCGCAATGACGCCGCCTCCGGTGCCGGCCGGCTGAATGCAGCGGCATCGCGCCCAACATTGATTCCAATATCCGCCTGTATTGTTGCCGCGACCGAGTGATCCGGTCGCGCCGCCCGAGAATTTCCGGAGCGCTGACTTATCCTCCGATGCGATGGAGAGGCAAGCGGAGTCTGCGGTGTCGACGCATCGGAATTAGATATTAATAAAAGTTACGCTAAGAACGCGTCAAATTTAATGTTACTTTGTTTTGGACGTGGCGTTGACGCGCATATCGACGTACGTCTGACGTGGGATGAAAGATCCTCCCCCTCGACTAAAAGAAAAACACAGGTAAAAATGATCACGATGATTTCATTTATTTTATCATACCAGATGATTTCCTGCAGGATTTATCGATATTTTGTAGGACATGCGAGGATTTACATAATTTCACTAGTAATGAGAGAGCTCAAAAATCGATGGGTCGCCAGTTGCCCGACGTCCCGACAGGGCAGGATTTGATGATGCCAGATTTAGCGCGGTGCAGCGACAGAACAATGGATGGCTTCGACTCTTGCTTTGCCGCGTTGCGAGATCCACGGTCGGGCGGCGCCAGACGTCATGATCTGCTGGAAACGCTGATGATTGCGTTGTGTGCGGTGCTCTCCGGCGGCCAGACTGCGGTCGACATGGCGGTCTTTGCCGAGGCTAAGCAAGACTTTCTCGGCAAGTTTCTCCACTTGAAGAACGGGGTGCCGAGTCACGACACGTTCAGCCGGCTTTTTCGCCATCTTGATCCGGACCAGTTTCGAGCTGGTTTCCAGAAGTTCGTGGCGCGTTTTGGGGAGAGCGGCGGCGGGGTCATCGCAATCGACGGAAAAACGCTGCGCCGGACCTCCGACCCGCGGCGCGCTCGATCGGCGCTGCACATGATCAGCGCCTGGTGCTGCGACAAACGCCTGGTGCTCGCTCAAATCGCTACTGAGGCCAAGTGTCGGGAGAGCGCAGCGGTGCTTAAGCTTTTGGATTTCCTCTCGCTTAAGGGAACCATCGTGACCGCCGACGCGCTCAATTGCCAGCGCGAAATTGCCCGGCAGATCGTCGAAAAGGGCGGCGATTACGTCCTGGCGCTCAAGGGTAATCATCGAGCGCTGCACGCCGATGTCAGCCAAGTGCTCGAACATCCGAAATACGAAGCCGTCGACAAGCATTCGGCCGTGGACAATGATCACGGCCGCATCGAAACTCGCACGAGTTTGGTTTCGACCGAGGTGGAAGCGCTGCAGAGGCATCATCGATGGCCGGGTTTGACTGCCATCGGCAAGGTGACGCGCCGACGCGACACAGCAGAGAAAGCGACGAACGAGACGGCCTACTACCTGCTCAGCGCGGCGCTGTCCCCCGAACGCCTCGGTCATGTCGCCCGCTCACATTGGGGTGTTGAAAATCGCCTGCATTGGGTTCTCAATACAGTGATGAACGAAGACCAGGCGAGAAATCGCAACGACAGGAGCGCGTATAATCTCGCGATTCTGCGCCACATGGCGCTGAACCTGATGCAAAAGGACCGCTCCAGCGTATCGCTGCGCAGCAAGTTTAACCTCGCTGGTTGGAAGGATGATTTCCTTGCCAAACTTCTGGCGGCGATATGAGGCATGCGTCGCGAAGGTCTAAAATACTGTTAAATTTTGATACATTCGGTTACCCGAGGTTGAGAAGAAGCTTGACGTTGCCGCGTCTTCGCCGCATTTGGAGGCTCGGGCGGTTGGTGATTACACCCGGGGATGGCACTCGGATCGAACGTTTGGATGTGGCAACCGCAATGCCTCGGCCAGAGGGCTGCGATTGCCTTTTAAAAATAGCGCGCGATCTGTTCGGTCAGGCGAGGCGAGCGGCCCCGATCTTAGGCTCATCGACAACGCGGTCGAAGCGTTCGAGTTGCACCATCCCTATTTGCTGTTTGACCGGGCGGCCATTGCCCGCATTCGCCAACGGGCAAACAGCAATCCGGAGCTGCTGGCACGGTTAAAAACCTCGCTAAGCGAGGAGAGCCCCGACGAAGGCGAACGAGAGCTGCGCACCGGGATCAAGCGGAGGTCTCGTCGCCTAATACAAGCTGCTTACTTAGCAATAATCAGCGACGGCGTTGTTCGGGTCGAGGCGCTGCGCGCCGCGCGGAGCAGATTGTCGGAATTCGCCACGGCGACGACCTGGAAAGCGCGGCCAGTGATCACGTCTTTCCTTGATTGCGCCGAGATCGCTGTTGCGGTTGCGCTCGCCTATGATTGGCTCTACCAAGATCTCTCGGGCGAAGAGCGCGCCGCCATCGAGGGCGGCCTCTGCCGCCACGTGCTCGAGCCCGCCCGTGCCGCCTATGAAGACCGATTTGTGCTGTGGCCAAAGCGGCGCGACAATTGCACACTGGTATCGAATTCAGGCATCTTGATCTGTGCGCTCGCCGTCCTCGAGAGACACCCGGAAGCGGCAGGCCAGTTGATCCGGAAGAGCTTAGCTTCATCCTGGACCATCTTTGACCTTCTGGCGCCGGATGGGGCGTGGCCGGAGGGGCTCAGCTATTGGTCGCTCGCTATGCGCTATGCCGGTCTGATGGTGGCCGCGCTGGAAAGCACATTTGGCCAAAGCTTTGGCCTAGCCGACCGGCCGGGCTTTGGACTGACCGGCGATTTCGCGTTGCATGCTGCCGGGCCATTCGGGGCAGCTTTCAATTTCGGCGATTCCGAACCTCGCTTCGACCTTGCGCCGCTGGCTTGGTTCGCCCACCGCTTCAAGCGACCGACCGATGCCAGGTTGATCGACTGCTATCAGGGTTGGTATCTACCATTTATCACGATCTGGCCGGATCGGCCGAAGCCGAACCCAAGAACCCTCAAGCCGCCGACCGGCAAGATTTTTCACAGCGCCAATCTGGCATGCTTTCGCAACACTTGGTCAACCGACCCGACGGCGCGCCCCGTCTTTATTGCAATCAAAGGGGGTAATGCTTTTGGCGCTGGGGCTGCAGCATCCGCGGGACCCGAGGACACGATCCTGCACTCTCAGGCCGATGCCGGGAGCTTTATTGTCGACGGAGCGAGACACCGGTGGATAATCGATCTCGGATCGGACGATTATGATCTGCCCGGTTATTTCGATCATGGCGCGGACGGCATATCCGGCCCACGCTGGCGATATTACCGTACGCAGTCCGCCGGACACAACACTTTAGTGATTAACGGACGCAGTCAGATCCCCAACGCGCGGGCCACGATCATCGGCAGCAGCGCCGACGCGCGCTGCAAATGGGCGGTTTTCGATCTGTCCGCGACCTATGGGAAGCCAGCGGGCTCCATTCGCCGCGGGGCGGCACTGATCGGGCGGCAGGTGGTGATCGAGGACGAGATCGGCCCCGATATCGCCGGCGCGATCGTCTGGTCCGTCCACACGAGCGCCGAACCGGTTTGGGTGGCCGGCTCGGTGGCGCAGTTTCGCCAGGGCGACGACCGGTTCGTCGCGCGTATTCTCGAACCGGCAACCGCTCGCTTCGAGATAGGCTTCCCGCCGGAGCCGCGCTCCTTTCCGATTGCCGATGTTCGACAGCTGCATGGCCAGTCGATCCGCGCGGGCGAGTCTCCGATCGTGTTCGAGTTGCCCCGCCGCGCCGATCACCCGGGTCAGCGCGCCGGCGGTGCCTTGATCAGGCGCCTGCAGATCGTATGGCCCGCGGGCGTGCGACGCCTTGGCGTCGCATTGCTGCCGGATTGCGATGATGACGATTTGGCCCTGCCGGTCGCTCCGCTGGACGATTGGCTCGCTAGGCGCCCGGTTCGGCTGGCACGGTTGCCCGACCCCGAATACGAATACCGCACGCACCGTGCCCGCCGTAACAAACGGGATCCCTCGGGTTTGTTCGGACCGTTGGAGGCGGGGCTGTTGCGGCCGCACTCACTGCGGCACACGAATCATGCCTGAACCCTTCGGCATTGGATCGGAGGGCGAGGCTCTCGTCCTATCGCGCTGCCGTGCGCAGCTTTGGTCGTGACGGTCTCGACCTCCAGCAGGTGGAACCAGAAAATGACGATCGCGACGCTGTTCCCGGCGACGGGAGAGCTGCGCCACACAGCGCAGCGCGAAGTCAGAACGATCGAAGCAAGACTCGATCGAGAGGAGGCGCGCGGGCGTGACGTGTCTTGCCTGAGGCAAATTGTGCGCGAGCTTCGCTGGCGACTGGAATACATCGCCGATGCAGGCGCCATCCGCGCGAACCTCGAGCGGATGGGCGCCGCGGCCGCGCTGCCCTCGCCGCTCGACGCCGCGATGCCCGCCGAAGACGGCAGTTTTGCCGCCTGCACCGATGTGTGGTTCCTAAAGCTCGAGGCTTCGGTCGATTACCTGCTCGCCGACGATTTCGACGATCGCGGCCGAGCCCCTCGCTTTCTCGATCGCATAAACGATCCCGGCCAGTTGCGGGATTATCTCGATAGCCTGCTGGTCTCCCGTCCGGCGGAGGACGGGATCGATCGCCGCAAAGAGCTCAACTTGTCGACCGCTAATCTGGTCCGGCTGATCTTGTGGCGGCGACCTGCGAGCTACCCCTGGGATGCGCGACTCGAACCGGTCATTCGCCGCTTCATCGTCGAGTGGCAGGACCCGATCAGCGGGTTTTTCGGCGCTATCTATCTAATCGACGGACGCCGGCTTCGCACGGCCGACCTCAGCTTGACTTTTCATATGGCGCGCTACCTGGAAGGCAGGATCGGACATTGGCCGCAGCTGATCGACACCTTAATCGCAATGCGTGACGGCCGTTATCCCGATGGCTGGCTCGACGAGATCGGCATGACCAGTCACAACAACTACGATGTCGCGGTCCTGTTTCAGCTCGGCTGGCCGCAGATGCGCGCCGACCAGCGGCGGCGCGGCGAGCAGGAACTCAGCCGGTTGCTAGATTGGTGCCTGACCAGCGCAATTACCCAAGACGGCCGGATCACGGCGCGGGCGATCGGCGAATCCCTGCCCGAAGGCTATTACTTCACGATCGCGTTTCTCGATACGGTCGGTTATTTCGACCGCACAAAGCGGTTTTGGACGGAACGCGCTTTTCCCCAAGCGCCGGCGGTCCGGGCGCGCCTGCAAAACCATCTTCTGCTGCTGCCTCGAGACAATCCGATGGTCCGTATGGCGCTTCAGCGCCTGCGGGTAGTGCCGCAGTTTTGAATTGTAACAACCTTGAGGCAGATGTCTCCACGCACCTTCCGTTCCATGTCCTTGGCTGAGAGAGCACGAGAGGCGTTGGCATCGAGGCGAATCTTTTCGCTGAGAGCCGAGAGTGACTAGACGGACGCTATGATATGGGATCGAGTTCCGACTGTTGTGGATTTGGTTCGGCTGATTGAGCAGCGCGAGGATTTGCTGTCAAAAACTCTACTTGTCTGCGCGGATCAGCAATCTTCGGTGTCCACATTTGGCTCGATATCAGCTGGCCGCCGACGTAGCGTTGCAGTCGCAACCGATGGACTAGAGGGGGTGTTGGACACCGGGAGGACCGCGCCAAAAGTGCGTCACGTCGGCCTGTTGCGCAGCTCCTTTAGGCGACTGTCTTGATCACCAAGGGTGCAACCAGTCTTTCCAATGCGCGCTGAAATGGTCGGCAAGATCTTGGCTTTGAATTTTTCGGCTCGTGTTGAACTACCAAACTCCGGTTCTGCCGGTGACGTCGGGGCCATGTTCGTCTGACCTTTCCGATATGCTTTCGTTGGCTGTTCCTTAACGACACGCGAGATCTCATCCGGGTTGAGCCGTCCCCCGAACCGTAGCGAACGTTGTTGTTGTCAGATTTCGTTGTCGATGTTCCCGCGGAGATAGCCGGACTCATGCGTGATCGTGCCGTCATCCAGATACGGTAACACGCTCCGCAGGACTTATAATAAGATTGCCGGAAGTTTGAGTTCATGGATCGTATCGCCGAGCTGCCAGTGCTGAATGCCGAGCCTATCGCTGACCTATTTCGGCGGATTGCCCGGCTTATTCCAGATGATGCGAGCCATGCATGGGCTTATGGCTCACGCGTGGAGCAATCGTTAAGCAATTGGGCTTTCCCGATATCCGCCAAATCTATTGAAAACCCGTCAATTCCACGCCCGCCTCGGAATGAGAGGCAATAAGGGTCTGTTACAATTCAGATTAGACACTACCCGCCTGCGCCGCTCCCTGACGGCCGCCGGCCAAGCGAGCTTAAAGACCTCTCTCCGCCCGCCTGGGGTCGGCCGAGCAGACGCCCCTATTCGATTACGATGCGCGGCGGCGCGCGGCGCTCGGCGCCCGCGCCGGCGACCTTCTCCCAGACGCGGGCAGCCATCTGGCGGAAGACGAGGGCGTGGGGGTTGTCGGGTTCGGCGACGGTGATCGGGGTGCCGCTGTCGGAGGTCTCGCGGATCTTGAGGTCGAGCGGCACCTCGCCGAGAAACTCGGTCCCCAGCCGCTCGGCCTCGCGACGGGCGCCGCCATGCGAAAAGATCTCGCTGCGGCCGCCGCAATGCGGACACAGGAAATAGCTCATATTCTCGACGATGCCGAGCACCGGCACATCGACCTTCTTGAACATGTTGAGTCCCTTGCGGGCGTCCAACAGCGCAATGTCCTGCGGCGTCGAGACGATGACCGCACCGGCGAGCGGTACTTGCTGCGCCATCGTCAATTGCGCATCGCCGGTGCCGGGCGGCATGTCGACGACCATGATGTCGAGCGCGCCCCATTCGACCTCGCGCAGCATCTGTTGCAGCGCGGTCATCACCATCGGGCCGCGCCAGATCATCGGTGTGTCCTCGGGCACGAGGAACCCCATCGACATGCATTTGAGCCCGTAATTCTCCATCGGCAGCAGGATCTTGCCGTCGCGCGACCGGGGCCGCCCGGAAATCCCGAGCATGCGCGGCATCGACGGCCCGTAGATGTCGGCGTCGAGCACCCCGACATTGAGGCCGTTGGCGCGCAGCCCGAGGGCGAGATTGGCGGCCACCGTCGACTTGCCGACGCCGCCCTTGCCGGAGGCGACGGCGATGATCGCACTGATGCCCGGGACGATGCCGCGCTGTCCGCGAACGCCCGCCGCCGGCTGGGGCGCGCTGCGGCCCCGCGACGGCGCCTGCGCGGTCAGCACCGCGGTCACCGACAACACCCCGGGCAATGCCTCTATGGCCTGCTCGGCGGCCTTGCGCAGCGGCTCGAGCCGCGGGCCGCGGTCGCTCTCGACCTCAATAGCAAAGGCGACATTGCCGTCGCGAATGACGAGCCCCGACACCATGCCGAGCGAGACGATGTCGGCGCCCTTGTCGGGGTCGGCAATTCGGCCGAGCGCATCGAGGATTTGTCGTTCGGTGACGGCCGTCATCTCATTTTCCCCGCCCGGCGAGGCGAAACATCACAGTTATTCGATCGTGGCGCTTGGTTCGGAGCGCCGGTTAAGGCAGACTGGCCGGCGAGTGAACTGGTGGCCGATGGGACGCGAGGACCATATCCTTCGACGTGACCGAGCCATTGGAGCCGCCGGGTATGCGGGATTTGGGACTGGCGACCCGACTTGACAACACCCGCGCATGCTCTCTATCGGGTCGCCCATCTCGCGCGCGGCAAACCGTGGGGACCGCCCCGAAGCGAGAGCGGATCCCGAGGCGATATCGCGGAAAGGTTCTAGGTCGATGTTCTGGCAAAGTCAGGGCGGTGGCCCGTGGGGCAGCGGCCCGCGCGGCGGTGGTCCATGGGGCGGCAACCGCGGCAGCGGCGGCGGGCCGAGCCCGCGCGGACGCGGCCCGCAGACCCCCGACTTCGAGGAGCTGCTGCGCCGCGGCCAGGACCGATTCCGGCGTGTCTTGCCGGGTGGCTTTGGCACCGGGACCGGGATCGCCATCGTCCTGATCGCGATCGTCGTCATCTGGCTGGCGAGCGGGTTCTATCGCGTCCTACCCGACGAGGTCGGCGTCGTTATGCGGTTTGGCGCCTATAATCGAACGACCCAGCCCGGCCTCAACTATCACCTCCCGGCGCCGATCGAAAAGGTTCTGACGCCGAGCGTGACCCGCGTGAACCGGACCGAGATCGGGTACCGCTCCGCCGAGGGGACGACCACCCGCGCGGTGGGGACTCGCCAAGTGCCGGAAGAGGCGCTGATGCTGACCGGCGACGAGAATATCGTCGACATTAACTTCACGGTCTTCTGGGTGATCAAGAACGCACAGGCCTATCTGTTCAACATCCGGGACCCAGATGCGACAGTCAAATCCGCCGCCGAGAGCGCGATGCGCGAGGTCGTCGGCGAGACCCCAATCGCTCAGGCGCTGTCGGAAGGGCGCGGCAAGATCGAGACCGATACGCAGCACCTGTTGCAGAGCATCCTCGATACCTACGGCGCCGGGATTGAGCTCACCCAATTGCAGTTGCTGAAGGTCGATCCCCCGTCCCCGGTCATCGACGCATTCCGTGACGTGCAGCGCGCCCTCGCCGATCGCGAGCGGCTGCGTAACGAGGCGGAGTCTTACCGCAACGACATCGTCCCGCGGGCGCGCGGCGATGCCGTGCGTATCAAGCAGGAGGCCGAAGCCTATCGCCAGGAGATCATCGCCCGCGCCCAGGGCGACGCCGATCGTTTCCTTTCCGTCTACCACGCCTTCACGGCGGCGCAGGATGTCACGGTGCAGCGGCTCTATCTCGAGACGATGGAGGAGATCCTCAAGAACAGCAACAAGGTGATCATCGACAAATCGGCCCAAGGCGAGAGTGGCGTCTTGCCTTATCTGCCGCTGCCAGCCCTAGGCGGCGCCCAAGGGGCGGGCGGTGCCCCGCCTGCTGGGAACAGCGGTACGACGCCAGGCGGAACGCAGCCGCCGGGACCCGCCGTCCCATCCTTGCGGCGTTAGTGAGGAGGCTATCGTGAACCGTAGCCTCCTCATCGCCATTGCGGTCGTGCTGTTCGTCGGCGGCATCTTCATAAACAGCTCACTATTTGAGGTCGACCAGACCCAAGAGGCGTTGGTGCTGCAGTTTGGCCAGCCGCGGCGAGTCGTTCGCGACCCCGGCCTCAAGGTCAAACGGCCCTTCATCGAGGACATCACCAAATACGAGAACCGTCTCCTCGATTTCGAGCCGCCGCCGGAGGAAGTCATCGTTTCGGATCAGAAGCGGCTCGTCGTCGATACCTACACGCGGTACCGCATTACCGACCCGTTGTTGTTCTATCAGACGGTAAGCACCGAAGCCGGCGTCCGCGCCCGACTGAGTGCAATGGTCAGCGGCAGTCTGCGGCGCGTGCTCGGTAATGTTACGTTGTCGGCTTTGCTGTCCCATCAGCGCGCGGCAATCATGCACCAAATCCGCGATGAAGTAAGCGAGCAGGGCAAATCCTTTGGCATCGACGTCGTCGATGTCCGAATCCGTCGAGCCGACCTGCCCGAGGAAAACAGCCAGGCGATCTTTGCCCGCATGAAGTCGGAACGCGAGCAGCAGGCGGCGCAGTATCGCGGCGAGGGCGCCGAGGCTGCGCAGACCGTCCGCGCCAACGCCGAACGCGAGCGCACCGTGATCCTCGCCGAGGCGCAGCGGGATGCTCAGCGGGTGCGCGGCGATGGAGACGCTCAGAGCATCAAGACCTATGCCGACGCTTTTGGGCAGGATAAGCAGTTCTTTACCTTCTATCGCTCGATGCAGGCCTATCGCGACGCGCTGAACGGGCGCACCACCTCCTTCGTCCTCACCCCCGACAGCGGCTTTTTTCGGTACTTCGAGAATTTGGACGGAGCCGCACCAAAGGCCGCGCCACCGGGGCCCGCGGCCGGTTCACGATGAGCCCCAAGGGCAATCAGTGTAAGTCGATCGGCTGGCGCGTGCCGCGCCCTGGGCAATGAGGGATTTGTGGACGGCGCTCGCACTTGTCCTGGTAATCGAGGGTGCGCTCTACGCTTTGTTCCCGGAGGGCATGAGGCGGGCCGCAGCGCGCGCGCTCGCTGTTCCACCGCAAACATTGCGGCTGGCCGGACTGGCGGCGGCCTGCGCCGGGGTTGTCCTCGTCTGGCTGGCGCGCCGGTGACCTCGGCAGTAGTATTGGCTGGCTTGCGCGCGGCGTCTCTCATAATCTCGGACACGGTCCGCCAGGACGTCCCGATGATCGATTGAAAACAGCTATCGACCTTCGCCCCGAGGAGTTCATTCCGGTGTCGTCTCTATTCTCGAATCTGGCCTCCCGCACGGTCGCGAGTGTGGTCGCTGCTCTTCTGCTTCTCGCTCCCGCGACCCTTGACTCGAGGCCTGCCGCAGCCCGGCCGGCGCCTGACAGCTTCGCGGACCTCGCGGCCAAGCTGCTCCCGTCCGTGGTCAATATTTCGACCACCCAGACGGTGAAATCGGATCGCGGCCGCGAGCACAGCGGTCCCGAAATCCCTCAGTTCCCGCCGGGTTCACCGTTCGAAGAGTTCTTCCGAGATTTTTTTGAGCATGGCGTCCCAAAGGGCGGCCGTCCGGAAGCTCAGCCGCGCAAGGGCACCTCGCTCGGCTCCGGCTTTATCGTCGACCCGACGGGCTACGTCGTGACCAACAACCACGTCATCGCCGATGCCGACGAGATTACCGTCATTCTGCATGACGATACCAATCTGAAAGCCGAACTGGTCGGGCGCGACACCAAGACCGACATCGCTCTGTTGAAGGTCAAGACCGACAAGCCGTTGACGGCCGCGACTTGGGGCGACAGCGACGCGTCCCGGGTCGGCGACTGGGTGCTGGCGATCGGCAATCCGTTCGGGCTCGGCGGCAGCGTCACAGCGGGTATTTTGTCGGCGCGCCAGCGGGATATCAACTCCGGCCCCTATGACGATTTCCTGCAGACGGATGCCTCGATCAATCGCGGCAATTCCGGAGGGCCGATGTTCAACATGGACGGGCAGGTGATTGGCATCAACACCGCGATCTATTCGCCCTCCGGCGGCTCGATCGGCATCGGCTTCGCCATCCCCTCCGCCCTCGCCAAGGCCGTCGTCGCCGAGTTGCAGAATGAGTTCAGACCACAATGTGCACCGCGGCTGGCTCGGCGTGCGCATCCAGGCGGTAACCGATGAGATCGCCGAAAGCCTCGGCCTCGACAAGGCACGCGGCGCGCTGATCGCCAGCGTCAGCGACAATGGCCCGGCTCAGGCTGCCGGGATCCAGGCTGGCGACGTCGTTTTGAGCTTTGACGGCCGGGAAGTGAGCGATATGCGCCGACTGCCGCGACTGGTTGCCGAGACGCCGGTCGGCAAGACTGTCCCGGTGACACTCTGGCGCAAGCGCAGCGAGAGCTCGGTCCAGGTCAAGGTTGGGCGTCTGGAAGAGAGCGATCAGCAGCAGGCGAGCACCCAGGAGACCCCGAGGAAAGGGGCCAGGGCTGAGGCCGGTACGGTCAAGACCCTAGGCCTCACCCTGTCGGACGTTACGACGGATTTGAAGGAGAAATTCTCACTCGCCGACGATACGAAGGGGGTCGTTGTCGTCGATGTCGCCAAGGACAGCCCGGCGGCGGCGAAAGGGGTGCGCCCAGGCGACCTGATCATGGAAGCCGCGCAGGAGGAGGTGAAGAGCCCAGGCGAGGTCAACAGCAAAGTCGAGGACGCCAAAAAGTCCGGGCGCAAATCGATCCTGCTATTGGTCGAGCGTCAAGGCGATCTTCGTTTTATTGCGCTCCGCCTCGACCAGGGGTGAATAACGACGAAGGCGCTTCTGGAAGGCGTCGCCCGGTGATCTCGTCCTTGCGATAGCCTTGGGCGTAGAGGAGGCTGGTCAGGTCGGCATGGTCGATCCGCCATCGCGCGGTCGAGGCGACCAGCGGCTTGGCGTGGAACGCGACGCCGAGGCCCGCGGCAGTGAGCATCGGCAAGTCGTTCGCCCCGTCTCCGACAGCCAGGGTTTGCTCCAACGGGATGCTATGCTCGGCGGCCAGCGCAAGCAGCGTTTGGCGCTTGGTCTCGCCGGTCACGATCGGTGGCCGCACGGTGCCGGCGATGCGGCTTGCGGACCATTCGAGCCGGTTGGCGACGACATGATCGAAACCGAGCTGGGCCGCAACCGGCTCGGCAAATATCGTGAACCCGCCCGAGACCAGCGCCGTCGTCGCGCCGGCAGCCCGCATGGTTGCTACCAGCTGCCCGGCGCCGGGTGTCAGTCGGATGCGGGCGGCGGCTTTTTCGAGGACGCGATCCTTGATCCCCGCGAGCAAAGCGACGCGCGCCTCGAGGGCGGCCGCAAAATCAATCTCGCCGTTCATCGCGCGGCGGGTGATCGCCGAGACCTGCGGCAGAAGCCCAAGAAAATCGGCGAGCTCGTCGAGCATCTCGTTCTCGATGATGGTCGACTCCATATCGGCGACGAAAAGTCTTTTGCGCCGCGCTGCCTCCGATTGGACCAGAAGATCGACTTCCGCGCTGCCGATCACGGACCTTGCGGCTGCTTCAACGCCTGCCGCACTGGCCTCATCGAATACGAGATCGCAGGCCTCGCCCGATGCGAGCCAGATCGGCTCGGCCGCGATCTCCGCGAAGCCGGCAATCGTCTCGACGAGCCGGGCGAAGCCCAGCCTGCCGTGCGGGCCGGCGATCAAGGTAACGACCATGCGCATGAGGCGTCCTCCTACTCCGACAGTCGCTCCTGTCACAAGCCGGTTCTGGCAAGGCGGGACGCACCGCCCCCAGTGCTCATAATCGCCGGTCCGACGGCGAGCGGAAAATCGGTGTTGGCTGCCGAGTTGGCGAACGCGGTGGGCGGCATCGTCATCAATGCAGACAGTCTGCAGACTTATCGCGATTTGCGGATCCTGACCGCGCGACCCGACGAAGCGGCCGAAAGGCGGGTGCCGCACCGGCTCTACGGCTTCCTCGACGCCGGCGTGCGGGGTTCAGCTGTGCAATGGCGGCGGCTCGCCATCGGCGAAATCGCCGCGGCGACAAATGCTGGCCACCTGCCTATCGTGGTCGGCGGCACGGGTCTCTATCTGCGCGCGCTCGAAGAAGGCCTCGCGCCGATTCCCGAAATTCCCGAGGAGGTCAGGCAAGAGGCGATCGACCTCCATCGGAGGCTTGGCGGCGTAGCGTTTCGCGATCGACTGGCCGAGCTCGACAAGGCGGCTGCCCGGCGTCTTTTTCCGGGCGATAAGCTGCGTCTGGTCCGGGCTTTCGAGGTGGTGCGGGCGACCGGCGTGCCGATCGGGGTTTGGCAACGGCAGGCAAATCCTCCGCCGGGCTACCGCTTTGGAACGATACTGCTGGCACCGTCCCGTGCCCGGCTTTATGCCGCTTGCGACACGCGCTTCGCTCGGATGATCGAGACGGGGGCGCTCGCCGAGGCAACAATGCTCGGAGCCCGTGATCTCGATCCGAACTTGCCGGCGATGAAGGCGGTGGGCCTGCGCGAACTGCTGTCTCACCTGGCGGGCAGAATGCCGCTCGGCGAAGCGATCGCGGCGGGACAGCGCGCCACTCGCCGATACGCGAAGCGCCAGATGACCTGGTTTCGCCACCAAGCCAGACCCGATCTCGTCCTCAGTGCGCAATTTTCGGAAAGTTTGTTGCACTGCTCACGCCATTTTATAGATCGGTTTTAGTTGACCGGTCGCGCTTCGCTGACTACGTTGCGCCCCCGCCTTGGGGCGACAACTCCGCGGCGGGTGCGCACCTATGCGCCCGAGATCGCTGCCGAAGGAGAGCGTCATGCCGGCCGAGCCGTTGAGCGGAGCGGATATCGTCATCAAGGCCCTGGTCGATCAGGGCGTCGATGTCGTTTTCGGCTATCCCGGCGGGGCGGTTCTGCCAATCTACGACGCTCTCTTCAAGCAGAACGCGCTGCGCCACATCCTGGTGCGCCACGAGCAAGGCGCAGTGCATGCGGCCGAAGGCTATGCGCGCTCGACCGGGCGGGTTGGAGTTGTGCTGGTGACGAGCGGTCCTGGCGCCACCAACGCCGTCACCGGACTGACCGATGCGCTGATGGATTCGATACCGGTCGTCTGCCTGACCGGCCAGGTTCCGACCCATCTGATCGGCAACGATGCGTTCCAGGAGGCGGACACCACCGGCATCACCCGGCCCTGCACCAAGCACAATTACCTCGTCAAGGATATCCGCGAGCTGGCCCGCATGCTGCACGAGGCGTTTTACGTCGCGAGGAGCGGCCGCCCCGGGCCCGTCGTCGTCGATCTGCCAAAGGACGTGTTGTTCGCTCCGGGCCCCTATAGTGGACCCGAAGAGGTGCGGCACAAGAGCTACCGTCCGCAGCTGGAACCCGATCCGGCGCGCATCGCCGAAGCCGTCGCGATGATCGGCGCAGCGAAGCGGCCGCTCTTTTACGGCGGCGGCGGGCTGATTAATTCCGGCCCGGAGGCCTGCGCCCGCTTTGCCGAGCTGATCCGGCTGACCGATGCGCCTTGTACGTTGACCTTGATGGGGCTCGGTGCATTCCCCGCCGCCGACCCGCACTTCCTTGGCATGGTCGGCATGCACGGCACCTACGAGGCGAATTTGGCCATGCATGGCTGCGACCTGATGGTCGCCGTCGGATCGCGCTTCGACGATCGGGTGACCGGGCGGCTGAATGCATTCTCCCCCGGCTCCAGAAAGATCCACATCGACATCGACCCGTCCTCAATCAACAAGAATGTGCGTGTCGATTTGCCGATCATCGGCGATGTCGGCCAGGCGCTATCGGCGATCCTGGCCGCTGGGCCGGCGGCTCTGCGGTCGAGCGATACCGCGGCGCGCGGCGATTGGTGGCGGGCGATTGAGGGTTGGCGCGCTCGCGACTGCTTGCGCTATGACCGAAGCCGGCGCGACCTGATCAAGCCGCAATATGCAATAGAGCGGCTCTATGCGCTGACCCGCGATCGCGACGTCTACATCACGACCGAAGTCGGTCAGCATCAGATGTGGGCCGGGCAGTTCTTCAAGTTCGACGAGCCGAACCGGTGGATGACCTCCGGCGGCCTCGGCACGATGGGGTACGGCCTGCCGGCGGCGATCGGGGTTCAGATCGCCCATCCCGAGTCGCTCGTCATCGACATCGCCGGCGAAGCCTCGATCCTGATGAACATTCAGGAGATGTCGACGATCGCCCAGTACCGGCTGCCGGTGAAGGCATTCATTCTCAACAACCAGTATATGGGCATGGTGCGGCAGTGGCAGGAACTGCTGCATGGCGGACGCTACTCCGAGAGCTATACCGCGGCGCTTCCCGATTTCGTCAAGCTGGCCGACGCCTTCGGCGCGGTCGGACGCCGGGTCGAGCATCCGGCGGAGCTCGACGATGCGATCCGCGAGATGCTGGCGATCGACAGCGCGGTGATCCTCGACGTTGCTGTCGACCCGACCGAGAATTGCTTCCCGATGATCCCGTCGGGTGCGGCCCACAACGAGATGCTGCTCGGGCCCGAGGACGAAGCCGAAAAGCCGGTCTCCGAGGAGGGCATGGTGCTCGTCTGAGGCGCCCGTGGCCGAGATCGAAAGGCATACCATCGCCGTCCTCGTCGACAACGAGCCGGGGGTGCTCGCCCGGGTCATCGGGCTGTTCTCGGGGCGGGGTTACAACATCGAGAGCCTGACGGTGGCCGAGGTCGACCGGCCCAACGGCCTTTCGCGAATTACCGTGGTGACCTCGGGAACGCGGATGATCATCGAGCAGATCAAGGCGCAGCTGTCGCGGCTGGTCCCGGTCCACAAGGTCCACGATCTGACCGACGAGGGGCCCTTTGTCGAGCGCGAGATGGCGCTGATCAAGGTCGCCGGCAAAGGCGAGTCGCGCATTGAAAGCTTACGGCTGGCCGATATTTTTCGCGCCCGCGTCGTCGACTCGACGACCGAGAGCTTTGTCTTCGAGATGACCGGCTCGAGCGAAAAGCTCAACGCCTTCATCACCCTGATGGAACCGCTCGGGCTCGTCGAGGTGTCGCGCACCGGCGCGGCGGCGATTTCCCGCGGGCCGGCGAGCTTCTAGACGCCAGTGCGGCAAGCGACGGGCGCCGACCGCGCGTTCACAGGAGGACTGCAACATGCGCGTGTATTACGACCGGGATGCCGATGTGAACCTGGTCAAGTCGAAGAAGGTGGTGATCGTCGGTTACGGCAGCCAGGGGCACGCGCATGCCAATAACCTGCGCGACAGCGGGGTCAGAGAGGTCGTCGTTGCCCTGAGGTCGGGATCGGCCTCGATCAAAAAAGCAGAGGAAGCGGGGCTGCGCGTGATGACCGCGGCAGAGGCCGCGAAATGGGCGGACATCGTCATGGTGCTGACCCCCGACGAGCTGCAGGCGGCGCTTTATGCGGGCGAGCTGCGCGCCAACATGCGGGAAGGCACCGCGCTCGCCTTCGCCCACGGGCTCAGCATCCATTTCCGGCTGATCGAGCCGCGTCCCGACATGGATGTGTTTATGATCGCGCCCAAGGGGCCGGGGCACACGGTACGCTCGGAATATCTGCGCGGCGGTGGCGTTCCGTGCCTCGTTGCGGTCGAGCAGAACCCGTCCGGCAATGCGCTCGAAATTGCACTATCTTATGCGTCGGCGATCGGCGGCGGCCGCGCCGGGGTCATCGAGACGACCTTCCGAGAGGAGTGCGAGACCGATCTCTTCGGCGAGCAATCGGTCCTTTGCGGCGGCCTGACCTCGCTCATTCTCGCGGCCTTTGAGACTTTGGTCGAGGCCGGCTACGCGCCGGAGATGGCGTATTTCGAGTGCTGCCACGAGATGAAGCTGATCGTCGATCTGATCTATGAGGGCGGCATCGCGAACATGCGCTACTCGATCTCGAACACCGCCGAATACGGCGATTACACGCGCGGTCCGCGGCTCATCGATACGCATGTCCGAGCCGAAATGAAAAAGATCCTGGCCGATATCCAGTCCGGCAATTTCGCGCGCGAATGGGTGCTCGAGAACACCGCCGGCCAACCAAGCTTCAAGGCTTTGCGCCGCCGCGCTGCCGAGCACGACATCGAAAAGATCGGCGAGAAGCTGCGCGCGATGATGCCGTGGATCGCCGAGAACCGTCTGGTGGACAAATCCAAGAATTGAGACTGCGCTGCGCTGACGCCAGTTTCGCCCCGGCCGATGCGTGTTCTGTATGTCACGGCAGAGCTTTATCCTTGGGTCAAGTCCGGCGGGCTCGGCGATGTCGCCGCCGCTCTTCCGCCGGCGTTGGCCGCGCTTGGGGTCGAGGCGCGCCTCTTGCTCCCCGGCTTCCCGGGCTTTCTAGATGCCTTCCCCGGAATCACAGACGCCGCCCGGCTGCACACGCCGTTCGCGGCGGAGCGCGTGCGCATCGCTTTGGCCCGGTTGCCCGGGACGGAACGCCTCGCCTATCTGGTCGACCAGCCGGCGTTCTACGATCGGCCCGGCAATCCCTATGCCGGGCCGGACGGGCGCGACTGGCCCGATAACCATCGCCGCTTCGGCCTGTTCAGCTGGGTCGCCGCGGAACTCGCGCGCGGCGCTGACCCGAGCTGGCGCCCCGACATCATCCACGGTCATGACTGGCATGCCGGGCTCGCCCCTGCCTATCTGGCCGCAAATCCGCCGAGCACCGGCCACATCCCGACCGTTTTCACGGTTCACAATCTGGCTTATCAGGGGGTGTTTCCGTCCGCTGTTCTTGCCGAGCTGGCACTTCCGGCCGGGTTCTTTTCGATCAACGGTCTGGAGTTCAACGGTCTCGTTTCGTTCATAAAGGCGGGGCTGTTCTATGCGGATCGCCTGACCACGGTCAGCCCGACTTATGCCCGCGAAATTCAGACCTCGGCATTCGGCTGTGGTCTCGACGGGCTGTTGCGCAGCCGCGCCGCCTCATTGACCGGAATTTTGAACGGCGTCGATCCGCAAATCTGGGATCCGCGCCACGATGCGGTGTTGCCGCAAGCGTACAGCGCCGAGAATGCAATTGCCGGCAAACGCGCGGCCAAGGCGGCGCTGAAGCGCCGGCTTGGGCTAGATGAGCGGCGCGATGCACCCCTCTTCGGAGCGGTCAGCCGGCTGACGCCGCAAAAGGGTCTCGACCTCCTCCTTGCTGCTCTGCCGGAGTTCGCCGCCGGCCACACGCAACTCGCAGTTCTGGGCTCGGGCGACCGCGATCTCGAGCAGGGTTTTGCGCTGGCGGCCGAGGCGCATCGCGGGCAGGTGGCCGTCGAGATCGGTTATGATGAAGCGTTGTCTCATCTGATCATCGGCGGCGCCGACATCATCCTTGTGCCTTCGCGCTTCGAACCTTGCGGCCTGACCCAGCTTTACGCGCTGCGCTATGGCACCCTGCCGCTGGTCCGTCGGGTCGGCGGCCTCGCCGACACCGTGGTCGATGCAGCATCGGTCAGCCTGGCCGAGGGTAGCGCCACGGGCTTCGCGTTTGACGACGACGGCCCGCAGGGGCTGCTGTCGGCAGCCGCCCGCGCCACCGCCCTCTTTCGCCAGCCTCAGATATGGCGGCGCATGATGCGGCGGGCGATGACCCGCGACTTCAGCTGGGACGCAGCAGCGCGGCAATACCTCGCAGTCTACCACGAACTGCGGCCTGAGGTGAGCCCCTCTGCGCCCCTTTAGCGGGGAGAGGGAGGGGCCCCGTCGCGCAGCGGCCGGAGGGTGAGATGGCGGTACCGCAGATGGCGTCGTCGGCCCCCTCACCCGACCCTCTCCCCCGGCGGGGAGAGGGAAAATACTAGCCGAGGATAGTTCCCTCGGCGATTTCCGCCTCGGCCGATTTGATCTTTGGCCCGTCATCGAGCCGAATCCGGGAAACCTCCACAAAACCGCCCTGGGCGAGAATTCGCATGCCGGCATCGCCGACTGCGACGACCTCGCCGAGCTTTTTCCCGCGCACCGCGCCAAAGGTCGGGGCAATGATCTTGCGCGCGTCGAACAGGTAAACCTTGCGCTCCCCGAACATGGTCCAGGCGCCGGGCGCCGGGTTGCAGCCGCGGATCAAATCATAGACGAAATCGACATGGGTCGCCCAATTAATGCGGGATTCGGCATCGCGTACCCACCCCTCATAGGTCGCCCGGCTCTCGTCTTGCGTGGTTTCGGTCGCGCGCCCCGAGACGACGAGATCGGCGGCCTGGACCAGCGCCTCCACCCCGAGCGGAAAGATCTTTTCGAAGTACAACGAACCTGCCGTGTCGTCGGGGCCGATCGGCACGCGCTTCTGCAGGATCACCGGGCCCTCGTCGAGCCCCGGGGTCGGGCGAAAGATCGACAACCCGGTCTCGGCCCGACCGCGAATGATCGCCCATGGGATCGATGAGGGCCCGCGATGCAGCGGCAACAGCGACGGATGGAACTGGATCATCCCGTGCTTTGGGATGGCGCAGAACTCGGGCGGGGCAAACAGCAGGACATAGGCCATGACGCCGAGATCGGCGTTGAGCTCGGCGAGCGCCTGCTTCGCCTCGTCGCTCGAGTATTTGGCGTGGCGGTGGACCGTCACTCCGCGTTCCTGCGCCGCGACGACCAGCGGGTCGGGCCTTGCCCCCGGCTTTTCCGGCGCGGCGAACACGCCGGCGATCTGGTCTCCGCGTGCAATAAAGGCGTCCAGAACGGCTTTGCCGAACGCCTGCTGCCCGACGATCACAATGCGCATCTCGCTCCCTCCGATGTGGCGACGCTTACTCATTGGGGGTGGCACCGCGCGGTTCGGGTAGAGAACGCGCACGCCGCCCGCTGCGGCAGCAGAGTTTCACGCCGAAGCCTGCCGCGGCAAGCCTGTCGCGCCGCCCTCATCGGCGCCGCTGAGCTCGCGGCCCCGCGGCAGCAGCAACGTCACCGCGGTGCCACGGCCGACCTCGCTGCGGATCGACGCCGAACCGCCGGACTGGCGCGCAAAGCCATACACCATGCTGAGCCCGAGACCGGTGCCTTTGCCGGGACCCTTGCTGGTAAAGAACGGCTCGAACGCCCGCGTCAACACCTCGGGCGACATCCCGGTGCCGCTGTCGGAGATCTCCAGACCGACAAAATCCCCGCCCTCGCTGAGCTCTTCACCGGGCGGCCGGCGCGGCAGGTTGGCAGTAAAGGTTCGCACCCGCAGCACACCGCCTTCCGGCATCGCATCGCGGGCATTTATCACAAGATTGATCACAGCGAGCTCGAGCTGGGTAGCGTCGGCGTCGACCGGCCACAGACCGGGTGCGAAATCGGTTTCGATCTTAATGCCGCTGCCGACGGTCCGGGCTAGCAATTCAGTCATCCTGCCGAGCAACAGATTGAGGTCGACGCGCGCGACAGTCAGCGGCTGCCGCCGTGCAAAGGCGAGAAGCTGTCCGGTCAGCTTCTCGCCGCGAGCGACGGTTGACAGCGCCATTTCCACCCGCGCCTGAAGCCTTTCGTCCCGCTGCCGGCCGCTGAGCATTTCGAGACACCCTTGGAGCACGGTCAGCAGATTATTGAAATCGTGGGCCACGCCGCCAGTCAGCTGACCGAGAGCCTCCAGCTTGTGTGCCTGAAGGAGCGCGGCCTCCGCCCGTGTCCTACGATTCATCTCACGCTTCAGCCGCCGGGCGGTGGTTCGCCAGCGCCAGCTGGCGACCTTCTGCTGTTGCAGTTGCCGCACCGCGAACAGCGTCATGCAGAAGAGGCCGAGCGAAGCCGGGACGGCGAACAACAAATAGTCGACCAGATTGGCGCGCCACGAGGCCAGCACACCATATCTCGGGATGCCGAAGGTGACGTAAAGCGGATAAGCCCCGATCCGCTGATAGCCGAAAAGCCGGGAAATGCCGTCGGTATCTCCTCTGCCTTGGAACAGGCCGCGCTCCGGCTTGGCGGCGATGGCTTGCATAACAGGTCGGTCGGGAGTGAACACCAGCGGGCCGGGCAAAGTCGGAAACCGCACCAGCACCGAGCCGTCGCTGCGCATCAGCGAGGCCGAGAAGTTCTCGTCGCGCGAGACGGTGCTGAAAAAATCGCTGAAATATTGGGGTCGCGCGGAGATAATGATGATTCCGTCAAAGCTGTCATCGGGCGTCGATCGGCGCCGGCTGATGTCGAAATCCGAGATCTGGGTAAGCTGATCCGTGTCTCTGCGCCCGACAAAGATCCCGGCATCGAGCTGCTTTTGCGCAGCAAAGGCAGCGTGGCTCGCGGCCTCGTCAGATGCCGTCCGGGACGTGCTCCCGCTCGCTCGTATTCGCCCGCTGGCATCCATGAGCGAAACGGTGCCGATCTGCGGCAAGGTCTGGAGATCGGACAGAAAGCGACGCAGCCCGCTGTCACTCTCGATGCGGTCCCAATCGAGCCCGCGAATCCGATCGTCGATCCATGCAAGCACCAACGCGTAAGTCTCGAAGCCGCTGCGCGCATGCTCGTGCAGTTGACCGGTCTCGATCATCACCCGCTGTTCGGCCTGAACCTGGACAAGCCGGAAGTTTTGCCAGGCGGCGATTGCGAGCAGCAGCAGCGGGACGGCGAGAGACGCGCCGAGAAGCAGGCGCAACGGCCAAGTCAACGCTCGGCGCGGGCGGTCCTGGATCGTGCTCGCCTGATGATCTGTGGCGCTGCTGCGCCTACCGAAGATACCGGCACCCAGCAGCCTTTCGAGCCGGGCGCGGCTCCTCGACATGGTAGACCCGCCGAGGCCGCGCATGCCCTGGTAGACCCGCCTCATCCGGTGATCGCGCTCCCTGTCCTTCTATCGCGTGAGCAAGTCTACGGGCTAATGGCCACCAGGTCGAACGCCACAACGATCGGTCGGATTTCCGGCGATTTCGGCGTGTGCCGATCCGTCAGGACCTGGACGGGACCAAGCCGGCCATGACAGAGCGCGGCAACCGTGAGGTTTACGACGGCACCGCAGCGAGATCGAAGGCGGCGGCCATCAGAGCGCGGGTGTAGGGGTGCTCGGGGGCGGTCATGATCTGCGCGGTCGCGCCGGCCTCGACGATCCTGCCGTCCTTCATGACGAGGATCTCATGCGCCAGGGCGCGCACGACCCTCAGATCATGGCTGATGAACAGATAGGCGAGGCCGTGGCGCAATTGCAATTCGCGCAGCAGGTCGACGATCTGCGCCTGTACCGACATGTCCAGGGCCGAGGTCGGCTCGTCGAGCACGACAAAGCGCGGCTTCAGGACGAGGGCTCGGGCGATCGCGATCCGCTGACGCTGTCCGCCGGAGAATTCGTGGGGGTAACGTTCGGCCGCCTCGGGATCGAGCCCGACCTCGACGAGCGCGGTTTCGATCAACCGCCGGCGCTCGGCCGGGCTCGCGGCCAGGCGGTGCACCTTGAGCCCCTCCTCGACGATTTGCGTCACCGAGAGCCGCGGCGACAAACTTGAGAACGGATCCTGAAAGACCACCTGCATCTGGCGACGCAGCGGCCGCAACTGGCGCTGCGCGAGCCCGGCGATGTCCCGCTCTGCAAAGCGAATTTTTCCTTCCGCCTCGGTCAGCCGTAGCAGCGCCAGGCCCAATGTCGTCTTGCCCGAGCCACTCTCGCCGACGACGCCGAGCGTCGTACCCGGGCGCAGCGCGAGCGAGACGCCGTCGACCGCCTTGACGTAGCCGCCGACCCGGCGCAGCACGCCGCGGCGGATCGGAAACCACACCTTGACGTCCTCCGCCGCCAGCAACTCCGGCCCTGCAGGATCCGCCGGAACGGCTCGCCCCTTCGGTTCGGCGGCGAGCAGTCGCTTTGTGTAAGGGTGGCGCGGACGGGTGAAAATGTCGGCCGTCGGGCCGGCCTCGACGATCTCGCCGCGGGTCATGATTGAGACGCGGTCCGCCATCTTGCGGACGATTGTCAGATCATGGGTGATCAGCAAGAGGGCCATGCCAAAACGATCCCGCAGATCTTTGAGAAGCTCGAGGATGCGCGCCTGGATCGTCACATCGAGGGCGGTCGTCGGCTCGTCGGCGATCAAGATGTCGGGCTCATTGGCGATCGCCATCGCGATCATCACCCGCTGCCGCTGGCCGCCCGACAACTGATGCGGGTAGGCGCCGAGCCGGCCCTCGGCGTCGGGCAGGCCGACAAGGCGCAACAGCTCGATGGTGCGCTGGCGCGCCGCCGATGACGTCATATGCTTGTGGATCAGCAGGGTCTCGGCAATCTGCCGCTCGAGTGTGTGCAACGGGTTGAGCGAGGTCATCGGCTCCTGAAAAACCATCGCGATCCGATCGCCGCGCATCCGGCGCAGCCGCTCGGGACTGGCGCCGATCAACTCCTCGCCGGCAAAACGGACGCTGCTCCCGACCCCATGCGCCGCGATCGGGTAGGGCAGCAGCTGCAGCACCGAGAGAGCGGTCACACTCTTACCCGAGCCGCTCTCGCCGACCAACGCCAGGGTCTCGCCGCGATCGAGGGTGAGGGAGACGCCCTTGACCGCCTCGACCGGCGGCGCGCCGCCGCGGCCGGCAAAGGTAACGCTGAGATTGCGGATTTCGAGGAGCGGCGCGGCGCGGCGGTCTTCGCGCTCGGCGTTTCCGTCGGAAACGCCTGCCACCCTGGGCGAAGCTGCGCTTCGCCCAGGGCCTACACCACCACCTTGGGGCGAAGCTCCGCTTCGCGCCTGGCTCACACCACCACCTTGCGCGGGTCGAACGCATCGCGCACCGCCTCGCCGACAAAGATCAACAGGCTCAGCATTACCGCCAACACCATAAAGGCGGCGATGCCGAGCCATGGCGCCTGCAGATTGGCCTTGCCTTGGGCCAGCAGCTCGCCGAGCGAGGGCGACCCCGGCGGCAAGCCGAAACCGAGAAAATCGAGCGAGGTCAGAGTGGTGATCGAGCCGTTCAGGATGAAGGGCATAAAGGTGATGGTCGCGACGGTGGCGTTGGGCAGCACATGGCGCAAAATGATGATCCGGTCGGCAACCCCAAGCGCGCGCGCCGCCCGCACATAGTCGAAGTTGCGCGCGCGCAGAAACTCGGCGCGCACGACATCGACGAGGTGCATCCACGAAAACAGCAGCATCAGACCCAGCAGCCACCAGAAGTTGGGCTCGATAAAGCTCGCCATGATGATCAACAGGTAGAGGACCGGCAGCCCCGACCAGATCTCGATGAAGCGCTGGAAGCCGAGGTCGACAAGCCCGCCGAAATAACCCTGGACGGCTCCGGCGGCGATCCCGATGACCGACGACAGGGCCGTCAGGGTGAGGCCGAACAGCACCGAAATGCGAAAGCCGTAGATCAGCCTGGCGACGACATCGCGCCCCTGATCGTCGGTGCCGAGCCAGTTTACACGCGACGGCGGCGATGGCGCGGGGCTCGGCAGATCGTAATTGATCGTATTGTAGCTGAACGGAATCGGCGGCCAGACTATCCAGCCCTTTGCCGATATCAGTTTCTCCACCGTCGGGTCGCGGTAATCGGCCGAGGTCGGAAATTCGCCGCCGAACGTCGTCTCGGGGTAATCGGTGAATACCGGGAAGTACCACGCGCCTTCGTAACGGACCACGATCGGGCGGTCATTGGCGATGAACTCGGCGAACAAGGTGACGAGGAACAGCGCGAGAAAGATCCACAACGACCAGAAGCCGCGGCGGTTGCGGCGAAACGCCTCGAGCCGGCGCCGGGTGAGCGGGGTGATGCGCCAGCCTAAAAAATGGTCGGGCGCGGTGCGTCCTTCGAGACGCCCTCCAAGCGGCCTCCTCAGGATGAGGACCACTTTCCGATGTCATCAATCGCATGCCTCATGCTGAGGAGCGCCCTTACGGGCGCGTCTCGAAGCACGCACGATGGCGATGCAGCCCTGTCACTTTAAGGCGGTGCGGCGCAATGGCTCGACATTAGAAGGCCTGCCGCGCCGTCTGCCGCCGAAATGTTCCTTGACCAGGATCTCGGCGATCTGCACGGCGTTCAATGCGGCGCCCTTGCGTAGATTGTCGGCAACCACCCAAAGGTTCAGCCCATGAGGGACGGTCGGGTCGCGGCGAACGCGGCTGACATAGACCGCATCCTCGCCGGCCGCCTCCGCCGGGGTCACGTAGCCCTCGTCGGCGCGGTGGTCGACGACCGTGATGCCCGGGGCTTGTCGCAGAGCGGCGCGCGCCTGCTCCTCGCCGAGCGGCCGCTCGAACTCGACATTGACCGCTTCGCCGTGGCCGATAAACACCGGAACACGCACGCAGGTCGCGGTCACCGCGATGTCGGGGTCGAGGATCTTGCGGGTCTCGGCCGCCATCTTCCATTCTTCCTTGGTCGCGCCGTCATCCATGAACATGTCGCAATGCGGGATCACGTTGAAGGCGATCTGTTTGGTGAACCGCTCCGGTTTTAACGGGTCGTTGACGTAGATCGCGCGGGTCTGGTTGAACAACTCGTCCATCGCGGCGTGGCCCGCCCCGGAGACCGACTGATAGGTGGCGACGACGACCCGCTTGATCCGGGCGAGGTCGTGCAACGGCTTCAGCGCCACAACCATCTGGATCGTCGAGCAATTCGGATTGGCGATGATGCCGCGCTTTGAGCATTGCGCGATCGCCTGCGGATTGACCTCCGGCACGACGAGCGGCACATCCGGTTCCATGCGGAAACGGGAAGTGTTGTCGATCACTACGGCGCCGGCTTTTGTCGCGCGCGGCACAAACACCTCCGACACCTTGGCGCCCGGCGAGGAGAGCACGATGTCGATGCCGCGGAAATCGTAGGTGTCGAGACCCTGGACTTTGAGGACATCGTCCTCGCCAAACGAGACCTCGCGGCCGATCGAGCGTGACGAAGCCAGGGCCACGACATCATCGGCGGGAAAATCGCGCTCGGCAAGGGTGGTCAGGATCTCGCGTCCGACATTGCCGGTCGCGCCGACCACCGCTACCTTGAAACCCATCTTTGGACTCCGCCGCGAATGTGGGGATTATGGCTGCTGACTTACGATGCCGGCTGGTTCATTACAAGGATTGCATGCCATGACATATCGCGAGTTCTGGCCGCGCTATCTCGCGGCGCATAGCGACCCGCGCACCCGTCGACTGCATTATGTTGGCACCGCCCTGGCGGCGGCGTTTGCGGCAGCCGGGATTGCAAATGATTGGCGCTGGATATTGGCCGCGCCGATCGCCGGCTACGCTCTGGCCTGGCTCGGTCATCTTGTCTTCGAGCGCAATCGGCCCGAGACTTTTCGGCATCCCGCCTGGTCGTTATTCAGTGACTTTCGTATGCTGGCGATGTTTTTGTCGGGTCGCCTCTCTGACGAGTTGCGCGGCATCGGCAGCCCCGAGGCGGGCGTAAAGCCGGGGAGCGCGAAGTGACGATGGTCAGCTTGATCGAATATGATGAGGCAAGCGCCGAGGTGCGCGCCGTCTACGACGATATCATGGCAACGCGCCGCATCGACTGGATCAACAATTTCTGGAAGGCGCTGGCAAACCACCCACCGACTTTGCGGCGTACCTGGGAAAGCATCAAGGAGGTCATGGCGCCCGGCGCACTCGACCCGCTGACCAAGGAACTCCTCTATCTCGCGGTCAGCGCCAGCAATGGCTGCGCCTACTGTATCGCTTCGCATGCCGCCGCCGCCAAGAAACAGGGTATGACCCAGGAAATGCTCGGCGAGCTGATGGCGATCGTCGGCATGGCCAACGAAACCAACAGTTTGGCGAACGGCAATCGGGTTCCAGTGGACGAAAGGCTCGAAAACCTGTTTTGATGGCGTCGTCTAAACGCCGAATTATCGCAAGGCTGTTCAGCACCGGCTGATCGGCAACAATGGAGGGCCCTGATGGCACAACAACTCTACGACCGCACTGCCGAGGATCTCGGCAACCTCGTCGGTCTCGAACACGTCAATCTCAGGATCAACAATCAAGGGCTGGCGTCCGAGTTCTACCTGTCGGCGCTCGGCCTGACCCGCGACCCCTACATGTTCCCCGGCACCAACAACATGTGGGTCAATGTCGGCAAGAGCCAATTTCATCTGCCGACCGGCGACCCGAACGTGCTGCGCGGCCATGTCGGTCTCGTCGTCCCGTCGCTCGAGGAACTCTGCGAGCGTCTCGGCGAGGCCAAGAAAAAGCTCGCCGACACCAAGTTCGACTGCAAGCAGCACAACGCCTATGTCGAGGCGACCTGCCCGTGGGGCAACAAGTTCCGCCTCTACGAGCCGGACGAGGAGAGGTTCGGCGCGATCAATCTCGGCATGCGCTATGTCGAGTTCACCGTGCCGGAAGGGACCGCCGACGGCATCGCGCGCTTCTACCGCGAGATCTTCTATGCCGCCGGCCAAGGTCAAGGAAAACGGCGAGGGCCGCGCCGCGCATGTCTGCGTCGGGCACAAGCAGGAGCTGATCTTCCGCGAGACCGACAAGAAGTTGCCGGAATTCGACGGCCACCACCTGCAGGTCTATGCCCAGGAATTCTCGGGTCCGCATGACGAGCTCGAAAAACGCGGCCTGATCACCGAGGAAAGCGATCAGTACCAGTATCGCTGGCAGGACATCGTCTGCCTCGAGACCGGCAAGTGCCTGTTCACGATCGAGCACGAGGTGCGCAGCGTGCACCCACCCGCTCTACAACCGCCACATGGTCAACCGCAACCCGTCGCAGAACAATCGCCACTACCAGATGGGCGCGGATGAGTGGGATTGGACGTTGCCGCGCTCGACCAAGCGGATCGATCCGCCGGCAGCCGGCTCCGGAGCCCGCCACCCCGCTGGCCAAGCGCCGCGCTGCCCGCATGGCCGCGATGTAAGATCCGGGTGCCCTCCCCCGCAGAGCGAGGAGAGTAGACCTTTCCTGGATTGGGGTCATTCCGGGGCGTGGGCGTCGCCCGCGAGCCCGGAAGCCATGCACACGGACCGGAGAGGAACAGGGGAGAGCCGGTGTTCATAGGTTCCGGGCCCGGCCCTCACGGGCCGTTCCGGAATGACATTCTCCCCATTGCGGAGAACAGAATGCTAAGCGGAGTTTATCGCTTCCCGCTGATGGAAAGCGTCGTCTTCGGCAAACCCTACGCCGACGCGCTGGCCGAGGAGGTCGACCGGCTCGACGCCCGCGCCGTCTTTATCCTGGCAAGCGGCACCCTGTCGCGCGAAACAGATCTCGTCGACCGGCTGCGGCAGGCGCTCGGCAACCGCTTTGCCGGGCTTTATGCTAAGATCGGCGCGCATACGCCGCGAACCGATGTCATGGCCGCGGCCAACATGGCCCGCGAAGCCCGGCGCCGATCTAATCGTCACATTCGGCGGAGGCTCGGTCACCGATGCGGCGAAGATGGTCGGGCTGTGCCTCGGTAATGGCGTCACGGTACCCGAGCAGCTCGACGATTACCGCGCCCGAGTCGCCGCCGACGGCACCACGCAACGCCCGTCGGTCGAAGGCGCCTGCCGTGCGCATCGTCGCGATCCCAACCACCTTGTCAGCCGGCGAGTTTTCCGCCGGCGCGGGCTGCACCGATACCGTACGCCACGTTAAGGAAAGCTTCAGCCATCCGCTGATGATCCCGCGCACGGTCGTTCTCGACCCCGCCGCCAGCATGCCGACGCCCGAATGGCTGTTTCTGTCGACGGGCATCCGGGCCGTCGACCACGCGGTCGAGGATATCTGCTCGATCAACGGCCAGCCGATCTCCGAAGGCGCCGCCTACCACGCCCTTCGCCTGCTCGGCAGCGGCCTGCCGGCTGTGAAATCCGACCCCGCCGACCGTGAGGCGCGGCTCGATTGCCAGATCGGCGCCTGGATGTCGATGGTCGGTTCGCAGACCGGCGTCAGCAAAGGCGCAAGCCATGGGATCGGGCACGTGCTCGGCGGCACTGCCGGGGTGCCGCACGGCTATACCTCCTGCATCATGCTGCCGCATGTGCTGCGCTTCAACCACCCGGTGAACAGCGAAAAACAGGCGCGGGTCAGCGAGGCCCTCGGCCGGCCGAAGGAACCGGCTGCCGACGCGGTCGCAGGGCTGATCGCCGGCCTGGGCCTGCCAACCCGGCTGCGCGATGTCGGTGTCAAGCAGGATCAGCTCGACCTGATCGCCGAGAACTCGATGCACGACGGCTGGATCCACACGAACCCGCGCAAGATCGACGGCCCGGCGGTCATTCGCACATTGCTCGACGCGGCTTGGTAGCCGGCTACTTCGTGCCGAAAAGGCGGTCGCCAGCATCGCCGAGACCGGGGAGTATGTAGCCCGCCTCGTCGAGGCAGCGATCGAGCGCCGCCGCGACAATCGGCACGTCCGGAAAGATTGAGGACACCTTGTCGACCCCTTCCGGGGCGGCGACAAGGCAAACAAACTCGATCGAGCGGGCCGCGAGCTCCTTGAGGCGCGAGATCGCCGCCACCGCCGAGTTGCCCGTAGCGAGCATCGGGTCGACCAGAATCACGTCGCGCTCGGAGAGGTCCTCCGGCAATTTCAAATAGTATTCGATGGCCTGCAGGGTTCGCGGATCGCGGTAGATCCCGATATGCCCGACACGCGCCGAAGGCAGGAGATCGAGCATGCCGTCGAGAATCCCATTCCCGGCCCGCAGGATCGAGACGAGGCAGAGCTTTTTGCCCGCCAGCAACGGAAAGGCCCCGCGTTCGAGTGGTGTCTCGATCTCGCTCGGCTCGAGCGGCAGCTCGCGGGTCGCCTCATAGGCCAACAGAAGGCTGATCTCGCGCAGCAGCCGGCGGAACGCGGCCGTCGACGTATTGCGGTCGCGCATCAAGGACAGCTTGTGCTGAACTAGCGGATGCGCGACGACCGTCAAACACCCCTCTGATTGCGGCATGGTAGAGTAACCTCGAAACTGGAGCTCGCCGGGTTTACAATATCGCCTTCGGGACGCCGACCGCACAATAACCAGACAGGGAGGGGCGGTAATGTCTTTCGATATCGCCGACTGGCTGCGTCGGCTCGGGCTCGAACAATATACGTCAGGATTTGCCGCCAACGACATCGACGCCGAAGTTCTGCGCGAGCTGACCGCCGATGATCTGATCGGTCTCGGCGTCGCTTCGATCGGCCACCGGCGCCGGCTGCTTGCGGCGATCGCCGCGCTTCGCGGCGGTGCACCGCAAGCCGCCGCAGACTCAACAGCGATCTCCGGCGAGGCCGAGCGGCGCCAGCTGACGGTGATGTTCTGCGATCTGGTCGGCTCGACGGCATTGTCGTCGCGCTACGATCCCGAGGATTTGCGCGAGGTGATCAGCGCCTATCAGCGTCGCGTCGCCGATACGGTCGCCCGGTACGCCGGTTTTGTCGCCAAGTATTTCGGCTATCCGGAGGCGCATGAGGACGATGCCGAGCGGGCGTTGCGGGCCGGGCTCGCCGTCATCGACGCGGTCGGCAGGCTCACGACGCCGGAACGGTTGAATGTGCGGCTTGGTGTCGCCAGCGGCCTTGTCGTGGTTGGCGACCTGATCGGCACCGGTGCCGCGCAGGAGCGCGGGGTCGTCGGCGAGACGCCGAACCTTGCCGCCCGGCTGCAGGCAATGGCCCAACCTAGCACACTCGTCATTGCAGAGAGCACACGGCGGCAGATCGGCGCGCTGTTCGATCTCAAGGATCTCGGCCTCCAGGCGCTCGCCGGGTTTGCCGAGCCCCAGCATGCCTGGCGCGTGGTCGGCGAAAGCGGCGTCTTGAGCCGCTTCGAGGCTCTCCGCTCGGAGGCGACACCGCTCGTCGGGCGCGACGAAGAGCTCGACCCTGTTGCTGCGGCGCTGGCAGCAGGCAAAAGCCGGCGAGGGACGAGTGGTGCTGGTTTCGGGCGAGCCGGGAATCGGGAAGTCACGCCTGACCGCGGCGCTGTCGCAGGCGATCCAGAGCGATCCGCACACGCGCTTGCGCTATTTCTGCTCGCCCTACCATCAGGACAGCGCGCTCTATCCGTTCATTGTCCAGCTCGAACGTGCTGCCGGGTTTGCGCGCGACGACACGGTCGAGCAGAAGCTCGGGAAGCTGCGGGGAATGCTCGCGGCCGGTGCGCGAGCCGATGACGAAGTCGAGTTGTTGGCCGAGCTGCTGTCACTGCCGAGCTCCGCCGCCGATTTCAACCTCAGCCCTCAGCGCAAGCGCGAGATGCTGTTCGAAGCGTTGCTGCACCAACTCGACGCCCTCTCGCGCCGCACGCCTGTTCTCATGGTCTTCGAAGACGCACATTGGATCGACCCGACAACGCGCGAATTGCTCGACCTGACGCTCGATCGGGTAGCGCGGCTGCGCGTACTCCTCGTCGTCACCTTCCGACCCGAGTTTCAGCATGCCTGGAGCGGCCCGCCGCAAGTGACGATGCTGGCGCTGAACCGGCTCGGCGGGCATGACGGCGCGGCACTGGTCGAACGGCTCGCCGGCAATGCCGGCCTCTCCCGCGAGACCGTCGACGAGATCGTCGAGCGCGCCGACGGCGTGCCGCTGTTTGTCGAAGAGCTGACCAAAGCCGTGCTTGAAAGCAGCGATCGCACTGCGGCACCGGCGGCGAGTCTGTCGCCCGCCCTTTCGATCCCGGCCACCCTGTATGCCTCGCTGATCGCGCGCCTCGACCGGCTCGGGCCGGTTGCCAAGGAGATTGGCCAAATCGGCGCGGTGCTCGGCCGCGAGTTCGGTTACGACCTGATCGAGCAAGTCGCGCAACGGCCCGCCGTCGAGCTGCGATCGGGGCTCGACCGGCTTACCGCGGCCGGCCTGTTGTTTTGCCGCGGTGTCGCGCCGCATTCCTCTTACCTGTTCAAGCACGCGCTGGTGCAGGACGCCGCCTACGGCACCTTGCTGCGCACGAGGCGGCAGGAACTACACGCCCGCGTAGCGGCAGTGCTGGAGCAGGATTTCACCGATCTCGTCGAGCGCCAGCCCGAGTTGCTCGCCCGTCATCTGACCGCCGCCGCCGATACCGAGCGGGCCGTCGATCAATGGCTGAAGGCCGGCCAACATGCCGCCGCGCGCTTGGCCCATCTCGAAGCGATCCGCCATTTCGAGCGGGGCCTCGTAACATTGGCGGCGCTGCCTGGAGGGCCGGCCCGAGACGGCCGCGAGATCGAGCTGCAACTGGCCCGGGGCCTGTCGCTGTTCACGGCCCAAGGGTATATTTCGGCCGAGGCGGTAGAGGCCTATGCCCATGCTCGCGAGCTTGCCGAACACCGGGGCGACCCGCGCCAGCTGTTCATGGCGGTGTATGGCTTGTGGCAATCGGCCAACGGTTCGGGCCGCATCCACGCCAGCCGCTCATTGTCGGATCGACTGTTGCGATTGACCGCAAGTACGGCAGACGACGGATTGCACCTCCAAGCGCATCACAGCGCCTGGGCAACGTGTTTGTATGCTGGTGACCCGCCAGCCGCGCGCGAGCACTGCGAGGCCGGTCAACGGCTCTATGATCCCGAGCGGCACCGCTCCCTCCGCCAACTTTATGGCGGGCACGATCCCGGCGTGTGCGCCGGTGACATCGGCGCGCTAGCCTACTGGCTGCTGGGCTATCCCGATAAAGCCTTAGCGACCGGCGGCGGAGCATTGGCATTGGCCGAGGGCATCGGCCACGCGTTTACCCTCGAAGTAGCCCTGCTTCACAACGCGATGCTTCATCTCGATCGCGGCGAGCCCGAGTTGGCACTGCAACGGCTCGGCGTGGCTGAGGCGCTGGTCACCGAGCAACGACTGGGGTTCGTACAGGAACCGCGGTTTCTGCGTGGCACCGCGCTAAGCGCGGAGAGGGCGTTCGAGGACGCTGTCGTCTGCTTGCGCGAGGGGCTTGCCGGGCGGCTGGGGACGATGCGGTTTCGGCCCTATGGTCTCGCCCGCTTGGCCGAAGCGCTGGTCCGGCTGGGCGATCACGGAGCCGCTCTTGCTGCGACGAGGGAGGGGCTGGAGAGACAGGAACAAACCGGTCACCGACAGTGGGACGCGGAACTTCATCGCGTCGAAGGCATCGCGCTAGTCGGTCTCAACCGGCTCGAGGAAGCCCAAAGCGCCCTCGAAGAGGCGCTGCGCATCGCGCGACGTCAACAGGCCAAGGCCTATGAACTCCGCGCCGCGACGAGCCTCGGCCGGCTTTGGGGCGAACAGGGGCGTCGCACCGAAGCCCGCGATCTGCTGGCGCCGGTTTACGGCTGGTTCACCGAGGGCTTCGATACTTCCGATCTTAAGGACGCGAAGGCGCTGCTCGCCGAGCTAGTGTAGCGGCTTAAATGTTGAACGAGAGCGGAGGCGCGATTATCGCATTTTGCGTAATTGACAAAACCACTAACTTGTGATTAAATCTTGTCGATTGTTTCCGCAGACCGGGTTTGCAGTTGTTCAGAGATAACAGCGAAAAACAGCGACGAAACGGCAAACCATTTGCTGTTCTTCCTCTCGCCAAACCGTCGGCGGCCCAGGATTTCCGCGGGGACCGCGATGTGGCTGGCTGATAATTTGCTGCAAAAAACAGCGAAAACAGTGAAAGCCCACGAGGATACGAGACCGTACACCGGCTTCGTGCAAATCATGAACGCGTGCGAAGACTAGAATAAAGTGCCGTCACTGATGATCGTGAGGGGTGGTGCACCGTCCCGACGGCGCTCGCGCGCGATTTCCCGGCCCGCGGCCCAAGCGCCCCCTTCGAGGACGCGGGCGAGCGGAAATTCTTGTGGGCTCGTGCCGAGGCGCTCGCGAACCTTGACGGCAAGGCGGTCGAGCAGCGCAACAGTCAGCGCCCGCCATTCGACGACGGGTTCGCTCAGCGCATCCAACGGACGCGCCAGGAGTGACGGATCTCGTGGTTCGATGACGCCGCAGTCGATGAAGAGACCGCCGTTGCGGTATTCGGCAAGTCCGGTCAGCCCGTCAATGCCGGTGACACGCACCCCGCCCGCCATTAGCGGCTCAATGAGCGAGTAGGTGAGCCATTGGCTGAGCTTGTGAAACGGCACGAGCCCGTCGCCAGGAACAGCCGAATGCCGGCCGCAATCGCCGAGCGGTATGCCGGCAAGTTGGATGCGACCCGGCCAGATCGGGCCGAAGAACCGCAGCACCAATTGGAGGATTTCCGGGGCCGAAACTTGCCGGCCGCGTCCCGACCAGTAATCAAAGAGTTTGCCTGGGCGTGCCGGCGCACCGAACAAGGCCGGGTCTGTCGCGCATATCTCGCCCGTGCGACGCAGCAACGCGGCGCGCCCCTCGATCCCGAGCAGTTCGTTCCCAGCGTCATGCCGGAATGCGCCGGCGAGCCTTTCCGCAGAAAGCCGCGTCAGAGCTTCGGCATCGGCTCGCCATGGGTTGGCGGAATCGGCGGAGAAGAGGCCCGCCTGCATCGCGCGCAGGCTCGCAACCGCAAGGCCTTCGGAGCGCGACAACACCTGACCCGTCTCCGCCTCGTGAAAACGCCACTGCGGCCCGGCTCCGGCATCGAGCAAAACGGAGACGACGGCCAGATCGATACGGGCGCGTGCCGTTTCGGCCGCATCGGCGCCCGGAGCCACAAGCGCCCCGCGGTCGACCCCGCCAGCCGAGAAGTGCCGCCACCGGCTGTGATATGGCACGGCGAGATTAGGATAGCGCAGTCGCGTGATGTCGAGGACGCGCCGGACCGCCTCATCCAGCCGCGGCATAACAAGCCGAAGATGCCGGGTCTCGCCATGTTGGGCCGCAGCAAGGACGATGCCGCATCGCTCCCGTACGGCAGCCGCGGTCAATAGCTCCGAAACCCCGTCAATCGTCGAGGGCACGTCCCTTAATGCCGCTGAGCTCCTCCGGATCGGGGATCCCGGATGGCGCGAAATAGCCGGCGGCCTTCTTTGCCTCGATTTCGACTGCCGCGTCCAGCGGCACCAGCCTTTCTGGAATCGCGACCTGCTCGACGATTTCGATCCCTTGCGCTGTGAGCGCGTCGCGCTTCAGGTTCGACATCGACACCCAGCGGTCGATCCGGCGGATCCCAAGCCAGTGAAAGACGTCCGGCATCATTTCCTGAAAGCGCATGTCCGGCACGCCGGCGACGCATTCGGTGCGGCGGAAGTAGGTGTCGGGGCGGTCGCCCCCGGACTGGCGCTTGCGGGCGTTGTAGACGAGGAATTTGGTGACCTCGCCGAGCGCCCGCCCCTCCTTGCGGTTGTAGACGATGAGCCCGACCCCGCCCTGTTGCGCGGTCTCGACGCAGACCTCGATCCCGTGCGCGAGATAAGGGCGGCAGGTGCAAATGTCCGAACCGAACACGTCCGAGCCGTTGCATTCGTCATGCACCCGACAGGCGATCACCGTGACCGGGTCGGCGATCCGCTCGACCTCGCCGAAGAAATAGAGCGTCATGCCGCCGATCGGCGGTAAAAACACTTCGAGGTCCGGGCGAGTGACGAGCTCGGAGAACATCCCTCCGGTCTCCTCGAACAAGGTGCGCCGGAGATCGGCCTCCGATACGCCAAAGCGGCCGGCCAGTCCTGGCAGATGCCACACCGGATCGATCGCCGCCTTGGTGACGCGGATCTCGCCATTGTCGAGCAACACTTGGCCATCGGGCCGCAGGCTGCCGTCGGCAAGCAGCGGACGGAGCTCGGGCGTGGCAATTCGCGCCCTGGTGATCGCGATCGTCGGACGGATGTCGATGTCGGCACGGATCTGTTCGTCAAAGACCTCTCCGACGAGATGGCCCCAGGGATCGAGCGACACGATCTTCGCCGGGTCGCCCCATTGCGGATGGGGGCCGATCAGCGCGGCGGGGGCGGTGTCGGTGAGATCCGGTCGATGGTCGCGCGCCAACGCGCGTGTCGCCACCGCCAATGCGCGATAAACCGCGTAAGCGCCGGAATATGACCCCACCGCATTGCGGTATCGCGGATCGGCCGGGCTCGCCACCACAGGGCCGCGCTCGGCCGGGCTCGACGCCCCCCAACGCAGCCGAATCGCGCCCTGCCCGCCCGTTCCGGGGTGGGATGTCAGCCGGATATGACGCGGGATCGAATGGTCCATGCCCTTGTCGTCAAAGGAATTACAAATAGACAGCGTAACGAGGTTATCAACAGGCTGCAACTAGGCGGCTTGCCTCACGATCGTGTGATAGGATCGACACATCCTGCGAAACCGTTCTTAGATATTTTTGAGATGTTACGGTTCGCTTTCTAAGACAGCGCGTTGATGATGGAGCCGGTGCTTTCGCAACTGGATCCGCGCAAGTTTCAGGATCCCTTCGTCACCATCGATGGCGCCCGAAGGGCGCGCGTCGTCCTCAAAGCGCTCGATACGCTGTGGTTCAACACCGGGACCCTATGTAATCTGACCTGTGGACATTGCTACATCGAGTCGTCCCCCAAAAATGACCGATTGGTTTACCTGACAGCCGCCGAGGTCGCGGAATATCTCGACGAGATCGAAGCCGGCGATCTCGCCACCTCGCTGATCGGCTTTACCGGCGGCGAGCCGTTTATGAACCCCAAGCTGTCTCTTATGCTCGATGATGTTCTTTCCCGGAATTTCCGGGCCATCGTACTGACCAACGCCATGAAGCCGATGGCAAAGTGCAAGGCGGCGCTGTTGGAGCTGCGGGATCGCTATGGCGAGCGGCTGACGATCCGCGTCTCGATCGATCATTATGGCCGCCGGGTTCACGAGCTGGAGCGGGGTAAGCGCAGCTGGCAACCGACGATTGACGGGCTCTGCTGGCTGGCGCACAACGGGTTTGCGCCGCATGTTGCCAGCCGCCGCCTTTCGGGCGAACCGGAAGCCGCGATCCGCAGCGGTTTTGCCCGGCTCTTTGCCGAACTCGAGGTGGCGATTGATGCCGATGACCCGATACGGCTGATGGTATTTCCCGAGATGGATGCCGCAAGCGATGTTCCGGAGATCACCGAAGCGTGCTGGGACATCCTCGGAAAGTCACCCGAAAGCGTCATGTGCGCAACCTCGCGCATGGTCGTAAAGCGCAAAGGTGCAGCGCGTCCGGCGGTCGTCGCCTGCACTCTCTTGCCCTACGATCCCCGCTTCGAGCTCGGCCAAACCCTGGCCGAGGCAAGCGGCGCCGTGCCGCTCAATCATCCGCACTGCGCCAAGTTCTGCGTGCTCGGCGGCGGCGCCTGCAGCCGGGGGTAACCGGTCGAGCCGACTTGGCAGTCGCGACGGAGTGGGCCACACTGCGCGATCAGCAAAGAGCGGGAAGCAAAGATGCTCGACCAACCTATAACCAGCAAAATGATCGTCGAAAAGGATGGCTCGATCGGCCGCCTGATTTTCAACAACCCGAAGCGCCATAACGCAGTCTCGCTCGACATGTGGCAGGCGGTCGCCCAGATCATCGACGATTTCGAGCGCGACGACGCGATCCGCGTCATCGTGGTGAGTGGAGCGGGGGGTCGGGCCTTCGTCTCCGGTGCCGACATTTCCGAATTCAAGGAGAAGCGGGCTTCCGAAGAGGCTGCAGCCGCCTACAGCAAAATTTCGGAAGGCGCGCGGCAGCGCCTCCAGGACACGCCAAAGCCGACGATCGCGATGATTTCGGGCTATTGCATTGGCGGCGGCGTCGGGACCGCGTTGGCGTGCGATATGCGGATCGCCGCCGATGGCTCGCGCTTTGGCATCCCGGCCGCCAAGCTCGGGCTCGGCTACGGCTATGACGGGATCCGCCGGCTGATCGATCTGGTCGGCCCGGCCTGCGCGCGCGAAATTTTCTACACCGCGCGGCAATTCAGTGCCGAAGAGGCACTGCGCATGGGCTTGGTGAACCAGGTCGTGCCGGCCAACTCGCTCGAAAGCTACGTCACCGATTATTGCCAGATGATCGCGGCCAATGCGCCGCTGACCGTCCGCTCGGTCAAGGCGATCGTCCGCGAAGCGATGAAGGACGACCGCGAACGCGACCTGGCGCTGTGCCAACGGATGGTCGACGAGTGTTTCGCCAGCGAAGATTATGCTGAAGGCCGCACCGCCTTTATGGAAAAGCGCAAGCCAATGTTCAAAGGGCAGTGAGCCCATGAAACTCCCCGCCCATAGTCGCTACGACTACGTCCCGATCCACAAGCGGCCGCAATATGAGTGGCCGGAGGGGGCTCGGCTCGCCGTCACCTTCAACAACAACATCGAGCATTTCGCGTTCGGCGCCGGGCTCGGCAGCAACTCGACCGGCGCCGCGGCGGCGCAGAGCCAACGCAACTACGCGTGGCGCGATTACGGCAACCGGGTGGGCCTCTGGTATTATCTCGATCTGCTCGACGAGTTCGGCCTGCCGGGGGCGCACAACGTCAACTCGGCCGTCCTCGAGCACTGCTCCGACATCGTCGAACGGCTGAATGGGCGCGGCGACGAATATATCGGCCACGGCAGGACCAATTCGGAGCGCCAGGATGTGCTCTGGGAGGAGGACGAGGCGCGGCTGATCGCCGAATGCACCGATATGCTGACCCGCCTTTCGGGACGGCGGCCGGAGGGTTGGCTCGGTCCCCACATCGCGCAGAGCGGCGTGACCTTGGACCTGTTGAAGGAAGCCGGTTACCGCTATGTGATGGACTGGGCGTTGGACGACCAGCCGATCTGGATGCGCACTCGGGCCGGCCCCATCCTATCGGTGCCCTACCCGCTCGAGATCGACAACTCGCCGGCGCTCGTCTTCCGCCGCCATACCGGGCGGCAATTCGCCGAGATGGTGATCGACCAGTTCGATGAAATGCTACAGCAATCCCGCAAATACCCATTAGTGTTTGCGGTCTCGGTGCATCCCTTCATTATTGGCCAGCCGTTTCGCTTGCGTGCGTTTCGCGACGCCGTCCGCCACATCCTGCGCCATCGCGATCGGCTGTGGATCACGACACCCGGCGAGATCGCGCGCTATTGCGAAAGTCTGGCAAAGGGGACGGTCCCCGGGCGGTAAGCGGCAGCGCCGCCATCTATCTGATCTTCCCTTTCCCGCCAAACAAACAAGAGCATGACGCGCCGGTGCGACGCGCGCCCAATTCGGAACTCACCGAGCATCGGCCGTGCTTTGTAACACAATGATAATACTGCGGGTGCTGCGGCCCGTCTCCGGTCGTCTCGCCCGTAGCATATGGCGCGCCGCCGCCCCCAGGTGGATCGCCGCCGGGCGCGTAGCCAGTCGCGCCGCCGATGCTGGGGCGTGTCACGCCGGTCATGCCGCCTCCTGTGACGTTCCCCATGCCGCCGGTCGTACCGGTCATGCCGCCGCCGGTCGCGCCGGTCATCCCGCCGCCGGTTCCATTGCCGCCCATGCCGCCGACGAGCACGATGGCGCCGCTGTAACCGGAAACGCTAGCCGCCGAGAGGCGGTGTAGGGGGTCTGCAAGGCGTAGCTCGGCGGCAACCGATGAATGACAGAAGGTCGATGCGGTCGCGATAAGCACAGCAAGCGGGATCAACTTATACATGTGTCCCCCCTTATGATTGCTCTCAAAGAAGAGCGTTAACAAGGTCGCAAGTTCGATGCAAGCAGCTACTCGCCCGACGAGCAAAGATTGTTCGGCGCGACGTTGACCATGCGGCGATGAGCGAGAACTGGGCAATCTGCATCGGCATTGATCGGTACGATAACCTGCAGCCGCTGCAATATGCGACGCGCGACGCGGAGGCCTTGCGCGACTTCTTCGAAGAAGAAGCCGGTTTCGACAAAGTTTACTTCTTCGCCGAAGACGCGTCGCCAATCTAGACCGATTTCGGCGAGCCGATTCGCTCGATGCCGAGCGGCGGCACCTTACGGCGGTTTCTGCGCACCGGTTCGAGCAGAAATTCCTGAAACCGAGCGACAATTTCTGGTTCTTTTTCGTCGGTCACGGCAGGCGAGACAGGGACCGCGACTACATCATGCCCATCGACGCCGACCCCGGAAATGTCGAGGAAACCGCGGTCGCAGTCAGTTATTTGACGGAACGGTTGCGGCGCTGTGGCGCCAAAAATGTGGTCCTGCCGCTGGATGCATGCCGCAACGAAGGAGCGCGGGATGGGCAGGGGGTCGGGGCCGAGGTGCAGCCCGGGGTGGTGACGATATCGTTTTGCAGCCCGAACGAGCGTTCATACGAGATTTCCGAAGTGCAGCACGGCGCGTTCAGCTACACGCTGCTCGAAGGGTTGCGGCAGCAGGGCGAGACCAATTGCGCGACGGTCGAGCGGCTGTATCAGTATCTCCGGTTCCGGGTACCCGAGCTCTGCGCCAAATATCACAAGCCGCGCCAGACGCCTTACACTCACGCCGAGCCGATCGAAAAGCAGCACCTGATCCTGCTCCCCAAATTCGCTAGCCTAGCGGATCTTGGGCCGATCAAGCTGGAAGCCCTCGAGGCCGAGACGAACGGCGATCTGGACACCGCCGAGCAGCTATTGTGGCGGGTCATTGCTGTATCACCGGTCGATCCGCAGGCGCATGAGGCAGTCAAGCGCATTGCCCTCAAGCAATCAGCCCGCTTCCCCCCAGCCAATGACTCTGTGGCGACGGCCGCACGACAAGGCGTGCTGCGGCGGCCGCTGTCCGTCCGGCAGCTCAGACTGACGCGCCGGCAAGCGCTGGGCGTGGCCGCGCTTGCTGTTGCCGGGACCGGCGCGGTCATCGCAACACCCTCGGTCCGCCGATCGCTGTCGAAACCGGCGTCACGGTCGATCGGGTTCGAGATTGCGACGGTCGATGAAAAAGGGGTCCGCAAGCCGCCGGAAAAGGCTGCCGCCGCGGTATTCACCGAGCTGTTCGGATCAGGGCGGCGCGCTCGATATCGGTCGCGATACCGGGTGGCAGCTTCACGATGGGCTCGCCCGTGGACGAGCCTCAGCGGCAGCCGAATGAGGGCCCACTGCACCATGTTGACTCTACGCCGTTCTTCATCAGCGCATCGCCGATCACTCAGGCGCAATGGTCCGCAGCGGTATTGGCGCACCCCGAACGGATCAATCGCGACCTCAATCCGAACCCTTCCTTTTTAGAAACGTCGACCTACCGGTCGAAACGCTGCAGCCCTGGAACCAGGCAGAAGAGTTTTGCCTGCGCCTGACTGAGATTACCGGACGGCCTTATCGGCTGCCGAGCGAAGCGCAATGGGAATATGCCTGTCGCGCCGGCAGCACCGGCCCCTCTCACTTCGGGCCGACGATTATTCCCGAGTTGGCGAACTATTGCGGGATCGGCGGTGCGGTGTGCGGCACGAGCGACGGCAAGAGCGGCGCCTCCGATGTCTATCTCGGAGTGACGTACGACAGAGGCGCGTACGGCCAGGGTCCGCCCCGGGATCTTCCGCGGGACGACGACCCGACCGGGGACATTCCCGCCCAATCGGTTCGGCCTCTACGACATGCATGGCAATGTCTGGGAATACTGCCTCGAAGTATGGAGCGACAATTATGCCGATGTGCCGCAGGACGGCAGCGCCAATCTCGCGGGGTCGCAGGACAGCCCGAGGGTGTTGCGCGGCGGCTCATGGTCGCACAACCCGGCGATCTGCCGGTCGGCCTATCGCGACAGCAATCCTCCCGGCTTCTCGGGCTGGCAGGGCCGCATTGGCCTCAGAGTGGTTTGCACGATCTAGGCAAGGAGTGAATCGCATGGCCGACGAGCAGGCGGGGCTGTGGTTTGTCACGAATGTCGAAACCAGCGAAACGGTCGAGGTCATCGAAGGGGGCGGAGTCCGAGGACGTCGGTGGTGGGTTCGGATCCAGCGCCGTCCAGGTGGTTCCGCAAGAGCTTGACCCAGCGGGTGCAGATCAGCGCGGATGATCTGAAACGGCAAATCGGCAATCTCCTCGCCGTTGTCGGTGACGTGTTCGATCAATCGTGCGCCGAGACTGGGCTATTGTTGGAGCAGGTCGAGCTGTCGATCGAAGCCAGCTCAGAAGGGCAGATCAGCATCCTCGGCAGCGGTGGCAAGCTCGAAGGCAAGGGCGGCATCAAGCTCAGCTTCAAGCGCAATCCGGCAAAGGCCTGACCGCTGTCTGAAACCTGCTTACGCGCCCTCTGCAGCTGGGCGCATCGGTTCTCCGGGCTGCTTGTCGCCCAATCGGAGCAAGGGGATGAACAAGAAGGCCACCGCGGTGAACGCCGCGGACGACAGGACCAGCGGAGCGAACCGGCGCTCGAACACATGCTCGTACAAAAAGGAGCCGAGATTGTCGGACAGCGCCGCCGACAAATTGGTGATCGACATCAGCGCGGCGAAGGCGAACCCCTCCGCCCGCTTCGGGCAGAAATCGGCAGCCAGGGTCAAGGTCGCGACAAACGCGATCATGCCGGCGATGCCGCTGCAGAAATTGACGATCGCCGCGGTCGCCTCGTTGCTCAGCAGCAGAAAGGCGGCGGTCGTCACCGTGCCGAGCACGATGCTCAAATTCAGCAGCGATTTCGAGGTCAGACCCTTCAGGAATTGGCGGTAGATCAGCGCCCCGGCGATCCAGCCGGCCGAGGAGATCGCGCCGAGCATGCCGATATAGTCCTGGGCCGAACTTCAGATCGTCGGTCATGTGGTAGTAGAGCGGCGTGCCGAAGCCCGGGTTGAGATAGTAGAGAAACAGAAACCCGGCGATCAGCCACAGCTCGCGGTTGGTAAAGCGGCCGAGGCTGCGAAGCGTCTTCGCAGCTCGGCCAGGTTGGTCGGGGTGCGCGGCTCGTCGAGCAGCGCCGAGCCGCGCCGCAGACGACGGCGAGCGGCGCGACCGCGACGATCGCCGCGGCCGCGTGCAGCGCCGCCGCCGGCGACAGCCGCGCGACCAGCTGGCCGCCGATCACCGCACTCGCCATCGCGGCGATGTTGAACCACAGCCATTGCTGGTTGACGAAGGCGTCGCTGGCCTGGAGCCGCTGCCCGTTCTCGACCAGCACCGCGCCGCAGAGGGTGCTCGACGCCGCCATCGCATAGGCGGTCAGCAGCAGCACGAAGATCAGCTGGCCCGGCGCCGACACCTGCGTCGCCCAGCCATAGGCCGCGACCCCGGCCAGGTTGGCGAGGATCAGATACGCCTTGCGGCGATAGCCGAACAGCGGCACGAAATCGGAGACGATCCCGTAGACCGGCTTGATGACCCAGGGCAGGTTGAGGATCGTCAGCGACGCGGTGACCTGCAGCGGCGTCCAGCCGATACACCTGTTTCAGGTAATAGTTGAGCGGCTGCGCGATCAGCCCGCCGGTCTGCCCGACCCCCTCGACGACATAGACCAGCGCGAAGAACACCATCAGCCGGCGGATCTGCCGCCGGGCGTCTCCGGCGGCAGCGCCGTCGGTTCGGCCATGCGCGCCCGGCGCCCCCGGCGCAATACGCCTGCTACCGGACCGCGACGATGACCTCGATCTCGACCGGAATGCCGCCGGGCAGCGAACTCATGCCGACCGCCGAGCGGGCATGCCGGCCGCGCTCGCCGAACACCTCGACGAACAGGTCGGAGCAGCCGTTGACGACTTTCGGATGGTCCTCGAAATCGGGCGCCGCATTGACCATGCCGAGCACCTTGACGATGCCTCGACGCGGTCGAGATCGCCGAGCGCCTCCTTCATCGCCGCGATCAGCACCAGCCCGACCTGGCGCGCGTGGCGATAGCCCTCCTCGACCGACACGCCGGCGC